>NZ_JAESDI010000010.1 GCF_019249215.1 Alteromonas lipotrueae
TTATTGAGATATTGAGCTAATTCATTGGCTAAATATACTGAACAAGAGGATGGTTTGAGTGGGTGTCCATGCTTCTACTTTCCCGTGTAACGGTCTGCTCCACACAAGAATGCTCGCCTCACACACCGTGATACGCAGTGATAGTAAGGGGTGTTTTGTAAACAGATTAGTGACTTTCTAGGGCGTGGCATAAGGGAACTCACTCTCAAAATAGTTATTGAGATATTGAGCTAATTCATTGGCTAAATATACTGAACAAGAGGATGGTTTGAGTGGGTGTCCATGCTTCTAGTGCGCGTAAAAAAGGCGAGTTTTCACTCGCCTTTTGGTATTTTTACAAAATTATATTACGTGTTTCGCGCTTTCGGCTTACTTTAATTATTAACCATCAACAAACATTTCTTGCTTGAAATTTAAGGTATGCAAGGTATTTCCACGTTGAACATCAATACTGAACCGGTAGTTTTCTCTATCTCTAAAAGGTAGCACTGCTAGGTAGTAAATAGCATCACCTTCTTCTACCTTTTTAAAGGTGAGTGTCTTAGTGGTGCCTATCAAGTTCTTAGCCGTACCCGAAACCGATACCCGTTGAGAAGTTCCTGTTACGGTGTCTAGCACTGAAATATTGACAAGGGCGTTAAATTTACTACGAACTATGCCGTAAGAGGCCGCAACTTCTGGAGTAAGAAAGGGAGTACTCACTACCATGTAATGTACATCCCAATCGCCTAGTTGTTGCTTTTGCTCGGCGTACGCTGCACTACTTATAATAAGTAACAAACTACCCAATAAACCAAAAAGTAATGTACTGATTTTTTTCATGTTATCACCTTACATATTCAGCTTAAAAAAACCTGAATGTGTCTTGAAGTAGCAATTGTAAAAACTGTAGTCCAATAATGGCAATCAGCACAGATAAGTCTAAACCACCTAGAGGCGGTATAACTTTTCTAATGGGTGCTAAGAAAGGCTCAGTTAATTGATAAAGAAGGTAATCGATAGGCGTTTGGCCTTGTGATACCCAACTTAAAATGGCGCGTAGAATCAACACCCAAAACATAATGGAAAGGGTTTCTTTTACCACTTCAATCAGTGCAACGATTGCGATACCGACTGGATTCAAACTTCCACCAGCCATCAGTGAAAGCGTAATTATTTTTAACGCCGCAACAACAAGCGCTAGCACGAACGTAGCCGTGTCGAAGCGTCCGATTGAAGGGATTATTCTGCGCAACGGCCCCACGATTGGATGTGTGGCCTTTACAATAAACTGGCTCATAGGGTTATAAAAATCAGCCCTAACCAGTTGCAACCATAGGCGTAAGATAACCACCATTAAATACAGACCAAATAGTGTATCTACCAGAAAAACCGTTGCATTCATGTTTTGATGTTCCTAAAAACGTTAAAGCTGTTTTGCCATTTCTTCAGCGCGAGCTACCGCAGCGCGCATCGCTTTACTTACGATATCACTCAAATCCAGGTCAATTAAGGTATTGACTGCCGCAGCCGTAGTGCCGCCCTTAGAGGTAACTTGGGCACGAAGCTCACTTAATTCAAGGTCAGGATTGTGACAAACCATTTCAGCCGCGCCCAACATGGCTTGCTGTACCATCAAACGGGATTGTGCTTTATCGAAGCCCATGTTTATGGCTTCCTCTTGCATGGCCTGTAAAAACAAGAAGAAATACGCTGGGCTGCTGCCAGCGGCGGCGATAACGCCGTTAATACCGTCTTCTTCTTCTACCCATACCGTTTCACCTACGCTATTCATCACATCATCAACGTAAGTTCTATTGTCTTGTGACACGGTAGTGTCTGCGTACATGCCTGACATACCCTTACCAAGTAGGCTTGGCGTATTTGGCATTATACGAACAACAGGGTATTCCCCGCCTAACATTTCCTGTAATCGAGAAACGGGTAACCCAGCTGCAATGCTAAGAAATAACTTGCCAGATAAATCGTTGTTCTGCTTAAGTTCTGTGCACATATCACCCATCATTTGGGGTTTAACGGCTAGCACAATAGCATCGGCAAACTGGCAGGCTTCATCATTAGATTGGGTAATTTGAATACCGAATTCCTCTTTTAATTTATCGAGTTTCGGAGTAGACGGGTTGCTCGCTAAGATGCGTGTCTTATCGTAGCCAGACTGAATTAAACCACTAATGATGCTACGGCTCATGTTGCCCGCGCCAATGAATGCCAATTTCTTTTGTTGCATATGAATCCTATTGTAAGTTGAAAAACTAACAGCGTTCAGTAAAAAATAGTAGGAACTAGTTTCGTGAGCCAAAGATAGCTGTGCCAATTCTTACCATGGTAGACCCATGAGCGATGGCGCTTTGTATATCACTGCTCATTCCTACGGACAGGGTATCAAAATTGGTCAAGTTTGTATGGTATCGGTCGAACAATTCCTTTAAAGCACTTAAGCTTTGCGCTTGTTCATGGCTGTCCGGGTTCGCTTTAGGAATTGCCATCAGCCCGCGCAAGCAAAGTTTGTCCTGCTGGCCAATAAAGCGCACTAGCTCGTCTACTTCTTCGGGTTTTACTCCTGACTTATTCGCTTCATCATCAATATTAACTTGAATACATACATTCAAAGGCGCCATATCCGCCGGACGTTGGTCATTCAAACGACGCGCTATTTTTTCTCTGTCAACGGATTGCACCCAATCAAAATGCTCGGCTACTATTTTTGTTTTGTTCGATTGAATTGGGCCTATCATATGCCATTCAATATCACTAAGTGCAGACAGCTGCTGTATTTTATCTACACCTTCTTGTATATAGTTCTCGCCGAATGTACGTTGTCCTTCTTCATACGCTGCCATAATATCCGATACCGGTTTAGTTTTGCTCACGGCTAGCAATTTAACTGAATTTGGTGGACGATTAGCGTTGGTAGTAGCTAGGCTCACATCCTGTCGTGCACTATTGAGTCTTTCTGCTATTGTTTGCATTATTCACCTTTTTGAGGAGTTGTTGTGGATATTACCGAACTTTTGGCTTTCAGCGTTAAAAATAAAGCGTCAGATTTGCACTTATCAGCAGGTCTGCCACCTCTTATCCGCGTAGACGGAGAAATGCGTAAGCTTAATGTACCCGCATTAGATCATAAACAAGTCCATGCACTTATTTATGAAATAATGAATGACATGCAACGTAAAGAATACGAAGAGAACTTGGAAACCGATTTCTCATTCGAAATTAGTGGCTTGTCGCGGTTTCGTGTAAATGCTTTTGTACAAAATCGCGGTGCAGCAGCAGTGCTCCGTACTATCCCCAACACAGTTCTGACGCTTGATGATTTAGGTGCACCTGAAATTTTCAAAGAAATAATCAACCAACCTACCGGAATTGTCCTAGTAACTGGGGCCACGGGTTCGGGTAAGAGTACAACCCTTGCGGCGATGGTAGATCATATCAACTCGCATAAGCGTGAGCACATTCTTACTATTGAAGATCCTATCGAGTTTGTGCACGAAAATAAGATGAGCCTGATAAACCAACGGGAAGTACATAGAGACACCCACTCATTTAGTAACGCGCTTCGCTCTGCATTACGTGAAGATCCAGATGTTATTTTAGTTGGTGAATTGCGTGATTTAGAAACAATTCGTTTAGCCATTTCAGCTGCGGAAACGGGGCATTTAGTATTTGGCACTTTGCATACTAACTCAGCGCCTAAAACGATAGACCGTATTATCGATGTGTTCCCTGCCGAAGAAAAAGCGATGGTGCGATCTATGTTGTCTGAATCACTACGAGCTGTAATTTCTCAAACCCTGTTGAAAAAGGTGGGGGGAGGGCGAATAGCTGCGCACGAAATCATGGTAGGTATTCCGGCGATACGAAATCTTATTCGTGAAGATAAGGTGCCTCAAATGTATTCCGTTATTCAAACGGGGCAAGCTTCGGGTATGCAGACTATGGATCAGTGTCTACAACGCTTGTTGGCGCTAGGTGCAATTTCTAGAGAAGACGCTGCCGCTAAATCGAAAGACAAGCAATCGATGAGTAATTTTTAAGGACGAGTAATGTTAGATCGCTTTTTAGAAAAAATGGTAGAGAAATCTGCTTCTGACTTATTCGTAACCGCTGGCTTTCCCGTTAGCGCTAAGGTGCACGGTAAGCTTACCCCAATTTCGGAAAATTCGTTTAATGATGAAGATGCATTAGCACTTGTTCATGAGGCCATGAATGAAAAGCAAAAAGACGCATTTCATACTACCAAGGAATGTAATTTTGCCATTGTGCGAGAGGGACTAGGGCGTTTTCGTTGTTCGGCATTCTGGCAACGAGATCAAGCCGGGATGGTGGTACGTCGTATTGTTACCGAAATACCTAAGGTTGATGATCTTGGTTTACCCTCGGTGTTAAAAGATATCATTATGTCAAAGCGCGGCTTGGTGCTTTTTGTAGGGGGAACCGGCACGGGTAAATCGACCTCCTTGGCCGCACTCATCGGCCATCGGAATAGTAATTCTTTTGGGCATATTTTAACTATTGAAGACCCTATTGAATTTGTACACGAGCATAAATCTTGCGTGATAACTCAGCGTGAAGTGGGCATAGACACCCACTCATTCGACGATGCATTGAAAAGCTCACTGCGACAAGCGCCAGATGTCATTCTTATTGGTGAAATTCGCTCAATGGAGACAATGGAATACGCCATGTCGTTCGCTGACACGGGTCATTTGTGTGTGGCAACACTCCATGCTAACAATGCTAACCAAGCCATTGAGCGCATTATGCACTTAGCGCCAAAAGACCAACACGACAAGTTACGTTTTGACTTAAGCCAAAATATAAAAGCTATAGTAGCGCAGCAGCTTCTTCCAACCAAAGACGGTGAGGGGCGGGTAGCCGCAATTGAAATTCTTCTAAACTCTCCTTTAGTAAGCGACCTTATTCAACGTAATGAAATAGGGAGCTTGAAAGAAGCCATGAAAAAGGGCAAAGAGTTAGGGATGCAAAGTTTCGATATGGCGTTGTACGATTTATATCGCGAGGGCAGTATTGATTTAGACCAAGCCTTACACCATGCAGATTCCCCCAATGATTTGCGTCTAATGATAAAACTAGACTCTAACGATGGGTCGAGTTTGGGCACATTATCCAATGTCTCGATAGATATGGATGACTAAAACTCTTGATTAAGCTTTTTACGTCGTCCGACGCTTTCTTACTTCAGTCGGTGAAAAGTGAACTCGATGCACTCTCTATACCTTACCTAGTGAAAAATGAATTTGCCGGTGGGGCGGTGGGCGAGCTGCCATGGCAAGAATCTCAGCCAGAACTTTGGCTAATAGATGAATCTTGGTCTGCCAGAGCCAATAAGGTTGTGAATTCGCTAATGGACAGCCACAAACCTACCGAGCAGTTCCCGTGGGTTTGTGGAAATTGTGGTGAGCCAAACGGTGAAGCTTTTGATACTTGCTGGAAATGTGGAGGAAGTAGGCCTTAGCGTTACGGGTTTCTTATTCATTAATTCGTGATTGAAACTGTGGGTGTCTTGCAATGATAGCCTTAGTCTGAGCTACTTTACGCTGGGTGTAAAAAGAGTGGGTGACCAAGAACGTCATCCAAGAACGTCACAAGAACGACAGGCGTCCGACCAACGGCGAATGAGGTGTTGAAAAGGTGGGTGTCCAACTAGTGGGTGTCCAACTAACGGCGAGAAACTACTCGCCGTATTGGTTTTCAACCCAGCTGGTAAAAATCACGCAGGCCGATACGCTGTCTATTTTTTCTTTGGTTAGCTTTTTATAGCCGCCGAGCTCGAACAACATAGATTTAGCATCTGTTGTGGTAAGCCTTTCATCGCATAAATCTACCGCCACTTTGAATCTACCATGCAAGCGATTAGCAAATTTTTTGGCGCGCAGAGTAACTTCTTGTTCGGTGCCATCCATATTTAACGGTAAACCAACCACCACAAGCTGCGGTTGCCATTCTTCATAAAGCTTTTCAATAACATTCCAATCTGGAATACCATCACGGGCTTTTAGCGCGGCTAGCGGTGACGCTGTTCCGGTAATTTCTTGTCCTACCGCCACACCTATACTTTTTGTACCGAAGTCGAAAGCCAGTACTGTTCTACTACCAATATCAGGCATGCCCAGCTCCTGGTGCGAGCTGCCACACATCTACCCCAAGTTTATTAACCGCTGCCTGCCACTTTTTATGTATGGGAGTGTTAAACAAAATTTCGTCATCGGCCTCTATGGTTAGCCATGAGTTATCTTGCATTTCCTGTTCAAGTTGCCCCGCCGTCCATCCCGCATAACCTAACGCGATAATGGATGAGTCTGGTCCTGTATTAGTACCAATCGCAGACAAAATATCTTTTGAAGTGGTAATCATAACGTCAGGCGATAAGGTCAAGCTTGAGTCCCAGCCACTTTGACTGGAATGCAGCACAAATCCTCGCTCTTGGCTCACTGGTCCACCAGCAAGAATAATCTGTTCGGCTTTATCTTCTGCCACGGTTAAGTCTTTGTCGGTTTGCTCGAGCAACGCTTTCAAGTTCATGGTTGAAGGCTGATTTATTACCAGCCCCATGGCACCGTCTTTGTTATGTTCGCAAATATAAGTGAGAGAGCGGGAAAAATACGGGTCATCTAGCGAGGGCATCGCTACTAGAAAGTGGTTTTGTAAACTTTTCAGTTCTGTCATTTTTTCCTCTACTTCTCACTTACCTACTGTTAGTGCAAAACGCTGCGTAGCTACTTATTTATAAGGCGCTTTTCAATTGCGTCGAATAACGAGGCCATAATATTAATATTATAGTGACCTTCTATTTCTCTTACGCAGGTTGGGCTAGTAATGTTTATTTCTGTGATTTTCTCACCAATCACGTCCAGCCCAACAAATAAAATATTGTTGTCTCGTAAGGTGGGAGCCACAGCTTCAGCTAACGCACGATCGGTTTCTGAAATTTCCTGGGGCCTGCCTGTTCCTCCAGCAGCTAAATTACCACGGGTTTCCCCTTTGGTAGGTAAGCGTGCTAAACAATAAGGAATCACTTCACCGTCCACAATAAGAATACGTTTATCACCATCTTTTATTTGTGGTAAGTACGCTTGAACCATCATGTAACGCTTGCCCAAATTGGTTAACGTTTCAATGATCACGCCTAAGTTATTTCCATCTGGCTTCACTCTGAAAATTGAAGCGCCGCCCATTCCATCCAAAGGCTTACAAATAATATCTTGATGCTTGGCATGGAAATCACGAATAAGCTTCTGATTATTGCTTACCAGTGTGTTAGGAATGTGCTCAGGAAACAAAGATGTGAACAATTTTTCGTTGTAGTCTCGAAGCGCTTGCGGATTATTTACAACCAGTGCGCCCTGGTCTTGGGCAAGCGATAGAATATGGGTCGCATATAAAAATTCGCTGTCGAAGGGGGGATCCTTACGCATAAGTAACACATCAATGTCGCCAAGTGAAACAGTATGCTCTTCACCTAGGGTGTAAAAGTCAGTCGCTTGATCACGCACGGTAATGGTTCTAGCCAACCCCATTGGCTTGCCATTATCTATATAAATGTCTTTGAGTTCGAAGTACAGTACGGTAGCGCCACGGCGCTGGGCTTCAAGCATCATAGCTAGGCTGGTGTCTTTATGCGGCTTGATCACCGCGATAGGATCCATAATCACGCCAAGGGTGTAGTGCATGTATGTTCTCACTTTTTGATAAAGGTAGATAAGTTGGCCACAGCTTTACGCACTAATCATGCAAATTGACTGTTGGTACATTTTATACGTCGAAGTTGGTTTTGGTATGAATACCACTAAATGTTAAGTGGGGGCACACAGCAGTTAGATCAAGTATCGAAAAAACCAAACTTTCTAATAATTAACCTGTAAAGCTCGCTTTAGCTGCCTGCTTAAAAATCGCCATGTTGGGCTTGCAGAATACTAATACTGCTAATGGCCGCTGTTTCAGTACGCAGTATTCGCGGTCCTAAACTGCACGACGTAAAACCGCTTTCGTTCGCTTGATGAATTTCAGCCTCGGAAAGTCCGCCTTCTGGGCCAATTAACAAACGAAAGCCTTGGGAGTTATATGGTTGACGGGCCAACGGCTTCTCTGCACCAGGCGCCAATACTAACCGTGAACTCGAGGTCGACTCAGATAACCATTTGTTAAGTGCAATTGGCGGGTTCAGCAAGGGAAGTGTATTTCTGCCACTTTGCTCACAAGCACCAATGATGGTCTTTTGCCATTGATGCAGCTTTTTTTCCCATCTGGCTTCATCTAGTTTAACTGCACATCGCTCTGTCAAAATAGGGGTGATTTCGGTAGCACCTAGCTCTACGCTTTTTTGCAGCACTGTATCCATCCGGTCACCTTTAGACACACCTTGCCCTAAATGTATAGTTAGCGGTGATTCTTTGGATAATGATAAACACGCATCGGCTTCTACAAAAACCTTTTTTCTTTGGGCATTGATAATCTGTGCGCTGTACTCATTACCGTCACCATTAAATAATACGATGGGATGATTCGCTTTCAAACGAAGCACACTGGCGATGTGATGCCCAGCTTCTTCGGTCAACTGAAATTCTTCTTCAAGAGGAATTGGATTGGGGTAATAAATTCTTGGTATGCGCATTGGTAAACTAACTATGGCGGATAATGTGGATATGATACGTGGCTAGAGCAAGTGGATGCAACGCATCGTAGCTGAAAAATCGCTACAATGCGTTGTAAAAAGCTATTTTGGTCAGAGTTTCGCTAACAATAATAGTGCGATGACTATTTACGCTGCCGAAGGTGTTGAAGTGGAGTTTTGCGTTTCATTCTTCTGAGGAGGTAATACTTGTCCGTCCTTACGTGCGTACTTGGTATGTTCACCTTTATCTGTTCTCAAAGAATACAAGAACAATGCTGCTACGATAATTGCCAGTAATATAAAGTAAAACATAGATTATTCCTTTTATTCTATTTGCTAAGCTATACAAAATGACAATAGCAATACATGCTAACGTCATGTTCGGTTCACATTCTTTTCAAATGTATTTCAGCGCTTTGCAGACTCTATAAAGCATCCTGCTTATTTTGACGGAAAATTCTACACCAATTGGACTAAAAAATCATCAATTCTCGTAGAATTTTTCGATAGTCCGTTATGGCTGATTCACTTTTCTGGGTTGCAAACTAACTTGACGAGGTATTGAGAGTAAATTGCTTAAATGACACTCTAATGACGAAATTACGACACTATTCTTAAATAGCTCGACAATAATTTAGAAGAAAAAATTAGCAGGAAAAAAGTCGACTTTAGGATAACATTTGTTGGCTGTAGGCCACGTAAATATTAGACTTTTGACCTAAAATTGCCCTTTGAGCTTTAAAGTCATTGGCGTCAATCTAAAAGCCTGCTACTTTAATTCGGCTTACACTACGATTGATAAAAAAAGGACAAAATTATGGAAGAAAATTTATCATTATTCTCATCGAGTGATGTTGAACGCTACATTAACGATTACGCAATTCCATGGGGCATTAATATTGCCATGGCGATTGTTATCTACGTTATTGGTCGAATCGTTGTAGGATTCATCCTATCTATTTTTCGCCGTCTAATGGCAAAATCAAAGTACGATGCAATGTTGGTGGACTTCTTAGAAGCCATTATAAGCGCTATTTTGATGTTGTTTGTTATCGTGGCGTCGCTAGACCAGCTTGGTGTTGATACAACCTCACTTGTTGCGATTTTAGGTGCTGCAGGTTTAGCCATTGGTTTGTCACTGCAAGATTCACTGAAAAACTTTGCTGCTGGCGTAATGCTTCTTGTATTCAAGCCTTTTAAATCAGGCGATTTTGTTGAAGCTGCTGGAACTTCAGGTACGATCAACAAGATTGGTATCTTTACTACCACAATGACCACTCCAGATAACAAAGAAATTATTGTGCCTAACGGTGGCATTTACAGCAATAACATTACTAACTACTCAGCGAAAGAAACACGTCGTGTTGATATGGTTGTTGGTATTGGTTATGACGCTGACTTACGCAAAGCAAAAGAAATCCTTAATGAAATGGTTCGCGCCGATGAGCGTATCCTAAGCGAGCCAGCACCTACTGTTGCCGTTTCTGAATTGGCTGATAGCAGCGTTAACTTCGTGGTTCGTCCATGGTGTAAAGCGTCTGACTTCTGGGGCGTTAAGTTCGACTTTACTGAGCAAGTTAAACTTCGCTTCGACCAAGAAGGTATTTCAATTCCATTCCCACAAATGGATGTACATCTTCACAAAAACGACAGCGAATAAAATTTTATTCCCTGACACAAAAACGCCACATTAATGTGGCGTTTTTGTGTCTGAATTTTACGTTGGCGACGTCGAATGACTAGCCACAGTTGGGGCGATACGTTGATGCCTGATAATCGGTATATGCAGCGTTCATATTTGCTTGTAAGTTGCTAATTCGCGTTTGCGGGGCAGGGTGAGTTGAAAGCAACTCTAAAGGACGATCGCCGCTGCTTGCTGCATCCATGTTCTGCCATAAATTAACCGACTGACGTGGGTCGAAGCCAGACATGGCCATAAGTTGGAGGCCAATAACATCGGCTTCAGACTCATGGGTACGGCTAAATGGTAGTTGAACCCCAACTTGTAAACCTAGGCCAATGGCTGCCATGATAGGTGCAGTTTGTGAAACTTCGTTCATCGCCAAAGCGGCCCCTGCCGCTTGGGTGCCCATATTGATAAGCGTTGATTGAGACATACGTTCATTACCATGTTCTGCAATAACATGGCCGACTTCATGTCCGATGACCGCCGCAAGCTGGTGTTGGTTCTCAGCAACATTTAATAATCCCGTATAAACACCAATTTTACCTCCTGGCAAAGCAAAGGCATTAACCTGCTCATCATCAAAAACAACGACTTCCCACGTACCATCGAACACACTGTTAGGGACATTCGCGGTGATCGCTTTTGCAACACACTCAACGTAGCTGTTTTGAACTGCTTTGTTTGAGATTTTGAGTTCTTCTTTCATTCCGCTAAATGCTTGGTCGCCCATTTCCGCCAATTGAGATTCAGAATACAAGAGTACCTGATTACGACCTGTAGGCGATGTAGCACAAGCTGTCACAGCAAGAGCTACAGCGGCGATTGATGCGGTAAACCTCAATTTCATATTTTAATCCTTGTTTTCGCGAAATAGAGAAATATTAGTGAGTTACGACCCATATTATTGAATACGTATAGTGCGCAAGAGCAGACCAATATTAGCTTCTATTAATACTACAAATCGGGGTGTTATTCATT
This sequence comes from Alteromonas lipotrueae, assembly GCF_019249215.1. Lineage (GTDB taxonomy): Bacteria > Pseudomonadota > Gammaproteobacteria > Enterobacterales > Alteromonadaceae > Alteromonas > Alteromonas lipotrueae. The sequence goes on from NZ_JAESDI010000010.1 coordinate 11,301, forward strand.
TGTAAATTTACCCTTTTGCCAAATTAATATTTGTGTCATACACTGGCTCTAGCTTATATACAGATGTAATTAAAATAATAGCTAAATCTACATTGTATGTCATAGGTTCGTTCACGTGCTGAAGGCGAGAATTGAGAAGCCCTGTTGGCAAGCTGAGGTTTGGCGTAACAACATGATAAAAAGGAAATTAAATGTCTGCGCAGTCAAAATTCAAATACGGCGTCTTAGCGCTACTTATCTCAGCGGCCCTTACTGGCTGCGGTCTAGATGGTGACGATGGTGCACAAGGTGAAACAGGTGCTCAAGGCCCTCAGGGCGAGCAAGGTGAAGCGGGTTCTGATGGCGCCGATGGTGCTGATGGTAGTGATGCCTCGTTAGGTGTTTCCCTTGACGTTGTTGCCCGCGCCTTTTTGGGTAACATAACGTCGGCTGAAATCGTGCAATATCATGCTGCCACCCAAACTATTTATGCCACCAACGGTGAAACCAACGCTATAGCAGTTATTGCCGCTGATACAGTAAGCACCACTGTTATGAGCGACCCAATCAATACTACCAACCTTACGGTGAGTAATATCACGCTACCTGCAGATATTGACGGTGTAACCTTAGGAAGCCTCACCAGTATTGCTATTAGTGGCGACCTAATGGCTGTTGCAGTGCCTGCTGATGTGAAAACAGATAACGGCTACGTACTTTTCTATAATGGGTTAGACACTTCTGCTCCGGTATTTCTAGATTCAGTCGTTGTTGGAGCATTACCTGACATGGTGACTTTTACGCCAGATGGCGGAAAAGTATTGGTGGCTAACGAAGGTGAGCCTTCAGATGATTATACGGTTGACCCAGAAGGCTCTATCTCGGTAATTAATATTCTTGCAAGTGGGGAGCCTGAAGAGACAGCGACCTCAGTGAACTTTACGGATTTTAACGGCAGTCAAGACGACTTAGTTGCGCAGGGAATGATGTTCCCTAATCCAAGTGGCCGCACGATTAAAGGCGTAGATATTGCTACCACTGTGGCTCAAGATCTAGAACCAGAATATATCACGGCGACTAACGATGTAGCGTACGTCAGCCTACAAGAAAACAACGGTTTAGCCATTCTTGATCTTGAAGAACTAACCGTAGAAATTGTTGGCTTGGGTGTAAAAAGTTGGTCTGGCTTGAATATTGATATTCAAGAAGATGGTAGCGTTAGCTTCGGTCAATATGACGGCCTTTACGGTGTATATCAGCCTGATACTATAGCCAATTATTCATGGAAAGATGCTACGTTTGTTGTCACTGCCAATGAAGGTGATGCTCGCGAATACTTCTTTGAGTCTGCTGACGAAGCAACCTGCCTAAGTGAAGGTGGACTAGAGTTTGATGAGGACGATGGCTGTTTAGCTTATATCGACGAAGTTAAAGTTGAAGACTTAACGGCAGAAGCGAATTCTGAACTTGCTGACTTACAAGCCAATGGCGAAGCAGATGATTTACGTGTCACTAATGCAATGGGCGATGCGGATGGTAACGGTGAATATGATGCAGCTTATGCGTATGGTTCACGTTCATTTACCATTTGGGATCAAAACGGTTTAGCGGTTTACGATTCAGGCGATGATTTTGAACGAATTACTGCATCAGTGCATGGGGCGTCATTCAATAATGGTGATGATGAAAACGAAGGTGATTCTCGTTCTGAAAATAAAGGACCTGAGCCTGAAGCATTAACCATAGGTGTTATAGGTGATAGAACTTATGCGTTTGTTGGTACGGAACGGATGGGCGGTATATTCGTATACGATGTGACCAACCCTTACGATGTTCAGTTTGCCGATTACATTATCAATCGCGATTTAACAGAAGGGTTATCAGCGTCTGACGTTATTGGTGATTTGGCGCCTGAAAGCCTTGTATTTGTTAGCGCAGAAAACAGCGCAAGCGGCGTTCCATTGTTACTTGTAGGTAACGAAGTCAGCGGCACTGTTACGGTGTGGCAAATCACGCAAAACTAAGTGAAACGCGGTAATAAGTAGAAAATAGTGAGCAAAAACACTAGGTAGAAACCTGTGATGAAACGGCGCCCTTGGCGCCGTTTTTTTATGTAAACAAAAAAACGTGTAAATTTTATGCCTAGGGTAAATCGTTGAGCGGTGATTACATAAGGGATGGTTTGAGTTAAGCTATAACTATACGTATTAACATTGAAACGATAAGTGCAGCGTAGTAGCGCTCAAATTGTCTGAGCACAGATTGTGGTTGCCTGCTAACAGTCTGTCGGATTTCACTTATCCTATTTCTCCGTTATGTCATGGCCGTATGGCTTAAACAGAAATAATAGAAAAAGAGAATGCAGATGTCTCAACAGATCGTTGTTAGCGGTGTGGGTGTTTGGCACCCTGAAAGCAGTATTACAAATCAGGAACTGGTAGATAGTTATAATGCGTATGTTGATTCGTATAACGAAGAGCATAAAGCGGAAATAGAAGCACAGCAGGTTACTGCAAAACCTTATTCTAGTGCCGAGTTCATTGAAAAAGCGTCAGGTATTAAAAGCCGATATATTTACCAAAAAGAAGGTGCGCTTGATATTTCGCGCATGAAGCCCAAAATTGAGGCTCGTGAAGATGAAGCGCTATCTCACCAAGCGGAAATAGCAGTAGAAGCAACCAAATTGGCGTTGGCTTCTGCAAATAAAACCGCCCAAGACGTTGATGCCGTTATTGTATCTTGCGCCTATACACAACGTGCTTATCCAGCTATTGCGATTGAAGTGCAAGAAGCGCTAGGCATTGAAGGCTTTGGTTTCGATATGCTAGTGGCGTGCTCTGCCGCCACTTTTGGTATGCACCGCGCGTACGAAATGCTAAGTGCCGGTAATGCTAAGTGTGTATTGGTAATAAACCCTGAATTAGTGTCACCACAGATTAACTATACCGACAGAGACAGCCACTTTATTTTTGGTGACGTAGCGACAGCGACGGTATTAGAAACAGCTGAAACTGTGAATAGCAAACACAGTTACGATGTTATGAGTACAAACGCGGTAACTAAGTTTTCAAATAACATTCGCTCAAACTTCGGTTACATTACGCGTACAGAAGATGTAGACCCTTATGGCGCAGATAAGCTCTTTCATCAAGCAGGGCGTAAGGTATTTAAAGAAGTGTGTCCAATGGCAGCAAATCACATAGAAAGCCACTTAGACAGACATCAGTTAACGGCGACAGACGTAAGACGTTGGTGGTTGCATCAAGCGAATATCAACATGAATACGCTGATCATAAAGCGTTTATTGGGGCGCGATGCTAATGCTGATGAAGCACCTATTGTTCTAGATGAATATGCTAATACGGCATCAGCAGGATCTGTGATTGCTTTTGGACTGAACCATGAAGATTTAGTCGCCGGTGATATAGGTGTGTTGTGCTCTTTTGGAGCCGGTTATTCAATTGGGTCATTGTTACTTAAAAAACGGTAGGCGATTAGCCTAAGCTGGCAGTAACCTAGTTTGTTGTCAGCACCACCTGATAAAACCAGAACCTCAAAACAATAAATACCGGGTGAGAATAAATAGGGATGATTTCAGATATAGGCTATGGCCTTAACAGTTTGGCTTACTTACTGTTAATGCTATTACTTTTTGCAGTACGAAAGCCTGGATTAGCCAATCACTTGTTGGTACTAGCTACAGCCACTACGTTGTTCTGGTCTACTAGCATGATAACGGCGCTGTTTGGTCCTATCAGTCTTTCTTGGTTACTCACCATCGATGCACTCAGACAAGTGGCTTGGTTGCTCTTTTTGGCAGGGTGCCTGAAAGATAATTTTACCAACCTGTTTGATATATTACGTCGCCCAACAACCCTTTTCATATTACTCCCTGGCTGCATAGCCTTAGTGTTACCCCATGTCTTGTGGATTGATGCCTCGTGGCGTTATCTCATGCTCATTATTCTGGCCCTTGAAGTGCTTATCTTATTGGAAGTTATTTACCGTCAAGCGGATGCAGATCAATGGGCATATAAGCCCTTAATTTTATATCTTGGTGCCACCCACCTTTTTGATTTCGTTACTTACGCTAATGCCACCATGGTGAATCAGGTTGAGGTTAATTACATTGCCGCTCGTGGCTATATCTATTTCCTCCTTATTCCATTTTTGGTTATTGCCATTCGACGTATCAAGCACTGGGGCGTCGATATCTTCATTTCTAGGGATGTAGTACTACACAGCTCTTTATTACTCGTTGCAGGCGCTTATCTTTTCATTATGGCCATTATTGGCTACGCCATCAGCTACGTAGGTGGAAATTGGGGAGCCATGGTACAGACCATACTTGTGGTATTGTCGCTTGCCTTGCTAGTTACCGTATTTTTGTCGAACTCCTTTAGAACCAAGTGTAAGGTATTTATTACCAAACACTTTTTTGCCAACCAGTTTGACTACCGTGTAGAGTGGATAAAACTAACAAAAACACTCTCTAGCTCAATGGACGCTCCTAATACCGTTCACGAGAGTGCACTTCGAGGCATACTGGAAGCTATCGAATACGATTCTGGTAAGCTGTATAAACGGGTAAACAACGACTTTGAGCAGTTGGCACAAGTTAACCCATTACCAGACACCCATGATGACTTAACCGTCATTCGTGCGCTAACAGAGTATTGTGCGTCTAATACATGGTTGATTGATGTACACGAATACCAGGCAAAGCCATTTCATTATAAAGGGCTACAAATCGACAGAGTTATTTTGAAAGAATGGGGCTATCAGCTTTACCTACCATTTTACAAAAATGATGAAATTTGGGGCTTCGCCATCCTTGCGGCTGGTGATAAGGAACGACTGAGTTTAAATTGGGAAGTTAGAGATTATCTCAATGCTATCACCGAGCAGGTAAGTATGTTTGTGTTCCATCATGAAGCATCAAAGCTGGTGGCAGAAAATGCCCAGTTCGCCGCGTTTAATAGAATGTCTGCGTTTGTTGTGCATGATTTAAAGAATGTGATGGCGCAAGTAGATTTGATCTTGGCCAACGCGCAGCAGCATAAACATAACCCCGAGTTTATTGAAGATACATTTGAAACATTGGAACATACCAAAGCGCGTATGGATAAAATGTTAAAGCAATTAACCGATAAAAAGATTAATGATGACGGTGCTCACACCTCTTGCTCCTTATCGCATATTATTAATGATGTAGTGGCAAACCGATGCATGGGGCTTTTCCCCACCCCGAAAGTGCATTGCAGTAGCGAAGAGCAAGTATTAATTGATAAAGAAAAAGTCGCCAATGTTTTCTATCACCTAATAAGTAACGCGCAGCAAGCAACCGAAGATAGTGGCGTAATAAATATAGTGTTAACGCATGACATCCAAAACCGTGTTCAATATGTAATGATAGAGGATACAGGAACCGGGATGGATCAAGACTTCATCGAAACTCGCTTGTTTACCCCTTTCGATACTACGAAAGGTAACGCAGGAATGGGGATTGGTGCGTACGATGCGAAAACGTACATTGAATCTATCGGTGGTAAAATAAGCGTTCAAAGTGAACCAGGGAAAGGAAGTTGTTTTACGCTAGCATTTACGCTGATTTGAGCAAAGTGAGCGATGACAACCAACCTATGTTGATACGGACGAAGTAACACAGGAACAGACTGATGACAGATACCGTTTTAGTGGTAGATGACGATTTAGGTATTCAGAAACAATTAAAGTGGAGCTTAACCGACTACGACGTTGTTTTTGCTGACGATCATACCTCGGCAATTGCACAACTGCGCCGGTACGAACCTAAAGTCGTGACACTAGACTTAGGATTGCCACCCGACCCAGCTAATGCGTCTGAAGGCTTGAGAATTTTACAAGATATTATTTCCTTAGCGCCTAGAACCAAAGTCATTGTTGTCACCGGTAACAACGAAAAAGAGAATGCACTTAAGGCCATAAATTTCGGTGCCTATGATTTTTACCAAAAACCGATAGATTCAGACACCATAAAGTTGCTTGTTTATCGTGCACTTAACTTGGCTAAGCTGGAATTGGAAAATAGCATTTTATCTAAAGTACGCTCAGGCATGAGCCGTATCATTGGTAACAGTGAGTCGATTCAAACGGTGGTGCGTAAAGCTGAGAAAATAGCGAATACGGATGTGAGTACGTTACTGCTAGGTGAAAGTGGAACGGGTAAAGAAGTCTTTGCGCGCAGCATCCATGAACACAGCCCTCGAAGAGATAAACCGTTTGTCGCCATTAACTGTGCATCAATTCCTGAAAATCTTTTGGAAAGTGAGCTGTTTGGTTACGAGAAAGGCGCATTTACTGGCGCTAATAAAACTACCCTAGGTAAAATTGAAACCGCCCAAGGTGGCACGCTATTTCTAGATGAGATTGGCGATATGCCTATTGGGCTGCAAGCCAAAATGCTACGTTTTTTACAAGAGCGTGTTATTGAGCGAGTAGGGGGGCGTTCCGAAATTCCTGTGGATATTCGGGTTGTCTGTGCTACCCACAGAGACCTGCAAACCATGGTGGCTGAAGAGCGTTTTAGGGAAGATTTATATTACCGTATTGGTGAAATTCCCATTATGATCCCGCCGCTGCGAGATAGAGATCAAGATATTATCCTGCTTGCGCGTACCTTCCTTAATATTTATCGCGAAGAGTTTAACGCCAAGGCAAAGAGCTTTTCTGAATCTGCGATTAATTCCATGCTGGCTCACAAATGGCCTGGGAATATTCGTGAAATGCAAAATAAGCTGAAATCGGCAGTGATTATGGCCGAGGGAACAGTCATCCAGCCTGATGACTTAGGTTTGTTCGCGGTAGATGGTAGTGGAGAGTCTGAAACCTTGAATCTTCGCGAAGTACGAGAGGTTGCCGAAAGTAGGGCAATTCGTAGAGCGTATCATCAAGCGGATAAAAATATGTCTAAAACCGCTGAATTGCTAGGTGTTACTCGTCCAACCTTGTACTCACTTATTGACAAATACCACTTGGACGATTTAAAAAGTTCGGCGTGAGACTCATCGAAAAGGCGTAGTTTGATGCTACGCTCTTGCCTATCGCATCATTCGGTGCGATACCTTTCAACGAGCTCTTCTTTCGGTAAAGCTTGCTGTTACGACAAGCTCTGCTGAGAGCGGGAGTCTTCATTGCGGTTTCGTTATCGTGCCTTCGTTGGGACAACTTCGTTACGACAGCTTCACTGCGACAACTTCACTGCGACAACTCCGTTGTGGCAACTTCGTTGGGACAACTCACAATGTCTCAAAACCCATGTCGCGTCTCCAGAGCTGCTGAAACAGTGGGCCTAGTCAGGGAATATGGTATTGGCTGTGATGTTTAGCCAATAAATCATGCCCGTAAAAGGCTACATGCAGCTCAATATTTCCACGTTCATCTTCGGTAAAAATGGGGGTTGAGCATTCATTACAGAAAAACTGTTTGCTGCTTGGCGATAGCTGTAATTCACCCAGCACCGATGGCGCACAATCTATCACTAGATGCTTACGTGCACCGGCAATGGTGAGGTTAAGCGTTTCGCTGCAAGATAACGTTTCAACGTCCAATTCATCTTCACTAATATCAGACAACTCAAACTGTATGGCCTGACACTGACAACTACCTTTATACATAATGTACGCTCCTACTCCTCGGGCCAATTTATGCTCGACAGCGTGTTAAATGATGTAGAAATGTATGACTGCTTAAAGTGAAATTTCTTATCAAGCGGGGTTTCTTGCACGTCGCCAATCAGGGCTTTATTGGTATCGATAACCCCAATCCACCCATTGCGGCCAGACATCTTGGTGGCGTATAAACAATAATCTACCACTGAAAACGTACTCTTCCAGCTTTCTTCGAACGACACGTGTTCAATAGGAGGGAGAATGCTAAACCCAATGCTACAGGTAACGCGAAGCGAGCGAGTATCATCAATATGGAAGACTTTATCGCTAACAGCGGCGCGGCATCGTTCGGCCAGTTGGGGAAGGTCATCTCGCATAGAGTGACGGCATATTACCAAGAACTCTTCGCCGCCCCAGCGAATTAGTAAATCGGTTTGTCTGAAAACTTCTCGAAGAACGTCGGCGAACTGACTAAGTACTTTATCGCCCGCTAAATGGCCATGCTCATCATTAATACGTTTGAAATGGTCGATGTCTATTAAGAAGCAGAGCAGATCCTGGTTACGTTCATTGTGGCCTTGCTGATGTTTGTTCGCATGAGAACTACGCTTAAGTTCACCTGGCAATTGGGATTCAAGGTAGTGCCGGTTATACAAGCCTGTCAGTGAATCATGAAGACTCACTTGCTCAAGAGTTTTATAGGCTGTTTGTAGCTCAGAATTTTTTTGTTCAAGCTCTTTTGTTCGCTGCTTAACTTCACGACGAAGCCTGATGGTTTGTTGGCGCTGAGTGTACCTGCTCCAAATAAGAAAGAGCGTTAACAGCCCGGCAATTAACGTACTCCAAAATAATGTTGTGCGCAGATTAGTTTGTTCGGCTTCAGCTAATGCGAGTTGTTTGGTTTTCTGTAATACCTGAATAGACTGTGCTTGACGCTCGATTTCTATTTCGGCTTGAAGCTGCGCAATCGCGACCTCGCTACCGGAACTCAACACCTCTTCTCGTATATTTTGCAATATCGACTGAATATCTAATGCGCGCTTAAATTCACCCTTTGCCGCCAGGGCTTTCACTTGAATAGATAAAAAACTCAGTTGGCTACGCAAATCAACCCGTCGTCTTGCTTCTATAGTGCCACTTTTGGCATACGCTAGCGCATCGTCAAACTGTTGTAACGACATCATTGCATTGGCTAATGCTAGGCGGACTTGTTGCAGTAATTTTTGCTGGCCGGTAGATTTAGCCACCGCGAGTGACTCCTCAAGCAGCATTAAGCCTTGCTCTGTGTCGCCGGTTTTTACCAGCGCTTCACCTAACCACGCCTGCGTGGTGGAAATTTCACTTGCCTCCCCATTCTCTTTTAATAGCGTTAGTGCGTGTTTAAGCGCCTCTGAGGCTTCTTCAATATCGCCTTTAAGTAACAGTAAAGCGCCAATCTTACCCAGTATTTGTGCTGTAAGCGGCTTGTCATTGCTTGTTTTCGCTATTTGTAATGCGTCTTGATAATACGTGTTGGCCTCAGAAAACTGATTTAATGTGACATATATATCACCAATGGTGGCGAGGCCTTGGCCAGTACTTTTAGTATCTCGTTGTACCCGAAATAAGCTTAATGCTTTTTTTAATGTGTAAAGTGCAGCTTGTACTTGACCTTGTTCTTTTTGGACAAGGCCAATTTCCATTTGAACGGTCGCATTTAAAAGAAGGATACCTTGAGTTTGCGCGATAGATTGTGCACGTCGAAGGTAGTCAATAGATTGATCATAGTTCCCTAGAAAGCGTTGCGCGGTACCAAGGTGGTGTAAGGTATTTGCCATATCAATAAGTTGGCCATGGCGGGTGAAGCCATCTAACGCAACGTAGAGCGCATCGTTTGCTACATTGAAACGAGATGCACTTTGTAATAGCTGGCCTACCTCAAAAAACGTACTGGCCGACAATGTACTTATCGACAATACATCGCTTTGATGCGCTTCCTCAATGGCAAGTAAGGTTTGACGCTCGGCATCCTCGAAAGCTCCGCTTTGAATGAGTTCGTGAACAGTTTGAGTAAGGGCAGTAGGCGATGCTTTTGTAGACGAAGAAAAACCCACTAAAGCGAAAAGTAGCGAAACGGTGACAATGCTGGTGGCAAAACGCCGAGCCGACTGTCTGGGCATTATAGAAGCTTCCTTACGACTACGCATTTATTGGCCTTCCCTATAAAACAGAAGAAGGACTGAAAGTTTATGAGTAAAACTGAAGTGCTAATATCGTTATAAGCAGTCAATTCCTATCACTACTATTATGGCGAACAACCCGAAGAAATAACGTATCAGTCATTAGACTAAAGTATGGATTTGTCGCAAAGGGTACCTGTTCCAATCAGAACTTACACATTAAATAAAACAGTTTTGTTTTTTTTGATTTCGGATTGCCTGAAGCGTATGGCTAAATCGTTCCCTGACAGGTTAAAACTTATGTCTAACATTAGAATAAGAATATAGTGAGAGTCAGGGTGTTGAAAAGCATTAATGTATCTTAATAAGCATTAATATTAGTCATTACGCATGCTAATTTATACCTTTGATCGGATTAGATGAACCGAGGCTGTTCTTTTTTCTTAGATTTCTCTATCCTAGCAACTTCATTTATTTGCGCGTAGCGAGAACACTATGTCAGAAAGTCGTTTTATCTCAAAAGAAGGTCAACAGGTTCCTTCCGTTTCTATTCCTGTTCGCGATGGCGAAACGTGGGCAACCAAAACCACTGAAGAATTGTTTAGCAATAAAACAGTGGTGGTTTTTTCTCTTCCTGGTGCTTTTACGCCTACATGTTCTTCTACGCACTTACCTCGCTACAACGCACTTGCCAAAGTATTTAAACAGCATGGCGTAGATGAGATATTATGCATATCAGTCAACGATACTTTCGTAATGAATGCTTGGGCAGCCGATCAAGAAGCAGAAAATGTTACTGTTATACCTGATGGGAATGGTGATTTTACTGACGGAATGGGTATGTTGGTAGATAAAGCCGACTTAGGTTTTGGAAAGCGTAGCTGGCGCTACTCTATGTTAGTTAAAAACGGCACCGTAGAGAAAATGTTCATTGAACCAGACGTGCCCGGCGACCCGTTTGAGGTTTCTGATGCCGACACTATGCTTGCTTACATTGCTCCTGGCGCTGAGACAAAAGCACCTGTGTCGCTATTTACTAAGCCTAACTGCCCATTTTGTACAAAGGCGAAAGCATTGTTAACCGACAATGGTTACGATTTTGAAGAGATTGTACTAGGTAAAGATGCCTCGTTAACCAGCCTTAGTGCAGTGACTGGCCGTGAAACTGTTCCTCAAGTTTTCATTGGTGGTAAGCATATTGGCGGGTCAGACGATTTAGCATTGTACTTTAATTAAAAAGCAGTGACGACGGCGAAAAAGCGCTTACCAAAGCAGCACTTGCTAAAGTTTTGCGTGTTAATACACCTTGCCGTCACAGTGTAACTGTACACGTATAAGGCCATTATCTAATGGCCTTATTTTGTTATAATTGGCTAAATGTAATGCCTTTTGGAGAATCTACGTGCATTCAAAGTTTGCTCTCGCAAAATCATCCATACTTCCTGCTGCAGTAATGTGTTGTGCGTTATTAGGCGCATTAATCGTCAGTTCTGTCAGTGCCAGCTCTATTGAAGCACAAGATGTGTTGACGCGATTTGCTGATTTTTATAAGCAAGAGTGGGGTGAAACGCAGCGATGTAAATCTTCTAAACTGCACCGCTATACCGTATGTGGAAACGTACTTCGCAACGAAGGTAATGCTCCCTTCGTGCTGCATCATGATATCCCTTCAAAGAAAGTGGCCGTGTTAGTCCACGGGCTTAGTGATTCACCTTTCTTTATGCGAGAAATTAGCAATATTTTATTCAACGAAGGTTATGACGTTATTGTTCCGCTGTTACCTGGGCATGGGCTGCGAGATGATGAGGGGGCAATGAGTGATAGCGATTTAGCTGAGCGTTGGCAAGCACATGTGGATGAGGTTATCGCGTTAGCTGATGACATGGGCGACACCTTGATTGTGGGCGGGTTTTCAACTGGCGGCGCATTGGCGGTTGAGCAGTACCTGGACGCAAGTGATAACATCGACGGACTTATGTTGTTTTCTGGTGCCTTGGCGCTCTCTGAAAATGCCGAGAGTATGTCTAGGATTTGGGGAATTAAGTGGGTGGCGAAAATTGTGGATGGTAGTTATATCACGCACGGTCCGAACCCTTTTAAATATCCAAATGTTGCTGGCTTTGCGGGGTTAGAGCTGATGGATATTATCGAAAAAGTCCGCGACGATTTTGAAGACGGCAAGCGTATTGAAGTGCCTCTTTTTGCTGCGCACTCTCAAGCTGATGCCACCACGCCTATTCACGGTGTTGAAAACCTAATGGAAAATAGCGCAGGGCCTAATACGTTTTTTGTTATTGATGCATCTTATGCGCTGTGTCATGCCGATCTTGTGGTGAATACGTCAATGCTACACGATATGAAGTTTAATAAGGTCATGGTAAATGAAAACGAAGAGTGCGCCGTGCCAAAAGCAAACCCTTTATTTTCAACCATGTCACTGATGTTAAAAACCTATGCGCAACAATTTTAGCGTTTTACAGCAATAACAAATGCGATTAAGCTTTAAGGCATGATAGCTAAATTGAAAAAGCAGCGACACGGCTATGTAGTCATGCTGATAATGGTTATTTCCTTGGTAACTAAATTGTCGCCGGGAATGGCTATGTCAATGGCGATGCCAAAGGCTATGTCAAAGACCGCGACAACGCCTGTGGACGCAACGTATATAGAAATAAATTCTGAGAACAATTTATCAGAAGCAAGTCGCGCGAATAAAAAAATGCAAGCTAGTGCTAGTGGGTGCCATTCAGATAGTCACGCTTCTGCTAGCAATTTCATTGCGCCTTCAAGCACTCAATCAGCTGCAAAAAAGGAACACGCCATTCATAGTGCCTCAAGCGCTCCCCTTGAAGCTGTGAAATCAATTGACCCGAGTATGCACGGTGTCACACCTGATTCGTGCTGTGACGATCATTGTCAATGCCCTACAGGTGTATGCGCCGCTGTTTATGCACTCATAAATAATGATGTATCGGTAGCGGTTATCGCGCTAACCCCGTTAGTCACTTTTGTACATCAGCAAGCCCCTTACACTATACCCAACACCCAATTTCGCCCCCCCAAATTCGCTTTCGCAGGATAGTTGTATCTGGCGGGGGCGTATAGCACCCACGTTTTTCTTTTTATCTCCTGAGTCTAGGGGGAAATTAATGTGGTTTTCTCATGTTTGCATTTAATCTGGGTATGATTTTTAACTACCAAACTCAAGTTCGACTTCGTACTTGTTACCTTCAGCGTGCTTGGCTAGGAATGTTACTTTTTGTCGTTAGTACACCTTCCCTCGCAACGACCCTCAGTCTTAAAGATGCGCAACATCTCGCGCTCAATCAAGACGTTTATTTTCAAGGAAGTCGGCATGAAGAGGCTGCCTATCAGTTCGATAGTGATGCAGCCAATAGCTGGGATAATCCCACTATCAGTACTTCGCTGCAAAGCGTGCCAACCGATGGCTTTTCACTGAATCAAGAGCCAATGACACAGTTGAAATTGGGTATTCGACAAGCTATGCCAAGGGGGAATTCTGCAAACATCTCCCGTACCATCGCCATTGAAGAAGCCCAAAAAGAACCTGTGAAAAGAGCAGCAAGGCGAGCGTGGTTGTTGCGAGAAGTGTCGCTGGAGTGGCTGGCGTGGTATCAAGCAGAGCAAACCGTAGCCTTATTGCGCGAAGAATCGCAGTCGTTAGCGCAGTTACTCGAGACAGTAGAGTCGTCTTACCGAAGTGGCGTGGGCGGCACTCAACAGCAAGATATTATTCAGATTCGACTAGAGCGCCTTCGCTTAAAAGATACAATTTTGAAGGAACAGCAAGCTGCATCTGTGGCACTAGCCCAGCTGTCAAGGTGGTTCGATTTTTCCAGTGAAGTAAGTTTCACTGTGCCCAGAGCACTTAATCATCACGACATTTTTCCTTTTAGTCACTCCTTAGCCAGGCAGGTTGAGCGAGGTGACTTATTTAATATTATCGATGCGCATCCCTCTGTGCAGTTGCTTGTAAAAGACGAATTGGTCGCTACACAGAAATTGACTCTTGCGAAAGAGCAAACCAAACCTAAATGGGCCTTTGAAGCCGCCTACGGATATCGTCAAGATGCCCAAAATGGTATGAGCCAAGCTGACTTTATTAGTGTGGGTGTCCAAGTAGATTTACCGCTGTTTAGCAGTAAGCGTCAAGATGCCAATTTGTCGGCATCAGCGGCAAGGTTAGGGCTCAAATCCACACAACGACGATTAGAAGTGAGGCGATTAGCTGCCCTTGCTGAAGCACGTGAAGCTGAGCTTGCAAGCTTAACTGACCGCCAGCAGTTATTTGATACCGCATTACTTGAACAATCAGAGAGTTTAGCCGAGTCAGCGCTTAATGCATACATAGCGGATAAGGGCACATTTGACGGCGTAATGCGTGCACGTATCTCTCACATATCAGCAAAGTTAGATGCCCTAGCGCTTCATGTCGATATAGCAAAAACTTTAGCCGAACTCGCTTACCTGTACTACCCGCTGACAAACGAACAAAATCAGTTAACAGGTTCTCGATTGAAAGACAGATTGCTAGACACCCACGTTTTAGGTCGCCAAATGACCTCCTCTCGATTTATAGATATCCATACTTCCAGAAGCCAGATGCACACCCAGATCAGTGTTGGGAGGTTCAATTTTGGACACCCACTTCATACCTCTGACTCAATCGATGAACCACTACTGACTAAAGTGGACACCCACACAAGTTCAAACATAAGTTCAAACATGGACATCCACACTAAATTCAAAGACATCCACATAACTGCTACAAATCCAGTTACTAGATCAAACATGGACACCCACAAAACCACTACCGACGGAGTAGCAAAACAATGAAGACACTATTTATTCTTGTGGTCGGCTTAATCGGTGGCGCAGCGGCTATGTTTGTATGGAATTCAAACATACAGAGCGAGGCCGCTGTTGAGGGGGTGATTGCAGGTGGTGATGACAACTCAAATAACAAAAAGCCCCTCTATTGGGTTGCGCCTATGGATGATGCCTACCGTCGAGACAAACCGGGTAAGTCGCCTATGGGCATGGATTTAGTGCCAGTATATGCAGCATCGGGTAGCGGCGCAAAACGTGATGGTGAGGTGACCATTTCACCCCAGGTACAGCAAAATATGGGCGTGAAGTTTACCACGGTAAAACGAGGGCAACTGGATTTGACCTTTAGTGCAGTGGGGAACGTTACCTATAACGAAGACTACTTGGTGCATATCCACCCCAGAGTAGAGGGTTGGATTGATAAGCTGTTTATTAAAACGGAAGGTGAGGCCGTTAGCCAAGGGCAAAAACTGTATACCCTTTATTCACCTGCTCTGGTGACTGCGCAGGAGGAGTTTGTTATTGCGTTAAAGCGAGGAGACACACGCTTAGCCGCAGGTGCTAAACAACGTTTAAAAGCGCTGCATTTATCGGATGGATTTATCGCGCAACTCGAAAAAAGCCGCGAGGTTTCACAAACTATTACCTTCTTTGCCCCCCAGGCCGGCGTGGTAGAACATTTAGGAGTGCGCGAGGGGTTCTATGTTCAACCTGGCACTACGGTGCTTAGTATTGCTCGTTTAGACAGAGTGTGGGTTGAAGCCCGCGTATTTGAGCGAGATGTGCCTAAAGTGGCACTTGATCAGCAGGTATCGATCACGTTTGACTATCTGTCAAATAAGACCTTTACGGGTAAGGTCGATTTTATCTACCCAGCACTTGATGTTGAAACACGTACGCTCAGAGTGCGGGTTACTTTAAAGAACGACAGCGGTGACATTAAACCCTATATGTTCGCCAATGTGATTTTTACCAAGCAAACCGAAAAGCCTGTGCTGTATGTGCCTTATCAAAGCGTTATTCAAATCCAGTCGCAGGGCCAAAATCAACATCTCGCCCAAAACCGAGTCGTTATGAATGTCGAAGAAAGCTTTAAATCTATAGCCGTCAACGTTGGGCGTAAAGCAGGGGACTTCATTGAAATAACTCAAGGCGTAAATGAAGGTGACAAAATAGTGCTGTCGGCGCAGTTTCTGATTGATTCAGAGTCGTCTAAAACATCAGATTTCAAACGTATGCAGTCTCATGGCGATCATGAAATGGTAAAACACAACAAGCCAATGTCTGATACGCCTGAGCATGACCCAATGCAACACGATCCAACAAAACATGATCCAACACAACACGATTCACCCCAAAAAGAGTCAAACCTGCCAGAGAAATCTCATCATGGATTACAACATCAGGGAGTGAATCACGAGGCCAAGCACCACGAGGGCATGCACCATGATTGAAGCCATAATACGTTGGTCTGTGGCGAATCGCATATTAGTTTTACTGGCAACGTTGTGTATTTCTATTGGCGGGGTAATAGCAGTAAAGCATACACCTATTGATGCCATACCTGATTTATCAGATGTGCAGGTGATTGTTAAAACCAGCTATGCAGGGCAATCGCCTCAAGTAGTAGAAGATCAAGTAACCTATCCGCTCACCACTGCCTTAATGTCTGTGCCGGGTGCAAAAACAGTTCGAGGATTTTCATTTTTTGGTGACTCTTATGTGTACGTTATTTTTGACGACAGTACCGATATGTATTGGGCACGAAGCAGAGTGCTGGAATACCTTAGCCAAATAACCTTGCCTGATGGTGTGGTACCCAAACTGGGGCCTGATGCTACTGGGGTAGGTTGGGTTTACATGTATGCCCTTGTTGATGAGTTACACAACTACGATGCTGGTGAGCTTAGGGCTTTGCAAGACTGGTTCTTAAAATATGAATTGCAAAGCGTGCAAGGAGTGTCGGAAGTCGCCTCTGTAGGCGGCATGGTTAAACAGTATTTACTGCAACTTCATCCGCAAAAGTTGCAAGCGTATAACGTGCCTTTACGTCATATTGAAACGGCACTCGCCCGAGGCAACAATGCAGCGGGTGCGTCAGTAATAGAAATGGCTGAAGCAGAGTATATGGTGACATCTTCTGCCTATCTTACGGGTACTGAAGATATTGCTAATATTCCTTTAGGCGTTGTTCACAATGGCGTGGCGATAACGATAGGCCATGTCGCGAGTGTAGTAGAGGCGCCACTTATGCGCAGAGGCATCGCTGAGCTAAACGGAAATGGCGAAGTGGTAGGTGGCATAGTAGTGATGCGCTTTGGCGAAAATGCTAAGGCGACTATTGATAACGTGAAGGCGCGTATTGAAACGTTGAAGGCCAGTTTACCTAGTGGCGTAAATATTGTACCGGTATACGACCGTTCCACCCTTATCGATAATGCCGTCGATAACCTATGGAGCAAGCTTGTTGAAGAGTTACTTGTGGTGGGTGCCGTCTGCTTAGTGTTTCTTTTTCATGTGCGGTCGTCGCTGGTTGCCATAATCACATTACCAATTGGCATATTAATGGCCTTTATCGTAATGAAGTTTCAAGGCCTTAACGCAAATATTATGTCTTTAGGTGGTATTGCCATTGCTATGGGGGCCATGGTGGATGGCGCTATTGTGTTGGTGGAAAACCTGCATAAGCATATTGAACGGGCGACAGCGCAAGGAGAGCAAGTAAAAGGTGAAGCGCGT
This sequence comes from Alteromonas lipotrueae, assembly GCF_019249215.1. GTDB lineage: Bacteria > Pseudomonadota > Gammaproteobacteria > Enterobacterales > Alteromonadaceae > Alteromonas > Alteromonas lipotrueae. The sequence continues at coordinate 28,678 of NZ_JAESDI010000010.1, forward strand.
TGGGCGCTAGTGGTGAAGTCGGCCACCGAAGTGGGGCCAGCCCTGTTCTTTTCACTGTTGATAATTACCGTGTCTTTTATCCCTGTTTTTACCTTAGAAGCACAAGAAGGGCGAATGTTTGCCCCTCTCGCTTTTACGAAATCCTATGCCATGGCTGCCGCTGCGGCGTTAGCCATTACCTTGGTGCCAGTGTTAGCCGGCTATTTCGTGACAGGCAAGGTAAAAGCAGAGCATCGCAACCCGTTAAATAGGGCTATTTCGACAGGGTATGTTAAGGCGTTAACGGCTGCGCTGAACCACCCTCGAAAAATAGTGTTCGCAGCCCTTATTGCGTTAGTTTCTGTAGTATGGCCAATGCAGCATATCGGTAGTGAATTCATGCCATCTTTGGATGAGGGGGACTTACTCTATATGCCTACGACTTACCCTGGAATTTCGGTGGGCAAAGCCAGAGAGTTGCTACAACAAACCGATAAGCTGATTGCCACAATACCCGAGGTGCAAAATGTATTCGGTAAAGTGGGTAGAGCGGATACCGCTACCGATCCTGCGCCTTTAACTATGATAGAAACCTTTGTGCAATTAAAGCCAAAATCCCAGTGGCGTGCAGGTATGACAACATCAAAATTGAAGGAAATATTAAACAGTACGGTGGAATTTCCAGGGGTATCCAATGCGTGGGTGATGCCAATTAAAACGCGTATCGACATGCTCGCTACTGGTATTAAAACGCCGGTAGGTATCAAAATAGCGGGGCCAGAATTAGCGGGCATTCAGCAGGTAGGTGTACAAATAGAACAAGCGCTACAAGACTTTGAGAATACCGCATCGGTATTTGCCGAGAAAGTTGCAGGTGGGCGTTATATCACTATTGATATTAGTCGTGATAGGGCGGCGCGATATGGGCTCAATATCGCTGATATCCAAGAGGTTATCAACACTGCTATAGGTGGGCGAACATTGGGTGAAACCGTAGAGGGAAGGCAGCGTTTTCCTATCAGTATGCGTTACCCACAACAATACAGAGATTCTCCAGAAGCGCTAAGACAACTTCCCATAGTTTTAGCAAACGGTGCCAATATTACCTTGGGCGAGGTAGCCGATATTGCTATTGAGGTGGGGCCCGCGGCAATAAAAAGCGAAAATGCTCGATTAAACGGTTGGGTATTTATCGATATTGAAAGCGGCGATTTAGGCAGTTACGTAAAAAGTGCAAAAGAACATATTACTAATACGGTTTCATTGCCTCCAGGCTATTCCTTAACGTGGGCTGGACAGTTTGAATACTTAGAAAGGGCGGAAGCACGGCTTAGCATAATGGTGCCATTTACCATAGCCGTTATCGTGTTGCTGTTGTATTTAAGCTTCAGGCGAGTTGCCGATGTAGCACTTATTATGATTACCTTGCCATTGGCACTAATTGGCAGCTACTGGCTACTGTATGCACTGGAGTTTAACTTCTCTGTAGCCGTTGCCGTTGGGTTTATTGCCTTGGCGGGTGTCGCGGTTGAAATAGGCGTTATTATGCTGGTGTACCTGCATCAAGCGGTTGAAGCGTTTGATGGAAAAGCTTGCTCTACTACGCATGCTCAATCATCTGCTGAGCAAATAAAACAAGCACTTAAAGACGCCATCATTGAAGGTGCCACCCGGCGTGTTAGGCCGGTAATGATGACGGCGCTGTCTATTATAATAGGCTTACTACCTGTGCTGTATGCAACGGGAACCGGTGCTGAAATTATGCGACGTATTGCTGCACCCATGGTAGGAGGCATGTTAAGTGCGCTAGCGCTAACTCTGTTTGTGCTACCTACTATGTTTTACCTTGTTCAGGCGTGGCAGATGAAGCGACGTTCGTAAGAATACACGCTACATAACCACCTTAGAAACAAAAAGGCAGTTAGGATAACCTAACTGCTTTTTTAGTATTTGTTCGGCTGTTTTATTTCACTGCTTTACTTTACTGATGAAAGCGTACGGTTTGCGCCAAATGTTGTTTACTCAGCGCTAAATACCGTTTTTAATCACTTAGAAATAAAAGCCAATACTCATCAATGATTAATGCTTGCTGGCGTAATCTTCCACTTGGGTCCATACACGTAATAAATTTCCGCTCAGGATTTTTTCAATATCTGCACGGCTGTATTCTCTGTCCAGTAACCCCTGAACTAAATTAGGGAAGCTGGCCACATCTTTCAGGCCAATAGGCAACGAGTCACCTACGCCGTCATAATCAGAACCAATTCCTACGTGCTCAATACCAACCAGCTCTACCACATGGTCGATGTGGTCAAGCACTTCATCAAGTGTTGAGTAAGGGTAAGGTACTTCTTTGCGGTAGTTAGCTTCGAAGTCTTCCAGTTTCGGGCTATCTTCACCTTCAGAGGCAATCAATGCTTTGCGCGCTTGTGTTAGCCCCGTGCGCCATGTACCCGCTTCTTTCGTTACAAAGCTTGAGCCAAAGTTAATCATGATAACGCCTCCGTTCTCGCCAAGCGCTTTAACCATTTCGTCGTTCATATTACGCTCGAAACCAGGTGTAAAGCGTCGAAGTGATGAGTGAGACGCAATTACGGGTACCTTGGTCAGCTCAATAACTTGATAAAATGCATCGTCAGATACATGAGAAATATCAAGCATGATGCCGATGTTGTTCATCTCAGTAACCAGCGTTTTACCAAACGGACTTAAGCCATTCCACTGACGGCGCAAATCGTAAGACGAATCTGAAATATGGTTCGACTGACTGTGTGCTAGTGTAATATAGCGAATACCACGTTCGTGAAACGCTTCTAGATTAGCTAAATCGCCTTGAATCGGTGAGCCGTTTTCCATTCCCAGAGGTAAAGAGATGATGCCTTTTTCAAATTGTGCTTTTACGTCTGACGGGCTTTTGGCAATGGCAAATTTATCAGGGGCTCGCGCCACAATGGCTTCTACAGAATCGATAAGCAAATGAGCAAGTTGTGTTGATTCTGGTGAATTATCTAAACTCGCAGGTACATAAATTGACATAAAAGGGGCATTTAAACCGCCTTTTACCGCGCGTGGATAATCAAAGTCTCCACCTTCCGTGGCTTTGGTGACATCTACCCATGCATTTTTTACGCGATAGGGCACGTCAATATGCCCATCAACAATAATCGTTTCTTGGGCTATTTTTTTCGCTTTTTCACCCGCTGTGTAAGTGGGGGTATTATCAGCAATGGCTGATGCGCAAAGTAGAGTGGAAATTGCGAGAGCACAAGATTTTAGCGGGAAGAAGCCCTTCATTTTTGTTTTTTCCTTATCATTGTTGTAAGACAAAAGACTAAAAGAAAACCTGCTTAGCTACAATGCCCAGAACGTCTTAATCTTTCATTTCTACTTATTTCCAGTTATTTCGGACTTTTTCAATCCCAAAGCTCCTAAAAGTGATGAAATTGTGCGTTTTTAGAGCGGTTACTACCATTCACTTTAATTTTACATTGCAATAAAAATTTAAAACTTGTTATTGTGTTGACGCGTGACTTCATAACGCGAATGCGGGATACTCCCGAGCGCGTCGCCGAATAGGATGAGAGTGAGTTCATCCGCGCGGCCTACATAATTTTTCGTGGCACCCCTCACTTCTCAGTTATTTTACAGGGGCCACAGTAAACAAGTATGAGAAAGTAAAATGGCTATTAATTTTGTACCGCTAGATAAAGAAAAACACAAAGACGTAAAAGTCGCGGTTAGCAATACCTTTAAGTTTGCGAAAGATACGCACCTTGCTGCAGCCACTATCCGTGAGTTTGCTCAATTAGCTGCCACTATGCCGCTAGTATTTATTGAAGATGCTAATGCTAAACGCCACCATGTTGTTGCAATGTTGGGTATGGAACAGAACAAAAACCTGTTTCTAACTGGTGACAAATGGCAGGGCCCTCACGTTCCAATGAACATCCTTCGTTACCCTTTTGATGTTCGCCCTGATGGCGAGAAGCTAGGCGTATACATTGATGAAAACAGTGACCTAATCGGTGAGGAAGGCGAAGCCTTATTTACTGATGCTGGTGAGCCAACGGAATTTTTGCAAAACCGTCAGCAGTTTTTAGCTGATCTTGCAAACAGCGAAATGGTTACACAGCGTTTTGTTCAACAAGTTGTTGATCTAGACCTGTTAGATCCAATTCAAATTCGTCTTACTTACCAAAGCGGCCAACAACGTAACGTTACTGGCATGTTAAGCATTAACGAAAAGAAAGTACTTGAGTTGCCAGAAGAGAAAGTGACTGAGCTTCACAAGTCTGGTTTCTTAGGCGCTATGTACGCAGTAATGATGTCAGCGGGTCAATTGAACCGTTTGGTTGAGCTTTCAAATGGTACAGACAACCCAATTCGCAGCATGCAATTGTCAGTGGTTAAGCCTGAAGAAGCACAAGCTGAAGCGCCAAGCGCATAGGTATTATCATCCACTAGGGTGATTAAAGCGCTAAGCTAGACAATAAACCGATACTGGGAAACGAGTATCGGTTTTTTCGTATTTATCATCTTTACTTTCCCCACCCCCTTTTTATTTTGCCCCTCTTTTCTTAGGGGTTATCAACTACTTCGCCAAAACACTGTATATGCACACAGTTCAAAGCCAGTAAATACGTGGCCTTCACTATGCTTTTTAGCTTGACAGTGGGGATCATTGATACCTAAACTGTCAATCAGTGGGTAAATGTGGCGAATAGTGGATCGAACCATCATTGTTTTGCAGATCAGTACTCAAAAAACAAGAAAACCAAGAGCAAAATATAGAAGGCTAGGGGAATGTTCCGCGGCGCTAATGCAATCAATCTGGACACAAAAGGCAGACTAGCGATACCGACAAAGTATCGGCAGTCGCTGCTGGATGATTGTAATGGACAGCTGGTCTGTACGGTCGATACACAGCAAAGTTGTTTGCTGCTTTACCCACTTCCCGAATGGGAAGAAATTGAGCTTAAACTCATTAAGTTCTCAAGCATGATTCCGGCAGAAAGACGCATGCAGCGTTTATTACTGGGTCATGCTACAGAAGGTGAAATGGACAAAAGCGGTCGAATTCTGCTTCCTACTCCGCTACGCCTTCATGCTCACCTATCAAAAGAAGTCATGTTAGTTGGTCAGTTGAATAAGTTTGAAATTTGGGATGCTGAAGTATGGGCTGAACAAGTTGAGCTTGATATGGATACCGAACGCAAAGGCGAATTTGAACTCACCGAACGTTTACAGGACTTTTCCTTATGAGCCAATCTAGCGAATTCAAACATGTTTCTGTACTTCTCGACGAGTGTATAGAAGCATTAGCTATCAAACCTGATGGCATTTATATTGACGCCACATTTGGCCGTGGAGGCCATTCTGCGCATATTCTTGATGCATTAGGTAGCGATGGTACCCTAATCGCGTTTGATCGCGACCCTCAGGCTATAGAAGCTGCTAAGCGTTTTGCAGATGACAGCCGCTTCCGTATTATTCATTCTCCTTTTGGCGACATGGCCGAAGAAATTGAAGCCTTGGGTTTAACCGGAAAGATTGACGGCGTATTAATGGACTTGGGTGTTTCGTCTCCTCAACTTGATGATGCTGAACGTGGTTTTAGTTTCCTTCGCGACGGTCCGCTAGATATGCGTATGGACACCTCCCGTGGTGAAAGTGCAGCCGATTGGCTAGCCCGTGCTGAAGAACAAGACATTACCCAAGTGATTAAAGAGTTTGGTGAAGAGAAGTTTGGTAAACGCATCGCGCACGCCATTGTAAATACTCGCGAAACCACGCCTATTACCCGTACTGCTCAGTTAGCCGCACTTATTGATGAAGCCGTACCAGTAAAAGATAAGTTTAAACACCCAGCTACTCGCGCATTTCAAGGCATCCGAATTTACATTAATGCTGAACTAGAGCAACTGCGAATAGGCCTAAAAGCAGCCACTCAGGTGTTAGCAAAAGAAGGTCGCTTAGCGGTCATTTCTTTTCATTCTTTAGAAGACAGACTCGTAAAACGCTTTATAAAAGACCAAAGCAAAGGCAAATCAGTACCGCATAATCTGCCTATAACCCAAGCTGAAATAGATGCCGATAAAGTTTTAAAAGCGCTAAGTCGTGCCATAAAACCCTCTGAATTGGAGATTGCGAACAACGTTCGCTCACGCAGTTCCGTGTTAAGGGTGGCCGAAAAGCTATGACGTTAGGTAAGCCAGATAGGGCAAATACAAACTTCAGTTTACTGCTGATTATTGTGTCAGATTTAACCCGCAACAAGTTGCGGGTTTTGTTGTATTTAGCGGTTCTGCTTAGTGGCATGGCGGTTATCCTTGGTAGCCACCAAAATCGACAGCAAGTTATTGCCCTTGAAGACCTGATGCAACAAAAAGATGAGCTCGACGTTGAATGGCGCAATTTAGTGCTAGAACAACGTGCGCTGACCGAACATAACCGCATAGAAACCTTGGTTGAAAAGCAACTTGATATGTATCGCCCTACAGCCGATGACGAAGTGGTAGTGAGACTTAAATGACCACGCCAACCGTTAAACGTAGCCGCAAAGCGAGCGGAGCAAAACAAAACGTCACACCAAGCTTGGTGCACTGGCGCTTTGTGGTTGTGCTTATCGTGGTTATCTCGGTTTTCGCGGCACTGGCTGCCCGCGCGGCGTTTATTCAAGTTATTGAGCCTGATGAACTTATCCAACAAGGCGATAGCCGTACCTTGCGTACGCGCAACATGCCTACCTATCGCGGGCTGGTGACAGACCGAAATGGTGTTGAACTAGCTGTAAGCGTGCCGGTTCGGGCCATTTATGCCGACCCTAAAATTATTCATGAGAACGATGGCCTTGCTGAACCTCGTCGTTGGCAAGCGCTGGCCGATGTACTAGGCCAATCGGTAGATAGCTTACAAGAAAAAGTGAGCAATCCTAAACGCCGTTTTGTGTACTTGCAGCGCCAAGTGTCTCCTGCCATGGCCGAGTATGTCGATAAGCTTGATATTCCAGGTATTTACTTACGCCGTGAGAGCCGTCGTTATTATCCTACCGGTGAAGTGTCGGCCCAATTAATCGGTGTTACCGATGTAGATGATACAGGTGTTGAAGGCTTAGAGCGTATGTACGACGAGTGGCTAACAGGCACGCCTGGCTCACGTAAAATTCGTCGAGATGCCAAAGGTCGTCAGGTAGAAATTTTAGAAACCACCACGGGTGAAGATGCAGGCAACCTGCAACTGACTATCGACCAACGTATTCAAGCGTTAGCGTACAAAGAAATTAAAGAAGCCATGATTTACTATCAATCTAGTTCTGCCTCGGCAGTGGTGATTGATGTAAAAACGGGCGATGTACTGGCCATGGTAAATGCGCCGTCTTTTAACCCTAACGATCGCAGTAATATTTCACCCCACCGCATGCGTAACCGCGTTATTACCGATGCATTCGAGCCCGGTTCAGCGTTGAAGCCGTTAGCGGTATTAACTGCTATGGAGTTCGGTGAAGTAGAAGCGGAAGATGTGGTAGATACTAACCCTGGTTGGATGCGCCTAGGCGGAAGCTTAGTTAAAGACTCGCGTAACTATGGCGAGCTTACTCTTGAAGAAATTATTCAGCATTCAAGCAATATGGGCACCTCGAAATTAGCGTTGTCTGTGCCTAAGCAATTTCTACTCGATACCTATTACAACATTGGGCTGATGTCAGATACTGGCCTAAATATGGCCGGTGAAAGCAGTGGTATTTTCTACGACCGAAGCCGCTGGTCTGAATTCGAACTGGCCACCTTGTCATTTGGCTATGGGATATCGGTAACCACTGCGCAACTTGGTCGCCTCTACGCTACCTTGGCGAATGGCGGTATCAAGCAGCCATTGAATATTATCAAGTCGCCACAGCAAACGGGGTGGCAAGGCCAGCCTGAACGCGTGATCAGTGAAGAGAATGCAAAAGCCATAGTACAAATGATGGAGAGCGTAACTCAACGAGGCGGTACAGCGAAAAAAGCGGCCGTTCCAGGTTACCGTGTGGCAGGAAAAACTGGTACCAGTCGTAAGGCTGTGGCAGGTGGTTATGGCGAAGAGTATGTGAATATCTTTGCAGGTATTGCCCCTGTTTCCGACCCAAGACTTGTCACTATTGTGCTTATTAACGAGCCTGGTGGTGATTTGTATCACGCCGGTGACACTGCGGCACCTGTGTTTTCGTCAATCATGGGCGGTGCTTTACACATGCTAAACGTAACCCCAGATGACAAGCACGTGACGTCAGGCGCGTGGCTGAAAGGAGGTAACAGTGGTAGTTAATTCCTTTATTCAAAGTACTCGTGCGTTGTTGGCAAAGTTTGGTATAGACGCGCCAGATATTCGTATTGAAGGCTTAACCTTAGATAGCCGTGATGTGAATACAAAAACAGCATTTGTAGCGGTTAAAGGTCATGAACGTGACGGAAGAGATTTTATACCACAGGCGATTAGTTTAGGCGCGCGTGTCATTCTGGCGCAAACTGACGACAGTCAAGCCCATGGCCAAATGGAAATGCGCGACCATTCGGTAATTATTTCGTTATATCAATTACCTAGCATGCTGTCGGCCTTGGCGGCTGCGTTTTACGATTACCCTGCGTTGAAAATGATGACAGTGGCGGTAACGGGAACTAACGGAAAAACCTCTACAGTTCAATTGCTTACCCAGTTGAAAGATGCGCTGGGTACGCGCAGTGCGAGTGTTGGCACTCTTGGCAGTAGCGTATATGAAGGTGAAAATACCCAGTGGGTAACGACTGCCGCGGCGAATACTACACCTGATGCTATTCGTTTGCAGTACGTGTTGGCAGAGTTTGTGCAACAAGAGGTGAGGCATACGGCCTTTGAAGCTAGCTCTCATGCATTGGTACAAGGCCGATTAAGCCAAGTGAAAACAGATATTGCGGTGTTTACAAACCTAACCCGTGACCATCTAGATTACCACGGCACCATGGAAGAGTACGCTAAGGCGAAGCGATTGCTGTTAGATCAACCTGGCCTTGAAGCTGTTGTGCTGAATGTGAACGACAGCGAAAGCCAGAATTGGGCTGACTATTTAGACGCCAATGCAGCTAAAGATGAAAGCTCAGAAAAAATAGCAATTAGTAAGCCGAGAGTGACACAAGTATGGACAGGGTTTGAACCTACTGATGGCGTTTTAGCCACGCACAAACAACCACAAGATCGCCATTGTTTCGCCACAAATGTTTCATACCATTCTTCAGGAATTCGATTCGACCTTGTTTCTTCATGGGGCACAGCACCTATTGAGCTGGCATTGTTTGGCTCGTTTAACGTGAGCAATGCGTTAAGTGCTATTGCGTGTTTATTGGCGCAGGGCGAACGCTTTGAAAATGTAGTGCGGGTAGTGAATGGTTTGCAACCTGTACCAGGAAGGATGGAAGTGTTCCCTGTTGAGGGTAGTGCCAGCGTAGTCGTTGATTATGCCCACACGCCAGACGCGTTAGACCAGGTGCTGAAAAGCGCTAAAACACATACCGCCGGCAAAGTGTGGTGCGTGTTTGGGTGTGGTGGCGATCGCGATAAAGGCAAGCGCCCCTTAATGGGCGCGGCGGCTGAACAGCATGCTGACGTGATTGTCATTACCACTGACAACAGTCGTAGCGAGTCGCCAGAAAGTATTGCTAGCGATATTAAGGCGGGCTTGCAACGCCCTAATGACGCAGTAGAAGAAGCAGACAGAGAAAGCGCTATTCGCTATTGCCTAGATAGTGCAGATGAGAACGATATTATTGTGGTGGCCGGTAAAGGCCATGAAGATTACCAAATTATTGGTACCCAACAGACAGACTATAACGAACGTACAGTTGTGGCGCGACTACAGCAGGAGTACAAAAAATGATAACTACAACACTGTCGTGGATAGCCAGCCAAATTGACGGCAAACTTGACGGACAAGATTGTGAAGTCAGTGCGGTAAGTACAGACACGCGAACCTTAGATTCGGGCTCTGTCTACCTTGCATTAAATGGCGAAAACTTTAATGGCCATGAATTTGCGATAAGCGCAGAAAAAGCAGGGGCAAGTGCAATTATTGCCAGCGAACCTGTTGAAGTATCGATTCCGGTGGTTTATGTCGAAGATACTAAACTGGCTTTAGGCATGCTTGGAGCAGCGGTAAAACGTGAAGTCGCCCCAAAAACCATTGCAATTACAGGCAGTAGTGGCAAGACCACGGTAAAAGAAATGTGCGCGGCCATATTAGAGCGCCGCGGCTCTGTTCTTGCTACCAATGGCAATTTTAACAACGATATTGGGGTTCCGCTTACCTTACTTCGCTTAGAAAAACATCACGAATACGCGGTCATGGAACTAGGTGCAAATCACCTGGGTGAAATTGCGTACACCACAAATCTGGTTAAGCCTGATGTCGCCACTATTGTAAATGCTGCTGCTTCTCACCTTGAAGGGTTCGGGAGCTTGTTAGGTGTAGCTCGTGCAAAAAGCGAAATCTTTAAAGGCTTAGGCGATAGCGGCACTGCCATTGTTAATGTAGACAGCCAATTTGCCGATTTCTGGCAAGGCAAGCTTAAACAAAAGCGTGTATTAACTTTCTCGCCAATGCAAAAGAACGAAGCAGACTTCACTGCCGAAGACATCATCGTCGGACTGGATGGCTGTGCTGCATTCCATTTTTGCAGTAACGAAGGTGAAGTGGCAATCCAACTGACTATTCCTGGAATTCATAACGTTGGGAATGCATTAGTGGCAGCAGCGCTTACCATGCAATTAGGTGCCACTCTTGAGAACGTGCGTGACGGTTTGCTTGCTATGAAGCAAGTGAAAGGTCGCTTGAACGTTAAGACATTAAGTAGCCAAGTGCGTTTGCTAGATGACACTTACAACGCCAACGTTGCTTCGGTTAACGCGGCTATCGATACACTAAGTACCTTTTCAGGCATTAATGTTTTGATATTGGGCGACATGAAAGAGTTGGGCGAAAAAGCGCGCTTCTATCATGAGCAAGTGGGCAACTATGCGCTTAACAATGGTATCGACTACTTATACTCCTTTGGCGTGCTAAGCCAATCTGCCAGCGCTGTCTACGACGCGGCATCTGGAAAAAATGGCGGGCATTTTACCGACATCGACAGTTTGGTGAGCGCGTTAGAGCAAGACTTACAAGTAGAACAACAAGATATTTCAATTTTAGTAAAAGGCTCACGCAGTTCTCGTATGGAACGCGTGGTAGAGGCGATTGAGGCCTCTTCGCTGGGAAAGTTTGAACGCCGTCGGGAGCGTATTGCATGTTAATTTGGCTAGCTGACTGGCTGACACAATTTGATACTGGGTTTAACGTATTTTCATACCTTACCCTAAGAGCGATTTTAAGTACGTTAACGGCGTTGCTCATTGCTATTTTAATTGGCCCTAAAATGATTCGTTATTTGCAAACTATGCAGATAGGGCAAACCGTACGCGACGATGGTCCGCAAAGTCATTTATCTAAATCAGGTACACCTACTATGGGTGGCTTACTTATTCTTGCGGCTATTGTAGTGAGTGTTTTACTGTGGGCAGATTTAAGTAATCGTTACGTATTAGTGACCTTAGCGGTAGTGGTGTCGTATGGCATTATTGGGTTTGTGGATGACTATCGTAAAGTGATCCGCAAAGACTCAAAAGGCTTGATTGCGCGCTGGAAGTATTTCTGGCAATCGGTGATAGCCATTGGGGTAGCTTTCTTCCTATATAGCAGTGCCACATTAAGTGCTGAAACCTCATTGCTTATCCCTTTCTTTAAAGAAGTGTTTCCGCAACTAGGCGCCTTTTTTATCATTATTACTTACTTTGCCATTGTGGGCACAAGTAACGCAGTCAACCTAACCGACGGCCTTGATGGATTAGCCATCGTGCCGACTATTTTAGTGGCAGGTGCTTTCGCTATTTTTGCTTATGTAACCGGGAACGCGAATTTCGCCGATTACCTTAATATTCCGCATATTCCCCTTACCAGTGAGTTGGTTATTGTGTGTACGGCCATTGTCGGTGCTGGGCTAGGATTTTTGTGGTTTAACACTTACCCAGCACAAGTCTTCATGGGCGATGTGGGGTCGTTGGCATTAGGTGGCACATTGGGCGTACTAGCCGTATTAGTCCGCCAAGAAATTGTACTGATTATTATGGGTGGTGTGTTTGTAGTAGAAACCTTATCGGTCATTTTGCAGGTGGGATCTTTTAAGTTGCGTGGACAACGCATTTTTAGAATGGCACCTATTCATCACCATTACGAATTAAAAGGTTGGCCGGAGCCACGAGTCATAGTGCGCTTCTGGATCATTTCTATCATTTTAGTCCTTGTTGGGCTGGCAACGTTGAAGCTTAGGTAATGACATATAACGTACGTACACATTCTTATGTGGTAGGCGGCCTTGGAGTAACAGGTCAGGCTTGCGTGCGTTTTCTAAAACAGCAAGGGGCGAAGGTAAAAGCCTTTGATACCCGCGATACTTTCAATGTGTCAGCACCATTAAATATCTGCGTAACCACCGGGACATTACCTCGTGATTTTTTCGCAGGCGTTGATACCTTGGTACTTAGCCCAGGCCTACCGCTTAACATTGAACAAGTAAAACAAGCAAAAGCCTGTGGTGTTGAAGTAATTGGCGACGTGGAATTGTTTGCACGTCTTAACACTACGCCAACCATAGGCATTACCGGTTCAAATGGTAAAACCACGGTTACCTTGCTAACAACGCATATGCTAAAAGCTTGTGGGTACGAAGTTTGTGAGGCGGGTAATGTAGGGCGCCCAGTACTTGAAACCCTTCCAGAATCCATGGCAGAGCTTGAAACTCAGTCTTCTTCTTTGGATGTCATTGTTTTAGAGCTTTCCAGTTTTCAGCTTGAAACTACCACTAGCTTGAAGTTGAACGCCGCATCGATTTTGAATATTAGCGATGACCATTTAGATAGACACGGCGATATGCAGCAATACACAGCTGCCAAACAGCGTATCTTTAGTCATTGTGATACCGCAGTAGTATGGCGAGGCGACAAGCAGGTGACGCCAACCTCAAACTGTGAAAACACCATCACTTATGGCCTTGATGCTAGCGATACCGATTTTGGTTTACGCGAAGGCGTTATAACCTTCAACGGTGAAGCGCTGCTTAATACCGCCGATATTCGATTGGCAGGCATGCACAATGTGCTTAACGTGATGGCGTCGCTGGCATTATGCCAAGCGTTTAGTATTTCATTGAATAAACCAGCCCTGCTTAATACAGCCGCACGTGCAGTGGCTATCTTCACTTCAGCGCCGCACCGCTGCGTAGAAATTGCCAACATTAATGGCGTGAAGTGGATAGATGATTCAAAGGCTACCAACGTGGGTGCCACTATCGCTGCTATTCAAGGGCTAGCTCCTACTACCAATGGAAAAATTATCCTGATTGCCGGTGGTGATAGCAAAGGTGCAGATTTAAGTGCATTAAAACCAGCGCTAGATGAAAGTGTTGGTGAAGTGATTGCGCTAGGCAAAGACGCAGAAAAATTCAGCGCTATCTACAGTGACACCACAATAGTGGCTTCAATGGAGAAGGCGGTATTGGCTGCTAACTTACGTGCTGGTAACGGCGATATCGTCTTGCTATCCCCAGCGTGTGCCAGTATCGACATGTTTAAAAACTATATGCACCGTGCACAAGTATTTACTGATGCAGTCACACATATTACCGAAAAGGTAAAATTTGAAAGTGACGCTGGCGCAATGAAAGAAGCGGGAGGTTTGCCATCATGATGACAGCCGCGAAAGCTTTTAAATCAACCAATGCGTCGCCAGCAGACACTAAATTAAGTGCGTTGTTTGCGGCGCGTCATGACGAAAAAAATCTTCAAAGCCCTTACGATATTGGCTTAATCATTGTTGCGTTAGCACTAATGACGATTGGTATTATCATAGTGACATCTGCTTCAATGCCTGTTGCTGAAAGAATTCACGATAATCCTTTTTACTTTGCTATTCGTCACGGTATTTACATTGTGGGGGCGATTATTGCTGCCATGGTGGTATTAGAGCTTCCTATGCAGTTTTGGCGTAAGGCAAACCCTTATTTGTTATTAGCGGCGATTGGGCTGTTGGTGGCTGTGCTGCTTGTTGGGCGTACCGTAAACGGCAGTACCCGTTGGTTGGCGCTAGGCCCCATCACAATTCAAGCGGCAGAGCCGGCCAAACTTTTCTTCTTCACTTATCTAGCAGGCTATCTGGTTCGCCGTTATGAGGAAGTAACGGAAAACTTAAAAGGCTTCATCAAGCCGCTAGTGGTGTTCTTTGCGTTAGCCATGTTGCTGTTGCTACAACCCGACCTAGGAACCGTGGTGGTGATGTTTGCCACCACCATTGGGTTATTATTCTTAGCAGGTGCTCGTTTATGGCAGTTTTTTGCATTGGTGTTTGCTGGCGTGCTAGCCGTTGTTGCCCTTATCGTGTTTGAAGAATACCGCATGAAGCGGGTCACTTCTTTTCTAGATCCTTGGGCCGACCCATTCGGCGCCGGGTATCAGCTTACTCAATCGCTAATGGCTTATGGTCGAGGCAATTGGTTTGGCCAAGGCTTAGGCAACAGCCTACAAAAGCTAGAGTTCTTACCTGAAGCGCATACCGATTTTGTTATGGCTATTTTAGCCGAAGAGCTTGGTTTTGTAGGCGTACTGGCTGTACTCGGCTTAATTTTATGGATGGTGGTACGTGCGCTACAAATAGGGAACAAAGCCTTATTGAAATCACGCCCATTCGAAGGGTATTTAGCTTACAGCGTAGGAATTTGGTTCAGTTTCCAAACTGCTGTGAATATTGGTGCAAGTGCAGGCATTCTGCCCACCAAAGGACTTACGCTACCGTTAGTCAGTTATGGCGGCTCATCGCTTATTGTTATGTCGGTGGCGGTGGCTTTGTTGTTGCGTATTGATTTTGAACTTCGCGTAGACGGAGTTCAAGCGTTAGGACGCGGCGACAATAAGAAAACCAGTAAAGTAAAGGCAAAGCCTGCAGCTACATCAGCGGCTAAGCCGCCAGTGAAAACAAAGCATACCAATGCTGAACCGTTTGCCGATGCTGAGGCTGATTACAACCAAGTCCCAAGCGTTGAATCAGACACAGAAGCGCAAGAATCAATGCTAGATGATGCTCAATCAAAAGAAGCAAAAAAAGCATCTAGTACAATTTCTCCTGAAGACGAAGGCAAAGCGGGCATAAAAGCCATTCTAGCCAGAGTATCTAAGGAGGCCACCAATGAGTAAGCGTTGTCTTATTATGGCCGGTGGTACTGGCGGGCATGTTTTCCCTGGGTTAGCTGTGGCCCACGCTCTGAAATCGGCTGGTTGGGAAATAGAATGGCTTGGCACCGCAGAGCGAATGGAAGCCGATGTTGTGCCTAGACATGGCATTCCTATTCACTTTATTCCAGTGAAAGGTATTCGAGGCAAAGGGCTAAAAGCCAAATTGTCGGGCGGTATAGCACTAATAAAAAGTTTATTTTCGGCTCGCCGAATTATCAAACGTATTGAACCAGATTTAGTGCTTGGTTTTGGTGGTTATGCCAGCGGGCCGGGTGGTGTTGCGGCCAAATCGCTAGGGATTCCTGTTGTTATTCACGAGCAAAACGCGGCGGCCGGCATGACCAACAAGTTATTGGCTAACATCGCTACACGCGTGTTGCTCGGTTTTGAAGATGCAAAACCGCAATTTGCCAAGGTGGCAGCTAAAGTTCACACCGTGGGTAACCCTGTGCGGGACGAAATTTGGCAGGTTAACCCGAAAGAACAAGTTACAGACGAGTCAACAAACGGCACACTTAACCTACTGGTTGTGGGCGGAAGTTTGGGTGCCAAAGTACTTAATGATACTGTGCCCGACACGTGCGCGGCACTAGAGGGTTTATCGATTCGCCATCAATGCGGGAAAGGCAATAAAGCGTCGGTGGAAGCGCTTTATGCAGATTCAGCTAATTCCGTTGAAGTCAGCGACTTTATTGATGATATGGCAGCGGCCTATGAGTGGGCTGACTTTGTGATTTGTAGGGCGGGCGCACTCACCGTTGCAGAAGTGGCGGCAGCGGGCAGGGCAGCATTGTTCGTACCTCTGCCACATGCGGTAGACGACCATCAAACCAAAAATGCGCAGTCGCTAGTGAAACATGGCGCCGCCATTATGATTGCGCAGTCGGTATTGAAAGAGAATTTAAGGCAGGCAGTTCGGCACTGGGTTTCGCACCCTAGCGATTGCCTAAAAATGGGTGCAGTAGCAAGGCAACACGCCAGTACTCACGCCACAGAACATGTAGTAAGCCATTGCATGGCAGTAGTAGGAGAAGGGGAATAATGGTTTTTAAGACCCCATTTGAGAGCCCGCAAATGCGCAGGGTGAAGAAAATATTTTTTATCGGCATCGGTGGTGCGGGTATGGGCGGTATTGCTGAAGTACTGCTTAATGAAGGTTACGATATTGCAGGTTCTGACATAAATTCAGGGCCCATGACTCAGCGCCTTAGTGATTTGGGCGTGGATGTAAAAATTGGCCATAAAGCCGAAAATGTTGATGGTATGGACGTGATTGTGGTTTCAAGTGCCATTAACGAAGCTAACCCAGAGATTATTACCGCCAGAGAACAACGTATTCCAATTATACGTCGTGCGGAGATGTTAGCGGAATTGATGCGTTTTCGTCATGGTATTGCCGTGGCAGGAACTCATGGTAAAACCACCACCACAAGTTTAATCTCGACCATTTTTGCACAAGCACAATACGACCCAACGTTTGTGATTGGCGGTTTGTTGAATAGTGCAGGTACTAACGCGCGCTTAGGCAGAAGCCGTTATTTAATTGCTGAAGCCGATGAAAGTGACGCATCGTTTTTACACTTGCAGCCAATGGTGTCGGTAGTTACAAATATTGAAGCTGACCATATGGATACCTATGGCGGTGACTTCTCGAAAGTGAAAGATACTTTTGTTGAGTTTTTGAGTAATTTGCCATTTTACGGGCAGGCAATTGTGTGTGGCGACGACGCGAACATACAAGAGATTAGCCCTCGTATTGGCCGCAGTATCATTACTTATGGCTTTGAAGCGCACAACGATGTACGTGCTGAGGATATTTCCTTGTCATTCGGGCAAGCTAATTTCACCGTTATACGGCCAGAGCATGAGCCTTTGAAGGTGACATTAAACCTTACCGGTAACCACAATGTGCTAAATGCGTTGGCAGCCATCGCTGTGGCAACGGATGAAGGTATTGATGATGAAGCCATTGTGGCTGCATTGGCGAGTTTTGGTGGGATTGGTCGTCGCTTTGAGGTACTTGGCGATTTTAATACCAGTGTGGGTAACGTTACCTTGGTTGATGATTATGGTCATCATCCTACCGAAGTGAAAGCGACTATAGCGGCAGCGAGAGCCAATTGGCCTGAAAATCGGTTAGTGATGGTATATCAACCTCATCGATTTACGCGAACGCGTGACCTATACGAAGATTTCGTTAACGTACTTTCTTCGGTGGATGTATTGCTGTTATTAGACGTTTATCCGGCAAGCGAACAGCCTATTGAAGGCGCTGACAGTAAATCTTTGTGTCGTTCTATTCGTCAACGTGGCCAAATTGAGCCCGTTTACGTAGGCGGTAAAGAAGCGCTTCCCGCCATTCTTGCCAATATTTTGGTAGAGGGCGATGTCGTGATGACCCAAGGCGCTGGAAACATTGGTCAAATTGCTAAGTTGCTCGCCAGCCGTGAGATGGAGCCAAAAGCGCTGCATCAGGAGAGCGATGCATGAGTCTTTTTAGTAACGTAAAAAAATATGATGTTGCCGAATTTGGAAAAGTGGCGGTCATGTTTGGCGGCGACTCTGCCGAACGTGACGTGTCGCTAAACTCAGGAAACGCGGTGCTTGCAGCGCTTTTAAGAGAAAATGTAAACGCCATAGCTTTCGACCCTGCTGAGCGACCACTTACTGATTTAATCAGCGAAAAAGTCGACCGAGTACTTATCATGTTACACGGTCGAGGTGGTGAAGATGGTTCAATGCAAGGGGCACTACAACTGCTTAAAATTCCCTATACGGGAACGCCGGTTTTAGGTTCTGCATTGGCGATGGACAAAATTCACACCAAGCAAGTATGGCAAAGCCTTGGCTTACCTACTGCTAAATATGAAATTGCTGATAAAAGGCGCTTTGAAGCTGGTAAGTGCAGCGCTATAATGGAAAAGTTGGGGAATGAAGTCATGGTAAAACCGGCCCGAGAAGGGTCGAGTATTGGCATGGCGAGAGTGACAAGCGCTGAACAACTCGAAAATGCCATACAGGACGCCTTTAACTATGATAATCAGGTTCTGTTAGAGCAATACATTAAAGGCCCTGAGTTTACGGTTTCAGTAATTCAGGGGCAGGCATTGCCGTCTATTCGCATGTCTACTCCACATACGTTTTATGATTACGCTGCCAAGTACCAAGACGATACCACAGAGTATTTTTGTCCAAGTGGTTTGTCTGACAAGCAAGAAGCACATCTTGCTCAGCTATCGACGCAGGCATTCGATTCTATTTCTGGCTCTGGCTGGGGTCGCATTGACGTGATGCAAGATAGTGATGGGCATTTTTATTTGCTTGAAGCGAATACGGTGCCTGGAATGACGGAAAAGAGCTTGGTGCCTAAAGCGGCCAAAGTGGCTGGGTTAAGTTTTGATGAACTGGTGCTGGCAATATTGGCCACCAGTTTTGACCCTGACAGCAGAGCATAAAGCGCAATGACAAGTAAGACGAGCACCGTAAACAATAAGCCATCTAAAGACAAAGCGTCTTTGTGGGGCGGTGTAGTCTTCTTATTGTTTGTTATCGCGGCATTAGTGTTTGGCGCTATTAAGGCCAACGGCTATATGCAAGATGAACAGCAAATGCCTGTTCAGGTAATCGATTTTTCAGGCGATTACCAACATGTGAATATTACTAGGCTAGAGCGCCTGATAAGAAAGTCACAACCGGGCAGTTTTTTTGCCCTCGATGTGAATGAAGTGTTTGAGCTGGTAGAAGCACAACCATGGGTGTATCGGGCGTCGGTACGCAAAAAATGGCCAAACACGTTAAAGATATATTTGGTTGAGCAGCAACCCGTTGCCAAATGGAACGAGGATTTGTTGCTAAACCCCTACGGCGATACGTTTAACGCCGATGGGCATGATTTAGCTTTACCAAGGTTATACGGCCCAGGTGGTAGCGAGAAGACCGCGCTTGAAGGATATAACTCCATGCATGCGCTATTAGCCACTACTGCTATGAATATTGAAGAATTATCGTTGAGCGAGCGCTTCGCATGGCAAGTTCAACTTGAAAATGGTATTGAATTGAATTTAGGGCGCAAGGAATTTATCGATAGGTTACAACGCTTTATCGATGTATATCCCTTACTTGCGCAGCAAGAGAAGACGGTAAAATATATCGATCTTCGTTACGATACGGGTGTCGCGGTTGGCTGGGAAAACAGCAACAGCGATACAACAAACAAAGAGAGTTAAGGAAACCATGTCAAAACCTGCTGAACGTAATTTGATTGTAGGCTTAGATATAGGCACTAGCCAGGTAAAGGCTGTGGTGGGTGAGCTGCTAGACGACGATCAAATCAGTATTGTCGGTGTCGGTACGCATGCCGCAAAAGGCATGGATAAAGGCGGCGTAAATGACTTAAACCTTGTGGTTAAGTCGGTGCAACGTGCGGTAAATGAAATGGAGCTCATGGCAGATTGCCGTGTTTCTTCAGTGTTCATGTCTATTTCAGGCCGTCACGTAAAATGCCAAAACGAAAACGGTATGGTGCCGATTAACAACCAAGAAGTAACCCAAGAAGATGTAGATAACGTTATTCACGCAGCACGTAGTGTTCCTATTGCAGCTGAACGCAGGTTACTTCATGTTTTACCACAAGAATTTACTATTGATGTGCAAGAAGGGATTAAGAACCCAATTGGCATGTCAGGCGTAAGAATGGAAGCTGATGCACACATTATTACCTGTGCAGACGATATGGCGAAAAATTTAGTGAAGTGTGTTGAGCGCTGTGAACTAAACGCCGACCAATTGATATTTTCAGCATTGGCATCAAGTTATGCTGTGCTAACGGACGATGAACGTGAATTAGGGGTGTGTGTAGTCGATATTGGTGGTGGCACCATGGATATCGTTATTTACACAGATGGTGCCATTAGGCATACCGCTGTTATCCCTGTTGCCGGTAATCAGATTACCAGCGACATCGCTAAGATTTTCCGTACGCCAATCAGTAACGCAGAAGAGATTAAAGTTAATTATGCCTGCGCGCTGAAAGACATGGTCAGTATGGAAGAAAGTATTGAAGTGCCCAGTGTAGGCGGGCGTGCCGCGCGAGTCATGTCGCGACATACGCTAGCTGAAGTGATTGAGCCTCGATACCAAGAACTTTTTGAACTGGTACATGATGAAATTCGTGCCAGTGGTCTGGAAGAGCAAATTGCCGCCGGCTTAGTGCTAACTGGTGGTACCGCCAAAATGGAAGGTGCGGTCGAATTTGCCGAGGAAATTTTCCAGATGCCTGTGAGAGTAGGCAACCCAATCAACGTTAAAGGCTTGTCTGAATACGTTGATGATGCAGGATTTGCAACCGTCGTAGGGCTTCTGCAATACGGCAAAGTGCAAGCAGATAATAAGAAGTCCAGTAAGCAGAAACCTGGTGAGAGTTTATTTCATCGCGTGCAAAGCTGGTTTAAAGGTGAATTTTAATTTTTTGGGGTCGCTATAGCTACGGCATCACGATTCGCAGGATGCAGATAATCGACTATGTGTCGTAGCGAAGCATAGAAGACGTACAACCGGAGAGTAAGTATGTTCGAATTAATGGATAGTCACGGCGAAGAAGCCGTAATCAAAGTCATCGGCGTTGGTGGCGGCGGCGGAAATGCAGTTGAGCACATGGTGTCTCAAAGCATTGAAGGCGTAGAGTTTATTGCGATAAACACCGACGCGCAGGTACTGCGCAGCTCAAATGCTGACGTTACCTTACAAATTGGTTCAAGTGTTACTAAAGGTTTAGGCGCAGGCGCCGATCCTAACATTGGACGCGACGCTGCACACGAAGACAGAGAAACCATTCGCCAAGCATTAGATGGCGCAGATATGGTTTTCATCACCGCAGGTATGGGTGGTGGTACAGGTACTGGTGCAGCACCTGAAGTGGCAAAAATTGCCCGTGAAATGGGAATTCTTACTGTGGCTGTTGTTACCAAGCCATTCCCATTTGAAGGTAAAAAGCGTACTACGTTTGCAGAGCAGGGCATTGTTGAACTGGCTAACAACGTAGATTCACTTATCACTATTCCTAACGAGAAATTGTTAAAGGTGATGGGGCCAGGTACGCCTTTACTTCAAGCATTCAGCGCAGCGAACGACGTATTGCGTGGCGCTGTTCAGGGGATTGCAGAGCTCATTACTCGCCCTGGATTGATCAACGTGGATTTCGCCGACGTACGTACAGTAATGTCTGAAATGGGTAAAGCAATGATGGGCAGTGGTTCAGCAAGTGGTCCAGACCGCGCTGAAGAAGCGTCTGAATCAGCAATTGCTAGTCCGCTACTTGAAGATATCGATTTGTCAGGTGCGCGGGGTATTCTTGTGAATATCACAGCCGGCCCAGATTTCGCTATTGATGAGTTTGAAACTGTTGGTAACGCTGTTAAAGCGTTTGCTTCTGAAAATGCGACAGTGGTTGTGGGTACCGTTATTGACATGGAAATGACAGATGAGTTGCGCGTAACGGTTGTTGCAACCGGTATTGGCGCAGAGCGCAAGCCTGACATTTCGCTAGTAAGCTCAGAAGGTTCGCGTTTAACTACGCCAGCTAAAGAGTACGGTAACACAACAGCATCTGAACCTCGTTCAGCATCGGTTGGCAGTACTGAAGGCAACCAAGCACTTAAAGCTGAAGATGAAGCGCAACCTGGTAATGATTTAGAGTATCTAGATATTCCCGCGTTTTTGCGTAAGCAAGCAGACTAATTCACCTCGCTGAAATTGAAGTGAATTTTTCTGAAATACTGTTGTCAGAACGGTATTAAGGGCACTATATGTCTGGTAGGTTTTAAACTGGAATTTTTCCGGATTAGTGACCAGAGTGGCTAATTGCGCGTAAAATTTTGGATTCGCGAATGGTCCAAATTGCGTATTTTTTGACAAATAAGTGGTAAGTCACTATAATTCGCGACCGCTTTTTTTATAGGTAAAAGCATAAGCAGATGATTAGACAACGTACAATCAAGCACCCGGTGCAAGAAACCGGAATTGGGCTTCATAAAGGGGAAAAGGTCACAATGACTCTCCGGCCTGCGCCTGCGAACACGGGAATTGTGTTTAGGCGTGTTGACCTTGAACCTCATGTTGATATCCCGTCGCGTGCAAACGCGGTGGGTAATACCATGCTGTGTACCTGTTTGAATAATGAAGACGGCGTAACTATTCAAACCGTTGAACATTTGGCATCTGCGCTTGCAGGGCTTGGTATCGACAACATCATTGTTGAAGTTGATAGCAACGAGCTACCTATTATGGATGGTAGTGCTAGCCCCTTCGTATTCTTGCTTCAATCAGCAGGAATAGAAGAGTTGAACGCCCTTAAGCGCTTTATCCGTATTAAGAAAACCGTTCGCGTTGAAGATGGCGATAAGTGGGCCGAATTAGTGCCTTATGATGGTTTCCGTGTCGACTTCCAAATTGACTTCGATCACCCAGTTATCAGTCAAACTCGTCAACATATGACCATGGATTTCGATTCATGCTCTTATGTGAACGAAGTAAGCCGTGCACGTACCTTCGGTTTTATGCGCGACCTTGAATACATGAATGCTAATAACTTAGCATTGGGCGGCAGCATGGAAAATGCGGTAGCACTTGATGAATTTCGCGTGTTAAACCCTGAAGGCTTACGTTACGACGACGAATTTTTAAAGCATAAAATTCTAGATGCTATTGGTGATTTGTACTTAGGCGGTCATAGCCTGATTGGTGAATTGCGCGCTTATAAAACAGGGCACGGTTTGAACAACAAACTATTGAACGCCGTACTTGCGCAGAAAGACTGCTGGGAATTTATAACGTACGATTCTCAAGACAAAGCACCTATACGTTACGCTCAACCAGTATTAGCGTAAACCGGTATATAAAAAGCCGCCTACATGGCGGCTTTTTTTCGTTTAGCTTTTAGACTAAACAATGATAAAGTAAGCAATCTATATAATTATAATTAATGTGCCATAACTTCTTTACGTTCCAGTCCGGCCTTCAGCCGTGTCTATGTTTGTTAGCAAACAGGTATTGGAAGTTCACTGAGCACGACAGAAATTTCCTATTTGTGGTATGAAGCTAACAATAACGCTATCAGGCAAGAACAAACGCTATCGTCATAGCATCAGTGTACGTACGCTGGTGAGCGCGACCGTGTTGTCGTCTATATTTATGTTAGTGTCTAGTCGTTCCACAGAATCTGTGTCTGAAGATGTGGCTAGGGTTCGCCTGGCACAATCTGAAGTGAATGAAACGCAACAAGACGTTGAAGCACTCAAACAACAGACCACCATTAAATTACAAACTTTGATTTCTCATATTGCCGAGCTTTCAGCACAAGCGACTATGCTCGATGATAAAGGAAAGCAGATAGCAACAGAATTAGGTATGACAGCGGCTGACCTGGACGCTTTTGTACCTGTATCGATACCGGACAACCTCCAAGATGATCCCTTACTCAGCGAGATTAATAAGCTCCAGCAATCTCTCGACGTAAAATCTCAGCAGCTTTCTATGCTTGAAAGTTTGGTGAGGGGTCACCATATCCATGAGCAGAGTCAATTATCTGGTCGACCGATAGCATCGGGATGGTTGTCATCTTATTATGGTATGCGCGCCGACCCCTTCACTGGTGAAACAGCCATGCATAAAGGCTTAGATTTCGCTGGTAAAGCGGGTGATGACGTTTTAGCTACTGCGGCAGGTATTGTTACCTGGGCGGGCGAACGTAGCGGTTACGGGCATCTAGTAGAAATAGAACATGGTGATGGTTTTATTACCCGTTATGGGCACAATGAAACGTTATCTGTCTCAATAGGCGACGTGGTGACCAAGGGTCAAGCTATCGCTAAAATGGGTAATACAGGGCGCTCTACTGGCGTTCATGTTCACTACGAAGTAATAAGAAACGGTAAGCAAATCGATCCTCTGCCATACGTTTATAAAAAGTAAACACGGCAGCAGCCAGGTAAGTAAGCGTTCAGCTTGCGCAACAATTAGTCATCGCTTGGCATTATCTTTAGAGGTAGTGTCTTTTACGTTTAATCGCAGCTGTGCTCTTACCGTGCGGCGTCTCGACAAGTAGTGGAAATAACAAGCTAATGTTTTCAAGCATCCTTAGAAAAGTGTTCGGTAGCCGAAACGACCGTCTATTAAAAAAATTACAAAAAAATGTAGATGCCATCAATGCACTGGAAGCAGAGTATGAACAGCTTTCTGATGAGGCGTTAAAAGCAAAAACGACTGAGTTTAAACAGCGAATCGAAAAAGGCGAAAGCCTTGAAGATCTCATGTACGAAGCTTTTGCTACAGTACGTGAGGCAAGTAAACGTGTTTACGGCATGCGCCACTTCGACGTGCAAATGCTGGGCGGCCAAGTATTACACGAAGGTAAAATTTCAGAAATGCGTACCGGTGAAGGTAAAACCCTTACCGCTACCTTGCCAACTTATTTAAATGCCCTATCAGGTAAAGGGGTTCACGTTATTACCGTGAACGATTACCTTGCTAAGCGTGATGCTGAATGGGCAAACCAGCTGTTCACTTTTTTGGGTATGCGTGTAGGTTGTAACGTACCTGGTATGGCGCACGAGCAAAAGCGTGACGCCTATCAAGCTGACGTTACCTATGGTACGAACAACGAATTCGGTTTTGATTACTTGCGCGACAATATGGCGTTTAGCCCGCAAGACCGCGTTCAGCGC
The DNA here is from genome assembly GCF_019249215.1 of Alteromonas lipotrueae. Classification (GTDB taxonomy): domain Bacteria; phylum Pseudomonadota; class Gammaproteobacteria; order Enterobacterales; family Alteromonadaceae; genus Alteromonas; species Alteromonas lipotrueae. Next base: position 53,700 of record NZ_JAESDI010000010.1, read on the forward strand.
CCACTTAACTTTGCTGTAGTGGATGAAGTAGATTCAATCTTAATTGATGAGGCTCGTACTCCGCTTATTATTTCCGGTCAGGCAGAAGACAGTTCTGAACTTTACCGCCGTATTAATTTAGTTATACCTGAATTGATTCAGCAAGAAGAAGAAGACGAAGAAGGCAAAGAAGGCGACGGTGATTACACTATCGACCTTAAAGCGAAACAAATTCACTTAACTGAACGTGGCCAGGGTCATGTAGAAGAAATTTTGCATCGTGCAGGCGTATTACCAGAAGGCGAATCGTTATTTGCTGCGGGTAATATTTCATTACTTCACCACATAAATGCTGCCCTTCGCGCGCACAAATTGTTCTCTAAAGACGTAGATTACATCGTTAAAGAAGATCAAATTGTTATTGTTGATGAACATACCGGCCGCACAATGGAAGGCCGCCGATGGTCTGAAGGTTTACACCAAGCTGTTGAAGCGAAAGAAGGTGTGAAGATTCAAAACGAGAACCAAACCCTAGCGTCTATTACCTTCCAAAACTACTTCCGTTTGTACAACAAACTTGCGGGTATGACAGGTACTGCTGATACGGAAGCGTTCGAGTTTCAGCATATTTACAGCCTAGAAACGGTTGTGTTGCCAACCAATAAACCTATGCAGCGTAAAGATAAGGCCGACCTTATTTACTTAACTGCAGAAGAAAAATACGATGCTATCGTAGAAGATATTAAAGCCTGTGTTGAGCGCGGTCAGCCTACCTTGGTAGGGACAGTATCGATTGAAAACTCTGAGTTGTTGTCTCGGGTTCTTAAGAAAAGCAAAATTCCCCATAAAGTACTTAACGCTAAGTTCCACGAACATGAAGCTGACATTGTTGCTCAAGCCGGTAAGCCTGGTGCAGTGACTATTGCAACCAACATGGCGGGTCGTGGTACGGATATTGTGCTTGGCGGTAACTGGCAAGCAGAAATCGAAAAAATTGAAAACCCTACTCAAGCACAAATCGACAAGATTAAGGCTGAGTGGAAAGTACGTCACGATGCTGTTTTAGCATCAGGCGGTTTGCATATCATTGGTACAGAGCGCCATGAGTCTCGCCGTATCGATAACCAGCTTCGTGGTCGTTCAGGTCGTCAGGGTGACCCAGGTTCAAGCCGTTTTTACTTGTCTCTTGATGATGCACTAATGCGTATATTTGCCTCTGAAAAAATGGGCAACATGATGAAGCGCTTAGGGATGGAAAAAGGCGAAGCCATTGAACACCCATGGGTAACCCGCGCTATCGAAAACGCCCAACGTAAAGTAGAAGGTCGTAACTTCGATATTCGTAAGCAACTACTTGAATACGATGATGTGGCAAACGACCAACGTAAAGTGATTTATGAGCAGCGCAATGAGTTGCTTGATGAAGGCGACATTAGCGAAACCATCGCAGTAATCCGCGAAGATGTGGTAAGCGGTGTGGTTGATGAATATATTCCACCACAATCTCTAGAAGAAATGTGGGATGTGAAAGGATTAGAAGAGCGTTTACGCGCTGACTTCGCCGTAGACTTACCCATTCAAAACTGGTTAGAAAACGACGATAAGCTTTATGAAGAAAAGCTCCGTGAGCGTATTCATGATGACGTGGTTTCTAGCTACAAAGAAAAAGAAGCGGTAGTGGGCGAGCAAGTACTTCGTCAGTTTGAAAAAGCCGTGATGCTACAAAACCTAGACAGCCATTGGAAAGAGCATTTGGCGGCAATGGATCACCTTCGTCAAGGTATTGGACTACGCAGCTACGCGCAGAAAAATCCGAAGCAAGAATACAAGCGCGAGTCGTTTGCTCTTTTCTCACAGATGCTAGAAGCATTGAAAGTTGAAGTGATTACTATTCTTTCACGTGTGAAAGTGCAAGCTGAAGAAGACGTTGAGAAAGTTGAAGAACAGCGTCGTCAAGCGGATAACGTGCCTAAGCAGTTTGAACACGAAAATGCGTCAGCTACAGATGCACCGCCAGAAGCAGCAAGCGATAAGGTACGTACAGAGGTACGTGACGGCCCTAAAGTAGGTCGTAACGACCCTTGCCCATGCGGCTCTGGCAAAAAGTACAAGCAGTGCCACGGTAAATTAAGCTAATGAAACTTGTGCATGTTGCCGTTGGGGTAGTACTTCGCGGCACACAAGTGTTTATCAGCCTACGTGTTGATAACGCTCATCAGGGTGGTAAATGGGAATTTCCTGGCGGTAAAGTTGAAGCTATCGAATCTGTGCTAGATGCGCTCCGCCGAGAGTTGCAGGAAGAAATTGGTATTCAAGTGCAGTCTAGCGAGCCGTTGATTGTTATAGAGCATGATTATGGCGACAAGCTTGTTAAGCTTGATGTGCATGCTGTGAGTGCGTTTAACGGTGAGCCTGATGGTAAGGAAAACCAACAAACGCGCTGGGTTGAAGTAAGTGCATTGGAAGCTAGTGAATTTCCAGCAGCTAATGTGGCTATAATCGATGCGCTTCAGCAGAAATACTTGAAGTAACCTCAGGCTTGGCCAATCACAGCTCAACCTAGTCTTCATATTTCAAAAATAGATACACAAAGGGCGGTATTAACAGACCGCCCTTTTTTATATCTAGCTCACGAGTGTTATAGGCTTACAGCATAAGCCTTGTTGCAGTGGCAAAAGCCACATCCAGCTTGTGATAAGCCGCCTCATTAATGAAATGAGGGTAGGTTTCATGTGCTTCTTGCCATTCAATATCTTTACCATCAAAAGAGCGAAATACCGGTGCGCCGGGAATGAGCGGGGCGAAGTCATTGTCCTGCAATGAATGGTGGATCATCGCGGTACGTTTACCCTCGTCATTGAGTGGAAATTTGATATTTTCCCCTAGTCTAAACACCTCGCATTCAGGGTATTGTTCAAGGCTATCTGTGTTATACGCTTGGCAAAAATCGAGAATAACTTCAGCCATGGTTTGGGTAAGCAAATAAACGTCTTCTCGCAACACACCTTGAGGTTGTGCGCCTACCTCAATCATTACGCCACGTTTGCCCGTGGTACACAAATAACCGTGCTCTAAATACGGCTTTTCATCTTCTAAAAGAATGTTTGCTTCAGGCATATGATGCTTCACAAATCGCGCGAGCTGAATATGGAAGTCATCAGCTTCTAAGATGATTAGCGTCGCGCCCATGTTACTGGTGGTATTGTGAATATCAATAACCAAGTCAGTGGTAGAGTTACCTTTAGGGCCAAACTGTTGATTAAGCTGCTTGGCTAGCTTAGCCTCTTTAGCATCGCTGGGGTTGCTTAACGCTTCTAGGGTGAACTGACGATTCAAATCTTCTTCAATAAACCGCACATTAGCGCTTAGGGCCTCTGGATTAGCAATGGTAAGCGACACGTCCAGTGATGAAAACCGCGATGATAGCGCGTCAGAAAACCCTTGAGATTGCCAATTATGAATAAGTTGAATACCACTGGTTTCATTACCATGTGTTCCACCAACAAGCGCAATTTTATTAATCATATACTTCCTATTAGTGTTTGAAAAAGTCGTCAGACTGTTTTGCAAGCATTGCTTCTATTTCTTCAATGTCGACTTCTTTGGCGGAAGGCTGTTCAGATGGCTTTGCAGCAATTTTCCTTTCCTCTGATGCCCATTCACCTAAATCAATAAGTTGGCATTTCTTACTACAAAAAGGGCGAAATTCGCTATCACTATTCCAAGGAACCGACTTCGCGCAAATCGGGCAATCTACAACCATGAATCACTCCAGTGGCACGTTAAAATTACAATAGGAGTAGTTTAACAGGCTGCCAGTTTAAACTGAATATTAGATTCAACAGCCGCGTTTTGGCCTTCAGCAGGGGAAAACCATAAAAAGCGCAAGGCATAGCGGTATTTATTACCGCTAAGGGTAGGGTAGTAACCTTCATCTACTCGGCATTTAATACGGATAAGTTCGTTTTTATCTTCAGCAGCACCCTGATAAAACCCGTTATCTGCGGTAACCGATTTAAATTGTCCGCGTTCACGAATAAAAGACAGGCTTACCGCAATGGTGTCGTCTAGCAAACTTAAGGTGTCGAGCCATTGGCCGATTTCTTGTTGGCGAACCTCGGCGGGTTGCTGTAGCCAAAAGTGAAGGTTGGGTAGGTCAAAGCTACATGAGCCACCTGGAATAGCGAACCGTTGTCTAATCGCACTTAGCAGCTTATCTTCTTTAAGTGCGCTGCCAAAGCGACGGTCGGTTTTAAGCTTTTGCTTTAGGTTTACAATGGTTTTGAGTGCTTGATCTAGTGCGGCACTGTCTATCTTGGGGTGTTGCGACCAGTAAACGAGGTTTTTTTCGTGGGCATCTAAATCTTTGCTCATGTCTGAGCGTAGATCTAGTCTCTCAATTAAGTCGAGTAACTCAAATAACTGCTCAAAGAAAACCATTTGCAGTGGCACACTGTCAGATTTCGCGGTGCTTTTTAACTGCCCAAGAAGCTGCTCTACGCGCAGATAGTTACGCACTTTTTCCTTTAGGGGAAATTCGAATACAGCTTCGCTCATGGATATCCTTAAAACACATAGACTTAACCCTAAAGCCTAATGCATGAACTGCCCTAAGCCAAGCCTACTTTCATAATCAATTAAGTATTTGACGGGTTTTAAGGAAAAAAGTTGCAGGAAAACCGTATTTACGAAGTTTTTTCGCTATTTGCATTATATTTACGGGTGTATTTACCGTGCAACGCGAGCACCTGCTCGTTGAGGAACTCAAAGGTTTTACTATTATCGATAACATCATCAGCAGCGGCTAATCGCTCTTTTCTCGTCGCTTGCGAAGCCATAATACTTTCAATAATTTTCTTGGTACTGCCATCACGCTGCATGGCTCGTTCAAGCTGCATTGATTCGGGGCAATCTACCACAACGATTAGGTCGCATAATTCACTAAGGTTGCCCTCGACCAATAAGGGTACTGATAAAATACAATAGTGGCTCGTCGAGTCAGCTATCTGTTGCAGCATAGTTTTGCGAATAAGCGGATGTAACAATTGATTGAGCCATTGCTTTTCTTCGCTATTATTAAAAACACGTTCTCGTAACGCTGCTCTGTTTAGGGTGCCATCTTCTAACAAAATATTGCGTCCGAAGTGCTCGGTTATTCTAGCCAACCCTTCACTGCCAGGAGTAACGACTTCCCGGGCCACTTCATCGGCGTCGATAATATCAATACCTAACGCCGAAAATTTATTCGTGGCGGCAGACTTTCCGCTTCCAATTCCGCCAGTAAGGCCAATCACGATTTTATCGCTTTTATTCGATGGCCCCTTTGTGTGTGCTTGTGCTGTTTTCGTTGCTGCCATTACTGCAGTGCCCATTTTAAATAGTGGGTAATAATCGTGTCTTTATAAAATAAGGTTATCCAACCTGCAACGGCCAAATAAGGCCCGAAGGGGATAGCCAATGATTTTCCTTTGTTTTGGAACATCATAATGGCAATCCCAGCGATTGCGCCGACTATTGAAGACAATAAAATAATGATGGGTAAACCTTGCCAGCCAGTGAAGGCGCCAAGGGCTGCTAATATTTTGAAGTCGCCATATCCCATACCTTCTTTGCCTGTGACTATTTTAAACAACCAAAATACAGACCATAAACTTAAATATCCGGCGGCTGCACCAATAATGGCGTCAACAGGCCCAACAAATACCGATTGAGTACTAAGCACCAAGCCTAGCCAAAGCAAGGGCAGGGTGAGTTGGTCCGGAAGTAGCATTTTATCTAAATCGATAAAAATTAGGGCAATAAGGATATAAGTAAATATCACCGCCCATATTGCTTGAGGGGTGGGGCCAAAATAGTAGGCGGCGAAGGTACAAGTAAGCGCTGTAAATAACTCTACTAATGGGTAGCGAATAGAAATAGGGGTTTTACAGTTAGCGCATTTACCGCGAAGAAATAGATAACTAATGATGGGAATATTTTCCCATGCTCGAATTTTGTGTCCACAACTAGGGCAGGTACTATCTGGCTTGGCTAAATTAAACGTTTCAGGAAGAGTTTGCTCGCTAGCAACTTGAGTATCTTCATTTTCGCTGTCTGTTTCACTAAAGTAACTGGCGTATTCTTGCTTCCAACTGTTTTCCATCATAATGGGCATGCGATGAATAACCACATTTAAAAAACTTCCTACCATTAAGCTAACTAGAAAAACAAATAGGTAGAATATCCACGGGTACAATTGGCTGGTAAGCAATATCGCTTCCATAAAATAGCGTTCTCTTTTTTATTTGGGTTAATAATGCAAAAAAGGCCTGCGGGAGGCAAGCCTAATTCTATGTAAAGCACGAACAAATATGTTTTGTGTGGCGTAAAGGTTATACCACATTACCCATTTCAAATATGGGAAGGTACATGGCGATGATAAGACCGCCAATCACCACACCTAGCACAGCCATAATCATTGGCTCTAATAAGCTGGTTAAGCCATCGACCATATCATCCACTTCAGCTTCATATATGGTGGCAATTTTACTGAGCATGGCATCAACCGAGCCAGACTCTTCACCAATGGCGACCATTTGCGTCACCATATCGGGAAATACATTGGTGGTTCGCATTGATGTATGCATGGGCATTCCGCCAGCCACTTCTTTTCGTATATATAAGATAGCGTCTCTAAATACCGCATTGCCCGAGGCGCCAGCAGCCGATTCAAGAGCGCCGATTAAAGGTACACCTGCAGCAAAGGTGGTTGCGAGGGTGCGAGTGAATCGCGCGATACTGGCTTTTTTGAGTATTTCCCCAATGATGGGAATTTTGAGAACCGCTTTATCAACCCTATCGCGAAATTTTTGACTTTTCTTATGGGCACGCATAAACAAGTAGCCAGCTATACCAATGCCAATGCCTATGAATATCCCGTAACTTTGCACAAAATTTGAGATAGCGAGTACGAAAAGTGTAAATGCAGGAAGCTCCGCCCCAAAACTACTAAAAATTTCTTCGAATTGTGGTACCACGAAAACCAGCAAGATAGTGGTTACAATGAATGCCACCACGACAACCGCAATTGGGTAGAACATCGCTTTCTTAATTTTTGATTTAAGTGCTTCCGCTTTTTCTTTATAAGTAGCGATTCGGTCGTAAATTGTTTCAAGCGCACCAGATTGCTCTCCGGTGTAAACCAAGTCGCAATATAAATCGTCAAAATATTCAGGATATTTACGCAGTGAATTTGATAACGGGTTTCCTGAGCGGACTTCGTTAGTGATATCGCCGAGCAATTTACGCATTGATGCTTTGGCATGACCTTGAGATATCATGTCTAAAGATTGGATAAGGGTAACACCTGCGGCCAACATAGTGGCAATTTGGCGAGAAAATACTGAAATGTCTGCAGCGGTGATTTTTTGGCCGCCACGACTAAATAGGGATTTCTGCTGTTTTTTTACTTTTCTGACTGAAACGCCTTGTTTACGAAGTTGCATTTTGGCTTCTTTAAGGTTGGCAGCCGATATCTCACCTTTGCGGCTGTTACCTCGCCCATCTTTACCTTGCCATTCGTAAACTATTGCGGCTTTCACAAATATTCTTCCTTTAATAAAAAAGGGAAGTGCAATTGCACTTCCCTTAAATTATACGATAACTCGTTAACAGACTCCTTCAGCTACACATGTTCCTGTCTTAGCCCATTGAATCGGAGCTGTAACGCCATTAGGAGTCAGAATGTAAGTGTAACTGCCTACTTCAGATGTTCCAGTTGCCGTGATAACGCCATCTTTGATAGTTACGGAGGCAACGCGTCCAGTTGCAGTCGTAAGATCTTTAGGAAGGCCGTTAGTTCCGGCATCAGCATCGGCTAATCCGTTCGCAGAAAACTCGCCCGTTTGAGCAGAAACTTCAAAAGCTGTTTTAAATGCAGTAGTAGCCATTACTACTTCTGTAAACTTAGATTTTTGAGTATAAGTTTGATAAGCAGGTAAAGCGATTGCCGCCAAAATACCGATAATGGCAACAACGATCATTAATTCGATTAGGGTGAAACCCTTTTGGTTTTTAGTATTCATGTTCATCATGGTTTTCTCCGGGACGTGTATAGCACGTTAAGTTTAAATGTAATTCAAATTGACGTTTATACCTGAGTCGTCCTTCAACGTCCCTGGTACTTGAATCTAAGTATATAAATTAATAGGTCAGTGACAAGTATGCAGAAAAATACCTATGTCTGACTTTTTCAGTATGACACGTTCAAAAAGGGCTTTTCAGACCTATGTTGTTGAAATTTGGTGTAAATTTACAACTTTCGTACGTATAGATAACTATACTGCTTAGAACGAAACCGATGAAACGTGCCTACTAAGGTCGTAGAGTGACTTTATACCTAAGCACGTCATGTGAACTGTTACATGTAATGTTAACGCAAGCTATCAGCAATCTTTATTACGTTAAATTCACTCTTAGCGACAAATCAATTGCCTTCACATTCTTGGTTAAGGCACCTGATGATATATAGTCTACACCCAGTGTTGCTAGCGACGATAACCGTTCATCGGTAATGTTACCTGACACTTCCAGTTTACATTGCCCTTGGGTTAGCGCTACTGCCTTTTGGATCTGTTCGTTGGTAAAGTTATCCAACATAACAATGTCAGCCTCTGCAAGAAGTGCTTGTTGCAATTCATCTAAGCTTTCTACTTCTACTTCAACAGGCTTACCAGGTTTCATTTCTTTAGCACGGCTGATTGCTTTCGCTATAGAGCCGCAGGAAAAAATGTGGTTTTCTTTAATTAAAAACGCATCAAACAAACCAATACGATGATTTTGTCCGCCGCCACAATGCACAGCGTACTTCTGTGCCATACGAAGACCTGGCAAGGTTTTGCGAGTATCAAGAATTTTGGTGTTGCTTCCTGCTAGCAACTTAGCGTAGCTTGCCGTCACTGTTGCCGTCGCTGAAAGGGTTTGCAGAAAATTAAGCGCTACACGCTCGGCAGTAAGAATGGCACGAGCCGACCCTGTTAAGGTAAGCAGGGTAGTGTTTGCCTCAACCATATCGCCATCGTTTACATTCCATACTAATTCTAGGTGCTCATCAACTAACGCAAACGCTTGCTCAACCCAAGTGACCCCGCAAATTACACAATGCTCACGGGTAATAATAGTGGCAGTCGCGTTTTCGCTTTCATCTATTAAGTTCGCAGTAATGTCGTTATGCGCGTTTAGCTCGCCACCTAAATCTTCAATAAGTGCGAGAGAAACTTGTTCGCGGATGGCGTTAATGTCGGGTGAAATCATGAGGTTCGCTGTTTAGAGTTATAGGGTACGCAATATTAACCAATCTCCGCGCTGAGTAAACTCTAATTGCCGTAAAACACTCATTCCTAGCAAGATATGCTCACTTTGCATACCGGGGTTTAGGTTTGCGCTAACATTGTTTAACACAATGTCACCAATTCGAAGGGTATCAATACGTGATTCAGCAACGGTAACCGTTCCATTCGCCGTATTGGCTAAGCCTTTTCGTCCAGCTTGTAGTTGAAGTCGCTGGGCTAAATGCGCAGGAATAGACACATCGGTAGCGCCTGTATCCACCAGAAACACCACTTCTTCGCCATTAATAAAGCCAGAAGTCACATAATGCCCTGCACGGTTTTGTTTCAAGCGCACTTCGGTTTGTGACCCAATACGCTGTGATTGGGGTTCGCTATTAGGGTTAACTTGCTTATCGAGCAAGCCAGAAAAGACATAGACCAGCAGGCCAAACCCACAAATCCACGCCAGCACTACCATATACTTTGCCGCAGAATTCTCACCTACAGAATCATCTTCACTCATATAAAACATCTCACTTCTTTTTATACGTTCTATTTATACCGCCTTTCTACGTATATATAAATGTATCGGCCTAACTAAAGGAGTTCGTACCCAGTGAAACTTTATGCAGTAAGGGGTAGCACTTTTTTCTTTTTCAAGAAACGCTAGCGATTATTAAGTGTAAGGTGAGTTTGAGAGTAAAGCCGTCTGGGCAATTTATCTTGAAACATTATTAACGCTCAACTCTAGTGGCCACTCGTCAAAGCAGTAAGGCAGCATCCATTTAAAACCTTATGCAGCAAGGAGCTGCATTCTTCTCTTTTTTCAATATGTAACTTGCCTATTTAAGTGCAAGGTGAATTTGAGAGTAAAGCCATCTGCGCAATTTTTCTTGAAACATTATTAACGTTCAAATCAAGTGGTCATTCGTCAAAGCAGTAAGGCAGCATCCATTTAAAACCTTATGCAGCAGGGAGCTGCATAGAGCCCCCATGGATGGGTTTACGGCGTGTTTTAAATGGATGCTGACTTACTGCTATACCTCTTGAAGCTGAATCCTACGCTTGCGAGCTTGTGCCCTTGGGCAGCTGGTGTCACACTGTTATTAATGAAAACAAGGTAACGAATTTTGAAAATTTATGGTGTTATACGAGCCCGCGACGCAAATTGATTGCCCCCATTATGATGAACGGCCCGACGAAAATGATGTGAGCGTGTTGGTCATTCATAATATATCGTTGCCACCGTCACAGTTTGGTACCTCAGGTATCCGTGAATTGTTTACCGGTACGTTAAATCCCGACGAGCACCCGTTTTATAAAGAAATAGCAGGGATTAGGGTGTCTGCCCATTGCGTTATTTACCGTACCGGCGAGATAGAGCAGTTTGTGCCCTTTAATAAGCGGGCATGGCATGCAGGGTTATCGACGTTTCAAGGGCGTTCTCGTTGCAACGACTTCACCATTGGTATCGAATTAGAAGGCACCGACACACTGCCTTATACCGATGCCCAATATGAACAACTTACGAAATTGAGTGGGTTTATATTGCAACAGTATCCGCGAATAACGTTAGGACGAATTATAGGCCATAATGATATTTCTCCAGGGCGAAAGACCGACCCAGGTGTTACGTTCGATTGGCCACGCTACAGACAGTCACTCGATTTAACTAACATCACTAGCAAGACCAGAAGATAAAAAGGTAAGCAAGCGGTTAAACGCCGGTTAATTACCCACAATTCAGCATTTTTATGGTAGGGAATAAACATGATACTAATGAGTTTACTGCTGGTATTAAGTCTTGAAAGGCTCATTACTAAAACACCGGTATGGCACATCGAGCGTTATGCAGCCGCCTATCAAAATTGGCTAAACGAACGCAAATGGCTAGAGGAAGACACGCCATCCGTTGCCTTTTACCTCTATATGTTGCTGCCTGCGCTTGCTATCGGGTTAATAGAATATTGGCTGTTTGGTGCTTTCCTTACTTTCATTGAACAAAGTGTGGTTTTGTTTTTATGTATTGGTTGTCCGGTGTTACGCGCCACTTATAAATGCTTTTTGAATGCCGCAGACCGAGGCGATTTACAGGCTTGCAGTATGTACACCGACCAATTAGGGCATTGCGGTAGCAAGCGTGCCAGCGACGGAACGGCCATGGCTGAAGGAAAAAGCTTCGGCCAACACCTTACTTGGCTGAACTACCAGCACTACGCTGCGGTGATGTTGTGGTTCATTGCATTTGGTGCACCAGGCGCCGTGTTTTACTGTTTAAGCAGAAGTGCCACTGAGCGCTTCTGCGCTTCTCAACACCCGTTGTCCATGGCGGCGGGCAAGTTAATGTTCGCACTTGACTTCATACCAGTACGCGTCACCGCTTTTGGCATGCTCATGATGGGGCACTTTTCACGTGCACTTCCTGAATGGCTTAAAGACGTTCTTTCTTTGAATATCTCTGCCTATGACTTACTGACACGAGTATCGTCAAAAGCCGAAATGTTAACGGCTGAAGAATATAAAGCTCAGACAGAAAATGCAGCTGTAGAGCCTAAAGTGCTGGTCAAGTTAGCAAAACGTAATGTTATTTTTCTGCTTGTTATCACGTCTGCGCTAACCGTTATTGGCACCCTTGCTTAACTATTTCAGTTAACAAACGTATTACCATTCTATCCTGGTCTATAAATTTTTCATTTATAGATCAGGCATTTCACGTCTTATATGCTGGTTGCTTCACCTCATCAGACCAGTGCGAGTTTGCTAAATTTTTGCAACAAATTCAACAATAAAGCTTAACAACAAGCAACTCCTTGCAAGTTTGCTATGCTTGAGAGTATTTACCTCACTTTCGATCTATCTTAAACTATATAGGTAAAATGGTATTACCAATTGTGGCTGTAGACCTTACTTGTTTACAAAATAGTCGCATACTCAAGTAGATGAAGGAAGACAGTCACGCATGCGTCAGCAGCGAAAAAAACTTGCCGATGTTATCACCGAGCAGCTTGAATCCATGATTTTGGATGGGAGCTTATTGGCAGGTCAGAAATTGCCACCAGAGCGTGAACTTGCGATTCAGTTTGAGGTATCGCGGCCTTCCTTACGAGAAGCCATAGGTAATCTTCAAGCGCGTGGATTGGTTGAGCGCAAGCAGGGGGGCGGCACGTTTGTAAACCGCAACCTTAACTCAGCCATGAAAGACCCACTGATGGCACTTGTCAGTAAACGGCCTGAGACTCAGTTCGATTTACTCGAGTTCCGTCATGCCCTAGAAGGAATGGCAGCATATTACGCAGCGCTTCGTGGGCAACCCGAAGATTATGAAGCGCTGAAAAATGCGCTTAATGAACTACCCACGCCAGCACCCGAAGAAAGTAAGCGGGACCAAGCTGAAGCGCTGGGGAAGTTCTACATCATTATGGCAAGAGCATCGCATAACATGGTGCTTTTACATGTGATGAGCACCATGCAGAGTATGCTGGTGGAAAACATTGAACGTAACTTTGATATGTTAGCGACTCACCCCGATGCAGTGGCCGATATTGCTCGTCAAAGACGAGAAATTGTTGAAGCTATCGCCGCTCGGGATCCAGAAGCGGCACGTCAGGCGTGTAATACGCACCTAGCGTTCATTGAAAAGACATTATTAACCATTAATCAGCGTGACACTCGTGTACAGCGCGCGTTACGTCGATTAGAAATTTAACATGCCTTCTTGTATACCCAGATTTATTAGGCGTGATTACATAAGCAGAAGCGTAAAGAGAATTTTAGCGACTGCGATATGCAAAAAGCACAGGTGAGCCATTAAGGTTCACAGCGAGTACAACGTAATTTGGTCATTCTTCTTTCGATAATTAGGTCGAAGGAAGAATTCTCTATATATAAAGCAAAAATAGGATGGCACCATGACTGATATGATGCACCAAGATGTGGATCCTCAAGAAACTAAAGAGTGGATTGATGCTCTTGAATCTGTTTTGGAAGAGGAAGGTGTAGAACGCGCCCATTATCTACTCGAGAAACTTATTGATAAGGCTCGTCGTAGCGGAGCGCACTTACCGTACGACGCCACCACAGCGTACATCAATACAATTCCTTCAGCGCAAGAGCCAAAAATGCCTGGCGACCTAACGATTGAAGCACGCATTCGTGCCGCCATTCGTTGGAATGCATTGATGATTGTATTACGTGCTTCTAAGAAAGACTTAGAGCTTGGTGGTCACATTGGTAGTTTTGCGTCATCTGCCATGCTATATGATGTTGGTTTTAACCACTTCTTTAAAGCGCCGACAGAAAACGCTGGTGGCGACTTTATCTTTGCACAAGGTCATATCTCTCCAGGAATTTATGCCCGTTCTTTCATTGAAGGTAACCTTTCTGAAGAACAGCTAAATAACTTCCGTCAAGAATGCGCTGGTGAAGGTCTATCTTCATACCCGCACCCTCATTTGATGAAAGATTACTGGCAGTTCCCAACAGTATCGATGGGCTTAGGTCCACTTCAAGCCATTTATACTGCACGTTTCCTTAAGTACCTCACTAACCGTGGTATTAAAGACTGTTCTGAACAGCGCGTATACTGCTACATGGGAGACGGCGAGTGTGATGAGCCAGAATCATTGGGTGCTATTGGTCTTGCTTCACGTGAAGGCCTAGATAACCTAACTTTCGTTATCAACTGTAACCTACAGCGCCTAGACGGCCCAGTTCGTGGTAACGGCAAAATTATCCAAGAACTTGAAGGCACATTCCGCGGCGCAGGCTGGGAAGTGGTTAAAGTTATTTGGGGCAGTTACTGGGATGAGCTTCTTGCCCGTGATAAATCAGGCAAACTTATTCAGTTAATGGGCGAAACCGTAGACGGTGAGTACCAGAACTGTAAAGCGAAGGGTGGTAAATACACTCGCGAAAACTTCTTCAACAAGTACCCAGAAACGGCTGCACTTGTCGCGAATATGTCTGATGATGACATCTGGCGCTTGAACCGTGGTGGACACGATCCAGTAAAAGTCTTTGCGGCTTATCAAAAAGCGAAAGAAACCAAAGGTCGTCCAACGGTGATTCTTGCTAAAACCGTTAAAGGCTTTGGGTTAGGTGCTTCAGGTGAAGCCTTGAACATTGCGCATAACGTGAAGAAGATGGACGTAGATTCACTTAAAGTATTCCGCGATCGTTTCAACATTCCAATCGCTGATGAGAAGATTGAAGAACTTCCTTACTTCAAGTTCCCTGAAGACAGTGAAGAAATGAAGTACTTGCGCGAGCGTCGTGAGTCTTTAGGCGGTTACTTACCTTCTCGTAGAGAACAAGCTGACGAGCAACTTGAAGTACCTGAGCTAAAAGCATTTGATGCAATTTTAAAAGGCTCTGGCGATCGTTCAGTTTCGTCTACTATGACTTTCGTGCGAGTACTTAACGCATTATTGAAAGACAAGAAGATTGGTAAGCGTATTGTGCCAATTATTCCTGATGAAGCACGTACATTCGGTATGGAAGGGCTGTTCCGCCAAGTGGGCATTTATGCTAACGAAGGCCAAAAGTACGTTCCACAAGATGCTGACCAAGTGGCTTACTATCGTGAAGATAAAAAAGGCCAGGTATTGCAGGAAGGTATTAACGAATTAGGTGCAATGGCATCGTGGGTAGCGGCAGGTACGTCTTACTCAACCTGTAACGCCACTACTATTCCGTTCTACATTTACTACTCAATGTTTGGTTTCCAACGTGTTGGCGACTTGGCGTGGGCAGCTGGCGATAGCCAAGCAAGAGGTTTCTTGTTAGGTGCTACCGCAGGTAGAACCACATTGAACGGTGAAGGTCTACAGCACCAAGATGGACATTCACATGTTCAAGCGAACCTTATCCCGAACTGTGTAACTTACGATCCAACTTACGGATACGAAGTGGCTGTTATTGTACAAGACGGTTTACGCCGTATGTATGGCAACAACGAAAACGTATTCTATTACCTAACATTGATGAACGAGAACTACCAACACCCAGCTATGCCTGAAGGTGATGACGTCGCTGATCAAATCATTAAAGGTATTTATAAGCTTGAACGAGTTGAAAACAAGAAGACCAAGACCAATGTACAGTTAATGGGCTCGGGTACTATCTTGAATGAAGTACGCAAAGCGGCACAAATTCTTTGTGACGATTACAACGTTTCTTCAGACGTTTACTCGGTAACCTCGTTCAACGAATTGGCTCGTGAAGGTCAAGAAGTGGCGCGCTGGAACATGTTGAATCCAGAATCAGATCAGAAAACAGCTTACATTGGTCAAGTTATTACGAAAGATGCAGGTCCTGCTATTTCTGCAACTGATTACGTTAAGAACTACTCTGATCAGGTTCGCGCATTTATCGATACAGATTATCGCTGCCTAGGTACTGATGGTTTTGGTAGAAGTGACAGCCGTGAAAACTTGCGTACTCACTTTGAAGTGAACGCTGCATACATTGTAGTGGCTTCATTGTACGAGTTAGCGCAGCGCGGTGATTTCGATAAGAAAGATGTTGCTGAAGCGATAAAACGTTTTGATATTAACGTTGAAAAACTAAACCCACTTTACGCGTAGTCACAGGCAGATAAGGTATTTTACATATGTCAGATATTCAAAAGATTATCGTACCGGATGTAGGCGGTGACGAAGTTGAAGTTATCGAGCTATGTGTTGCCGTAGGCGACACCATTGATGCAGATGAAGGCGTTGTTACTGTAGAAAGTGACAAAGCCTCTATGGACATTCCTGCACCATTTGAAGGTGAAATCGTTAGCTTATCTGTTGCCGTTGGCGACAAGATTAAAGAAGGCGATGTTATCGGCGAAATGAAAAAAGCAGGTGGCGAAGAAGCCTCTTCTGAAGAGAAAGAAGAGCCAGCTGAAGCACCAAAAGAAGAAAGCAAATCAGAAGCAGCGCCAGCAGCATCAGGTGGCGGTGAAGTGATAGAAGTTGCGGTTCCTGATATTGGTGACGACGGTGAAGTAGATGTTATTGATGTACTGGTTTCTGTAGGCGATACCATTGAGAAAGAAGATGGGCTTATTACGCTAGAAACCGATAAAGCGACTATGGATGTGCCTTCTACTCACGCAGGTACGGTGAAAGAAGTATTCATCAGTACTGGCGACAAAGTAAAAGAAGGTACGCTAGTTATTAAACTAGAAACCGCTGGAAGTGGTGAAGCAGCTAGCAGCGATGCGCCTGCTCAGTCAAGTTCTGAAAAAGCGGCACCTGCGGCTGAATCATCTTCTGACGACGCGGCTTCATCTGCCCCGTCTTCAGCATCTGCTGGCGGCGTAGTAGAGGTTGAAGTACCTGATATTGGTGAAGACGGCGAAGTAGACGTTATCGATGTATTAGTTTCTGTGGGCGACACCATTGAGAAAGAAGATGGTCTTATTACCCTTGAAACTGATAAAGCGACAATGGATGTGCCTTCTACCCATGCAGGTACAGTAAAAGAAGTCTTCATTAAAGCCGGTGACAAAGTTAAGCAAGGTACGCTAGTTATTAAGCTGGAAACTGCCGGAAGTGACGGTTCAGCTAGTAGCGAAGCACCTGCACCGAAGAAAGCGGAATCTGCGCCTGAGAAGCCGAAAGCGGCTGAAAAACCAGCTGCGCAAAATAAGCCTCCTGTACCAGCACAAGAAGCTTCAGCGCCTAAAGGCAACGGTAAAGCTCATGCTTCTCCTTCTGTACGTCGTGTAGCAAGAGAGTTTGGTGTAGACCTTACCCTTGTTAATGGAACAGGCCCTAAGAGCCGTATTCTAAAAGAAGACGTTCAGGCTTACGTGAAAGCTGAACTTGCTAAGCCTAAAGGCAGTACTGCAAGTGCAGCTGCACCAGCAGGCGATAACGTACTTCAAATTGTGCCGGTTAAACCTGTTGATCACAGCAAGTTTGGTGAAGTTGAAGAAGTTAAGCTGTCGCGTATTCAAAAGATTTCTGGTCCGTTCTTACACCGTAACTGGGCGACTATCCCTCATGTAACACAGTTTGATGAGGCTGATATCACCGACGTAGAAGCGTTCCGTAAAGAACAAAACGCGTATCATGCGAAAATTAAGTCTGGCTTGAAGATCACGCCACTTGTTTTCATCATGAAAGCAGTCGCGAAAGCACTAGAGAAATACGAAGTATTTAACTCTTCGCTTTCTGATGATGGTGAAAGCTTGATTATCAAGAAATTCATCAACATTGGTATTGCGGTAGAAACGCCAGGTGGCTTGGTAGTGCCGGTAATCAAAGACGTGAACAAGAAAGGTATTGAGCAGTTGTCTCAAGAGCTTATTGAAACGTCGAAGAAAGCACGCGACGGCAAGCTGAAGTCTTCAGATATGCAAGGCGGTACGTTCACCATTTCAAGTTTAGGCGGAATTGGCGGAACAGCGTTCACACCAATTGTGAATGCCCCTGAAGTTGCTATCCTTGGTGTTTCTAAGTCTGATATGAAACCGAAGTGGAATGGTAGCGAGTTTGAACCTCGTCTAATGGTTCCATTAAGCTTATCTTACGACCACCGTGTTATCGATGGCGCAGTAGGTGCAAGGTTCTCTACTGAAGTGGCTGCAAACTTAACTGATTTGCGCAGAATTATACTTTAAATAAAAAAACGAGAATGTTTGTTATATCATGAACATTCTCGGTGATTTTATAAGCCCTTGGGGCAGTATTTAGGTTATGCTATTACACACAAGGTGATAGATAACAAAAAATAGGATTGAGGTTCACAATGAGCGAAATTAAAACGCAATTAGTGGTACTGGGCGGCGGCCCTGGCGGTTACTCTGCAGCATTCCGTGCTGCCGACTTAGGCATAGAAACCGTTATTGTTGATTCACGCGAAGTGCTAGGCGGCGTATGTCTTAACGTTGGTTGTATTCCTTCAAAAGCATTACTTCACGTAGCGAAAGTAATGAAAGAAGCGAAGCACTTGGCAAGCCATGGTGTGACTTTTGGCGAACCTAAAATCGATTTAGACAAAATTCGCGAATATAAAGACAGCGTTGTAAAACAGCTGACTAACGGTCTTGGCGGCATGTCTAAAATGCGTAAAACCAAGCACGTAAAAGGTTACGGTAAATTTACCGGTGCTAATACCCTTGAAGTGAAAAATGGTGACGACGTTACTACTATTACTTTTGAAAAAGCAATTATTGCTGCGGGTTCTGAGCCTGTAAGCCTTCCGTTTATTCCAGAAGACGATCGTATTATCGACTCAACTGGCGCTTTGGAAATGAAAGATATTCCAGAGAAAATGCTAGTACTTGGTGGCGGTATTATTGGTCTAGAAATGGGTACAGTATACGAAGCACTAGGTTCAAAAATTGATGTTGTTGAATTCTTAGACCAGCTTATTCCAGCCGCTGATAAAGACATCATGAAAGTCTTCATGAAAGATTATAAAGAAAAATTCAACATCATGCTTGAAACCAAAGTGACTGCGGTTGAAGCAAAAGATGACGGCTTATACGTAACGTTTGAAGGCAAAAATGCACCTTCAGAGCAAGTACGCTACGACAAAGTATTAGTGGCTGTTGGACGTCGTCCAAACGGTAAAATGGTTGGCGCAGACACTGCTGGTGTTAACGTTGACGACCGTGGCTTTATCAACGTTGATAAGCAAATGCGTACTAACGTTGAACATATCTTCGCTATCGGTGACTTAGTTGGCCAACCTATGCTTGCGCATAAAGCGGTTCACGAAGGTCATGTTGCAGCTGAAGTTATTGCTGGGCAAAAACACTACTTTGACCCCCGTGGTATTCCTTCAGTAGCGTATACTGAGCCAGAAGTTGCCTGGGTTGGTGTTACCGAGAAAGAAGCGAAAGAGCAAGGTTTAAGCTACGAAACAGCGGTATTCCCATGGGCTGCTTCTGGTCGTGCCATTGCGTCTGACGCAACAAACGGTATGACTAAAATGATTTTTGAAAAAGACACTGGTCGTGTACTAGGTGGGGCAATGGTAGGTACTAATGCGGGCGAAATGCTTGGCGAAATTGGTCTTGCTGTTGAAATGGGGGCAGATGCAGAAGATGTTGCATTAACAATTCATGCTCACCCAACACTTAACGAGTCTATCGGCTTAGCGTCTGAAATCTTTGAAGGTAGTATTACCGATTTGCCAAATGCAAAGGCAAAGAAAAAGAAGTAAGTTATCCATAGTTTATGGATAACATTAAAACCCGCCAATTGGCGGGTTTTTTGTTTTTGGTCATAATTGAAAACGATTGTAATTACTTAATTCTTTTTTTAGGTATTCTTAGGTGGCGTAACTCAGAACTATTGCCTATTCTTAAAAGAGGAAGTTAGAAGTTAGTTTTAAACGAGATAACATGGTTCCAAGTAACTCTCGCATTACCACAAAGAACACTTCACACGTAGAAACCAAACACGCCGAGTATGATATTGAGCTTATAGGTAGCGTGCTTCGCGTCGACGGGCGGGGCGTGGTAAATGAAGCGATTTTGAAACAATATCACGACGATGTTAAAGAGATTGTGTTGAGCCTTAGAGGGCAAAAATGGGGCTTTTTAGGATTTGTTCAAGGTACGGGTATTTTAACCCCAGCGGCAGAAGCTACCCTAATAGACTCAATTAAACTTCGCAAAATCTATGGTATGTCAGCTTGTGCTTTAGTGGTGACAAACGCTGATATTCCAGCGCTGGTTCGCAGCCAGTTTGAACGGGTTTATATAGCTGCGGAAATCGATTACTTCTTTTGTGCTGATGAAAAAGAGGGGTTACAGTGGTTAGCCTCAAAGGGAGCTAAGCGGTAGGAACTGCTCAACCAAATGGTCAAGCAGTTAGGCGTTAATTTTAGGCGCTAGTCTTTTGATTGATGCCATGCAGAACGCGAAATAGGTGCTAGCTTCTGGTTGTTGTTTGGCGCGGCCAAGGCATCGACGTTAACATTTTTAGTATTGTGCAATACTAAGTGCGTATCGTTAACAGCGTGTAACGTTACGTCTGAAAGAATAATGCCGTTTACATCATCAAATACCAAAGCAGGTCTAAAATCGTGCTCTCGTGCGGTTAATGAAACATCGTTAAGCGTAATGCCCTTCACATGCCTGACAAAAAATCCCCAGCTTGGTAGTTCTCCAAACATGGTGTATTCCGGATAGGCATCGCGTTCTTGGGGAACCAAAAATAATTGATCGTATGGCCGATATGCCAAGCCCTTGTTAGCTCTTCCCGGATAGCTAATAGAAATGTGCTCAAGCGTAACATTTTCCACCAATGCATCGGGAAGGCCTGTTATTGAGGCTGGGATAGGGTTGAAGAACGTGTTTAGACCAGGACCACGCAAGTCATAATTAATATCTGCGCGCCCAAAGCTAATATGCGCATTTACATTAGTGATGCTGATATTTTTAATGCTACCAAGAGGTGTGTTTGTAGGTACATCCCGGTTACGTTGTCCTAAGCGAATGAAAATAGCACAACCTACGTTCTGGGCATTAATATTATTAATTGTGACGTTTTCCAGTTTTGCTCCGTCCACCGTTTCCAATGCAATTGCACTTCGGTACGTATCGAATACAGTAATATTTTCTATTTCTACATTGGTAAAACCGTTCTGGCTTTCGGTACCGAACTTAATCCCGTTGGAACTGGATCGTAGCACGCATTTGCCAATATATATGTTGTCATTATGTATATCGCCTTTGGTCGTAGATTTTAGGCAAATAGCATCATCGGCAGCGTTTACAAAGCAGCCAGTAATACGAACATTTTCACAATCGTTTATATCAATGCCGTCATTGTTCCAAAATGCATCGCTTTGTACCACGATATTGTCGATATGCAGGTTTTGGCAAGCTGCATAATGTTGAACCCAAAATGCGCCATTCTCAATAGTGATGTCGTAAACTTTGACAGTATTGCAGTGATGAACCGCTAGCACGCTGGGGCGATGGCGAGAACGGTTTCTTCTTTCATTAAAATCGCTTTCAATACGCTCTTTAGCATGATGCAAGCGGTTTATATTGAGCCCTAGTTGACGCCCCTGGCCATTAATAGTGCCCTTTCCAAAAATCGCAATATTGTGACAGTCATTAGCTTCTATTAACGCGTGAACTTTGCCGTTCGCATCTTCGTAGTCACGTATATTCGTACTGCCAAGCAATATGGCATTTTCGTCAATTTCTAGGTTAACATTGCTCGCTAGGTGAAGGGTGCCGCTTAAATATACTCCAGCAGGAAGCCAAACTGTGCCTATATCGCCACTTTCGCTGATAGCGTCGATAGTAGATTGAATAGCCTTAGTGTCGAGTGATTTGCCATTGCCCGTAGCGCCGTATTTTTTTACGCTTATTCGCTTGCCTATACTCGGTGAAACCCGGTTGCTCGGTTGTCGCGAAGTGCTAAATTGTTCGTAGTAACGTTCAAGCATTTTCGCCTGCAGAGTTCCTGAGAATAACGAAGCAGCAATCACACCCGATAGGGTGGTTTTCATAAAATGTCGTCGAGATGCAGGGGTAACCATGGTTAGAATCCTCTTTCGGCGTTTTTGACTAAGATTTAAAGAGTAATGTGGATTGACCTAAGCTAATTAATTTTGCTTCCTTTTACTGCATACCAAGCAATATATAGGTAGCTAATAGCCGGAATTAAAAAGCTCATCTGTAACCCCATGGCATCTGCTGCAAAACCTTGCAACAAAGGCAAAATTGCACCGCCGACAATACCTTGGCATAAATAACCAGAACCTCGCCCGGTATATTCTCCTAGGCCCCGAATTGCCAATGTGAAAATGGTGGGAAACATAATTGAATTGAAAAAGCCCACTGCTAATATAGACCACATAGCAAGACTTCCTTCCATATTTACCGCGATAACTATCATGCTAATAGCAAGTACAGCGTTAATGGCCAAGAGGGTTGTCGCTTTGATGAAGTTGAGGATGGCTGCTCCTATGAACCGTCCTACCATGGCGGCGCCCCAATAATACGAGACCATCTTACCTGCGGTGACTTCATTCATGTTGTCGATACCGAGCTGCATAAATAGGTTTACCAAATAACTGCCGATGGACACCTCTGCACCTACGTAAAGGAAAATCGCCAATACACCTAAATACAGATGTTTGTGCGCAAACAACGAGAAAGGGGGGGATGCCTGATCTTTTTCAACATGTTCACTAATGTTTGGGAGCTTCATTTTTAGAAACAATAACGCAACTATCACTAACGCCCCTGCAATAATAAGGTAGGGTGTTTGTACTGATTTTGCCGAACCTGCCTCACTGGTTGCAGCCAAAATAAGCAATGCACCAAACATGGGGCCTGCAGTATGTCCAACTGAATTAATAGCTTGCGCTAAGTTGAGTCGACTCGCTGCTGTGCTTTCTGGGCCGAGAACAGCAACATAAGGGTTAGCAGAAACCTGTAGCATGGTTACCCCTGATGCCAGAACAAATAAGGCAAATAGAAAGAGTGGGTACATGGATATCTCGGCAGCGGGATAAAATAGAACACATCCGCTAGCAATAGTTAATAAGCCCACCACTATGCCTTTTTTATAACCAATTTTTTCGAGGAAGCGGCCTGCAAATGGAGACACAATGAAATAAGCGCCAAAGAAGCAAAATTGAACTAATCCAGCCTGAAAATACGTTAACGAAAATGCATTTTTTAAGTAAGGTAGCAAAATATCATTTAGTGCAGTAATAAAGCCCCATATGAAAAAGAGTGATGTCATTACCATTAATGCAAATCGGGCATTAAAGGCCGCGGGGGAGGGTTGGCGTTCAGTACCAGAAGTCGAAATATGCATATTTATAGCCCTTCTGTAGTAGGTGGCATATGAGCGAGTACGTCGAAACAGGCACCCAATGTATGATAATCGCACTTGGCGCCAGCACTACTTTTTTCGTTTGAATAGGCGCTATTTTCACGGGTGAGAACCCTAAACCACGCACCATACTTATGGTCGACCATGTTCGTCCAACTGTATTGCCATAGTTGTTGGTACGCACTTAAAAATTCGTGGTTATCGGTTTCACTAAATAAGATAGCGGCAGCCGCAAAGCTTTCTGCTTGCACCCAAAAATATTTATCATCGTCACACCATTTACCGTCAGAATCGAACCCGTAGACTAGTCCTCCATATTGGTGGTCCCAAGATAAAGAGAAAGCTCGCTCAAATAGGGTTTTGGCACGTTTAAGTAGTTCCGGCTCTTCTATATGTTGGTGTAAGGCTAGCAGCAACTTACTCCACTCAGTTTGGTGGCCTGGTTGAAATCCCCAAGGTCGATAAAGGTTTTTGGGGTCGTGTTTATTGTATTCCCAATCTATATCGAAGTGTGTTGTGTAATGTTCCCATATCAGCCCATCAGACAGCGCAGCTTGGCGCTGCGTAATGTTCTGAGCAATTAGATAAGCCCGATTGAGATACTTTTCGTCATTAGTCGCTTCATAAGCCGAAATCATGGCTTCACAGATATGCATATTCGCGTTTTGTCCGCGATAGTCACTTAATAGGTCATCGACACTGAGCTCATCGGCGTATAAACCATAATCTTGTTGCCAAAAGCGACGTTCAAGTAATTGGAAAACAGCATCAATGTTTGACGTCACTTCTTTAAGACCCGCTTTTTGAATAGCGGCATAAGCTAACAAAACAAATGCGTATCCATAAGCTTGTTGGGTCATGTCTTCGGCTTGTTGATTGCGAATGGTCCACGCATACGACTGTGTCTCTTCATGCCAATGCGCTTGCTCTAAAAAATGTAATCCGTGCAGTGCAATGTCGGCATAATTGGGTTTATTAAAGACTTGGCTCGCCCTTGCAAAATTGACAATAATTCGTGTACTACTAACCAGCTGTTTGTATGTAGGGTCGAATATTTCTCCATCATCAAAATAATTTTGAAAATATCCTCCTTGAGGGTCAATCACCCGAGGCGTGTAAAAATCCAGTATTTTTTCACTGTGGTTGAGTAAGAACGCGCGCGAGTAAAAATTGTCTATGTGTTGAGGGGTCATATTATTACCTATAAACCGTGTCTAAAATAACAGCACAACAGGATGATGTTGGCGTTATTGCTAAAGCATGGCTGAAAATAGTTGTTAGTGCTATTTTATTGGTCAAGCCGATTTGTGAAAGGTAACATTTGCTCGTACAGAAACGCAATGTTTACTTTCATATAACATTCTTTTCACCAGTATAAGTCTATTTATTATGGCTTTATCGTTGAGTGGTAAACATTTTCGGGTTTACAAAAGCTATAGGAATTCAGGTTTTATTGGTTTGTCCAATTAAAGTACCTAGTCGAGCGTTAACAAATTTACTGAGGCCAACGTGTCGACTGTTTACTACTATATGCGAGGTTTGACACCGGTGTCAAAGGCGTGGTAAAAAATACTAGTTAAAATTTCGTTAATAGCGGCTAGTTCCACAATTAGTTTGCGCTTAAAGGTCACATTAATGCTCAATTTGCTGAAATCTACTTTATTTCTTTCAATATTGCTTTGTTGTTCGATGAGTTTCGCTAAGAACAACTACCATGAATATATCGACCCCTTCATTGGTTCAGAAGGTTTGGGGAACGTGTTCGTTGGCCCCAGTAACCCATTTGGCATGGTGAAGCCAGGGCCAGATATTGGCACTCACAGTAATAGTGGTTACGACCCAGATTTAACCAAACCCCTCGTTGGCTTTAGTCAAATACACGTCAGCGGTACAGGTGGCGGACCTAAGTACGGTAATATTTCTATTATGCCGTATTCAGGAGATTTCGAGTCGGTTGCGCAAACGAGTTTGCGTGCCAATGAGCATACCAGCGTAGGTTACTATGCGACTGATTTGGTTAAGTGGGGAATAAAAGCAGAGCTAGCCACCGCCGATAGAGCCGCATTTCATCAATATACGTTTCGTGATAATCGCAACAATGCGATTAAAATAGACGGTGGATTTTTTCTAGGTGAAAAAGCCGTTCCTGATGCAAGGGAAGCACAGCAATTTGTTGGTTCTCAGGTAGAAGTCATTTCGCCAACTGAAATTCGAGGCTATAGTCGAATTCGCGGCGGTTGGAATAATGGTAATGCATACACGGTGTATTATCATGCCCAGCTTAATCAACCCTGTGATAGTTTTAGCACGTTCAAGGGTGACACCCTTTATCCGTCTATAAAGAGTCAATATGACTCGGGTGATAAAACGGGCGTAGTTTGCCAGTTTAGCGACCATAAAAGTAAAACAGTTAAGCTGAAAATAGGCATTTCATTTATTAGCGAAGCCAAGGCAGCTGAGAACCTTCGAGATCAAATACCGCATTGGAACTTTAATCTGGTACGAGAGCAAAGTGAACAAAAGTGGGAACGGTTAATTGCGCAAATCGAATTAGATAAATCAGCAAGCCGAGAACAGCGCGTCATGTTCTATACAGGGTTATATCATACGATGTTGATGCCGGTAGATCGTTCCGGTGAAAACCCGCTTTGGACGGCAAGACCTTACTATGACGACTTCTACGCCATTTGGGATACCTTTCGTACATCTTCACCTCTCATCACCTTAATTGCTCCAGAGCGCCAAGCTGACATTATCAATGGCATGTTAAATATCTATCGCTACGATGGTTATCTACCTGAAGGGCGCAGCGGTAATACAAATGGTCGCACTCAAGGCGGTTCAAATGCTGATGTGGTCATTGCAGATGCTTACGCTAAAAATTTAAGCGGCGTTAATTACCACCAAGCCCTTAAAGCGATGATAAAAAATGCCACAGTTTCTCCTGGTGGAAATAGCGAGAAAGAAGGGCGAGGGGGCTTAGAGGATTACAACCATTTAGGTTATGTATCCACCGATTACGTGCGCGCGGGAAATCGCACCCTAGAATACGCATACAACGACTTTGCGTTAGCCACCGTTGCAAAAGGTTTGCATCGCATGGGGGAATATTACCGGTTTATTGATCAATCAAATAATTGGCAAAACTTATGGCGTGATACCGAGCACGACGGCGCTCGTGGTTTCATTATGCCCAAAGATGCTGATGGAAAGTGGGTAGATGAAGTTCCTTGTACTATCAAAGATGGTATAGCGCAGAACATTGAGTACACGCCGCTTGCGCAAGACTGGCCAAATTGTGTGTGCTGGTGGTGTGGTTTTTTCTACGAAGCTAGTTCATGGGAATACTCATTCTATGTACCTCATGATATTGCACAAGTGATAGAGAAGAGTGGCGGTAGCGATGCATTTGAAGCTCGCTTAAACACATTCTTTGAACACAACTATTACAATGTAGCCAATGAACCTTCGTTTTTAACACCAACGCTTTATCATTGGTTAGGGAAGCCACATTTAAGCTCTGACAGAATTAATAAAATCATCCAAGAACATTACACCAGCGCGCGAGACGGTTTGCCGGGTAACGACGACTCGGGCGCCATGTCATCTTGGCTGGCCTTTCACATGATTGGCCTATTTCCCAATGCGGGACAGCCATATTATTTGATTAACACGCCACAAGTGAAGTCGGCTACCTTGCATATTGAAGGGGGGAACACCTTTAAAGTGGTCGCCGATAAGCTTAGTAAAAAGAATCGGTACATTGTTTCTGCCAGCTTGAACGGCAAACCATTTAATAACACTTGGATAGCGCATGAAGATGTAATAAAAGGAGGAGAGCTGAAATTAAAAATGGCATCTAAGCCATCTGACTGGGGAAAGGGTAAGTTACCCCCTTCGTTGTCGACCATGCAAAAATAATAAGTGGCTCTGCCAACATACGATAGTGAGTATGTTGGCAGGCCGATAGGGCTAATTTAAAGTAATAAATACAGGGTTACTGTAAAACCATAAGTCAGACCAAGGATCTTCACCTGGCGGGTCTATTTCAGGTTCAAGTTCATCTGCATTGTTGGTGCCTCTAACACGAATGTAATGCCCTTGTTGAATATCGTTAAGTGACATTTCGATAACCCCATATTGTCCATCTACCCTCCACTTATCGGGTGTAAAACGATGAACCACTGGCGCTACATCAGGTTCATCGCCACTCGTTACGTTTCCAATAATCACATCCACACGTTCGACCTTTGGGTTCTGACGGCCAAAATTGTGATTGTCAGGGTCATGAAATCGTATTCTCACTGTGGCATCGCCACCCGACGCAATGGCGATTGTCTCACCTATATTGGCAGTCATATTGGCGTTACTTTTCACTTCAACAGACAATGAATCTATTAGATCGCCAGTGGTAACAAATATTTTACCGTCGCGCAGTGCTTGCATAATATCGGCGTATTGTTTGTTAGCAAAAACATAGGTTTTTGAATATTCACCCGGCCAAAAGTCTGTTCGCCCTTCTGTGTAATGCATATGGCTATCGGATGCTGCGGTTATCCACCAACGCCTACCTTCACTGAGCATACGATCCCATACACCACCTACAATAGCGGTCATCTGATCGAAGCCACCCATAGTAGGGAAATGATCGTAGCCGCCACGTTTTCCAGATTTCTTTATTGAGCCATCAGGGTTCAGCGCGTTGGCCTGGTGTCCTGGCGCACCCTCCATCCCTATCACTACATCAGGTGCGGCATCTTGCCAACCTTTTAGTTTCTCGGGGGTGACCTTTTTGAAGCTAGCAAGCTTGTCTGCTAAACGAGCAGGGTGGTTTACAATTAAAAGCGGTTTATCTTTCTCGGCTTGCATGGACTTTAGCGCTTTTAACATAAAGGCATTGGTGTCTCTGGGGACGGAATTGGGTTCAACCTCACGTCGATTAAAGTTTTTTTCTATACGAAAAAGTTGTTCAGCTTCATTCGCAGTATGTGGAATGATTAAACTACAGTGGCGTGCTCCTGGTGTGTCAAATTCCATTCCGTAAAACTGCAGTACTTCTGGTGTGGCCTTGCGCGATGCAACAAGCTCTGGATAGGCTTGATGTAAATTTACCTTACTATGAGCAGGGCCACCATGATCTGTGGTAACCATCCAACTAAGATTGTGATGTTTTGCCATTTGCGCGTAAATGGCGGTGGCGTACTGTGCATCTCCTCGTAAAATAGGCGTAGGTGGGGTGGTACTCCAATCCCATCTAGCACTATATTTACCATGGATATGGTGATCACCTGCTAGCCACTCTGGTGTTGTTGCCTGCTGTGTGGAGCTCGGCGGGATATTACTTTGGGGCTGGTCAACAGTACTTTTGCATGACGCTAAAAGCGGGAAAGATAAAATCACTGAGTACAATGCTGGGTAGCGCATTACAGGCTCCTAAAATTATGACCAAATTAAAAACGTCAACGTTACAATATATGTAGTAATAAAAAAGGCGCCAGAAAATTCAGGCGCCTTTGACAATAAGTAACGGATTAAAACTTATAAGTTACACCTGCCATATAGGTTCTTCCGCTCGTCGTGGTGTTGTATTGACGATCACTGGAGTCACTATACTGAACTTCTTGTTGATTGGTTAAGTTAATACCTTCAATGTTCAGCTTAAGTGCTTCACTGAGCTGATAGAAAGCCGAGAAATCGACATAAGTGGTTTCATGGAATCCACGTTCGTCTTCGTCGCCAAGGCCAGACTCAACGCTACTAATGTAACGGTCACGGTAGGCTGCAGCAATGCGAGCGCCCCATGTATCTGTTTCATAATAGACAGTTAGGTTGTAGCTACTTTTTGATAGCCCTTGGAATGCCTTAACTTGATCTTCCCCGCTACCTTGTACATTGCGGTACTTACTTGTGCCATCTGCCCAAGTGTAGTTAGCAATCATCCCCATATTGTGGAAAGGTTCGGGCAAGAAATCGAAATCACGTTGGAAAGATAACTCAAAACCTTTAATAGTGGATGCGTCGGCATTCTGCGGTGTGGTTACATTAAATTGAGTGTCCGAAGTGCCTCCGTTTGGCAACAAAGATTCAGGCAACGACAATTCTGCAAGGGTTTTGGTTTCAGCTGCTGTTTCCGTGACTATAAAATCTTCAATATCTTTGAAGAATACCGCAGCAGAAAGGT
Organism: Alteromonas lipotrueae; assembly: GCF_019249215.1. GTDB lineage: Bacteria > Pseudomonadota > Gammaproteobacteria > Enterobacterales > Alteromonadaceae > Alteromonas > Alteromonas lipotrueae. Next base: position 82,976 of record NZ_JAESDI010000010.1, read on the forward strand.
AACCAACGCCTTCAAAATAAGATTCAATAGAGGTATCAATGTTGACTGATGAATACGGTTCTAAATCAGGGTTACCTATTGATACTGAACCAATGTCACCTTCTGCCAAGGTAGCTTGCGAAACACTTGCTGAGACCGAAAGCGCGCCTAAAGAGGGACGAGTTAGATTTTTACTTGCACTAAAGCGCAGCAGTACATCTTCGCTTACCTCATACACCACATTCAGGGTAGGCAGTACGCCTGAGTAGTCGCGAACCATGGTAATGTCTTCACCATTAGAAACACCGCTAGAAGTCAGTTCTGTGTTGTAGTAGCGCAAGCCTATACTTCCTCTAAAGGTCGAATCACCCAGTATGCTATCCCAGCTATATAAGCCGTAGAGTGCTTGGGTTTCTTCTTGCACTTCGAAGGCATAGGTCTCTACAACAGTATCGTCTCCTAACGAGAGATCAGATAAGCCGTAAAACGCTTTAACTGCATCCATGTCTAGTTGTAACCAACTTTGATCTGGGTGATCAGAATAGACTTCAGTGATATCAGAAGAAATGGTATTTACGCCAGTATTAAGTGGAGTATCTTTGCTTTGCACATAGCCTGAATCACGTCTGCGTTCACCGGAGTTAGTGAATTTTTTATAGTTTGCGCCAAAACTGATTGTGCCAGAATCACCAACTAAGTACCTAAAATCAACTTTGGCATTATCGTAGTCGGTATTCATGTAGTCTTCTTGGAAGTACAAGTCTTTAACTAACCAACCGTCAGTCGATGTAGGATCGAAATCATAGGTATTTACGCCATAAAAACGGTCTTGGGTGAAATCTGTGGTGATGCCGCTTCCTTCGCGCATAAGGTTAGCTTTATTAACCTTAGGTTGATTGTATTCAGAGGAACTTGTGCCTATTTGTGCTTCTACCGATAATGCATCTGAAATGACCCAATCTGCATTGAACGTAACCTGAGTAAAGATTGACTCATTATAATCTTCACGCGACTCTGTTCGTACAGTGGTATCAGAATAACGGGCGAATACCACTTCTTTATCACCGTTATTATCAATATATTCAAGCTCTTCCACGCGACCTAATGCGGTACTACTTGAGCCGCCAGTAGATATATGGTGCTCATCTAAGGTATTGTTCAGTTCGCCTCGCATGAAGTCTAGGCTTAAGTCTACGTCATCTGATGGACGGTACTGCAAAGAGGCAGTAATACCTAAGCGTTCTTGTTCGTTATTCCAGACAGAGTAGCGGTTACCTCTAGAAAACCATAAATCGCCGCTTTCAAGCAATGCAGCAGTGCCTGAGTCGATGCTATCACTATAGTCTGAAGTGCTTTTTTTACGCCATCTATAAGTGTTGTAGCCGTGCTCGCTAGACTTCCTTGTGCTATAAGCAACAGAGGCCAGTGCGCCAAACTTATCCCACGTATTAGACACCATGCCTACAAAGCGATTGTCAAAATTGTCAGTGTTAGTATTTGTGCCACCTTGTACACCAACCACCCCTTTAGGGCCGCTGAAGTCAAAAGGCTTGGCCGTTTTCAAATTAACAGTACCACCGATACCGCCTTCTTCGATTTCGGCAGAATACGATTTCTTAACATCAATTTGGTTAAATAATTCAGATGCGAAAATGTTAAAGTCAAAAGCCCTTGAGCGGGTAACGGCGCCCCGGCTGTCCATAGGAGATGAAGACGAACCTAAGGCTTCCATACCGTTAACTTCAACCCGCGTGAATTGAGGGCCCATTCCGCGAAGTGATATTTGTCGTCCTTCTCCACCTTCACGGGTAATTGCTATCCCGGGAACACGCTGTAATGAATCAGCTAGGTTTAAGTCGGGAAAATCAGCGATGTCTTCTGCAACAATTGAATCTTGTGCAACTAATGATTCGCGTTTTAAGTCCTTGGCTTTTATTACTGCGCCACGAAATCCTTTTACTTCAATTATTTCTAGCGTGTCATCAGCCGATTCTTGGGCGATGACAGGTATAGCATATGTTGTGGATAGGGCAGTAATTACACCCAAAGCTATTGCGGTTTTTACTTTTTTATTCATGGTTGTCCCCTGATTAACAATTAACTAACATGAATTTATAGGATTAATGACACCGGTGTCAACAAATAATCAAAATTTTCACCATTTTTTATTCTATTGTTAACTTTTGTGTTTTTTTTAAGCCATTTTTTCTTTGTTGTCTGAAATTTCGGCTCTTTGTGTGTATTTATTCGTCTTTGTGGCTTATTTTTCGTTAATTTTTTGTACGGGTTAGCTACTTTTTTAGGGTTGATGATACCGGGGGCAGGCCATTAAAAGTAGGGGTGGGGCGGTTTGAAAAGTCTGGGTAATTGAGCGTTATGTTAACTCTTCACATGAAGTGGCCTTAGCGTCGCACTAAGGCCTGATATTGTGTTACTAGGTAGAACCATTTACGCTGAGTTTTGTACAACATTTAAAACGTCTAGCTTGGGGTGTATTCGCTCGCCGTTCTCGTCAAACAAAAAGCATACATCGGGATTTATTATCAATCCAACCCTTTGACCTTCTGCAACGTCGGTATTTCCTTCTAGCCTCACAACCACTTGTTGTGCGTTATTTGCTTCAACATGGATGAATGTTTCTACGCCTAAACGTTCCACTAGAATAACGTTCCATTCGTTCCCCTGATGATCAATATTGACATGCTCTGGTCGAATACCTAAATTCACCAGAGTGGCATTGTGATAAGTTTGGGTTAAGGAGACATCTTGATTACACTCTCCCAAGAAGCGATTATCTTTTATTGCCCCCGGTAGCAAGTTCATCTTGGGAATGCCGATAAATTGTGCCACAAATTGATTGTCAGGCTGCTGGTACAGAGCCATAGGTTTACCGACTTGGGCTACTTTTCCTTGATTCAACACAATGATTTTTTGTGCCATAGTCATGGCTTCTACTTGGTCATGTGTAACGTAAATCACCGTTGATCCGAATTCCCTATGTAATCGCATAAGTTCAGCGCGCATTTGAACTCTAAGCTTGGCATCTAGGTTAGATAACGGTTCATCAAACAATATGAGTTGCGGGCGTTTTACAATTGCACGGCCGATGGCAACCCTTTGTCGTTGACCACCAGAGAGTTCAGCCGGTTTGCGTTTAAGTAGCGCAGTAAGTTCTAGCATTTCTGCCGCTTCTTTCACGCGTTGTTTAATTTCCTGCTTGTCCACTTTTTGAAGACTAAGGGCAAACCCAATATTTTCTGCTACCGTCATGTGTGGGTATAGGGCATAAGATTGAAATACCATGGCGATACCGCGTTTATCAGGTGATACATGGTTAACAACCTGTCCCCCAATTTTTAATTCTCCGCTAGAGATATCTTCAAGGCCAGCAATCATCCGCAGTAGGGTAGACTTGCCACACCCGCTGGGGCCTACAATGACCGCGAATTCACCTTTCTCAATGTGAATATCCACACCTTTTACAATTTCAGTATTTTCAAATTGCTTTTTTATATTGATCAATTCAATTTGTGACATGTTGGTAACCTTTCTATCCTTTTACACCGCCAGAAAAAGTTTGTGTTAGAAACTTTCTGGCAAACGAAAATGCAATAACAGCGGGGAGTGTGTAAATAACCGCAAGGGCGGTAAGAAAGCCATAATCAATGGCATCAACCCGCAGAAAGGCTCTAAACATACCCAGTGGTAACGTTTGCAGTTCTGGAGAAGACGTAAACATTAATGGCATCAGAAAATCTCCCCATGCATTAATAAATGCAAATAAGCCAGCGGCGGCGAATCCTGGGAGTGCAAGTGGGATAAGTACATGACGTACCGTCTGAATTTGGCTGGCACCATCAAGTGCAGCGGCTTCTTCGTAATCTTTAGGGATAGCGTCAAAAAATGTTTTCATTATCCAAATAGCCAGTGGCAGCTGCATGGCTGTATGGATGAGTATCAGTCCTAGATAGCCATCAACAAAAGAAAAAATTCGACTCAATACTAACTGGTGTTCAACGTTATCGGTAATCGAGATAATAACGCTGTTTACCATGTCATTTAACGCTAGCATAACCTTGTAAACAGGAACGATGAGCGCCGGAGGTGGCACTATTCGAACGAGAATAATGGCGTATAGCAAAGGGCGTTTCCACCAGGCTTTTGTTCGAGATAACGCATAGCCACCAAAGCCGGCGAATATTAAGGTAAGTAGCGTGGCCAACCCAACAATCAGCACCGAGTTAACAATCCAGCGCAGGCCACTTTCATTAGCAAACAGGTTCCAAAAATGGGCGACGGTAACGTCCTTAGGGATCGCGAGAAATTGCGTTGCATTCGGGTCGAAAGCGGCAAGTAACACCCAAAAGAAAGGAATTAAACAGAAAAACGAAATCATGATAAGTGTCATGTAGGCTTTTCGATTTGAAGCACTCTCTGGCAGGCTGTGTGTGTGAGTCATAATAGTCACTCCAGTTTTCATACTATACTTCTACCTTCAATGCGCGCACGTAGACTGCACCTAGAATCATAGATACCACCAAACTCACCACGGCTACCGCTGCGCCATAGCCTAGTTGAAAAGAAGTGAATGACTGATTGTAAATATAGATACCCAATATTTCGGTGCTATTTGCAGGTCCCCCTCGGCTGAGGGTGTAGACAAGCCCGAATATTGCAAAAGTGGTTACCGTAGAGATAAACATGTAGAGAAATATGGTCGGCATCATAAGCGGTAACGTAATACGGGTGAAAATTTGTCTGTCTGAGGCGCCATCCACTTTGGCCGCTTCGTAAATATCTTTAGGAATAGATGCCAAACCTGAGGTTAACAAGATCATCGAAAAGGCTATACCTCGCCATGTGTTCACGATAATAATTGAAAACAAAGGAAAGCTATAAAGCCACTGCTGCGGCTCAATGCCAAAAGAAGTTACGATACGGTTTAACGTGCCATATTCACCACTGGCAAACATAGATATCCATAAAAAGCCTACGACCATTTCTGGCACCGCATTAGGTAGGCATATGATGGCATTAAAAATAGATTTGTATTTTACAGGGCGCTGAAGACAGATGGCCGACGCAAAGCCCAATACAAATTGCCCAATAACCGCAGAACCTATTACAAAGATAAGTGTAACTTTGAGCGAGTTCCAAAATAGTGGGTCGCTAAATAAGCGGCTGAAATTTCGAAGCCCCACAAACGATGACTCTTTTGCTGCAAAGCCAAGAAGTGCATCATTGGTTAAGCTTAACGAAAACGCGTAAAAAGCAGGAAAAACAATAAATGCACCCATTAGGAGTAGCGCGGGAGCCATCATAATGCGATAGCCCAATTGCCTTTTTGATTCGAAACTCATTGCCATACCTAATCCTCACTTACCGCGTTGTCACCCAACACACTTGCCACGTACGCTTTCAATAATTGTTGCGCTCCTTTTGCATCTTCTCGACCAATTAAAACTGCTTCTGTTGACCTTGCTACCCCAGCCATTACTGCATTCGCTCCAACGGTGGAGCGCAAAGCGCGGGCCTCTGGTAGTTGAGCATGTGCTTCCATTAAAGCACCTAGCTGATGAAAATCTGCGTGATCTCGTGCATCCATGCGGGCGGGAACATTACCTAAGTTTCTCGCGTAGGTGAGCGCTACATCAACCGACCCTAGCGCAAGCGCTAGCTCTGTTGCCATGTCGAGCTGGCGGCTTTTTGCATTAACGGCCCAAGCATAAACCATAGATGCCAGCACGAAAGGTGGCGAGCCATCGGCTGTGGGTATTTTCCAATTGCCTACTGCCTGTTCCACGTTCTTAATAGGATTACGACTACTGGCTCCCCAATCGAAAACCCGGCACCAAGTACCACAGGTTGTGATCATAAGCTCCCCTTTGGGAAACATTTCGTACTTGGGAATAACCCAAGGTTCTGGGTTGAGCAGCGGAGTCACGGGAAGCAGTGCTTCTTGTACCAGCGTTTGATAGAAACTAAAGGCCTCAAGGACAGCGTTGTCGTTAAGTTGGTATTGCCCCTGTTGGTTTATCAAGCGGTAATCTGAAAAGCCAGCCAACAGGTAGCGTAGCCCTTCGGTATAGGAACCCATTCCCCACGTTAAACCTGCTGGAAACAATAGAGGGAATTGACCGGTTACCTGTTTAATCGTACGCGCGCGGTGAAGTAATTCTTGCCAGCTTTTCGGTTGGGTAGTGTCTATACCGGCTGCCTCAAGTAAATCATGACGATAATAAAGTTGTTCAATCGCTACAATGGAAGGCACGGCATAGGTGCGATTGTCGAAACTCCCTTTTGCCAGCGAACTGACCAGCTTGGGTAATTGTGAATAGCCATCCCAGTTGTGCATCGCCGTCGTTAAATCGGCTAAATATCCAGCTGCGGCTAAATCGTCTAGTTGCACATCGCGGGGGATAGAAAAAATGTCTGGGGCGTTTCCTGCTCGTAGCTCAGTAACGAGTTTGGTGAAATAATCTTGTGCTGGAGCTGGATATTCTACAATTTTCAAGTTGATTTCTAGGCGCGCTTCAAGTCCCTCTTTTAACTGATAGAGCGCGTTTAGCCTGGCTGATCTATGTTCGGCAATTACGAGAGTTGGTTTGGTGGGATGACTTTTTTGTGAAGCTTGAACTATTGCGCAATCGCACATAAAACAACTAAAAACAATAATAGCGACACGATGTGCAAAACTACTTTTCATCGCGCGTAACCCCTGAATTGAGAATAAAGAGTGCTAATTTAATTACATTGTTCGTCAAAATCATAACAATATTATTTGCCTGCATTACATATAATTTACATTTTTAATATCACGAATATTGACACCGGTGTCAAGATAAAATTTAATATAACAAAGTTTGTTAAATTTAACCGAAAGCCAACACGTTAAATCCGGTAAGGTTATAACGCATTAGCCAATAACGGCTAGCTTGGTGATGAGAAATTCAAGGAGATAATAGATGGCGCTTAAGTTAGCGGTAATTGGTTGTGGTAAAAAAGCCTCTCAGTACATTGAAACGTGGATTTCACGTTCTGATGTGTCAATAGATGCAGTAATGGATCCAAACGAAGATGCCATGACGTTGGTCAAAAGTATCGCCGATCAGCAAGGCCAACCTCAGCCTGCGTGCTTCTCAAGTTGGGAGACCTTGTTACAAAGTCAGAGTGACAATCTAGATGCTGTTTATATTTGCACTCCCCATGCTAGTCATGCTGAACAAGCTGAGATGGCGCTTACACTTGGTCTGGATGTGTTATTGGAAAAACCAATGGTAACCAGCGTAGATGAAGCGAATCGACTCATCGCGGCACAAGAGTCTTCAGGTAAAGCCTTAGTGGTTGCTTATCAAGGCGGGCTTTCGCCTCTAGTACAACAGCTAAAACAAGATATTTTGGCTAATACATATGGAGAGTTGGTGAGTATTACAGCGTCTATATGGGAAAACTGGGCCACCACATACGCTGGCCATTGGAAGCAAATTCCTGCTGTTTCAGGAGGGGGCTTTATGTTTGACACTGGCGCGCATATGATGAATACCGTCTCAATGTTAGCCAATAGCCCGCTAACCAACGTAACGGCAAGTATGCGCAATCTTGATTATCCGGTAGACATTGTTACCACGGTAAGCGGTGAACTTGAAAATGGGACTTTGTTCAATTTGCATGCCTGCGGTAACAGCATTCGTTGTACTTCACGCATTGAATGTTACTTTACCGAATACGTGGTGAGAGTTTGCGCATGGGGACGCTGGATGGAAATAGAGGACAGTGATGGCAAAGTGGTTAGAAAGGAGCAGGAATCTGCGAATAACCTAATGAACGTTTTCCAGCAAACCATAACGGGTGAAATTGATAACCCTTCAGATGTGCGCCAAGGTTTAGCAATGGCAAAGCTGTGGGATGCAATCAAGCTTTCTGCATCCCAGCAAGGTGCAATGGTTACTGTTGATTAATCTAATAAGGTATAAGCCAGCGTTAGCGCTGGCTATTTTTCTTTTCGGTTTTTTCGGCAATCATTAATTTACGTGGCTTCTTGAAGTAAGTTTGCTTCGGGGCTCCTGTTTCTAACGGAACTGGGCGCCCCCAATTTTGCATTGTCCAGCCACTTTCGTGGGGTTGCTGTGCCCAAGCGACCGCATTGGCTAAAATCTGAATAATGGTTGGATTTCGGTAAATGGGGAACGTTTCATGGCCTGGCGAGAAAAAGAATATACGCCCTCTTCCACGTTGAAATGTGCAGCCACTTCTTAGTATCTCACCCCCTTGATACCATGAGGTGAAAACCAATTCATCGGGCTCAGGAATATCAAAAGGCTCACCGTACATTTCCGATTGCGGTAGCTCCACTTGAGGTGGAATATTAAAGGCGATTGGGTGAGAGGGCTTCAAACACCAAACCCGTTCACGTTCTCCGCCATCGGCTTCTCGCCAACTCAAGTTACAACTTGTTCCCATTAAGCGTTTGAATATCTTGCTGTGGTGACCACTGTGCAAAACAATTAACCCCATTCCGGCGAGCACACGGGCTTGTAGTTTATCAATAATGGCGTCATCGAGCTCATCGTGATACCGGTGGCCCCACCAAATGGCCACGTCAGTTTTTTCGATCAGCTCATCAGGCCAACCTTGATGAGGATCATCTAACGTGGACAACGTTAAATTAAAACCAAAGGGTTTAAGCGCGTCAACAATACAGCCACCAATGGTTTCTGGGTATACTTCTTGAACGTCTTCATCTTCTTTTTCATGCCGACATTCGTTCCAAACGGTAACATTAATCATGATAGCGCTCCTAACGGTTTGATACTGTAATCTTGTACTTCCAGTAGCAGGCTTTGTAGTGCGGTTTGCACGCCATTCGCCAAAATATAACTTAACCAATACGTGACGCGCTGACTGAAAATATCGGATTGCGATAGGCTTGCTGGGAACACGCTACTGACATCAAGATATTGGCGAATTAATTCATCAATATGATCCCAATGTTGTTGGCGAATAATTAGCAGCGTGTCGGCTAAAGGATCTTGTACTTCAATGGTGTCGCCTTTTTGATCAAATGCCATGGTATAGCGCAGCCAACTTGCTATCGCAAAGCTCAAGCCTTCAATTGACTCCTGGCTTGCAATCCTATCAATAACGGTATTAAGAAGGCGTTGAGGCAGTTTTTGTGAGCCATCCATCGCGATTTGATACGTACTGTGATGTAGCACGGGGTTGCGAAATCTTTCCAAGAGATCATTGATGTACTGCGTTAAATCTAAGCCGGGTGGGGCGGATAATGTAGGCATGATCTCATTGTGCATCACATGCTTTAAGTACTTTGTTAAATACTCATCGGCCATGACTTCATGCACGTACTGATAACCGCTAAGGAAGCCAATGTATGCTAAAGCAGAATGAGCACCGTTAAGTAATCTCAACTTAGCGTTTTCAAAAGGTTCCACATCTTCAACAAGGGTAACACCAACGTCTTCCCACGCTGGTCGACCGGCCACAAAGTTATCTTCAATCACCCATTGGCTAAACCGTTCTGATTTCACTAGGCCCAAATCCTGGATACCGTCTTGCTGAAAGTCTTCAATATCCTGGGGGGTAGTAGCAGGCACAATTCTATCTACCATGCTATTTGGAAACGAAACATGAAGCTTTATCCATGCCACTAAATTGGGATCCAGTTGTTCAGCAAATTCGCAAATTAAACCTTTTAACGTTGTCCCATTTTGCGGTAAGTTATCGCAGCACAACACTGTGAGCCCTTGTCCATGAGAAGTGAATCTTTTCTGCAAGCTTGATGCAATAAAGCCTATTGCCGATTTAGGCTTATCTAGGTTTTCTAAATCATGCACAATACTTGGATTGCTGAAGTCTAGTTTATTGGTCGCGGGGTCGTGGCAATATCCTTTCTCTGTTACGGTTAACGAGACAATTTTAGTGTCAGGCTTCGTCATTAAAGTAAGTACAGCTTCAGGGTTTTCTGGGGCGACAAGTAGTTGCTTTACAGCTTGTATAAGCGTTGCAGATTTTCCGTTTTTGTCCGACTCAATAACGTGATAAAGCCCATCTTGTGGGGCAAGTTGTTCGCGGACACTGGCGCTACGCAAAGATACCCCCGCGATATACCATGGAGCGCTCTTGTTCGTTAGGTTAACATTGTCGGTATACCAGGCTTGGTGCGCGCGATGGAAGGCACCAATACCTAAATGCACAATACTAATCGGGGCATTTTTACTACGATAGTTATCTATATCTAGCGTGGTGAGTAGTGCGTCGTTAAGTCTGTTCGTAGCCATTGTTTCCCTCACAGTTTGTATGCTTCCTTCGCTAGGTTGTAGGCTAAATCTTTGGCCAATGTCACGGCTTCTGATTCATCTAACATGTGTCGTGCAACCAATTCAGCTAAATAGGTGCAGTCCATGCGTCGCGCAACATCATGTCTTGCTGGAATAGACAAAAACGCACGGGTGTCGTCGTTAAAGCCTACCGTGTTATAAAACCCCGCCGTTTCGGTTACTGAGCGCCTAAAGCGCATCATACCTTCTGGACTATCATGGAACCACCATGCCGGGCCCAGCTTTAAACTTGGGTAGTGGCCAGCTAATGGTGCTAACTCACGGCTGTACACTGTTTCATCAAGAGTAAACAGAATGATACTCAGATCAGTGTTGTTACCGAATTTGCTAAGAAGTGGTTTTAACGCATTTACATACTCTGTGTTGGCTGGAATGTCCGCGCCTTTATCTCTCCCATAGTGTGCAAAGAGTTGCTGGTTATGATTTCGATGAGAGCCAGGATGTATCTGCATAACGAGTCCGTCATCCAATGACATCTCTGCCATTTTCACTAACATGTGGGCGCGGAAAAGCTCGGCATCGTCAGCGGTTGGGGTGTCTTGTACTTTTTGAAATAGTACGCTTGCTTGTTCATCGCTTAGATTGGCTGTTGCAGCAGTTGGGTGACCATGATCCGTTGATGTAGCGCCCATCTCCTTGAAAAATAGACGGCGTTGGCGAAGTGCATCCAAATACTGTGAATACTCTTGACAATCTAAATTAGTTAATTCGCTGAGCTGAACTAATTTGGCATTGAATTTTTCATGCTCAGGATCTACCACTGCATCGGGTCTAAAAGCGGTAATAACCTTGCCTGACCAATCACTGTTTTTTATTTTCTGGTGGTGTTTAAGGTTATCAGTCGCACATTCTGTTGTGGCAATGACTTCAATATTATAACGATCGAATAAGCTTCTTGGCTTGAAAGCTTCGGTTTGAAGGGCATCGTTAATGACCTGATAGTAGTGCGAAGCTGTGCTACTGTTTAGTTTTTCGGTAATATTGAAAGTATTCACAAATACATAGTCTAACCATATCCGTGAAGGCGTGCCTTGAAATAGGTGATAGTGATCGGCGAAAATCTGCCAAGCTTTTTCGGGGTCGGCGTTGGCATGGCTGCCATCTTTTCTAGGAATGCCCAAATGGTCTAAATCCACCCCCTGGCTATACAGCATTCTAAACACATAATGGTCGGGGTGAATGAGTAATTCAGTAGGGTTTGAAAAGTTTTTGTTCTCAGCAAACCAAGCAGGATCAGTGTGTCCATGAGGGCTAACTATTGGCAATTTTTCAACGTGTTGGTATAGATTTCTTGCGATATCTCGCTCAATCTTATTCGATGAAAAGAGGCGGTCAGGGTGCATAGTTAACGTGCTGGCCATAGAGTCTCCAAAACTTTTATTTATTGGTTCATTGGCTTTCACTTTGAAAAAGTAGGAAAGTCAGTAAACAGTAAATTTAACGATAAGTGTGTGTTATAAAGATATTTGACACCGGTGTCAAATATAGTGCAATAATAAGGCGGTGCCAGTAGGTTCTGCTTTGCGTCTTACAAACGCTGTGTTATTCCAATATGGTGTGGCCAGTTAGATAGGTACGTAAAACACGGTTGGCGCAAAGGTAAAGTGAACTGTCATCGGTGTTTCGTGAGGGGACAATGAAATATAGTCGAGGTGCACACTTTAGCCTTGTGTAAAATTGAAGGTAAGGTAACAATGCTTATCAGCGCTACTTTCATTTTCGTTTAATCGTAAGAGTAAATAGCTCTCAATCGAAACGTCATTGTCGTTAATGTTTAGGCTTTAGCGATATAGCTCGAAATTAAAATAGGAATATAACTTAAAACTTATGCGTTCGGTTACTATAAAGGATGTAGCTCTACATGCTGGAGTTTCAAAAAAAACGGTGTCTCGCGTTATTAATAAAGAAGCGAACGTTAAAGATGAAATGCGTCAAAAAGTGCAGGAGGCTATTGACCATCTCGGCTTCAAACGTAATCCATTAGGAATGGCCTTAGCTAAGAACCGTTCGTTTTTTATCGCGTTGCTAGCAGATAACCCCAGTCCTGGCTACATAATGAACTTACAGAAGGGAATTATGAAAGGCTGTAGAGAAGAGCAAATGGGGGTGTTTTTATATGACTGCAGCTATCGCTCTCCCACACTGGTTGAAGAGATAGAATCATTTATTGATAATACCTTGGCAGATGGTCTTATTCTAGCTCCTCCCTTGAGCGATAAACCTGAATTATTGGATATGTTAGATCGCAAAAATATCAGTTACGTTCAAATAGGAGCTAAAGACAAAACGCGAGGGGATTTTGTTGATATGGACGCTGTAAAAGCGGCCTACGATATGACAAGTTACCTGTTGCACTTAAAGCATCGCGATATAGGCTTTATTTTAGGCCATCCAGACCAGTACACCAGCCAGCGTTGTGAGCAAGGCTATAGAATGGCGTTCGCAGACGCAAACTTAAAAGTGGATGAGTCACTTATTGTCCAGGGCTACTACACGTATCAGTCAGGGGTAGATGCCGCTTCCGTGTTACTCAACAGAAACACTCCACCATCGGCAATATTTGCATCGAATGACGAGATGGCCGTTGGTGTATTGTATACAGCGCAAAGTCGCGGGATTAGCGTACCTAAGCAGCTTTCAATAGCCAGTATCGATGATACGCCCATCGTAACAAAAGTATGGCCTAATATTACTACTATGCGCCACCCACTAACCAGCATTGGGTATCGCGCAGCTACGTTTTTAATTGGCCGTTTAAAGCACAAGCATGCTGGCGCTAATAGTAGTGTGAATATCAGCGACAGCAATGAGACCTTTCATTGTGACCTTGTTATTCGAGAATCAACCACTTTGTTTACTGGTTAACAATCCAAGCGTGATCGGGATCATTATGAAAGATCCATTCTCTTTTTGGGCCCGCCATTACGTTTAGATAATACAGCTCGTATCCATGCGGAGTTCCGACTGGGTGATACCCTTTAGGAACGGTAACTACGCTGTTATGCTCTACACTAATGGTTTCATCAATGCTTCTATCGTCGGTATAAACCCGTTGAAAAGCAAAGCCTTGTTTAGGGTTAAGCTTGTGATAATACGTTTCTTCTAATGCACTCTCTTGTGGTATTGCGTCGGTGTCATGTTTATGAGGTGGATAGCTTGACCAATGACCACTGGGGGTGATGACTTCAGTGATCAGTAAACGTTCTGCATCTACATTGTCCATCATTATATTGCGAATGTGACGTAAATTAGTGCCACTTCCCCTTGTCATCGTGACACAATCTTGAGGCGTAATAAGCTTTACAGGGTAAAGGCCCTTTGCGGGGGCACGGCAAAGGGCTACCTCTAATGAGGTTAGCGCATTTATCGTCAATTCCTGTTTTGGTGGAGCATAAACGGCGTAAGGGGCTATACCATCAAATGCTGAAGCTCTATGGCCGATATTACTAAACAATTGCTCTTGTGTCGTAACGTCTGCGACTCCAGAGATAATCACTGCACAAAGCTCAGTATTTTGGGTGTTGACCACCAGGGTATCATCAGCTTCAAGCATCACCACCTCAAAACCAACAAACTGCCAGTTCGCCGATTCTGGGGTTATATTAATAATACGTTTGTCTGCGCCTGCTTCTTTAGGGCGTATATGTAAATGAGACATGCCAATTCCTATCAGGTTTGAGATGGGTGGTGAATAAGACCAAGCATTAATGCTTGAATAATATTAAAGCTGCTATTAAGCGAACGAAATGAGTGGATCTCCGCTTCTTTAACTTTTATGCATACATCAGCAAGTTCTACCATAGGGCTCAATACACTATCGGTTAAGGCAATTATTTTTACGCCTTTTGATTTGGCTTGAGTGACCGTTTCGATTGTTTCAGGGGCATAAGGTGCGAAACTAATAGCAAATAACGCGTCGTCTTTTGTCATTAATCCACATTGGGCTCTGTCCATTTGCCCCACACTGTCGAGAAGGTGTGCTCGATAACCTAAATTTCCAAGTACATAGCTGAAGTAACTCGCAATGGGGAACGCACGTCTTACCCCTTGTACATGAATAATACTTGCCTTTTGTAGTTCTACTATGGCTAAGTTTAAGGCTTCAGGGTCAATCTTATCTAACGCACTTTTTTGTGCAGCCTCGTTTGCCGCTGTAATTTTTTTAAGCCAACTCAGCCCACACTGGTCATCATGGGTTTCTGGCGCATCTAATACCGATTGCACTCGAGATTCATAGGTAGGAGTGGAAGAAATGAGCTTATGTTTGAAGACCTGCTGCATGTCGCTAAAACCTTCGAAATCGAACGCATGGGCGAATCGTACTAGCGTAGAACCATGTACCCCCGCAGCTTCTGCGATACTGGCCGCAGTCCCAAAGGCAATACTATTAGGATTATCTAAGATAAACCGAGCAACTTGCTGAAGCCGATTGCTCAACGAAGCAAATTCCTGTTCGATTCGGTGTTCTAACGTTAACTGATCTTCTGCCATTGGTTTGATGGTGTCATCATAATTTCATACTAGGTGTTCTAAATTTAGCATGTAAGGAATAAATATTCCAGTGTTGATAAATTGGAATATTTGTTCTATTTTGTTTTTAGAAAGTTAATTATCCAATCAATTGAGAGTACCTGTATCAATGCAAGATGCTAAAACATTAGATCTGATCTGCCTAGGTAGAGCGTCTGTGGATCTGTACGGACAGCAAATCGGTAACCGCCTTCAAGATATCTCTACGTTTGCAAAATCTCTGGGTGGTTCTTCGTGCAATATTTGCTTTGGTGCAGCCCGCTTAGGATTGAAATCTTCTATGCTTACCCGTGTAGGCGATGAGCAGTTTGGGCAATTCATTCGTGAAGAATTAGACCGAGTTGGCGTAGACACAAGCCACGTTGTTACCGATAAACAGCGTCTCACAGCGTTGGCCATTTTATCAATAAAAAGTAAGGAAGAATTTCCGTTACTATTTTATCGTGCTGATTGCGCCGATATGGCAGTAGATATCAGTGATTTTGATGAGCAGTATATTGCATCAGCAAAGGCTTTATTGATTACCGGAACACATTTTTCAACTCCCCATGTTGATGCTGTTGCTCGTAAAGCAATTGAATATGCACGAAAAAACAATACTAAAGTTATTTTGGATGTTGACTACCGACCGGTACTTTGGGGGTTAACCCGCCCAGGTGAAGGCGACAATCGATTTGTCTCCAATAGCAGCGTTTCTGAGCATTTACAGTCTATTATTCCACTGTGCGATTTAATTGTTGGTACGGAAGAAGAAATACATATTGCTGGTGGTGTGACAGATACATTAGCAGCACTTCAAAACGTGAGGCAACTTACTGACGCCACCATCGTGCTAAAGCGCGGTGAGAAAGGATGTTCTATTTTCGATGACGCCATTCCCCCCCACATTGATGATGCTTTTTTTGCACCAGGGGTGAGGGTTGATGTCCTTAATGTGCTTGGTGCGGGCGACGCTTTCATGTCTGGTTTCTTGAGAGGATGGTTGCGTGAAGAAGGGTTTAAAAAAGCATGTGCCTACGGCAACGCCGCTGGCGCACTTGTGGTATCTCGCCATGGTTGTGCCCCCGCCATTCCTTCGGCTGACGAGCTTGACTATTACATTGCCAATCAACATTCCATTGAGCGCCCCGATATTCATCCAGAGCTTAACTATTTACATAGGGTTACCACGCGTCAAACTTCGCAGTGGCAAGACTTATGTATTTTAGCATTCGACCATCGTAAACAATTTGTCGAAATGGCAAATGAAGCGGGTGCCGATTTGTCAAAAATAAAAACCCTAAAAGCGCTTATTTTACAGGCGTTAGAGCAGACTGGCGTACAAGGTAATAATCAAGTGGGGGTTTTGATAGACGATACCTTCGGTCAAGATGCATTGAACGCTGTTACCGGAAAACGCTGGTGGGTCGGGCGTCCAGTGGAAGTGCCGGGTTCCCGTCCTATCGAGCTAGAAGGCGGGCGTTCTATAGGCTCTCGCTTGGTCAGTTGGCCACAGGAGCATATCGTTAAATGTTTAGTGTTTATGCATCCAGATGACGACGCTGCCATGTGGGAAGCACAATCTAAGCAGATTGAAGAGCTTTATGCCGCGTGTTGTCAAAGTGGTCATGAACTGCTACTAGAAATAATTCCGCCTAGTGATATTCCCGCTGACGATACGTCTGTCGTAAGGGCAATGGAAATGATTTACGACCTCAATGTAAGGCCCGATTGGTGGAAGCTGCCTCCCCCTTCGCCTGCCGCATGGAAGCGCATTAGTGACCTGGTGAATAAGCGTTCGCCACATTGTAGAGGCATCATTCTTTTAGGTTTAGATGCGCCAATTGATGCACTTATAGAAGGGTTTTCTAATAGTGCTAAATATCCGCTATGTAAAGGCTTTGCAGTAGGCCGCTCTATATTTTCCGCACCCAGCAAAGACTGGTTGGCGGGAAAAATCGATGACGAGGTGCTGATGAAGGTGGTAGCTGAAAACTATCTTACTTTAGTCTCAGCATGGAACACGCGTAAGGACATTTAGATGAAGACCATTAGATACACTGCTGCGCAAGCAATGTTGGCATTTCTTACACAGCAGTACATTGTAATTGATCACGAAGAGTTCCCTATATTTGCCGGAGCCTTTGCTATTTTTGGTCATGGGAACGTGGCTGGCCTAGGTGAAGCACTACACGACAACAAAGCGACTTTTCCAACATACCGAGCGCATAACGAACAAGGCATGGCGCATGCCGCAATTGCGTATGCAAAAGCTAATAACCGTCGAAGAATGATGATGTGTACGTCATCAATTGGGCCCGGCGCAACCAATATGGTGACCGCCGCTGGGCTTGCTCACGCAAATCGTTTACCGGTGTTATTTGTGCCGGGCGACAACTTTGCGAACCGTAAACCTGATCCTGTTTTACAACAAATTGAGCACTTCAGTGACCCGAATATTTCAGTGAATGATTGTTTTAAACCGGTAAGTCGCTATTTCGATCGTATTAATCGACCCGAACAGCTTATTAATAGTTTACCGGTGGCCATGCAAACACTGCTCGACCCGGTGAATTGTGGGCCCGTTACTTTGGCATTTCCGCAAGATGTTCAGGCAGAGGCATTCGATTACCCAGTCTCATTGTTCACTAAAAGAGTGCATAGAATTCGTCAGCCTTTGGCTGAGCTTTTTGAAGTTGAACAAGCCGTGTCTGCGATAAAGAAATCGCAAAAGCCGTTAATTATTGCCGGTGGTGGAGTGCTGTATTCTGGCGCAGCAGCAGCCCTATCAGAATTTGCTGAAACTCATCAGATTCCGGTTGCAGAAACCCAAGCGGGTAAAGGCTGCCTATCTTGGCAACATCCTTGTGCATTGGGTGGGGTAGGTGTGACAGGAAGTGAAGCTGCAAATAAAATTGCCGCTGAAGCAGATTTAATTATTGCGATAGGCACTCGGCTACAAGATTTCACCACGTCATCTCGAACCCTTTGGAACCGCGACAATACAGTCTTACTTCAATTAAACATAGGCGCTTTCGATGCCAATAAACACGATGCGGTGTCTTTGGTAGGTGATGCGACGCAAACGTTAACACAGCTGCATAGCGCGCTAGCGCAATGGTCGGCGCCAACAACATGGTTGGAAAAAGCCCAAGTACTCAATATAAAGTGGCAGCAGCATTATGAAGATGTGACTTCAGACACCCAAGGTTTACCATCCGATGCGCAAGTATTAGGGGCGGTAAAGCGCGGTTCAAATGCTGGCGATACGATTGTGTGTGCAGCAGGTGGATTACCCGGCGAACTTCACAAACTATGGCGAGCAGAAGGACCCGGTAGTTATCACGTAGAGTATGGTTTTTCTTGCATGGGGTATGAAATAGCGGGCGGTTTAGGCGTTAAATTAGCCAAGCCAAACAATGACGTCATAGTGGTGGTTGGTGATGGCTCATACATGATGCTTAATGCCGAATTAGCAACATCTGTGATGCTTAAGCAAAAGATTATCGTCATTTTGTTAGACAACCGAGGTTTTGGTTGTATCCACCGATTGCAGCAAGGAACGGGTAATGCACCGTTCAACAATTTATTGGACGACTGTGAAGGTGCGCCTGAGTTGATGCAAATTGATTTCGCTCAACATGCTCGTTCAATGGGCGCGAATGCCGAACATGTTCACTCATTAGGTGAATTAGAAGCAGCGTTAACCAAAGCTAAGAGTAATACCACCAGCACGTTAATCGCGATTAATACAGACCCACATATCAGCACCGACAATGGCAGTTGGTGGGATGTCGCAATACCCCAAACGTCTAAAAGAAAAGCTGTTGCTGATGCGCATGAAAACTATACACAGCAGCAAGTTAAACAACCGTACTAATTCTTCAGGATCTAGGTTTAAAAGGTAGAGATATGCAAACGTTAGGTAATTATATAAATGGTGAGCGGGTCGACAGCACAAGTGATCGCGATAATTCAGTTTACGATCCGGCCACAGGTGAGGTAATCAGAAAAGTAAGCCTATCTACAGTTGAAGAAACCCAAGCGGCCATTACTGCCGCTAAGCAGGCGTTTGTGACATGGAGTGAAGTAACTCCGCTAAACAGAGCCCGAGTTATGTTCAAGTTTAAGGCGTTGTTAGAAACGCACAAAGATGAACTTGCTACCTTAATTACCAAAGAGCACGGCAAAGTGTTCTCTGATGCTCAAGGTGAGTTAACGCGGGGTATCGAGGTGGTGGAATTTGCCTGCGGCATTCCACATTTACTCAAAGGTGAGCAGTCGATGAATGTGGGGCGAGGCGTAGACAGTTTTAGTCTAATGCAGCCTGTAGGTGTTTGTGCCGGCATTTCCCCTTTTAATTTTCCTGCGATGGTACCACTTTGGATGTTTCCTGTAGCGATTGCCTGCGGAAATACATTTGTCATGAAGCCGTCAGAAAAAGACCCCAGTACTATATTAAGAATTGCCGAATTACTTACCGAGGCCGGTTTACCCGATGGCGTATTCAATGTCGTCAACGGTGACAAAACATCGGTCGACGTACTAATTACAGATGAAGATGTTGATGCTATTAGCTTTGTCGGCTCAACCCCCATTGCTGAATATGTTTACAATGTGGGAAATCAGCACGGTAAGCGAGTACAAGCATTAGGTGGCGCAAAAAATCACTTGGTTGTAATGCCCGATGCCGATCTTGACTTGGTTAGCGGTGCACTGATGGGCGCGGCGTATGGTTCAGCCGGCGAGCGCTGTATGGCAATTTCAGTTGCTGTGTGTGTGGGTGACGAAGCCGCAGATGCATTAATTGCACAATTGCAGCAAGAAATAGCGCAAATGCGAGTAGGCCCAGGTTTAGGTGAAGGTGACGAACCTCATATGGGGCCGCTAATCAGCCGGGAACACGCCGCTAAGGTGCAAGAGTATATCTCAGATGGTGTGGAAGAAGGGGCCACACTAGTTGCTGATGGCCGAAACTATCGCGTGTCTGGATGTGAAAAAGGCTATTTTGTGGGGCCGACACTGTTTGATAACGTGACCCCTAAAATGCGTATTTATAATGAAGAAATATTTGGGCCAGTACTCAGCGTTGTTCGAGTGAGTAGTTTTGAAGAAGCGCTAGCACTGGTTAACCGTCATGAATATGGTAATGGCACCTCTATTTTCACTGCAAATGGAGAAGCAGCCCACGCTTACTGTCACAAAGTGCAGGTGGGTATGGTAGGCGTTAATGTACCTATACCAGTGCCAATGGCGTTCCATAGCTTTGGTGGTTGGAAAAGATCTATTTTTGGCCCACTAAATATGCACGGGCCAGATGGCGTTCGTTTTTACACTAAAATGAAAACGGTGACGGCACGTTGGCCCAAAGGTCAGCAAAACATCAATCACTTTACGATGCCTACTATGAAGTAAAACCCGGGCATTTATCATTTATTAAAAGCCAGTCAGTTTCTCCTGACTGGTTTTTTTGCTTAACAGTGTGAATGATAGGAAGTGAATACTAACTTACGTTAGCAATCATTTTAGGCAATTGTTTCATGTCGTTAAAGCTGGTCACGTGGGGTAATGAAAGCGTTTCATTGTAGCGATTATAAAACAGGGTAGTAATCCCAGCGCGGCTACCCGCCTCTGCGCCCACTTTACTGTCTTCAATAACCACACATTGATTAGGCGATACCTTCATCATAGCGGCCACATCAAGGTATATCTGAGGATTGGGTTTGTAGTAGCCTATGTCGTAGGCACTAAAAATGTTGTCGTTAAAGTAACCGCGAAGTTGGCAAACATTTAGGGCATGCTCAATTTTCTGCCGTGGGCCATTAGATACTACGGCTTTTCGATGAGGGAGGTGGTCAAGTGCGTAAACGACACCTTCAATAGGTGTTAAGTGCTTATCGAACAAAGACGCAACACGCTTACGATAAGACGAGATAAAATCGTCAGGCAATTCTACAGAATACTGCCGTGAAATAGATGCCATTATTTCAGACAGTTTCATACCGCGATAGTGTTTTACCAAGTCATCTGCATCTAGTGTTACGTCGAGTTCAAGAAACGCGTGGGCAATACCTAAATTACAAAGATACTCACTGTCTACCAACGTACCGTCATTATCGAATAACAGGCAAGATTTCGACATTTAGTGAAGCTGCTTATTGGGTCGGTCAGACATATCTAGAACAAGTGTTCCACCGTTAACTATTTCACTATGGAGCAGATAGGTGCGAGTCAATGGCTTGCCGTTCAGTGTTATGACGCTGACATATACATTGTCTGCACTGTTGTTACGTGTTCGAATAGTAAAGGTTTTTCCGGTGTAATAGTGGTCATCCAACGTTATGGTAATAGTGTCAAAAAGAGGGCTACCAATATAATAAATAGGATCCTTTTCTACCCCCCCGGTAAGCTGGAAAAGTCCAATTTTCATCAGTACGGCCAAACTTCCCATTAGTCCTTGGTCTTCGTCACCACTGTAACCACGCTGTGGTGACAAATCAGAGTAGACTTTATTGACGACTTTTCGCGACCAATATTGGGTCTTCCAAGGTGCGCCAGCAGCGCTAAAAATGAATGCGGTTTGCATACTTGGTTGATTACCATAGTTAATAGGAATTCTTCTATACTCGTCTTTCGCTTCATCTGCATGTGCGTTACCTGCAGTAAATCCTTGCTTTTCAGCCTCGTTAAAGGCGTTGTCGAGCCTTTCAATCAGCGTTGTTTTTCCGCCCATTAAGGACGCGAGGCCATCAATGTCATGCGCCACATTCCACGTACCTTGTGCTGGGTTAGATTCAACGAATCCATTTTCATATTGAAATGGATCGAAAGGGGTTTGCCACGAACCATCTGGATTTCTTGGTCTCATATAACCGCTACTTGCATCGAATACGTGACGGTAATTTTTTGAGCGCTTAGCGTACATTTCATAGTCGTCGTTATAGCCTAGTGCACCGGCTAATTGTGCTAGAGCATGATCCTGAAAAGCGTATTCCAGCGTCATTCCTGGGCCACGTTTGTGATTACCATACATACTTTCGCCTGTAGGAAGTGGGAATGGAACATAGCCATCATTCTCATAAAAGCGCATGCCGCCGCCAGTATTGGTGTAATGCTCGTAACCCGCTTTTGCCATCATGCCAGCAGTGCTGTGGTTCTTCTTGAGTCCTTCATAGGCAAGTTCAACATCAAAGTCTTGAATGCCTTTCATATAATTTGACACGATAAAAGGGGTGGAAGACGCGCCTGTCATCACATAGGTGTAATTTCCGCCTGATGGACCACGTGCAATCATACCGCCGTCTTTGTAATAGTTGAGTAAGCTATTTGTCATTTCTGAAGCAATTTTTGGATAGGCAAGTGGCCACAACGTTGATATTGTCCATTGAGCTCCCCAGAAAGAGTCTGAATTGTAGTGATTAAACAAGGGCTCTCCACTGTCTAAAAGCGGTATCTGTTTCACTCTGGGGGTACTAGAAGTTTGATCCATATACTGACCATTGGCATCAGAAATGATGCGTCGCCCCTGTAATGCGTGCCAAAGATCAGTGTAGAATCTGCGCTGCTGCTGGCGGGTTCCACCAGACACCGAAATTTTACTCAGCTGTTGATTCCAAATTGCAAAAGCGTCTTCTTTCACTTTATCGAATTCCCAGTGTGGGAGTTCAATATCAATGTTCGATTTTGCATTTTCTTCTGACACGTAGGATATCCCTACTTTCATTAGCAGCGGTTGTTTTGACGGTGATATATTGACCAGTAGGCCTGCGTCTATGCCATTAATAAAATCTACTTTTTCAAAATGGTGCTCGCCGCGCCAACTATCCATATCCTCAATAGGACGGCTGAATTCAACGTGAAAAAAGACTTTGGTTGGACGGGATCGACGGTAAGTGGGTAAATTCGTTATATAGCCATTAATAGACGTCTGTGAAACCTTATGCGCTTCAGCATGGCCAAGATGACTAGGGCCCAGTTGCCCACCTAAATTAAACAAAACCTGCTGGTTTTCGCTGTTAGCGAATTGATAACTGTGAAATCCCACCCGTGTTGTGGCCGTTAATTTTACATCGATGTTATAGCGGGATAACTGTAGCTGATGAAACCCAGGTTTTACAATTTCATCATTGTGATTAAACGCAGAATAGTAGTCCGATTTTAATTGTGTAATGGGGAGCTTGGTTGATACGGGCATAACTGACAAGCCTGCAAGCTGCCACGCGTGAACATGGCTAAAACCTTTTACTTCGCTGGAATTGTAGCGATAACCGCTTCCCCATGCGCCGCCCGTTTCTGTATCAGGGTTTAAGTTAACCATACCAAAAGGTAACGATGCAGAGTCAAAGAAAAACCAGCGACTGTTTGCCGTATCGGCAAAAGGATAAACCAAATCGACGGGTTGCTGGTTGGCGAAAGACGGTGTTTGCCAACATAACGACAATGTAACGGCCAATAAAGCCACCATACATTTAAAATCTTTTTTCATGACAATGCTCTGCGTTATCGAAATCTGGACGCACAGAAATATCAACATTGCAGACCAATGTCAAATTGGACTGTCCAAACTAAGCATCTCCAATCATAATTATAAACATGTCTTCTACGTGTTTGAGATGGCTTTCCATTGCTTGCCTTGCTCCATCTCCGTCGCGCCTACATAAATTTTCGTATATAGCCTGATGGGCTTCAATGTTGGGGTTGGCGCCATGTCTTCGCATTTTTTCAGCAAAGAGACGACTAATTTCAGATGAATCTCGCAAGGTCCACAGCCAATCAACCATAGTGTAAATAGCACTGTTTCGTGTTGCGTGCGCAATTAACCGGTGAAACCTACCATCAAACTGTTCTGCCCCGGTTAAATCTTGCTTACCAACTAACACCGACATTTGTTCGATATAAGCTTGAAGCTTACGTAGTTCTTCGTTGCTGATACGTGAAGCCGCCATTTCGCACGCTTGCCCTTCGAGTAGCCGTCTCGCTTCCATAATTTCTAAAGGGCCAGGGGCATCTTCGGTAATTAGGGCGGGGCTTAGGGTTGATTTCTTTAATACGTAAATGCCAGAACTAGGGCGTATTGCAACAATGCCTGACACTTCTAGTGCAATTAATGCCTCGCGTACGGTTTGTCTGCTCACATCATAGCGGCTGGCTAATTCACGCTCTGCTGGCAAGCGTTCGCCAGGTTTTATTGTTCCATCACTAATAAGTTGAGCGAGTTTGTCCGCAATTTGCAAATACAGACGTTTAGCACCTGTATTGTCAACGGATGAAAATTGATCTTGTAAATTGGTCAAGCCGATTATACTCTAGAGTTAATAGTCCAGACCAATTTAAAGGTTTACCTTAGTAACTTCAAGTTACTCTCCCCTAGATTGGTGCACGTTAATGCTTAAAGGTACTCGTATGAAAATAATTGAAGCAAAAGTGATTGTTACTTGCCCCAGTCGTAACTTTGTGACGTTAAAAATTGTTACCGATGAAGGGATTTATGGAATTGGTGATGCTACGTTAAATGGTCGTGAACTCGCGGTTGTTAGTTACCTTGAAGATCATTTAATACCTTGTTTGTTAGGTAAAGATGCTAGCCGTATAGAGGATATTTGGCAGTACTTCTATAGAGGAGCGTACTGGCGCAGAGGGCCTGTTGGAATGACAGCCATCGCGGCAATTGACGTCGCACTATGGGACATTAAAGCGAAAGCGGCTAATATGCCATTGTATCAATTACTCGGCGGCCGCAGCCGTGATGGGGTAATGGTCTATGGCCATGCAAATGGCAACACCATTGAAGAAACCGTCGAGGAAGTGGGCAGGTATATTGATATGGGTTATAAAGCCATTCGTGCGCAAACAGGTGTTCCTGGCCTTAGTAGCACGTATGGTGTTTCCAAAGATAAACTGTTTTATGAACCCGCTGACGCTAATTTACCGTCGGAAAATATTTGGTCTACCAGTAAGTACCTAAACAGCGTCCCTAAATTATTTGAGACATTGCGTGATACTTATGGATACGATCACCATTTGTTACACGATGCCCATCACCGTTGCACACCGCTAGAGGCGGCTCAATTAGGTAAGTCTCTAGAACCTTACAAGTTGTTTTGGCTAGAAGACGCCGTTCCCGCTGAACTGCAAGAAGGGTTTAGGTTATTCCGACAACATACCACTACCCCAATTGCCGTTGGGGAGGTATTCTCCTCAATTCATGACTGCCAACAGCTTATTAGTGAACAATTAATCGATTACATTCGCACTACAATTGTACACGCTGGCGGAATTTCACACTTGCGCAGAATTGCGCATTTAGCCGAGCTTTACCATATTCGCACTGGATTCCATGGTGCTACCGACTTAAGTCCAATTACCATGGGAGCTGCGGTACATTTTGATACCTGGGTTCCTAATTTTGGTATTCAAGAATACATGCGTCATACCGAAGAAACCGACGCTGTATTCCCCCATGACTATCGTTTCGAAGAGGGGTTTATGAAGGTGGGTGAAAAGCCCGGACATGGTGTAGATATTGATGAGTCGCTCGCGGCTAAGTATCCCTACAAGCCGGCTTACTTACCTGTGAACCGACTTGAAGATGGCACTATGTATAATTGGTAGAAACCCTATACTGCACTAATAATAACGTTGAAATCAGCAGCTGAACCTATGCTTTTACCTTGCTGATTTCATCGTTTACCGCACAATCAGCTTCCAACACCTCCGTTTGCGGAACACCAGTTGACGTCATATCGTTATTTTCTCTATTACGTTGTGTCAAGATGCGCTTTACGGTTTCGGCGCAATAGGCTTTACGGCAGCATTGAGATAGCAGCATTTCATGGCGTTCTACACGCTCACGAATGAACTTCACCACTAACTTACGCAACCACTGTAAGCCTGCATCTAAGT
Organism: Alteromonas lipotrueae; assembly: GCF_019249215.1. GTDB lineage: Bacteria > Pseudomonadota > Gammaproteobacteria > Enterobacterales > Alteromonadaceae > Alteromonas > Alteromonas lipotrueae. The sequence continues at coordinate 108,721 of NZ_JAESDI010000010.1, forward strand.
CTTGGCGTTTGTGCCACATAACAGACATTGGCAGGCCTTTAATTTCAACAGGGGTTTCAAACACCGCGAGCTCACCAGAGAAGATTTCCTTCTCGACAACCAGTGACGGTGCAACACATATTAAGTTGCTTTCTTTTAGCAGCGGCGTAGCGTTGTAGAACTGATTGACCGACATGGCAATTCGGCGTTTTAACCCCATGTTAGCCAATACCTGATCGGTAGGGCCGGTGACATCACCCGTTACCGACACTAACAGGTGATCTGCAGCAATAAAGTTTTCTAGCGTGAGCTGTGCTTTCGCTAGCGGGTGATCGGGACGCATCACCACTACCCAACTAGGATCTAACACGTGCTCGGAACGTATCACCGCATCAGGTTGATGGTATTTAGAAAAGGTTAGTTCGGCCTCAGCGTCTTTCAATACCTTATCAGTGCCTAAATCGTAACTGGGGATCGCATGAATATTAATACCTGGCGCTTCATTTTCAATTACCTTACGTAGCGGCCCCCACACCATAGCAACAATGCTGTCGGTGGCCGATATACGAAAGGTACGTTTCGCCGTTGCAGGGTCAAATTCCGCAGGACTTACGGCAACTTCAAGCTGTCCTAATGGGCCTTGAATTTGGCTCCACAGGTTTGTGGCAAAAGAGGTGGGTTGAATACCACGACCATCCTTTACGAATAACTCGTCTTTCCATGCGGTACGCATGCGAGAAAGGGCGTTTGAAACTGCTGGCTGGGTCATCGACAACCTATCAGCAGCACGGGTAATCGCGCCTTCTGTCATGATGGCATCAAATATCATCAATAAATTTAAATCATGTGGACGCATCAGTCTCTCCCGTTATTCGTAAATTAGTTCTGTACCTGGGTTCTGGTTCAAGGCCGAGGTAAGGAAATACTCCGTAAACACGCGGTGAACCCATCACTTTTTATCGCTTCAGTTTATCTCTATACGGCGCGTCTAGCTATTATCACAACACTTTTTTGCTTCATGTCGTGGTGCCAACTTTCATGTAACACCTTGGGCGAAATAGCTTAAATTTCATACTTTTTAATATATATCATTTTATGATGTGTTGCATACGAAAATATAATTATTCTTATTGTATTGCGATGTGCATAATGCAGGCCTTCAAACTTTAAGAGACACTTGCAATGACGACTTTAACTCGATTTTTGGCAATATTAAGCCTAACAGCACTTGTCGCCGCATGTGGCAGCGACGACACGGATCCTGGCCAGCAAATGCATGCTAATGCAGGCATTCCTGTAGATGTTGCGCCAGTGGTCTCGCAGCGTTTAACTGAGTGGGACAGTTTTACTGGCCGTTTAGAAGCGCCGCAAACGGTATCGCTTCGCCCCCGCGTTTCAGGCTACATTGAATTTGTTGCTTTTGAAGAAGGCGAATATGTAGAGCAGGGCGAAACCTTATTCCTTATTGATAACCGCGCTTTTAAAGCAGAAGTTGAGCGTTTAACCGCGCAACTTGAAGAAGCAAAAAGCCGCTATGACTTATCTGTGCAAAGCTATGACAGAGTCGTAAAGCTTCGTAAAACCCAAGCGGTTTCGCAAGAAGTGCTAGACGAACGTTTAGCGGGTAAGAATCAAGCTTTTGCTAGCATAAACCAAACGAAAGCGGCGTTAGACGTTGCCCGTTTGAACCGTGGTTTTGCTCGAGTTGAAGCGCCGATTTCTGGCCGTGTGTCTCGCGCGAATATCACCGAAGGTAACTATGTAACGGCAGGGCAGTCAGAGCTTACTAGCATCGTATCTACCCATCAGCTTTACGCATACTTCGATATTGATGAGCAAACTTACCTAAATTACATTAGCAGTGATGATAAAACCGACGCTACGGTAAACGACCAGGCGGTTGCGATGCGTCTTGCTAATGAGCAAGATTATGGCCACTGGGGGCAAATCGATTTCGTCGATAATCAAGTGAATGGCAGTACCGGCACCCTTCGTGTTCGTGCTGTATTCAATAACGAAAATGGTCGTTTAATGCCGGGTTTATTTACCCATTTAAAACTAGCGGGTGATACCAACGAGCAAGGCATTCTCATTAAAGAAAAAGCGATAGGTACCGACCTTAACAACAAATTTGTGTTGGTGGTAAACAGCGAAAATAAGGTGAAATACCGCGCGGTTACCTTGGGTGACAAAGTGGGTAGTATGCGCATTATTCAAAATGGCTTAGTAGCTGGCGACACCATTGTAGTCGATGGCCTTCAGCGTGTGCGTCCAGGTGCTGTTGTTGCGCCAAACCAGGTTGATATGGGTGATAAAGAAGCTCTTGCAAGCCTACAAAATTGGCAGGCACGAGTAGATAACGTAACAAATTTGGCTAGCGCTGATACCCTTACTGGTAGCGCAGCGGGTACTGGAATTAATTAATGAACTTTTCGCAATTTTTCATTCGCCGCCCTATTTTTGCAGGTGTACTAAGCCTGCTCATTTTCATTGGCGGGGCCATTGCTGTTTGGCAGCTTCCTATTACAGAATACCCTGAAGTTGTGCCGCCTACGGTAGTGGTAACGGCTAACTATCCAGGTGCTAACCCCAAGGTTATAGCTGAAACCGTTGCTACCCCCTTAGAGCAGGAAATTAACGGCGTAGAAGATATGATTTACATGTCTTCGCAGGCTACATCTGATGGGCGTATGACCCTTACCATCACGTTTGCCATTGGTACCGACCCTGATGATGCCACTACACTGGTTCAAAACCGGGTTAATCGCGCCACACCGCGATTGCCACAGGAAGTACAGCGCTTAGGCATTGTTACCGAAAAATCGTCACCCAATTTAACCATGGTGGTGCATTTAACGTCGCCTGATAAACGTTACGACATGCTCTATTTGTCTAACTATGCTGACCAATTCGTAAAAGATGAACTCGCTCGTGTTGAAGGGGTAGGGCAAGTTCGTTTATTTGGTGCTGGTGAATACAGCATGCGTGTATGGCTAGATCCAAACAAGTTAGCCTCACTGCAAATGAACCCAGGCGATGTGGTGGCGGCAATTTCCGAACAAAACCAACAAGCTGCGGCAGGAAGTCTAGGTGCACAGCCTACGGGCACCAGCGAGTTTCAACTGCTTATCAATGTACGCGGTCGCCTAGAAGATGAAAGTGAGTTTGAAAACATCATCATTAAAGCCGGGGATAATGGTGAAATTACCCGTTTAAAAGATGTAGCACGAATTGAGTTAGGTGCCGATTACTACACCTTGCGTTCACTGTTAAACAACAATCCTGCGGCTGCATTACCTATATTTCAGGCACCAGGTTCTAATGCCATTCAAATTTCTGATGACGTGCGTGCGCGCATGGCTCAGCTAGAAAAAATGTTTCCAGAAGGGTTGGAATACGACATCGTTTACGACCCCACGGTATTCGTGCGCGGCTCAATTGAAGCGGTGGTGAATACGTTATTTGAAGCTGTGTTATTGGTTGTTTTGGTTGTTGTACTGTTTTTACAAACGTGGCGCGCTTCCATTATTCCTTTAGTGGCCGTTCCCATTTCGTTGGTAGGTACCTTTGCGTTTATGCAATTGATGGGCTTTTCATTAAATGCGCTGTCGTTGTTTGGCTTGGTACTCGCTATCGGGATTGTGGTTGATGATGCCATTGTGGTGGTGGAAAACGTAGAGCGAAATATTGCAGACGGTAAAGCTCCATTCGACGCTACAGTACAAGCCATGAAAGAAGTAACAGGCCCTATTATTGCCACTACCTTGGTATTGGCTGCGGTATTTATCCCTACTGCCTTTATGAGTGGCTTAACCGGTCAATTTTATAAGCAGTTTGCGTTAACTATTACCATTTCTACCTTTATTTCGGCCATTAATTCACTAACCCTAAGCCCAGCGCTGTCGGCATTATTATTAAAGCCTCATGGGCAATCGAAAGATTGGTTAAGCCGTGGTATGGATAAATTATTTGGCCGTTTTGTATTTACGCCATTTAATAAAATGTTCGATCGCGGTGCCAAAAAATACACAGGCGCTGTAGGTGGGCTTATTCGCAAAAGCGGTGTGGTAGTGGTGCTTTATGCCGGTTTATTAGGCCTAACCTACTTCCAGTTTGCTAACACGCCAACCGGTTATGTACCGCCGCAAGATAAGCAGTACCTTATTGCATTTGCTCAGCTTCCCAATGCCTCGTCGCTAGATAGAACCGAGGAAGTGGTACGTGAAATGTCACGAATTGCGATGGAGCACCCTGGGGTTTCTGATGCAGTAGCGTTTCCAGGTTTGAATATTAATGGCTTCACCAATAGCCCAAGTTCCGGTGTGCTGTTTACGCCGTTAAAGCCTTTTAGTGAGCGCCAAAGTCCAGAGTTATCCGCCGGTGCTATTGCGATGCAATTAAACCAGCAATTTGGTTCTATTAAAGGGGCGTATGTGGCTATATTCCCGCCACCACCGGTAATGGGGCTTGGCACCATTGGTGGGTTTAGGCTGCAAGTGCAAGACAGAGGAAACTTAGGTTTTGCTGAACTTGAAAAAGTAACGCAAGAGGTGATTGGCAAAGCGTGGGCGCACCCTGCACTAACCGGTAGTTTCACTAGCTTTACGGTTAATGTACCTCAGTTAAATGTGGATGTAGACCGCGAGAAAGCCGTTAGCCAAGGGGTAAATATTGGCACCTTATTTGACACCATGCAGGCGTATTTAGGCTCGGTGTACGTGAACGACTTCAACTTGTTCGGTAGAACCTATCAGGTGAATGTTCAGGCCGATGCCCAGTACCGCCAAGACGTTGAAAACATCACTCAGTTTAAAGTGCGAAACGATAAAGGCGATATGATCCCGCTAGGTTCGTTCCTTAATATTGAACATAGTGCAGGGCCAGACAGAGTGATGCATTACAACGGTTATGTTACTGCTGAAGTCAATGGTTCTCCGGCTCCGGGCTACAGTTCAGATCAGGCAAAAGCGGCTATCGAGCAAATTCTTGATGAAACCCTGCCGTTAGGTATGACCTACGAATGGACCGAGCTAACGTATCAGCAAATATTGGCAGGTAACGCGTCAGCCTTTATCTTCCCGCTGGTAGTACTGTTGGTGTTTTTAGTTTTGGCTGCGCAGTATGAAAGCTTGCGCTTACCACTGGCTATTATATTAATTGTTCCTATGACCTTGCTAAGTGCGTTAATTGGCGTGGTGATATACGGCGGCGACAACAACATATTTACCCAAATTGGCTTAATAGTGTTAGTGGGGCTTGCTACTAAAAACGCCATTCTTATTGTGGAATTTGCTAAAGAGCTACAAGACAACGGCATGGATGCACTATCAGCCATTAAAGAGGCCAGTAAGTTGCGTCTTCGCCCCATACTGATGACGTCTATTGCATTCATTATGGGCGTGTTACCTATGGTGCTTTCTACCGGCGCGGGCTCTGAAATGCGTCAAGCTATGGGAGTAGCGGTTTTCTCCGGCATGATTGGCGTGACTGTTTTTGGTTTAATCCTAACGCCTGTTTTTTACTACTTGTTGAAACGTAAAGGTTAACGCTCCCGTTTACCCAAGCGTTGCCTCCTCCTCGTACTTTGGAGGCACTTCAGGCCACTTATTTAAGTGGCCTTTTTTTGTGGTAGGCCTTTCGGAACGACTAATATATCAGTCTGTTGAAGGCAATAAGCGAGTTTTCATGGCTGTAATAATAATTTTTAGTTATTTATTGAATATACCTTACTGCACTTCACTAAAAATACTGTGACGTAAGGTACTGATAGAAAAAGGTTTAGCTTAATCTAAGTACCATAAGGCCGACGAATGCAGCAGTTAACCCTAGCACTTCTTGGCGGCTAAATGTTTCTTTCAAAACAACACGAGAATAAAGGAGAATAAGTAAGATATTCATTCCTGAAATCGCAGAAACTAGCCCAGTATTACCAATAGAAAAAGCGGATATTATTGCCACCATACCGCTTACGTTTGCCACCCCAACTATCAGTCCGCAAGAGAACGTTTTTATTTCCGACCAATTAGTGGTAACTGAATACTGAGTAGCTAGAGATTTCTTACGCTTTGCCAACCACGTCACGGCAAAAAGGAAACTTCCGAATCCAAACATAGAGGTTAAAGTAGCAAAAACATCAGCCTCTAAGAGTGTGGATTGTTTCCCCATTAAATCAGTAAACGTAAAGAACAATGCAGCAAGTAGTCCCCATTGTGCTCCTTTCAAGTTATCTGCAGAGATATCCGACGAATATCTAATAATACAAAGACCACAAAAAATAATAAAAAATCCAAGTAATTGAATAGCTGTTAACGTCTCTTTCCATATTAAAAATGCAAAAATTAGTACAAATAAAGGAGTCAATCCTGACAGAACGCTGATGAGTGATGCTTTTCCTACTGAAAATCCCTTGTGTAAAAGCGCATTCGCAGCAAAAGATCCAAAGCCTAGGCCCAGACCAACAGCCACATCAGCCCAACCATACCAACGTTGATTTAACAACAGTACACCGACCAGACTAATCATAAATCCAATAAAAAACACACCAAATAACAGTAGATCCCGATTCAAGTTTTTCTGCGATGTCCATTGATACAAGATCCCACGTAAACCAAAAAAACATGTTGCGAGCAATGCAAAAATAATCCACATAAAAAATGAGTCTCGTAGTCGTTAGGATCTGATCGCTTAATTTGAAGAAACTGGACTTTTACCTTAATAAGCTATTGTTATTTTATATAAATGCGGCAATAAATTTACATAATTTGAGTGTATGCTCTATTGATGATTAATTTATTTCATCTAATTGAAATTTAAACGTGTATTAGTGAGGCTGTAAGTCTCATAAATAGCGTTTACTTTACTTAGTCTCACTATTTAAGAAAAATCACCCTAAAGACTGTGTCACATAATTGTTCGGTTTATGTAGAGCTATTGGGGCATAAAATAAACAATATAGGTGAATGCAGAGCGCCCTCCTGTTTAGTATTTTCAAAAGCTGTCTTGGTTCTCCTCGCGCCCCTCGAACGCTATTCCTTCACCTTTTATTCAACCTCTTTAATGCCACAATTGGTCACTATGTATCGTTAAGTATCAATAATGTCGGCTGTTTTACTCCCTAATATCGACCTTAATGGAACGTAGGCTAACACTACCAACAATAAAAAATGGAAATGAGGATTATGAAAATAGGTGCAGCAGTGGTGGTGGCAATAGGCATGGTGAGTGCGCTTGGCGTATTGGGTCAACAGGTGTCTTCGGCCTTAAACGACATGCAAACCTGGGATAGGATAGTTACCGTTAAAGGATTATCAGAACGTGAATACGTGGCTGATCGCGTGATTTGGCCTATTCAATTTGTAGATGCAGGCAATGATTTACCCGCCCTCTACAACCACATTGAAACTAACAGCATGAAAGTCTCTACCTTCTTACAGAATAACGGTATTGCCAAAGAGGGAATTACCATCGGTAAGCCAGACATTACCGATAAGCTAGCTCAGCAATATGGAGGAACAGAAAAGGCGCCATTTCGTTATAGCGCAGTGCAAACCATTACCGTGTTTTCAAACGATGTAGAAAATGTGCGCTTAGTCATGAGCCAGATAGGTCGCTTATTAAAGTCTGGTGTGGTGCTAACGAATCAACACTATCAAGCGCAGCCCGACTATGTATTTACGCGTTTAAATGAAGTAAAGCCGGCAATGATAGAGGAAGCCACAGTCAACGCCAGAGAGGTTGCTGAGAAATTCGCGCAAGACTCAAACAGTACCTTAGGGAAAATAAAACGGGCTAATCAGGGACGGTTTTCTATCTCGAGTAGAGACCATCATCACCCACATATCAAGCAGGTGCGGGTAGTTTCGACTATTGACTATACACTGGTAGATTAATACTGGTGTATTATTACAGAGTTGCTATTTTGGTGAGTTTGCCCAAAATATAGTGGAGTAAAGTAAAAGTCATCTTAGTTTACGTGGCCAGTAATAAGGTGTTAGTGGCATTAAGAGAATGTTTTTAATTTAACGCAACGCGTTTTAGCAAACGCATACAGGTAAACATGACAGACCAAACGCCACCAGCACAGCAACTGGAGTTCTTTGAAATTCCAAGTCCCTGTATTGGTGTTTGTGAGTCTGGACCGCGAGGGTATTGCAAAGGATGTTACCGCAGCCGAGAAGAGCGATTGTATTGGCTCAAGATTGATGATGGAACTCGCCGAAAAGTCATAGTGGCATGTCAGCGCCGTAAAAAAGCGGCGTTAAGCAGAGCCCGCCGTCAAAACGAAGCAATAAAAGAAGTCCGAGAGCCTAGTCAAATTTCTATGTTTGATACGCCTCCCGAGAAAATTGATAAAGCATAAGTGGTGTAGTTTTTCTTTTATACACCGCTATGTAATAGTTAAAAGTGGAACCTTTGCATGTCCTTAGATAAATATGTGTCGTTTGCTACAAAGTCGTTTACCTTGCCAGATATATGTATACGTATCCGCTCGGTATTAGATAACCCCCGTTCAAGTGCAAGCGATCTTGGCGATTTGATCAGTTTAGATTCGTCATTAACAGCCAAGGTGTTGCGATTGGCAAACAGCTCACTGTTCCGGTTTCCATCTCAAGTAGAATCTGTTTCGAAAGCCATCAACATTATTGGTGGTGAAGCTTTGTATAATTTGGTAGTGGCAGAAACCGCTAACACTGCGTTTAAATATTTTGATACCCAGCTTATTAACCTTGATAAACATTGGTTCGACTCGGTTTATTGTGGAATGGTGGCGAAGCATCTGGCTAAGGCTAGCAATAAAAGAGGTAGTGAGCGCTTCTTCGTAATGGGCATTTTGCAAAACCTCAGTGAGTTGGTCATCGCTAAACGCTCGCCAGAGCTTTACAAAGGCTACATTGAGCAAGAAAGCGACATGCTGCTAGGGGCAAGACAAATTCAACATTTTGGTTTTACCTTTTCAAACTGTAGCGGTACCATATTAGAAAACTGGAAGCTTCCTCTTGTGCTTTATTATCCTGTTATGCATGCGAATGATATGTCTAGACAGGCTGCAGATAGCGATATTGCGCTACTGGCATTAGCATCAAAAGTCACTATTATGCAGCAAAATAAAAAAACTAACGGTGACGTTGAACTTTTTGCAGAAGACATAGCCAATAATATTGGCGTTAACCTAGATGATGTGGCAAATGCCATAGAGTTCGCCGATAGAGAAACAGCAAAAATTTCCATGCTTATACATTGATTTACTGGCAGTGAGGTAAAACAATGCTAGGCAGTTTTAAGCTTCATGTGGCGCAACGCAGCTTGATGGTTGTTGAATATGAATTCAGAGACCGTTCTACAAGCGCTCGATTGTAAAACTAAGCGGTAAAAAGACACATAGCTTACGTAATACCCACGGAAGGGCATAATAGGGTGTTAAATGGCTATGCCATAACAACACCGAACCTATAAAAATTTATTAAAAATTATGCTTAATCTAACAAAATTATTTTGTGCAGTATGCTGTCTACTCGGTATAAGTACTGCCGTCTTCGCAGCAGAACGTGATCTAATTCAAACGCTTTATCACGCCGATTTTACGCCAGACACCGACGACGAAGTACCTAGGTTTTCGCTGAACGGTGAGTTAGGTATTCTGTCAAATACTGGAAATACATCTGCAGCGAGTATTAAAGCGGGTATTAACGCCGATCATGAAACTGAAAGTTGGAGCAGTCTGTACTTTGCAGAAATGCTTTATCAAGAAAGTAACGCCGATGGCACTGGTCGCGAGGTATCGGCCAAACGCTTCTATGGCAGCGCTCAGTTCGATTATAAATTAAACCAGCCTGGTAGACGTTTATTCATGTACGGCGATTATGAAGATGACTCCTTTAGCGGGTATGACCATCGTGCTTCACTTGCAGCCGGTTGGTCACAGCGGGTGTGGCGAGACGAAGTCAGTGAGTTTCGTTACAGTGTTGGGCCGGGTTATGCCTTTGTCGAGCTTGAAGAGCCGTTAGATGAAGATATCAATGACGGTGTAATTGTAAGGGCATCTGCTGAATACAAATACCATTGGGCATCAGGTGCTAACCTTCGACAATTTGTTAGTACTGAAGCGGGTGATGAAAATACTAAATCTCGTTCTGAGACGTCTTTATCGGCCAATGTTTTCGGCTCTTTAGCCATGAAGCTGTCTTTTATTTTGAATCATGAAACCGACACTACCGAAGATGTAGATGGGTTAAGTACCGAGACGTCAGTTGCTTTGGTTTATCAATTCTTCTAATAAGTTCGCTTAAAGCTTATCAATAAGTGTAAATTTTACGTCTTATAGTCTAATTTCTATTCGACCCTCATTGACTCGCACTATTAGGTAGGTACTATTGGCGCAGATTTTTCAGGCTATGCTGGCTAGTGCTTACGCTAGGTATTCACAGCATGGCAAAGGATAAAACACTACTAGGATTGCTAATGAAAAAACAGCTTCTCGCTTCACTTTTGGCCTTGTCTTTCTCTTCTGTTACTTTTGCTCAAGACGACGTTAAACCTTTCACGATGGAAGGTGAACTCGGTATTATCGCAACAACAGGTAACACTGAAACGTCATCAATCAGTGCCGGTATTACTGCTCACCAAGAATTGCAGCAGTGGAGCAACGACTACATTCTTGAAGGTCTTTACAAGAAAGAAACGGTAGATAACGACGACGGTACCGAAGAAGAGTACACATCGGCACAAAAATTTTACGGTTCTGCGCAGGGTAACTACAAGTTAGAAAACCCGGATTACCGTTTGTTTGGTTTCGCATCATATGAAGATGACCGTTTAAGTAACTTCGACTATCAATCAACAGTTGCTGTAGGTTGGAACCAAAAAGTGCTGGAAAATAAACGTCACACTTTAGAGTACTCAATCGGTCCTGGTTACTCGTTTGCTGAAACGCAAGAAGGCGAAGAGCAGAACAGCATGATTGTTCGTGCTTCAAGTGCTTACTCTTGGAGAATTTCTGACACAGCTAAATTTACTCAAACAGTAAGTACGGAAGTGGGGTCTGACAACACAAAATCTCGTGCTGAGTCGGCGCTTACGGCTACCATTAGCGGTAACCTTTCTATGAAGGTGTCGTTCAAGTTAGACCATAACTCAAACGTATCTGACGACGTTGAAAAGCTTGATACTGAAACGGCAGTAACGCTAGTTTACAACTTCTTCTAAAATCGTATTAACGATTGTAGAAACAAAAAACGCTGCCATTGGCAGCGTTTTTTTATGTCTTCAACATTGATTAACGAATGACGGTAGCTCACTGCCGCCATTCATAGCATTAGTGAAGAATACGGGTCTTAATCGTACCGTCAATCTGCTGTAGCTGTGCAAGCGCGTCATAAGCTCTGTCTTGCTGAACATCTACCACTACATAACCAATTTCTGCGTTAGTTTGAAGGTACTGGGCTTCAATGTTGATGCCTTTCTCTGCAAACGCTTGGTTAATTTGAGTAAGAATACCCGGCTGGTTTTTGTGCACGTGAAGTAAACGAGAGCGGCTAATGTGCTCTGGCAATGATACTTCGGGGAAGTTAACTGCTGATAAGGTAGAACCATTATCACTGTACTTCGCCAATTTACCCGCCACTTCTATACCAATGTTTTCTTGCGCTTCTTGAGTGCTACCACCTACATGCGGCGTAAGAATAACGTTATCGAATTTACGTAGAGGCGATTGGAATTCTTCGTTATTCGATTTAGGCTCAACAGGGAATACATCAATAGCTGCGCCATTTAGCTGGCCGCTTTCAAGCGCATCGGCTAGAGCGTCAATATCTACAACCGTACCGCGAGAAGCATTAATAAAAATGCTGCCTTTCTTCATTTGCGCAAATTGCTCAGCTGCAAACATGTTTTGCGTTTGCTGAGTTTCAGGCACGTGAAGCGATACCACATCAGAGGTGTTTAATAGTTTCTCTAACGACTTAACTTGGGTTGAGTTACCTAATACCAACTTATCTTCAATATCGAAAAACTGCACGCGCATACCAAGGTGTTCAGCAAGAATGCTTAGTTGGGTACCTATATGCCCGTAACCAATAATACCCAGTGTTTTTCCACGGGCTTCATATGAACCATTTGCTGTTTTTTCCCACTCACCACGGTGCGCTTTAGCACTTTTGCTAGGCACTTGGCGAAGCAAAAGAATAAGCTGACCAAGCACAAGCTCTGCTACTGAACGAGTATTAGAAAATGGGGCATTAAATACCGGAATACCACGGCGCTGTGTTGCTTCTAAATTAACTTGGTTAGTACCAATACAGAAACAACCAATAGCCACCAATTTCTGAGCGGCGTCTACCACCTTCTCAGTAATTTGAGTGCGCGAACGAAGGCCAATAAAATGTGCATCTTTCACTTTCTCAACAAGCTCTTCTTCAGGAAGGGACGTTTTGAGATACTCAATATTGGTGTATCCATTATTCTTAAAGGTTTCTAGTGCACTTTGATGCACACCCTCTAACAACAATATCCGGATCTTATCCTTCTCTAGTGAAACTTTGCTCATGGATTTGCTATCTCTTAAAAAGTATTAGTATTTACAGAGCTCGAGGCTGGTGCAGGCGGGGTAGGTAAGACTGGAGCAAACCCTCCGCCGCATGGATGCGGCGGCGGAGCTCCCATGGATGGGTTCACAGCGTGTTTGCGGAAGTCTTACCTACCCCGACTAGTACTAGCCTCAAACTCTCGAAAGGCCATCTAGACGTCTAAACGGAAATCTAACAGAAATCAGTTTAACTTGAAAGCTATTATTTAAAGGTATCAACACCGGTTTCGGTGGCCGATAGTACGATGTCTGCGCCACGTAGGGCGAATATGCCGTTGGTGACCACACCAGGAATATTATTAATCGACTGTTCAAGCTCTCTTGGGTTTAAGATTTCAAGGTTATGTACGTCTAAAATAACGTTACCGTTATCGGTTACCACGCCTTGACGGTATTCAGGATCGCCGCCTAGTTTTACCAACTCGCGAGCCACAAACGATCGCGCCATTGGAATAACTTCAACAGGAAGAGGGAATTTGCCAAGCACGGGAACGCGCTTGCTATCGTCTACAATACACACGAATGTAGTTGATGCACCCGCCACAATTTTTTCCCGGGTAAGGGCTGCACCGCCGCCTTTAATCATGTGTTTGTGTTCGGTAACTTCATCAGCACCGTCGATATACACTGAAATATTGCTAACATCGTTTAGTGCGAATACTTCAATGCCTAGGGCTTCTAGCAACTTGGTAGAGGCATCAGAGCTTGATACTGCTCCTTCGATGTTGTTTTTAATTTTGCCGAGTTCTTCAATGAAAAAATTAACTGTGGAGCCAGTACCTACGCCAACAATACTGCCGTTTTCAACATATTCGATGGCTGCTTTAGCTACTGCTTGCTTCTTTGCATTCTGATCCATAGTGACTCTCCTAACTAAATTTTCATCAGTTTACCGGAAAACCGCTAGCTAACCCACCGTGATAGGGGAATTTACGGTGCGTTATGTACGATTAAAGCTCAATTGCTGTGTGGGGGTGACAATTGCGTTTACAGGAATATCCCAAGACTGAACCGGAAGTTTGTCTACTTGTTGGCAATCGTGGGCAATACCAATAAGTTTTGGCTCTATAGTTCGAGTTTGAATGCTGGCTAGCGTGCGGTCATAATAGCCTCCGCCCATGCCTAAGCGATTTCCATTGGCATCGAATCCCACCAACGGCATAAGTATTACCTGGTGCTGAAAGGTAGGGATAACATCAGGGCAGGCTAGTATTGGCTCTTCAATGTTGTATTTATTCACACGCATTGGCGTTTTATCTGTGTAACGAAGAAACAGCAGATGGCCCTTACAAACTGGATGCAATACGGGCAAAGAAGTATGACGTTCAGATGCTTGATTTAAGCCCCAGCATGCGTGCATAAAGGGGCGTAAGTCTACTTCTCCGTCGTTAGGCAGGTAACAGGCAACCGATGATGCATAGGTAATTTCGGGCAATGTTAAAAGGCTATCGCGTACTGCAAACGAGGCGTGCTGCTGCTGTGAATCAGATAATCCGTTGCGTAATGCTCTTAATGTCTTTCGTAGTGTCTTTCGAGATGTACTTTTTACCATACAGCGGGCTTCCAGTGGCTCCACGTTGTCTTACTTTCCTAAATAGCGATTAAGTACCCTAATAAGCTCTGCGTTTTCCACAGGCTTAGTGAGTAGGTCGTCTAAGCCATTTTTTAATAACAGGTCTCGTTGCGTGATAACATCTGCGGTTAAGGCAATAACAGGCAGTGTTGCACGCATGAGCTTAATTTGCCGAGTGGCTTCTGTTCCGTCAATACCCGGTAAGTTGATGTCCATCAGCACCAAATCTACAGGGTTCGATTTTACATGCTCTACGCCTTCTTCACCGCTACCTACAACCGATAATGGTAAACCAAATTTATCAAATATGGTTTTAATCACTATTTGATTAATATAATGATCTTCCACTACCAATACGTGAGAGTCAGCAGGAACATTTAGCTTTTGGGGCTGTAAAAGCGAGGGGGCGTGCTTAATGGTATCGGCGCTAACTTCTTCTGCCGGAATGGCTACGCTCACACGGGTGCCTTCGTTTAACTTACTGCTAAGCTTTATAACCCCCCCCATCAACTCTACTAGCTTCTTGGTAATATTTAAGCCTAAGCCTGTACCATCAAATTGATGCGCGTTCTCCATTCGCTCGAATGGTGCGAACAGCTTCTTTTGTTCCTCTTCACTAATGCCAATGCCTTCGTCTTTAATCGCCAGCAACAATTTCCCTTGCTTGTATTTTACCTGAATGGAAACGTGCTTGTTGGCATGAGTGTACTTAATGGCGTTCGATAATAAGTTTAAGGCTACTTGACCAAATTTAGTGTCGTCAAAATACAGAGAGTGGGGAACATTGTCATCAATCACAGAATTAAAAATAACATTCCCATCTTCAGCGCGAATTCGGGTTAGCGAGAATAAATGAGTGAAAAAGTCAGCTGTGCCTACCGGGCGCGGCATAACGCGCATTTTACCCGCTTCTATTTGCTTCATGTCTAACACAGAGTTCACTATTTCAAGTAAACGCTCACCGCTTTTGCTTATATGCCCGAGTGAGTCGGTAAAGTTAGCGGGAAGTGAATGTTGTCTCGCTTCTCCTTCAAGTAAATGACTGAACGTGTTTATCGCATTTAGCGGCGTTCTTATTTCGTGGCTAATGTAGGAAAGAAAGTCAGATTTAAACTGGCTGGTTCGCTCAAGCTCTCGGTTCTTGCGTTTTAATTCAAGATGCGCAACCACTGATTCACTCAGTGTTTTAAGTGCATGGCGTTGAAGACTGGTAAGGGTTTTTGGTTGATGGCCTATTGCGCATAGCGTGCCAATGGCATGCCCCGAGGGCGTAATTAAAGGCGCCCCTGCATAGAATCGAATATTCGGCTCGCCCGTTACAAGAGGATTGTCGTGAAAGCGAGGGTCTTCTTTTGCGTTGGGCACTTCAAATATTTCACGCTGTAAAATAGCATGAGAGCAAAAGGCGATATTGCGAGAAGTTTCTGTGGCTTCAATTCCCACGCGAGATTTGAACCACTGTCTGTTTGGGTCAACGAGGCTAATTAACGCAATGGGGGAATCGCAAATTTGCGAAGCAAGTTGAGTTAAATCGTCGAAGAGCTGCTCGGCGTCTGTATCAAGTACATCGTAGTTTAGTAGCTCTCTTAAACGCTGCTCTTCGTTTTCAGGAACTTTGGCAGGGATCATTCTTTCACATTACCTCAACTGAAATGTGAAAGTAGGAGGCCGACTACCGTAGAACGGCCTCCTTCCACATCTATAAAGCGTAGGTGTCTATGAACAATTGTTCCAATTTAGCGTGGTCTACTTTAGTAGCAACTTTAATGGTGTTCGCATCGTTCCACAGTGGGCTAGGGGTTGTCCCCTTAGGTGCCACTGCTGTTTGGCCACGATCTAGCTCGCCAGTACCAACACGCACATGACCTTCGGTGAGTTCAAATAACTCAGGGTGACGCAAGTGGGCAAGCGGGAATGCATCATGGAAGAAACAAACACGATCTTCACGATTGGCTGAATAGAAATCCATGTAGAACTGGGCAGTGTCTTTCACAAAACCACCAAGCTTCGCATTCTTTTCTTCTAATGTTTCAACAAAAGAAGGAGAAAACGGCGTGTCGTTAGTCACGTCTAAGCCGAACATAGTTAGGTCCCAATCTGCACCAAATACAATTTCGGCAGCGTAGGCATCGTTCCAAATGTTAGCTTCGGCAAGTGGTGTTACGTTACCACGTACAAATGCAGCACCACCCATAATGGTAACGCCTTTCACTAACTTAGGCAGTTCTGGCTCTAAACGTAGTGCTAGCGCTAAGTTACCTAAAGGGCCAATAGCCACAAGGGTAACTTCACCAGGGTATTTACGGGCCATATCCACAATAAACTGAGCAGAGCTACGAGGGTCTAACTCGGTTTTAGGGGCTTCAGGTTTAATGTGACCGAAACCATAGTCGCCATGTACAAAATGCGCGTAAGTTGATTCAGGGCCTACCCAAGGCATACCAACGCCTTTGGTGACCGGAATGTCTTTACCTGCCATTTCGCAAAGGGTAAGGGCATTTTGTGCCGCCATGGTTACCGGTACGTTACCGTAAACAGTGGTTAAACCAAGTACTTCGATATCTGGAGATTGAAACGCAAAAAATATTGCCATCGCATCATCGATGCCAGGATCCGTATCTAAAATTATCTTATGTGCCATTAATAATACTCTAGTGCGTTTTCTTATTTAGTGTGCTTTGCCAAAAAACGGTCAACTTCTTTCTGCGTAGGAATACTTTGCGCAGCGCCTTCACGTGTTACCGCAATAGCAGATGCTGCGCAGCCTCGAGTTAATGCGCGTTTGGCATCAGTGTGAGTACTGTAAGCAGACAAAAAGTAACCTATAAACGTATCGCCAGCGGCTGTGGTATCTACTGCATCAACAGAAAACGCTTCCACTTCAATGGTATCGTTTCCTCTTAACATCATCACACCCGCTTTACCGAGTGTAATAATAACTTCGCAATGAGACCATTGCTCTTTAAATACCGTAAGAATATCGTCTAATTCTTCTTTATCCGTTAATGCTGCTGCTTCCGTCTCGTTTACAATCAGTAAATCGATACAATCTAAAGGAAGGCCTTTAACCGACTCGCTCATAGGTGCAGGGTTAAACGCAACTTTAAGCTGACTTTCTTTTGCCAAGCGAAGTACGTCAGCAATACTGCTGGTTTCGTTTTGGGTTAAAACCCAATCGGAAGACGACGTATCTAACAACGCTTTGTTTACAGTATCGGCAGTAATGGTTTGGTTTGCGCCACCAAATAACACAATAGCATTTTCGCCACTGGGCGTTACTTGAATAATGGCATGACCTGAAGGGGTTTCAGAGCATCTAACGCCGCGACAATCTACGCCTTTTTTAATTAGCGTTTGTTTGAACGTTGCGTCATTTTCATGAATGCTGCCCACATGACGAACATCAGCACCCGCTTGCGCGAGGGCAATTGATTGGTTCGCACCTTTACCACCAAGCAGTTGTTGATAGTGAGTAGACGCAAGGGTTTCACCAGGTTGAACAAAGTGATCTACCTGATAAACATGATCGATATTTATAGAGCCAAAATTTATTATTGCCATTTCTTCTTCCGTCGAAAGAGGGCGTCTCCCGAAATGCCGCTGTTCATCGTTCGCCCGTGAACCGAAAGTTCAGGGCGGAAGCATCACTATGGCCGTAGGCTTCTCGATACGAGCCGAGCTTGCACAGTAGCCATGGTTTCAACTTCCTAGTTTAATAGCATCGGCCAGGGACAAGAGTGAACTGGCGAACATTCCAGGAAACATTGTTATTGTATAACGCAACAGGGTATATCAAACGCGGTGTGGGGTGAAGTAGATCACCAAAGCGCCAATGAATTATTTGCGTAGCTAATTTTACCATTACTGATGAGATTCGATAAATCTAATCTTGACCAGTTGGTCAGCAATTATACACGCTATTCACTTAAGCTCAAATTTGCTTCACTTAAGTGAGGTCGACCTTACTCATTTACCTTAATCTGCTGCAAAGGAAGTTCCTTATCCAATAACGACGATCATAGAGCAATTGATCCTAGGTTGCCAGTTAAAACCCATAAGACCAGTACTACTTGAATAACATCTGACCAAATCACCAATGGTGTGTTTTATAGCGCTATTTTGCTAATATTAAGTTTCAACGAAAAAGGAAACCTATTTGTGGAAAAACAGCTCGATTACGACAGCGTTAGCAACAAGTTATCGCAACACGGCATAGTAGTAGATGGTGCCGAAGTTCACGGTATTTTATGTGGCATGTTGTGTGGCGGTATGTCGCTAACCGATCAGAAGTGGCTTTCTGCATTAAGTGACACTATTCACCAAGGTGAAAACTTCAACGATGCGACCACTTATCTTTTAAACACATTGTTTAATCAAACGTGTCAGCAGTTACTTGAACCAGAGTTCGCCTTACAGTTAATGCTACCAGACGACCAAGCCCCTATAAATGATAGAGGCGAAGCGCTGATTAATTGGGTGCACGGCTTTATGTTAGGGTTTGGCTTACACCAGCAAGACCTAATGCAGTGCTCTGCCGATGTAAAAGAAGCATTAGAAGATTTTGCTGACATCGCTCGTATGGAAGAACCTATGGATGCTGATGAAGAGTCAGAACGCGCCTTATTTGAAGTGATGGAATATGTGAAGATTTCCGCTATTTTGTGCTTCAGCGAGTTAGGTCAGTCTTTACTTGATGATCAGCAAGATAAGCCATCTGTTCATTAAATAAATAATCTCAAGCTTGTCGGAACGCGTAAGCAATAAAACGTTGTTCTATAAGGCATGAGTGAAGTGACAAGCAATGGTAATGCTCAGAATAGCATGATCGTCATTAGATGCATGAGATTTAAAATATTGATGAAGAAAGGCGAATGAGATGATTAGTGCGCAAGAATTTATCGCTCGTCAAGATAGACTGTTAGCGCAATGTTTGCCTAATAGTGTCTGTGTTATCCCGGCAGCGGGTTTAGTGACCCGAAGCCGAGATACTGAATACCTGTTCAGACAAAACAGCGACTTTTGGTATTTAACCGGATTCGAAGAAGCCGACGCTTGGTTAATTTTATCGAATCATCCACGCTATGGTGAAAGCTATCGTGCCATGGTGTGTCTACCAAAAGATAAAGACGCTGAGATTTGGCAAGGCAGACGTTTAGGTGCAGAAGCGGCACTATCACGCTTCAGCCTAGATGAAGCGTTTGAACAGTCTGAGCTAGGCGATGCTTTGCTTGAGTCGCTTCAAGGCCAAGACCATCTTTATTTCGCCTTAGGTGAAAATGACGAAGCAGATGCACAGGTAAATAGCGCTCTTGCTACTTTGCGCAATGCACCTAAAGAAGCCTTAGCGCCTAAAACTATTACCGACGTTCGCCCCATTTTGCATGAAATGCGGGTGTTTAAGTCGGCCTGTGAAGTAGCCATGATGAAAGCCGCGGCTGAAATTACCGCCAGTGCGCACAAGCGGGCTATGCAATATGCCAAACCGGGCTGCTTTGAATATCAACTTGAAGCTGAGTTACATCACGAATTTGCTATGGCGGGTGCTCGCGCTCCGGCTTACAGCACGATTGTGGGTAGCGGTGAAAATGCCTGTATTTTGCACTACACCGAAAATTCATCGCAAACCCAAGACGGCGATTTAGTGCTAATAGACGCAGGCGCTGAATTTCAGGGTTATGCCGCTGACATTACCCGTACTTTCCCCGTAAATGGTAAATTTTCTAAGCCCCAGCGCGAAATATATGAGTTGGTGTTAAAAGCACAAGAAAGCGTATTGGCCATGCTTGGCCCAGGTATTACCTTAACCGACGCTATGACGCACAGCGCCGAAGTCATCACCGAAGGTTTGGTTGGCCTTGGCGTGTTAAAAGGTTCTGTAGCTGAAAATCTTGACGATAAAGCCTGGCAGCAATTTTACATGCACGGGTTAGGGCACTTTTTAGGCTTAGATGTGCACGATGTAGGAAATTATAAAATTAATGGTCAGGACCGCTTATTAAAACCTGGCATGGTACTTACCGTAGAGCCCGGTATTTATATTGCTACCGACAGCGATGTGCCAGAACAATATAAAGGCATTGGCGTGCGTATTGAAGATGATGTTGTCGTTACCGCAACAGGTGTAGATATTCTAACCGCGGATGTACCTAAAACCGTGAAAGACATCGAAGCCCTTATGCAGCCAGCGAATAAAGAAAGTACGAAAGAAGGTTCAATAACGTGAGCCAACAAGATGTCGTCATTGTAGGTGGTGGAATAGTTGGCTGCGTATTGGCTAAAGGCTTATCTGAACAAGCCGGCCTTTCGGTGACTTTGGTCGATGCCGCCAGTCCCTCGAATGCAGCTAGCTCCTCCAATGCAAGCCGCTCCTCCAAGCAAAGCAACACCTTTAACCCGTTAACCGATACTCGGGTAATCGCTCTTGCTAGGCGAACGGTAAATGAATTAAATACCATGGGCGTTGGGTTAGCCGAATTAGCAAAACAAAACCAAGGTAAAATTGAGCATATTGAAGTAAGCGATAAAGGCGGTATTGGCCTAACGAATTTATCATGCAGTGAGTTTGGTATTAATACCTTTGGGCAAGTGGTGTCGCTAAGTGCGCTTACCCATAATGTGATGTCGCAAAGCAAGCAGTATCAGCACATTGCGCCAGCCACCGTCACTCACTTAACTCGCGAAACTGATACTACTGCAGTCACCCTTAATAACGGCAGCACTATTACTGCAAAGCTGTTGGTGATTGCCGATGGCGGCCGCTCTTCACTTGCTCAGCAAGTAGGGCTTACCCGCCACACTGACGATTACCAGCAAGTGGCTATTATCTTCAATGCCCACACTAGCGAGCCGCATCACAACAAAGCCTACGAGCGTTTTACCGAAAATGGCCCCGTCGCGTTTTTGCCTTTCGACAGTGAAATAAGTGGGCATGTGGCGAAAGGGAAAGGGTTTTCCGTAGTGTGGACGGTTGCTCGCGAGCACGCGGAATCACTTATTCAACTTAGCCAAGAAGCCTTTATTCATCGGTTACAGCAAGAGTTTGGTTACCGGCAGGGGCATATAATGGCCATCAGTGAATTGGCTAGCTACCCACTAGAATTAAGTTACACCGATGCACTTACCAGTCATCGAGCGGTAGTGGTAGGTAATGCTGCCCAAGCATTGCACCCTATTGCGGGGCAAGGGTTTAACCTTGGTCTTCGCGATATTATTACTTTGGTAAACACGCTTAAAGGCGTGACCGATCCGGGGGAATTTAACGTACTCAACGAATACGCGGTTAAGCGCAGTAAAGACAGAGCCACCACTATTACGTTAACCGATACATTAGTACGTACGTTTTCAAATAGTCACTTTCCGTTGGTGGCAGCAAGAAACATGGCACTAACTGCATTAAATGTGATGCCAAGTGCGAAGCGCGCGTTTGTGCAACAAGCCACTGGATATGGGCGCAGCGTTTAATAGACAGCTTTAATATATGCGCTTTAGTGATAATTCAAAGTGATGTTCCTTAGTGATAGGTGAACCCGCTTTGGGCAGCGTGGATAGTTAGCATTATATTGCTAGTACGATGAATCTAGCCCGATAAAGCTAGCACCAAGAACAGAGAATAAGAGAGCCGATATGCAACATGCCGATATCGCCATTGTAGGCGGTGGAATAGTAGGGTTAACCCTGGCCGCAGTACTAAAAGGCGCGCCGTGCCGCATCGCCATTCTAAATAAAGGCTCTATAGACCAGCCCCTTGGCGACAAGCCAGGTGCACGAGTTAGCGCAATTAATCAGGCCAATATTAACGCATTAAAAAAAGCCGATGTTTGGCAGCATATCGATGAAAGTAGGGCAAACCCGTATAATGCAATGCATGTGTGGGATAAAGACAGCTTTGGTGATATTCACTTTGCTGGTAACGATACTCACTTTGTGGGTAACGATACTGGGGGTGACTTAGAAAGCGATACCTTGGGCGTTATTATTGAAAATCAGGCATTAGTTAATGGCTTGGCCCATTCGGTACTAAAGCAAGATAACGTTGTGGTGATAGATACCACCATAGAGCGCGTATTAAGTAGCCCACAGCAAAACATGCTAATGCTAGAAAATGGCGATGCGCTGTCGTGCCGATTATTAGTGGGTGCCGATGGTGCTAATTCCTTCGTACGCAAAAATGCGAACTTACCTATTACGTTTCGCGATTACGAACATACCGCCATTGTTGCCAACATTCGTACCCAGCAGCCTCATGAAAACGTGGCGCGCCAAGCATTTACGCCAACAGGGCCTTTAGCATTGTTACCCATGCGCGATCCTAATGTGTGTTCTATTGTGTGGTCGCAAACCCCAGACGCCGCTAAAACATTGCGAGGGTGTTCCGATAGCGCATTTTGTAATGCGCTAGTAGCGGCAAGCAACAACGCATTAGGGCCAGTCACGTTAGAGACCCCAAGAACCACATTTCCGCTGACTATGCGTTACGCCCGAGAATGGGCTAAAGAGGGCATAGTACTGGTGGGTGATGCTGCTCATACTATTCACCCGTTGGCGGGGCAAGGGGCCAACTTAGGCATGCAAGATGCGTTAGCTTTGGCTGCATTATTAGGCACCTTGCTAGAGGAACAAAAAGACATAGGCCAGCTTCGTTATTTGCGCCCTTACGAGCGAGCACGTAAAACCGAGGCGATGAAAATGATTGCCGCTATGGATGGGTTTAAGTTCCTATTCGATGGCAACGACCCCCTTAAAAAGCTAATTCGAGGTGTAGGCTTAGCCGCTACCGATAAGCTTAGCGCGGTTAAACAGGCTTTTGTCAGCCATGCAATGGGGCTCTAAATACATTGAGTCACATTCTCAGCCACATGTAAAAGCAACCAAATACGCCCAAATGCATACCAACGATTGAGCTAGGCGCTGTATAACGATACTCTTAAGGTATCTGTTTTATACAAGCGCCTAAATTAATGATAATTAGTCAATTTATCCAGAAAGTTTGTTTTACCTCTTCGTGTGCTGTTCGCACTTCTTCACTTTCCAGGTGTCAGTCTACGCTGACGGCTTTTGCCTTATTGGCGCTAGCCAGTATAGGCTCAGCCGGTGTAGCGCTACCCGCCTTAGCGCAGGCAGATGCGCTTTCAACGCTTACCATCACCGACAACGACCTAGACTTATACCGTACTCATGTTAGTACGTTAGCAAGCGACAAGTTTGAAGGCCGCGGGCCCTTGTCAGCAGGCGAAACCCTTACCGTAAATTACTTAGTGGAAGCCTACAAAGCCCTTGGTTTAAAACCGGCTTTTGGCGATAGCTACACTCAGCCTGTGCCCTTGGCAAAAATTACCCCTTCGAGTGATATGGCGTTAACCTTAGGCCAGCACACCTTTGCTGGTGGCAGTGCATTTACCGCCAGAACCCAACGAATTGTGAAAGACATCGCATTAAAAAATAGTGATGTCATTTTTGTGGGCTACGGCATTAATGCGCCTGAATATAATTGGAATGACTACGCCGGGTTAAATGTGAAAGGCAAAACAGTGGTTATGCTGGTGAACGACCCTGGCTTTGCGTCAAAAGACCCTAACTTATTCCAAGGCAATGCCATGACCTACTATGGCCGTTGGACATATAAATACGAAGAAGCCGCCCGCCAAGGCGCAGAAGCCGTATTTATTGTTCACGAAACCATGCCCGCTGGCTATGGCTGGGGCGTGGTTGAAAACTCTAACTCAAATACCAAATTCACCTTAGTAGATAACAATAAAAACTTATCTCAAGTTGGCGTAATGGGGTGGTTACATCTTAATACGGCACGTACGGTGTTCGAGCAAGCTGGGCTAGATTACGCCGCACTTAAAGAACAAGCATCAACGCCAGGGTTCAAACCTATTCCTATGAAAGTGAAAGCCTCGTTGACCTTTTCAAATACCATCACCCATGCTCAGTCGCTGAACGTAGCCGCCATATTGCCCGGCGCATCGGCCGCAGACGAGTGGGTAATGTTGCATGCCCATTGGGATCACTTAGGGAAAAGTGAGAAAAACGGTAAAACCGTGATTTATAATGGCGCGGTAGATAATGCCTCGGGCGTGGCCGGAGTGCTAACCCTAGCCAATAACTTGGTAGCACAAAGCGAGCAAACACCGTTTGAACGTACCCTAATGTTCAGTGCATTTACTGCCGAAGAAACCGGCTTACTGGGCGCCGATCACTTTGCCAAAAATCCGCCTATTCCAACCGCTAATATGGTGGCGTTTTTAAATATAGACGGCATGAACGTAAATAACGCGGTAGATTATATTTTGCAGTATGGCGAAGGGTACTCTTCACTTGAAGATGATTTAAGTGCTACTGCCGCAGCGCAAGGCCGCACGGTGAAGCTCGATCCGCGCCCACAAAATGGGTTGTTCTTTCGCTCTGATCATTTCGCGCTTGCTCGTCAAGGCGTGCCTTCATTATTGTTTATGAGCTTAGGCGATACCGATCCTAATTTTATAGCGAATCGCTATCACAAAGCCGACGACGATTACCTACCAAGCTGGACATTGGGCGGCGTACAGCAAGACCTAGCTTTAATTGGCACTATGATGTCCGGTTTAGCAAATAGCCAGCAATGGCCGGTTTGGAAACGTGATTCAGACTTTAAGAAAAAACGCTTGATAGACAGACCAGAGGCACCGGCCGCCGGCTTAGTTGAATCAGCGGCTGAAACAGCAGAGTCTGAAGCACCAAAACAGTAGTACGGCTGATATTTAACGGCCGTTCTAAAGCGGCGGTTTAAAACATCTAAACAATAAGCGAATCAACATCTATGAGCTGGGTATTTTTCACCCTTGGTGCGGTATTTATGCAAACCGTGCGCAATGCCCTGCAAAGCAAACTCAGCGTTCACGTCGATACCGTGGGCGTTACCCTTTCACGTTTTTTATTTGCTCCGCCCATAGCCCTAATTTATTTAATTATTCTGCACACGGCTTCACCTCAGCCACTCCCTTCTTTTGGAAGCTCTTTAGGAGAAGCATCAAGCGCTTCGTTTAGCCTCTCATTTATAGTAGTTGTACTGCTAGCCTCGGTACTGCAAATTGCCGCCACAGCCTTTATGGTGGTGTTATTCAAACAAAAGAACTTTGCCATAGGAGCAGGGCTGGCCAAAAGTGAAGCGTTGGTGGCTGGCGTGCTAGGCATGCTTTTTTTTGGCAGCTATTTAACGTTACTCGGTTGGATAGGCATTGGTATAGGTGGGGTAGCCGTATTTGTTTTAAGTAGTGGCAACAACGCGCAGGGCTTAAGCTTAAAAACCTTATTGATAGGCATAGCGTGTGGAACCTGCTTTGCACTGACCTCGTTGTTTGTTCGCGAAGCCAGCCATATGCTAGCCATGCCTTTTGTGCACAGTGCTGCTTGGGTATTGCTGTGGGTGTTATGTACTCAGGCTGTTGGTTTAAGCAGTTATATTTTGGTTACCAAACCTCAAGTGTTTAAACAGATTTTTGGGCGTTTACCCCACTGCATCACTATTAGTGCGGTGAGTTGCTTCGGCTCAATCTGTTGGTTTACTGCCATGGCGCTGCAACATGTGGCGTTAGTAAAAACCTTAGGGCAATTAGAAGTATTATTAACCTTGCTGCTCGCGCACTATTGGCTTAAAAATAAAGTAACCTTACAAGAAATAGTCGGGTTGTTACTGATTGCCGTGGCGGCGGTGCTAGTTATGTGGGCTTAAGCCTCAAAAATAGTCTTTCGGCAGATAAAAAATCTATAAAAAGGAATGATGATGAACAAACGCGATTTTCTAAAGCTTTCTGGCGCAGCAACACTCGCACCGCTTGCCCCCCTGGCCATGATGTCTACTGCGACTTTCGCTGGTGCTGGTGAAACTGCGAGTGTCAGTGCCAGCCCATCATCGTTGCAATCTATTACTTCTGGTGTTTCGCCCATTACCAATGCCGAGCGCGAAACGCGTATTAAAAAGGCGCAGGCGTTAATGGCGCAGCATAATATGGCCGCCATCATTATAGAGCCGGGTGCAGCCATGGATTACTTCTCGGGTATTCAGTGGTGGCGCAGCGAGCGCCTAACCGCCTTAATTATTCCGCAAAAAGGCGACGTAGCCGTAGTGACGCCCTTTTTCGAACAACCCAGTGTGCTAGAAAGTTTAAAAGTGGGCAACGACGTACGGGTATGGCAAGAACACGAAAGCCCGTTCGATGTTGTTGCTAACATTTTAAAATCTCGCGGTATCGAAAAAGGCAATATTGGCTTTGAAAGCAGCGTTCGCTATTTTGTGGTAACAGGCGTAACCAATGCACTGCCAAACATGAATATTGTGGCAGCCGAGCCAGTTACCCGCGGCTGTAGAATGTATAAAACGGCGGCTGAACTTACCCTTATGCATAAAGCCAACGAAGTCACCCTTCGTGCTTACGAGTATGTATTCAGCAAGCTTGAAATTGGTATGAGCCAAGCCCAAGTGAAAAGTTTAATGAATAGCGCACAGCAACAATTGGGCGGTAGCGGCGCATGGTGCTTAGCATTGTTCAACGACGCCAGTGCGTACCCGCACGGCACCAATGCCAAACAAACCATTAGTGAAGGCTCGGTAATATTGTTAGACAGCGGCTGTAGCGTACATGGGTATCAGTCGGACATTAGCCGTACATTGGTATTTGGTAAAGCATCACAGCAGGTGGTAGATGTTTGGAATACCGTGCGTGAAGGCCAAAACGTGGCGTTTGCTGCCGCTAAAATAGGTACGGCTGCTGGCAAAGTAGATGATGCGGTTCGCAAATATTATGTTACCCAAGGCTTCGACAAAGACTACGCGTTGCCCGGCTTAAGCCACCGTACCGGCCATGGTATTGGTATGGAAGGCCACGAAAGCGTGAACTTTGTGCGCGGCGAAACCACGCCACTTAACAAAGGCATGTGCTTTTCTAACGAACCCGGCTTGTACATACCTGGTGAATTTGGCGTACGGCTTGAGGACTGTTTATACATGACCGACAAAGCGCCCGTTTACTTTACCGAACCACCAGAAAGTACTGAAAAACCGTTGGGTAAATTGATACCACTAGTCGTCTAATCCGTTCGCGCAATGCAATAAAAACTCGCTACCATTCTTTGTGTGTAGCGAGTGCGAGTCTTTTCTTTTCTCACCCCTTCAGGCTTCTCTCCCACTATCGTAAAAGGTAGTCGGGCTGTCACATAAGTTTCATGCTGTTTATTGTCCCCAATATGCGCAAGTAAACGCTCTTCTTATTATCTCAATGAGCTATTTGAGATAAGCATGTACAACCAACAAATAACCTAAATAGAAAAGGGCACGAAATGAAACTACATTTCTATGTAAGCGTAATGTGCGTTGTTGCTGGGCTGGCAGGGCAGATTGAAAATACCTATGCAGATGACGTGAATGACTTCAAACCTGTTTACAAATTAAGAACTGATAATGAATGTTGGCCAACCAGCCCAGCTAATGGCGCAAATAGCGGAGAATGTGTTACTCGAAGTGAGTATCAAGCCACAAATGTTCCCGTTTTTTGGGAAACATACGAAGAAAACGTTAACGGTAAAACACACAAGTTGATTACTTACTGGAACTACTACGGTGACCAAAACGGATGTACTACCTGGGATAGTGGGCACGCAGATGATTGGGAGGCTATTACGGTACATGTAGTAGAGCACGAGCTTGAGCATGTGACTTATTGGCAGCACAATGGTCGTTATACTAAACCTGCTGACACAATAGAAAAAGATGGTGAGCACCCTATTGTTTATGTTGGTAAATATTCTCATGGTAACTATCATGACCAACGTTCACGGGCTAGTGCCGATAGCTGGACGTTTTTAACGGGGGGATATTGCTATTACTGGAAAGATCCTCGTGGGCCAGGCGAAACGTGGTCACCTGTAGCGCAAACCCTTGATTCAGTGGGTTTCGATGACGTTTTCCCAGGCTCAACGAACCCTAACCTGAGAAGCGAGCGACCTCATGAGCGCACCGTGTGCAGAGAAGATGGTGGGCAAGTGTTAGCGGGTATCATTGATGGCACCGAAAATACGTGCGAAAGAAACCCAAGTTACCTTCAAGATGAAACGATGACACTACAGTCTTTGTTTTATTTAGATATCTATTGAAAACGCCGTTCTAATTTGCGTTACGCAAAAACTCACTTTTGATGCAAACAACTAAGCCGCAATCGTGCTTATAGATTGCGGCTTAGTTTTATTGTGTAGTTTGTGAAATCGTGTCTAGCTCGCCTAGTTTAATCAATTATTGGTTAGCTGCACTACCCACGTAATCTACTTGTAATAAACTCTGCTAACGTTTTACTAATGACAGGATGTTGAGTGTCTTGGTTGAATAGACAAATATTCACTCTGCCTAGTTTGGGGAGCTTAGGGTGGTTAAGGGGGGATACATTTTGCGGCAAACTTGAGCGGGCGAGGGCGGTAATGCCTAGGCCTTGCTGAATAGCGGCGACCAGCCCGCTTAAATCGGCGTTAGTGTAAGTAATTTTCCACGCAAAAGTTTGTTGTTTTAGTTCTTCTATGACTCGGCTTCGGTACATGCATCCATCGGGGGCGAGTACTAACGGAATGCTGTCGCCTACTAACGGGTGGCTAGCATCGCCCACCCATACTACTTCATCTTCAAGTACCACTTCCCCTTCCGTATCTTCATTGGGGTTGACCAGCGCTAAAATTAAATCGAAATGTTCGCGCTGGCTAGGGTGCAGTAAATCGCGACTTAGCGATGAGGTAACCTCTAGAGATACATCTGGGTAGCGCTTCGAAAACTCTCCAATTAGCCCAGGTAACAAGGTGGACGCAAATTCGTTAGGAATACCCAAACGTAAGCGGCCACTTAGCGGGGCAGGAATTAGGCTCTTAAATATGTTGTCGTTAAGCTCTAGTAGCTCCTTGGCTTTAGGGTACAGCCAGTTGCCATCGGCGCTAGGTAAGTGGCGTTGACCTACTTTAGTGAACAGTTTTCGCTCTAACTGGGTTTCAAGTTTTTTAATTTGCAAACTAATAGCGGGCTGCGACCGACCCAAAAAGTCACCGGCTTTGGCATAGCCGCCAAGTTCAATAACACTCACAAAAGTGCGCAAATTATCTAGCGATAGCTGTTTCATGCAGTATAAGAGTGTCTAAATGGGAAAGTTAACGCAGTATAAAGGTAAACGCAAAAATAGAAAAATTAAGCCTACTCAAAAGTAGGCTTATAACGTGTGGTTACCACTGCTTTATTCGGCAGCCTTTTACTGCATAAAAAAGAATAAAGCCATAACATGGTATCGTCATCCAGTAGGCATTGAGCACACCGTAACTGTCGGCAATAAAGCCAAACGCCATGGGAAGAATTGCGCCTCCAGCAATGGCCATTATTAATAACGCCGAACCTCTTGCTGTAAACTTACCCAGCCCTTCTAGCGCCAGAGGCCATACAGCGGGCCATACAATCGCATTGGCTAAGCCTAATAGCGCAATACACGTAATAGGGTTGGGTAAGGTGGTAATGCCGGTCCAACCCCAGAGTAAGCTTGAAATGGAATGGCTATCAGCTGAAGTAAAAGGGATGGTCAGCGCTAATAGCATTCCAAGCGCAGAAGAGAGCATTAAAAGTTGGTGTTGATTGAGTAATCGGGGAATCAATACAAGTCCAAGCGTATATCCTATTACCATGAAAAACATAGTGTAAGAAGTAAGGCCAAGTGCGCCGGGAACGCCCAATTTCGAGCCTGCTAACCCTATGGTGTCTCCTGCAATAACCTCTACCCCTACGTAGAAAAATAGAGCCACTACACCAAGTATCAATTGGGGAAACTGTAATATTGAGCCTTTTGATTTACCGCTTTCGTCAAGCTGTGCATCTTCATTATTTAAATTAAGTTCGGGAAGCTTCGAAAAGCGTAAACCTATGGCTAAGAGAATAAGCGCAATTGCCATACCCATATAAGGTTTAATGAGGCTATCTGCCAATTGCTCTATTTGAATTGCGCGTTCCGCTGCTGGAAGTGCCGCAATACTTTGTTCACTAATGCCTGCGAACTCGCCAAGTACAAATGTGGTAAATACGATTGGGGCTAACCAGCCAGCCCCTTTGTTCAATAATCCCATAATAGAAATGCGCGCAGCGGCACTTTTAGCCGGGCCAATTTTTACTAAATAGGGGTTAGACGCGGTTTGTAAAATGGTCAGCCCTGAGCCCACCACGAACTGCGCAACAATAAATAGCAGAAAAGTTTGGTTTGTTGCCGCAGGAACAAACAAAACACACCCCGACGCAATCATGACTAAGCCAAGCGACATTGCATTTTTGTAGCCTATTTTATTGAGTACAAAAGACATGGGGAGTGCCATGACCACATACGCAATATAAAAGCTAAAGGCGATAAGCAATGCTTCGGTACTTGAGAGACTACAGACAATCTGCAAAAAAGGAATGAGGGCGCCATTTAGCCAAGTAATAAAACCAAAAACGAAAAACAGCGTGCCAATAATTACCATGGGGAGCAAGGTAGGTGGCGCTTTGGAGGTGGTTTGAGTTGTTATCATTATTATTCCTTTTATTAAGGGTATACGTTTAGCGCTTTTTAATATTCTTTTATTCCGTTTCGCCAACATTGCTGAACGGCTAAATTTTTATCAAGTGTGGTGAAGTTTGCTATTGCGCCAGGCGCCAATATTCCGATGTTAGACTGCAAACCTAAAAAGGAAGCCGGTGTAGAGGTAACCATTTTTAGTGTGCTTTGCAGCGCAACGTTTAAATCGAAATGCGTATTTTGTATGGCTTCTTCTAACGTGAGTATTGAGCCAGCCAGCGTGCCATCGTCGAGTTTCAACGCGTTGTCTTTTCTATAAATTTTCATACCATGATAGCTGAAATGGTCTGCCTCACTAGCAGCAGGCGCCATGGCATCGGTTACCAACATCAATCTATTGTCGCCTTTTAAGCGAATTGCCAATTCGGCACTGATTGGGTGAACATGCTGATGATCAACTATCAGCCCGCAATAAATGTTGTTACGGTGTAAAGCACTACCTACTAAACCCGGTGCGCGGCCAGTAAGCTGTGACATGGCATTATACAGGTGAGTTGCACCCGTCGCGCCCGCATCAAATGCCGCTAAGCATTCATCTGCGCTAGCGTTACTGTGACCCAGAGACACGATAACGCCTGCTTCGGTAAGTCTTTTTATATCGTTAATTGAAACCGTTTCAGGCGCCAAGGTAACCATCACTTTACCTACATCTTTTCGTGTGAAAAGAGCAAATTCATCCTCCCCCAAGGGGCGAATAACCTGCGCACTGTGCATTCCTTTCTTGGCAATACTTAAATGTGGGCCTTCGAAATGAACACCCACGATAGCGCCCGCATTCCACTGAAGAGCTTGTGCAATGGCATCGGCACCTTGCTGCATGGTGTTGATATTGTCGGTAATGAGTGTGGGCATTAAACTGCCAGTCCCCTTACTTAGGTATGCATTAGCCATTTGTTGTAGCGTGGCTAATGTGGGGGCTTCATTAAACTGCACGCCCCCACCACCATTCACTTGAACATCCACCATTGCCGGCATGACTAACCCTTCTAATGTAGTCGCATCTCCTGGCGTACTATTGGGGGTAAGCGACGTAATGAGGCTGTTCTTTACCTCAAAGCGAGTATTAGTATGAAATACGTACCCATCGAAAAGCTGTTCAGTAAAATATTCCGCCATGACTACACTGTCTCTGTAACTTTTTTAAGGCCAGTAGGGCTGTCGGGGTTCATTCCCAGCTCTCGAGCGGCCATTTCAATATCTAAATAGAAACGCTGCATAATAAGTAAGGGGGCGATAAGAGGATGAATATCGTTTGAAGTGTAAAGTAGCGGATAGACGCTTGCGCCTCTTCTTTCAACTTCAGCAATTTGTGCCATGTGGTGGTCGCTAGATGCGTCAGAAATATGCACGTTAACAATGGCCACATCACGATTGAGCAAAGAGATAGGGCCATGTAGAAATTCTGCACTACTAAATGCCTCAGCCTGAATACCACATACTTCTTTCATTTTAAGTGCAATTTCACGAGAAATAGCGTATCCAAAGGCGCGGCCAAGCACTACGCATCGGTCTAGCGGCGCGAGTTGTTTAGCACTTAAAATAGGGGGGCTTTCTATTATGGCGATAAGTGACGCAGGAAGCTCAATTAAGGCAGAAATTAAGGCGCTGTTTTTGGTATAAATTGCCACAATACTGAGCAGAGCAGAAAGTGTAGCCATATAGCTTTTCGTGGCGGCAACAGCAATTTCAGGCCCAGCACACAAAGGAATGAATACATCAGCAATGTCTTTTAGCGGTGATGTTTCATCATTTACCAGTGCTACGCACAGTGCGCCTTCACGCTTTGCCATTTCGGTTTGTGCGATAATATCGGGGCTACGGCCCGACTGAGAAATAACAAAAACAAGTGCACGTTTCAAGCGTAGCGATTTTCCATAAACACTGTTTACCGAAGGCGCGGCAGAAGCAACGGGTAACCCCATTTCTGTTTCAATAAGGTATTTTCCAAATACGCCAGCATGATCTGAGGTTCCGCGACCAATAATATAAACAAACTCTGGATCGTGAAGCTTTATGTTTTGCGCCAATGTATCGTATTCTTTTCTATTGCTCACAAACTGGCGGGCAATAACCAATGGCGTTTGCTTGGCCTCAGTGGCCATTTTAGTTACTTCTTTCATACTACAAGTCCTTCATGATTTGTTTAACTACCGCCACAGCGCCATATTCTGGCGAACACATTACTGGGCTTAAACGTTGTAGAGTTGCTTCTGGAAACCACTCGCACCAGTGTGATGCTAAACCGCCTATCATTGAGATCCGCTTTGCACCTAACGTATCAAGGCGAGAAATAACGCTCATTAGATAGTGTTTGCCTTCTTCTACTATCGATACCGCAGCAGGCTCTTTTTCTTTAGCAAGTTGAACCACAATGGGCGCTAACTTACCGTACTCATTCGAGGTGTAATGCAGTGCTTGGCCAACAATTTCTTGCGCCGAATTTGTATTTAAGGCTTCGCAAACAAGGTCGACAAGTGGTGTTTTAGGTTGCAAAGCATCTAGGGCTTCCAGTGTGTAACTTAGCGCCCGCCATCCCAACCAAGCGCCGCCCGCTTTATCTCCTAGCGGGAAACCATGTCCCCCAATACTGGAAAGCTCACCATTTACATTCGCCAATGCGGAACTTCCGGTGCCGCTAATTATAATAGCGCCTTCTTTACCTGCATGAGCGCCCATACAGGCAATATGGAGGTCGGTAGTAATATGGGTAGATAAAAAAGGAAGCGGCCAGTTTTCAACAAGATTACGATAAACAGGAATGTTCACACCCGCTAAGCCCAAGCACACGTCTAACTCACTTATTGTTGGTAACGGTAGGTTAGCCGACGTTAGCGCCTGGTTTGTTACATCAATAATTGAAGAAAGTGCCGTGTCGGCAGATTGAGCCGGATTACATGGGCCTGATAGTCCTTCTCCTAACAGCTCTCCATCAAACGATTCTAGTCGAGCCTTGCACTTAGTGCCGCCACCATCAATACCAAGAAAGAATTTTCGCTTCACAAGTGCCACCTTAGATTTTGATAAAGATTTGTTTGCGATATAAACCGAGTACAGGCAAGAAACAAATACCCACAAACAAGATGATCCATACGGTTGCGCTAAAAAAGCTGTTTAGCCCTATGCTTGCTGCCCAAGATTCGTAGGCATGATGGACTGATATGCCGCCGAATTGCCTATCGAGGCCCTTTTCAATAATCACATGTAACACATAGGCTGTAATTGCATTTGCACCAAAGATAACGGCTAGTGTTGTTCCTTTACGACAACCTTTAATATCGGTGTACCACATCATGGTAGCTAATAGCATGGCGCCTATTCCGCCGGTGGCCAGCACGAAAGAGCTGGTCCATGCTTGTTTGATAAACGGAAAACCTAAGCTCCAAATACAACCCAGACAAAAAGAAATAAAGCCAAACAAGAATAAGTTCATCACTGCTACTGTAAGGTCGCCCTTTGCGTGAATAATAATTCGACCAATTACCATACCCATAATGCCGGTAACTATGGCTGGAAACGTACTGAGTAACCCTTCAGGATCCCATTCGCCGCGCCACAACATGCCCGGAACAAAGCGATCTACCCAGTTAATAATATTTTCACCACGTTCTAAATGGCCCATTGGCAAACCCGGTGCCGGTACCAGTAAGATAAATACCCAGTAACCCACCAATATGCCAATGCCTACTTTTACCACCGTGCGAGGCTGACAATAGATAGCTAAATAACAACACACCAAATAAACAATACTAATGCGTTGTAGTACGCCTAAAATTCGTACCTGCTCAAAATGGGTGTAGAACAAATTTACAATAAGTCCTAAGCCAAAAAGTATGAGTGCGCGGCGCCATACTTTCTTTAACACGCTGGGAAGTTGCGGCGAGGCGGCGTTGGTATTTTTAAAACCAAGGCTAATGGCTACGCCAACAATTAAGATAAAAAACGGGAAAACAAGATCGGCAAAATGAATACCTATCCAGTGTGCATGTGAGAATTCACCGTACGTGTTGGGACTGTTTACTACTATCATCGCGATAATAGTTAAACCTCTAAATACATCCAGCGACAGCAAACGTTGTTTGGGGTTTGAGTTTGTCATGTTGAAGTGCTTTATAAATAACCAATTTATCTACGTTATCTTTTTGTTGTCAACGTTGTCAATAATAAATTGGATTTTCATTCAATTGTTCGTGTAAGTAGATATTGATAGTTACAGTTGCCTGTAACTACTAATATCTTTATGCTTTTAAAAGATAAGCACTTAACTTTAACGCGTAAGATTACCTTCATGAAAAAGCCAACGATCAAGGATGTCGCTAAACTAGCTGGCGTGTCATTCAAAACCGTGTCACGGGTGGTAAACCAAGAACAAAATGTAAGTGAAGAAGTAAAATTACGCGTTCAAGAGTGTATAAAACAGCTCAATTACCAGCCCAATCATACTGCCAGGGTTATGCGGAAATCTCCGTTTTCATTGGCTTTCGTTTACGATAACCCAAATAGCCACTATGTAATTGAAATGCAAAATGGCATTATTTCAGAGTGCCGTAAGCAAGGATTTGAGTTAGTTATTCACCCTACAGATTCTCGTTCTGAGGAGGTGGGTAAAGAGTTGGCCGCGATGATTAACTCAAGCCAAATAGGGGGTATTATTCTTACCCCACCATTGTCAGAAAACCGAGAGCTGGTGACGTTTTTGCTTAACCGTGATGCCAAAGTAGTACGTATTTTGTCGGGTGCATCTGCGCCTGATAACCTTGCGCCTGTTGTGCATGTCGACGACGTAGAGGCAGGACACAAGCTGACAAGTTACTTATTAGAGCTAGGGCATAAGCACTTAGCGTTTTTGGGCTATCATGCGTCGCATGAATCTAGCTTAGGTAGGCTGCAGGGCTTTAAAGATGCCCATGAAGAGGTTGGCGCAAGGGTTGATAAGAACCTAATAGTAGACGGCGAGTTTACGTTTGAATCTGGTATGGCGATGACAAAGCAAGTGCTCTCAATGTCGCCGAGACCCACGGCTATTTTTGCCTGTAACGATGAAATTGCCGCCGGTGCAGTGTTTATGGCAAGGCTAAAAGAGCTTCGAGTGCCAGAAGACATCTCTATTGTTGGATTTGAAAATAGCCCCTTTTCAACACAAACATGGCCACACTTAACTACGGTTAATCAACCCAACTTTGAAATAGCCGCTGCTGCTGCTGCAATGGTCATCAAAATGATGCAAAGCAAAGATGTACATTCGGTTGATTCTTCAGGTTTTACATTAGATGTGGTGTTGCGCGACTCTGCCAGTAAGCCGCAGAACGACAAATAAGGTCTCTGTAACCACTATTCCCACACTGAAATTTTGCTGTAAAAACTTATTGCTCACGTTTGACAACGTTGACATAAGTTGGTAGCGTCAAAATGGAGTGATGAAAAAGTCACCGAAAATAATAATAAATAAAATCTATTCAGCTGGTTGCCTGAAGCTGAAAACAACAACAGTGTGAATGAATGTGGGAACCACAAATGAACCAGTCACTTCCAAACAGAACCATACTTGCTACTGCCATAGTATGCGCCCTTGGTGCGCCCATACATGCCGTGGCACAAAACAGTCCATCAGGTGAAAACAACGATATTGAACGTATAGACGTTACCTATCGTTCAAGTCTGGTACAAGCAGCCGCAATGAAACGAGACGAGACCAAAGTTGCGGACATTATCACCTCAGAAGATATTGGTAAGTTTCCTACTGAAAATATCGCCGAGGCCATTCAGCGTATTCCGGGTGTGCAAATTTCGAATATTAATGGGCGAGGATCGACAATTAGTGTGCGTGGATTAGGCGCACAATATGCGCGTACCACTATTAACGGGCAAACCATGGCCAGTGCCGATTTCACGGGTGGTTTTCGGTACGACATTATTCAATCTGAATTAGCGTCAAGCATTTCTGTTATCAAATCGCCAAGTGCCGACATGGATACCGGCGGCTTATCTGGCACTATCAACATAGATACGACCAAGCCACTTTCATACAGCGAACGTAAAGTGGTGGCATCTTTGAAAGGGCAGTATTCAGAGTTTTCGCCCACTGACGATGTCACGCCAAAGGGTAACATTACTTATATCGACCAATTTGCTGATGACACGGTAGGTGTTTTCTTAAATGCGGGTTATCAGGAGCTTGACGATCGCGTTGATAACTTTTGGATGGGGCGCTGGTTCAGTGATGATGAAGGGAACGACATACCGCGAAGACCTCGTTATCGCAGGATAGACCGGGAAACCAAGCGTTACCTTATGAATGGCGCAATTCAATGGCGTCCAACAGATAATTTCGAAACCGTATTCACGGTGATTTATGCTGACGACGACACTCAGCAAGATTTAAATCAGCAGGTATTTTTGTTCGATCGTGAAGATATAACTTTATTGGGCGAACCAGAAAATGGCGTATATAACCGCGTTCGAATTGACGATTTCACCCTTGAAAACAACCGTCAAGAAGAAGACAAGCAAGCCACCAGTAAGGCGTTTACGTTAGCGTCTACCTACGAAACAGAAAACTGGACGCTGTCAGGCGTTGCCCATTATACCAAAGGTGACGCTGTGCACGCGGAAGAGGCTGTTATTCTGGCCACTACCGTGTCTGCTACCATGGATATTTCTGACCGCAATAATGTGGTGTTTAACGTAGATGAAGACTTAACAGACCCTGCGTTATACCCAGCAGATATGCCACGTAACGAATACCCAAATGGTGCCACTCGCTATATGGACGCGTCAGAGACAGCGCTTCAGTTTGACGCTGAACGTGCTTTACAAGGTGAAGTTTTTACTGGTTTTTCTTTCGGAGCCAAATACCGCAAAGAAGAGTTTAACCGTAATATATACCGTACAGACAGATTCGCGATAGGCGATGCTGACCCTGACGATTTACCGCTAATGTCTGATTATAACTTTATGGTAACCGACTTTCTCGATAACCAAATGTCGATTGGACATGGGTGGGTTGCACCTGATATTCAAGCTTATCGAGATGCGCTTGTTGCCGAAGGCGTTACTGTGCCTACGTTCTTTGCGGCGCAATCGTCTTATGGGATTACCCGCGATGTATTAGCGTTATATTCGCAGCTAGATTTCGAAACCTATTTGGGCGATTTAATTCTGCGCGGTAATGTAGGCGGGCGTTATGAAACCACCGATAGAACCGTGAACACCTATCTTACTGGTGACAGTCACCCAGACAACGGCGAAATTCGACTGATTGTGGGTGAGTACGCAGACGACTACGACTACAGCAACTTTTTACCCAGTGTAAACTTGGTGTTAGAGCTAACCGATGATGTGCAAGCTCGCTTTGCGGCGGCTAAAGTATTGGTGCGCCCCATTCTAACGTCAAATACGCAAATTGCCGCTTCTGAAACCTCGGCAAGCAATTCTTTCGGTACAACTACGTATACGGTTGACCTTGGGCAGCCTAACATGGAAGCGATGACGGCCGATCAAGCCGACGTAGGCCTTGAATGGTATTACGGTGAGGGTGATAGTGTAGCGTTAACCTTGTTCTGGAAAGAAATAAAGAACGGTTCTGTGTCTGAATTTGTTTGCCCTGACAATTACAACGATGTGGCGCTAAGTGGTACGCCTTCCGATTGTGTAGATACCAGCGGCAATATTTATGAAATTACCAGTACCTACAACGACGATTCAGGCACTAGTATAAAAGGCTACGAGTTAGGCTGGAATCAAGGGCTAGATCAGCTACTGCCAATAAAAGGCTTTGGTTTTTCTGCTAACTATACCTTTATTGATGCAGAAGATAGCGAAGACTTCGTGTTAACAAATTCTTCTGAAGAGACCTGGAATATTATTGGCTATTGGGAAAATGATACTTTTAGTGCTCGCATAGCATTAAACCACCGAAGCCCTTACATTCAAGACAATACCGATGCGTTTTTTGCAAGGGAAGGGCGTGTTGTTGATGGCAGAAACCAAATAGATATTTTGCTTAGCTACAACGTTACCGAAGCGCTTAATATGCGATTTGGTGCACTAAATATAAATGGTAATAACGAAGAAGCCTACTTTACCGATGAGAAGCCAGTGTGGCAGACCACCAGTATTATCGGTTCGAGTTATTACCTAAGTGCGGTTTACGCATTTTAATAAATGACACTGCCGCCATCACATGGGTGGTGGCAGTGTATAACACTTAAAATTTGTTTGGTGTCAGGAATTAACACAATGAAAAAAACGTGGTCATCTTCTTTTCGCATAGTGTGCTTTAGTGTTGCAACAGTGCTTTTAGGTTGTGAAACACAAGTGGAAAGCACCGCAGCTGTAGCAGGAGAAGAGCAATCAAGCGTGCAAGACGTGCTGAAGCGAGTATCTAACGGGCAGGTACCTAATATAACCACACGGAAAGTAACCGATGCCGGTAGCGACTGGTACGAAGTAGATGTTACCGATGGGAAGGCCGAAGTGGTGGCCAACAGTAACACCGCATTGGCGTACGGCGCATATCAGTATTTGCGTAGTCAAGGGGCGTTGTCGGTAAGCTGGGAAGGCAGCCGTGTTGAATTTCCTGATTTTTTTCCTGCATATGATGGTAAAAAAATAGAAACACCATTCCAGCAAAGAGCCTATTTAAACGTGTGCGCGTACGGTTATACCACTCCATGGTGGACATGGCAGCGATGGGAACAAGAGATTGATTGGATGGCGATACACGGGATAAATAACCCGGTTGCTATGGAAGGCCAAGAATATGTATGGCAAGCCTTATGGAAAGAATTTGGTATAAACGACGCACAACTGGCTGACTATTTTTCAGGGCCTGCTTTTACGCCGTGGCAACGCATGGGCAACATAGAAGGCCACGAAGGGCCGTTACCGCAACGTTGGATAGATAAAAAGCACGCGCTGCAAAAACGAATTTTAGCCCGAATGAGCGAATTAGATATGAAGCCCGTGGTGCCGGCATTCAGTGGTTATGTGCCTAAAGCCTTCGTAGATAAACACCCAGAGGCCAAAATATATGAAATGCCACGTTGGACAGGCTTTGAGAACGCAACCTATTGGCTAGACCCTGCCGACCCGCTATTCAATAAAGTCGCTAAGCGCTTCATCGACATTTATACCGCCGAATACGGCGAACAACAGTATTACCTTTCAGACGCCTTCAATGAAATGTTACCGCCTGTGTCGGAGGAAACCCGCTATGCCGATCTTGCTTCTTACGGTAAACGTATTTATGCGTCTATTCAGCAAGCAGCGCCCAATGCGGTGTGGGTAATGCAAGGGTGGATGTTTGGTGCCGACGAAGAGTTCTGGGATTTAGATTCTATAGAAGCCTTTCTAAAAGATGTGCCAGACAACAAAGCTATGATCCACGATATTGGCAACGACCGCTATCATGTGTGGCAACGAACAGAGGGCTTTAAAGGCAAGCCGTGGATATTCGGTTTTATACATAATTATGGGGGTTCCGACCCCGTATACGCCGATTTTGCCGACTATGTTGAACAGCTACGTGTTGTCACCCAGTCAGAAAATGCAGGCATGCTAACTGGTTTTGGGGTATTCCCAGAAGGAATTCACAATAATTCAGTAGCATACGAGTTTTTGTTCGACCTGCCATGGAACCCAGAACCGAACATGCAGGCGTGGTTGTCTACGTACACGCAGGCTAGATATGGCCAAAGCTCACCTGAGCTTATGGCGGCATGGGAACATGTAGTTGAAGGGGTATTCTCTGTTAACTATTGGCAAAGTCGCTGGTGGGAAGGGTCTGCCGGAGCTTACCTATTGTTTAAGCGCCCGAGTATTGCCATGACTCAATTTGAAGGGCACCCGGGAAATCTTGAACAATTAGATAAAGGCATTAACCAGTTACTTGCCATTGCACACGAATATAGTGATTCGCCGTTATTTACCTACGATCTTGTCGATTTAATTAAACAGTCTGTATCGCTACATATAGACAGCATGCTTCAGGAAGCCCTACGCGCATACCAGCAAAAGCAGTTCGAGAAAGGCAATACACAATTAAAAGCGGCAGAGTTAGCAGTGCAGAACCTAGACACCTTGCTAGGCGTGCATCAAGAAAATTTGCATTCATGGTTAAGTGACGCCAGTGCTTATGGCGAAACACAAGAAGAATCGGCCTATTACGTTAAAAACGCGCGGCTGCAAATAACCCAGTGGGGTGGGCCTAAGCTGAAAGACTATGCCTCTAAAGCTTGGCAGGGCATGTATGCAACCTACTACTTCCCGCGCTGGAAGCAATATTTAACAGCCTACCGTACGGCAAGGGAAGATGGCGTGGATTTTGATGATGCAGCGCAGCAGCAGGCCTTAATTGAGTGGGAAAGTGAGTGGATTAA
Source organism: Alteromonas lipotrueae (assembly GCF_019249215.1). Classification (GTDB taxonomy): domain Bacteria; phylum Pseudomonadota; class Gammaproteobacteria; order Enterobacterales; family Alteromonadaceae; genus Alteromonas; species Alteromonas lipotrueae. The sequence goes on from NZ_JAESDI010000010.1 coordinate 149,830, forward strand.
CGACCTTTCAATTCCGCCATTGATTGAACCAGAAGCACCCATCGCACTAGCAAAAAAAGCAATGAACGAAGTTACACAGAGCCAATAAAGTTGGCTTAGCATAAACCTGTTATAAGCAATATCGTCATACCCACCTGATACACAATTAGGTGGGTATTTTTTTATTTACCGCGCAAATCTTCATTTGAATTCCTGATGTAGTAAATTGTATACATTAACTTTATAAATGTATTGATAAGAATTTTCAATTTGTTGTGCCTTATTTCACTCACTATACTCGATGGTGTTTTCTACCCTTACCTAAGAGAAAGTGGAATGTCTAACACCACCGCCCTACATGCAAAGCACCTAGAATCTGGTGCCAAAATGGTTGATTTCTTTGGCTGGGATATGCCAATTAACTATGGTTCACAAATAGAAGAGCATCACGCAGTTCGCCAAGATGCAGGCATGTTCGACGTGTCGCACATGACCATTGTTGATGTAAAAGGCACACAAGCCAAAGCATACCTTCAACACCTTCTTGCCAACGACGTTGCTAAACTTCAAGTAAAAGGCAAAGCGCTATACAGCGGCATGCTGAATGAAGAAGGCGGCGTGGTAGACGATTTAATCGTGTATTACTTCGATGAAACTAACTATCGCCTAGTAGTAAATTCAGCCACACGCGAAAAAGACATGAACTGGCTTAATAGCAACGCTGAAGGTTTCGACGTATCTATTACCGAACGCCCAGAATTCGCCATGATTGCCGTGCAAGGCCCTAACGCCAAAGAAAAAGCCGCAACGCTTTTCAGCGCCGCGCAAAAAGAAGCGGTTGCAGGCATGAAGCCATTTTTCGGCGTACAAGCTGAAGATTTATTTATTGCTACCACTGGGTACACCGGTGAAGCAGGCTACGAAATTATGGTACCAACCGCGCAAGCCGCAGGCTTCTGGCAAGACTTGCTAGATGCAGGCGTGAAACCTTGTGGTTTAGGTGCACGTGACACACTTCGTTTAGAAGCAGGCATGAACTTGTACGGCCAAGATATGGATGAAACCGTATCGCCATTAGCCGCTAACATGGGCTGGACCATTACGTGGGAACCAAGCGATCGTAACTTTGTTGGCCGCAGCGCACTAGAAGCACAGCGTGAAGTCGGTACCGACAAGTTAGTAGGCTTAGTGATGACAGATAAAGGCGTGTTGCGCCACGGTCAAAAAATTAAAACCGAAAGCGGCGAAGGCATTATTACCTCGGGTACATTTTCACCGACATTAGGCCACTCTGTTGCATTAGCACGAGTACCTTCAGATGTTGGCGAAACTGTTGAGGTGGAAATGCGCAAAAAGTGGGTTACAGTAAAAGTGGTTAAGCCCTCCTTTGTTCGCAACGGAAAAAGTGTTTTATAAGTTAACAGAGAATAACAGGAACGATTATGAGCAACATTCCAACAGATTTACGTTACGCATCTACCCACGAATGGGTTCGCCCAGAAGGTGACGGGGTATTCACTGTAGGTATTTCTGAGCACGCTCAAGGCTTGCTTGGCGATATGGTATTTGTAGAACTGCCAGACGTTGGCGACACCGTAAGTACTGGCGACGATATCGCTGTTGCTGAATCGGTAAAAGCGGCTTCAGACGTTTACGCGCCTATTAGCGGCGAAGTAGTTGGCGTTAATGAAGACCTAGAAGATTCACCAGAGCTTGTAAACTCAGACCCTTACGGCGATGGCTGGTTATTCAAAATTAAAGCAGATGATGCCGAAGAAGTTGAAGGCTTGTTAGACGCTGACGGTTACGAAAACAGCATTGACGAAGAGTAATTCATTCGTTGCTTCTAAACCGGAGCGTAGTAACCAGTAATAATTAAAAAGGGGCTTCTAATTGGCCCCTTTTTATCTTTACGTTTTTATTTGTGTTTTATCCTGCCTTTCGGGGCAATACATTGCGAGTGCTTAACAACGTTATGTCGAATACTTCCCCTACATTAGCTCAACTAGAGCAAAAAGACGCATTCATTCGCCGCCACGTAGGCCCAGGCGAAGAAGAAATTCAACAAATGCTGTCGGCCATTGACGCAACATCGTTAGACGATTTAATTGCGCAAACCGTACCGGCTGGCATAGCGCTACCCGAGCCGCTAAAAGTAGGCGAAGGGGCAACCGAAGTAGATGCACTAGCCGCATTAAAATCAGTTGCTGGCAAAAACGTAGTGAACCGATCTTTCATTGGTATGGGCTATTACGACACCCACGTGCCTAACGTTATTTTGCGCAATGTATTGGAAAACCCAGGTTGGTACACCGCCTACACCCCGTATCAGCCAGAAATTGCCCAAGGCCGTTTAGAAGCTATTCTTAACTTCCAACAGTTAACCATTGATTTAACCGGTTTAGAGCTAGCGTCTGCTTCATTACTTGATGAAGGCACCGCCGCCGCTGAAGCCATGACATTGGCAAAGCGTGTATCAAAAAACAAAAAAGCCAGCAGTTACTTTATTGCTGACGACGTACACCCACAAACTCACGACGTAGTAGCCACACGCGCTGAAATGTTTGGTTTTGGTATTATTACCGGCCCAGCTAGCGAAGCTGCCGATCACGATGTATTTGGTGCATTACTGCAATACCCAAGCACTACCGGTGAAGTCACCGATATTTCAGACATTATTGCCGCGGTTCAAGCGAAAAAAGGAATAGTGGCAGTAGCCGCCGACCTAATGAGCTTGGTGTTATTAAAATCGCCCGGTGAACTAGGCGCAGACGTTGCCCTAGGTAGCGCACAACGCTTTGGTGTACCAATGGGTTACGGCGGCCCACATGCTGCCTTCTTCGCAACACGCGACAGCTACAAGCGTTCATTGCCTGGCCGTATTATTGGCGTAAGTAAAGACACCCGCGGCCGCCCAGCACTACGTATGGCATTGCAAACTCGCGAGCAACATATTCGCCGCGAAAAAGCCAACTCGAACATTTGTACCGCGCAAGTATTACTAGCTAACATGGCCAGCTTTTACGCCGTATACCACGGCCCTAAAGGCTTAAAAGCCATTGCTCAGCGCATACACCGCTTAACCAATATTTTAGCGGCAGGGCTTACAAACAAGGGTGTAGCCCTTAAGCACAGCACCTACTTCGATACCCTAACCGTATTGGTAGATAACAAAGACGCAGTACTAAACAAAGGCTACGAACACGGCCTAAACCTACGTGCCGATTTAGAAGGCGCAGTTGGGGTTTCACTTGATGAAACCACTACCCGTGAAGACATTGCTACCTTGTTTAACGTTATTCTAGGCAGCGACCACGGCTTAAGCGTAGAAGCACTAGATGCCGATGTAACTACGCAGCCTGCTAGCGCCATTCCAGAAAACCTACTACGCACCAGCGATATTCTTACTCACGAAGTGTTTAACCAGTACCATTCAGAAACTGAAATGCTGCGTTATATTAAAAGCCTAGAGAATAAAGATTTAGCGTTGAACCACTCAATGATTTCATTGGGTTCATGCACCATGAAATTAAACGCTACTGCGGAAATGATCCCCGTAACCTGGGCTGAATTCGGCCAAATTCACCCGTTTGCACCACTAAACCAAGCAGAAGGCTATCAAGAAATGATTGCCGAGCTAGCCGAGTGGTTAATTAACGTAACCGGGTACGACAACCTTTCTATGCAACCTAACTCAGGCGCACAGGGTGAATACGCAGGCTTGTTGGCCATTCAGCGTTACCACGAAAGCCGCGGTGAAGGGCACAGAAACGTATGCTTAATTCCAAGTTCAGCACACGGCACTAACCCAGCTTCGGCACAAATGGTTAGCCTAAACGTAGTGGTAGTGAAGTGTGACAACAACGGTAACGTAGATTTAGACGACCTTCGCAAGAAAGCCGAAGAAGTGGGCGATAACTTATCGTGCGCTATGATCACTTACCCATCTACCCACGGTGTGTACGAAGAAACTATTCGTGAAATGTGTGAAATTGTGCACCAGTACGGCGGCCAAGTGTATATGGATGGCGCGAACATGAACGCGCAGGTGGGCATTACGTCACCTGGTTATATAGGCTCAGACGTATCGCACTTAAACCTACACAAAACCTTCTGTATTCCACACGGGGGCGGCGGCCCAGGTATGGGGCCAATTGGTGTTAAGTCGCACCTTGCGCCTTTCTTACCAAACCACACGGTAGTGAATATTGAAACAGCAGGTAAAGACTGCGGTGCGGTTTCAGCGGCACCATGGGGCAGTGCGTCTATTCTGCCAATAAGCTACATGTACATTAAAATGATGGGCTCGGCTGGCCTACGTAAGGCAACCGAAGTAGCTATACTTAACGCCAACTACGTAGCCAAGGCGTTAGAAGGGCACTACAACGTATTGTACAAAGGCCGAAACGGCCGTGTAGCCCACGAATGTATTATTGACCTGCGCCCATTAAAAGAAGCCAGCGGGGTAACCGAAGTAGATATAGCAAAACGCTTAAACGACTACGGTTTCCACGCGCCAACTATGAGCTTCCCAGTAGCCGGCACGCTAATGATTGAGCCGACTGAATCGGAAGCAAAATACGAGCTAGACCGCTTCGTAAATGCCATGATAAGCATTCGCCAAGAAGTAGCGAAAGTAGAAAGCGGCGAGTGGGATGCCACTGACAACCCGTTACACAATGCACCACATACGCTAGCCGATATTTGTGACAGCGACTGGAACCGCAGCTACGACCGCAACCTAGCGGCGTACCCAGTACCAGAAGTACACAGAAATAAATTCTGGCCGTCGGTTAACCGCATTGATGATGTGTTTGGTGACCGTAATTTGATTTGTTCTTGCCCTAGTATAGAGAGTTATATTGAGGGGTAGGGGAGTAGGTTGTTTTTGAGCTAGCAGCGTTGCTGCTAGTGCTGAGTTATTTGAAAGGCGAGCCATTTGGCTCGCTTTTTTGTTCCAGTTTATGCCTTGCTAGTATTTAGTCGACTGCTGTGTACGTGAAGCGGACACTGGGGAACAACGGAGTTTGTAAGCAAAAATAGCATTATTGTTTAATCATAAACTTTGGATTACACTTGTAATCAGCTTCACCATCAGAGTTCATGGATGAAAATCTTAAACCATACTTTAGTTTTCTTAGTGCTTTTATTATCGGGGTGTGCGAGCAAAACTACCGTTCATGTTTATGCAAAATACCTAGATAGCACTCAAAGAGACGAAATTAGCAACGCTTTTGATTCGTCTCAAAAATTTCGCGTTCAATTGAATGAATTCGACTTTCCCGCGAGTGTTACCGAAAATACTCTTCTCTACTCATTAATTTTACTTGAACCTGAAGCTATTGATATAGCCTCTTACATATCAGCTACTGCCAGTTTCACAATACAGCGAATTGAAGGTTTGAGTAAAGGAAATCATTGGTATACAAAAAGTTCAATGGCTCTATTTCTATTGCCCAAAAACAAAGACAATAAACGAATGTTTTTCCGACAAGATTTAGTGAACGAATACGAGGCTAAAGACTGTAGTGAAGCTACTTCTTTATATCTTCATAAGGATGGCTCTTTCACTCTTGAAATGGCTACAAAAAGCACGGGCACTGATATGGTTATTGGTGTGTGGAAATATAGACAGTACCCTTTTTTAGAATTGAAAAAGAAAGGAGCTACTTATGCAGACTATTATTTTGAAATAAAGCGGTTTAGGGACGCTGACAAGGTAAGTGAAATAGATTTTGTGGAGCTGGTGTCTTTAAATGCGGGGAGCTTGCCCGAGAACTGCTCCTTTTTAATTGGAACAAGAATTTGACTGCTGACTGTTATCAAATTCTGCTGTTTGTCTTTTGATGCCCGTCAAGGCTCGCTGTTGGACAGCTGTGTACGTAGAGCAGCCCTCCAATTAAAAGCAGGTGAAATTCCTGCAATTCGCTTTAAGCAGTCTACAAGACTACCGACCCTATAGGTGAAATACTCAGATTAGATCTGAGCTTATACAAATTAAGGTGTTCTTCTCAGCCCAACCCGTTTTCCCAAAAATTAGCCTCTTATGTCGTCTGCTGAATCAAAGCTGCAGCATGTTTAATGGCTTTTCGAATCCTATGATAGGTACCACAGCGACAGATATTGTCGCTCATAGCTTCATCAATGTCATCCTCGTTGGGATTGGGATTAGACTCCAAGAGTTTGACGGCGGTTAAAATTTGTCCCGCCTGACAAAACCCACACTGAGCGACATCTTCGTTTATCCATGCTTCTTGCACCGGATGCAGAATGTCATCGACCGCAAGCCCTTCAATAGTGGTTAGCGATGCACCCTCCACTTCTTCCATCGGAACAATGCATGGGCGGACTAGCTCACCGTCTTTAAAGATAGTGCAAGCGCCACACACGCCAACACCGCAACCATATTTTGGGCCAGTAATACCAAGCCGATCACGCAAGAGATACAGGAGCTCATCGTCGTTTTCAGCGTCGATAGAAACCGGGTTATTGTTAACATTAAATGTAATTTGTGGCATGAATTAACCCTCTGGATAGAAGTCACGAAGTGGAAAACGACGTGGTGCAATACCCGTCGCCCTGGCAAATGCGTTGGCTATCGCCGCTGCCGCCGCAGGCACTACCAACTCGCCTGCACCTCCCGGTGTTTCTCCGTTAGGCGGCATAAAATGCACTTCAATATCCGGTGGCGTGTTGCGCATTCGAGCAATTTCAAAATCGCCGTAACTGCTCTCGCGTATTGCGCCATTGTCGAGGTGTAAACTGGTGCGAATCATGTAGGTAATGGCATCGGTTGCCGCACCGATAACTTGCGCCTCAAGGCCGGTGGGATTCAATACTCGGTTCACATCCAGCGCGACAACAATCTTGGTGACTTTACTTTCTTTCTCCGGATCTTTGAACGTTTGTAATTCAACAAGCACGGCAGCTCGAGACTTATACTCTTTATGCAACCCGAGGCCCTGGGCACGTCCTTTTTCCATACTCCTTCCCCAATTGCCCTCTTGAGAAACTTTCCGCAGAACAGCTTTGGAGCGATCATCATCCAGCATTTGTAACCTGAACTGGTATTCATCCTTGTTCATTGCGCGTGCCAATTCGTCAACAACTATCTCGTTTGCGACGGCAGCTGTGCCGGAGTAGATGCCGCGCCAAGAGGAGGTTGGCACAACGAATTTTTTTTCGTTTAGCAGCAAGGAAGTTACACCAAACTTATATTGCACTAGTTGCGTTGAGTGCCAGATTGTCTGGCTGAAAGCAGCGGGCGCTAATTCTCCTCCCAATGCAGTAATACCGTCGCCAAAGCCATGTTCGAGATCCAATTCAGCGGTCGCAGCGCGATGGTCAAACGACAACACTTTTTTGCCAATTAAAAAACCTCTAGTGTAAGTCGCTTTTACGTTATGCAAGCTGAGCGGTCGTGCGCGGCCAAACTTTGTGTCGTCCTGTCGAGTAAACATAAGTTTGATGGGTCGGTTTACAATTTGTGAAATACGAGCGCCTTCAACTGCTGCATCAAAAAATAAGCGACGGCCAAATGAGCCGCCGCTCTGAATTACATTCAACTCGACGTCAGTGGGTAAGACTCCAAGGTCACGCGCAATTTTGGCTTGTGCTGCAAGTGGCGTCTTGGCACCAGTCCATACCCTGACCTTTGAGCCGGTTGCATCGGCAACTGCTGTCATGGTTTCCATGGGGGCATGTGCCAAATAAGGAAAGATGAACTCGCCGCCAACCGAATCGGTAGCCAGAGGAATATTAGGTAAGGTTGGCAGGTTTATCGCACGTAACTGCTCAATGACCTCGGCGTCAGATAGATTTTCGGCAGCACCCACACTCCATGAAATATTAAGTGCATCACGCGCACGAAATGCTTCGCCAAAGGAACGCGCAACAACGGCCACGCCAGAGGAATTTGCATCAACATCCAGCGGAACTTCTTTGATGGCAAGGACGCCGGGCAGGCCTATTGCCTCAGAATCGTCAAACGTGATCACGCGACCACCTAAGCTGGGTGGCCTAGCGACCAAAGTGGGCATCGCATCTGGTACTACGTCGAGATCCATCGCGAAATCTAGTTTGCCGGTGACGATATCGCGCGCGTCAACCCGCTTTTGCTGCGTACCGATAATTTTGTATTGTGACGGATCTTTAGGCTGTGCCAGTCGAGCGGCATCGTTGCGTCCTTCAACACCTGCGGTGAGCTCAGAGTAAGCAATGCGGCTGCCATCGTTATCAATCGCAAAGCCATTTTCTGTGCTAATTTCGTTCACAGAAAGCCCGAAATGCACTGCGGCTGATAATTTTATCTTAAGTAACAGAGCTGCCGCGACCTTGCGCAGCGGATCCCAAAGAGAGGTTATGGCGTGAGAGCCTCCTGTAATTTGACCAGTCGCTCGTCTGATTTCTGCCGGAGATAAAGTCGCATCAATGGAGGACATTTCAACGTCCAGCTCTTCGGCAAGAATCATCATTGCAGCGGTTAATATACCTTGCCCCACTTCCATTCGTGGAAGCTCAAAACGGACACGGTTATCACTCGTTATCTTAATTAAATAATCGTAGTAGAAAGGGTCACCGGAGATGAGCAGCAGGTCTGTTAAATCCAGTTCATCTGCAAGCTCCGGTATTCCTAACAACTGGGCGTTGGCATCCTGAGGACGTAGAGCACCGCCGGTTATATGTAACGCAACGGCAAAACTCGAACCCTTGAGCATGTAACCAATAAACTTTCTTCGTCCGGTGTTTTCTGTCTCGACAATGTGTTCGTCATCACTATCGGATTGATCATGTTTCTGTGAGGAGGTAATCGTCTCTATTTGTTCTGCATGGTTGCTTTTTGTCATAAATTCTCCTTTTCAGTTCAAGACCTTCGATCGTTAACTTAAGCTTAAGAAAAGTCGTTTATTTAACGCAGGCATTTGCAGCTTGCTAAATATCTGTTAACCGGATGTTATCATAAAGTATAGTTTTTTAAACATTAATGGTAAGTAATACTAAAGTTGGGGGCTCCCCTAGTGTAAGGAGCATATTTTTTGTGAGTTGAGCTAATAAGACAGGCATAACACGTGGCACCCAAACTGTACCGCAGTACACTTTCTTTAATTTGGTTAGCTATTCACACTGTTAAAGGAGTAAACCAACGTTAGAAAATCCTGATGCCTAAAGCCAGAAAATCGCAAATTAGTTTATTGGATACGCCATATTATCACTGCGTTTCTCGCTGTGTACGCCGCACATTCTTATGTGGTGAACAAGACGGCAAAAGCTTTGAGCATCGTCGCCAATGGGGGGAAGACCGAATTCATACCCTAAGCGAAGTGTTTGCTATTTATGCCCACAATCAACACCAGCAACGGGTTTAGGGGCGGCAAAGTGCTAGGCAGTTACTGGGATAGTGTTGCGCCTGAATAGATAGATTTAGTGCCACTTCACACGAGCGAAATAATAAATACCGTTGAGTAAAAATTAGACTTACGCACATATCTACTTTTAAAGACAATCTCCAAAACAGGTAAATTTATCTGCATCAATAGCCTAGTGCTGAATCGTCGAGCTTGTCATTTTTGCATTTCTACTATTTCTAAAGATGATTGCCTTGCTTAATAGTTTAATATTCTTTTTTCGGGTGAGCGGGAGTTGAGGGACAAGTGGCTTAATATCTCGTTACCAATACTCGCAGGCGAACGCCCGCGAGATTATTTCTCAACGGACGAGCGAAGAACTCGTCTAAAAGAAGTTCTAGGGGGAATGAAGTTCGGATAGATTTCATAATTAGAAATCATTGCACCTGCATAAAAAGTCTATTAGCAGGTGCGTTAGTTCCTAAGTTTTCAGGTAAAGTCTAACACGCCTTCAGAAAGGATTTAAGCGTGTTAAATCCCTCCGATAAATCAACTTTATAAGCAACTGCCTGATGCTCATTAGAAGTCAACTGTGAAGAGTATCCTTTGCTGTTGAAGCCTCTGTAGTTTGAACTGGATATATAACGCGAGCCTTTGCCGGGGCTGATGCTCACGCCGTTCATTTCGCTCGTCATACTATCGAGTTTAGAACTCATGCTGGGATGGAATGTGACAACCAGTACCCCTTTTTTGAGTCCTGTTTTACGACTGATATAGGCGACGGTATTATCACCACGTAAAATAGCCAATTCTTTTGATGTTCTGGATTTGCTTGGTATTGCTTCAAGGCTTAACTCAGCAACGTGTTCACGTATTTTCCGTTCAATATCATCAAGCATAAAACCGTCGGCAGCTGACGCCATTGAGCCGAGGCTGGCAGCAGAAACTGACTGACTTTTTTTCTCAATACCTTTTTCGGATGGGCCACTCCTTTGCGCTGCCGTTGTTATTGTAGAGCGCTGTTGTGTGTCTCCGAAGCGTTTCAATGGCTCGCCACTCAAGTTCTGTCGATTTAGTTGAGTTAATAGCTGTCGCTTAGCATCGTCAATCGTGTCAGCGTTAGTTTTATCTGACAGCTTGTCCCGAGCTTTCTCTCCCAGAAAGTAAGCGACCCTTTCGGCGTTTGCACCCGACGGGTGTGGCAAACCGATGAGTAATTGATTTCTATTTAATAGCCCACGATCGCACAGAGCGAGTAAAATCTTATCTACGCCTTGACCCATAGGAAGATAAAACGCTGATTGAGGTAACTGACGAACTTCGTCAGCTAGACAATTGTCTACCATTTGCTTTAGTAGCGGGTCTGAAAGTCCTTTTTTGGCTGAACTGATAGGCTTACCTGCCTGCAATGTCGGATATCGAAAAACTGATGTACTGTGAAGCAAGTGATTGTTTTCGGTAAACAGCGTTCCACAGCTATCTATGTCAAGCTTACTGTTAATACCAATGTAGTCCAGCAGGCGAATAAGGTTATTTCTTATAGCGCCACTGAATGCACCGGTTTGCTTAGCCTTTTCCGATATGGTATCCATGCTCTCGCCAGTTTTAATTAGCGCAGAGGCCTTTAGGTTGGCTATGTTAGCCTGAGTCGCGCCCGGCGATATGCCGACCAACACAACTTTTGCCTGCTTGTTCACGTGTTCAAATGGCGAAAAGTACACATCGATGTCGCCACGAGACTCGATATGAAGTTCTTCGCAAAAAGGCGAGCCGTTGCTATAGGCGCTAAGTGCTTCTATATTTTCACTTAATTGATTGTTGTCCATAATGTCCTCAGTGGTTTCTTGTCAAACGACGTGCGGTGTAATGCCCGCAAGTGATCACTGTGTCTTCCTCGTCATAACTTACAAAATAGGGCTGGTTCTTAGCACTCAGTCTCTCAATAGTACGGGCAAGTACTTTGCGTACTCGTTTTTTTTCTTGCAGAGGTATGTTCGTAAGGCCACAAAGCATTGAGAGAGCCTCTTTTATTGCCCCTATCCATTTTGCTTTTTCAGCCTTTGGAACAATAGACAAAGATGTGCCACCTTTTTGTTCAACGACAACACCAATCGCAGCAAGAATTTTCAACTCCTCTTCATGAAAAGAGCGCTGTGCAAGGCGGAGCTCGGCGTGATTCGTTATTTTCACTTTTCATCCTCTAATATAATACCGAGAAGCATTAGGATAAATTCTGCGTCAGCAGAGATACGCTTTGTGGATACTGCTTTCTTATATTTAACTTGTGATTTCACGTGAGCCACACTCCCTTTGAATTAAACTTCCAAAACTTCATCTTTAGAAATAAACGTCCATTCGACGGCTGTAACAACGCCAAAATTCCCCTTATCGTTTGGTCGGCGCCACTTCGCCAGTGGCATATACAGTAGTTCATTTCTAGCATCTATAAACGACTCGATATAACGCTCGGCACCTTTTTCGCCAATTTGATATCCTCGAGTCATTCTGCATTTGCTAGAGAAGTAAGTACCGTCTTTTGCAACAGGCACGTAGAAAGTATTATCACGCTGCTCACGCTCATGCAGCTCATTGAAGTTTATTGTTGGCTTGAAAGAGTTTCGTTGTTTAAGCCAGCTCTTAGCTTCCTCTACAGAGGTATAGTGTTTTCCGCCTATAGGCTTAAACTTTATCGGCGTAGTGCTTTTTGAATTCTCATTTCTGACACTTTGGACTGACATATCAGCGATAGATGCAAGCTCTCGCAACTCTATCTGGCCACTAGTGTATTCAAAATCGTCATCCAACTCGTACAGCTCACGCATACTGACATCATCGTTTATGACTAGCTCGTGACGTGCCCTGGCTGCCAGCTTTATTGTCTCAATAACGGCTATAGAGTTATCATCGAATGCGTGAAACGGATAGTCTGCGTAGAGCTTTTCCAATAATGAAAATATCTCCATCATCGAAAAATCATCGGGTAACATTTCGCCTTCAAACAAGTGACCACATATTCCGTAGCGGAATTGACGCTCTATTGTGCACTGCAATTCGTCTGCATAAATGTCTCTTTCAATCTTTGGCATGAAAGAGGTCATGCATTTGCTTGCCTTGATATGAGCTTTAAGTAGTTGCTCTGATCGCTCTTCAATAAGCTTTTGGGTAATGAATTTGTGTTTTATCTGTTTCATGCCAGCCTGCATATTATAGGTTATGTTAATTTCTGGGCTGGTGATTTTACGGATTGTCCTTTATTTTACAAGTGAAAATATTATTTGCATTGATAATATTTTAGCAGATAGTCATAAGTTGTTGAAATGTATGTTTTTATATTTTTAGCTGACCAAGCATCTCTCCAATTTCCACTAAACAAGACAGTCATATTTTGTCGCTGGTTGACTATAAATCTTTGGTGTAGCTAGCTAATAAGACAGGCATAGCAAGTGGTATCTAAACTGCACCGCAGTACACTTTCTTTAAGTTGGTTAGCTATTCACACTGTTGAAGGAGTAAAGCAACGTTAGAAAGTCCTGATGTCTAAGGCCAGAAAGCCGCAAATTAGTTTATTAGATACACCATATAATCACTGCGTTTCTCGCTGTGTACGCCGCGCATTCTGATGTGTTGAGGAAGGCGGCAAAAGCTAGCATCGTCGCCAATGGGTGGAAGACCCTAAGTGAAGTGTTTGCAATTTAGCCCATAATCAACATCAGCAGGGGAGATAAAGCGCTAGGCGGTTACTGGGATAGCGTTGCGCCTAAATAGATAGATTTAGTGACACTTTACGCGAGTAAAAGAATAAATGCCTTTAAAATAAAATTAGACTTACGCACACATCCATATATCCAGCCAACATTCAAAATAGATAAAGTTCATCAAACTAACACGTCATAAAACACTCCCACAATTCGATATTTCAACAAACCAATCTAGTCAAAAAGGCACTTGTCACAGGGGGTAGCAAATAGATTTAATTCTTCTTATACTCAAATCAGTAGTATGTATTGCGGTTTTATGAGAAAGAGTACGCAAAACAGTTAAAAGAACGAAAATGCTCTTAAGGGAACTCACGCAGGGAATACTATGAATATCTTAAAGTTAATGCTGTGTTTAAGTTTAGTTAGCTTACTTTTTTCATGTAATGCAACTGGACTAACAAGCGAGAGTGAAGCTGGTGGTGATGTTAGTCCATCGACACCTCTTTCAATAAAGTTTGATGCATTATTAAGTAAACAATATCAGTCTGACCAACCAGGCGCTGCGGCGCTTGTAGCGATTGACGGTGAAGTAGTTTATGAAAAAGGGTTTGGGCTAGCAAACATCGAATTGAATGTGCCTATCAAGCCTGAAATGGTATTCGAAATAGGTTCCATTACTAAACAATTTACTGCCGTTGCAATTTTGATGTTAGTCGAAGAGGGGAAACTGAGTTTAGATGATGAGCTTACCAAGTTTTTACCTGATTACCCGACCAATGGTCATACAATTACACTCCATCATTTGCTCACTCATACCTCAGGTATCAAGAGTTACACGTCAATGGAAATCTGGAGTAAATTGTGGCGACAAGACCTTTCACCGCTAGAACTCATAAACATCTTTAAAGATGAGCCAATGGATTTTGAGCCTGGCGAGCAATTTTTATATAACAATTCCGCTTATTTTATTTTGGGTTATGTCATCGAAAAAGCTTCTGGCCTGCCGTATCAAGATTATATTCAGAAAGAAATATTTGAGCCTGTGGGCATGACTTCTTCTTACTATGGCAGCGCTCAGACAATTATTCCAAACCGAGCAAGTGGATATCAGCAAACCGATAAAATTATTAATGCGGAATATCTAAGCATGTCGCAGCCTTATGCTGCAGGTTCTTTAATGTCTACAGTACATGATTTGTTCAAGTGGAATCAGGCAATTAGAAGCAACCAGTTAATTAATCAAGCGTCTACTGAGAAAGCCTTCACTAATTATGAACTCAATAACGGTGAAAAGATTGGGTATGGTTATGGATGGTTTCTAAGTGAAATAAATGGCAGTTCTACGAAGGAGCATGGCGGTGGCATTTTTGGTTATGTCACAAATAGTATTTATTTGCCTGAAGAAAATGTATTCGTAGCGGTACTATCAAACACTGACTTTAATGGCCCGGGGTTTGTTTCAACGAAGATGGCGGCTATTACTATTGATAAGCCTTATCCTGAGTTTTCTGATGATGTATCTGTAGATACTGATGAGTTAGCGAGTTTAGTAGGCGTGTATCAGTTTGACGATGGTGCTACTAGGTTTATTACCATGGACGATGGCTCGCTATACTCACAACGAAAAGGCGGAGCGAATTTCTTATTGCATCCAACAGCAGACGGCACGTTTTATTTTGAAGGTAGCTTTTCAAATTTACGATTTACGCAAGAAGATGACAAAACAAAAGTATTATTCAAGAGTCGAGCTAGCGAATCTGTTGGTATAAAAACTGACAAGCCTGTTCCGGTAAAAACTGAAATTACGCTAGATAGTGCAACGCTTATGCAATTTGTTGGAGTATTTGAGTTACAACCTGGCTTTGATATCACTATCACGCTTGAAGACGATAAGTTAATGTCGCAAGCAACGGGACAACAAAAATTCCAAATCTACCCTATGACAGAAAGTCGATTTTTCTTGAAGGCAGTGGATGCAGAGCTTGAGTTCAATGCAAATGAAAATGGGGTATATACATCTATGATCTTGTATCAAGGTGGGCAAGAAATACCGGCGCAAAAGAAGACAGCAAACTAAACATCAATAGGGAAATCATGCCGTCTATTTCTTTAAATGCTTGTCGAGCGACTTTTGCAACTGGCCATTGAATTTGTCATAACTTCCCACAACCGTTACTTGAGGTCCAAAGTTTTGGGCCCTTCCAAAAAGCTAATAAGACAGGCATAACACGCGGTATCAAAACTGTACCGCAGTACGCTTTCTTTAATTTGGTTAGCTATTCACACTGTTAAAGGAGTAAACCAACGTTAGAAAGTCTTGATGCCTAAAGCCAGAAAGTAGCAAGCTAGTTTATTGGATACGTCATATTATCACTGCGTTTCTCGCTGACTATTCCTAGCTCCCCGAATATTCCCATCCATAACAAGCGTTTTAGCCAGCGCGCCTTCAGCATCGTCTTCAAAACGAACACTACTGCCATTCTTAGCAAAAAATCGTCCTTCACCCTCATGAAAATACCTTTCATTTTCAATATAAGGTAAAGCGTTAAGCACAAAGCCGTTTTTTGCTTCCTGCAATACAAATTCGACATCAACAGGGTCTGTTACCACGTAAGTACCAATATACTTACTCAGCTCTGTTTGGTTGATTGGCACTAACTTTTTAACTTCAGCTTGCGAATACCCCACATCCAATACTTCTTTTAGGCGAACTTCTAACTCGCTAATTAACTGACTACCGTTATCGCCGTTAGTCATAATGGCGTAGCCGTTGCCGGTATCTAACTCAAGATATAACTGCGACATAAAACCTTTATCTGCGCCACCATGGCCAAAGCCCAGAATTTCACCGTTTTCATCCATGTTGATAAAAAAGCCAATACCAACATTAGGAGCTTCATTGCTAGGCGTATTATTGGTTAATATTTCTTGAGCAGTGGCCTTAGTTACCCAATTAGCTTCTAACCCTAAATACGCGCTACGTACGCTGCTCGCCATTTTCAGCATATCCGAAGGCGTACTCCACATTCCAGCTGCAGCAAGCGTGGCATAAGTATGCGCGCCACCCTCTACTGGGGTACCGTCATCGTTGTAGGGCGTAGCCATATTGTTTGATAGGTCTGACGATATAGGCTGTTCGAAGTCAGAGCGCGTCATGCCTAACGGCGCAAACAAAAGCCGTTGTGCCATTGTCGGCAAGGGTTCGTTTGCTATGTCTTGTAAGGTAAGTTGAGCGAGCGTAGTGCCGCCACCTGAATAGCGCATTTGCTTGCCGGGTTGAAGGTCAACCACTACCGCGCTGGTATTAGCAGGCTCAACACCTTCTAACACTTGCTGCAAAGTAGGCACGGGTTCGCCAGTCGCGTAACCAGGAAAGCCATGTACTGTGGTGCCAGCCGTGTGGCTTAATAATCTGCGTAATGAAACAACTTCTTGCCCCGTCCATTCATGTTCGGGCAATTGCCAGCTGGTAAGCAAGTTATTTACGTCGGTATCTAAATCAATAGGGTTATCTTGGCGGTACTTCATTAATACCGCTGCAAATGCGGGTTTAGAAATACTACCGGCCTGAAATACAGTATCTTTATTCACAACTAGTCCAGAGGCTACATCTTTAACGCCATGTTCTAACGTCCAAGCGAGCTGCCCATTTTTCATATACGCGACAGAAACCCCTGGCACATTATAAAGGGCCTGCCGCTGGGCTAAAGATTGAAAATCAACCTCTTGCCCTTCAATTCGAATTCGTTCTGCAAGGCCGGTTAGTAAAATATTGGCTTCTTTTGACTCTTCAGCAGAGGAAGGGGAGGTTGGCAGGGTTTCAGGCTCTGCGCAGCCTAATAACGAAGCTAAGCAAAGTGAGAGTGTTAGCGCGGTTATTATTTTTGTTATTTTCATTTAAGTAATCCATTACGTTTAGAAATATCAGAGTACGTTCCTAAACTTACCTCGTCAACCAGCCGCCATTAGGAGTTGAAGCGGCAGTTTAAACAAGTTCTTTTTCACCACCTTTTGCCGCTGAACGATAAATTGCGTTAAGCAAGGCAATAGAGCGGCGACCTTCGAAACCATCTACCAATGGTTTAGTGCCGTTTTCAAGCACCGCTTTCATAGTACTCTTGAGTTCGCCACCATTTAATATAGGCATCAGCCATGGCATTGTTGCCAAATCTACCTTGCGCTAACGCCTTTTTAAGTAGCTGCGACGATGCATTGAAACGCCGGGGGAAAATGCCCGCTAACATCACATTATTTTCTGCGCATACGGCTATCATCTCATCCACTCGTTCGGCGGTCACTTCAAGAGGCTTTTCGCAAATAATGTGTTTACCCGCTTTGGCTGCTGCGGATATGGGCTCTAAATGAAACCCTGATGGGGTGCATACGGTAATAACATCAATATTGGGGGAATTGAATAAAAGAAGCATAATCGTCAAAAGGTGTGCAGTTATGTTTCTGTGCGAAGGCGTTCGCTTTTTCAATTGAACGTTAATAAATCCCTGTTAGCTCTGCATTAGGTATAGCGTTAATGGCCTGAGCATGAAAATCCGCGATCATGCCAGCGCCGACAATGCCAAATCGATACATTCCTTGTTCCTTTTTTAAACAGTTTGCAAAAAGTATAGGGAAAGTTAGCGCTGTAGACTAGCTTTCCCTCTTTGCCGACGCTATTTTCCGACTTTCTGGATTAGCGGGAACATCTGTCACCATTCATGTATAGACCGCACGCTAGCGGTTGTTGTCTTGTGAGTACATTCCCACGATAGCGCCGGTAAAGCCACCAGCTTCAAAGCTGGATAGCACTGATGAGTTCACAGACATGATTAAGGGTTGATAAGGTTGTTCTTCAATTCGATAGTAGAAATCCATATTCGCTTTATCTATATCTACTCTTAATTCAATTTGCTGTGCACGCTGCAACGTAATTCTCTGCTCTTTAATTGTTACCCCTTGAACAAGTTCTGGGGTATTGGCTTTTCGCCGCACCTGCAGTACTTTGTCGCCCTGTGAATTTTGGCTCAAACCAAAGGCAATATAGTTATCGTCATTTTGCATCGACATCATTCCAGCTTCCAGACCTGGCTGTAGTTCGGGAAACTGCAATTTTACCGAATACGTGGCCTTCATATGAGCCAGTCTGCGCCCAATAAAAGACGGTTGATTATTTTCACCTAGTCTATCTTTTCGAGCCGACATAAAAAGACGGCCATTTTCAATCTTCCACCATTGTGTTCGAGGGGTTCGGATAAATAGCCACTCGAGTGGCACTTGGTTCGATTCAAAATCATAAATTTGTGTGTAATTACCACGTTTGAATTCATTGTTTGATGGGATTTGAGGTAAAGCAGGGCGGTCAATTTGATAAGGAATGGGGGCGTGATCGGGTAATATTGTTGGCCAACCATCGTTCCAAGTCACTGGCAATAAGAAGGGTTCTCTTCCTGTGTGAAAGTGTCCAATGTCAGTTTTGTCTAGGTCATAAACGCGATTGGCTAAAAATACCACCCACCAGTCTCCATTTGGGTCGTCAAACAGATCGCCATGTCCAGCTGCCGTGATCGGGAATTCGCGGTCTTTGGGTAAACCAATTTGAGTAAGAACGGGATTCTCTTGATTCGCTTCATATGGACCCAAAATAGAATCGGCTCGGTAAAGCAAATAGCTATGAAAATACTCGGTTCCACCGCCCGATGCTGACAAATAATATTTGTTTTTCACTTTATAAATATGCGGCCCTTCCAAATACTCAGTGTGCCAAGGCGCGGGGTCGTCACCATTTACTAATTCAACATCTTTTGAAATAGGCTGAAAAGTGTTGGCGTCTACTTCCATTATTGCAATGGAGGTATGGGCTGGATACTTCTTATTGGCAGGATCTTTATGGTGGACAATATAAACTTTGCCGTCGTCGTCAAAAAACAATGATGGGTCAATGCCTGCGAGTTCTGGCAACCAAATCGGATCAGACCAAGGGCCTGCGGGGTCGGTTGCGGTGATGATAAAGTTGCCGCCACATCCAACGCAGGTGGTAATGATATAAAACGTGCCCTGTCTATATTCAATCGCCGGGGCGTAAATACCGTTGTAGCCTATGTGTAAACCATCAAAATTGAGCTGTTCCGGCCGATTTATTGCGTTACCTAACTGTTGCCAATGCGCTAAATCTTTGCTGTGAAAAATAGGTAAACCAGGAAACAAGCTAAACGTAGAATTCACCATGTAGTAGTCATGACCTACTCGCACTATGCTAGGATCTGGGTAGAAGCCGTTCAGTATAGGATTTTGAATTTTTGTTTTAGCCAGCGGTTGATTAAAGATAGTATCTTTACCTTGATAGTTAAAGTCGTCGAATATGGCATTTGGTGAAGCCTTCGGCGTTTGGTTTTGAGAGGGGGCGGGCATATTACACGCCGATAAAAATACAGCGATGGCTAGTAGCGCAAAATGGTATTTATGGGTATTGCAGGTCATTATTCCCTCGCTCATATTCGGGATTAAATTTAAGGTTTACGTTGCCTGATAACGTCTGACTGTATACCGGCAAGGCTATCACTGAGTTGAACCATCATCTGACCAAGCTGTTTTTTGACGGATAAAGGCGCTGAGTTTTTTCGCATTTTTTAGGTGTTGCTCTACCCTTGGATGCGCACCGTAGCCAGTATAATCAAATTCTATTTGGTCAATTTTTGCCCCTGCATCTTGCTGTTTTATTTGCTTTATAGCTTGGGTGACGTAGCCTGGCCATTGGTTGTCGCGTGTAATATCCATGCTGCCAAGGGCACATATAAAGTGAGCATCAGGGTGTTTACTGCGCAAGGTTTGAATAAATTCATAATAGGCCTGCGAGATTTCTGCAGGCGTGGCGTTCAGGCGTTTTTCGTTATCTATTAACCAACTGTCATTTTGTAGCAAATTCACCACAACGACGTGGGGCTGCCATTGACTAAAATCCCATTTTGAATCGTTATTGGATTCGGCACGCAGTTGGTCAAAATAGGCAGGCATGGTGAAATCAAACCAACTGACCAAAACACCAATGCCACTTTTAGCGATGGAGTGAAATTCTGCGTTCAGATCGCGAGCGGCAATGGCTGCATATGAGAGGTAGTGATTTTTCTCAGCAGGATTATTGTCTGGTGCATTGTGGGCGGCCTCATTACCCATCCCTACGGTGACTGAATCGCCATAAAAAGCAATACGCCGTTGAGGTAAAGGCGTTGGCGTCAGTAACTTGGCACGTGCCTGCAAAATTAACCCTCCAATATAGCTGCCGCCTTCTTCCCCTTCAGTACGCTTAAATAACGTGACTTCGGTTACTGGTTTTTCAATCATGTGGCTTAAATCGTATTCGTGGGTACCTTTTTGCGCGGCCAATACGTAGGGGTAAGCATCCTGATGATTGAAGATAACATTATAATAATTCAGTCCTTTATCGTCAGTAAGCCGAAGGACTAACTTGGCGCCAGTAAACTTGAAACTCACACTGCTGCCGGGCCACGAAAGGTAGGGGCGGTTGGTATCCGTAGTGTCGATCCGGCCTGAGTATAGTAGAGCAGGGTGGCTAGCCGGAATGAATTGAGTTAGCGCGTGTTGTGCCGGATGGCTTAGTGTAGTGTCTGCAAGTGCTACTTTACTGAAAGCCGATTGACTCAACAGCACGAAGAAAATGGATGAAGCTACTAAACGCAACGTCTTTCTCAACCCCGTCCGCAACCCTGTGATAAAAGCATCGTAAAAGTTATTAGCGTACATATTTGTCTACATATGGCGTTAGTTGTTGCGCCCAAATTTCGTAACCCTTAGCATTAGGGTGGAGTAAATCCGGCATGATGTCTTTGCTCAAAATCTTGTCTTTGGTTAAAAAACTAGCGTTAATATCGGCAAATAAAATGCCTTGATTTTTAGCCAGCTTTTTAAGCAATACGTTGGTTTTTTGATTGTTGATTCTTAGCTTGTCGTTGTCATCAGTGCCGCGAGGAAAAATAGCCAACAGCAATACCTTACTGGTTGGTATTTTTTGTGTGACTGTCTGAACGATCGCCTTTACACCATCATGAATAGACTCAGGCGAGTCCATACGGTGACCCGTATTATTGGTCCCTATCATAATTACCGTTAGCTTGGCGTTGAGGTTGTCGAGTAAGCCTTGTTCGGCCAACCACAACACATTTTCGGTGCGATTACCTCCAAAGCCTAGGTTGAGCGTACTGACGTCTGAAAAGTGTTTTTGCCAAACTGCTTGGCCGCTGTCTTGTTCCCAGCCATGGGTAATAGAGTCTCCCACTAGTAGTAATTTTTCATCACCAGATTGTGTTGTTTTTTTCTCTTCAACGCGGTTTGGCCACCATTCATCGGCCCAAAATGCACGTAGTGGTTGTGGGTGAGTGGTCAGCGTGTCTTGATTAGGGCAGTCAAAATTGGCGGTGCTTTCACGCGTTATGGTTATGTTGGAAAAAGAGAACTCGCCGGTGCCAGAGAATGTGATCGCAAAAGGTTTGGCTACGGCGCTGAAATCGGCCCTGCTAGATGCAAAACAAGACAGCGGAATAGCGATTTTTTGCCAGCCTTTACCTTCAAACTCCTTGGCATACGGCCACAGATCAATCACGTTATTGCAATTGTCACCACAATTTATGGAAGTTTGTAAATTGGCGCTCTTCATGTCAATACTATTGAAATCAAACGCTAATGTGCCTTTTTCTATGTACTGGGTTAGGTCAAGTGGGCGACCGTGCGACATGTAAACTTCGCCGTCCCACGCCTCTTCAAATTTAACCGTTAACGCGTCGTCTTTAAAAAGCTTGTCTGATGTTGTGATCGTAATGGTTTCGTCAGATAAGCGAGCGAAAGCGCCGTTCAGCAATTGGTTGTTGCCTTGGTTGTCTATAACTATGTGCCAAGGTTGCAAAGGACGCCCCTGATACAGCGCGATGTCTTTGTCGACAGGTTGGGCCGCATTGTCAACTTTTGTACTGCAGCCATGTAAGGCCAGTACCATGGATGCGGTCACTAATGAGAGTAATGCTATTTTAATCTTCATTGTTTGCTCCAATTTGTTTCCTTTTCGGATCGCTCGGATTGCCCCGGCGACTTTCTACAGCGCTTTAAAGCGTTTGAATCACCTATAGGTAACACGGTCACCAGCCCCTGTTCGCCCAGATTTGGCGTTGGTGGGCAAGCAGGGGGGGCAACACAGTCATCTACGGCGTTCTTGTGAGTGAGACAGTTTTACCTGAATAAGTGATTGTTGTCGCTGGCTTTGCGTCGAAGTTATCAGGCACAATCCCTTCTGAAATCCAACGAATGTGATAAGTACGGTTTTCTAACACACCTTCAAACGTGCCTCGCCTTTCACCAATAGTGAGGGTTTGCAGGCTTTCGTCGTAAGTCAGTGGAATATAGCTGTACTTACCGCTTTCATAGTCGTATGTTTTGCCGTCATCTTCGTAGATCTCGAACGAGCCGTCAGCGCCAGTGAATACATTGATGGTATAAGCGCCGGTTGGCTTGTCGTAAACGTACTGAATGTTTTCTCCGGTCGGGATTATAGCGCCGGCCTTTACATACAAGGGCATTTTGACGAGCGGTGCATCCGCTTTGATAGTTTGACCTCCGGTGTATTTCTCGCCGCTATAAAAATCATACCAGTCGGTGCCAGCAGGTAAATAAACGTCTCTAGTACGCGCTTCGTATTCGTATACTGGGTTGATGAGCAACGCTTTACCAAACATGTAAGCGTCGTTTAGGTTTATGGCAATTTTGTCTTCTGGGAAGTCCATGACTAAGCCGCGCATCATCGTGCCATCTTTGTGGTATATGTCACCCGCAATAGAGTAGATGTAAGGCATTAAGCGATAACGTAGCTTGAGGTAATACACCATACTGGCATAGGCCTCAGAATCTTCGTCGGCGATATTAAAGATTTCGCGATACGGATTTTGACCATGGGAGCGGAACAGTGGAACAAATGCACCAAATTGAAACCAGCGGGTTTGCATTTCTTGCCATTGTGCTTGGTATTCTTTAGCCATCTCTGAATAGTGTCCAACAAAACCATTCGGACCTGTCCTGTAGTGATCTTCTGGTGTAAAGCCACCAATGTCCATGGTCCAGTTAGGTACACCCGCTAAACTCACCCCGACACCTGCGGCAATTTGTTCTTTCAGGTTTGACCAGCGAGGTACTATGTCACCACTCCAAATTGCACTACCGGTGCGTTGAATTCCGGCAAAGCCGCTGCGCGTTAGGATAAAGCTGCGCTTGTGCCCGTCAGTTTTTCGTTCACCTTTGTATACCCCTTCGGCGTTGGGCAATGCATAAGAGTTAAAGAACTCAGCGCCGCTACCAACAGAGAGTTCGTTCATGTTCTCTTTGCGCTTCTGGTAAGATAAGTTTGAATGTATATCTGGCTCTGAAGCATCTAACCACCAAGCGTCAAATCCTTTAACGTTCAGTTTTTCATTGAGTTGACGCCAAAAAATTTGTTGCGATTCCACGGGATACGGATCGTAGAAACCATTTAAGTAACCGGGCGCTATCCAGTCTAGGTTTTTCTCTTTCAGGACATTGTTGGTCAACATGTAACCTTTGGCATCTAACTCTTTGTAATTATCGGTTGTTGGATAAAATTTTGGCCAGATGGAAATCATGATAGTGGCATTTAAATCATGCACTGTTTGTGTCATTTTGATTGGGTCTGGGAAGTACTGCGGATCAAAGTCATGGCTGCCCCAGGCATCGCTTGGCCAGTAAGACCAGTCGAGTACGATGTTATCGATTGGTAGTTGGCGCGCGCGGTATTCTTTTAATACGTTGAGTAATTCATCTTGCGTCTTATATCGTTCGCGGCTTTGCCAGAAGCCATAGGCCCATTTAGGCAGCATTACAGATTTGCCTGTTAGGGTGCGGTAACCGGAAATAAGCGCATCTTTGTTTTCACCAACAACGACGTAGTAGTCTTTGGCTTTGCCCGTTTCAGACGTGAAAGAAAGACTGAAACGGTCATCTTTGGGTTGCGGGTCGCTGTGCGCTAAGCGAAAGAAACCGTCTTGAGAGTCCCAATCGATGTTAATCGCCACCTTTTTGCCTTTCTCCAGCTCAATTTCAGTGTTGTGGTACCAAGGATTCCAGTTCATCCGCCAGCGGTTGAGCAACTCTTTACCGCCAATTGACAATGTAGCGTAACCACTGTTGTACATCCGGAATCGATGTAATCCAGTGGCTTTGGCTTCGATGCTACCGGTCCATACCACTCGTGGTTGCTTAACGTGACTAACTTCCTGTGGCATTGGTTTTTCACGTACCGAGTTGTTGCTAAGAAATTTATAGTCTGGATCAGATTCAACGCGGCTAAAAACTAACGTGTCACCGTCGTAGTAGTTTGCTGTTAAGCCACCTGGGTTGCCGTTGGCATCGTATAAAATTAACTCTTGGCCTAAACCTGTTGCTGGTTGTGGATCACCAAAATTGGTAATCGATGCGTTGTCCCATAACACGCCGTAATTACGCGTAGAAATAACGTACGGAATGGCGATTGATAAGTTATGAGTAAGCAGACGAACTGATTCGCCAGCGTAGTTAATTTGCCCATTTTGATGTTGACCCAAACCGAAGAATCCTTCGTCGCTTCCTCTGTTCCACTGCTGATTAATGGCGTAAGAGTCGAAATCTGGGGTGATGGTTTCTTGCGTCACTGTGCTAAATTCACCGCTATTTTCTTCGCTAAGTAAGATTTCCCCCGCTGCATTTTTTACGGTGACTGTGCCGTTTATTAGTGACACTTCCGCCGTCATTTCTCGTGTTCTAAGTTGTAGTAAGTTGTTTGAGCGCGCCGTGGTAAATTGACCAGCAGCAGGCATATTCACAATCAGGCTATCGGCCACAGCATTAAGCTTGCTATGAGGAATTGCGGTGACACGGATTATATTGTCGGCCATCACTTGCAAGCGAACCGCTTTGGCTTGGCCTTGTGTGGGGGTCACAATCACCCCGTGCTCTATATGCTGAACGGTACCTGCACTTTCGACTTGTGCTGATGAAGTTTGCGTTGCATCTTTTGAACATCCTGACAATACAGTGATAGACATTAAGCCTAATGCGACACTGTGAGCGAGTAGTTTTTTGTTCATCATAATTAATAGTCCAATTTGTGTTCTTTTTAGTGTTCGTAAGTTGCCATTTTGATTTTCAAAATGTGGTGCTCTGATGTGAAATTAAGGCCCCAATCGGTTTGGTCACCGTTCCAAACCCGTTCAAATACCCATGTACCCGCGTCATCAAAATAACCCTCCTCCACGCGGTCGATCATAAATGGTAAGCCATCGATTTCGTCAGAAGGGGTAAGCTCAACGCGGCAACGAACGCCTGTGACCAAATATTCGTTTTCAGAAAGTTTGGCGATTAGTGCACCACCTGATGATGGGTCATTGCCCTTTGGCGGCGAAATCCAAAACATCGGACGACCATAGGTTACGGTTGCTTTCCAACGACCTAGATCGAGTTCTTGTGTATATTGCTTTGATTTTTCTTGGGCTAGTGCTGCAGATACTTCGGCGTTCCAAACTGCTTGGTCTTCGGCTGTGTTGAGTGGCTCTGCAACTCCCCATGTTTCAGTACTAAAGCTGAGTTCTGCCCACGTAGAAGACCACGATTCCATGAGTGCGTAATTGTCGGCAAATGGTTTGATGGTGGCATCGCTCATGTCTTTAGCGCCCAATGGAAAGTTAACGTAGTCGGTATAGTCCATACCGAATGGCGCAAACCCAATGCCTTGCTGACCGAGTGTAGAAAAGAAGTAGCGAGCGTAGGGTTGGTCGTTACCAATTTCCGCAACAAACAAAGGGTTGTCTGGTCGCGAATACAGCGCTAAGACTGCGGCCACGGTTTTATAATCCCTAAAATAAATATCAGGCGAAATCATGTCGATGTTAGGTGCCGCTACTTTCCATAAATCGATAACGTTGTCGGTTGGGCCTCCCATGGAATATCCCTCTCCTGGGTTGAACGGATTTCGCAACGCCACGTTTACGTTCATGGGCAGGTTCTTGATTTTTTTGCCAGCGGCCGCAATTTCATCTACGTAGGTGCCGATATGCCAAGCATGGAAGAACTCGTCGGCATCTTTGCCAAATACTTGTAGCCACGTGCCTGAGGGTTTACCTAAGGCATCCGTTAATTGTTTAGGGACTGCTTGCTCAAACACTTTTTGCGCCATTGGCGAAAAGTCACGTTTAGCGCCATAGGTGCCGACTTCGTTTTGCACTTGAACCATAATGACTTGATGTGTTGGATCGTTATCGCGTAAGTAAGTCATTAGGGCTTTAAAGGCCGTTTTATCTGCATCAAGTGTGCTTCTTGCCAGAGGGGACAGAGAGTTAAGGATCTTTCCGTCTCTAGTGATCACTCTCGGATATGTTTTGTTGTCTAACTTAACCCAAGAAGGCGCGTATTTAGGTGAGTTGTTTTTCCATGTGGCAAACCACAGTAACACCACTCTTACATCACGTTCTTTGGCCTCGGCTATCAAAGTGTCTAGGTAGCTAAAGTCAAATTTACCTTGCTCCGGTTCAATCTGCTCCCAAGCAACGGGAATACCGAGTGTGTTAGCGTGCATTTTGTCAAACACGGGCCATACGTCATTTAGTGCACTTGGATAGTTGGCTGAATTATTGGTTTGAGCTCCCAACAATAAATAAGGTTTTCCATCGACCTGAAACTGGTGGCGCCCCTCTTTGCTAATGACTTGGGGCAGGGCTCTAGTGGAGTTGCTTGGCGAGTCGTTGGTTACAGGTAAGGTACTTTGACAGCCAATTAGAATGAGACATGTTAAGGTTGTTGCCAATACGGGTAACTTTAAATTCATAACTTTTTAGCTTTAATAAGGTTAAACGAATTAATCTCAGTCACTACAGCACTGGTTTTGCCAGTGCTGTAGGTTGATTTCATATTCAAGAGGTTGAATCTAGAGTTCAAAGTTACCGCGAATAGACAGCGCATAGCGGACGTCGTTTGCGTGGAACGTTGAGCGATAGTTACCCGATGCATTTTGCTTAGTTTCGATTTCAGTTACCGTGTTCAATATGTTGTTGGCTTCAAGTACAACCGACAGGCTGTCATTGATACGGTAAGATACTGAGCCGTCTAAATAGCCCGCTGGGGCGTTGTAAACGGGTAACGCGTATGTACCGCCATCAATTCGGTTACCGTTGTAACCATTAGGTCCTACTGAAACTAAGTACTCACTACGCCAGTTGTAAGCAAAGCGCACAGAGATATCACCGTACTCATAAATACCGATGAGGTTTAATGAGTTTTCTGACAACGCAGCAAAGGGCTGTGTGTCGTATGTTGAGCCGTCAGTATCAACCGGTGATGCACTCAATTGTGTATCTGTACTGCTATCGATATAGGTGTAGTTTGCTTGTAGACCTAGGCCATTAAATGGTGCGGGAAGGGAGTGGAAGAAGTGGTTAACCGAAAGCTCCAAACCTTTGATATCGGCTTCAGCGTCACTAATTGGCCATCTGGCATTATACGTATAACCGCCAAAATCAACCTGTGAATCCAGCGTAACCTGGTAACCGGAAATATCTTTGCTGAAAAGCGCGACGTAAGCTGAGCTGTCTTCTGCGTAATACCACTCTAACGAAACGTCAAACTGGGTTGATTCCATAGGGTCTAAATAAGGGTTCGTCGAAGACTCTAAAGTTAGGTTGTAGTCTTCGGGGCCAATTGGCAGGCACGCTGTTGCATCACCACTGTTACATTCATCCTTCAGCGATGCATTCAGGTTTATTGAGGCTGCAAGCTTGTTAAAGTCTGGCCGAGCCATCGCTTTAGATGCTGCAAAACGAAGTAATAGCTCATCAGACAGCTCTACTTTTATGTTTAAACTTGGCAACCAGTTATCGTAGTTGTGTTCGGCTTCAAGCGGTTCCGCTCCAGTGCCTGAACCTCCGAATAAATCAACTTCAGGGTAAGTTAACGAGCCATGCGCGGTGTTGTCGGTTCTTACATAACGAATGCCAAAATTACCCGTAATTGGATAGGAAAAGTTATCCAATGAGAAGTTAGCCATTGTATAGGCTGAATAGGTTTTCTCTGATTGGTTATTTTGCCAAGCTTGGTCATTCAGGTTGCGCTGATTCCAGTATGCCCAACCGGCCCAATCGGCGTATTCAAACCTGCTTTGTAAATCGTTAAAGCTGTTAGGGTAGTCAAGTGCGAAGCTGCGCAGCGGCGCAAAAATATTGGAAGGTGATGTAACTTCGCCGCCAAAGAAATTTTCAAATTCATTTAGGCTCAACGCCGAAGAGTCGGGATAGATGTTCTCAGTACCGCCTGTAATTCCGCCTTGTAACCATGCAGGCGCCAACGGACTCCAGTTGTAACCTGTGTCGGCGTTATTTGAATTCGCTGAGCTGTAACGCACACCAAACTTAACACTTTCAATAACGTCATTTTCTAAGAAGTATTCAACATCTACATCCGCGGCGGTCATGTCAGCCGTTTTGTCATATTGGTTGTCCATGATAAAAGCCCAATAATAATTACTTGGGTCGGCCAAGTGGGCGCTATCTGACATGATGACCGGCAAGTCTCCGGTTAAGTCTACGTCTAGGTAAGGAATGGTAACTTCCAACGCAACTGTTGAATCGAGTCCTTCAGAGGTGGAGTCAACGCGTTGAAGTGACGCGTCAATAGCAAAGTGATCGCCAGCATATTCATAAGCCAATGCGAAATCTTTGGTTACTGCATTTTGTACCGCTGCACGAATATCAGAGCCCATTGGCATAAAGCCACCCTGCTGCGTGATGCGCCCTTTTCTGAAGGCATTATTGCTGTCGTACACACTGTCTTCTGAGGCTAAAACACCACTTGGATCATTTTGCACGAATATGGCATCTTCGCTCCATGTCATGTCGTAGTCACTGCCGAAATAAGTGAAGGTAAACTGGTGATCTTGATTAGGCGCAAATTGTAACGCAACGTATGAACCGTTGCGTTCACGCTCGAAATACAACGAACGCCAGTCAGCGCCGCGTGGCAGATAAACGGTTTCGTCTTCATGACCGGCAATACCGGTTCTAGGGTGGAAATCTCTTACGTAGATGGAGTCGTTGCGAGTAGATAGTTCAGAGTGAGCAAAGTCTACGAGTAGACCAAACTTGGCTTCGTCGTTTAGTTCCCATGTATTAGAATAAAGAACAGAGTACGCGGGTTTCACCTCATCAATGATGTCACCGTAGTTGCCGGTTAAGCTAAAGGCGAATCGCTGACCACTCTCTTGGAAAGGTAATCGAGTAACGAGATCTATGGTACCACTGATCCCGCCCTCGATTTGGTCGGCAGATGGGCTTTTATATACGTTAACTGCTTTGAGCAGCTCCGGTGGTACGTCAGCAAAACTTAGCACACGGCCACCATCAGCACTGAACGTATTGCGCCCGTTTATTTCAGAACGCACTTGAGTTAAACCACGAACAATAACGCCATTACCTTCAACAGAGAAACGTTCGGGGTCGCCTAAACTCATGTATCTGTCCATACTGACACCTGCTACGCGTTGCAAGGTTTCAGTGACACTCCTGTCGGGTAATGCACCAATATCATCGGCGCTGATGCCATCCATAATTTTATCTGAACCCATTTTGACTTGTTGGGCTGAAATAACACTGGAACGAATGCCTTTTACATCGATTACTTCTATGTCTGGGTCTTCGACAGCGTCTTTTTCATCGTCTGCGGCGTAAGCTATGGTGGGCAGTAATAGGCCAAGTGCAGCTAACACACTAATTGTCGTTTTTGTCCTGGCATAACTTGCTAAGCTATAGGTTTTATTTTCTGGGTATATGTT
Source organism: Alteromonas lipotrueae (assembly GCF_019249215.1). Classification (GTDB taxonomy): domain Bacteria; phylum Pseudomonadota; class Gammaproteobacteria; order Enterobacterales; family Alteromonadaceae; genus Alteromonas; species Alteromonas lipotrueae. The sequence continues at coordinate 179,706 of NZ_JAESDI010000010.1, forward strand.
TCTCATATATAAAATCCCTATCGATTTTTATTATCTACTAGGCTAATGGCTTTATCGTTGTTTATATTTAATTGCCACTGACAAGTAACTCGGTTACTTGGTCTGCAGCAGAACTAAATCTGATTTTGTTACTGGCTAAGCGCTCGTAGGGTACTGGTTGATTTAACCGCATTAGTGCAAACTCTCTGGCAAGCTCGCTATTTTGTATTTCTATTTTTCCCTTACGATTGGCGCGAAACACCGCTTTGGTGAGCGCGTTTTGTTGCCATGTCATAGCGACTTCAATATTACCTCTGGCTTTAATACCGGTTACGCTGCCGTGTGGCCATGCGCTCGGCAACGCCGGTAGTAATTCGATAGTGCCTTTATGACTTTGTAACAGCATTTCGGTCATGCCTGAGGTTGCGCCGAAGTTGCCATCGATTTGAAAAGGCGGATGATTGCACCAAAGATTATTTAACGTACTGTGCATTAATTGTTCTGATAACAGTTTGTGGGCGCGGTCACCGTCGTATAAACGAGCCCAAAAGTTGATTTTCCACGCCTTGCTCCAGCCCGTGCCACCGTCTCCACGCGCATTCAATGTGGTGCTCGCCGCTTGAGCAAGTTTTGGCGTTTCGGTTGGCGAAATTTGACGTCCAGGATGCAAAGCAAATAAATGAGAGACGTGACGATGCTGACTGGTTTTATCATCCACATCTTGTTGCCATTCTTGTAATTGCCCCCAACGGCCAATTCGCAATCCTTGATCAAGTCGCGCAATGGCTTTCGCTAATCGTTGTTCAAAATTATGATCTTCCAGCAACTGCGCGGCTTCTTTTGTGCTAGCGAACAATTCAGCGATGATTTGTTGTGACATTGCTGCGCCAACGGAAAAGTTGCCGTGTTCAGGTGAATAACTGGGAGTGGCAACTAACAAACCGGAGTTAGCGTCTTCAACCAAGTTGTCGAGCCAGAATTCACTGGCTGATTTCATGATTGGATATGCTCGCTGAGCCAAAAAGGTACTGTCTTGATTAAATTGATAGTGCGAGTAAAAGTGCAACGACATCCAAGCGGCCGCTTCTGGTTGCCAAAATGCAGTCGGCCAATCAATTAGGCCTATAGAACCCCATGGATTACTGTTAAGGAATACCACCCAACCAGAAGATTTAAATAATCGCTCAGCCGCTTGGCTGCCAGTCACCGACAGGTTTTCCACGAAATCAAACAAAGGGGGCAGGGTTTCTGGCAAGTTGGTCATGTTTGCCAGCCAGTAATTCATCTGCAAATTTATGTTCAAGTGGTAATCTGCGCTCCATGGTGCCTGGCTGTCTTTATTCCAAACGCCTTGCAGATTAGCGGGTAAGCTGCCCTTGCGCGAAGAGGCAATTAATAAATAGCGACCATACTGATAGTAGAGATGCTCTAACGCGCGATTTAGCGTGACGTTGTCAGACGGATACCCATTCAACAATTGATCAGTAGTAATAGCATCAAGAACGCTGCGGTGGTTTTGTTTTGAGCTAGCGGATTGGCTTTGCCCAATATCCAGACTGACACGATTAAAAAGTGTTTGGTAGTCGTGAAGATGGCGCTGTTTCAATTGGGGGTAAGGATATTTGTTGGCGGCTTTATATTGCTCATTAACTCGGCTAATTGCCGACTCGCCACGATAGTTTGGGTAGCTAAGCTGATAGTTTGTTGCCGCTGTGAGTTTTAAGGTCACGCTGTCGGCACCTTTTATATGTAATTGGCCATTAGAAATGTGCAGCGATCCTCGCTTTGTCTGTGCACTTAAAATTGCCGCATATTCAAGTTGGTTGTCGTTTAGCTTGCCGCTGACTTCAACGCTTTGAGGAAACGCTGTGCGTTGTGTGTAGCTGCGATTGTCGGGTACGTTAATTCGAGCAGAGACTGTAATTGCATTTAGGTCGGTTGATGAAAGGTGCACGACCAGGCTGTTATCGGGATAGCTTACAAAATACTCACGAGTAAAATTGATACTGTTTACTGAGTAAGAAACGCGGGCTGTGGCATTGGCTAAATCGAGACTTCTTTTATAGTTGGTGTAGCTGCCATGCGTTTTAGGAAAGCTGAGGATCAAATCGCCAAACGATTGAAAACTGCCATATCCTGTTTGCTTGTGTCCTAGTTGCTCAGACACCTCGCTTGGCGTTAAATTGAGCCGTTCTCTCAATTGTTGTTGTACTTTTTTGATGGTTACGGAGAAGTCGCTGGAATTCTCTGGAAATCCGTACTGGTAATCTTCAGAAGAATTCGGGCCACCTGTCCATAGTGTTTTTTCGTTAAATTGAATTTTGTCGAGCAAGGGCTGCCCTAATATCGCTGCGCCTACTTTTCCATTACCTAATGGCAGAGCGTCATTTTCCCAATGTTCACCGGGGGTATCGAAGTGCAACGTTAGATCTGCATGTGTATTTGCGTTTTTTGACGCAAATTTTTGGGGGACCGTACTTGCCGACGCTGTTGCTGATGCGCCCAAAAAGGTTAACCATGCACAGCATAAAACCTGAGCTAAAAACACAGTGGCGTGGGATTTGGTTTTGTTGTTAACGATAACCTTTATACTGTGCATTTCTTGATTGTTATTTATTTGTGAAAATTGTTATTCTGAGGATATTGTGAAGCCGCGAAAAATTTTAGTTCTATTGGCAAAAAAGCTGTTTCTGTGCGAATAGTTAAACTTTTTTATGCAAAAAGTATAAGATTTTTTAAAGTTGCATTAATGGTTTCACGCTGAATTTCGGGGAGCTTAATTTTAACAATGTCGTTGTCATTATTTGGTTCAAGCTGTATTACTTAAATTGGATGTTTATTAGTGTCTGGTTTTGAAAATGGTTAGATTAGGATGATTGTTTTTTTCAAAAAAGCGTTACTTGTTGTGATAAGCCTTTTAGTGCTAACGCTTATTTTAGGTTTTGCAGCATTCAATTCAGCTTTTTTGAATGAGCCTTTATTGTCTTCACAAAGTGAAAATGGCAAGTATAAATGGCGAGCCGTTCCGTATGCAGATTCTAAGGAAGGAGGCCTGTCTACGATTGAAATTGCTGATGATAATTACAGCCTTAATTTCCATTTAAACTTAGTGAGTGATGACCGAGAAGGCTACAGCCCGTTTGCTTTGGCGGAAATGGTATTTTTGAATCAAAAAGGGCACCCCAATACGGTTGACCTATCCAATTACGATTCTGTTAGCTTTGATGTTAAGTGTTCCCCTAACAATATTTTAACGTTTGCCTTATACACGGTAGATGAAAACATAACGACGATTGACGACCCGCGATCACAGCGAATATCCACGCGTTACTTTAACTGTAACGACACATGGGAAAAGCATGACATCGACTTGCACTTACTCGATACACCGGAATGGTGGTACAGACAATATAAGTCGGAGTTGAGTAAACAGGATTACAACATTCAAAAAGTCGCCAAACTCTCCTTAGGCAGTTCGATTCAGAGTCCATTGAGCGAGCGAGCCAACGTAAATGTAATGAACATGGAGTTACACGGGCGCGACTGGCGATGGGTATATATCTTTATTCTTATTGCAACGATGGCTTGGATTGGAACCTGTATATGGGTGCTTAAACTGCGTACTAAAGCGCTGTTAAAAGAAGTGATAGATAAAGTAAGAAAGGATCGCCCGTTAATCGCGTATCAGCAATTGTCAATTGAGCCGCAAAAGAATCGTGAAAAAAGCGCCTTGTTGAAACTGATGGCCACTGAATATGCCAATGCCGACCTTCAAGTAGATACTGTCGTTCAACGAACGGGTATTAATCGCAACAAAATAAATGAGATATTAAAAAAAGAATTGAGCCTGACGTTTAGCGCATATTTGAATAAGTTGCGCCTGAATGAAGCGGCGCGACTACTTGCTGATAACAAAGCAGTAAATGTGTCTGAAATTGCTTACACCGTAGGCTATAAAAACGTGCCTTATTTTAATAAGTTGTTTAAAAATGAGTACGGATGCAGCCCCAAGGTATTCAAAGAGGCATGTGCCGATAAAAAAGAAGATACTGGCGAAACTGATACAGTTGAAGGCCATGCGATAACTCAAAAAACAGCGAAGACGCGCTTAATTAGAAAAAAACTCGCCTCAAATTAGCACAAGATGCGAAGCACGTTAGTGTTCTGATTTGAGCGATGGTTTACCTATAAAAAGAGTGGGGGAACTGCTTTCGCCGATCTATTTTAAGCCCTATCAATTCTTTTATAATCCGCTCAACTACATTTAACTATTTACTCGGTGGCAAAGCTTGCCAGTGACTCTATCCGTTCACCACGTTTGTTACCATCCATCACAAGGGTTTTAACCAGTCCGCCATCACTGTTATCAATGCCTTCAAAGCGGATGCTACTGCCGTTGTTGGCGAAGAAGTAGCCGTTGTCGGTATCTAACTCAAGATATAACTGAGACATAAAGCCTTTATCTGCGCCGCCATGGCCAAAGCCCAGAATTTCACCGTTTTCATTCATATTGAAAAAAAGCCTAAGCCAACATAAGGGCCTCATGGGTTGGCGTATTGTTGGTTAAAATTACCCCATCAATCAGTCTCCTATGTGAGTTAAACAATAAGGACGGCAGTGCCAAAGCGGCAGAACGCACTGCGACACTTCGAAAAGTAATTTTTTATTCTTGATAGAAAACTCTTCCTGTGGGCTTAAAAATCGGTATGTTGTTGCGGGTATTCGTTATAGCTGAGGAGCCGAAATGCAAGAAGCCACCAAATCTGAACCATCGTTGACGGAAGGCGCTATTGTCGGTCATATGGTGCGGCTTGCTATCCCGGCATCAACGGGCATGATCTTCAATACATTGTATAACCTGACTGATATTTGGTTTGCGGGCTATTTGTCCGATAACGCACTTGCCGGTTTATCCATTGCTTCCAGCGTTTTCTTCTTACTGCTATCTATTGGTATTGGCATTCAAACTGGGGCTTCTGCAATGATTGCGCCGGGGGCGGGCAGGGGAGAAACCCACGAAGTGAAAGGCTGGCTAGATAACGTTAGCGGCCTTGCCATCGCCTTTAGCGCGGTGTCGTGTGTTTTAGGTTATTTTGCTGCCCGCCCGCTAGTGGTTTTACTTGGCGCTGAACCTCATATCGAGCCCCTTGCGATGGAATATTTATGGGTAACGGTGGCGGGTTCAGTAGGCTTCACCTTATCTTTCGGTGCGGCGGGCGCGTTAATGGCACTAGGCGATACCAAATCTAACCGAAATGCACTCATGATTGGTTTTTTTGCTAATTTTGGGCTGAACCCCTTCTTTACTTTCGTACTCGACTTAGGGGTAAGCGGTATAGCGCTAGCCACAGTGGTGATTAAGTTTGCCACCGCGTTTTACCTATTCCGCGTATTGATGAAGCGTTTAAACATATCGATAATGCCCACTTTTGATAAAGAGCGTTGGCAAAAGCTACTTAAACAAATTGTGCCCGCTAGCTTCAATATGCTCACCATTATTTTAGGTGGTTTTATTACTGTGGCACTAATCGGTCAATTTGGTAGTGAGCATGTGGCGGGGTATACCGTCGGGCTGCGCCTAGAGCAGGTGTTGTTACTTCCAGCGTTAGGGTTAAATAGCGCGGTAATGGCCATAGCGGGCCAGAATATGGGCGTAAATAACTACGACCGCGTGGCTGAAACGTATCGCAAGGGGTTATTAATCGGTTTCTTTATGGCGATAGTGTCTATTCCCGTTATGTATTTTCTATCGCCGCTGGCAATGAGCCTTTTTACTAACGACAGTGCCATTAAAAATACAGGAATAACGTATCTTAGAATTGATACATTAGCCTTTTATGCTTACGTGGTCTTGTTTCAAAGTGTGGCTATATTGCAGGCAATGCAAAAACCTATGTTTCCCATGTATTTAGGTATTGCGCGTCAACTCATTGTGCCCGCTTCAATAAATTATGTGCTGATTATAGTGTGGGGCTACCCCATGGTGTCTATGTTCTACACCATCGTTACTGTGGTTATTTTAAGCGCTATCATTGCATTCTTTTATACCAGAAGAGAGATAAACGGGTTTAAGTGCAGATAGCGCATGTAGCGTAAATAGTATTAAGAGTAGCTCAGCTGTACTAGCAACCAGAGGCGCGTTAATAAAATAGGCATTGGGATAAATAAGGTGATGTGGTGGTTACACGATGAATTGTCTTGTATTCAATCTTGAAGGTTTATTTAACAGTAATGTTATGGGGAACAGGCCGAAAATTTACCCAACGTTTCGATACCTCTTATAAGCGCTTACACTTTTAAGAGGTATCAATTTGGCAGTGTTATTTCGACTGGCGTTTGTCCAGTACATATTGAACGGCCATTCTGGCAACGCCTGCTCCAATACCTGACACTACAGCCCACGTTACGGCCTCTTTAAAATCTGTGTTTTCACTTCCTTTGTCTTTCGGGGAGGGGGCGTTAGTTACCTTTTCCCACGACTTTTGAAGCGTTTTTCTTGCTAGAATTCCCGCAGATGCAGCGGCAAGCCCGATACCTACGTTCGTAATGCGTTGTTTATTGCTCATAATGGTCTCCATTGATGAAGCGTAAATTAAAAAAAACAGCCATTCATCAAATGACTAATGGCTGTTTAATGCAGACTCTCGCAAAGTCTTAAAACCAATTTTTTAATTCGGCTTTCGTTTAACTTTTACCCCTGACCATATTCATAACAATTGAAATGATCAGTAGGATAACGAAAACACCGAATATAATTTTGGCGATACCCGCTGCAGAACCAGCAATTCCACCAAATCCTAAAACTGCCGCAACTAATGCAACTACTAAAAATATTAAAGCCCAACGTAACATAATGTATCCCTTCAGTTTGTGAGTTACGATTAAAGCTGCAAACCATAGGCCTACTTTGCCAAATTTTTAGGTTGTTGGTTAAAATAGCGTCAGAATGCGGCTTGTAGCCCGATTGTAACGAAAGAAAGGTAACGCGTTTTTGCGCAGTAATAATCGCAACAACAAAATTTGCTAACTAACTTACGAATAAAATTGTAAATATTTCTCAAATAAAGGGGGCAACAGTCACCACTGCTTTTTGTTTGGCTTATTTAGAATAACGAAGCGCATCGTTGAGGTTTTCAAAAGCAAAAACTTGGGGGTAATTCTACCACTAAACGTTGCTCTGTTATTCGCTTTAATAAAGCTTCTCCGTCGTTCATAAGACGCTGCAAACTAGATACGGCTGTGATGTTGAGTTCAATCAGGTACGCCAAACGGCGTACCTTTTGTGGCATCAAAGTGTGCCCAGTCGTTATCTAGTGGAAGCTCTGCGCCTACTGAAAAGTCGTGCGCTGCTAGTTTATCAAACGTGTAGGTATTGATAATGGCACCCTTACGCATTTATCGTAGTTGAAGCGTCACGTTTATCTAAGTAACCGCTGTACTTTGTTACCACTAACGCAGACACAGAAATAGCAGCGCCTATCCATGCGGTATCAGACAGTTCCATGCCCTCTACAATGGCACCGCCAACAATTGAACCTACCGCAATACCAATGTTGAACGCTGCAATGTTTAGCCCTGAAGCAACATCTACCGCATTTGGTGTGAATTTTTCCGCCAACTGCACAACATAGACTTGAAGGCCAGGTACGTTTCCAAATGCAAACGCACCCCACACTAGAATAGTAATCACTGCAGCAATTTTGTGACCCATGGTGAAGGTTAGGGCGAATAAGATAATGGTCAAAGCGCTGAAGATAATAGTGAGCGCGCGAATAGGGCCTTTTTTATCAGCTAATTTACCGCCATATATGTTCCCAATAGCAACTGAGACACCGTAAACCAGCATGATCAAGCTAATCGCAGAAGGCGCGAATCCTGATTCTTGTTGCAAAATAGGCGCAAGGTAAGTGAACGCGGTAAAGGTACCGCCATACCCTAGAATGGTCATTAGGTATACCAAGACTAAACGGGGCTGAACCAATACTTTCATTTGCTCGCCTAACGACGCAGGTTTACTCTGTTTTAAGTTGTTTGGCACAAGTAACGCACTGCCAATAAGCGCAATAGTGCCAAGCGCAGATACCACTAAGAATGTGGCTCTCCATCCAAAGCTTTGTCCAATCCACGTGCCAAGCGGTACACCTGTTACCAAGGCAACGGTAAGGCCGGTAAACATAATAGCAATGGCACTGGCTTCTTTCTCTTTAGCAACCAAGCTGGTGGCGATAGTAGATCCAATTGAAAAGAACACACCGTGGGCAAGGCCAGTTAAGATACGCGCCACTATTAGGCTTTCGTAACTAGGTGCCTGCCAAGCAAGGATATTACCGGCAACAAACAAAGCCATAAGACTTAGCAGTACATGTTTTCTGTTCCATTTACCGGTTAATGCAGTTAATACAGGGGCGCCAACAGCCACGCCAACAGCGTAAAGGCTAACGAGTAATCCCGCGCTGGGTAGGGTTACGCCAAGATCCGACGCTATCGTGGGCACTAACCCCACAATCACAAATTCGGTAGTACCAATAGCAAACGCACTTAACGTTAACGCAAATAATGCAATAGGCATTGTTAATCCTCACAAAAGTGGCTCAAAAGAGCCGTTATTTAAGTGCACACAGTGTGACGATTAATTTGTTTGTGAAAAACAGCACTAATAACAAAACACTTTTGCGGTTCTTGAAAATATAAATAGTGGGGCAGAATACTTTTTTGCCTGAAAAGTACTCTGCTCTCATTTTTATTGTATTGACCAAATTTCGCACTTTGTTACAAGTTTTCAATTAACATACAAGCCATTACGGCGTAGTCTGAAAGTTGAAAAATATAAAACTAAAGGAATGTTCATGCTCAGTATTATCGGCCTTACCAAAACGTATCCAAATGGGGTTAAAGCCCTGAACGGTATAGACTTGTCAATTCCCAAAGGAATGTTTGGGTTACTAGGGCCGAATGGTGCTGGGAAATCATCATTAATGAGAACCATTGCCACGTTGCAAACACCTGACGCAGGCTCCATTCAGTTTGACGATATCGATGTTCTGGCCGATCCCAATGCGCTGCGCCAGCGTCTTGGGTATCTGCCACAGGATTTCGGCGTTTATCCGCGCATTAGTGCTGAAAAATTGCTAGACCATCTTGCGGTATTAAAAGGAATAAACAGTAAGTCAGACCGCAAAGAGGCGGTAGAAAGCCTATTAGTTCACACAAACTTATGGCAACACAGAGATAAAGCTGTGAGTGGTTATTCTGGTGGTATGCGTCAGCGCTTTGGTATTGCTCAGGCGTTACTTGGCGACCCCGACCTTATTATCGTTGATGAGCCTACGGCGGGACTTGATCCTGAAGAGCGTAACCGGTTCCATAATTTGCTGGTAAGCCTAGGTGAAGAGAAGGTCATCATATTATCTACTCACATTGTTGATGATGTGTCTGAACTTTGCCCGAAAATGGCGGTGTTGGGGCAGGGGCAAATCTTAATGGAAGGCAACCCAATAAGCCTGACACACGAACTGGCAGGGCGCATCTGGCGCAAACAGGTTAGCCAAGAAGAGTACCGCGAACTCGAACAGCACCTTAATATTATCTCGGCTCGTCTAATTGCCGGAAAGCATGTTATTCATGTTATGGCAGACACACCGCCAGAGGGCTTCGAACAGGCGCCGGCTAACCTAGAAGACGTATATTTCTCTACGCTGCATAACAGCCGCGCTGCGACTGCTGCGTAAGGGAGAATAACGATGTTTTTGAACAGCCTCACTTTTGAATGGCGATATTATCTTCGCCAACCCTCATTTTACGTCACCATGCTGGCGTTTTTCCTATTGCCCTTTATGGCGACAACCACCGACAATGTGCGTATTGGTGGCGGTGGTAACGTACTCTATAACGGCTCGTTTGCTATCACTCAAACCACGCTAATCATGAGTATTTTTGCGTTATTCCTGCTGGTTAACTTTGTTTCCGGTACGGCTACACGCAATCACTCCAGCAACATGGGCGAACTAGTCTATACGCGACCCATTACACCGCTGCCGTATCATTTAGGCCGTTTTTTTGGCGCCTATCTGGTCAGCCTTTGCGTATTTGCTATGGTCCCCATCGCTATTTTATTAGGCTCGTTGATGCCTTGGATAGATCAGGAACGGATAGGGCCCACGAACTTAAGCTTCTATTTGACCACCTTTTTCTACTTCTCAGTGCCCAGCATGCTTGCATTGGGAATGATATTTTACGCTATTGCCCAGCGCCTTCGCTCAATGATGGCGGCGTATCTGGTAGCCATGGGGATCTTTATTTTTTACCTTATAAGCGGAGTGGTAACGTCTGAGCCGGAATTCCGCACTATCGGTGCACTGTTAGACCCATTTGGCCTGCGCACCTATGGAGAGGTAACCCGTTATTGGACCGTATTTGATAAGAACACCGCCGTTGTGTCGTTAGAAGGTGTGTTGTTACAAAACCGTTTGATTTGGCTTGGCATAGGCGCGGTTATTTTGGCAACCGTCGGCAGCATTTATCAAATGCGCTGGCAGCAGAAAGCCCGTAAAGAGAAGCCCACAAAAGCATCAAAAATTCCACCACCACAAAGCCTGAACCTAACCATAAAATCGCAGCATGGCGAACAGCTTAGTAAGTTACTAACCCGTATCGGCTTCGAAATGCGCCAAGTAATGTTTAGCCCTGCGCTGCTTGTGCTAATGATATTCACGCTGTTCAACCTTACTGCGTTGTACTTCGTGCCTATTGGGGGCATTTACGGCACTTCAAATTGGCCGTTGACTTACAAGATGGTCGAATTCATTCGCGAAAGTTACGGGCTGATGATGCTTATCGTCATCACCTACTATAGTGGTGAAATTGTCTGGCGCGAGCGTGGATCGGGGATGGGCGATATTATCGATTCTACACCTGCGTTTAACCTTGTGTTCTGGGTATCTAAGCTGCTTGCGATGTGGGCAGTAACCGCTTTGCTGTTCGCAATTGGTATTGCTTTTGCGGTCATTTATCAGGCTACGCAGGGCTACTTTGATTTTGATTTCGGCACCTATCTAATTGGGATCTATTTTGTGTCCTGGGTACCGTGGGCGCTACTGGCCGTGTTGGCATTCTTTATTCAGGTGTTAAGCCCGAATAAATTTGTGGGTATGCTGCTGTTTGTGGCTTACTTCATTATTAGCTTAGTGTTTGCTGAGCTTGGGCTTGAGCATAATATGTGGAGCTTTAGTGACGCCCCACAAGTGCTGTACTCAGACTTAAACGGCTGGGGCTGGTTCTTAGGGCCATTTGCTTGGTATATGCTTTACTGGAGCGCGCTATCGCTGGCTCTTTTCACTGTAGGTTATGCCATGTGGCAGCGCGGGCCGGAAGTTTCACTAAAACACCGTTTCAAGCTACTGGGTTATCAGTTAGGTACTTCCGGAAAAACGGTGTTGGCGGCAAGCCTCATCGTATTCGTGCTTACAGGTGGCTACATTCATTATAATACCAAGGTAGTGAATACGTATCTTACACAAGATGAAGGTTTCGAGTTACAGGCTGAATACGAACGGCAATTCGCTCAGTACGAGGACGATTTTATTCCGGTGGTAACCCGTGTTAATGCGAATGTTGATATTTATCCCGAAGCCCGCCGTGTCGAAGTATCTGCAGACATTACAGTAAGCAATCCATTTAATGAGCCCATTTCGCGCACCCTAATTTCCGTGCCTCAATTCACTACTGAGTGGGGTATCGTTATTCCCGGCGCGCAAGTTAGCGAACGTTTCGACTCACTCTCTGCAGCATGGATGACGTTTGAAGAGCCTTTGATGCCAGGCGAAACCCGAACCGGAACCGTGTCAGTATTGCGTGAGCATAAGGGCTTTAAAGACGGTAACTTCGATCTTCAAGTGGCTGAAAATGGGACTTTCATCGACAATTACTCGCTGTTTCCTTCTTTCGGGTTCAATCCACAATACCTGATTGCAGATAGGCACGAGCGACGCAAGCGCGATCTGCCAGAACGCCCTCGTTCATATCAATTGGAAGATTCCTCACGCTACGCTGAAAGTGGCTTTGGTAAAGGCGTAACCTTTATCGACTTTGAAACTACCGTGTCTACTAGCAGCGATCAGATTGCTATCGCACCTGGTTACTTGCAAAAAGAGTGGCAGGAGAACGGGCGTCGCTATTTTCATTATAAAATGGATGCCCCTATCGTGAATTTCTTCTCATACCTCTCGGCACGCCATGACGTTAAAAAGGACGCTCACAACGGTGTAAATATCGAGGTGTATTATCACCCAGAACATAACTGGAACGTGGATGTGATGGTACAAAGTGTGAAGGATTCACTGGATTATTTCACCAACGCCTTTGGCCCTTATCAACACCGACAGATGCGCATTATAGAGTTTCCAGGTTATCGCTCGTTTGCACAGAGCTTTGCTAATACCGTGCCGTACTCGGAGGAAATTGGTTTTATCGCGGATTTGCGCGACCCGGAAGATATAGACTACGTGTACTATGTTACGGCACATGAAGTTGCACACCAGTGGTGGGGACATCAGGTAGGGGCGGCGAATGTGCAGGGGCAGTCTATTATCATTGAAAGTTTGTCTCAGTACAGTGCCATAATGGTGCTGCGTGAACGCTTTGGCGAAGACAAGATGCGCCGCTTCCTTAAATACGAACTCGACCGTTACTTACGCGATCGCGGCAGCGAGCTTATTGAGGAAATGCCGTTCATGCGTAGTGAGAACCAGCAGTATATTCACTACCGCAAAGGCTCGGTAGTCATGATGGCTATTCTCGACCGTTTAGGGGAGGAACGTGTTAATACCGCGCTTAAAAACTTCTTAGAGGAGTATAAGTTCAGTGATAACCCGTATCCGACTACGCTAGATCTTCAAGCTGCGCTAAACGCCCAGGCCACAGAAGAAGAGCAGCAGTTTATTGCCGATTTGTTTGAGCGCATCACGCTATATGACTTGAAAATGTTGTCAGCAGACGCAGAACAAACCAGCGACGGTAAGTTCGAAGTGACCATGACCGTTGCGGCTGCGAAATTTGAGGCTGATGGCGCGGGGCGTGAGACTGAAGGCGCAGTGAATGAGTACATCGATATCGCGTTGTTTAGCGGCGATCCCGAGGACGTGTCTGGCGACACCAAAGTGCTTTACAACCAGAAGCACAAGCTCGTTAGCGGAGAAAATACTTTTACCGTTACGGTGGAAGAAAAGCCTGCCTATGTGGGGGTAGACCCCTTCGTGAAAATGATCGACAGGGACAGCGGCGATAACGTAATTCAACTTTAAGTAATAGAAGTGGAATAAAAGGGGTCAGAGTACATTACTATAAAAGTACTCTGACCCCATTTTTTCATTAATCACAATTAATAACTTGCGTATAACCTTTACAAAACTCGTCCTCTAGCGCCACTTCTGAAAATCCATATTCATCATCCTGATACCGTCTTTCCACTGAGCCAGACCAATTGAACGTATTAGATTCGAGATAAACGAAGTAAGCACTGGCTTGTGTTTCTAAAATCTTTTTAGTTGAGTTGGGTGCTATACTTATCCAGCCTTCGATTTGCCAATCGTCCTCTACAAAAGTAAGAACAGATAAAGTTTCGTCGCATAAATTTTTCGCTTTTATCGTATTGAAAAGGTTATTTGCTGCCTTGATTAACTCACCGTTGTCGTATTTCCCATAAATTGTTTTTCAATGGGCTTCATCATATAGCTGCCACACGCCGTGCATCTCATTCGCCAAATACTTTCCTGCTTTTAAAATTCTGCCATTTTCATCGAGCTTTTGATATTTTCCTGACTTGTATTCATTTATATAGGTAGTTTCTTCAGCTAAGTTACCATTCGAATGGTATTCATAATCTCTCCACATACCCTTCTTGAAACTCCTAAGGCCGCTTTTTAAGCCGTTGTAGGTCTCTGTATGAGTTTCTTGTTGGCCATTGCTGTAAAACGTGTTCACCTCGCCTGGGCCAAGTTCTTCTCCGTTCTTGACTGTGTATTTTTTTAAAATTTCGTTGTTAGGCGTGAGATACAGATATTCCCCTTCTTACTCACCATCAACAAAACTGCTTTTAACAGCGATATTACCGTTTGGATGATAGCTAATGAAGGTGCCTGATGTATTTTGACTGATAAATTGGTCGGCAAACAGCTCGGCGTTATACATGATGTAATAGTAGAAGTTTTCTTTCCTTATCAAACTCTATTGTAACTTCAGTCTTAATTTTACGGTTGCTGTAATATTCCTTGTAAGTCAATTGCGGCAACGTTGACGACCCTGAAATGCGTGTGTGCATATCGCCATTTTCATAATACTCATTAAATACGAAGTCACCCAGAAACTTTCCATTTTCAATGGTAAAGCTTCTCGACAATAAACCGGGGGCGACATAACCCACTACTGTGAAGTTCTCAAACCCCGGTTTTTCAGGAACGGTAACTAACCGAGTTTCTAGCTCACCGTTTTTAAAATATCTTCTGTAGTTGGCTATGATATCGCCATTTTTTTCTATATAAAATCCTTCGAACTGGAGTTGACCATTATCATGATATTCCCTTTCTACTTCTTGAGCGTAAGTAAAACAGTCTTAAAGACAGCTTAATAAACGTTCAAACCCATTTATGATTTTAAAATTGAGCGAGTAAGTGATTTGATAGGAAGCCATCTGCTGCCATTTTCATAGCAAAAATTATGATGTTGGCAAAGAAAGCTGAGTGTTGATAAATATCATTAGCAAAACACGCTATAATGGCTGATAAATGTAAATAGGAATGAATATGAAAGTCTGTGGTGTAGATTTAAAAGGTAACGAAGCGAATGTGTGTCTATTGTCGTTAATAGATGGTTTGTTTCATGTTCCCGACTGCCGTACACGCCGGTTAACGTTAGCCGATACCAGTGCTAAAGGGCTCAAAAGCTTTCAAAGTACTTTCGCTAAACTTGTTGCCGACTACAAAATTGATGCTGTGATAATTCGCCAGCGTCAAAGCAAAGGTAAATTTGCTGGAAGCGCTATTGGCTTCAAATTAGAAGCGGTTATTGAATTGATTGAAGGGTTAGATGTTGTTGTATTTAGCTCAACTGATATTAAAGAGTCTATACGCAGAAACCCAATTGCAGTGCCTTTTGCCGAAACGGGTTTGAAGCAGTTTCAAGAACCTGCCTTCACTACCGCTTATGCATGGTTAATGCATAACGAATACGCTTCGCAAGCAGAATAGAATAAAAGGAGCCGGGTACATTACTTTTTCAAAAATATTCGACTCCTTTATTTACACTGGCAATATGGTCTGAATTTGCTGATAATCAAATTTTTAAACTATTCAAAGATATAATGGAAACTCGACTCCCTCTGTACAAAAAATTGTTGGTGATGTGTCGTATTGAACCTGGCTGCCTTGGCCCGCAAGGAGCAGACTATGTCGAGGAATTTTGTGTTTTTGCAAAACAAAAACTGAAAGACAACCGCGGTCATTGTTTGCGTTGGGTTGTGAAACCCCGTTACGATAAATCACTTCCTGAGCTAGAATTTCAAATGAAAAACATTACTGTGTCGCGTGAGAATGCAGACAAGTATATGAATAGTTTTGATATCGATATTGATGTTTTCGAAGAAGAGTTGGAAGAGACCCTTGCCGATTTAGTTGATGTGTTTTTTGAGCGATGAAAGTGCTGAAATAATGGGGGCAGGGGACATTCCTTAACGTAGGTTATCTAAAGTGTACTATCTGTTTAACGTACTCAGACTCCATTATTTCCTTTTCCTGAACTAGCGGCGCTTTCTACGACCTTTTGAACGGCCTTTACCCTTTGGTTTATCGTCAGCTTCAAAATTTCCGTATAAGTCTTCTTCTACCTTAGCAGCAGGAGGCTTAGGTTTTGGCTTTGGCGTAAACCCAGTAATAAATGTCTTTTTAAATTGCCTGCCAAGAAGACGTTCGATTGATTTCAATTGTTTGGCTTCATCGTCGCTGAAAAGTGATATCGCTAAGCCCTTTGACGATGCTCTACCCGTGCGTCCTATTCTATGAATATAGTCTTCAGCTACATAGGGGAGGTCAATATTAATCACGCATGGCAATTGCTGAATATCAATGCCTCTAGCGGCTAGGTCTGTTCCAATAAGTACTTTAATAGTGCCGCTTCTAAAACCATTTAACGCCAATGTGCGTGCTTGTTGCGTTCTGTTTGCATGAATAGACTCGGCAACAATACCTTTCGCTTCGAGTTCATTCCTCAAGCCATCTGCGCCTCGTTTAGTGCGCGTAAATACCAATATTTGAGACCAGTCATTGTTTTCAATAAGGTGAATGAGAAGCTCGTTTTTTCGCTCTTTGTCTACCGGATGTAATACTTGCGTGATTTTCTCGATATGATCATTGGCCTTTGCTAACTCAATAGTCATAGGGTTGCTCAGCATCGTGTTTGCTAATGTTTTAATTTCTTTTGAAAATGTGGCGGAAAATAGCAGGGTTTGACGTTTTTCAGGCAGAAGCTTTTGTATGTGATGAATATGGTCAACAAACCCTAAATCCAACATGCGGTCAGCTTCATCTAGCACCAATATTTCAAGAAGATCGAAGTTGATTGCACCTTGCTCGTATAAGTCTACCAAACGCCCTGGCGTTGCGATGAGAATATCAACACCTTGCGCTAACGCATATTTTTGAGGTTCAATCCGCACGCCACCAAACACGGCCGTTGAGCGGACTTTTAAATTCTGGCTATATTGTTCTACGTTTTGGGCAACCTGTGCGGCAAGCTCTCGAGTTGGAGCTATGATCAGGGCTCTTATATAATTGGGTTCTGGGCGTGGCATATCTGCCAATAGCTGCAAAATAGGCAGTGAAAAACTCGCTGTTTTCCCCGTTCCTGTCTGTGCTATCGCGATAAGATCTTGCTTACTCAATATTGCTGGAATAGCTTCCTGTTGAATTGGTGAAGGCGTGATATAGCCTTTTTCAGCAACGGTGTTTACAAGTTCGGTACATAAGCCTAAAGCGCAAAATGACATAGAGGGAAGCCCGCGAGGTATTAACATTGGCGCCATAATACTTGAATAATAGGGGCAGAGTACACAGTCTACGATAAAGCACACTGACCCAATTTATCAGGAAACAATCACCAGAAAAAACAGCAGGCGTTGATAGGTGGACAACGCCGATGATATTAGCAGTAAAGCCTTAGATAGGGGGGGGAACTACCTTTTCACGAAGCTAGAACCCTAACTTCAATGCTATCCTTTGCATCCACTATTAACAGTCATATTAAACTCCTTAGTTATTATATTATTTTAAACTATTTTGGTAATTGCAGCCAATAAAAATAATTATATAATTCATTGGGTTAGTTGAATTTTAAGTGTATTGAATCTAAATCAACCCTCAAATTTGAGAAACTGCCGATTTCCACCATTTCTTGATGTACCGTCTTCTGTTCCTGAGATACGGGCCCTACCTGAGTGTCGGTCCTCGTTTTATAATCTACTAACAAAGGACGACTTAACTGACTAGATACATAAACGTCATAAATATCTGTGAAAAATGAGGGGGTTATTTTGAAACTCTCTTTTTTATCAACCCATAAATCGTAGTTGATTATTATTTCAGCAACCTCTCCTGGGGCAAGTTCAATGTCGTACTTCCTCTTATAAGGCTCTGAGCCTTTCAATATTCGGCCAGTCTCTACAACGTTCGATTTACCATTTTTTCGGATTAACTCACACCGAGTTATTCTTCCCCAATTTTCGTGGTTAGGACTTTTTAATACGGTATCATCTGTGTAGACCTCTAAAATGCCAAACTCGTCTTTCAGTGGAGTAGAGTGATGCATGTTGAGTATCTCGAATTTAGAATAGATTGAAAGGTTCAAGAAACCACTGTCTTCTTCTAATACAGAGATTTCCTTTTTTGCGGAAATCAATTTGCAAGAATTCTCGTTAAACTTTTCCTTTAGAAACTCCATAAGAGAGCCATTGTGGGGAACATCTCTAAATAAAAAGTTAATTTTGTTTTCGATACATTCTTCTTTGGGCGAAATAGTAAATAGAAGTGAGACTATTGCACCAACAAAAAAGAAAAACCAAAAATCTTGCGCTGCTGAAGCATAAAATGAAATGGTATATGAGTCACTAACGGGAACTTCTTTTGCTACCCACGTTATATCTTGGAGGTAAATACCCTTATAAGCTCCAATAACCAATAGTCCAAACCCGTAGATAACCAGTACGATAAAAACTGATATAGCGCGATGCGTTACCAGCCAATCCCAAACAGCCCTCATAAGTTCCCTCTATAATTATTTTAAGATTTATGACCTACTTTAAATACTATATCTAAAATTAATTGTAATTATAAGTTCATTAAGAATGGTGAAACTCAGCGCCTCTTCTCCCTAAAAGTAGTTTAGCCCTACTTATGGCCTTTTTGACCCGCTAAGAATAAGTTTTTGCCCTATCATCCATGTGCAAACAGGCATAGTATCGTAATGAACAATCATCAGTGCATATCTCTATGTTAATACTTAAACCTAATTGCGAATGCTGTAATGCATCTTTACCTGCTAACTCAGCAAATGCCTATATTTGCACTTACGAATGTACGTTCTGTGAAGATTGTTTAAAAGGAATTTTGCAAGGAGTTTGCCCTAACTGCGGCGGTGACTTGCAACGAAGGCCTATACGCCCCGTAAAAGCGTATCGTCCGGGTTTGGGTTTGCAGCATCATAGTGCAAGTAACGAGAAGGTCGTCGGACAACTCAGTGAGCAAGAAATCACTACATTTGTAGACAAAATGAAACATATTCCGGCGCATCAACGCTAATCAATTAATATCAGCGAAAAAGGGTAGGGTATGTTAGGAAAGGATTTATTGATCGCTATATTTATTGTGGTGGTATGGGGCGTAAATTTTGTTGCTATTGCTTGGGGGTTAGAAGGTATGCCTCCTTTATTAATGGGCGGCTTGCGTTTTTTATTAGTCGCATCGGTGGGGGCGTTATTTTTCAAACGACCGAACACCCCGTTTATATGGTGGGTGGCCTATGCTGTGCCCATTAGTTTCCTGCAATTTGCATTTTTATTTTCAGCTATGGCCTATGGGATGCCCGCTGGGTTAGCGTCGCTTGCGCTGCAAGCACAGGCGATGTTTACCATGATTTTTGCTATGTTTTTTCTAAAAGAATCAATAAAAAATTATCAGGTGTGGGCCTTTTTTATTGCCGCGTTTGGCTTAACTTTTATCGCACTAAGTAAGGATGAACATAGCATCACAGCCCTTGGGTTCGGTTTAACCATGGCGGGTGCGGCAAGCTGGGCATTGGGTAATATTAGCGCAAGAAGCATTAGCAATCGGGGCTTTAATTCGAACGTAAATTTAGTGGTATGGAGTGCATGGGTACCGCCTATTCCATTTTTCATCGGCAGTTATTTTATTGAAGGGCCAGAGCTAATTATTACTAGTTTAAGTGGGTTTAGTTGGGTGTCGTTTGGTGCTTTACTGTATCTGGCGATTGGGGCCACTATTACGGGGTATGGGCTTTGGAGTTATCTATTAACCCGTTATCCGGCTGGCCAAATTGCCCCTTTGTCATTAGGCGTTCCTATTGTAGGGCTAAGCTCTGCTGCGCTCATGCTTGGTGAAAGTATTACGCCTATGCAGTGGTTGGGTATTATTTTGGTATTGTTTGGCCTGCTACTTAATACCTTTGGTGGGCGCTTTCGCCGTAAAGCAGCGGCGGTGAGTTTATAATGACCGATTCTGCTGCCACTTTTGAAACTAATGCTAATACAAAGGCCGACACCGAAATAATACCCATCTATATAGTATTGCTACCAGAGCTGTTGATGTTAGATGTGGTGGGGCCAGCAGAGGTTTTTGCTTATGCAAATCGCTACGGAAAAAACCATTTTAAACTGTATTTTGTTGGGCCGCAGACTTTGCTTAAAAACTCACTTGGTATGAACTTGTCGGTAGACCCTCTACCAACTACCGTTGAACCAAACGCTTGGTTATTGGTAACGGGCATGGTGGGTAATGAAATTAACCTTGATACGTCTTCGCTGCATAAGGTGTGTGGGTGGTTAGCACAACATCAATTTGTCAAAGTGATCAGTGTTTGTGCGGGTGCGTTGGTGTTGGCGAAAGCCGGGTTGCTGAATAATAAAAAATGCACCACACACTTTATGCATTGCAATGAGTTATCTGCTTTACTCACCGCTAAACAAGTACTTGAAAATCGATTGTTTGTGCAAGATGGCAATGTGTATACGAGTGCTGGCGTATCAGCTGGAATTGATTTGGCGCTTCACTTGGTACAGCAGCACGTTGGCCCCCAAGTATCTGCAAATATAGCCAGACAAATGGTTTTGTTTATTCGCAGAGGTATGCAAGATCCTAGTTTGTCACCGTATCTGGAGCACAGAAACCATTTACAGCAAAGAATTCATAGAATTCAAGATAAGATTCAGCAAGACCCCGCTAAAAATTGGAGTGTAGAAGAACTGGCTGATTTAGGGCATTGCAGTAAACGCCACTTTGCACGCCTATTTAAAGACAGCACCGGCATTACTAGTAAAGAGTATATTTACAAATTGCGATTGAGTTTAGCCCAGCAACTCTTGCAGCACTCGCCGTTACAGGTAGAAGAAATCGCCCAGCGGTGTGGGTTTGAAGACCCAAGGCAGTTTAGGCGTCTTTGGGCCAGATACCACAACAGCCCGCCCTCATCCTATCGGTAGGTTGACGGCGGGCAGCGAAACGAAGGGAAATTAGCCGATGTTAGCGCAAGTGAGCCGTACCCAATAAACACGCGTAAACATCGTTATTAATCATCATTTGCGTGCCACATTTAGGTGTGACAAGTATTACGCGAACCTTTTACAAGGTTAACAACGACCATGCGAAAACCTAACACGCGACAAAAGCTGACTCTTCTTTTTACCATTCTATCAACCTCCTTCGGTGCGTCGGCTCAGCCTGATTTTCCAACTCAGGTTGAGCTGAAAGGCAGTAAGGGCACTATGCTTGTGGGAGAAGCCATAACGTCATTCGAAAACCCTTGGGCAATGGCATTTTTACCTGATGGGCATAGTTTAGTAACAGAAAAGGCTGGCGCACTATGGTTACTTGATAAAAACCAACAGAAACGCTTTGCAGTAACCGGCACTCCCAGCGTTAAAGCGCGAGGGCAAGGTGGTTTAGGTGATGTAATTGTTCACCCTGATTTTAAAACGAATAGCACCATCTATATTTCCTACATAGAGCGCGATCCTAAAGACGATGCCTACAGTGGGGCTGTGATTGAGCGGGCAACGCTAAATATTTCTGATAGCGGCGCAAACTTGTCTGACAGAGAACTTATTTGGCATCAATCACCGAAAGTAACCGGAAACGGGCACTATTCACATCGTATGGCGTTTTCGCCGGACGGCTACTTGTTTATTACGTCAGGAGACAGGCAGAAATTTACGCCAGCGCAAAACATGGCGATGAACTTGGGAAAAATTTTGCGCTTAAATGCAGATGGAAGCGTGCCACAGGATAATCCATTTTATGGCAACGGTAGCGTGACAGAGCAAATATGGACGCTAGGGCACCGTAACCCATTGGGTATTGATTTCGACGAACAGGGGAATTTATGGTCCCATGAAATGGGCCCCCGTCATGGTGATGAGCTTAATATTATTGAAAAAGCGCGCAACTACGGCTACCCCGTTGTTTCGCAGGGCGACCATTATTCCGGTGTAAAAATACCGAATCACGAAGATTACCCGATTTATAAAGCTCCAGAAAATGCGTGGGTACCTGCTATAAGCCCAGCGGGTTTTATTATCTATAAGGGTGACATGTACAAAGACTGGAAAGGGAATGGCTTCATAGGCGGGTTGTCTTCAGAAGCGTTGGTGCGGGTTACTTTCAGTCGAGACGGTCAAAAGTGGAATGTGGAAGAGGCGGAACGTTACGAATGGGGTAAACGGGTTCGTGAGGTGGAACAAGATAACAAGGGCAACATATATGTACTTGAAGACAAAGAAGGCGGCCGTTTAATAAAACTTCAGCCCGATACCTAGCAAGTAAAACTAATTAGGGTAAATTGAAAGAGCACAAAAAAGCCCGGGTAAATCGGGCTTTGATTACCTACCAGTCCGTTAAAATGCGTAACGGGCATTCAGGCCTATAAAATCTACACCATCCCATGCTTCGTAGGTGGCACCTACCGCGATGTTGTCAGTAAAGTAATAGTATGCAGATACGCCCAAAGCCGTTTCTGACTCTTCGGCAATATCTAGGTAACCGATGTGAGCACCCAGCTCCAGTGCGTTTGTCACCATAGAGCGTACGCCGATAGTGGCACCAAAACCATTGTCATCTTCAGATTCCGAATTACCTTGAGCTGAAGCGCCCACCTCCAAGTTTTCATAGGTCACTTGGGCAAATACATCGGTGCTTTCTGTTACATTAAAGCGATACCCACCACCCAATGACAGTTGGGATAGCTCTACTTCAACGTCTAGGCCAAAAACATTTACATCTTCGCTCACATCACGATAGCGTCCAGTGAGGTAGAAACCTTCACCAAGCGTTTTAGAGAATGAGGCGTTGAAGCCTGACGGAGAAAAGTCATCGTCGTCGATTTCAGTTTGCACATAACCGAGTTCAGCAAGATCCCATTTCGGGCCTTTAGCAGTATGGTCATCAGCTAAAGCTGGCGAAGAAACCGCAATAAGTGCGACCAAAGATGCTGTTAATTTACTTCTTAATTCCATTTAAATGTCCTTATAAAATCACATTGCTTTGCGAATGCGGCGTAAATTTAGCACCTACTAAATTTTGCGTCTAGCATTTAATCCTATTTCAATTTCGTGCGGTTAAAATAAGCATTGAGCAACGGCGGGTAACGCGATAACTTTAAGTACTCTGCTCCCCTTAATTATCATCATCCGAAAAATTAATACGCGCTAACCGTTCTTGCTCTTCGTCTGCAGCTGCTTGTATTTCTTCAAGAATTGCGTCGACATCAGCATTTTCACTGTTATCTTCAAACTCACCCGTAAGGACAGAATTAGGCGTTAGGTTAGCCTCTTCAAACAGCGCCCACATTTCTTTTGCGTAGTTAGTATTCAATAGCTCAGGGGCAAACTCGCCGTAGTAACGGCGAATGTTATTAACGTCGCGAGCAAACATGGCTTCAGCACTGTTGTTGGCTGAGGCATTCACCGCTTGTGGCAAATCGATAATCACAGGGCCTTTGTCATCAACAAGAACGTTAAACTCAGACAAGTCGCCGTGAATAATGCCCGTGCAAAGCATTAGCATAATATTGTGCATCATGAGTTTATGCTGGGCTATTGCTTCTTCTTTGCTGAAGCTAACATGCCCTAATTGGGGGGCTACATCGCCGTGTTCATCCGACACCAACTCCATCAGCAGCACGCCGTCTATACAGCAGTATGTATCTGGTACACGCACGCCAGCTTCGTTTAAGCGAGATAGGGCGTCAACCTCTGCGGTTTGCCAAATCTCTTCTTCTATTTGGCGTCCGTAGCTAGAACGTTTGCCCATAGCACGTGCTTGTCGACCGCCTCGCACTTTTCGACCTTCTTGATATTGCGCCGCTTTTTTAAAGCTACGTTTAACCGCATCTTTATAAACCTTTGCGCAACGAACATGTTCACCACAGCGAACAACAAAAACATCGGCTTCTTTCCCGCTCATTAAGCGGCTTAGTACTTCATCAATTAAACCATCATCGACGAGGGGTTGTAGGCGTTTAGGTATCTTCACTCATTGCCTGCTAAATGGTGTTGGGTTTTAGTCATTGTTGATAAAGGTGCTCTGTGTTTATTTAATTTGCTTAACTAGTATACCAGTGTTGAAAATTAAGAGCAGTGAACTAGCGGCACTTTTTTCTAGCCGATCTGTTAAAGGCTAATAACCGTATGTGATTTAAGAATGGATTTCTAAATAACGGACATTGACATGAATGACAAGCAACCTGTCACACCCAGTTTGTTACTTGCTTTAACCCCTGTGGTGCTAACCCTTATTATCTTGGGTACCCAGATATTCTATTTTGGCGTATTCGAACCACACATTCCGCTAACTATCGGGCTAGCGCTAACCAGTTTGGTTGGCATGTATTTGGGACTCACTTGGGTAGATATCCGAGAAGGTATTTTTCACGTGGTTCATGTTGCTTTACCATCGGTGTCGGTCCTCATTACCGTTGGCATGATTATAGGTGTTTGGATAGCCAGCGGAACCGTTCCCACCATTATTTACTATGGGCTAAAAGCCCTATCTCCCGAAATCTTCTTGGCTGCTGGCATGATAATATGCGCAGTGGTTTCTGTTTCCTTAGGGACCAGTTGGGGAAGTGTCGGTACAGTTGGATTAGCATTAATGGGTATTGGCGAGGGCTTCGATATTCCTATGTACTGGACGGCCGGAGCGGTAGTATCTGGTGCTTTCTTTGGTGATAAAGTCTCGCCCTTATCTGACACTACAAATTTGGCCCCAGCGGTGACGGGAACCGATGTGTTTTCTCATATCAAAAATATGATGGCGACCACAATGCCGGCCATGTTAATAGCATTGGTAATTTACATAGCCGTTGGCTTTTTTGTTATCGACACGCAAAGCGTTTCATTTGAAAAAATTTCGGGTATTACTAACGCGCTACAAGATAACTTCTATATCTCTCCCTGGGCACTGCTACCTGCTGTCGTTGTAATGGCGCTGGCACTTAAGAAATGCCCGCCATTGCCCTCTCTATTCGCTGGTGTTGTAGTGGGTAGTGCAATGGCAATGATTACCCAAGGGCAGAACTTACAGTCGATATTTGATTTTGCCAATAACGGGTACTCGATTGAAACAGGTATTTCTGAGATTGATGGTTTATTAAACCGTGGTGGTATTCAGTCAATGATGTGGACTATTTCGCTTGTACTCATTGCACTAGGTTTTGGTGGCGCGCTTGAAACCACAGGGTGTTTGCGAAGTATTATTAATGCGATAAAGAGCAAAGCAACCACATTTGCAGGCACACAAACTGCTGCAGTTGGAACCGCATTTGCGACTAATTTAGTAGCTGGTGACCCCTACTTGTCAGTGGCGTTACCTGGGCGTATGTACTCACCGGTATACCGAGGAATGGGCTATTCCACCTTGAACCTTGCCAGGGGCATTGAAGAGGGGGGCACGTTGATGTCGCCACTTATTCCATGGAATGCGGGTGGAGCATTCGTGATCACTGCTCTGGGTTTAGGCGTATCTGGCGATAACCTTGAAAACCTACTGTACATTCCGCTGGCCTTTGCCTGTTGGACTGCGCCATTAATTGGTATTTTCTATGCGTATACAGGGTTGTATTCACCTAAAGCAAGCGATGAAGAGCGTGAACGTTGGAAGAGCTCCGGCGAGGCAATTGCTGAATTTAACGAAAATGGCTCTCCGAAGACGGATTAAATAAGACCGCAAATAATGGGGGCGCAATCATGGGGTAAGAGTACGTTTTACGTGAAATGTACTCTTACCCCTTTTTTATTTTTTATAACTCATCTGCACCTATATATATTACCAATATAAATATTACTGATGTTAACGTCATGTTAGCTTAGCTCACACGTAGATCTTGATTAACATAGCGAGACAACCAAAATGAATAAATCCAAACAGCTTTTTACGCTTATCAAATCAGAAGGCGAACTAGAGGTATCTATCAAAGAGGTAGATGTGCCAGAGCCCAAGCCACACGAAGTGATTGTTAGTATGGAAGCTTCACCTATCAATCCTTCCGATATGTGGCCCATGTTCGGCCCAGCCAGCCTTGATAAAGCAACCTTTGATGCCAGCAAAAATGCCTTAGTTGCACCGGTACATCAACCATTGTTAATGCGTATTAAGTCGCGTCTTGATCAAACGTTACCTATTGGTAATGAGGGAGCGGGAACCGTTGTTGGAGCTGGTAGCAGCCCTGAAGCTCAAGCACTAATGGGTAAAACCGTTTCTATCCTTACTGGCGCAGCTTACACCGAATATGCATGTGTTCCAGCTCAAGCGTGTTTGCCGCATATGGAAAGCACAACGGCGCAGCAAGCGGCGTCTTCGTTTGTAAATCCGTTGACTGCACTTGGTATGGTAGAAACCATGCGTATGGAAGGCCATAAAGCCTTAGTACATACCGCAGCGGCATCTAACTTGGGCCAAATGCTAAACAAAATCTGCCTAGAAGAAGGTGTAGATTTGGTTAACATTGTACGTAGTCAGCAACAGGTAGAAATTCTTAAAGATTTGGGCGCTAAAATTGTGCTCGATTCTACTAGCGAAAACTTTAAAGCCCAGCTTTACCAAGCGATAGATAAAACAGGCGCAACTTTAGCCTTCGATGCCATTGGCGGCGGCGAGTTAGTAAGCGACATTCTTACCATGATGGAAGCGTCTGGCAGTAAAGATGCCAAAGGCTTCAACACCTATGGTTCTGACAGCAACAAGCAAGTGTATATATACGGCGGCCTAGATTTCTCTCCAACCATTTTGAACCGTGCTTATGGTATGACGTGGGGAATAGGTGGTTGGTTACTAATGCGCTTCCTTGGTAAATTAAATAAACAGCGCGTGGGTGAGCTTTACAAGAAGGTGGCCACTGAAATAAATACCACATTTGCGTCTTCTTACACCAAAGAATTAAGCCTTGAAGAAGCGCTTCAGCCAGAAAATGTAGCGCTATACAATGCGAAGAAGACTGGTGAAAAGTATCTGATTGTGCCAAATAAATAATGGAGCAGGGGGCATTCGTAAGTACGCGCACGCGTAGCAAGCCCCCATTTTTACCTAATATAGTGTTACCGCTTGTGGAATAAATTGATGAATCGTAGAAACTTTCTTTTGGGTATTATTGCTGGAGGTGCAGCTATAGGTGCAACCGGCATAGTATGGCTTGACGGTAAATCAAGTAGTAAAGCACTGAGTATCGATGCCTCAATTCAAACGTTAGATAAAGTAATCAAACAAGATGTATTGACGCTAGGTGATTGGGATCTTTATAAAATTCTTATTCATTGTGCGCAAAGTGTCGAATTCTCAATGTTGGGTTATCCTGAGCATAAATCCGACTTATTCAAAAATACTGTGGGCAAGATGGCCTTTTCTGTTTTTTCTGCAAGACAAGAAATGACGCACGGTTTAAGCGAAGCAATCCCTGGCGCTCCTTCAATTGAAGAACGCGGAGATATTAATTCTGCATACACTCGGTTTAGAGCGGCAATGGTTAAATTTCGCCACTACACAGGGCCATTGGCAGAGCACTTTGCTTATGGAAATCTAAACAAGCAGGAATATGAGAAAGCGCATGCCATGCACTTTTACAATCACCTCTTGGAAATAGAAACGACTTAAAACGCTCAGATTTATTACAAACTATAAGCCCTTTAATCCATAGCACTTAGAGCCGATTTATCTTATCAAAGAAAGCTGGCGATGCTTTCAAGTGACTTTTTCTGCTTTGCATGAGCTGGAATAGTGGCTTCAGCAGCGGGGTAGCCGGCAACAATCAGCATATAAGCCCGTTCATTTTCTGGACGGCTACACACTTGCGTTAAAAAGTTCATGGGCTTTGGTGTGTGAGTTAGCGTTGCCAAACCCGCATTGTGCAAGGCGGTAATCAGTATTCCCACAGCAATGCCTACCGACTCATGAACGTAGTAATTCTGGCGTTTGTCTCCGCTTTCTGTTTCGCCAGACTTCTGGCTAAAGACGGCAATAAGCCAAGGTGCTAATTCCAAGTACGGTTTACTTGAATCTGTGCCTAACGGTTTGAGGTCTTGAAGCCATTGCTTCCCAGCACGTCCTTCATAAAATCCACGCTCATGTGCTTCAGCTTGTTCCCTTACTTTTTGCTTTACCGTGGCGGAGTTAATTGCTGCAAAATGCCAAGGCTGGTGGTTGGCACCACTCGGCGCAGTGCCAGCCGTTAAAAGGCAGTTTTCGATAACCTTTTTGTCTACAGGCCTGTCGCTAAAATGGCGAATGCTGTGCCTGCGTTGCATCGTTTGCAAAAAGTCAGCGCTGCGCGACATCATTTCATTTTCTGGATATTCAACAAAGTCATCTAGCGGTGAGTGGTCGTGTGGTTGCATTATGTAGTCTCATTTCTAGAATTAATGGGGCAAAATATATTAACTGAGCACATTAACCGAATACTTGAGATGAGTACATTAGCCAGAGCCTTTTAAGCGAAGTTTTGCGTTTCACTCAATGGCACCGTGGTTTGATGGCCTGCCTTCCCATCGCCTTCCAGTCCGCTTGTACTTTTGGTTAAAATATCTAACATACACGCGCCTAAAGCTTGCATCATGGTACTTAGGTCACGGTTATTACTTCGTTGAATAAATTTAGCTATCACCACAACCCTGTACTTGCTAAAGCTAGTCGAAAAGACAGTAAGAAAAAGGGAGTGAGAGTATGTGCAGAAGGAATTTTATTTGGAAAAAGTACTCTGGCCCCGCTTTATTTTTGTTCTATAGGCTAGGTTAATCTCAAGTAGATTATGTGTGGGCTTTGCACTTGTAGTAGAATAGGCATAAGCAGATCATCACATTACTCTTTATTATTTACGGTGTGTTATTCAACCTGAATCTTGGATAAGTAACGCCTGTAAGTAAAGCTTCCCCCTGTTTTTATTGCTCCTCATGAGTTTAGAACGACTAGACAGCATTATGGACGCGTTAATGTAGGCAAAGATATTATGACTTTCCCTCGTTAAAATGGATTAGAAATAGATAGCTAATGGTTCTCAAATTGAAGTGTATGGTGAAAATCACTTCAGTTTGATATCTCTCATCCAAAACACAGGTTGGTTAGCGAGTTTTTGTGACGGTTTAATGATGATACCTACCTTCTACTTTTAAATATTTGGAACACCAAATGTCAGATAAATTTTTTTTTAAAGGTCGTAAAGACGCCCGTCAAACGACCCTAACATACGGTTATGAACGAAACGCTAGCCGTATTGCCGGTAGTAAAAAATATCCGCTTAAATTAGTAGTAACTAATGAAGCTCGAAAACATGAAGTAAAGGCATTAGTGGCAGAAGCTGGTTTGTATGCAGATATTACAGTTGATACCACGGAAAGCGCGGTCGAATCTATACAAGCGTTAACAGTAATACTAAATAAAAAAGGCACTGTAACAGTAGAAAAAGCCCCTGCACGTAACGACCCTTGTATTTGCGGTAGTGGTAAAAAATATAAGAAGTGCTGTGGCTAACGCGAAGCTAAATAAGGTCAGAGTACATTATTGCTTTGTCTCAAAAGTACTCTGCCCTACCTAATTCTTTCCTTTCAATGCATTCAAAATTAGTTGCCCGCTTTCTTCAGGCGCATCGAGCCAAGGTAAGTGACTGGCATTTTTGATAATGTGAATAGAGGCGTTGTTCATTTTTGATACTAAATATTCAGCATTTTCAATAGTGTCCCAAACATCTTTATCACCAACAATAAAAGTCACGTTGTGGGATAGGCTAAACAATGTATTTTGGATCAGGAATTCCTCTTTAAATCCGCCAAATTCTATACAGTTTTCAAGCAGTGAATTGAATGTGCGAGCATTTCCGGGAATAAGCTGGGCATTAACATCATTTTGCCAATAGATATCAGATAATTGTTCCGGTTTATGCGCCAGCATCATGCCATGAAAGTCCTTACTTCCCTCAACTGTCGGTTTGCCAATTAGCTTTAATAGTATTTTATTGGCGCCCGGTAGGCCCATCAAAATAACTTGGGGCGGGATCGTTGTGGTGCCTCCTGCTGGGTGCCCAATCAACACAAGCTTTCTCACGCGTTCTGGGTAAATATCTGCAAAATTCACACTGAAAAGTCCACCCATCGAATGTCCTATCAAGTGGGCACTGTCTAAATTTAAAGCGTCCATAAAAGATCGAATGAACTCTGCACCATGTTTCGTCAGGTTCACACCATCATAGCTAAAGTTGTCGGTTAAGCCGCTTCCTGGGCGATCCAAAACAAACAAATGGTAAGACTTAGCCAGTTCTTCCATGATAGTAAACCACTGTGAAGCATAACCCCCCCCGCCATGGATCAGAATTAAAGGCTCGCCTTCACCCATTTCGTAATAATGAACACGTTTAACTGGCCCTTGTGTATTCACAAAATTCGATTGAGGGGATATGCCTGCTTCTTTAAATAAAACGCCGGTACTTTGTCTATAGGCGGCATTACTGGTTTCCGTAAATTCTTTATCCAACACTGCCGCCCACACAACAAGGATAAGTATGACCCCCAACAAAACCAAAAGAATCTTAATCCATAACTTCATGTTCGCTCCTAGCAATTTAGTTAAGCCATAGAAAGGGGCTACGTATTTTAAAGGTACTTATGTACTATGCCCTTCTTTCTTTTCTCACTTTGCTTCTGCCAAACAAGTCATCTCAGCGATTTTTTCAATATCACCAGTTTGGTCGTTACGCAATACACAGTCCTTTCCATCGGTCAGCAACGTAAACGTAAATGCGGGGTTATTGTGCCTTCCCTCAATAGGTAACCTTCTCTCGTCCAAGTGCGCTTTACGCTCAATACTAACTTGCGAAGATTCAGAAAATACATCGTCGGCAAGGGTAACTTTTACACCGCCAAACCAGTCGCTAATTTTAGTCTCTATTATCTGTTTCTGGGCAAAATTCAAGTCGTCAGTAAGCGCGTCAACTAAGTCATTTTCACTTGGCACTGCGGTTATTGCGCACCCACTTGCTAAAGCAAATGAAATGGCACCAGCACCTAAAACTAGCTTAAAAAGCGCCATTACTGGCGCTCCTCAATTACAGGTTCGTTAACCTTATTGTGCAAAATAAAGGTGTTTCTACGCGTATTCGGGTTATCGATAGATATCAGGGCATTTCCGGTTTGGCTATTCGACGTGCTAGCAGCGTTTTCTTGATTGCCTAAAGCGTTAGCCTTAGTGAGCTCCTCTGTTGAAGCAACCACAGGGCAGCTGCCGGTAGCAGAATATTCCAAGGCCGCTGCCAACATTCCTTCTTCAGGATTACCTAACACTGCTGTAAAGTCGTCTTCTATATCACAGCCAGGTAGTTCGAAGTCGAAGCTAGGGGATGCTACCGGCATAAAACCGTCAGAGTAATCGCCGAAGCCTTTATTGTTCACGCCTTGGAACTGAATAGTGAAATAGGTTTCGCCGCAGTTATCAGTAGGATAGAAACCATATGGTTTACCACAGGTGGTGGAGCCTATTTGTACCACCTCCACATCGACACCCCGCAATGCGTTCATTACCGCTTCACTGGCAGAGCACGTTGAACCCGTGGTTATCACGTAAACACGTGTAAGCGACAAACTAGGTAATAAAGTGTCCGTTAGCACGCCGGCGTTATAGTCAATTTCGTTACTATAAAATGGGGTTGCCTGCACCGTGCCACCGGTTACCGGATTTGTTGTGCCGCTCTTATCGTTAAAGCGCGTGGTTTCGAAAATAGCGTTATTGGTTTGGCTAGGGCCTGCTACCATATAGGAAACCTGAGAAGCTAATGCTAGTAAACCACCACCGTTGTAACGCAGGTCTATTACCAGTTCGGTTACATTCTCATCTACGAATAAATCAAACGCATCGACAAGGCCATCTTGGGCTGTGCGAATAAAGGTATTGAACTGAAAGTAACCTGTTTTGCCAATTTCAGTATCTAGCACGCTAACGTTTTGCACTGGCGTTACGCTTACATCAGCGGAGGTTATATCTACTACCAGTGGGCTGCCGTCAATCAACTCAAATTCGAAGCTTGTGACCGTGCCAGGATTAGCTGGAAACAAGGCTGTGTTAATAGCGTCTACACCGCTTTGGGTATTGTCATTAACGAAGTCGATACCATTAACCGTAATCAATGAAGCGCCACGAGGTACATTGGCTAACGCTGCAGGTGAGTCAGGTTCGGTAAAACGAACCACAAGCTCTCGGGGCGAAGTGCTAGCAACAAACTCCCAATCAAATCCATAGCCTGAAGAGACACCGGTTTGGGTTAGCTCATTATATTCAGCGGTATCTTGAGAAAAGTGAAAGTTATCTTTTAGTGTGCCACTTGGCGTTAACTCTGTGGTTTTCAATTGGTCGAAATAGGCCAATACCGAGAAATTCTCGGGATCATTATCAGGTACTTCGTCGTACCAAAGATAGGTGTCGTTAGTCCATGAACGTAACCATAGCTTTTCTTCTAATGCCGAGCCTTGTGAATCAGGATAAGCACTGCCTGTGAAAGGATCTGAGCCGGTTCTTGGCGTTTCACACTTCGCGATGAAAGTAGATTGTGATTCAAAAACACCAGGCTCCCAAGAAGGGGCACTGCTTACCGGTGTCGTCGGGGTTACCGGTGTGGTGGTACTGCCACCTCCGCCACTGCCTCCACAACCACTTAGAATGGCAACAGTTACAGCTAGAGCAACACCAGTACATTTGCGCGCGTTTATCAGCATAGATTTTCCTTATCTAGTCGGCCAACAAAACCCAGGCCATTGAATTAATCAAATATTGCCATATCAAGATGCACCTGACTATATAGTTAGTTTAAATTAATGTGGGGATTCCATTGGCACTTGATAGGAAAGCGGCTAGAAAGTGGTAAAAATAAATAAGGGGAGATGGAGATAAAAACAGACTATCTTCTGAAAATTAATAACCCCCCGTTTTCCAATTCCTTTATAATTGTGTGTACTAAGGAGAAAGTGAAGTGAGTGAATACGCACGATATTTTAATGGCTACCCCCAGACTGTTGTTGAGCAAGCGCTACAACTAATAGCCGACAACAAGTTAAGCAATTACCTCGTTAAAAAGTACCCCATTGCGCATACTATAACGACCGATAAGTTACTTTATAATTATGCAACCGACCTAAAAAAGCGTTATGTAAAAAATGCGCCGCCTTTTGGACGGGCGGCATTTAAAAAGCAAGGTGATATGGTCACCAATGCGTTGGGTACACATACCTATCGAATGCAAGGCAAAACGCGTAAGCATGACTTAGCCATTAACAGCGACTTGCTGTACGCCCCCGAGCCTTTACTCAAAGCGCTAGTGGTACATGAACTCGCTCACTTTAAAGAAAAAGACCATAACAAAGGTTTCTATCAACTTTGCTGTTATATGGAGCCGCAATACCACCAGTTAGAATTAGATTTGCGATTGTTTTGCGTTGCTGTTGCTATGGGCGAAAATCCTTACCGATAAGTTCATCACGCCAGGGTGTTAATTTGGTTGAAGTATTTACCCCTCCTGTGCAGCCTTCATATCTTACTATCGCATTGCTCATTTATGCGCGTTACAGCACTTACGAAATGCGCAATTACTGTGAAGCTTTCCTTTCATATTCCCAAAACAAAAAATTTAGGCATAACATCTCATTCTGGGAATTAAAAGGTTTGCCAATATGCAAAGTGTTAAATTTATCTTATTGGTTTGTGCACTGATGTTCTCAAGCATTAGTGATGCGCACATAGCAATATTGCCACCTTTCAAATTCGCCATCTAGATGATGGCCGCTGGATATATGAAGTGATGACGCCACTGTATGGTATTGACCAGTCGCTTATTGCCAGCAGTAACGTTAAGGCTAAGCTAAAGGCAATTCCGAAAGACAGCGCAGAGTATAAGCAACGATTAGTGGCACACATTAAACAAGCCTTTGATGTAAAGGCTTTTAGCCGAGGTGAAAAACCGCAAGAAGTGACCACAAGTCAATTGCGTTTGGGCCAAGGCAAAATAAAACTCGATGATCATTTGTCGGTGTTTATTTTTGAAATTCTAGACATGCCAGAAAATGTTATGCAGTTGAAGTTTCGTATTAGCAACATGGCTAACAACGACTCGCAGAACAATATTTTACGATTGATAGATGGTGCTAAGAATAAAAAGTACTTGTTGAACCATAAAAACAATTTTAGTGGGGTAGATAAAGGCTTCTTTTTCGCGCCTTAGTGCTTTTTAAAACGGGTTTAGCCGCAGCAAGTTATTCTTAGTTTACTTGCAAGCCAAAGCGGCTAAACCATTTTAAGCAGAGCGTTGGCGGGGGGAATACATCGTCTAGTCGGTAACATACTCTCACGTCATTTCCCCTTTTTTAAATAATCAAAAACAATGTAGCAGCTGTGGCTGCAGCCATGGTGAAGTTGAAGCGCTTTCTGCGCATGGGCGAGCTAAGCCAAATTTTTATTTTGGCGCCTACTGCAGCCCAAATAGAAATGCACGGGAATCCAATAAGCGCAAAGGCCATAACAATAGCAAGACCCGATTCTGCGTAGTGTTCACCGGGAACAGAAAATGTGCCTACACTAGCCAATGCCATCATCCACGCTTTAGGATTAATCAATTGAAACAGTGCGCCCTCCCACCACTTAAGTGGCCCTTGGCGGCTGGTTTTCTTGATTTCAATTTCATCGGTAGGTGCAGTAGCAATTTTAACGGCCAGCCACAGTAAATACGCAATGCCCAGTACTTTTAGTACGGTATACAAGGCGGGAAATAATGTGAAAAGTGCCCCTACGCCCAAAAGCGTGCTAATCATTAGCCCTGCCACCCCCACTACAATACCCAACATATGTGGAATCGACTTCTTGTAACCATACTGTGCCCCCGATGCCAATAGCATTAAGTTGTTGGGGCCGGGCGTTACTGTACTAATAAAAGCAAAAGTGGCGAGTGCAAAAAGTAACGAAATTTCCATGGTAGTCCCTTTCTCTAATCTTCTATTTAAACCAATAAGCGACAGTTGAGTTGCAAATCTATAGGCGTTACTTAATAACGCCACAGCATAGTACATTTTAATATGTGTATGTATTAGAGCCAAAAGTATTGAAAATATGCCATACAGATAGGCGGGAGAGAGGACTGTATGCTTAATTACTATTAGAACTGTATGGTAAGTTCTAGTGACAAGGTAAGGTATAGTTATCTGTATGGTTATTATCTGTATAGAGTAAAATAAATGACACTGTATGAGTCGCTTGCCTGTGAACTAAAAGCCCAAATAGATCGTGGGCTATTTGAACAAGGAGATAAGCTTCCCTCGGTAAGGCAACTATCTCAAGAATACCACGTTAGCATCGCTACGGTACAAGAAGCCTATCGGGTTTTAGAATCTCAAATGTACGTTGAAGCGAAGCCTAAATCGGGCTATTTCGTATCGTCAAATACGACATTAAATAATACACCTAAAATGACTAAGCCGCCGCAACGGCCAATGGATGTGTCTCAGTGGGAAGATGTACTCAACATGTTGTTGAATACGTTTAACAAAGACAGTGGTATTGAAACGCGATGCCAGTTCCAGCACGCCATGCCCAACATGACCGCTAAAACCCTTAAGCCACTGACAAAGCGCCTGTATGAATTAACGAAGAATAGGCCGCTTGATGGCATGGTGTACGGTGATGTGAAGGGTGATCAGAACCTTAGAAAGCAGCTTAGCCGGCTTACTGCTGCCTCGGGTTGTAGGTTGCAGTCGGATGAGTTTATCGTTACCTCAGGTTGCCAAGAAGCATTGTCTGTATGCCTTCGTGCGGTGGCCAATGCGGGTGATGTCATCGTGGTTGAATCACCGGGCTTTTACGGTGCCATGCAAGCAATAAAAGGCGCGAATTTAAAAGCACTAGAAATACCTACAGACTCTGAAACTGGCTTGAGTTTAGATGCATTAAAACTGGCGCTAGATCAATGGCCGGTAAAAGCCATTCTGGTAGCACCTACCGTCAATAATCCTCAGGGTTTTGTTATGCCCGATAACAAGAAAAAAGCGCTCTACGATATGGCCAGAGAATACGATGTCGCCATTATTGAAGATGATATTTACGGCGACATTGCTTATTCGTATCCGCGCCCAAGAACGGTTAAGTCGTTTGATGAGGATGGCCGGGTTTTATTGTGTTCTTCGTTTTCTAAGACCTTAGCGCCGGGTTTTAGAGTGGGGTGGATAGCCCCAGGAAGCTTTAGGAACCAAGTACTTCATGCAAAGTATGTTAGCAGTTCCATGTGCCCCACATTGCCTCAGCTCGCCATAGCAAGCTATATCGAACAAGGCGGTTACGACAAGCACATACGTGCAATGCGCCACTATTACTTAAGTGCAAGAGATGCTTTGCGCGCTGATATTAAGCGTTATTTTCCACAAGATACGTGCGTGAGCTACCCTCAAGGCGGGTACGTACTGTGGGTTGAATTAAATGCGAAATACGACGCGGTTAAACTGGCTGATAAAGCCAAAGAACAGGGGATTTATATCGCGCCAGGGCAGTTATTTTCAGCGACAGGAAAGTACCGAAACTGTTTGCGGTTCAACTTCATTGACGGTACGCAAGATGTTCGTACACACAGCATAAAGTTGCTTGGCGAATTGATTGAGTCATTAGCTGAGTGAGTGGAAATACACTGTGTGTTTGGTAACAAACGTACCAAACACACAATGCTGGGGTGCAGTAAGTTAGTCTTTACTATCACACTCGCTTACGTCACCACCCATTTTTTTCTTCATTTCAATGCACGCTTCACGCACTTTTTCAGCGCCAGCATCCATCATGTCAGCCCCTTTTTCTTTGCCGTCTTCGTACGCGTCAGAGGCCATATCTTTGCCATCTTCATAAGCATCAGAGGCCATGTCTTTGCCATCTTCATAGGCACTAGATGCAGAATCTTTAGTTTCATCCCAAGCATCAACTGTTTTTTCTTTCCCTTCTTCGTAGGCATCAGCTGTCGCGTCGCCAGCCTTCTCCATTTCCATCATGGCTTCTTTTTTTGCTTCTGCTGCTGATTCTTCGTTAGACTCAGAACAGCCTACAACAGTGAGTAATAATGCTAACGCAATTGCTTTGTTTTTCATGGTGAAACTCCTTTTGCCGAATTTAGTGCAAGTGTTAAGGTTAGTGAAAATGTTGCATTCATCTATTAGCGCTAAACTAGATTATGCTGCTAGCCTATTTATAACTAATATTTGATGGTTCCAGTCTAGCCTAAATATTCGTCAAAGTGTAAAGAGTATTTATGCCCCCACTTACTTTTGGACTAACTGATTCATTAAGAGGGTTGAATTTCAATTTGTGGGTCGCAGTTAATTTTATCTACAGTAAATTCCTTGGTTAATTGCGAACGGTAGGTGTGGTGTACCCAAACATCTAGCGCCAACTCACAGGTGTTTATGTTTACCCAGCCCTTAGTCGTTTTGTATTGCATTTTACCGGTTAACAGAAATGAAACTTTGTCATTTTGCCAGCTTTCCATTTCGAATCTCTGCCCCCGTCCTACATATTCTTCTTTATCACCCGCTCGGCGTGCATGGATCCAGGCAAATTTATAGCCCGCCGGTCCGTGCTTGTGAGCTGATGCAGTTTGATTCAGTAAGATAGTGATCCTCACGTCCCCATCGGCAAAATTGCTTTGGGGTATTGATAATATTCCGTTTGAAAAGCCTTTCCCCTCATACTTAAAAAAATAGGCTTCACCTTCTGCAGTACCTTCGCCTTCTTTCAGCGTTTGCTCCAATAAATTGTCAGTAAATACTGATAAATTTAAGGTGTAGCTATAAGCTATTTTACGACATTGATCATCATGTTCCATCTGAAGCTCCTTTCAGGGTTTAAGTGTCGTCTTTAGCGCGATTAATTGCGTCTGTTAACTGGGGATGTAAGTACCCTTGCTTTTCCAGACTTAATAGCACATCTCTAGCCGCACTTCGCCTAGATGACACCAGTAAAAAATAGAATTCAGTTAGTGAAGCATTCATATCGTTCGACGGTTTCTCGGTGTTCGCTAACGTAAAATGCGTGAGGGCTAAGCTTTTACCTTCGCCTTTCCCAACCTCTTTTCGTATATCCTCACCGATGGTGCAGGGGTGGTTGCGGCATTTTAAATGTAACTCCCACAGTAGACGCGGGGTGGATTCACTATTGAACTCAAGGGATGGTTGGGCAATATATGTCATCACCTCTGAATTTTCGCGGTTTTCGAAACCCAATTTCACACTGTAAATTTTCTGTTTTATAGGCAGGTTTTTGGTTTTGTTAAAAGCAGCACGAGTAAGGTTAAGTAGTGCTGGATCAGGGGTTGTTTCTTTTGTGTCGAAGAGCAAATGATAATCCCAATAGAAGAACATTAATGTGGCAACTTTGGTCATCCAGGCTTCATTTTCGGGTTCTTGTATAGCCAGTTTCTGCGCCAGCATTACACCGTCGGTTATTGTTTTATCAGCACCTGATTTGTTGCCAACGGACATTTGAGCTTGTATTAGCAAATTAGCGGATGACAATGTTTGATAGACAATGTTGTAGTCGTCAGGGTTTTCGAGCAGTAATTTAACCGCAAGGGTATAGGCTTCTTCTGCCA
This sequence comes from Alteromonas lipotrueae, assembly GCF_019249215.1. GTDB lineage: Bacteria > Pseudomonadota > Gammaproteobacteria > Enterobacterales > Alteromonadaceae > Alteromonas > Alteromonas lipotrueae. Next base: position 218,085 of record NZ_JAESDI010000010.1, read on the forward strand.
ATTTTTCTGCTTCTTTGAATTCAAAAGTTTGAAAGGCCACTGCTACTAGTCCTAACAAAGAACCCCGCAGCGAGGCTTGTACTTCACTATGGTTAGGTTGCGAAATTAACATTTTGCGTTTTAAAGCGATGGAGTCACGAAAATTTTGGCTGGCGCTTTCGTACTGGGAAATACGAAGCGCTAAACTACCAATATTGTGTTGAGCCGAACTTACTTCCAGCATCCACTTGGGGTTTAGCTCATTAAGCACTAACAGTTCTTGTGAATAGTTAAGGTACTTTGCCCATTCTTCGATGGTAGTGGTATAGTCTTGTTTGAAGTAGGCGATGACGCCAATCCAATAGTGAATGTTCCCTTTTAAGAACAATACTTGCTCGCTAGTTTGCGTTGTACTTTGTGAATACGCGTTCGCTGATGCAATGCCATTCGGTGCTGTTTCTTGTATTTTTAGCTGCTCGGCGTCCTGCTTATTTAAAATATTTAACGCTTGAGATAACTGTTCACCGGCATGTTCAAACTCTCCTCGGTTAATGTTTATCTCGGCTAAAAGCTTCAACGAGTTTGCTTGCCTTAGCCCATCACCGGTTTCAATACCTGCATAATAATCTAATGTTTTCTGTCCAACACCTTCGAGCACGTCCAGTTTCCCTATGGGCTCTAGCTGGCTGCGTAAGTCGCCCAACATGTAATCTACTAAGCTTTCAGCTTTGTTTCGAAGTACCTGTGCTTGGTGGGTTTGTTCAACAGCGAGTTGAGTTTGATTATTGCTATAAATGGCCAAACCCGTTGTGGACACAGCCAATATCGCCAGGGCGGCAATGGCCGACGTTTTATAGCGCTGCGTTTTTTTATGCTGGCCTTCAGAAAGGTGAATGAATAATGTTTCCTGCGGTGTTAAGTGCAAGTGGGGTTGCTTTGCCATCCAGCGAGCGTCGTCTAACTTTCTACCTGAGGGCAGTAACATGTCTTGAGGTTTACCCGCATTTAACCAGCGGCTGCAATCGGTATTGAGCTCCGTTCTTTTTAGCAAAGCCGCACGGTTTTTTTGTGCCCAGTCGGTAATGCGATCCCAGTGTTTTAATAAGGCTTCATGGGCAACGCAAACACGCTTATTCCTCTTCGCATCAGGGGCTGATGTATTATAAGTAAGTTCATTTGCACCAAGGTCTGATTCGGTAACGAATAATCGTGCATCAACAAACTGCTGAATAAAGGCTAAATCGTTCTCGTCACTAAACTGCTCAATTGGTACTTTTCTAGCAATTAAGCCGGTTTGATTCACATCGTTAATGGTCACCAATTCGTGCATCACGCTTTTCCAACTTGCTTTAGCCGTTTCGCTCATACCTTGATAAGTGGTTTCGGCCTGTTGTGCTATTGCACCTTCTAAACCGCCAATGTTGGCAAAGGCAGAAAACAGCAGCGTGTTCTCTTTGTCGCGGCGCTGGTAGAGCAAGTCTAGAGTGAATTCCATTAAAGGCAGCGCATCGGGGTGACCAATCGCTGCTTCTAGCAAAACCTCATCGAGTTTTTCTCCAGTTTGTACGTTTTCTTCAAAGCTTAGGCCTGCAGAAAGCGCTGGCAGGCGTATCATACGGGCTATATCGGTGGCGTTAGGAGGTTGAAGGTCGTATTGCTGGCCTTCGTCTTTGAGCCGTGCGAATCCTTCTAATTCCATACTGTTGGCGTAAAAGTCGTTTCGTAACGACACAATTAGAATAAGGCGTTGAGTTTTTACAAGCACGGTTAAAAAGCTTATTAAGCTAGCCGCGTCTTCTTTCGACAAGCTTGCGTCTTGCAACACTTGCTCAAACTGATCGATAACAATGAGGTTGTGGGGGCGCGCTACTGAGTGAGTTGAGGGCGCTCCATCATTCAATTCAGTTATGCTCTCACTTTCTTTAAGCAGGGCTTTTAGATGGGAAGGGTGCTGGCTTAGGTCACAGGCATGCGCGTCTAAATTCCAAGTATCAACCAGCATGCTCATATCATTAAGGGCACCTAGTAGCTGCCTGAATATACTGCTAGCTTTGCCGCGGGTGGGGGTGATAACTGTGTAGTGCTGCACTTTTATACCCGCTAAACCTTCACTTCGGGTAATAAACGGAATAACCCCCGCACGTAACAGTGATGATTTTCCGCTGCCACTTTTTCCCATTAATAGTAAAAAGCTGAAGTTATCATCCATTGCCTGATTAAGATGGTGAACCACTTCTGCGATTGCTTTATTGCGTCCAAAGAATATCGCCGCGTGTTCGGGCTGAAAGGTTTGTAGCCCTCTATAGGGTGAGCCTTGGGTCCATCGGCTGAGCTTTTGAAGATTGCCCCATCGCTGACGCTCGTCTAATAGCACCACATTCGCAATAATGCGATAACCTCGGCGCTGAACGGTTTCTATGTATGAAGGTTGCCTTGAATTATCGCCAAGCTTCTTGCGCAACATGGCGATACATTTCTGGACTGGGGCATCGCCATAAAAAGTGCCCTGCCAAAATTCGATAAGCAATTGTTCGGTACTAATGACCTCGCCTGCATGGGCTGACAGATAGGCAAGCACGTCCATCATCTTAGGTTCAAGGTGAACAGATGTGTTATCACGAGACAGGGAATTTAACGATGTATTGACTTCCCAGTCACCAAGTTGAAAGGTTTCGCTCATGTCTACAGATATCCCATATCCAAGACAGACTGAACTCCAACCCCTTGATGTTTCATTTTTTCGGGTCATCAATTTGTCATGTATAAGTCTAATCCGAGCGGGTGAGTTTGCAAGACTATTCATCGATTCTAAGGTTTTAAGTAGGTGGAGCCCTGCCGCAAAAGCATTGCGGCAGGGGATAAGACGCCACAGTTAATCTAATTGGGCTACTTCGATACCGCTATTTGTGGGAACGTCTAGGTGATTCAGAATAACGAAGTCGTAGGCGGTGTAACCGCGTTTAATAGACGTATTACATCGAGCAAGCGTTAAGGTGCTTCTGCCTTGAGGCGAAGTAAGGCATTTTCCGCTACGTTGATTTTTAATCTTGCCTGAGCTTGTTATTGTCCAGGTATCGTAACCATCTACACGGCAGGTTTCATAAGTTAATACATTAGTACTCTTACGGTTATGGCCGTATGTCGACAAGCACTTCGTTTGGTCGCTGTTATAAATGACCATCTGGTGGGGCGTATCTAGGTTGTTATTCACGACACCAATTTTGTTCAATTCGTTAAAATTTGCCGCTTGCACAGTAGCGAATAAGAGCACTGCAGGTACTAGGCTAAAGGCTGCTTTTCTAATGACGTTTTTCATTATCGTTTCCTTTTCTATCAATTTCTCGATATTAGATTTAGGGCCTAGGTTAATTTTTTAAGGCCATTAAACTGCGAGCATCAGTGGCGGTCAGGGTGATGCCAAATAACTTAAATGAGGCAAGGCGTTCACGCTTGCCAACGAAATCCAATAAGGTTATTTCGTTACTGTGATTGGCCCACGCAATATGACTGAAATCATCGGCTGACATGGGCAAGGCATAGCTGTGCTTACGTAATGGGGAGTAAACGCGAGGGCGAGCTTCCGTTTGGTTGTGCGAAATAAATAGCAACCAATCTCCTACGTTTGACCATTGGGGTGAGTATTTGCTTTCAGGTGCTGTGCTTGGCATCGACTCAATAAGCCGAAGCGTGGCAAGGTGTAAATCATATAGCCACAGGTGCTGGTTATGCGTAGTAAAAGTTAGGTAGCGATTGTCATTCGACCAACTAAACTCAGCGGCTTGATGAACTCGGGGCAGGTGAACTTCACGTTTCAAAGTGCTGTTTCCCTGCTCGATAACCAGGGTTTCTGGTTCACTCATGTAGGCAATATAGCCATTGCTTTTATTTGCTGCATAGTGATTGTCTGTTTGTGTAACTGCGCTTACCCAAGCAGGAAACACCAAGATCATTGCACAACAACCTAGCATTAACTGTTTCATGTTCATTCCTTTAAGTAGGGTGGAAATTACCAATCCATCGTGAAGCGACAGCAATCTGCATCTATAGAGCGATTGGTGTTGGAGTGAGTATTGCCGGATCCTACGAAAAAGAACTTACGGAAACTTAACGGTTTAAAAATACTTCATGAAGTGAGACTTACGGGATGAATAAATATATTTAATTCAGTAGGTTAATTTTTTTTGTGAGTTCGGGAGATATTGGGTGTAGCTCTTGTTTGCGCCACCAAAAGGCGTGTTAAAACTATTCTGTAGTGAGCTTTTTACTTTGAATTTTTTGTTGATTAGCTCTGCTTTCTTGGTATTTATCTAGGTTTTCGTTTAAGTTTAGCGTCTGCGAACGTTAGCCCCTAAGATGGACCCTATCGATGAAAAAACTTTCTAAAGTGCAAATTAAACAACAAGCACTTGTCCTTGATGTCGCGAATATGCTTGAAGAGCAAGGGCGCGCTGAAATTCCCGGCATGGTGCAGTGCTGGTTTGATATGAAATACGAGATGTTCCCAAGTTCTTTATTACTGCGCTTTCAGTTTGAAGATGAACAATCCTTAGCTGCCGCGGAACCGGTATTATTAAAATGGCGAAAGCGATTAAGCGCCGCTATGGTGAAAAAAGGGGTTATTCTAAAAGATATGCGAAGACACCTGGTATTTACTGTAGAAGGGCCTGATGATTAAATCAGGCCTTAAATTGCGCTTTAATGTCATTGCTGCTTAAGCGGGAATAATTTCATTTGAAACTAACCAAGCTTTGGTAACATCGTCTAACGGTTTGTTATTTCTAGATACGTGATAATCAAGCTCAGCAATAACATCATTGTTGAAACGCAAAGCATTTAGCTTGTTTAATTGCGCTTTGGTCAACAACTGCTTTTTATCATCACGAATTAAAAGCACGGCACGATCTACAACACCTAATAACCCTTTAGGGTCTTTAATTTCTCTGATCTTATGCTTAAAGTGCAAAAACTGAGGTTTCCAAAGCGGAACAACAAACCAATCTTCTTTTTCGACCTGCTTTTCGAACGCAGTAAAACAGTCTTCTTCAGTACCAGTATGGAATTTATAGCCCACGTTACTTAAACCATATTCTTCCATCATTTTAATTGAAAACCGGGTGATACCCGCACCAGGGTTTATTCCCTGAATATTAGCGTTCATTTTTTCAATGACAGACGGTTTTAATAAATCCGTAACTTCTGATACTGCAGATTCAGGAATGTAATCCGGTACTCCCCACAAGGCATAAGGTTCATAATGCAAACCGAGCTCTGTTAATGAAATTACTTCCTCAACATTTGCCTTGTATACGCCATGACTAGACGGTAACCAAGCAGACGCTAGTAAGTCAACGTCACCAGATTTGAGCTTTTCAAAGTTAGTTTCATGGGGAGAGTAGATTCTTTGTACATCAAATCCCATACTGTTAAGCACATTCGATACAAGCGACGCCGCCACGTGGTGAAACGACAGGTTAGTTACACCTATCTTGACGATACTTTTCATAACGTACCTTGATTAACTTTCATCATTTCATCAACGGTAAATTGCTCAAATGCCCCTTTTGTTGCGGCAACAAACTCAGTTAAATGCTTACTTTCATTATGTGCTTGCCACAGTTCACGGGTTTCCCAGATTTCGTAAACCATAAAATGCGCTTGGTTTTCTATACCTTGATGAAGGTCATAGGTGATACAGCCTTCTTCGGGTAATGTCATTTCAACAAGTTTTTTCAACTCAGATTTTACAACATCAATGTTGTCTTTCTTTGCAGTGATATTGGCGACAATTGTTAATTCAGGCATGAAAGGTTCCTTAATAGTGCGGGCATTTGGCGAATAATTAAAAAAATAGAAAAATAAATCAGGCTTAAATGGGTGCATTGCACCCATTTAAAATAGTATTAAGGTTGGTAGCTAAAACGGTAAAGTGTGTAAGGTGGTTTAGCGTTACCTAAGCCTTGGCTGAATGCAGGATGTTGATGCAGTTGATCTTGGGTTACGTAAATATAACCATTACTTACCGCCAAGCTATCAGGCCATGAAAGACGTTTATCTTGAACCAGTATTTCGTAATGGCCCTTCGTGGTTAACCCCACCGCATTATGCTCTAGATCTGTGGCTAAAATTCCGCCACCTGGTGCATAAGCAATACCATCGCTTGGGTTTTTAGGACCATAAACTTCAATGCTTTGTGCCAGTTTTTTGTCTGAATTTTTTGTGTTACTAATGGCTGATGTTGGAATTCTGTAGACTTTTGTGCCAGTAAATGCACCAAAATATAACCAATCGTTTTTATCATCAATGGCAATTGGGTTTAAACCAAAGCGTAACGCGTTGGTTTCACCTTCTGTAGTTTTTGACGCTAATAAAGAAGCTTCAATAACTATATCTCTGTCTTCAGGCATTAATTGTGCTGCGTTTTCCAGTACACGCTTTGACTTGCCAGATTTCAAGTCGACAACAATAATTGCTGGCTTAGTAGCCCCTGCAAAGTTACCGAACGTCATATCGGCAATATAAATTTTGCCGTGTTTTTCATCAATAGAGAAATCTTGGATGAATGAGTTTGGTTGTAGCGATGATTTTGCCAACGTAATAGTTGTGTGAAGCTTATGGGTTACGCTGTCCCAAGCCACTATCTGTGCTGGCGATGTTTCGCTGCCCATATCAAGGATCCACACTACGCCTTCGCTATCGCTGTGAACACCAATAACAGATGTTAATCCCACTTCACCTACTTCTGGGCCATCCGCCCAATCAGGGGTAGGGAAGGGTTGTTTTGAACCATTCGCCATCACTTCAACCACCTTCACTTTAGGGTTGTCTAGTGGATGCATGCTGATAATAGTGCGGCCGCTTGGCGTAATAGTAATGCCACCACCACGATATTCAGTAAATTGAGTAACAGGCTCTAGTGGGCCCACTTCTACTGCATTTGCCAGCGCTCCTACAACACTTGATAAGCCAATAGCCGCAGTAATAAGAGATGCTTTAAATAGTTTCATTGTCTTTCCTGTAATGGAGTAATTAATTCAAAAAGCCCAAATAGCACCGTTGAAGACTGCTGTGTATTTGCACTGGTTTTGGTATTTGCTATGTCGATGAGTAAAGAATAGATGTTAATTGCTAAGTGAAAAACAGTGTTGTTTTTGAATAATTATCAAATTTAATTTAATAATGTTTTTGCGAAGGATACTGCTGAGCATTGAAACGTCTTTTTGCAGACCTGTTGATATTTGATCAATATCAAATGATGCTTTATCGGCATCCGCTATATTAAGTACTTTATAGTCACTACGCTGAGCATCATTGAATGGAATTTAAAGATTATTATCAGATCCTTGGTGTTAAAGAAGATGCTGATTTAAAGGAAATAAAAAAAGCCTATCGTAAGCTTGCCCTAAAGCTGCACCCAGATATGCAGCCTGACAGTAATTCTGACGAAGAATTTAAAGAATTAGTTGAAGCTTATGAGGTGCTTAAAGATCCGCAGCGCAGAGCTGAATATGACGAATTGAAAAAATATGGTGCTACTTCACACGATAATTTTCAACCGCCACCAGGCTGGCAGAGCAATAATGATTTCAATGGTGCTCACACTGGCGGGGACTTTTCAGACTTTTTTAATTCCGTATTTGGCGGTGGTTTTAATCAGGGGCCGCGTAGTCATCAAGCAGACGATTTTTCAGGGTTTAGCAATCACGGCCAAGATGCTGAGATTGAAGTGCCAGTATTCCTTGAAGATTTGTTTTCTGAAGCGCCAAAAACAATTCAGTTTTCGATGCCATCACTAGAAAATGGGCAGATAAAACACGTCAATAAAACCCTAAAAGTTAAGATACCAGTCGGCGTGGTTGACTCAGAGCGGATTAGGCTTAAAGGCCAGGGTGGCAAAGGGCAGGGGCAAGGTAGAGATGGCGATCTCTATTTACACATACGTTTAGTACCGCACCCATTGTTTGATGTTGAAGGGCATAACCTTGTTCTAACTGTACCTGTTTTACCGTGGGAAGCAGCACTGGGGTGCAAGGTTGAAGTGCCAACGTTGACCGGCAAAATTAGTTTAAATATCAAGCCAAATAGTCAAACAGGCCAAAAATTACGGGTTAAGGGTAAAGGGCTTAAAATGAAAACCGGCGTTGGCGATATGATTGCAGTTTTAAAAATCGTTATACCAAACACAACCAGTGATAAAGACAAAGCATTATGGCAACAACTAGCGGAATTAAAACACGACGACCCTCGCTCACAATGGAGTAAAGAAAATGGTTGATACGCTGCTAGTAATATCATTCGAAGAACTTTGCCAAGTAGAACGGTTAAACCAAGAAATGATAGTTGAAGTTATCGATTACGGGATAGCTGAACCTGTTTCAGGCGACGATAAGAACGACTGGATGTTCGATACCAGCAGTGTACGTTGGGTGAAAAAAGCCATAACGTTATATGATCAACTGGAGTTAGATTGGGTTGCGATAGCGATGATTGTTGAGTTACTGAAACAAAAAGAAAAGCTGACAGAGGAGAATGAATATCTTCATCGTCGGCTAACGCGGTTTTAACCTATTTTTACGTTTGTAGTACCTCGTGTTCCGCCATCTTTTTTGTAAGCCAATTGCAAAAATGCGCTATGCGCTTTTGTTTGGGGGAGTTCTTCAGATAAACAAAGTGAGATTTCCAGCGTATTGGGTGGGGAATATCAACGGGCACAACGAGTTGCCCCGATTTTAAGTACTGCCCAATCATAATATCCGACGCTAGCATCACGCCATGGCCTGCAAGCGCTGCGCTAAGCGCAAGATCGCTAGAAGACACTACTGTCTTTCTTAATTTTTTGTTGGAAATGTTTATTTTACTGTGTTCGAAGTATGCCTCCCAATTCGCTCTCTCTTCACCGGCAAGTGCTAGCAGGCGTGTACCCAAAAGATCTTTCACACTGTGCAGCTGCATTTGGGTTTGAAACTCGGGGGAACACGCCGGTACTACGCCATTTTCGCCAAACCTCTCTGTAATAAGGCTATCATCCTGCAACGCAGTGGTAGAGTTATAAAATCGTATCGCTATGTCGATATCACCATTATGTAAACTTTCAATGCGGTTAGATGCTTGAATATTGATATTAATGTTGGGGTATTCATTAAAGAATTCGAACAAGTTGGGCATAAGCCACAAAGCGCAAAAAGCTTGAGTGGAGGTAACGGTTAAACTGCCTTCCAAGGGCTCTTCATGTACTTGATTCAAACCATTAACGATTTCACTAAAGCCTTTCTCACAGGATGCATAAAGCGTTCTGCCCGGCCCAGTTAATAGCATTTTTCGAGCTTGCCGCCGAAACAGGCTAACGCCTAAATTAGACTCTAACTGCCGCATTTGTTGGCTTACCGCAGCTTGTGAAATATACAACTCCTCTGCTGCTTTGCTGTAGCTTTGATGTCGTGCGGCTACTTCAAAACAAAGCAGGTTATTCAGCCATCGTAATCGTTTGTCCATTGATCATTGTTATATAAGTTCAGCTTATCTTTTAAGTTAGTTTTTATCGTTGGTGAAGTAAAGAGTTAATCGCGACACTTGCTTTACCGAATGAGGAAAAACCTACGAAATTATGTCGAAAAAGGAGTGGCGAAATGAACATGAAAACAAGCGAGGTAGGCGCATATTTGATTGCGTTAAAATATAAGATTTTTAACCTTATGAGTGATGCTGGCCGAGCTGGCGGCCCAGGTTCACTAACGGACGAAAAAGTGCTAACGGTTAACAAAGAAATAGCAGAAGAAAGCAGTAAAAGTAGTAATAAAAAAAGTATGTTGTCAGATATGGGAGATAAGCTGTGCTTATCAAAGTGGAGCGCGTTTAAGTGAGCCCATTTACGCGAATATAGGTAGGTATTCCTCTTTAATATTGGGCTTAGGTATTCCCGTTAGGCTGGTTATTGATGATTGACAGTACATGACAAGTTGGGCTGCAATTATAATAAGCAAAGTCTTCTATACTTTAAGTCTTCTAAACTTTTATAAAAAGCTGCCACGAGCCGTTTATTTAAAACATCTCATACCCAGAGCGCTTAACATTTCGGACTGACCAATAATCTTGCATCGTATCAAGTTGATTTAAATATACTTTCTATGGAAGATGAATGTTAAGAGTGAATACTGGTTATTAGCGACATTCAAAACTTCAAAGAGTAAGTAATAAAAGCGTCTATCGCCTTAATAC
>NZ_JAESDI010000011.1 GCF_019249215.1 Alteromonas lipotrueae
AGAGCCATTAACTTTCCGGTCTCTGTATTTTAGGCGGTTTTGCTCATCGTACCCAAAGCTTTCAGTAAAGTCTGTTGCACTTGAAGACGCAAAAGCATGGTCTCTTGTTTCTAAATTTCCAAGGTCATCATATGAATAAATTAGACTATGATAGGGGTTTGCGTAATTTGTCCCTTTTTGAACGTTAAGTGTACTTAACCACCCTGTATCCGACTCGTATGATTTGTTTTCGGTAACCCCATTACCATACTTCACTTGGTTTACTTGCCCACGATGATTAACTTGGGTCACTTCTTGATAGACTTTTCCGTATTCACGATGGCCGGGCGTTGCATTAATAGTCTTAGATGGGAAACCCAACGCGGTATATGTTTGCTTAATTGTGAAGTTATTTGCTGGGTATTGAGTGTAATAAAGACGATTTAACTTATCGTAGCCAAACTCAGTTCTGAAGCTCTCTCCATCTATTAATACATCGTTTGCAGCAACTAGCCCCATACTTCTGTAAGTTGGCCTTTCCCTATGTGTAGGCGTGCCCGAGGCCGATGACTTGCCCTTAAAGTAGGCAACTTCATGTAATTTACCTTTTGCGAAAGCGCCTGAGTCGTACAGCCAATGAGTAAAACCGTCGCTGTCTTTTCGACTCTTTTTTCTGCCAGCTTTATCATATACAAAACTAGTGACTTGGTTGCTGCTATTCTTTTGCTCTACCAACTCGCCAAATGCATTGTAAGCGTAAGACCAGCTCCCTTTATCCAAATCAGTCATGGATATTTTTTGGCCCAAATCATTAAAACTGTTGGTTACTTGTCGATGACTATAAGTATTATTTGAATAAACATTTACCCACAACAAGTCGCCATTTGCTGAATGCCTATAATATAACTTAGAGGTCTGTACATCGCTCCCATTGCTACTAACATAACCTGACGTTACCGTTTCGATATGCCCTAAATAGCTTCGAATCTCTTTATGAATTAAGTTCTTTTCGTTAACTGTCTTTACGGTGTTCCCGCTATAGGTTCGAGTTACCGTCCCTCTTGGCTTAACTTCTTTTGCAACGCGCTTAAGCCTGTCGTATTCGTATGACGTGAAATAGGATGATTTTGCATTTAGCTTGGGCTCGTAGGTTTTTGAAGGGTTACCGTTGCTGTCATACTCTGTAACAGTAACGGTCCAGTCACCAGCTTTGAAAGCCTGAGTTCTAGACCCTACCTGCCGACCCCATTTATCAAAAAACGCCTGACTTTCAGGTTTTCCTGGGGACACGCTTATTATGCGATAGTAAGCTGTTGGAAATAAGCTGCTGTTGTAGCACTCAACCCCAGAGGTTGCGCAATAGGCTGGATATTGACGGCTGATAATGGTTGGATCATTAGCGCCTCCTGCCGTAATTCTAGTTTCTTTTTTACCACCAAAATTATCAAAATACACTTTCGATGTTGTACCATTTGGACTGGTAGAAGTAATCGATGATATTCTTCCTTTGCTTCCGCCGCCATTCCCGGAAACGGATGTTATGGTTTTATAGCCCAATGAATCCGTTGAGCTTATTGTGTATTGCCCCCTACCATCATAGGCTGTAGCCGAGCTTCTTGTTTGAGACAACGTACCACTTTTACCAGAAGCACCTACGGTTGACACCTTAGTTTTGTTACCGAATTTATCATATTCATTCGTCGTCACTAATTTATGACTATTATTGGTAGGACTCACAATCTCTTTTTTAATCATCAATGAGTCAGAATAATACTCAAACTTCGACGATCGATTAACCGTTTTATCGTTTGGCGCATGCTCTACAGCGCTTCCGTTGTGATAGAGAGTTTTGACAACCGATGAATCACTTAGGCGCCCAAATGTTTTGTACTTAACCGATGTACCGTACGTGTTTGTTACTTTCGTTGACCGATAATATTTACTTGGATTAGTCGGATGACGCTCGTAAATTTGAGAAGTTAGCTGATTTCCGTAGCTGTCGTAACTAAACTCAGAATCTACAACTGATTGTTTTGAGGATGACGAAAACGCGCTGTTCAAACTGTATGACGTCTCTTTTGAGCTTTTAATATAAGCAAACACCCCGCCGTTAGCGGTTAATTTAACGTCTGCTGTATTATTGGCCTCAGAGATCAGAATTGAGTTATCACCAATACCTAATGTTTGTACCGTAGATTTTGGCATTCCTGTAAACGGGTAACGTTGATGATATTGTGTTTCTGTGGTCATACAAGTCGCACTATCCGCTACTTGAACAGTCCCACCGTAATCGTAGTACCCATCTTCGTATTTGGGTATAGAAGGTTCAATAGTCTCAGTACCACAAGTTTGTAGATCTCGTGTTCTCAGGCGCTCAAAGCCCAACATTCCACGACCATTTTTATGAACTAGTAATCCACCATATTCGTATAGGACAGAGTTAGTATCTGACGTATTCGTTTGAGTAGAGACAGTTGAAACCACAGAAAAGCCTGATTGGGGAGCAAAGTAGTCTTTGTCGGGGTTACCATCTTTAGCCCATTCAGAAGAAGCATCATTAAAATAAATAGAAGGTTGAGTTATATAACCATATTTGACCGTAGTTTTAACACCGAAAGGGGACGTAAACTCTGTAATAACATTTTCAGGTCGTCCCGACATTCCAGCATAATGTACATACCAGTTGCCGTTACTTTGGAACAAGTCTAATTTACCATCACCATTAGCATCGCCAAATTGAATGGTTCTATTTTCATCAAAATTAAATAGTCCGCGATAGTCCGCTGTAATTTTAGTAGGGTCACCTGGATAGACGCGGGTGAATAATATTTTCCACTGGGTACCTGTTGAGTTAGGTACAAGAATATCGGTTTTTCCATCTTGAGATACATCAAGAAACATCGCGAGATGCTTATCATCCCTATCTATTCCAAATTTAGCGCCTGCGGTCGTTTTTAATTCGCGTAGCCCTAAGAATATATTTCCGTTAGATAACCTATAGTTCCAACTGGAAGCGGTTCTTATTACAATATCACTTAGACCATCGCCGTTTAAATCAGCAACGTGGTAATCTAATTCCGCACTTTCACTTAACACTTGTTTCTCTGTAAACGTTCCATCGCCGTTCGCTACGAATAACTTCCAGTAGTGACTAGATTCGTGTTGCCATACCCCCCCCTCATATTCACAATCACCCATTTCTTGATAATTAGCACCTTCACAATAACCACTGTTATGTTGCTCATGAAATATCAAATCAGAGCGCCCATCTCCATTAATGTCCATTGCAGAAGCATTTTTCATTGTTGCAGTGTGACGGTAAGCAATACGATTGAAACCTAAATCGCCTGCCTGAGAACTAATTGAAATTGCGGTTTTAGCTTCGCTAAAGGTACCGTCGCCTTGGTTTCGATAGTATTTTATTGCGTTGTTTTGACCAAAAACGATGTCGCCTAACGTATCGCCATCGATATCAAGGATTTGAGCCGCGCCTGCAAGCCCTATCGCTTTTCTGTTTGTATTATTGTAATTAACGGTTGCGTTATAGTTACAGTTTGGGGTTCTACTTCCATAACGGCATTGATTTTGTACCGCTTTAAATTCTCGGTCGTAGGAAACTACTATCCAATTGCTAGTGGCAGATTGAGCAACCAAGAGATCTAAGACACCATCTCCGTTATAGTCTAGCACTTGTGCGTATTCAGCTTTACCAGTGGAGCCTGCGTATAGGTGCGTTTCTGTATTGTAGCTTGGCCCTAACTTAGCTTTCCAGGAAGACCCCCTTACATACACAATATCTGAGTACCCATCACCATTAATATCGAAAACTCTCGCTTTACTATAGTTAGATGTATTAGTCACCTTTGTGCCAGATGAGCTAAAAGGCTTAAAAGCGCTATTTACAGTAGAAGATGTAATTTCAGCTTTTTTCTGCCACTTAAACGTTAATGGTTTAAGGCATGAACTGCCGACGCACTCAGTAATCTTTTCAAGATTATTCGCTTCATCCAAATAGGGCGAAGTATGATAACTAAATTTATAAGTTCTAAACTCAGATGAATCGGCAAAGATAACCACTTTATCTAGCAACTTGTCATTTGATACAGGGTTTGCAGTAATCCAGCCGACCGATGGTTTAGGATTAGTTTTATACCTGTAATCTATGCGGTTGTAAGGGTTCACGCCATGCGAAGCGTTGCCTGTGTATTGAATTTCCTCTAAATAATGTTGGCCTTTAGTAAAATTTTCTCCGTATCTAAAAAGTATATAGTTGCCTTTTACATCTTTGATAGCCTTTATCGCCCACATTCGGGCTCTATTTGCATTTGTGGCTAGCTGAACAAAACTATCAGTACCATTCTCAACAACTCCATCTCTATTTTTAAAGCTGGTTCTTAACTGAGTATTATTTAATTTGGAATTACCTGTAACGTGGTTAAGCAAACCGTAGTAGTGAATTTCACCCGACTTAGTTTCCACAGTAAACGCTTTTAAATAGCTACCCGCAGAATCGTAATGAGGAGTAATATAACTAAAAGAATCTGATTCTGTATGAAAACGGGCGTTTTTTGACCAATAAGAACCGTCACTTACCCCTCTATCCGATGTTAATTGTTTAATTTCAGATAAATCGGATGTACTAGTGCTCAGTGACTTGTTTGTTATGAGCCTTTGTCCATCCAAACACAGCCTATCTCCTTTACTAAACCGAACACCTGCAATAGCCCCATCTTGAGCAAAATTCTTTGGGCATCTGGTGATTGCTGATGCTCCAGATATATTCCACCCCTTACCTGCAATACCATCACCACCACTACTTGAATAAGAAATGCCTAAACTAGGTTGGACACCAGCCGTACCTTGAGGAATCTGAAATGGGACTTGGTATGTTGCTGCACCTAATTCGTTCACTCTGAACTCAGCCCCCGTTGTAGCAACATACTGATATGTAGAATTCGTTGTGGATGGAGTGGTCACCACGCCGGTATCCATCACCTCAACAGAAGCAGATGCAACGGTTTCAGAACAAGCCAGCGCACCGGAAGTATATGCTTGCACATCGCATCCGTTTCCTGTCATACAGGCCGAAACCTCTACCTTAAAGTGGCCTTCCTGATTAGTGGTTGCTATAACGCTATTATTCTGAGCGGCAACCGCTTGTGCCGTAGAACATTGCCATGCACCGAGCGACCCTGTTTGAGTATCGATGGTTCTGAAATAATATGCTTGTGTACTGTCTGTTGAGCCTACATTCACCGAAATGGACGTACCTTGCTGAAACGTACCGTAATCAAATGATTCTAGCTTAGGCAATGGCGTAAATGTTGTTATATCTCCAACTCTAATTGGTACCCATGTTGAGCTATAGATATTAGGAGACATTAACATTGCGCCCAACGCTAATATTAAACACATTTTCAACAGGTAGTTGCTACTCATCCCGAATTCCTGATAGTAAGTTTGGTTTTATTTAATTTTGATTATTAATTTATGATTTTAACAGCCACGATCTGAGGACGATTGTAATAGCAGCCACCACCATAAATTGTCAGTTTCAAGGTTGAGTTTGCGTGTATAGATGCTAACAACATACTTTGAGTTATTTCTGGGGCATTTTTGGGGAGAACATAGACACTCGAATTAGAGCAAGAAGCGGGATTGGCGACCGAGCTTTCATTTGTTTTAACGTACAAATCACCTGAGGTAGTAGTCCAGCTCTCAAGAAATTTTATGGTCGTTTCATTTGTGAGCTGATTACCTTGCACAGATAAAGAAAATACAACGCACCAAATAAAGAGGAGCTTTTTTAAAAACATTTTGTTCTTCCCTGAATAAAATGTGAATATATCAGCACATTTTATCAACATCAAATTTTTGTTTTAGTCAATATCATTTACACTCATTTACGACCAAACGAAAAAAGCCCGCGGCTAAGCGCGGGCAAAACATCAATCACGTTGAGTGTGATGAAGGTTGGGAAGGGAAGGGTTGCCTCCCCTAACATCTAACTGCGCCCTAAAAAAACGCAGCAAGAATTAGTAGCCAGGGCCCGCCTTAACAATGGCGTCACTAACATCGTATTTCTCAAAATTCTGCTTAAAGCTATTGACTAGGTTCTGTGCGTATTCTTCGTATTTTCCTGCATCATTCCAGGTTTGCTTAGGCACTAATAAATTATCGTCAACGCCCGATACTGCAACAGGCACATCAAGGTTTAAGCCTTCAATATGTTGGGTTTCAACATTGGCTAAATCACCCGATACAATGGCATCGATAATGGCGCGGGTAGTAGGAATGTCGAAACGCTGACCTGTACCATAAGGCCCACCAGTCCAACCGGTATTCACCAAGTACACTTTGGCATTGAACGCTTTAACACGTTTAATTAATAACTCGGCATACACGCCTGCTGGGCGTGGGAAAAAGGGTGCCCCAAAACAGGTAGAGAAGGTCGATTCAATATCAGAGGTTGAACCAATCTCTGTTGAGCCCACTTTTGCCGTGTAGCCACTTAAGAAATGATAGGCCGCCGCTTCTTCACTTAGTACTGATACAGGCGGTAACACACCACTTACATCACAGGTTAAAAATACGACAGAGCGAGGCTCGCCGCCACGGTTTGCTTCAACCCGCTTTTCAATGTGGCTTAATGGATAAGCCGCCCGTGAATTTTGGGTTAGCGACGTATCTTTGTAATCTGGGGTGCGAGTATCGTCTAGCACAACGTTTTCTAAAATAGTGCCAAACTTAATGGCGTCCCAAATAACCGGTTCGTTCTTTTGCGAAAGGTCGATACATTTTGCGTAGCAGCCGCCCTCAATATTAAACACACTGCCTTCGCCCCAACCGTGTTCATCATCGCCAATTAAAAAGCGTTTAGGATCGGCAGATAACGTGGTTTTACCTGTACCCGATAAACCAAAGAACAAAGTGACATCGCCTTGCTCGCCTACGTTGGCAGAGCAGTGCATGGGTAATATGTCTTTCGCAGGAAGTAAGAAATTCTGAACCGAGAACATGGCTTTTTTCATTTCACCGGCGTATCTCATGCCGGCAATAAGCACACGTTTTTTAGCAAAATTAATCACTACCACGCCATCACTGTGGGTGCCGTCACGCTCTGGGTCACACACAAACCCAGGAACATTTAATACTTGCCACGGGCTTTCGTTATTGACGTTCCATTTGTCTGGCACGATAAAAAGATTACGCGCAAAAACGTGCTGCCACGCAGTTTGCGTTCTTACTTCTAAAGGGAGTGCATGCGCAGGATCTGAGCCCACTTGAAGGTGTGATAGAAAATGCTCTTGAGTAGTTAGGTAGGCCTCTACTTTGTTCCACAAGGCATCGAATTTAGTAGCATCAAATGGCTTATTAACCTTGCCCCAATCGATTTCATTCTCAGTGGAAGGCTCTTTTACGATGAACCTATCATTTGGTGAGCGACCAGTTCTTTCGCCGGTTTCAACGACCAAAGCCCCGTTAGTATCTAACACACCCTCGCCCCGCTTAATCGCGCGTTCGATTAATTCGGCGCTAGGCAAATCAACCAATGGAGAGATTTTTAAATCCGTTTTTAAAGACGCTGCCACACTCATAACCGTAACCCTTAATGTAATCTTTCAATAGCACTTTCAAAAAGTATCATTTAACTGAGTCTAAAGTAAATAAGGGCATAGCGTTATTTCTATAAAGAATACTGATTATTAATCTGGATCAACTTTCGAAAAAAGCGTAATAAAATTACATTTTTTATTTTGAGGAGGGATACAAAACGGGATACGTGTTTTTTTATCAACTTCCCCTTACAACATATGCTGTAAAGGGAAAGTGAATTAAGAGGTTTTCTTTTTTGTTTTCTTATTTTAGGGGCGGGAGTGTACCCTTATTGATTAGTATCAGGTGAGGGTGCATTACCATTGTGAATCGCCTCAATATCAATGCTATCGAAACGATATTCTGCATGGCAGTACTGACAATTCATTTTAATGTCGCCATCTTCTTTCACTATCGATAAAAGCTCAGCTTTATCGATATTACGAAGTGCTTCTGCGCTACGTTCTTTAGAACACGTACACGCAAAACTAACCGCTTTCGCAGGGTATACTTCCACTTCTTCTTGGTGATACAAACGATAAAGAATGTCTTCAACCGACAACGAGAACATTTCTTTTTCCGTTAACGTTTCGGTTAACGTAGCAATATGATCAAACCCTGTTGCTTGGGTGATGTCAGTGGCGCTGGCATCTGTTGGTAATACTTGAAGCAGCATACCCGCCGCTCTGGCATTGTTTTCATCTTGCAAGTCAGTCATTAAGTGCACGCGAGTGGCTAACTGTTCAGACTGAGCGAAGTATTCTTCTAAACACTCAGCTAATGTTGGCTTATCTAATGCCACAATACCTTGATAACGCTCGCCTTCATCAGGAGTGATGGTCATCACCAACACCGCTTCGGTAAGTAACTCATCAAATGCTTCTGGCAGCGTTTCTAGGCTTTCATCCCAGCGGGCAACGCCACGAAATGTTTGTTCATGGGTGGCATTAATAACCGCGTAACTTACCGGCCCTTTACTTTGAATTTGTAGGGCAATTTCGCCTTTAAATTTAAGCGTAGCCGTAAGTAAAGACGTTGCCGCTGCCAATTGCCCCAACAAACGCTGAATTTGTACGGGGTATTCGTAGCTGTGCACAATTTGCTTTAGGCTTTCATCTAAACGAACTAATTCGCCGCGAACGTTCGCTTGGGTAAATAAAAATCGATGTAATTTATCAAAATCACTCATAAACTTGTCCTGTTAGGCAGCGTACTTCTACTGCTGCTTAAATTTAATAATTTGTCTGCGCTGTTTTTTATCTGGCCGATGTTCTGGCTTAGGACTATGAAAAGCGTTCAATTTTCGTGCAACTTGGTTTTCTTCACGTTTTGTTACACTTGTTTCAGTTTCTTCATATAAGTCTTGAGCAAGTGCTGCGCTAAGTCGTTTATCACTGAGTCCTCGAACAATAACGTCACGGTTATCCCAACCTGAGGGAACTTTTATCACTGCACCAAGCTCTACATTCTTGCCGGGCTTAGTGCGCTGTCCGTTGTAGTGAACTTTTCCTGACTGAACCATGTCTCTGGCAATGGCGCGGGTTTTGAAAAACCTTGCAGCCCATAGCCACTTGTCTAGCCTCACATTTTGTGATGTATTGTTCGTTTCCATAAGACCTTTGTAATAATTTCGTAACGGTGCGGCTTTAGTGTTGTGAGCCCCACCTCGACTAGGCTATGATGGGTCGGACAAAGCGCGGTTAACCAAATTTTCACTTTTATAATAAGCAGTACCATCAAGTGGCGACATGACATTCGATAAACTCAATCCACAGTCTCTGGTTGTTTTTGTAAACCAGAACCAAAAACAACTTCACACGTTAATTGTGGTGCTGCTGAGCCTATATTTAATAGCCTTTGCCGCTAAGCTACTATGGCGAATTATACCTGAACCTCAATTATCTGCGACTCCCGCAGTGAGTTTTGCGCCTATACCTTCTACGGCTTCAGGGCAAAGTGGGGTCAACATACGCAAAATACAACAATTAAATTTATTTGGTAACGCGGCAGCCGCGCCTGCAAAGGTAGAAGAAGCGCCAGTTACCGATGCGCCTGAAACGCGTCTTAACCTTACGCTTACCGGTGTGGTGGCAAGTTCGGATGAAGACTCTAGCACCGCGATTATTGAAAATCGCAATAGCCAAGCCGTGTATGGCTTAGGTGAAAAAATTGAAGGTACTAACGCCACCCTAAAACAAGTATTCCGCGACAGGGTTATCATTAAAAATGGGGTTAGAAACGAAACCTTGATGTTAGATGGCATTGATTACGACGAAGCGAATAAGCGTCGCCAACAACAAGCTAAACGTCGTCCACAGCCAGTGCATGATGAACGAGACGAACCCAATACAAGGCAGTTAAGTGAAGAAGCCATTGAAGCAACTGCTTCATTGCGAGAGCGTCCAGCAAGCTTTACCGACTTCATTTCTATTTCGCCAAAAACCGAAGAAGGTCAGCTTGTCGGTTATCAAGTTAGCCCAGGTAAAGAACCCGCATTATTTAAATCGGCGGGGCTTCAAGCCGGCGATGTGATTGCACAAATTAACGGATTGGATCTGACAGACATGCAGCAATCCCAAGAAGCACTATCTGAACTTCGCAATGCTCAGAATATTGAACTTACAATCATTCGTGATGGCAGTTTTGTCACGCTGTATCTCGATTTGCCTGAGCCATCAGCAGAATAAGAATTAAAGGAAGACAGAATGAAAAGGCGCACTAGCCACAAATTGTTATCTCGCCTAAGCACAGCGCTGTGTACGGCCCTTCTTTGTTTCTCGGTAACAGCCGCTGAATATATGCCTAATTTTAAAGACACTGATATTAGTGAGTTCATTAATATTGTGGGTAAAAACTTAGAGCGCACCATTATTGTCGACCCAAATGTTCGCGGTAAAATTAGTGTTCGAAGCTACGATATGCTGACTGAAGATCAGTATTATCAGTTCTTTTTAAACGTGCTTCAGGTTTACGACTTTGCTGTAGTTGAAATGCCTAGCGGTATTTTAAAAGTAGTGCGCTCAAAAGATGCTAAAACATCAAATATTCCCGTAGTAGAAGGTTCAGCGAAAGACGGTGATGAAATGATCACCCGTGTAGTACCTGTTTATAACGTACCGGTAAGAGAATTAGCCCCTATTTTACGTCAGCTTAACGACCAAGCAGGCGGTGGTAACGTAGTAAGCCACGACCCTTCAAATGTAATGATGATTACTGGCCGTGCGGCCGTAGTAAACCGCTTGGTTGAAATTATTGAGCGTGTAGACCGTGCAGGTGACGAAGAAGTTGAAATTGTGAAGCTACGTTTCGCTTCAGCATCTGAAATGGTGCGTATTATCGACAGCATTAATAAATCTCAAGGTAAAACGAATACCGGTGCAAAATCTGACCCTCGCGTAGTTGCCGACGACCGCACTAACTCAGTGATTGTGAGCGGTGATATTAAAGCCCGCCAACGTTTAATTAACCTTATTGAGCGCATGGATCAGGAATTAGAAACCAGCGGTAACACTCGCGTCCTGTTTCTTAACTACGCCAAAGCCGACGACCTAGTTAAAGTGCTTCAAGGGGTTTCTGCCAGTATTCAAGCCGAAGAGAAAAGTGGCAGCACCAATAGCCGTGGCTCGTCAAATCGTGACGTGAGTATTGATGCTCATGAAGATTCAAACGCGTTAGTCATTACCGCTGAGCCTGACATGATGCGCTCGCTGGAAGAAGTGGTACGTCAGCTCGATATTCGCCGCGCACAGGTTCAAGTTGAAGCCATTATTGTTGAAGTATTTGAAAGCGACGGTACTACTTTGGGTGTTCAGTGGGTATCTGAAAGTGGCGGTGGTACACAGTTTAGCAACGGTGTAATTCCTGTAGGTTCATTGGCTGTAGCGGTTAAAGAAGCAGAAGATACTACCGATACCGAAGCCTATGTGACTGATGAAGGTGCTGTTGTTGAAGTCACCACTACCGATGAAGGTGATTACACTTCTCTTGCTAGCTTGTTAGGCAGCGCCAATGGCTTAATCGCCGGTATTATTGATAATGGCTGGGGCGCAGTTGTGCAAGCGGTTAGCACCGATACTAACTCAAACGTATTGGCCACGCCGCACCTTACGACCATGGACAACGAAGAAGCTTATTTCATTGTAGGTCAGGAAATTCCTATTATCACAGGTACTACAACAGGGTCTAATAACTCGAATCCATTCCAGACGGTTGAGCGCCAAGAAGTAGGTATTAAACTTAAAGTTACGCCTCAAATAAATGAAGGCGATGCAGTACAACTGCTGATTGAACAAGAAGTATCTAGCGTGAGCGGCGCTACGTCAGTAGATATCTCTATCAATAAACGCGAAATTAAAACTACGGTTATCGTGGATGATGGCGGCACGATTGTATTGGGCGGCTTGATAGATGAAGACGTTCAAGAAAGCGTATCTAAAGTGCCTTTATTAGGCGACATTCCTATTCTTGGTAACTTGTTTAAGTCGACGTCTACCAGTAAACGTAAACGTAACCTGATGGTGTTTTTAAAGCCAACTATCGTTCGTGATGGCGCAACCATGAACTCTATTAGTCATCGTAAGTACAATTATATTCGAGCCTTACAGCTAAAACGTCAGCAAGATGGTATTTCTTTAATGCCTAATGCCGAAACGCCAAGTATGCCTAATTGGGATGATGAACTTTCTTTGCCGCCTTCATTTGAAGAATACCTGACTGAGAAAGACAACCTTGATGAAGGTAACGAGTAATATGGCAGGTCAAGACGAGCAACTCACCCTTGCGGTAGAGGCACAGGAAGAAGCGCTCGAAGCAATGGTTGATGAAGAAGGCTTACCAGAAGCCGTGGCTGGCCCTCGCCAGCTTTCGTTCAGCTTTGCTAAGCGTAATCAGGTATTGCTTGAAACCAATGTCACTCCTGCTGTGCTGTATTTTACGGAAAACACCCCTTTTGAAGTGTTTGCCGAAGTACGCCGCTTTTACGGCGAGCCTTTTGTACCTAAAACTATTGCTGCTGATGAGTTCGAAAGCTTTCTAACCAGTGCATTCCAGCGTGATAGTTCTGCAGCAAAGCAGTTAATGGAAGACTTAGGTAACGAGAGCGATTTGTTTGCCCTTGCGGAAGATTTACCTGATACCGAAGATTTATTAGATAACGAAGACGACGCCCCTATCATCAAGCTGATTAATGCCATGTTAGGTGAAGCGATTAAAGAAGGCGCGTCGGATATTCACATTGAAACCTTTGAAAACCAGTTAGTGGTTCGGTTTCGTGTAGATGGTGTATTACGAGAGATTTTACGCCCCAATCGTAAGCTCTCTTCCATGCTGGTTTCTCGTATTAAGGTAATGGCGAAACTTGATATTGCTGAAAAACGGGTACCGCAAGATGGCCGTATTACCCTACGCATTGCAGGCCGCGCAGTAGATGTACGTGTGTCTACTATGCCGTCTAGCCATGGTGAGCGTGTGGTGCTGCGTTTATTAGATAAAAACAACGCACGGTTAAACCTAAAAGACTTAGGCATGACCCAGCAAAACCGCGACCATTTTTCTTCATTAATTAGAAAGCCTCACGGTATTATTTTGGTTACCGGCCCCACAGGCTCTGGTAAAAGTACCACCTTGTATGCAGGCCTTAGCGAAATTAACTCTCGCGACCGCAATATTTTAACCGTAGAAGATCCTATTGAATTTGACTTACCCGGTATTGGTCAAACACAGGTAAATCCCCGTGTAGATATGACCTTCGCCCGCGGCCTACGAGCAATTTTGCGACAAGATCCCGATGTGGTGATGGTAGGTGAAATTCGAGACGTTGAAACGGCACAAATTGCGGTTCAAGCCAGTTTAACCGGCCACTTAGTATTATCGACCCTTCACACCAATACCGCCGCTGGCGCTATTACCCGTTTAGAAGATATGGGTATTGAACCCTTTTTGCTTTCTTCAAGCTTACTGGCGGTATTATCGCAGCGCTTAGTGCGCACACTGTGTAAAGAGTGTAAAACCCCTCACACGCCCGATCCTCAAGAGTGTGAAGCCCTTAATATTGATGCCGATAGCAACTTTACCATTTACCAACCTCACGGCTGCGCTGCCTGTAACCAAACCGGTTACAGAGGTCGTACGGGTATTCACGAGTTATTGCTGGTGAATGAGAAAGTGCGCGAAATGATGCATGAAGGCGTGGGTGAACAGGCCATTGAAAAATATATCAGGCACTCTACCCCCAGTATTCGGGATGACGGGTGTCGTAAGGTACTTGCAGGTGTTACCTC
Source organism: Alteromonas lipotrueae (assembly GCF_019249215.1). Lineage (GTDB taxonomy): Bacteria > Pseudomonadota > Gammaproteobacteria > Enterobacterales > Alteromonadaceae > Alteromonas > Alteromonas lipotrueae. The sequence goes on from NZ_JAESDI010000011.1 coordinate 13,854, forward strand.
TTTAGAAGAAGTCCTGCGTGTAACCAAGGAGGATTAGTATGGCCGCCTTCGCTTATAAAGCGGTAAATAACCGTGGCCGTAACGCAAATGGTGTACTGGAAGGCGATAATGCTCGCCAAGTACGCCAGCAATTGCGTGAAAAGGGCCTCATTCCTTTAGAAGTAGAACAAGTTACCGAGCGCGGAAAAAGTGACGGTAAAAGTGGTGGTTTCTCGTTTTTTAAACCGAGAATTTCAGCCTCAGATCTGGCCCTGTTAACCCGTCAAATGGCCACCTTGGTAGAATCTGCCTTACCGGTAGAAGAAGCCTTACTGGCGGTTGCCGAGCAGTGTGAAAAGCCCCGTCAAAAGAACATGATGATGGCTGTTCGAAGCAAAGTGGTTGAAGGTCATGGTTTAGCCGATGCCTTGTCTGAATTTCCTAGTGTATTTGACGACTTATACCGCGCCATGGTGGCGGCAGGTGAAAAATCCGGTCACTTAGATACGGTACTTAATCGCCTTGCCGACTACACCGAACGACGCCAGCAAACTCGCAGTCAAATTACCCAAGCACTTATTTACCCATCGCTCATGCTGTTTTTCGCTTTCGGCATTGTGATGTTATTGCTGACGGTGGTTGTGCCTAAAATCGTCGGTCAATTCGACCATATGGGGCAAGACCTTCCAGGTATTACCCAAGTACTTATTTCGGTGAGTACTTGGCTACAAAATTACGGCCTTATCTTGCTGGTAGTAGTGGCTATTCTGGCGGTAATTGTTCAGCGTGTGCTTCAGCAGAAAAAGATGAAGCTAAGGTTTCACAAAGTTATTTTGAAACTTCCGCTTATTGGTAAAGTGTCCCGCGGGCTTAATACCGCTCGCTTTGCACGTACCTTAAGTATATTAAGTGCCAGCGCCGTGCCTTTACTTGAATCTATGCGCATTTCTGGCGATGTACTTGAAAACCAGCATATAAAGAATCAGGTAGCCGATGCTGCCATTAATGTAAAAGAAGGGAGCAGCTTGCGCGCTGCGCTCGACAATACAAAAATTTTCCCGCCAATGATGATGCACATGATTGCATCGGGTGAAAAGTCTGGCGAATTACAGCAAATGCTTGGTCGCGCCGCCGATAACCAAGATAGGGAATTTGAAGCCCTTGTTGGTGTCTCACTAAAAGTATTTGAACCTCTACTTATCGTGTCGATGGCTGGCATAGTGCTGTTTATCGTAATGGCAATTTTGCAGCCTATTTTGGCCTTAAACAATATGGTGAATATCTGATGAAAACCTTAAAACGTAGTTCTGGATTTAGTTTGATTGAAGTAATGGTGGTGCTACTTATCATCGGCATTATGGCATCGATGGTAGCGCCGCAAATTTTGGGTAACCAAGAAGTGGCACAACTTAAAAAAGCCGCCGTTGATATTCAGCAAATGGAAAGCGCGCTTGAAATGTATAAGCTTCGAAACAATAAGTTCCCAACGACTGAGCAAGGGCTAGAAGCGTTAGTAACCGCTCCAACCCTTGATCCCATTCCAAGAAACTACCCAGAAGGCGGTTTCATCAAGCGTTTGCCAGAAGACCCTTGGGGCAATCCTTATGCGCTAATTAGCCCAGGAGAATTAGGCGTAGTAGACATTTTTTCAAATGGCCCAGACGGTGAACCAGGTACCGATGACGATATTGGTAACTGGAACATTAACGAATACTTAAACTAAGTTATTTTATGCTTGGCCGCTTTCATCCTCACAACAAGCACACTGGCTTCACGCTATTAGAAGTGATGCTGGTACTGTTGCTTATGGGGTTAGCGGCTGGGTACGTGATGTTCAATGCCTTTGGCGCCAGTAAAGCAGACTTGCTAAAAAGCCAAGCCCAACGACTACAAGTACTGGTCGATATGGCAAGCGATTATGCTGTGCTAAACCAGCAGCAACTTGGCATTCGTATAGAGCAAAAAGACAACGAATACTACTTCGTTTTTTTAGATGAAAATGATGAGTGGCAACGTATTGAGGGCGAGAAATATTATGAACCTCACACATTACCTGAAGACTTCTCATTTACGCTAAATTTAGACGACTTGCCTTGGACCAAAGAAGACCAACTTTTTGACCGAGGCATATTCGACGAAACCTTAAGCGTGTCTGAAGATGGTGTTGAAATAGGCAGCGAAGAAGAAAAGAAACTGCCACCGCCGCAAATATTAATCATGTCTAGCGGCGATATTACCCCCTTCAGCCTTAGTTTTGCCTATGAAGGCGACTTTAACGACGAACCCGTTTATTTTGCGCTAAACAATGAAGAGTTTCCGCCACTAGAATTGGCTGGCCCCTTTGAGAGCCCAGATCAGTGAAAAGCCCTTTTTCGCATTCGCCCAACAATCAAAAAGGCATGACACTGCTTGAAGTCATGGTGGCACTGCTTATTTTTGCCTTAACCGGTACGGCTATTTTAAAGGCCGCAGGGGATCACTTAAATAACGTAGGGCAAATTGAAGCGGTAACCTTTGCCAGCTATGTTGCCAGTAACCGGCTAAACCAGTTACAGCTTGATGATACTTGGCCACCTAAGAACAATTTAAAAGGCAGCATGGAAATGGCTGATCGTACTTGGTATTGGCAGCAAAAAGTAACCAAAACCAACGACGATGAACTTCGCTCGGTAAGTATCAGCGTAGGCTTAGATTCAGATTATTCTGGCAGTGTCACGTCAGTAACTACCTTTGTGGCCAAGCCCACCAGCGCAGGCACTTAATGAAGCAGCGCGGATTTACTCTCATTGAAATTCTGATTGCCATGGCTATTTTTACGCTCATTGGTTTGGCATCTACAGGCCTGCTAACCACGGTAATTGATAGCAACGACTTATCTAGCGAGCGCTTTGAGAAGTTACAACAACTGCAACGTGCCATGGTCATCATAGAGCGTGATATTCAACAAGCGGTGCCACGGCCAGTTCGCGCTGAAGGGGAAACCCAAACCGTAGTAATGGCTGGCGGCGAGGTAGATGATAGTGACGGCGATGGTATTGGCTTTGTGCGCGGCGGTTGGCACAACCCTCAACTCATGTTGCCCCGAAGCACCCTACAATACGTGGCATATCGCCTTGATGAAGACCGACTAGAACGCCTTTATAGCAACTACGTCGATAATGTTATTGGCTATGAACCTAAGACTCGTACCCTGCTTGAAAATATAGAAAGTTTTACCGTTGAATTCATTAGCGCTGAAAGTAGTACTGATGACAGCGACGATCTAAGTTGGAGTGAAAGTTACCAAGGTGAAGCGTTACCCACTGCGGTGGCGATTGAGTTTGTGAGTAAAGATTTTGGTTTAGTACGTCGTGAGTTTGCCTTAACAGGAGGTTCGGCGTAATGGGCATTCTTATTAAAACGGCTATCAAAGCGCCTACAAAAACACCCCGTTCGCTGCCTTCTCGCCAACAAGGCGTGGCGCTTATGATTGTGCTAATGATTGTGGCGCTGGTGTCTGTATTGGCCACTGAAATGGGTACCCGCTTGCAGTTGCAAGTTCAGCGCACCATGAATATTAAAGACAGTAATCAAGCGTACTGGTATGCCTTGGGAGCCGAGGCCTTTGCAAGAAAGTCACTTCAAACCTTGATGGAAGAGACCGGTGATAAAATTTCGCTAGACCAGCCTTGGGCACAGGAATTTATGTACCCATTAGACAATGGCGGTTTACAAGCGAACCTTACCGACCTTCAAGCATGCTTTAACTTAAACGCTATTCTACAAGGCAGCGCTAGCGCAAACGTGAATAGTGGTGATGGCGCTACCGAAGCGATGGATGCCTTTCACACTATGCTTTTGGCGCTTGAAATAGACGATCTAAACAGCTTTACCGCTGATACCGTGCGGGACAGTTTGGCCGACTGGGTAGATGAAGATGACAACATGCGCCCCTATGGCGCAGAAGATAGCGAATATGAGTCGAGAGAGTTTCCTTACTTAGCAGCAAACGGATTACTGGCATCGACAAGCGAATTGCGTATTATTAACGGTGTCTCTGCGGTTTGGTTGAATGAAATTCTCCCTCTGGTTTGCGTAATTCCCGACAACGACGCCTTAGCCATTAATGTGAATACCATTGATGAAGAACATGCTGCGCTATTAGCCGGCTTAACGGGGTTAGATTTACAACAAGCCACTAGCTTGCTGGGTAACCGCCCACAAGATGGCTGGGAAGACGTAAGCGAATTTCTGGCCGAGCCGAGTGTTGAAGCATTAAGTTTATCTGATAGCCGAAAAGAATGGTTTACGGTAACCACTGAGTATTTTATTTTGCACACTAAGACCCGTTACAATAAAGCAACGTTTCAACTTTCTACCGTATTTAACGCAAGTAGTGACGCGGGCGTAAAAATAATAAAGCGCGAGTTTGGAGGCGTAAAATAATGGAACAACTCCTGATTAGGTTAGGTGCCACCGAGGCCGACCCAATTAGCTGGCTAGTATGGTCTACAGCCGAAGAAGAAATTATCGCTTCTGGTGAACTTCCCAATGCCGACGCCCTTTCTACCTTAGCGGAACGTGCTGGGCAGCGTGCGGTAATCGCATTGGCACCTAGCAGCGAAATATTACTTAAATGGGTAGCGTTACCGCCAAGAGCGGGCAGAAAGGTACTTTCTGCTTTGCCCTTCATGCTTGAAGATGAATTAGCCACTGATATTAGCGAACAGTTTTTTGCTATTGGTCCTAAGGTAGGCGATAGCCAAGCCGTTGCCGTGGTAAGTCATGCAAAACTTCAAATGTGGCAGCAATGGTTAGCTGATGCAGGCTTGTTCTGTAACCATCTAATTCCTGATGTACTCGCCGTACCGGTAACTGAAAACGGTTGGTCTGTACTTACTCTAGGCGAGCAAATGTTGGTACGCCAAGATACCTTTCAAGGTATACAGGGCGAGCAAGCGTGGTTGTTACCCACCCTAGGCCATTTCACCAGCCAACAAGAAGCCCCGGTTGTCATTACCAACTATGCGGGTATTGATTTAAGTGGTGTGCCGAATATTACGGTAAATGACGCCCCTCTTGAGCTACCTATGCATGTGCTAGCCAAAGAGGCGTTGTCGAGCAGTTTCAACTTGCTTCAGGGCGAGTATAAAGTAAAGCGTACTCGCAACAATGCGTGGGCACAATGGCGTGTCGCGGCTGTATTAGCGGTACTGGTGTTATGTACCAGCCTGGTTGATAAAACCGTTACCCTGTACCAGCTGAAATCTGATAACGCGGCGCTCTCCAGTGAAATAGATCAAGCGGTAAAATCTGGGTTTCCCAATATTGGCGTTTATCGTAACGTGAAGCTTAAGCTGCAATATGAGCTTGATAAATTATCAAAAAGTGGCGGCGATGCCTCTATGTTAGTGATGCTAGATCAGCTTTCAGAAGCCTTTGCTAGCACACAAGTAAAACCACAAACTTTACGGTTTGATGCCACCCGCACCGAAATTCGTATTCAAGCGCAAGGTAAAAGCTTTGAGGCATTAGAGCAATTTCGCCGACAGGCGGAAGGTGCTGGATTTACCGTAGAGCAAGGGGCTATCAATAACCGTGATGACAATGTGATTGGCACGGTATCAATTAGGAGTGTGTTGTGAACGCACTAGTCAGCAAATTTAAAGCGCTTACCGAGCGCGAGCAAATACTGGTAATGATCTCTGCTGTGGTAGTGGTTATTGGTTTATTTTATTTTTTGGTATGGTCGCCCCTTAATGCAGCTTTGCATCAGCAAAAACAATTGCTAGATAACCAACAAAGCTTGCTGGTATGGGTAAAAGACAGTGCCGTTCGCGCCCAACAGCTAAGAAAAAGCAGCAACCGCGCTACGCCTTTTCGAGGTTCATTACCTCAAGCCGTTAACCGCACTACGTCAAGTCACAGCATCGCTATTTCGCGTATGCAACCGCAAGATGATGAGTTACAAGTTTGGATAGACCAAGCCCCTTTTAATAATGTGCTGGAATGGTTAAAAACCCTTGAAGGCATGGGCATTGTCATCATTCAGGCCGATATTGCTGAAGCTGATGATCCAGGTTACATCAAAGTTCGCCGTTTACAGTTAGGAAAAGCATGAAGTCTAAGTTTGGTTGGCTAGTGGGTGGCATTGTTGCCTTTCTAATTTTTGCAATTGCTTACATGCCTGCTATTCAGGTGATTGGCAGAGTAGACTTGCCAAAAAATGTATCGATTAGTGGTGTCAGTGGCACATTATGGACGGGTAAGGCGCAAACCATCGTGGTGAATGGACTCCCTATTAATAACGTTAATTGGGAGCTTAGCCCCCTTGCTTTGCTGATTGGAAAGGTCAGTGCGCATGTAAAAGCCGGGAACATTCGCGATGTAAACGACATTGCTTTTGAAGGGCCATTTAAAACCAGTTTGTTTAATACAAACAAAGTAGAAACCACAAACTTTTCGGTTTACCTACCCGTCGACCGCGTGTTGGCGCAAGTGAATTTGCCTCTGCCAGTGAATGCCAGCGGGCGATTTAAAGTGAAGCTCGACGAACTTACTTTTGGCCCTCAGTGTGTGGCGCTACAAGGCACCGGTGATTGGTTGAATGCCGCAGTTGCAGGTACACAAGGCCCTATCGACTTTGGCACTTATTCTGCCAAACTTCGCTGTGTGGGTGATGACATTGGTATTGTGGTCAGCGAGCCAAACCTACTTGGCCTTTCTATTGATGCTGTAGTTAGCCCAGACATGAAAAAAGTTAAAGTAGACGGGAAATTTAAGCCAGATGATAGCCTTCCTCAAGAGGTACATCAGGCGTCTAAATTCTTCGGACAACCCGACGCGAATGGTTATATCGCCATTAAATTACAATAGGCGCAATGCTATATAAGTTAGCGGCCTTCTTCACGAGTAAGGTCGCTAACCAATGGAATATTCATTAGGTCTTGCGCGGCAAACACCCGTCCGGGGGCAATAACCGCAATAGCCTCAGTAAGCCCATCTAGCCCTGCTTCGCTGCGCTTCATTATATGAGAAAGCACAATACGTTTTGCTTTTGACTCTTTTGCAATTTCAATAATTTGCTCAGGCGTCATATGCAAATTGGTTGCAGCGCTACCCGCCCCCTTTTCAATATCTTCAATAGCATTATGCAACACAAGCACATCAGCATGCTTAGCAAAGTTGGCTAATGTTCCATCCGCATTGTTGGTGTCGCCTGAAAATACAGCAACACATTTATCAATAGTAACTTTCCACGCCAACGCCGGGATTGGGCCATGGTGCACCGATATAGCCTCTATGCTGATATCATCACTAATGGATGTGGAAAAAGTGGTATCTGCAACCGTGTGTGCAGACACCTTATAATCATCTTCACCTTCTTGGGTATAAGAAGACAGGTATTTAAATGCCCCTTCTTTACCTATCAGCGCATCAAGATACGCTTGAGTACTTGGCATAAGGTCGTTACCGGCAGGGCCATACACGGTTAAATCTGTATCTCGACGTGTGAAATAGCTTCCCTTGATAAAACTAGGTAGGTCGGCGGCATGATCAGTATGCAAATGAGATAATAAGATGATGTCTACATCGGTAAAATCAGCACCCGACGCGCCAAATTGAACGCTACTGCCACTCCCTGCATCTACCAGCACTTTGGCCTTTTCGTCTTTCCAAAGAAGGTAGGATGCAGAAGCTCGACCATCGTCGAGTTCTGGGCCACCAGATCCAAGCACTTGTAATGACACCCCTCGGCATACGGTGGTGGCGCTTTTATCCGTTGATGCATGCTGCGGCAACGAATGCTGAGCGGAATCACCCGCTCTTGCTATTGGATTGGCTGTCGGTTTATCCGAAGGCGCTGCACAAACAAAAAAGGCTGAGGTAAGTAACCCCAGCCCAATACTTAGTTTTGTACCTACATTAGAACCGTGCGGCTTCGCAATACGGGCTGAACTAGATTTCATGGATGTGACTAACATACTACTTACTCCTATTCAGCGCCTTGTTGCAGATTAGCCCAACACCGTGGGCTAACCGCATTGGTACGCTTAGCTGTTTTGTTGCTCTGCAATCATGATGGTTTTGATATTTACGAATTCTCGCATACCGTAACCACCATGCTCACGACCGTAACCACTGTCTTTAACACCGCCAAATGGCAAGTTAGGCTGAGCTAACGAATAACCGTTAATGTTTACCATACCCGTATCGAACTCGTTTTTAGCAAGGGCGATAGCATTGTCTGTATCAGTACTAAAGATACCACCACCAAGGCCGTAACGTGAATCATTTGCTACTGTCATGGCTTCCTTATCGTCGCGAACACGAATTAGTGAAGCCACGGGACCAAACAATTCATCGTCGTACGCCGGCATGCCTGGTGAGACATTTTCTAATACAGTGATAGGGTAAAAATAACCACTACTATCTGGTACTTCGCCGCCTAACGATAGCGTTGCACCCGCTTCAAGTGACGCTTTAACTTGGTCATGTAATTCATCACGTAAATCTTCACGTGCCATAGGACCAAGATCGGTATTTTCGTCGGCAGGGTCGCCTACTTTAAGTTTTTTGCACTGGGCAACAAACTTATCTCTGAATTCGTCATAAATACTATCGACGATAACAAAGCGCTTAGCTGCTACACAGGTTTCACCGTTATTGATAACACGGCCCATAATGCAGGTTTCAACCGCTTGGTCGATATCGGCATCTGCAAGTACGATGAAAGCATCGTTACTACCTAGCTCCATCACCGTCTTTTTAGACAAACTTGCAGCTTCTTTAGCAACTTGCTTGCCCACTTCATCACTGCCTGTAAACGTTACGCCGCGAACGTGCTTATGCTTAATTAAGTCACTCGCCGTACCGCCATCAATCAATAACGACTGATAGACGTTTTTGGGGAAGCCTGCATCTTCATACATTTGCTGGATAGCCACGGCCATTCCAAATACATTTTTAGCATGCTTAAGTACGGTAGTATTACCCGCCATAATGTTTGAAACACTGTAGCGAATAACCTGATAAAGGGGGAAATTCCAAGGCTGAATACCTAAGATCACGCCAATAGGCTGGTAACTGATGATGGCACGACCGCCTTCAAAAATGCGGTGTTCATCTTCTAGAATTTCGGCACCATGTTCTGCCGTATAACGACAGATATTTGCACATAGCTGCACTTCTTGCTTACCTTGCTCGGTTACCTTACCCATTTCTCGGGTCATCAGGCTGGTTAAGTCGTCAATGCGCTCTTCCATTAAATCAGCAAGGTTATTAAATAATTGGGCACGGGCATCGAAAGAAGTTCTGCGCCAGTTTAAGTAGGCTTCTTGCGAGCGGGTTACCGCTTGCTCTGCATCATCCGCTGACATCAAATGATAATGATCTAACTTCTCACCCGTTGCAGGGTTATATGTGTTGATTGTCTCGCTCATTGTCACACTCCTTAATCCGTTTGTGATGGGAAGTAGTGCAACTACAGCGCCAGATTAGCCAGGCTAATATTTCCAACGAAAGATCAACAAGATAGACTAATGATTAGACGTTATGAGCGATATTCGAGAAAAGCCCGATAAGAAATTATTACGGAAATTTGTCCCCATTTCGGTAGGGCTTACAGAGTGATTTTAAGTAAAACACAGCTATTTACCTTGCCATTTTCAATGGCAGTTAGCAGCGTGTATTTTGTATATCAATCGGTATACAAATCGGGAAAATGAAACTTTGCCATGGCTAGCGTAAGCGCGACTTCATAAACACTTTGTCTAGAAGCGTGGTTAAGAGTAAGCAAGCCAATCGCGCCCCCTTTTTGCTTCACATTAGTAGTATTGAATAACTTATCCATTACTGGGCCTAGTTCTTCGCCCCGTTGTAATGCTTGATACACACTAACCGGTAACGGCAAGTTGGCACTTCGGCCTATCGACATACGCCCGCCGTTATAAATAGCCACGTAAGCAAAGGTAGCAGGGCCGTCTTCGAACACATCAACACCACCTTCAATAGCCACATACCATGAATCGTTGGTGTCGTCTTGGTGCATATCAATAAGTGCTTTTACACGGTTCACCGCGCCTAGCCGAGTTTCCTCTTCGCTCATTGGCTGCTCAGATACCCCACTAGGCACGCCAACTTCGTACACATCGAAATCTTGCTCTAAGGTAATGGATAACGTGATGTGCGCCGCATTTACCTTGACGGGGTTTTTAGACCCTACAAATAATTTACTCAGCATGTTTACCTCCTTCGTCGCTAGAGACAGGGTTTGCCAAGATTTCCTCAATCATTAGGCGATAGTCGGTAACAGCAGGAAATTCGGAAATATTACGATGAGGCAACGTGTGATCTGGATTATCAACCGCAAGAAGGTGCTGTATGCCAAACTCTTTTGCCGCATCTAAAATTCGTATGGTGTCGTCTACAAACAAGGTTCGCGCTGGATTAAAGTTTAAGCGTGCACGCAGCTTCTGCCACAGCAACTGCGACTCCTTCGTGACACCAAACTCGTGCGTGGAAATCAATTTATCGATATGCGCGTCTAACTGTGTACGCTCTATTTTTAACGATAAACTACCAGGGTGGGCGTTAGTGACTAACACCACCTCGCGACCAGATTGATGCAACGCCTTCAAGAAGGGAACGGTATCGGGGCGAATTTCGATAAGATGCGCCAGTTCACGCTTAATTGGCATAATATCGATATCCAGTGTTTCTGCCCAATAATCGAGACAATACCACTGAATTTGGCCGTGCACCTTTTCATAATGCGAGGCCATCATGTCTCGACATTCTTGTTCTGGAATGCCTTTGATTTCAGCCAAACGTATTGGCAAATGGTCTAGCCAAAACCGGTTGTCGTAGTGCAAATCCAGTAGGGTGCCGTCCATATCCAACAACACCGTATCAATTTCATTCCAGGGCAGAAAGGGCAAGCGATTTTCCTTATAATGAAGTAAGCTAGTTACAGTAGGTATGATAACAAAGTTGTAGCAAGAGACATGCGAAAAATTGACCCGAACAAGCCATTACCGCAAATTCACAATCGGGAAATTGTTGCCCAAAGTAAGCTTTTTCGCGTAGAGCGCCTAGACTTAGAGTTTTCTAATGGCGCAACGCGGGAGTTTGAACGGATGGCAGGAGGCAATCGTGGCGCCGTCATGATTGTTCCCATGATTGATAAAGATACCATGGTATTGATTCGCGAATATGCCGCAGGTACTCACACCTATCAACTTGGCTTTCCAAAAGGCCTTATCGACCCTGGCGAATCCGCCCTTGAAGCCGCCGATAGAGAATTAAAAGAAGAAGCAGGTTTTGGTGCGAACGACCTGATTGAATTACACAAAGTTAGCATGGCACCTACCTTTTTTAATGCCAACATGACCATTGTAATAGCAAGAGATTTATACCCTGAACAACTAGAGGGTGATGAACCTGAGCCATTGGAAGTCATTCACTGGCCCCTTGCTGAGGCAGACGCGTTACTGGCTCGTGAAGATTTTATTGAAGCTCGCTGTATCGCTGCGCTGTTGCTTGCTCAAAAATGGTTGAAGGACCAATAGATTATGCCCGATGAACACCCCCACAGCGAACTATTAGAGCTCGCAAAAACCGTTGCCGTTGAAGCCGGCGAAGCTGTGCTTAAAGTTTATGATAAAGGCGATTTTGACGCTTACCAAAAAGAAGACGATTCTCCGGTTACTAGCGCCGACTACCTTGCCAACGATATTATTGTTAAACGCTTAAGCGACGCCACCCCCAACATTCCTATTCTGTCTGAAGAAAATAAGCATGCCAGCTTGGAAGAGCGAAAAGATTGGCCGCGTTATTGGCTTATCGATCCTATCGACGGCACCCAAGAGTTTATCGCCAGAAGTGGTGACTTTGCGGTGAACATTGCGCTTATTGAAAATAATCAGCCTAAGATTGGTGTTATTTTCTGGCCCCCTGGCCAATCGCTCTATTTTGCAGAAAAGGGTAAAGGGGCATTTAAATCGTCACCCGACGGGGAAGAGAAGATTGCCGTCCGTAAGCTTGATGATCCTAAAAACAGCGTGGTTATGATTGCGATTAGTCGTAGGCAAAGCCGCGAGAAAGTATTAGGTCGTATGTGTGCAAAGCGGGTTTATCAAACCCTACCATTGGGAAGCTGCTCACTGAAAGCCTGCTTTATTGCAGAAGGTAAAGCCGATGTATTTATGCGAATTGGCGTAACGGGTGAGTGGGATACAGGTGCATCACAGTGCATTGTATCTGAAGCCGGGGGCAGTATTGCTGCCGCGAACTTCGAACCACTTACTTATAACCAGCGTCATTCGCTAGAGAACCCAGATTTTGTGGTAATGGGCGATCAAAGAGTGCCATGGAAAGATGTTGTCCAGTATAATGACTTTGTAAACCCTCATCGTAATTAGTGCGTTAGGTTATTTGGTCTATGCCATCTTCGAGTAATCTCGAGTGGACATTATTATTATTTAAAGGAGTAATATTATGGTGACGACACGTATTCGTAAGGTAACAACTGCCTTGCTTGCATTCGGTCTTGCGTTTCCTGCACTTGCTGACTGGAAGATAGATGGCGACACCAGTGCTTTGCATTTCCTTTCTACTAAGAATTCACAGATTACCGAAGTGCATAAATTCGATAGTTTTGAAGGCAGTTTATCGAATGCCGGAAAACTGCGTGTTACGGTTAATTTGGCGTCGGTAAATACGTCAATTGATATCCGTAATACACGTATGCAAGACATGCTATTCAATGTAACTGAATTTGCTGAAGCCACCTTTGACGCAACCCTACCTGAGTCAATGCTAAATTTAGCCGATGGCGAAGTGGTTAGCGGTAGAGTCGACGGTATTTTAACGCTGCATGGTATGGCAGTACCTACAAGCTTCTCAGTGATGGCGAGTAAAGTAGACACCGATACTTTAACGGTTTCAACAATAGCGCCTACGCTAATTAAAGCAGCGTCTTTCGGGTTAGCGGCAGGTGTTGAAGCACTTCAAAAAATTGCAGGGCTTAAAAGTATTACGACCACGGTTCCGGTTTCTTTCTCCGTAACTTTCACGCAGTAAATATACGCTCTATAAAAAAAGCCGGGGCTTTACCTGTGAAGTAAAGCGACCCGGCTTTTTTGTGTCTAGTAGTTTATTTTCAGCGTGTTAGCGCTATATAGCCGCGTAGTGCTGGGGAGCTAGCGGCGGGGTAAGAACACCTCGTCTTTAGCTGTTACTACTAGGTATGCGCTAACACAAACAAGGCTCTACGCGTTATTGACCAATGCTGGGCGCATAGGCAGCGGCTTTTCACTTAATACCTGTTCAGGCATGGTTACCCACAAGCTTTCAGGCAGTGCAGGCTCTTCTGCCTTGTACTGAGACAACGCGAAGTAATTCATAGCCACCCGCAAACGCTTAAGGGCGGTACATTCATTCACTTCTTGGTCAATAACAAACACGCCCCATTTACGCATTTTTATACCTAAATTATCACTGCTAGTAATACGAATAACCGGCGCGGCGAGCACCATTCCAATTAAAACCGGTAGCAACCACATAAATAAAGAGGGTGTGAAGTGGAAGGTCGTTACGCCCCATATTACCGCCAAGCAACTCATAAGCTGCGTATGTTTAAAGGCAACGCTCCATGGCACTTTTTTACCTTCACGCTCTTGTGCTTCCCATTTAACCGAGTGCCCAACAAACACACTTATTACGAAGAAACTATGATAAAACATCATGAGCGGCGCAATAAGAATCGCCATGGTAATTTCTGCCACTGCGCTTTTCAGTAACGACATGGCGCCACCAAACTCTTCCCTGCGCTTAATTAGCGCAAGCACGATACCCAGCATTTTTGGCAAGAAGAGTAGCGCAGCAGTTCCCCACATGGTAACCATCATCATATCTTGACGGGCTACCTGCCAGCTTGGGAATAACTGGTATTCAGATACAAAGAAGTCTGGCACTGATGTGGCGCGAATAAGGGCATCGGCTGTACCTAACGCTAGCATGCAAAATAAGACCAGCGATGAAATATACGCAAACGCGCCAAATAAAAAGTGAAGACGGTTAGCCGCTTTCAGGCCTTTCACGTTCAGCAAACCTAAATGCTGGATGTTACCTTGCACCCAACGACGGTCACGAATAGCGTAATCAACAACGTTGCTAGGGACTTCTTCATAGCTGCCCGTGGTATCTGTCAGTAAATAGGCCTGCCAGCCTGCACGGCGAAGCAGCGCGGCTTCAACAAAGTCATGACTTAGAATTTCACCACCAAACGGTGCGCTGCCTTCCAATTTAGGTAAACCGCAGTGCTGCATAAAGGGCGCAATGCGAATAATCGCGTTGTGGCCCCAATAGTTGGCGCTGTCTGTTTGCCAAAACGACAAACCAGTTGCCAGCATAGGGCTGTAAAGGTGCGCCGCAAATTGTACAAATCGGCCGAAGAAGGTATTTTGACGTACCGGCATAGGGATAGTTTGTACTAATGCGGTATCTGGGTTTTGTTCGAGACGGCGGGCTAAATCTAACATGCGCTCGCCCGTCATTATGCTGTCGGCATCTAGCACAATCATAGATTCGTAGTTCGCACCCCAGCGTTCACAAAATTCTTTTAAGTTACCCACTTTGCGATGAAGGTTCTTTTCCCGGCGACGATAAAACACTTGTGAGGCGAAGCTGCCTAAACGTTTCGTCATACGCTGCCATGCGCGAAGCTCGGCATCCGCCTTGGTTTGATCGCGGGTGTCACTTAACATGTAGAAGTCGAAATGATCAGCGTGTGGCGTATTCATTAACTCGCGGACACACGCTTCAAAGCCCACCATAATTCGGCGTGTATCTTCATTATATACTGGCATTACCACCGCATGACGCTCGGTTAATTGAGTGGCTTCATCAGGCTTACTTTGCTTTTTACGCAAGCTTAAAGGGTCAATATTAAAGAGTTGGAGTACAAACCCGATAATACCGGTCCAAAATGCCATACAGAGCCAAGCGAACAATATTAGACCTAAACCAAGCTGAGCTATTTCAAGCTTTGTTAACCCATTTGGAAGAAAAATTTCATAAAGGCTCCAACCGGCCAAAGCCGTACTCGGAAGCACTAACATTGCCATTATAAATACGCGCATGTGCTCTCCTGTCGTGATGAATCGGTCACGCTTTGTTGAGGATTTAGGGGAAATGGAAGCATTACTTGGGTTGATAGACATAATTCCAAACCTCACTGATACGTTTGCCATCTAGCTCGATATAAGCACGCATATCTACCGTGCTTTTGTCTTTGGGCATAAGAAGAAAAGTGGCGCGCCATTCTTTACCTTCATTAACGGGGTAAAGGCGCTGCTGAGAAATTGCACCATTGCTACCTTGCACAATAAGCTTGGTAGTGTCTGGGTTGAAGCTTGTAGCCGTATTTTCATTAGCTGACATTTCGGTCGAATCCATATCAGGTGAAGCGAAGTCAACAATAAAGCGGCGCTGAGTCTGCTTCGCTTCATCTTTTACTTTCTCACCAGGTAACGACGGTTTGCCTTGGCGTGTGCGAATAACAGTGGCCAACTCGCTAACAAATGCGTTTCGCTCTACCGTTTTTAAGGTGTACGCAAAATAGCGAGATTCACCACTAAGTAACGGTGCTTCAGGCACCCAGTAGGCTACAATATTGTCGTGCGTTTCTGAGTTAGTCGGTATTTCTACCACCTCTAACCGGCCTTTCTCGAACCCCTCAGTAGGGGTTACCCAAAGACCTGGGCGAATATGATAGTTTGCTTCAGCATCCAAGTAGCTTCCCCACTCACCATCGCGCTGCAACATGCCAAAGCCTTTCGGTGCACTGTCACTCAACGAGGTAATTTGTAGCCTTGCCGGGTTAGTCAGCGGACGCCAAATCTCTTCATCGGCATGCGTCACCATTAACACGCCATCGCTGTCATGTACTTCAGGACGGTAGTCATCTGGACGCTTTTCACTGTTTTCGCCATAAAGAAACATACTGGTAAAAGGGGCGACACCTAGTTTTTCTACATCTTCGCGGGCAAACAACCAGCTTTGCACATCAACCTTTGTATCAATGCCGGGCTCAATAACAAACTTGTACGCTCCAGCCACTGACGGACTTTCCAGTCGTGCGTAAATCGTAATAGGCTGGCCTTCTTTAGGCTCAATAAGCCAAAATTCAGTAAAGTGAGGAAATTCTTCCCCTTTCGTGAGGGCAGTATCAATGGCAAGCCCGCGAGCAGAAATACCATACACTTGATTCTTACCCACTAAACGAAAATAAGACGCCCCTAAAAATACGGCAAACTCATCTTTGTATACTTCATTTTTCAATGGGTAATGAACGCGAAAGCCTGCAAACCCCGTTTTATCGTTAGTCAGCCCTGCTAACGGCGCTGCTTTGTCGTCATAGCGAAACATGTCGCTAGTGAAGGGAATGCGCTGAGCGCTATTGGATTCATCAATCGTGTGAACTGTCACAGGCAATTGATAGAGAAAGCCGGGGTGAAAAAACTGTACTTCGTAGTCGTTTTTGCCGTCCCACAAGCTTTTCTCAGGATTAAAGCGAATAGCGCGATAAGTTTGATAATCAATTGATTTTAACCCTTCATCGAGACCATGATCGTTTTGCTCATAACCTTGCTCAGCAGACGCTTTTGCGGCATCGATAACAGATTGAAGAATAGGGGATGCATCACGAGGTTCGTTGCTATTACTCACCTCTTCAGCATTAATCACTGGTGCGACTAATAATGACAACACACAGGCCATCACAACCGCAACGCGAGAGTAAAGTGACATGAGGCCTCGCTTGGTTACTTTACTGACACTCGTCACGCCATCAAAGCGGTCTTGTTTATACTCTTGCTGCATGTCGTTATCTCCATGAATTAGGGCTATGCCAGAACGCGTTCAAAAAAGTCACCTGCTAACTCCATAGATGAATGCCCAAAGGTGCTTATTTTGATAGGAACCTCGCTGCCCCATAAAAGGAAGAAGAACTGGGTAGCGAATTAACCGCGCTTGAACTCATAAGAGCAATTGCAAAGAATGATCCAACTTATTGAAAAGGGGTTGAAAAACCATCAATCGCCTTATTTTCAAACATTTACAAAAGTTATTTTTGAATTGGAGGGCCATCTTCCACTGTGTAAAAACGTACCAGCCATTAGACGAAAGGATATAGTGTTGTTTTTTAGATACACATTTAGCGGATTTTGTTGTTCAGATAATCAACGCTGTTTGATAAACCTGTTTCGGTAAGAGAATGCACTCGCAGCTAAAAACCACTATCTTTCTGTTAGTTATAGAAAAATCGTCTGTTAAACCATCAACCCATAACGTAATTGGCAAACCCTTTGCAAAACAAACTTCAGATTTAACAATGGAATTCGCGATATTTGTTTGCATATTACGATGCACAGGTTCGCAAAATTTGAAACGCAGGTATTTTTTCTTTCTGCGATAAATAGGAGTTTTTTCAATGCGTAAAGCAATCACTTTACTGACAGCACTTACCACTACCGCAGCCTCTGTTGCTTCTTTTGCAACGTTAGCTGAGTCTCCAGACTGGCGTTATGTAGAAGGTGGCTATAGCAAGATGGATTTTGACGATAACGAATCGTTCGAACCCGATGGTTTCGTACTAAGCAGCAAATATCTATTAAACAGCAACATTTACTTAAACGGTGAATACAGCAACTTTGAAGAAGGCAGCTTCGATTTCGATATGCTAACCCTAGGTGCTGGTTACAGAATGCCACTTAACGCCACTACCGATGCATATTTCGGCGCCAACTTTGAGCGCATCGATGGCGATTTCGATGATGAGACGGGCTACAGTGTGAATGCTGGTGTTCGTTCTATGGTGACTGAGCAAGTTGAGCTTCTAGGTGAAGTAGGCTACTACGACGTTGAAGATGGCGATGCCACGTTCAAAGTAGGCGCGAACTATTATATCACCCCTCAATGGGCCGTGGGTGCCAACTACAAGCTTATGGATGACTTAGACATCATGCAGGTAACTGCACGCTACAGTTTCTAAACCTTTCTCGTTTTGGGATGCTCTCCTGATGAAAGGTAGCCGGGTCACTCGCCCGGCTTTTTTTATTCTTCAATTTACGTATAAGCTCTGTTTTAAGCTGCACGTATACCTACTCTTCTTCAGCAGACTCACTTTGGGATGTCACATCGCCTTTTGGTCTGATATCCACGCTCTCGTGAAGCTCTGAATACACTAGCACGGCCTCACCACTTTTAAGCGCATCTAATACTTGTGTCACTTTGGTTTCCATAGTGACGTCTTCAGCGCCGTATTCTGTGCCTTCTCGCAGCACAAATGCTTCCACTAAACTGTGTAGGATTTCGGTATCAACCGCGTCGATTGGAATTATCATCTCTGCCTCCAGAAAAAAGTGAGCTCACGCTAACGATTAAGCATGAGATAAAGCCAGCTAACGTGCAAACAAGATAGGAAATTTACACGTAGGGCGTGGTGGGGTTAATGGGCAGTACATCGCTAACGTACCTTTTTACCCTTTCATGCAGCCACACTTTAGGGCTAAACACCGAACCTTGCATAAAGCCAACATGGCCACCACGCTCACTGAGTTCAAGGGTAACATTGCGTGCTAACTCTTCTTCTTTAGGCACCACTAAATGGTTCATAAAGGGGTCGTCAATACTGTGCAATACAAGCGTAGGGCAATGAATAGCGCTCAAGAAGTGGTACGCACTGCATTTCTCGTAATAGTCGTTCGCGTCTTCGAAACCATGCAAGGGTGCAGTGACTTTCTCGTCAAATTGCGCAAAGCTGGTAATGCCATCAACATCATCGCCTGTTAACTGAATAAGTTTACGATAATCGATAAACGACATCTTCTTTCGTAGCGTGGTTTTTATGCTCGATAAAAGGTATTTCTGATACACCCGCGAGAAACCGTGGTTAATTGATTTGGCACACTCCGACAACTTCAATGGTGACGATATAGCAATAGCCGCATTCAGCCATTTTTGCGCGGGGTTCTCACCAAGCAGCTTTAACAGCATGTTACCACCAAGCGAAAAGCCCACAGCAACTTTAGGGAGTTGGGGGAATTTTTGGTTTAGCCAATCAAGAAAAAAGCTCGGATCGCCAGTCTCGCCAGAATGGTAGCCTCTTGGCTTTAGGTTCGGAACACCGCTACAGCCACGATAGTGCATCATCACCACTTGCCAGCCATTCACGGATAAATTGGCCATCATATCGTTGGCGTAATGTGAGCGAATGCTGCCTTCAAGCCCATGGAACATCACGATAATACCCGAGGGCTCTGCCGGCTTTGGCCCCCACGCAACGTCGACAAAATCGTCATCAGGCAGCGTTAAGCGTTCCATTCTGTATTTTAGCGGTAAGCGTTTTTGGA
This sequence comes from Alteromonas lipotrueae, assembly GCF_019249215.1. Lineage (GTDB taxonomy): Bacteria > Pseudomonadota > Gammaproteobacteria > Enterobacterales > Alteromonadaceae > Alteromonas > Alteromonas lipotrueae. The sequence goes on from NZ_JAESDI010000011.1 coordinate 33,227, forward strand.
TGAAGCGCGGCCATATGGTTTGAACATGACGGTTCTTTGCCCAGCTTGGCACCCGAAAACTGCTTTTTATAATCTTTCCATGCGATAACGCAATTTTGCTCATGATGTTTTCTTATTTTTTCTACGACAAATGCTTTAGTAACTGGCTGATTAACTCGCGGGCTTCTTGTTTTTCTCTTAGCCCATACGCATTAATAAGTGCAGCGATAGAAGCATTGAACACACCCGACTGACCAGAGGCGCCTGAAGGTAAAGACGCTAAGCCAAGGCTGTTTACCGTTTCTACAATAATAGCTTGTTGCGTTTTTTCTAATGCTAACTCGTCATCTTTTAGCTGATTGTATCTCGCTAAAGCTTTCTGGTAGTTTGCATCTTGCTTGTCTTTTGGCTTCGCTTGCTTTCGCTCAAGCCGATGTTGCTTAAGGACGTGTTCTGATGCTTCAACGGCGCTGATAACCGCGTTTAACTGAGGCAAATTAATAATGAAGCCGTGCTCAATACACCAACATATCAGCAAAAGTATGTTTACGTTCACACCATGGCGGTCTTGCAACAAAATGGCAAGTGGCGCTACATCGCCTGTACCATAGCGACTGCCTGCGTACTGCCAAAAATCCTCTGCATTTACAATAGCATTATTGTGCTTCATAACTTGCGCGCTGCGCCTCCATTTGCTCCTGAGCATCAAGCCACTGCATCTCTTCTTCTTCAAGCTGCTGAGTGAGCTTTGCCTGTTTATCTAACAATTGCATAAGTTCGGCTTTTTTATCATCGTTATATAAACTTGTGTCTGATAATGATGCTTCAAGGGTTTTCAGCTCGCCTGAACATTTGTCCATGGCCTTTTCGTGCTTCTCTAAGGCTTTTTTCAGTGGAGCAACTTGCTTTCTAAACTCTGCTTCTCGGCGCTTTTCTTCTTTACGATCGATTTTACGCTCGCTAACAGCGCTTGCGTCTTCATTTAACGCTTTCGCATCGCTGTTCGCTTTTGCTTTTTCGGCGGCTTGTTGCTTTAAAATCCAGTCGCGGTAGTCGTCTAAGTCGCCAGTGAACGCCGCCACTTCGCCGCTATCTACTAGGTAAAAGTCTTCGCATACCGATGAGAGTAAAAATCTATCGTGCGATACCAACACCATGGCACCTTCAAAGCCTTGCAGCGCAATATTCAACGCATGACGCATTTCTAAATCAAGGTGGTTGGTGGGCTCATCGAGTAATAACAAGTTTGGTTTTTGGTACACAATAAGTGCGAGCACTAACCGGGCTTTTTCGCCACCAGACATAGGCGCAACAGCTGAAAGCGCTTCATCGCCGTTAAAGCCAAAGCCACCTAAATAATCTCTCAATTGTTGTTCGGTAGCTTTTTCGTCTAGGCGCTGTAAGTGCAAAATAGGCGTGGCGTTAGGATCGAGGGTTTCTAATTGATGCTGAGCAAAGTAACCAATTTTAAGGCCTTTGGCGGTATCGAAAATACCTTGCTTCGGGGCATGTACACCAGCTAACAACTTGATAAGAGTAGATTTACCTTGTCCGTTTCGCCCCAGTAAACCAATACGACTTCCTGGCACCAAGTTAAGCTTCACTTGCTGTAATACAATATGGTCATCATAACCTAACTGTACGTGTTCCATTTGCACAAGGGGATTAGGCAGTGCAGCAGGCGGTACGAACTCAAAACTAAATGGGCTAGCCGCATGAGCAGGTAACAGAGTTTCCATTTTTTCAAGTTGCTTAATACGGCTTTGTGCTTGCTTAGCTTTACTCGCTTTAGCTTTAAAGCGGGTAATAAAAGAGGTTAAATGCGCCACTTTTTGCTGCTGCTTTTCAAACTCTATATTTTGCAAACGAAGTCGCTCGGCACGCTGCCTTTCAAAGGCAGAATAGTTACCGGTATAGGTAATCAGCTGTTGCTGCTCAACACTGATAATTTGCGCTACGGTATTATCGATAAACGCCTTATCGTGAGAAATCAATAACAGCGTACCTTCGTAGCGCTGCAACCACTTTTCTAACCAAATGACGGCATCTAGATCTAAGTGGTTCGTGGGCTCATCAAGCAACAATAAGTCAGAGGGGCATAGTAGTGCTTGCGCCAAATTTAGGCGCATACGCCAACCACCAGAGAAATCGGTAACCGGTGCGGTAAGCTGAACGTTGGTAAAGCCCAGCCCTGATAGAATAGTCGCGGCTCTTGCTTCTACATCGTACGCGCCGGCTTGCTCTAGTTGGCCATGAATTTTACCAATCAATACGCCGTCTTCATCTTGTTCTGCTTGCTGAAGCTGTGCTTGTAAACGGCGAAGATTTTTATCACCATCAATAACGTACTCTATTGCACGTCTGTCGGTGGCAGGAGTTTCTTGTGCAACACTCACTATACGCCAATCAGCAGGCACCACACAGTCGCCTGCATCTACAGACATTTCGTTACGCAGTAAGGAAAACAAGGTCGATTTGCCACAGCCATTGCTCCCTATAAGGGCGACTTTATGGCCTGGAAATACCTGCGCTGATGCATTTTCTAGCAGCACTTTTCTGCCACGCATTAGCGATACGTTGGTAAGCTTTATCATTCATAACCTTCGCGGGAACAATTTAGGTCGCGTATAATAGCAAATTCCTATCAAAATCTGATCAGGAAATGGCTTTTCGCGGTATAATACTGAGTAAATTACGTTAAGAGAGCTGCAATGCAAAAATCGATTAAACGCCGCTTTGTTGCAGGCGCTACCTGCCCAAAATGCCAAGAGTTAGACACTATTTCGCTATATTACGAAAATAACGTAGAAAAGCTAGAGTGCGTGGCCTGTGGCTATAATGAAGCGCAAACCGAAGAACAAGTGAATGCGGCCACCCGTGAAAATGAAAACGTGATTGGCATTTTCAAACCTCACTAGTTCGCGGTTACCCCCCTCACCTTTGTGTAACTCACATCTTCGCAATTAGCGCTAGTACACATAATACTCAACCTTGCATTCCTCGTAGGGTGCTACTCATGAGTTAATTCACATAAGATTTTAGTCATGTGCATTGCCTCTTTCTAATAAGAAGTAACTATTACGCATTCTGTGAAGATACCGCCCACATTCGACGTATCTTTACATAATGTAACGTCAGAAAGCTTTTGATAGCATACTCTTATCCAACTGATAGTACTGAATTATTTAACCTCGCCCCATTTACAGACAGCTAACTTCCGGCGGCATAATTCTTGAAGTACTCTTTTAAAGGAGTATTTATGAAGACCGCAAATCGTTACCTATTTATTTCACTCGCCATCGTACTTGGGTTGCTAACTATCATTCGCATGAGCATGCCTTATACGGCCCAATGGTATATCAATAAAACTCTCAGTCAGCCGGGTGAATACAGCGGCCGAGTAGGTGACGTAGATTTAATGCTTTGGCGCGGTGCTTATAGTTTAGAGCACGTGTTGTTGTACAAGTCTAACGGACAAGTAGACAAGCCTCTGTTTCGCGCCGATAAGGTTGAGTTCACATTAAACTGGAGCCAACTTATAAAAGGGGCCGCAAGCGGTACGGTGAATCTTACTCATCCTGAAATTAACTTTGTCGACGGTGCCACCAGCGATAACAGTCAAGCCGGTAAAAACGAAGATTGGCTTAACATTGCTAATCAACTGTTTCCATTACGTATTGATAAGCTTAGTGTGACCGATGGCAAAATTGGTTTTTATAACCCAGAGACCTCGCCTGTTATTGATATTTCGCTACACGACATTCAAGGTGAAGTAACAAATTTGGTGAATAGCGATGCGTTATCTGACAATCGGGTGGCTAATGCCACCCTGAGCGCACAAACTGCCCAACAAGGTACACTGAACCTAGAAGCCAAGCTTAACCCTGCCACACATAAACCTACTTTCGATCTCAATATTCAAGCCGACAATGTGGCTTTAGTTAACTTTAAAAATCTGCTGGATACCTATGCACCATTCGACCTAGAGGCAGGTTCACTTACCCTTGCTGCCGAAGTTGCTGCCGATGATGGCAAAGTAAAAGGCTACATAAAACCAATACTGCACCATGTGGAAGTATTTTCATGGAAGGGTGATATTGAGCAAGATGGTGATGGATTACTTGAAGGCACCGTAGAGCTATTATCCGCTTTTATTACTGAGCTATTTGAGAACCAAAGTGAAGATCAAGTCGCTACTCGCATTCCTATTGAGGGGGATTTAAGTAGCCCAGATACCGATGTACTTCGTGCGCTGGGCGCCATTATTAAAAACGCTTTTATTAAAGCCATTAGCGGCGACATTGAAGAGTCGGTAGAGTTAGAAACTTTAGCTGAACCCGCACTGCCTGATTCAACCAAAACCATTGACACAGACAGCCAAAGCACTAAACCTTGATACGATAAGCTGGTCGTTGTATCTGTATCGGCCAGGGCTTCGTAAGCTCAGTCTGCAATGCGGGGGTATCATTAATAATGGGGAGGCGGTGTTTCTTCCGAGTCTTTGGCCATATTAGAAGGCTCAATTGATTTAACCTTGTCGATAACGTGGCGTAACTTGTAGGTAAGCTCATCAAGTTGTTGCTGCTGTGAAGACAGCGCTTCATTTAAGGCTTCAATGGTATGCTCTTGAAACGCTATTTTCGTTTGGAGCTCTTCAATACTGTGGTTCGTACTATCGAGTTCTACCCGAAATGCGACACTGTCAGTACTGCTATTTTTATCTGTCATAATCTACTCTATTTACTGCGTTGCCATACTTCGGCAAGACCACTGCTGCTTTCTGTCACAATATTACCATCGGACATAAACCCAACGCCATAAACAACTGCAGTTGGCGGTGAAACAGTATCTCGTGATGCTACTTGCCAAGCATCCACTTCCTTACCACTTTTCAAATCCCACAAATACACTTGGCGTGACGGCGAGCCTGTCAGTAAATACTTACCATCATCAGAAAACACAGCATCAGTGAAGATTTTTTGCCTAGCAATAAAGCTCAGACCGCTAATGGCCTCGCCAGTTTGCACGTTCCACACTTGTGATTTACTTTGGCTATCGGCAGTAAAAGCAAAACGACCTTTGTCATCTAATGCCACTTTGGTCACCCGGGAAGGATGCGTGAAGGTATGGATTATTTGCCCTGTGTCGGTGCTCCATAAATAAGCGATATAGTCGTTGCCACCGGTTAAGGCAAACTTGCCATTCGGGGAGATATCAATCGAGTTCACTTTTTCTTGATGCCCTAAAAACTCTAACCTGCGCTGAGTTTTAGGCTCAAAAAACATGACCTTACCATTAGAACGAGCCACCAAGATGCCATTGCCATTATTCGAAATGGCCACATCACGAATAGACGCTTCGTCAATACGCCAAAAGCCAATCGGGTCGCCGGTTTCAATGCTCCACAGTGCAAACGCTTCTCTGTCAGCGGTGACTACATGAGTATTGTCGGCTGATATATGTAACGAAACGACTAAATTATTACCTTCCCCTTGATGACTCCATTGATACAAAGGAGTGTCTTCGCCTATTCGCCATACATTGATGCCATTATTGATGCCTGATACAACGGAAATAGTACCATCGGGCGACACATCGGCTGCGTAAGCCCCTTCCTCAACATGTCGCCATTGTTTAATTGGCGTGGTCTCAGGGAAGCTACATCCTATAGATCCACTTATTAATAAGGTGAGTAACAATAATCTGGGGAACATTTGAGCCCTAAACATAATCAAATAGGTTTCGCTTTGTGAATGCTAGGTTTAACATAGCATGGATCACGCATCTTTCACTATCGTGCAGACTGCCCTGGATGCAGCAGTTTAAACATAGACGCATGATGATAAAAATTTATGGAGACGTTTTATGCAGAAGTCGCTTGTTGCCTTATCTACTATTGCTGCCCTAGGCCTTTTTGCCTGTCAGCCAAACACCTCTGATGAGGCCGCTACTACCGGCACTGACATCGCTGAAACCGCCGATGTTTCGACAGAATCAATGACAGACGTACAAAAGCAAGCGTACGCTATGGGTGCAAGTATGGGCTTGTTCGTGAGCAACCGTGCACAACAGCAAGAGCAACTAGGCTTTCCGCTAGATGAAGCGGCGTTGAAAGAAGGCTTTGAAGATGGCCTTAACGACACATTGAAATTTACCCCACAAGAAATTCAGCAAATTGCTCAGCAAGGCGAAGAAGTACTTCGTGCTAAGCAACAAGAAATGGCGCAAAAAGCCGCACAAGACAATGTTGAAGCAGGCGCGGCATATTTAGAAGAAAACGCGAAGAAAGATAGCGTAACCACAACCGAATCTGGTCTTCAATATGAAGTGTTAGAAGAAGGTGATGGCGCAAGCCCCGCGGCTGAAGACATCGTTAAAGTTCACTACCGTGGCACTTTGCTAGACGGTACTGAGTTCGATTCTTCATACAAGCGTGGTGAGCCAGCTCAATTCCCACTTAACCAAGTTATTCCTGGCTGGACCGAAGGCGTTCAACTTATGCAAGAAGGTGCGAAGTACCGCTTCCACATCCCTTCTGAATTAGCTTATGGCGAGCGTGCTACTGGTTCAATTACACCAAATTCAACGCTAATCTTCGATGTTGAATTGCTTGAAATCGTTAAAGAAGAAGCTGCTGCTGAGTAATATCACGCCGCGCTTCAAAGTGTAGTGGCTACGCTTTAGCATTGGCCACTACTTGTATAAGCCGATACTTATTTAAGTGTCGGCTTTTTTAATGCGTTAAGTGATGGTTGTACCAAAAAGAGCGGATAAGAGTGAAGGCTGCACGATAGTCACCGCTATTAATACAGCAAATGCCCACCTTACGCAGAAGGTGTATTAGACGGCTAGTCATTCGATTACTCGCTTTTTGTGCACCTTATCGACAACCTATTTAAGTATGACGAGGTGGCGCACGACGACGTTCACGCTGCACTTTAAATACCGCAAAGTGATTTAACAGATATTGACCAAACTTATACATTAATAAACCAATCACGAGATATCCTGCTGTTATCAGGCTATCCATACGTACTACAATATCCAGTAAGCCATACAGCACCATTAACGCGCCAGTTAAAAAAAGCATAAAACCAGCAATAGTGCCGCCCATTGAACCGTTAGTTGCAGCACGGCGCCTGTCTGCAGGCTTATTTCCCGCCTTCGGTGCGTTATCTTCCATTCGATTTTCCCGCTCATTAGCTGGTTGCTATTTATACTGCGACAACAACTTTAAGGTTTATGTTCAATATTTGCACAAAGTGGTTTAAATGGTAGATTTCAACGCATTTGTTTATTGCGTTCTATTAATTCACCCACATACACTAGCCATAAGATTTCAATTTAACTAAATAATTGTGAAAACACCACTGATAACACGAAAAGGATATTTGAAGCTAAAACAGGAGCTTGACCATTTGTGGCGGGAAGAAAGGCCCGAAATCACACGAAAGGTGACGTGGGCTGCTAGCTTGGGCGATCGTAGTGAAAATGCAGATTACCAATATAATAAGAAAAAATTACGTGAAATCGACAGGCGAGTACGTTACTTACGTAAGTGTTTGGAAAACCTTAAAGTCGTGGATTATAGTTCCCAGCAGGAAAATAAAGTTTATTTTGGTGCTTGGGTAGAAATCGAAAACGAACAAGGGCAGGTGCTAGAACTTCGCCTTGTGGGTTACGATGAAATATTTGGCCGTCGAGATTACATTTCTATCGACTCTCCTATGGCGCGAGCCCTAGTGGGGAAAGAAGAAGATGATGACGTTACGGTAAAAACAGAAACCGACATAAAAGAATGGTGGATAAACCGCATTTGGTACGATCCAACCGATAAACTGTAATAAGGTTAAAACAGTTTCCATGAATACTGACCTTACAATCAGGCTTCTTCTGACCCGTCGCGGTGGTATAATTGCTGCCAGTTATTCCAACTAAAATGAAAGCGGTGTAAAAAGGCTAATGCTAGCCACTACATCCTTATTTGCTATTGCCTAGAGCGTATTATGATTATTAACAAAATTGCCGAAGAACTTGCCGTACAAACTTCTCAAGTCAGTGCTGCGGTTAAGCTTCTTGATGAAGGTTCAACGGTGCCGTTTATTGCACGTTACCGTAAAGAAGTGACTCAAGGGCTAGACGACACTCAGTTACGTACGCTTCAGCAACGTCTTACCTACCTTCGAGAACTAGAAGACAGACGCCAAGTCATCTTGAAATCTATTGATGAGCAGGGAAAACTGTCTGATGAGTTAAAGCGCAACATTACCGGCGCTGACAGTAAGACCACATTGGAAGACTTATACTTACCCTTTAAGCCCCGTCGACGCACCAAAGGTCAGATAGCCATTGAGGCAGGCCTTGAAGGCTTAGCAGATACTTTATTTGCCAACCCTGACCAGTCTATCGATGAGTTAGCCGCTAAATACTTTAATGCCGAAAAAGGGGTTTCAGATACTAAAGCCGCGCTTGAAGGCGCTCGCTTTATTTTAATGGAACGGTTTGCTGAAGATGCGGCACTGCTTGGTAAAATTCGTAACTACCTTGTTGAAAACGCACATATTAAAAGCACAGTAGCAAACGGTAAAGCGCAAGAAGCGGTTAAGTACAAAGACTATTTTGAACACAGCGAAAAGTACAAAAATGCCCCCTCACATCGCGCCCTTGCTATGTTTCGTGGTCGTAACGAAGGCATGTTGAATATTCAACTTGATGCCGACCCACAGCAAGATGATGCCAGTGCGCCTTCTCACTGTGAACACCTTATTGCTAGCCACTACAATATTATGCACCGCCAACGTCCTGCCGATGATTTCTTAGCGCAAGTAGTGCAGTGGACGTGGAAAATTAAAATCGCGTTACACATGGAAACCGAGCTATTCAGTGGTCTTCGCGAGCGCGCTGAAGAAGAAGCGATTGAGGTCTTTGCTAAGAACCTCAACGATTTGCTAATGGCTGCGCCTGCTGGCGCTAAGACCACGATGGGCCTTGATCCTGGTCTTCGTACTGGCGTGAAAGTCGCTATCGTAGATAAAACAGGCAAAGTCGTCGCTAAGAATACCATCTTCCCCCATGCACCGCAGAACCAGTGGGATAAGTCACTGCGTACCCTCACTACCGTGTGTAAGCAGTATAAAGTTGAGCTTATCAGTATAGGTAATGGTACAGGTTCCCGTGAAACCGATAAGCTTGTAGGGGAAATGCTTAAAAATAACCCAGAGCTAGGTGCACAAAAAATCATGGTAAGCGAAGCCGGCGCATCGGTTTACTCTGCATCAGAATTAGCTTCAAACGAACTACCTGATTTGGACGTGTCTATACGTGGTGCAGTTTCCATTGCTCGTCGTTTACAAGACCCCCTTGCCGAGCTTGTAAAAATTGAACCTAAAGCCATTGGTGTAGGCCAATATCAACATGATGTTAGCCAAAGCCAGTTAGGTAAATCTCTCGACCGCGTAATTGAAGACTGTGTAAATGCGGTGGGTGTAGATTTAAATACAGCATCACCCGCGCTGCTAAGCTATGTGTCTGGATTGAATAAAACCCTTGCAAACAACATTGTGCAATTTAGAGATACCAATGGCGCCTTCGGCGACAGAAAAGCGCTAATGAAAGTTGAGCGCCTAGGGCCGAAAGCCTTCGAACAAGCGGCGGGATTCCTACGCATCGTAAATGGTAGCAACCCACTAGATGCGTCTGCGGTTCACCCCGAAGCTTATCCTGTGGTTGATAAAATTGTGGATACGGCCGCGGTTGCCGTTAACGATCTTATCGGTAACACAGAGCTATTGAAAACCTTATCGCCAGATACATTTACCAGTGACGCTTTCGGCTTACCCACGGTAAAAGATATTTTAAGCGAGCTTGATAAACCGGGCCGCGATCCTCGACCTGAATTTAAAACTGCCACCTTCAAAGAAGGGGTGGAGACCATTAAAGATCTTACCCCAGGTATGATTTTAGAAGGCGTTGTGAGTAATGTTGCGAACTTTGGTGCCTTTGTTGATGTAGGTGTCCACCAAGATGGCTTGGTGCATATTTCAGCGCTAACCAACAAGTTCATCTCAGATCCACGGGATGTAGTGAAAGCCGGGGACATTGTTAAAGTTAAGGTGCTTGAGGTAGACGTAGCACGTAAGCGTATATCGTTTACTATGCGGTTAGAGGATACCCCGACCTCGTCGAATCAAGCAGGCAAAAGCAATAACAGCAATGGCGCTGCTAACGCAAAGTCTACTGCTAATTCCCGCGCTAACAATGGGTCACGTGGACACTCTCACGCAGATAAGCCAAACAAGCGTGGCGGCGGACAAAACCAGCAGCAAAACAGTGCGATGGGTAATGCCTTTGCCGATGCCTTCGCCAAAGCCAAGAAATAACGCCTAACGCCATTGTTTACACGCGCGATTATAATTTTAAAGCCAGCATACATGCTGGCTTTTTGTATTTGCCCAGTAGAGTTTTGTATTTATGAGAGTAGTACGGTTAAGAACACGTGTTATTGGCAATGAGCGGTAAACGAGGCTAGATAAGCGCTATTACTATTAAGCGCTAGGCACTACAAACCCTAGGCGCTAGCGGAAAAACCTTCACGTACTGGTGTATAGGCTTGTGTGTAGAAATTCTGAATGCGACCAATGCGGGCTGAGTTAGCTTGGCTTTGTTGAACATTGTCGCCATTTGGCAGAGCTTCGTTGCCAAATGCTAGTGAGCGCGTATCAAACCCACCACCAATCTCATTTGAAGCTTCACTAGTACCTTGCGCTCCTTGGCTTACAGCATCTTGCTCAACCGTTTGCGCTTGTAAAACAGCTTCGTCTAGTGCCCTTGTAGGGCGTTCAACACCCGCATTATCGGTAATTTCATCAATATCAGGGGGCGTGATATCTGATGCGCTAGGCGATACCGATGATGTTGTAGCGTTGTCTTCAGCGATTTCGCTGCGAGCTTCAAACGATTTTTGAGTAGCTTCTGCTGCCACTTTTAAATCTTGCGCAGAAGGCTCCGCAGGGGCGAGTGCAGCAGCACGTACTTGCTGCATTTTACGAAGGGTTTCTTCAGGGCTATTTAGCTCAGAGATATCAATAGAGACTTCGCCATCGGTTACATAACGTTTGTTATCCGGCCCAGTGGTATATTCATATTGGGGAGATCCAGCGTATTGTCCACCCGCCGCGGCGTGTGCCTGCTCGTGAGTACGGACTTCTTGATCACGCGCCTCTAAGTTACTTATCTCTTGCTGTTCTTCTTCCGTCTGCTGCTCAGGCTGTGCGGATTGCTGTCCTGAAGCTTGCTGGTTTGATTCCTGTTGGCTTGATTCCTGTTGGTCTTGGGCATTTTGTTTACCCGCGCTTTCATCAGAGCCATTGTCTTTTTGTTCGCCAAACACGCTTTCAAACGCGCTTTGCAGCTCAGTTTGGACTTGGGGGCGATCGTAGGTAACAGGCGCAGGCGTTTGTCCCGGATTTCGAGCTTTGTCACTGTCCGAACCTAGGCCCTTTTGCGACGCCCCTTTCTCTGCATCCCCCGATTGAGGAATGGTTTCACGTAATGCGTTGTCTCGTCTCGCTGACTCGGTATTAACGTTTGCAGTAGGGTACGCTATGGCCGTAAGGATAGGGGTAACAATGTTCACATTACACTCCTACATTACTACGCTAACGTATCGATTATTGTGCCTATCGTGTCATTCGCCACATCAAGCACCTTGGCGGAAGCCTGGGCGTTGATACTGTTGATTTTCAATGACAACAGATTTGTGGTGACATCATCCTGCGTAGAGGGAAGTATGTTGCGTACATTCTGTAAGCTTTGGGTGGCAGCATTGGCTAAAACGGCTTGCGGATCGCGCTCTGCGTTCGTGGTTTGCTGGGCAATATTAGACGCAGCCTGCGTAATACCATTACTGGCATTCTGCAAACCGAATTGTCCGGACAAAATCGCCGAATTTATATTATTACTATTTATACCTGATATACCAGACATACACTACCTCTACACTCTCATGAGCAATTATTAACCAAATTGCACTAAATGAAAAGGTCTGTACCGCTCATACGCCTTAACTGGCTGTGAAAACGAGCAATATTTCTTCTTTGCGCCTAGCATTTCGCTGGCTAAAAGCTGCGGCGTATACACTCGCGGCCGTTTACATCACCTTAACGCGACTTAAAAGCATCGGATTTACGATGCTTTTTGTTGATACACGCTCGATGCAAAGCTAAACAAAATATCGGCACTTTGTTGAGGGTGAGAAATAAACGGCGCATGAGCTGCATGGGGCAACACCACCGTATCGGCTTGAGGATGCAACTCGCAAATACGATCTATACCACTGGTAGGCACTAGGCTGTCTAAGCGGCCATAAAGTCTAAGGGTTGGCACCGTTATCCGGCCAATGTCTTGGCGTAAATCTTCTGTGGAAAGAATTCTCAAGCCTTGTTTCAGCGCTTGCTGATCTGGTTCGGGGAATTCACTGATATGCCCACGAATAGCTTTTATATCTTGTCGTGCCGTATCACTTCCCATTGCTTGAATCGCTAAAAAGCGCTCTAGTGTCCTGTTGTAGTTACTCTCTAACTGATTTTCGAACATGGCAAGTAAATCACCTGCAATGCCTGGCCAGCAGGGGCCAGCGATGAAACGTGGTGTAGAGGCTATCGTCACTAAGCCTTTCAGATCTAAGCCACCAATTAAAGCTAATCGTTGCGCCACCAAACCACCTAAAGACCAACCCACAACAATACTTTCTGGCGGAATATAAGGCGCTATCATTCGTGCTAAAGACTCAGCGTTATAAGGGGAAGGCACATGCTGAGCGTTTTCGCCGAAACCGGGAAGATCAATAGTGGTAACCCGAAAACTATTGGTTAAATAGGGAATAAACGAAGTAAAAGCCCCACTATTCATACCCCAACCATGAAGGAAAACCAGATCGTTTCCTGTACCTTGAGTTCGGGTGACAAGCTGTGTGTTTGTATGCAAATCTTTCACTGTATACATCCTTTGGCTGTTGCATGAAGAAGCAAACCTAATAGGCTGCCATATATGCATGATTACCCATTATCTCAAAAAATGCTTAAAGACACGTTATCTTACTGTAGCTACAAGCGAGAAAAAGCGACTCAACTTAAGAATTCAAAAATTCACGTACTATGAATCTTTCATGCTTACTATGTTATCAGGCAAGTCCTGCGCCAGTATGTCATTGGTGTGAACATGACATATTTTTTTTCTCGGCCAACGTTCACGGTAATAACTTACTGTCATTTGGACCAGTCGGTCAGCACGTTAAGCATAGTGCCTATCAGCAGCTGTCGGTATTGGCTTTACATACTTATCCAATAACCACCTTAATTCATAGCTTTAAGTTTCAACACTCACTCACTTCAGGGAAGGTTTTAGCCAAGTGGTTTGTCGGTAAACAGCAACACTTGGCGCACCACACACCGCACTTAACCCACACTGCTCCCCAACTTCTCTTACCAGTGCCATTAAGCCCTTGGCGGCTAGCAACGCGACATTATAACCAAGCCGCAGTGTTAGCTAAATCCATTGGAAGTGCACTGAATATTCCCATTTGCACCAATTGGGCGATTCGACAAGGTATGTCTGCGCAACATCAACTAGGAAAAGCACAAAGGCTACAACATGCTAAGCAGGTGTTTTCATTAACTCATCAGTGTATTGATAGGTTAGTCGATTCTACCCCTACTCTTAAGCGTATCGCTATAGTAGATGATGTTATTACTACTGGTGTTACGGTAAACGCGCTAGCAAGCTTATTGAGAGCTCGCTACCCACAACTGAATATTCTGGTATGGGCAATGACCTTTACACCGCCCCCGAAAAGTTCACTGCTAGTTGCGGGGTAATCGAAACGACTACCGCCACGTATTCTTGCTACATAAGAATTGGCTAAATAAAAATTAGTTACTTAAGAAAACCAGACTGATAAATGGCATTACTTAACATTTTGTTTGTGCCATACCAGTACCCTCGAAATTGCGTATTGTCGGTAAACCCAATCACAACACCTTTACCTTGCTGTGTGGTGATCACAGCAGGGGTTTCGGCAATTAGTTTCACTAGTTTTTCATCACTGAATCCAGCCAATAATGGCGCTGAGGTATATCGAGCTGGCGTAGTAAATGGCGTGTAATAATTGTTCACCACCATATTGCTGGTTTTGAACATAGACAGTGTAGTGTCGGTATAACCGTAAAATAGTGGATGGGTGATATCTATTTCAGCTTCATAAACCGCGCCAGCCACCAACTTTCTTGCATATAACGCCGATTTATCGCCAAACGTCAGTTTATCTTCATCAAATTGACTGTCTATTTCTTCTCTATCTACTATATCGACGTTTAACCATTCATTGGCTGCAAAATAACGAAGGGCTGATTTTTGTCCAATCAACACACCGCCATTTTTAACCCAATTGAACAGGGCATCTTTAGTGTCATTCGACAGCGTATACTGCCCGCTAGCAAACACAATGTGGGTATAACCTGACTGTAGCGCATTGCCCAGTTTTTGTTGCTCCACAATACTGGCAGGTAGGCCTACCCGCGTATCAAAATAGTGCCACATTTCGCCCACTTCATATTCGCTTACCCCCTCGCCCCCAACTAATAGCACTTTTGGCCCTAAAATAGGTTTGATTGAGCGACTTCCAATATCACTGCCCGTTGGCGTTAGTCCACTCGCGAGGGCGTAAACAGGAATACGTAACGCGCGAGCTTGCTCGGTTAGCAGACTGAGTAAATTTTCAGGCTGAACTAATCCTGTAGGAATGACAATGCTACCCGAGGTAAAGGTATGGCGCTGATTATTGACAAGCTTAGCTTCAAACGCATTTTCGCTACTTCTTACGCTTACCCCAGCCTCTAATAACGACTGAAGCAAGGCTGGCGCGTAGTAATCGTTCCATGAAAACGCGTACGCATAGGCACTGGCAGGTAACGACTCGCTAAGCACTGGCATCGCTAACTTTGCATTGGCAGCCGTTTTTACGTTTCGGGTATCCCGTTTTTCAACCACCGAGAAGGGCAAGTTAAATGCCATCGCCATGTTCCACGATGACACATCGTAGAAGGTGTTATTTTCAAACGAGGTTTGGGTTGAAAATATGGACGTGATAAGTCGGTACTGGGCCTGCGCGACAGGAATATAAATGGCGCGATTAGCATTAAAGGTTTGCTTGCCAACGTCTGAGTCTTTGCTGACAACCTCGAACTTAATATTGTGTTGTTTAAGTAGCGACAACATCGCATTAAACCTGCCGCTATCACTCGACTCACCCACAATGTAGCCGCTAATATCACCGTCTTTTGCTAATGCTTGCGTGTCTTTAACAAAAGCCGATTGATAATCTAAAATAGCCGGCTTGTTGGCAAGCGCACCTTCAAAGGTACTTAATGAGGTCGTAATTTGATTTGCGATAGTGGTAGAAAATGCCAATGGTCCATTGATAGATTCTTGTAAATGTCCGCGAGAACTCGCTTGTTCAAACAAAATACCGATGCTGCCATGTAAATCAGGGTAGGTACTGCCCTTACCGGCGTAAAAGTCGTCAAATGCCTCTTCCGAGAAATACAGCTTTCCTTTCTTATCAAAGGCTTTGGCATGATACGCCGCCAACGCTTCGGTTAAGGTTACGTTTTCATCCGGCGTAATAGGGTTTTTACGCGAGCGTACACCTGGCTGAAAAAAGTAGGTGCTATCGGTACCCATTTCATGAAAGTCAGTAAGAATATGCGGGCGCCAGCGATGAAATTGCTTTATACGTGCTTGAGACTCTGGGTGAGCCAACAATAACCAGTCTCTATTTAAGTCAAACCAATAGTGGTTCGTGCGTCCTGATGGCCAGCCTTCATCATGCTCACGGGTGTTACTATCCGCGACAAGTTGCTTTCCTTTGTGCATATTGGCCCATTGCGCGAAACGAGATAACCCATCGGGGTTGAAAGATGGGTCTAACAGCACAATATTGTTGTTCAGTAACGCATCGATTCGCGCACCTTGCCCAGCGGCTAAGTAATAAGCTAGGGCTAATGCAGCGTTTGAGCCTGAAGGCTCATTACCGTGAATGCCGTAACCCATATAGAAAATGAGTGGCGCACCGGCTTTTACTTTTTCACCTGAATTCATGGCATCGATATGCGCGGTTCGCATACTTTCTATATTAGGGCGGTTCGATGGCGCAGTAATGGTAAGTAGCAATAGCTCACGATTTTCATGGGTTCTGCCGGTGACTTCTAATGAAATGCGGTCGGAATGGTCAGCGAGTACACGCATGTAGTGGGTTAGTTGATCGTGACGTACGTGCCACTGGCCAATGTTCGCACCCAGTACTGATTCTGGCGTAGGGATATCTGGGTTATATGTTACATCAGTTGGTAAGTAGGCCTGAACCGGCTTTCCCCCCTTATCGAGGGCAACTATATTGGCATTTACCGAAGCAGATACGCACACGGCGGTTAACACGATAAATGGCGTAAACCATTTTGGGAAAATCGAGATTGTGGCGGTGCGAACCAAAGCTGCGAGCATAGTGATATCCGTCTTGTCGTTATGCGGTTACATCGAAACTAGTCAATACTTGACTGTTTTAGTCAGGTAAATTTGTTATCATAAACCAAATTTTAAATTAATAGGACTTACTGATGATTACTATATCAGAAGAAGCCCAGGCTCACTTCGTAAAACTGTTGGATAAACAAGAGACTGGCACAAATATTCGTGTATTCGTCGTAAATCCGGGCACATCGAGCGCCGAGTGTGGCGTGTCCTATTGCCCGCCAGATGCCGTTGAAGAAACGGATACTCGCCTAGAGTTCAATGGCTTCAATGCAGTGGTAGATGAAGAAAGTGTTCCATTTTTACATGAAGCAGAAATTGATTATGTCACTGATCAAATGGGTTCGCAGCTTACGCTTAAAGCCCCTAATGCTAAAGCACGCAAAGTAGCTGATGATGCGCCTTTGGCTGAACGCATAAAGTACATGATTGAAGCTGAAATCAACCCTCAACTTGCTAGCCATGGCGGCCAAGTAATGTTGGCTGAACTTACCGAAGATGGCTTCGCTATTCTTCAGTTCGGCGGCGGCTGTAATGGCTGCTCTATGGTTGATGTAACTTTGAAAGACGGCATTGAAAAGCAAATGCTTGAGCAATTTGCAGGGGAACTAAACGGTGTTCGTGATGCTACTGAACATGAAGCCGGTGAGCATTCTTACTACTAAGATGTTGTATCTCAACTATGTTTGATGTGCACAAAAGCTGGCGACGATTTAAATTAGGCCTTGCCTTGTTCGTTGCTGGCGTTGTGCAGCTTTTCACGTTAAGTCATCTAAGCACCTTCCTTTACTATTATTCTCTTACCACCTTGCTTGTGGGCTTTGTCATTGCCATGTCTGGCTATGTAGGCATCTTCATGCAGCGTTTCGCGTTTCTAAAAGATAAGAAAATACCGCCTAGTTTCAAAGACGATTAGTCGCTTACCTCCTGCTTTTGTCCCATACGTTTCCTAACATACTTTTGTTAATTCTCACGTTCAATGACCTTGTCCTAGGCTGCGGATTGCACGTAGTCTAGTATTTATAATCTTACATTGGTTGTTCTTAACGTCATGTTTGTGACGGTTTTTAATACGTTTTTTGTCGTGCTTATTAGAGGAGGCTGAGATGAAAACCATTGGGCTTATTGGTGGTATGAGTTGGGAATCGACGGTTAGCTATTACCAAGCGATTAACCGGTTGGTGAATAGCCAACTCGGGGGGCTCCACAGTGCAAAAATATGCCTATACTCGGTTGATTTTGCCGAGATAGAAGCTTTCCAGCGCAGCGGTGAGTGGGATAAAGCCGCCGATGCGTTGAAGCACGCCGCACAGTCATTAGAAGATGCCGGCGCAGACTTTCTCCTTATATGTACCAACACCATGCATAAGGTCGCTGCCCAGGTGGCCAGCGCTGTAGCCATTCCTTTATTGCATATTGCCGATGCCACCGGCGTGGCTCTGTGTGAAAACACGGTCAAAAAAGTGGGCTTGTTAGGCACCCTATTCACCATGGAACAGGCATTTTACAGCGAACGTTTAGCGCAACAGTTTGATTTAGATGTAGTCGTACCAGACAGTGAAGACAGATTAGTCGTGCATAAAATTATTTATGAGGAATTATGCAAAGGGGTTATTTGTGAAAAATCCCGTGACGCGTATATTGATATTATCAACAAATTAAAGGCGCAAGGTGCACAGGCCGTTATTTTAGGGTGCACGGAAATTGCCTTGTTGGTAAAGCAGTCAGACACTGATATGCCTCTTTACGACACAACAGCACTTCACGCTGCTGAGGCTGTAAAAATGGCGCTAGAATAGTCAGATAACTATATTTTGCCTACAAAAAGGAAATGCTATGTTTAGTCATGTAATGATTGGCGCGAACGACATCGAAGCATCGAAGAAGTTTTACGATGCCTCTCTTGCTGTATTTGGATACGATGAAGGCGTATACGATGAACACGGTCGTGTTTTCTACTTCACCCCAAAAGGTGTGTTAGCCCTTACCAAACCAATTAACGGCGAAGCCGCTACCCACGGGAACGGTTCAACGATTGGCCTTGCTGCGGCAAACCCAGCGCTTGTTGATGAATGGCATAAAGTAGGCGCAGCCAATGGCGGCGTGCCGGTTGAAGATCCTCCCGGCATTCGTGGTACAGAAGAGCGCCAGTTGTACCTTGCGTATTTGCGCGACCCTTCTGGCAACAAACTGTGTGCGACTCACTTCGTTAAGAAATAACCTTGAGCGGATACACAGCCTTGAGCGGATACACAGCCTTGAGCTTTTAAACAGCCTTGAGCTTGTATAAACATCTACGTTTAGCTCGTCAGTGCTACACTGGCGAGCGATAAGTCAGAATAGGTAAGCGACCATGACACCAGCAGAAACCGGCCTTGCTTACGATCAAATTACCCAGCGTTGGACACGGCCAGAGTTTAATCGTAGCAATGGTATTGCTCAGCATAAGGTCGCGTTATCATTTCTAGACGTATTTACGTCAGAACAAGGCTCATCCAGAACAGATCAACCTCGCATCGGCCTTGATGTAGGATGTGGCTGTACGGGTAGGTTTATTGAACTGCTGCATGACAACGAGTTTGTAGTAGAGGGGATTGATATCTCAAATGAGATGCTGGCGTTAGCCAGAGGAAGACACCCTAACAACACGTTTTATTTTGGTGATATTTGCACCTTCGACCTGCCCCATCAGTACCGCTTCATTAGTGCTTGGGACTGCCTGTGGCACGTACCACTACACAGCCAAGCGGCTCTAGTTACCAAACTTTGCAATGCACTACAGCCAGGTGGCATATTTATATTTAGCTGTGGCGGTGTGGATGAACCGGGTGAACATACCAACACCACCATGGGGCCTGAAGTCTATTACGCTTCACTAGGTATCAACGGTTATATACGTCATATTGTCGAAGCCGACTGCATTATTCGGCATATTGAATACGAGCAGCTACCCGAATTTCATACCTACTTTGTCGTGCAAAAGGCAATACCGCAAAAATAGTCGGGTATGTTTTGATTCAACTTTGTATTGTTTGCTTAACCTCAATAACGCTAGTAACGAATGAACCCTTTATATCGCCGTCTTGATAAGGTCGCCGACGCCATTTTAAAGTCGCCCGACCGTGCCAATAATCTTACTCAACTCGCCTCTCTCGCGTGTACCTCTGAGTACCATCTTCATCGCGCATTTAACGCAAAGTTTGGTATTAATATTGGCGCCTACGCTAGGCAGCTTCGACTGCACGAAAGTGCCTATAAATTAGCATTTCGGCCTCAAAAACGCATATTGGAAATTGCGATAGAAGCAGGGTTTGGGTCACATGAAAGCTATGCCAAAGCCTTTAAAAAGCATTACAACCAGTCGCCTTCAGGCTTTAGAAAGACACCCAATGTTGAAGCGCTACATAAAGGTGCACAAATTAGCTCGCTAGTAATATCTAACGAAAAAGGATCTTCGGTACTTATGAACACCTCACATGACAACTCAAATAGCGCGTCTGAAAATGTCACCTCTGAAAATCATCAACTTGATGTGTCAGTTATTCAGTTTCCAGCCTTAGACATTGCGATGATGATGCACATTGGCCCGCCTAGCCACATTATGAGCACGGTAAGTGCGTTTATTGCGTGGCGCAGAGAAAAAAAACTACCGCCCTCCACCAGCCGCACTTTCAACTTACTGTATGATGACCCTGACAACACGCCACATGAGTCTTACCGGTTTGGTGTGGCGTGCCAAATTACTGCGCCTATTAACCAGCCCGCAAAAACAAGCAAGGCTATAGAAGCATGCCAGTCTAAGGATACGATCACTCCCAACGTCACCACCACTGCCATACCGGAAGGATACTGCGCTAAGGTCCGCCATATTGGCACCGATGCCGAATTAGGGGCGGTGGTGCACGCTTTATATCACCAATGGTTGCCTGATACACAATTTGAACTGAGAGACTCCCCGATTTTTTTAGAGCGTATTCGCTTTTTCCCCGATGTAGCCGCCCATGAAGCCGTGACCGATGTATTTCTGCCAATCGAAGTGACTAAAGTGACGTAGCTGCTTAGCGTGGTTGGGTTTTGCATGGCTTAGATTAGCTGTCACACAATGCATTGCGCTTGCTTAGCCGTTCGAAGCTCCATCCAAGCGTAATGCCACGGGCGAGTAAGAACGCCAGCAATGCATACCACAAGCTGACATTACCGAGAGACTGAGTAAAAAACCATACTGGGAAATATACCGCGAAGGCGCTAATAATCATTGTGTCGCGCATAGAAGATGACTTAGTAAGGCCAACAAATACACCGTCGTACAAAAAGCACCAATGTGCCAGTAGTGGCAGAATAACCATAAGTGGAAGGTAGGTTACCGCTGCATTCACAATATTTTGATGCTCAGTGAGCAAGCTTATTATGCCGTGCCCGCCAAAGAAGAAGATAGCACTATAGCCTATTGCAAAAAGCGATGACCAAAACAACCCTTGGTATGTTCTGCGCTTTATTTCCGCGGAATTCTTTGCCCCCTTAGCTTCACCCACCAACGCTTCTACTGCATAGGCGACACCGTCTAATCCTAGCGCTATTAATACGAAAAACTGCAGTAGAATAGCATTCACTGCCGCCGGCATTTCACCGAATCGCACGCCTTGTATCGTCAAAAAGGCTAAGCAAGCTTGCAAGGCTAAGTTGCGTAGCAGCATGTCAGTATTGAGTTTCATTAACACTTTACGCGCTGCACGGTTAAACCAACTTGCTTCTGGTGCAATACCTCTCACTTGTTTCAACGCTACGTACATCGCCATAAATGCCATGGCGTATTCAGCAATAATACTGGCTAAGGCAACCCCAGCCACCGACATAGACAGCCCATAAACGAAGGTAATATCCAATCCTGCATTTACAAGGTTACCCACTATTTGAATAATCATCACCGTGCGGGTTTTTTGTTGCCCAACTAAATAGCCGATAAGGGCTAAGTTCAGCATAGCCGCTGGTGCGCCCCATACCCTAACCTGATAATACTCAGTTAAGTGTACTGCTACTGCATCTGAAGGGCTTGCCAATGCTAACCCTGCTGTGAGTACAGGCTCTTGAAGTATTAGTAAGCACAGCCCCAAAATTGAAGCGACAGCAAGGGTTTGCCAAAGTACTTTGGCAGAGGCAAGCGTGGCATCTTCATGCCCTTTTGCCTGTGCGCTTAAGCCCGTTGATGACATGCGCAGAAATCCACACACCCAGTAAATTTGGGTAAGAATTAGTGCGCCAACTGCCGCACCGGCTAACATGGCGGGCGCCGACATATGCCCCAAAACCGCCGTATCCACCAAACCCAGTAAAGGAGTGGTAATATTGGCCAGAATCATGGGCAGCGCTAAAGTGAGTAAGCGTGTATGATCGTGCCATAACGACTCAGGTTGGCGTAGAGATTGCTTATCTTCTTGCACTCGCTTTTTCATTAATTATCGTCTCTGCATTAGTAGAACAGCATGCTGACACGCAGTAAAAAGCACTGCTATTAAATCAACTTCAACTCGGAGAAAACATGAAGTTTATCATGCCTTTCAATGTCATTTCGTGGATTAAATGTGACGCTATATTGGCGCAAATGAAAGGCAACCGACCACACGGGTTAGCACTTTTCTTTTTTGTCTGTTTTTCTGGCTATAGTCTGGCTGCTACTGATAACACTACGCAGCCAACCCGTGAAATTCTTACTCAAAATGGTGTTATTTTGCTTTACCATCATGTGTCTAACCACACGCCGAAAAGCACCAGTATATCGCCTGATATGTTCAAGCAACATATGGCATATTTAAAGCAACATCACACAGTTTTACCTTTAGCAAAAGTGGTCAACGCTATTTTAGATAACACACCGCTGCCTTCCAATACCGTGGTAGTGACCTTCGACGATGGCTATGAAAACATCCTCACAAATGCCCACCCCATTATGGTTGATATGGGCTTCCCGTACACAATATTTATTAATCCAGGGGAAATTGGTACCAATAGAAGCCAACTCACTTGGGAACAAGTTAAGGCGATGCACAACGATGGCGTTACCTTCGCTAACCATACGCTTGATCATTTGCATATGCTGGATGGCAGAGTTTCAAGCAGTGAGGCTGATAGCGACACTAACGACGAAGCTTGGCTTGAAAAGGTATGGCAGAATGTAGCTGAAGCCGAGGCTATTATTGATAGCAAAATTGGCGAATCACTTAAATATTTGGCCTACCCTTTTGGTGAGTTCAACCAAAAGCTAGCAGATAAACTCGCGCAAGAGGGCTACATTGCGTTCGGACAACACTCAGGCGCTATAGGTCCACACAGTCATTTTCAAGCATTACCTCGCTTTCCTGCAGCTGGCCCTTATGCCAACTTAAGTACACTAAAAACCAAACTAAACAGTATTGCTATGCCGGTATTATCGACCAGCTTTGAAGGTGAGTATATCCCTGAGGTAAATCGAAATACGGTGCAAGGCGCTAGTGACGAATCGAGACTCCCCCCTATTACGCTAACGATTAAGGGCGATGATGTACGTTTAAGCCAAGTAAATTGCTTCTTTTCAGGCTCACCAGTTGAAACTAGGGTTGAAGGCAATGCGATTACCTTCAGTATTACTCAAGCACTTCCTGTAGGCCGTTCGCGAGTAAATTGTACCGCTCCGAGCAACTCTCAATCGGGAAGATATTATTGGTATTCTCAGCCATTTTTTGTGGCAGATAAAAACGGAAATTACCCAGATTAGTTAAGCTGAAAGTGCATGAACAAAACGCACAAAGGTGCCGTTCACTGATTGCTCTTTAAAATTAACGCTTTGATAAAACCGGATGGCAGCAATATTACTAATTTGTACGTCTAGTACCAATGCCTGCTTTTTAAGTGCTATCGCGTAACTACGCATATGGGCAATCATGGCGCTGCCAATGCCGCCTCGCCGAGCAATGCTATCTACCGCTACATGGCCCAACATAAGCTCTGTCGCACTTGGGGGAGTTAAACCGACAGCAACAGCTTGGTTGCGCATTAGCACTGCCATTGCTTCATCAAGATTGTAGAAGCTAGTCACGCTGTCTAACGACGCTCGGTCAAACACTGGCCCCAACTTGGTGTGCCACGCCGTAATGACGCCTACAACAACATTATCGACTACCGCAACCCAGTGATTATTGCAGCCATATTGCCCGTCCTTACCTTTCCATGCATGGGTCAAAAATTCGAGAGTATGCCTTGTATCCCCATTACCAAATACACAAACCAATAGGTCTTCTGCAGCACTTAATAATAAGGGAACCGCTTGGCGAGCATCAGACACGAGACCTTGTCGGATTTTTATATCCATGCCTCCCATACCTACCTATAGTGCCGAGTTTGAACTGAATGATGAAGTAATCGCTGGCATGTCATTACGTATTTGCTGTGCGTCACTAATCGACAACTTGCCAGGCTCACGTTTTGGCTTAAAACGCCCTATCACCTGTACTTCAGGATTAATAAGCACTACCGATGCACTATGATCGACAAGATAATTAGGATTATCTGTACTTTCAGCAATTGCATACATCATGCCCAAGTTGCGAGCGAAGGGAAATAAGGCTTTATGCGCACCGGTCGCAGCAATAAAGTTTGGGTTAAAGTAGCTGATGTATTCGTCGAGCCGTGCTAATGAGTCACGGTTAGGATCGATAGAAATAAACACCACTTTAATAGGAAATTCAGACTCAATAGCCTGCAGTTGCGGGTAAATGCTGTTCAGTTCGGCCATTGTAGTAGGGCATATGTCTGGGCAAAACGTATAACCAAGAAACAACAAGCTCCACTGATTTTCTAGCGAAGCTTGGTTAAATTCATTGCCTTTGCTGTCGGTCAGCGAAAAAGGCGCAATGGCGCGAGGCTCAGGATAAGCCTGAAAATACTTGGGTTTACCGCCATTAGACTGACCCGTTGGTGACAAATAAATTGCCCCTAACACACCCGCCAATAACGCTACTAATGCAACAACGCCTACAAAAATCCGTCGGTTCATAAACTCAGTGGTACGTAGTGATCGAACAACAATACTACAAACAATACCATGAGATGAACAATTGAGAACTTAAAAGTTTTCATCGCGGTTTGGCTAGTGGCCGCAAATTTCAGTTTTATCGCGTAATACATAAACCCAATATTTAGAAGCGAAGAGCCAATAAGGTAAATTAAATCACTCATGCCCACCAAATAAGGCAACAGGCAAACCAAGCTCAGTAACACGGTATAAAGTAACACCGAGGTTTTAGTGAATTCTACCCCATGGGTCACCGGCAGCATGGGCACTTTCGCTTTCGCATAATCTTTTTCGCGATGAATAGCCAACGCCCAAAAATGCGGGGGAGTCCACGTAAATACAATGAGTACTAACAACAACGCATGAGCATGAATTTCCCCAGTGACAGCGGTCCAGCCAAGAAGCGGTGGAGCAGCACCTGCAATACCACCAATTACAATATTTTGCGGCGTGGCTCGTTTTAAAAACATGGTATACACCACGGCATAGCCCACCAAGCTAGCAAGGGTAAGCCAAGCGGTAAGCATGTTCACCCATAAGCTCAATACAACAAAACCCATTACGCCAAGCCCTGCTGCAAACCAAGATGCTTTTGCGATACTTACTTTTCCTTTAGCCACAGGCCGATTGAAAGTACGTGCCATTTGGCTGTCAATTTTGTGGTCGACCACATGATTAATCACCGCGGCTGATGCCGATAACATGCCAATACCCAGCAATCCGCACACCAACGCTGTAGCGTTTACCCAGCTAGGCGAGGCTAAACACATCCCCACTAACGCCGTGAGCAAAAGTAGCATCACCACGTTTGGTTTTGTCATTTCGTAATAGTCACGCCAGCTGATCTTGGCTTGCGAGTTGTTCTTCACTTGCGAGCTTAGCGAGTGCTTACCTGCAACTGCAGTATTTAACGGGATAGTTTTAGCCATGATGACCTCCAGTAGAGTAGGAGAAAGAAGAGGTTGAAGGAGCAACTGACCATGTCAGCCATATCACTGTGAGTAATAGCATGGCGGCAATTGCATTATGTGATACCGCGATAAACAAAGGTAAACTAAACAAAACGTTACTTAGACCCAGCGCCACTTGCACGCATAGTACTCCAAGCATTAAGACACACCCTTTTTTCACCGCCGGTGATAATTTACTGTTTCGTAACCACATAACAGCCAATACGGTAAGGTAAAGAAAGGTGATTGCAGCGCCGAACCGATGCACAATATGCATAGTGGCTCGCTCACCGTAATCGTGTGCCCCAAATTCATAGTTTTGTGCCTCGGGCACACTGTATGCGCCTTGAAAATCTAACCGCTGCTGCCACCCGGGCTCGCAAATTGGCATATCGGTACAGGCGAGGGCGGCGTAGTTGGCCGATGTCCAGCCGCCTAACGCTATTTGCCCCACTAAAATGGCCATACCTAACAATGCCATCATCGTCAGCTTGTTGGTTTTACCAAGATTAAGGCTGTCGTCTGTTAACGGTTGTGCCGAATTGGATTCCCGTTGTAGCAAGTTAACTGAGCTGTGTTTTCTAAGGCGTAAATAAAGCAAAAATAAGCAACTTAGTACGGTGAACCCCCCTAGCAAATGCCCCATAACCACCACAGGCAATAAATTAAGAGTGACTGTCCACATGCCAAGCGCCGCTTGAAAAATCACAAGGCCAAGCAGCAACAAAGGCAGCTTAACTGGCGTGCCTTTATGGCGCTGCCTTACCGCGATAATGGCAATCGCCAAAATGCATAGCCCTAGCGCCCCTGCAAAATAGCGATGAATCATTTCGTTCCATGCTTTATGCGCCTCCACGGGGCGGTCTGGAAACGCCGTATTCGCCGTGGCTACCTTTTCGTCACTTAGCGGCACGGTAAGGTTGCCATAGCAACCCGGCCAGTCAGGGCAACCAAGGCCAGCATCAGTAAGGCGTGTGTAAGCCCCTAAAATGATGACTACTGCGGCAAGAAACAGGCTAAACAGCACCAGTTTTTTCATAGCATCTCCTACCCAATACGAGACAATTTCAGAAGCTTTTTAATATCAGCCAGCATACTTCGGCTTTCCATCACCGCGGTACTTCTGTCACTGTCTATTTGGTAATACAACATGGCATTATTTAAGGTATCAACGATATATACGCTTTGCTGTTTAAGGTTGGTGATAGGCACACCGCTGACGCTCAGGGTATGCACATTGGCGTACTCAGATAACTGTTCTAGCGCTGTTACATCACTTTTTTCAGTGAACAAAACTAATGCTTGCGCCCTGTCAGACTCTTTGCCTAGCGCCAGCCACACTTGGTTAATGCTAAACAATGCATTTTCACAAGTGACATCACAGCTTTCGGGCAAGACATACAACAAGCGCCATTTCGGCTCCGTACCTTCTAAAAGCGATGAAACATCAATGGTAGGCTGCAACAATGCACCTTTATTGGTAGCACCTTGGTTGAACCAATCATTCTCTAACGCAAGCTTGGCTAAAATCACTGGTAGCACGAACACGGCAACCATGATAATTAAGGTTTTTTTCGAGGCCGGATTACTCATATTGACGTCCTTTTTTCATAATTGCGAAACCGCCAATCAAGGCGGCTGCGATTGCAAGACCAAACCATTGAATGGCATAACCCAAATGCTTTTCAGGCGGCATGGAAACTCGATTATAACGCCTGACAAAAAGGTCATTTTTTGCGGTAAGTACTACTACATAAGGTAATAAGTTAAGCGATAACAATTCACTGGCGGTACTGGTAGAAACTTGCTGAATACGAGCCGGAAAGCTTAATGCTGATGAAAGCGTTTCTTTTACTAACGGATTATGAGTGGGCTGACTCACCACCCCTTCAAATTGTTGTGCGTGGTGGCTAATTTTTACTGCCGGTAGCGAACGCATTAAGTCTGGTGCAGGCAACCAGCCATAATTAACTAATATCCACCCTGCATTGGTTTGTACTGGCACTAGAACGTCATAGCCTACCCGTTGTTCGTGTATTTGATTATCGAGCAATAACACCTTGTCGCCGTTTGGCGTACCTTCAAAGTAAACGGCGCGATCTTCGGGCGCTTTCATTGAAAGGGCATCAATAAGCGACAAGCTTTCTTTCCCCTGTTTTTCGGTTATGCTAGCTATGCGTTGTTGCTTTTGTGCCATTCGGTCTAGTTGCCAGAACCCCAAGCCACACATCGCCATTACACATAGACTAGTAATGACGATTGCGATTAATTTGGATGCTGTAACCTGATTCATTTGGCCAACCTGCACACTACTATTGAGGTTTATATGTTGATAAAAATAATCTTGGTTGCATTGGTAATTTTCATGATCGTTAACCTATTTATGGCCATGCGTGTCATGATGAAAAACGATCCCAAAGACGGTCCAATGAGTAAATATATCGGTCGCAGGGTGCTCACATCTGCCATCATAGTGATTTTAATTTTAGTGGCGATTGGCACCGGTTTAATTACGCCAAACCCTCGACCTTACTAGGGTTTGGCAACGTTTTTATAAAACGTAAACAAAGATATAAAGCATTACCCACACCACATCAACGAAGTGCCAGTACCAACTTCCGGCTTGAAAAGCAAAGTGGTTATGCGGTGTAAAATGCCCTTTTAGTACCCTAAAAAACATGACAATAAGAATGATGGTGCCAAGGGTAACGTGCATACCGTGAAAGCCCGTCAGCATGAAAAAGGTATTGCCGTAAATGCCTGACTGTAGCGTTAGCCCTAGGTCACGATAGGCGTGAACATACTCTTCCACCTGTAAGAATAAAAACCCAATTCCCAGCAAGATAGTGACGCCTAACATTAGGGTCAGTTGTTTGCGTTTGTTCTGCTCTAAACCAACATGAGCAAAATGCAATGTGACCGACGATATAAGCAAAATAACCGTATTAATGGTGGGTAAACCAACCGCACTCATTTCTTGTGTAGTGATGCCCCCTGGGGTAGATACTAACGGCCACATGGCTTCAAATGTGGGCCATAACACTTCGTTAGTCATTGCATTATTTGATGCACCGCCTAACCAAGGCACTGAAATGAATCGGGCATAATAGAGTGCCCCAAAGAAAGCGGCAAAGAACATGACTTCAGAGAAGATAAACCAACTCATTCCCTGTCGGTAAGAGCGTCCTAATTGGTCGCTATATAGCCCTGACATAGACTCATCAATTTGGTTTTTAAACCATCCGACCAGCATCACCATCAATACGACAAACCCAGCGAGAAGTGTATAGCCTCCATAGCCTGATTCACCTTTAGTGGCTTCAATCACAAAGTTGCCCGCGCCAACGGCAATTAAAAATAGCGCCACCGCGCCTACAATAGGCCATGGGCTTTGTGCCGGTACATAATATTTCTGATATTCTTGCTGCATTACTCTCTCCTTATCCCAACACCTGTTATTTACCACTTTCAGGTTGAGGGACCATGTAGGGATTCGGTTTTGTTTTCATGTCACTCGCTCGTGCGGTCACATCAAAAAGGGTGTATTGCACAGTAAAATAACTAATATCTTCGGGAAGCTGTGGGTCGACATAAAACTGCATGGGCATATAAGCCTCGGCCCCAGCATTTAAAGGTTGTTGATTAAAACAAAAGCATTCCGTTTTATTCAAATATAGCGCTGCCATACCCGGCGACACCGATGGAATAGCTTGCGCCATCATATTGCTCGACGCTGGATTTCTTACGTAAAACGACACCGTATTAAGCTCCCCAGGGTGCACTTTCATACGACTAGTTTGCGCGCGAAATTCCCACGGCATACCAGTGTTAGTGCGGGTAATAAACTCCACTGTTATCTCACGGCTTTCGTCTATTTCGATGGACTCATACACCGCTGCGGTATTCTCAGTTTTACCGTTAATACCAGTAACGTCACAAAATACGTCGTAAAGTGGCACCAGGGCGAACCCAAAACCAAACATGCCAAACACAATAACGACGAGTTTTATCACCATTTTGTTGTTTGCATTTGCTTGTGTCATGGGTAGCTCCTTTTCTTACTTGCCCTATTTTCTCTATTTAACAACGGGCGGCGTTTCAAAGGTGTGATAGGGCGCAGGAGAAGGAATTTCCCATTCTAGTCCCTCGGCACCTTCCCACACTTGGGCAGATACTGGCTCACCCTGCTTCTTACAGGCCTTAATTAACAATGCTAAGAAGATTAGTTGCGACAGCCCAAAGGCAAAGCCGCCAAGGCTTATCCACTTATTAAAGTCGGCAAACTGTAAGGCGTAGTCAGGAATACGACGTGGCATACCAGCCAGCCCCACAAAGTGCATCGGGAAGAACAACACATTTACCGACACTAGTGAGCACCAGAAATGCCATTTTGCTAGCGCCGTGTCGTACATTTTCCCTGTCCACTTGGGTAACCAATAATACACCGCAGCCATAATCGAGAAGATGGCACCGGTGACCAGAACGTAATGGAAATGTGCGACCACGAAATAGGTATCGTGGTATTGGAAGTCCACCGGCACGATGGCCAGCATTAATCCTGACAGGCCGCCAATGGTAAACAATACGATAAACGCAATGGCAAACATCATGGGCATTTCAAAGGTTAGAGAGCCCCGCCACATAGTCGCCACCCAGTTAAAGACCTTCACGCCTGTAGGCACCGATATAAGCATAGTGGCAAACATGAAGAACATTTCCATATACACCGGCATGCCGGTGGTAAACATATGGTGAGCCCATACCACAAAGGACAACAGCGCAATAGAGCCGGTGGCATACACCATTGATGCGTAGCCAAACAGCTTCTTACGGGAAAACGTAGGGACAATTTGAGAGATAATACCGAAGGCCGGCAATATCATGATGTACACCTCAGGGTGCCCAAAGAACCAAAAGATATGCTGGAACATAACGGGGTCACCACCACCTGCTGCATCAAAGAAGCTGGTGCCAAAGAACTTATCCGTCAGTACCATGGTGACCGCCCCCGCTAACACAGGCATAACAGCAATAAGCAAGAAAGCAGTAATAAGCCAAGTCCACACGAATAAAGGCATTTTCATCCACGTCATACCGGGGGCACGCATGTTGAATATGGTCACAATGACGTTAATAGCCCCCATAATGGATGAGATACCCATGATATGTACCGAGAACACAAACAATGCGGTTGAGTCACCACTGTAGGTGGTAGAAAGCGGTGCATAGAAGGTCCAACCAAATGCCGGGCCGCCGCCCTCTAAAAATAGCGAGCTAAGCAAAATAAGAAAGGCGCCAGGTAATATCCAAAAACTCCAGTTATTCATTCGCGGCAGCGCCATGTCTGGTGCACCTATCATCATAGGAATTAGCCAGTTTGCAAGCCCCGTAAAGGCTGGCATTACCGCACCAAATACCATGATAAGGCCGTGCACAGTCGTCATTTGATTAAAGAAGTTTGGCTCAACAATTTGTAATCCAGGCTGAAATAGCTCAGCACGGATCACCATTGCCATGGCGCCACCAATCAAAAACATGATAAAGGCGAACCATAAATACAACGTGCCTATATCTTTGTGGTTAGTGGTAAACAACCATCGGGTTATTCCTTTTGGAATATGGCTATGATGGTCATGATCTTCGTGATGCGCCGAGGTATCCGGCGCAATGACATCAGTTGCTTTACTCATTACGCACTCCTAGTTCCCATTAACGACGGCGTTAACATCTTTAGCCTGCACCATATCACCCGTGTTATTGCCCCACGCATTTCGTTCGTAGGTCACCACAGCCGCAATGTCTTTCAGGCTTAACATTTTTCCGAACGCCTGCATGGCCGTACCGGTTTTACCGTTCAACACAATATCAATATGTGCAGTTTGGTCTTCAAGTACCATCTCACTGCCTTTAAGCGCAGGGAAAACTCCGGGTAACCCTTCGCCGTTAGGCATATGGCAAGCCGCACAAGTGGCGTTGTAAACCCGCTTACCTTCATCCATAAGTTCGTCCATCGACATATTCATCGACAGTAGACGTTGCTCTTCTTCTTTCGCTTGGCGAGCTGCTTCTTCTTGTTCATTCATCCAAGCATCAAATTCGGCAGGCTCTTTAGCAATGACCACAACCGGCATAAAGCCATGATCTTTTCCGCAAAGCTCGGCACACTGTCCACGATAAATACCTGGCTCGTTCACCTTTGCCCACGACTCATTAATAAACCCAGGATTAGCATCTTTTTTCACTGCAAAGTCCGGTACCCACCACGAGTGAATAACGTCATCAGAGGTGATAAGAAAGCGCACTTTTTGCCCTGTGGGGATCACCAACGGACGGTCGACTTCCAACAGATAGTTCGCGCCTTTTTCGAATTTGTTTTCAATTTGCTCTCGTTGCGTCGCCATTAACGAATAAAACTCAACGTCTCTGTCCATATACCGGTAATGCCACTTCCACTGAGATCCAGTAACGACAACGGTAAGATCAGGTTCACTGGTATCTTCCATCGCAATAAGGGTTTTAGCAGCAGGAATAGCCATAAGAATAAGAATGATGAATGGCACTACTGTCCATGCAATTTCCACTTTTACATTTTCATGGAAGTGAGCGGGCTTAGCGCCTCTGGATTTACGGTGCAAGTACATTGAGGCAAACATAACCCCAAAAACCGCAACAGCGATTGCGATACAGATAAAGAACATCAACATATGGAGGTCGTATACTTGACCACTTATGTCTGTTGCGCCTCGGCGCAAATTTATGGAAGAGCCTTCGCCCGTTGCTGCATCAGCAAACAGTAGTGGCGAGGTAAGCAAAAGTGGAAGCCCGTAAAGCCACTTTGTCGCTTGTGTCGCCGCTTGTGTCGTTACTCGTTTCACTCAACACCTCCGTTATAACAGAAGCATTAACGCATTAGATGCGCTGCGCTTCTGGCAACTGATACTCGAAATCCAACTTTTAACTTAACTGCCTAGCTTTAGTTGTAAAACAAAGTTACAGCTATTGTTATTATTTTGTTAAATACAGTATAAGAATTGCTCAATAAAACGCACAAGTCTAGTCTTTTCTAAGAAAAAACAATTGCAGCGTTTAATTTTTAATCAACGCGGTATGACAGAGAAGTGAATGACGTCACAGCGCATGGACGTTACACGGGTATTTAGCGAGCCCGTTTGAAACGCTCATTTTGAACGAGATGGGCGAATAGAAGTTGGCAATAAGTTTCTTATAATCAAAAGGTAGTTACGCACTTATGATTGTTTTTCAAACAAAACAGATGACTAAAATAGCGCTAGTTAGCACTAAAAAAGGTGACATAAATAGGAGAAAATATGCGGGAGCGGTATCTGGTGGCTTTTGAGGGATTTCTTAGACTTAAATACGATTATTGTGTAAGCAAGGTATGGTAAACATACAAAAAAGCGGCCTATAAGCCGCTTTCTTTACTAAATAGCTAAAAGGTTACATCCAATCAGCATTTCGAATAACACCAACGGCAATCCCTTCAATGGAAAAAGGCTCTGACGCTAAGTCGACTTTAATCGGTGAAAACTCGTCATTTTCGGCATGAAGCAATACTTCGCGGCCACGCTTTTCAAGGCGTTTAACAGT
Organism: Alteromonas lipotrueae; assembly: GCF_019249215.1. Classification (GTDB taxonomy): domain Bacteria; phylum Pseudomonadota; class Gammaproteobacteria; order Enterobacterales; family Alteromonadaceae; genus Alteromonas; species Alteromonas lipotrueae. The sequence goes on from NZ_JAESDI010000011.1 coordinate 66,392, forward strand.
AACGTCCTCATCGACACGTGCTACTACCACCTGCCCATTATGGACATCCGTCGTGCGGTGCACGGCTAACAAGTCACCATCAAGTATACCAATGTCTTTCATACTCATACCGCTTACACGAAGTAAGAAGTCGGCGTGAGGCTGAAACAGGGCAGGGTCGACCTTATAATGAGACTCTATATGCTCTTGCGCTAGAATAGGCTCGCCCGCAGCCACTCGGCCAATAAGAGGAAGGCCTTCTTCTTCAGGGGCTTCATCTTCAAGAGGAATATTAAGTTTAATACCACGAGAAGTGCCTGGAAGGATTTCGATGACGCCTTTACGGGCCAACGCTTTTAAATGTTCTTCAGCGGCATTCGCAGAACGAAAACCTAAATGACGGGCAATTTCTGCACGGGTAGGCGGCATGCCAGTTTCGAGCATCGTTGTTTTTATAAGCTCGAGAACTTCTGTTTGTCTTGCTGTGAGTGGGCGCATAAAAGACCTGTCTGTCTATACAGTTCCTGTAAGTATATACACCTAAAAGGAAATGACAAGCACTAAGCGTTGCAAAGCATGTTTTTTACTCAGGCCAAATTACAACAAAAAAGCGACCATTAAAGGCCGCTTTATCTATCACTACTATTCAGCGTGACTAAAATTTATATTGCAAACTCACGCGCGCATTAAGCGGCTCGCCGGTGGCAATATTGTTGTCGTTATGTGCTGATGGGAAATAGTCTTCGTCGAATACGTTTTCCACATTTAGCTGAATTTTAATGTCTTCGCTGTAATCGTAATACACTGCAGCGTCTACGCGAACAAAATCAGGTAGTTCGACGGTATTGTTTAAAGACGCGTACTGCTCAGATTGATAAATCACGCCTAATGCAACACGCCATTTATCGTTTACTTCATATTGGTTCCATAACGTCAGCATGTGTTCTGGTAGCTGTGCTAAATCACGGTTCGCCAATGCGCCATCTACAATGCGGCCCATTTCTTCGCCATCAAGGTTGCTATACCCAGCATTTATTACCCAACGCTCTGAAAGCTTGCCCACCACCTGCACTTCAAAACCTTTGGTTTCGGTGCCGGTTAAAATAGACGCTTCTGGATTGTTAGGATCTTGCGCTGTGCCATTTTCACGTTCAACTTCAAATGCCGCTGCTGTTACGCTAAGTGAGTCAGAGAAATTCCACTTTACGCCAATTTCTTTATTTTCAAATTCTTCAGCTTCCAGCGCTTGGCTTGTAAGCGACAGAGAAAGGAATTGGTCACCTGAACGAGGTAAAAACGATTTGCTGTAACTGGCATAAATCGAAACAGATTCCGCTGGCTTGTAAATTAGGCCTGCACGGGGTGACACTTGTGAATCAGAACTAGATAGGAAACCGCTGTTACCATCGTCAGCACCGTTAGCCACTTCAATAGTGTCTACCACATCGATATCAAAATTATCGTAGCGAAGACCGGCCACCACAATCCAATGCTCGTTAAGCTTAATTTCATCTTGCACGAAGGCTGAGGTAAAGGTGACGTCTGATGCACGATTTCTTACCGGATCTGTCAGCGTCATTGACGGAATAACCAGGGGGTCGCTAAACACGAAGGATACTTGGTCGTCTTGACTGTCTGCAAAAAACGCATCACGACGAGCATTTTCTGTATCTTGGCTGCCGTACTCCATTCCTGTTAGTAAGGTATGGTTAATATCACCTGTTGCAAACTGCCCAATAAGGTTTAATTGAACCAGCGCATTTTCACGAGTGGTGGTATCACGATACCCATCTAACGTAACCGTGCCTGCATCAGCGTCAAAGTTAACGGGGTACAAGTTTTGGTAAGCTTTATCATAATCAGCAAACTGAACGGTACCGTTCAAGTTCCAATTTTGCGATAGTGCATGATCAACACGAACACGGGCAATATGCGCTTCAAGGGTAGTATTGTTGAAGTCTGGATCACCAAAGTAGGTGTCGTCAAAGCCTTCAAGCGGTGCACCATCTAATGAGGGTATACCTCTATCGACTAAACGATCATCATTTACGTATTCGTAAGATGCAACCACCGTGGTGTCGTCGTTAGCCATCCATGTATAAGTTGGGTTAATGGCGTAACGTTCACCATCTTTAAAATCACGATGATTATCAATACTGTCAAACACACCGTTAAAACGAAAAGCATTATTAGCATCTATGGCTTTATTGGTATCAACACTAATAGAACCAGCGCCAAAGGTATCAATACCTGCTGACAGTGTGGTGAAATCTTCTGCGCTACTGGCCACTTTAGTCACACGGTTAACTACGCCACCGCCTCCACCACGGCCGAATAGTAAGGCGTTCGCGCCTCGTAATATTTCTACACGCTCTAGGTTATACAATGGGCGAAAGTACTGAACGTCGTCACGAAGACCATCAACAAAAAAGTCGGCGGTGGTGTTCTGACCACGAATAGTCACCTGATCGCGATGGTCTTCACCTAGGCCAATGCTCACACCTGGGGTGTATTGCATAACATCGGCAATACTAAACAATGCTTGCTCTGAAATTTGTTCTGCGCTTACAACAGATACTGACTGGGGCACGTTAACCAATAATGTAGGGGTTTTAACCGCTGTGGCGACTTGTTGACCAAAGAATGCGCCGCGTACGGTAATACGTTCAACGCTTTCATCTGACTCAGCCATATCGTCTTGTGCGAATGCAGATGTGCCATAAAGAGCTAAAAGAACAGCAGTAGAAATAGTTGCTTTACCAAGTTTCAAGCAAGTCTCCTCAAGTGATAATTCAAACAGTATTGAAAATGATAGATATTCTTATTTAGAGCGGATTCTAGTCAGATTTATTGGCAATTAAAAGGTGTATTAATAAAAATTAAACTTTTGTTATAAATGAATGCGTCAGCTTGACGAGACAGTCTATTGAAACAATCCTCACGAATGGAATCAGTACCCTTAATGGTATTTACGTCAAGATGACAAGTTTGCCATTAAAGCATAAAGTAAACCTTCTTCTAACTATGCTTAACCAGAGTATTGAATTCCATCATGTTGCATTACCTCGACTATACCCCCGAGTTAGCCCCCCATTTCGACCGCATAAATAGAGAGTGGATAACCAAAATGTTTCATTTAGAGAGCATTGATGAGGCTGTTATTGGCTACCCACAGCGCAATATTATCGATAAGGGTGGATACATTTGGTTTGCTGAACACCCGGACTTTGGCATTGTAGGTACATGCGCATTAATGAAAAAAGGAGAAGGGGTATTCGAACTTACTAAGATGGGTGTGGTCAGTGAAGCAAGAGGATTAAAAGTAGGGGAAGGCTTGTTACAACATGTGTTGAATAACGCCCCTACCATTGCTTTTAATACATTATTTCTTTTGACGAATAAGAAGTGCGAGGCCGCCATTCATCTTTATGAGAAAAATGGCTTTGTTCATTGTGAAGAAATCATGCAAAAGTTCGGCTGTGCCTATGAACGCTGCGACGTAGCGATGCATTACAAAGGTGCAGTTACCAACTGATGTATGAGTAAAAACACGCTCAATCGATTTGCTATGGCAACAATTTATACTAATGACTCTTTCAAACAGCCCCATGGCCTCTGCAAGACATTGCACGAGATGTGGTACACTTCCCCCGTTTTAATTTCATAGGATTACAGAATTCATGTCGTGGATGCGAAAAGCCCTTTTGTCGCTATTTCATTATCCTGTTAAGTTGCTGGTTAAAGCCCACAGCATTCCCGTAAACGTAGAAACTGAGCTTGGCATTGATAAATCGAAGCCCATCGTTTACTTGCTTCCAGCAAACTCGGTAACCGATCAATTAGCGCTTAGAATGTCAACAGAAGCACTAGGCCTACCGAGCCCAACAGATACGCTTACGTTAGCGGGCAGAGAATACCCTTCTACGTTATTTTTGCGTAAAACCCAGCCGATCTTTCGTTCACAAGCAGACGATACGGGAATTGAAGATGTATTTACTGACTTATTTCATCTGCATAGAGATCATCACCAGTTAGATCTCCAAGTGGTTCCTGTGTTTGTCACCTGGGGCCGAGCGCCTGGCAGAGGCACACCAGGATTAGCCGACCTTATTGCCGACAATGCAGCGCCAAGTTGGCTAAGAAAACTCTTTATCGTGATATTTTTAGGCCGCGACAATTTTATCAATTACTCAAAAGCCGTATCAGCTCGCGCCATGTCAAATCAACATGGCAGTGATAAAAGCATTGCACACAAGCTAGTACGTGTAGCAAGCACTCACTTTCAGCGTAAACGCCAAAGTATGACCGGCCCTACATTGTTAGAGCGCCAAGAGTTGAACAACAGTGTACTAGGCTCTGATGCCGTGCGCCGTGCTATGGCTGAAGAATCACGCAGTAAAAAAATCACTCATGAAGCGTCTAAAGATAGAGCGCAATCTTACGTTACCGAAATAGCCGCCGATTACCGCGAAGGACTTATACGTTTTGGCGACCGACTGCTTACTCGCATTTGGAACAAAATTTACAATGGTATTAGTGTTGGACACTCTGAACGTATTCGAGAATTAGCCGCAAACGGCCATGAGATTGTTTACGTGCCTTGTCACCGCAGCCACATGGATTACCTTTTGCTGACCTACGTGATTTATCATGAAGGCATGGTAACCCCTCACATTGCTGCTGGTATTAACCTAAACTTCTGGCCGGTTGGGAAAATTTTCCGCCGTGGTGGTGCCTTTTTCTTACGCCGTAGCTTCGCCGGTAATAAGTTGTACACCGCTGTATTCCGTGAATACTTAGAGTTACTTTTCAATAAGGGCTATTCAGTTAAGTATTACCCTGAAGGTGGCAGAAGTCGCACTGGCCGTCTTATTCCGCCCAAAACAGGCATGCTAGCCATGACCATTCAGGCCATGCTGAAAGGCGTAAACAGGCCAGTTAGCTTGGTGCCAGTCTATATTGGCTACGAAAACGTGATGGAAGTGAAAAGCTACCTGAACGAGCTTAAAGGTACTAAGAAGCAAAAAGAATCGAACTGGCAAGTATTCTCGGCTATTCGCAAGCTTAAAAACTACGGTCATGGTTATGTAAACTTTGGTGAGCCTATTCAGCTGAATCAATTTTTGGAAACCCATGTGCCAAACTGGCGTGACTGCCGCGATGCCGAGCCAGAGAAAAAGCCTGCATGGCTAACGCCAGCGGTAAACGAGTTGGCCAACAATGTAATGACCCGGATTAATCGCGCAGCAGCGGTTAATGGCATGGCGCTAACGTCGCTGTGTTTGCTGTCATCGAAAACACAAACCATGAGTGAGTCTGAGCTTAAACAAGCGATGGGCGACTTTATCAGTTTGTTCAAAAATGTGCCTTTCAGTGCCGATGCCACTATACCCGATGCTAGCGGGAAGGAATTGTTTGACGATACCTTGAAGCTTGGTAAGTTTGTGATTGAGGAAGATGACTACGGTCGATTAATCAGCCCAAAACCTAAGTCGGCAGTTTATCTCACCTATTATCGCAACAATATTTTGCACTTATTTGCGTTGCCTGGCTTAATTATGGCCTGTGTATTTGCGCACAAAGGCACAAGTAAAGCGACAGTATTCCAGTTAATTGCTGCGTTATACCCGCTGCTACAGCGCGAGTTATTTTTGCACTTGTCTCAAGACGAAGCCCTTGCTCACACCGATGCGCTTATTGATGAATTGGTCGACCAAGGCCTTCTGCGTATAAAGGGCGGTGACTTACTTCCACCTGATGCTCAGCAAAAGCAGTTTCATTCAGCATGGCTATTGAGCCGCTGTATGCAAGAAACCTTGCAGCGTTATGCGGTAGTACTGACTATTTTAGACAAGGAAAAAGTTATTAGTCGTGGTGCGCTCGAACGTACCAGTCGCCAAGTGGCCGAACGCTTGTCTACCCTTTATGGGCTAAGCTCACCTGAGTTTTACGATAAGAACGTACTGTCTAGCTTTATTAGTGCGTTAAAAGATAACCATTGGTTAGACTCTACAGAAGATGGAAGCCTGAAATACTCTGAAGAGTGTGAAGCGCTTCGCGAAGACGTGATGGCGTTAGTTTGGCCAGAAATGACCCAGCATCTTGAGAATGTGGTATTGCATAACTAGTTTACTTCGTCGATTGGGATGCAGCTAGCTGCTACTCGATAATAGGCTGCACACTGAAGAGACTGTTATCGATAACGTGAAAAAGCCGAAACGTTAAATCGTTTCGGCTTTTTTATTGATTTGGAATACGCTTTACCTCGCCCCAAGGTAAACCATGCTTAACGTGAAGCGAAGTAAAGCGAAAACGGTTTGCTCTTTACTTAGATGATTGTGACAAGAAGAACTTATAAGCAGGGTCTTGTGTGACTTCATCTACTTTGTAGCCAAGTTCAATAACATGCTCATTGAAGGCCTCTCGGCTTACAGGGGCAATATCGAACCCAACCAACACTAACCCTTCTGCTGCACCGTGGTTACGATAATGGAACAAGGTAATGTTCCACGATTCACCTAAGGTGTTTAAGAAGGTTAGCAGTGCGCCAGGGCGCTCTGGAAATTCAAAGCTGAACACTTGCTCGTTTAGAATGGCCGGTGGTCTTCCACCCACCATATGACGAACGTGTAGTTTGGCTAATTCGTTATTGGATAAGTTAAAGCACTGGTAGCCTTTATCTTCTAAGTCGCTTTGCAGGCTTAAGAACTCTTGCTGGCCGCCTTTTAATTTAACCCCAACAAAAATATGGGCTTCGTCATCATTCGCGTAACGATAGTTAAATTCGGTAATGGCCTTTGCGCCAACACATTCACAAAACTGCTTAAATGCCCCTTTGCGCTCGGGTATTTTCACCGCGAATACAGCTTCTTTTTGCTCGCCAAGTTCACAGCGCTCAGACACATAACGCAAGGTATGAAAATTAATATTCGCGCCGCATAAAATGCCGCCTAGCTTCTTACCAGTAAGGTCGTGCTGCTTGGCATACTTTCGAATAGCCGCCACAGACAACGCCCCTGCAGGCTCAGCAATAACACGGGTATCATCAAAAATATCTTTAATGGCACCGCATATTTCATCGTTGCTTACCGTCATGGTTTCATCAATTAAGCGATTGCACAGCCTAAAGGTTTCTTGCCCCATCACTTTAACGGCAACGCCATCGGCAAAAATACCTACGTTTTCAAGCGCGGTGGGCGAGCCTTCTTTTTGCGCTAGGGCAAAACAAGCAGACTCTTCCGATTCAACGGCAACAATTTTAATCTCAGGCTTTAATTGCTTTAAGTAAACCGCAATACCGGCCGCTAAACCGCCACCGCCTACCGCAACAAATAAAATATCTAGGTTAGGGTTTTGCTCTAGCAATTCCCGTGCAACCGTTCCTTGACCCGCAATAACATCAGGGTCATCGAACGGCGGCACAAAGGTGTAACCATGTTCTGCACAAAGCGCTTTCGCGTGACCACTGGCTTGATCGAAACTAGTGCCATGAAGTACAACGTTTACATGGTCGCCGCCAAAACGACGCACCGCATCCACTTTGATGTCTGGGGTAGTTTCAGGCATCACAATGGTTGCCTGAATGCCCTTGCGCCTAGCGCTGTACGCCAAACCTTGTGCATGATTACCCGCTGAAGCACCGATAACACCTGCATTAAGTTGTGCTTCGCTTAACGAGCAAATACGGTTGTAAGCGCCACGCAACTTAAATGACTTTACCGGTTGCTGATCTTCACGCTTTAAAAATATTTCATTGCCTAACTCGGCAGACAACAACGACATGTAAGAAAGCTCACTGCTTACGGCTACGTCGTAAACAGGGGCTAATAGAATTTTCTTTAAATAGTCGTGATCGCTAACGGTCATAGATTTTCCAGTTTCGATACATCACGTACTGCGCCTTTATCCGCACTGGTGGCCAATGCAGCAAAGGTTTTCAATGATGTTGATACTTCACGAACGCGATCTTTCGGGCGCCAAGGCTTATCGCTGGCTTCCATTTTCGCGCGGCGCTCTGCGAGTTCTTCATCGCTAATAGCGATGTTGATACTGCGATTTGGAATATCAATTTCAATCTTATCGCCGTGCTCAACTAAACCAATACCACCGCCACTGGCAGCTTCTGGCGAGCAGTGACCAATCGATAGGCCACTTGTACCACCCGAGAAACGGCCATCAGTAACGAGCGCACACGATTTACCTAAGCCTTTCGACTTCAAGTATGAAGTGGGGTATAGCATTTCTTGCATACCCGGTCCGCCGCGTGGGCCTTCGTAACGAATAAAGACCACATCGCCAGCTTTCACATCGTCAGCCAGAATACCGGCAACGGCATCATCTTGGCTTTCGTAAATGCGTGCAGTACCAGTGAACTTCAAGATAGAATCATCAACACCAGCGGTTTTAACAATACAGCCATCTTCCGCCACATTACCATATAACACGGCTAGGCCACCTTCTTGGCTAAAGGCATTTTCAACTGAGCGAATACAGCCGTTTTCACGGTCGCTATCTGCTTCATCCCATCGACAGCTTTGGCTGAATGCTTGGGTAGTACGAATACCGGCAGGGCCTGCACGGAAAAATTTAATCGCATCGGTGTTTTCTGGATTGGTGATATCCCAGTCTGCAATCACTTCTGTCAGTGACTTACCTAACACATGGTTTGCATCACCATGCAGTAAGCCACCTTTGTTTAATTCATTCAAAATACCTAATACGCCACCTGCACGGTGCACGTCTTCCATATGGTATTTCGGGGTAGACGGTGCCACTTTACAAAGGTGCGGAACCTTACGTGACAGTCTATCGATGTCGTTCATAGTGAAAGGTATTTCACCTTCCATTGCTGCCGCTAACAAGTGCAAAATAGTGTTAGTAGAGCCGCCCATGGCAATGTCTAAGCTCATGGCGTTTTCAAAGGCATTAAAGTTAGCAATGTTACGTGGCAACACACTTTCATCATCGTCGCCATAATAACGTTTACACAGCTCTACTATTTGCGAACCAGCTTTCTTAAACAAACCTTCACGGTCAGCGTGGGTCGCTAGCATTGAACCATTACCCGGAAGCGATAAACCGAGTGCTTCGGTTAAGCAGTTCATAGAATTTGCGGTAAACATGCCTGAACATGATCCACAAGTTGGGCATGCAGAGCGTTCAATTTCGTCAGTATCAGAGTCACTCACTTTATCGTCGGCAGCGGCTACCATGGCATCCACTAAGTCGAGTTTGATGATTTGATCAGAAAGCTTGGTTTTACCCGCTTCCATCGGACCGCCTGATACAAACACAACAGGTACGTTCAAGCGCAATGACGCCATTAACATTCCTGGGGTAATTTTGTCGCAGTTTGAAATACATACAATGGCGTCGGCGCAGTGCGCGTTCACCATGTATTCTACTGCATCAGCAATAATTTCACGGGAAGGTAAGCTATAAAGCATGCCGCTGTGACCCATAGCAATACCATCATCTACCGCGATAGTATTAAATTCCTTTGCTACACCACCGGCGGCTTCAACACTTCGTGCCACTAATTGACCCATGTCTTTTAGATGCACATGCCCCGGCACAAACTGCGTGAATGAGTTAGCAATAGCAATAATAGGTTTACCGAAATCAGAATCCTTCATTCCCGTTGCACGCCATAAAGCGCGTGCGCCGGCCATATTTCTACCTTGCGTAGTCGTTGCAGAACGTAACTTGGGCATAAAATCCTTCCCGTTTAATAAATAGCTAAATTAATTACTTGTAAACCGGTGTTAACCAGTTCCATTTGTCTTCAGTAGTACCGTTGAAAAGACCGAAGAACATATCTTGCACTTCTTTGGTGATTGGGCCACGGCCGCCCGCACCTACTTCAATACCATCTACACTGCGTACTGGCGTCACTTCTGCCGCTGTACCACACATGAATACTTCATCAGCTAGATACATAGCTTCACGAGGAATGTTTTCTTCGCGAACTTCGTAGCCTTTGTCTCTAAGTAGCGTGATACATGTATCACGAGTGATACCTGGAAGAATGGCTGCAGTTTTAGGCGTGGTAATTACAATGCCGTCGCGAATAACAAAAATGTTTTCGCCCGCACCTTCACTGATGTAACCGTTAGTATCAAGGGCAATACCTTCACCATAGCCATGACGACGGGCTTCCATCGAAATCAGCTGTGAAGATAAGTAGTTACCACCGGCTTTTGCACCAGTAGGCATAGTGTTAGCTGCTAAGCGGTTCCAAGAAGAAATACCCGCATCTACACCATTTTTAAGGGCTTCTTCACCTAGGTAAGCGCCCCACTCAAATGCAGCAATGGCAACCTCAGCTTCCGTACCGAACGGCACTTGAAGTCCCATACCAATATCACCGTAAAACGCGATAGGGCGAATGTACGCTGATTTCAATTTGTTCTCACGAATGATATCAAGGGTAGCTTGATTAATTTGATCTAGCGTGTATGGAATGGTCATACGATAGATTTTCGCTGAATCGAACAAGCGACGGTTGTGATCGTTTAAACGAAAAACACAAGTGCCTTGATCCGGCGTGTTATATGCACGTACACCTTCAAATACAGACGAACCATAATGAATAGCATGCGTCATTACGTGAACAGTAGCGTCTTTCCAATGTTTCAGTTCGCCATTAAACCAAATATGTTCGGCAGGTTGCTTAGCCATGAGTAATCCTTCAAAAATTGAGCGTAAAGCCCGAACCGCGTTTTGCGGAAATATTAATACCGAGACGAATGATACATGACAGTGCGCGAGCGCCCAATACGCTTGATGCAATACGCGACGCGCGGACACATAAATTTACGCATCTGTGCTTTATCACTGACATTGAAACACTGTCGTTTGTCGTGTAAACAAAGGACATCAGATAAAAACAATGGACTTATGCCATTGAATTTACAGATTTAATTGACGAGCAACACCCAGTTCCTTGGATGAATACTAAAATGAATGGTTGTACGATAGGGCTATGGCTTTTACCCCAATTAAACGTGAATTGGCCGTTACACGTTTATTGTGCGCAAAGAAATAGCATGAAACCGCAGCCAAAATCAAGTATTTTGCGGTTCAAACGCGGTTTTCGTCAGATAAAAAAGGGTATCGCAATACAATGGTAGACTGGTTTCACTGGTTAAATTTAGCAGGGGTAGCCGTGTGTGCTATTTCTGGCACCCTAATGGCTTACCAAAAACGGATGGACGGGTTTGGGGTTATTGTATTGGCAAGCGCTACTGCTATAGGGGGTGGAACGCTGCGCGACATGATGCTAGATGTCCCCGTATTCTGGATTGCCGATAACGATTATCTTTACACCACCTTAATTGCTGCCTTCATCCCTATTATTTGGTTACGATTAAGCCCACGCTTTCCTTATCATTATTTACTTATTGCTGATGCCTTTGGATTAGCGTTGTTTAATGTAGTGGGGATTGAAAAAGCCTTAGCCAACGATACTGGCATTGCCGTCGCCATTGCCATGGGCACTATTACAGGGGTATTTGGTGGTCTATTACGTGATGTTATATGTAGAGAAGTACCATTAGTTTTAGGCGGGGAACTCTACGCAACGACGTGTATTGTTGGAGGAATGGCCTACGGTCTCGCCATGTACTTGGGCTTTGAGGCACAGTGGTGTGGTGCAGTAGCATTGGCAACAACGGTATTAATGCGGTTAGGCGCCCTACGTTGGCACTGGGAAATGCCGGTCTTTTATAACGAAAATTAGTTCTTCTTCTTGCCCTAAGTACAGTTTCAGCTTTTATCATGCTCGCTTAAAGTATTTCCCTTAAGGTACTTTTTCTAGAGCAACAATGTATGAGTATGGCAGTTGTTAAAACCTTTGCGGGGCAGGGCGTTGCTGCGCCAGAGGTGTCGGTAGAGATTCATTTGGCCAATGGTTTACCCGCGTTTCAATTGGTGGGTATGGCCGAAACCAGTGTAAAAGAAGCCCGAGAACGGGTGCGCAGTGCGCTCATTAACAGCGGCTTCGATTTTCCCGCAAAACGTATCACGGTAAACTTGGCGCCCGCTGATATTCCTAAGTATGGTGGCCGTTTTGACTTACCCATTGCAGTAGGTATTTTGGTGGCATCAGGGTATCTCCCTGACACTAGCGTGCTCAATATTGCGTTTGTGGGCGAACTGGGATTAAACGGTGAAATTAAGCCAGTAAATGGACTTATTCCTATTTTAATTGCTGCTGCTGACGATGACACTCCCCTTGTTTTTCCGGGAATTAACGATGTTGAAGCCTCGTTAGTATCCTACGCGACTCGCTACCCAGCGTTTGATCTTTTGTCGGTTTACGAGCACCTCGCAAATAATAAAAAACTTAATAAAGGTCAGCCCTTTAGCTCTTGTTCCTCCTCTTCTAGCAGTATGGGTTGGGATGATATTATTGGCCAAACACAAGCCAAGCGTGCATTAACCATTGCCGCAGCGGGTAGCCATAACCTGTTGATGGTAGGCCCTCAAGGCACGGGTAAAAGTTTACTAGCCAGTAGGTTACTTGCCCTATTACCCCCCATGACTGAACAGGAAGCTCTGGAAGTAGCCTCCATTCATTCGGTAAAAGGGGAAAATTTAAATGTAGAGCGGTTTTTAAAGCGCCACATGCGCAGCCCACATCATACTAGCTCTGCTGTAGCGCTTACCGGCGGCGGGTCGCAGCCTGTACCTGGCGAAATATCGTTAGCCCATAACGGGGTATTATTTTTAGATGAATTACCCGAATTTGGCCGCCGCGCATTAGATGTACTTAGAGAGCCATTAGAAACCGGTGATGTGCATATATCGCGGGCGATGGCGAGCGCTACCTATCCTGCCAATTTTCAATTAATAGCGGCCATGAACCCTAGTCCTACTGGCGATATTGACGACAACCGCTTAACACCACAACAGCAGTTGAGTTATTTAAATAGGCTGTCTGGCCCCTTATTAGACAGAATAGACATACAAGTAGAGGTACCCAGGCTTGCCAGTTACGATTTATCGCCACCGGTAAATTCTGAGTCTGACTCCATGTTAGATGCCAGAGACAGGGTATTACGTGCAAGAGAAGTGCAACTTCTTCGCCAAGGAAAGCCCAATGCACAGCTTGCCGCCGGGGAGCTTGCTGATTTATGTCAGCTAACCGATAGCGACTTACGCTTTTTACAAGCAGCCGCTAAGCAATTAAATTTGTCGATGCGGGTATTCCACCGCACCCTTAAGGTAGCGAGGACACTGGCAGACTTGTCAGGACAGCCTACGGTGACTCGCGCCCATTTAGCCGAAGCGCTAGGTTACCGCGCATTGGACACCTTAATTAAGCAGCTCAGTAGTCAGTAGCCTATTAGGTGATATTTAACAGCAAGTAGCATGAAAGCTTAATGCATAGCCTTTAACGTCCAAGCTTATTTGTAGTTCAAATATCTAAACACCTCACCATTGAATAGATCAGGGCGTCATTTCCAATTGTAAAAACGCGTTAATAAGCGGCTCGTTTTGCTTATCTTGCAAGCAGCATAGCCCTAGCCCATAGGGCTCAATGTCATCTACCGGAATTTGGGTTACCAAGCTAGCCATACTGGAATGATCAAGCACCACTTTAGGCACAAAACCCACACCGCATTCTAGAGCCACCATGCTGACAATGGCTTCATTCCCCCCTACCGAAGCATACACATTTGGCCTAATACCATGCTCTGCAAACCAGTGGTAAGCAATGCGTCTTGTTGGCCCATGCTCTGGCATGATCACGTGATGTTTAGTCCAATCAACCTGAGTCAACTGGGTTAACCGCCAGTCTCGCGGCGCAATTAGCACCAAAGGCACGTTATCTAAAGGGGAGAAATGTAAGTCAGTAGGTAAGTCAGGCGTATAAATAGCTATCGATAAGTCACATTCTTTCTGCTTTACCTTATCTATCGCTAGTGCAGGGTCGCCGGTAATTAAGCGAATATCGACTCCAGGATGCTGTGCCCTAAACTGACGCAATATAGCAGGCAAATGACTTTGACTGGCCGTTACAGAACAAAACAAACTTATCTCACCTTGCAACGAATTACTGTCTTCTCGCAAGTCTACCTTCAACTGTTGCCAGTCTTTTAAAGACTGGGTAGAGAATGAAAGCAGTTTATGACCACTATGAGTAAGCGCCACTTTACGGTTGTCGCGTTTAAACAAGGTACAACCCAATTCATCCTCTAGCCTTTGTATAACGCGGCTTAGCGTAGAAGGCGACACATACATGGCTTGCGCGGTATCGCCAAAATGTAGGCTGGTGGCAAGATGCGTAAACAATTGAAGGCTACGAAAATCCATAGTGTTTCACTTATTGCAATATTATCTTGCAAATATATCATTTTCCAAAACAAAAGAAATCCCTTAATCTCCGTAACAAGTCGTCATAGACGAGGTCGTCAACGCCACGGTTGGTTGTTGATAATGACGAAAATGAATGTTGTTCGGAATTTTTATGGCTAATTATTTCAATACCCTATCGCTACGCCAGCAGCTAGATCAGCTTGGCCGCTGCCGCTTCATGGCACGCGAAGAATTCGCTGACGGTTGTCAGTTCTTAAAAGGCAAGAAGATTGTCATTGTAGGCTGCGGTGCTCAAGGTCTTAACCAAGGCTTGAACATGCGTGACTCTGGGTTAGATGTTTCTTATGCGCTGCGTCAAGCAGCTATTGAAGAGCAACGTGACTCTTACAAACGTGCTACTAGCAATGGTTTCACTGTTGGCACTTATCAGGAACTAATTCCTAGTGCTGACTTGGTGTACAACCTAACACCTGATAAGCAGCATGCAAGCGTTGTAGAAGCGGTAATGCCGTTAATGCAAAAAGGCGCAACACTTGGATACTCACACGGCTTCAACATTGTTGAAGAAGGCCAACAAATCCGTAGCGATATTACGGTGGTTATGTGTGCACCTAAGTGCCCAGGTACAGAAGTACGTGAAGAATATAAACGTGGTTTCGGTGTACCAACTCTGATTGCCGTTCACCCTGAGAACGACCCTGAAAACAAGGGTTGGGATACTGCTAAAGCGTTAGCAAGTGCAACAGGTGGCGATCGTGCAGGTGTGCTTGAGTCTTCGTTTGTGGCAGAAGTTAAATCTGACCTTATGGGCGAGCAAACCATTCTATGTGGTATGCAACAAGTTGCTGCAGTACTTGCCTTTGAGAAAATGACCGCTGACGGTATTGACGCAGCGTATGCTGGTGCACTTATTCAGTTCGGCCTAGAAGCTGTCACTGAAGCACTTAAAATTGGTGGCGTAACCAACATGATGGACCGCCTATCAAACCCAGCAAAAGTGAAAGCGTACGATTTGTCAGAGCAACTTACTGACTTGCTTCGCCCACTATTTGAAAAGCATCAAGACGACATCATTAGCGGTGAGTTCTCTCGCACTATGATGGAAGATTGGGCAAACGGCGATGCTAACCTACTTAGATGGCGCGAAGAAACCGGTGAAACTGGTTTTGAAAACGCACCTGTCTACGAAGGTGAAATCAGCGAGCAAGAATTCTTTGACCACGGCATTCTTTTAGTTGCCATGATCAAGTGCGGTGTAGAAGTAGCCTTCGACGTAATGGTTGAAGCGGGTATCTTACCTGAGTCTGCGTACTACGAATCACTGCATGAAACACCACTTATCTCTAATACCATTGCGCGTAAGCGTTTGTATGAAATGAACGTGGTAATTTCAGACACAGCAGAATATGGAAACTACTTGTTTGCGAATGCAGCAATTCCAATTTTGCGTGAGAAATTTATGCCTACTATCGATACTTCAGTTATTGGTAAGGGATTGTCAGAAACCTCTAATCAGGTTGAAAACAAGCGCCTTGTTGATATTAACGAAGCTATTCGCACTCACGGTGTTGAGCAAGTAGGTAAGACCCTGCGTGGCTACATGACTGACATGAAAGCCATCATCGGTTAGGACAGTTTCTGTCGTTAGGTGCTTTATATAAGCCCTCTTGCCCGACCAATTTGGTCGGGCTTTTTTATGCCTGCTTGTTTTTACTTATTCCCCGCACTCACGAACCCGCTCTGCATATCTCACCGCAAAGTAAGCCAACACAAAGAAGACAAAAAAGCCGACGCCTATAGGGTACAAATTGCCGTCTAAAAAGCTATCGACGAACAGCGCAATAGGCACAGAAAATAGGCTTGAAAGAGAGCCGATAATAGCGGCACCAAGCCCTGCCATATCGCCTAATGGCTGCATAGCAAGTGCGTTTAAGTTACCGAATAAAATACCCACAAAAAAGAAACCAACGAACATGGTAACAACGGTAAGCACAAGTGGCGGTAACCCGTCATAAGCGAGCAATAATCCAAGATAGACAACAGCAAACCCGTTAACCCCTTTAAGGGCAAAGCGACACAAGCGTCGCATGCCGAATTTCATTACCATGGTGCCGTTGAAATAAGACGCTAAACCAATCGAAAATGCCAGTACTGCGAATATGTAAGGAAACATATCGCCTACACCGTAATACACCTGAAAAATGGTTTGTGAGGCACTTAAATATGCCAAAAACGAACCAAAAATACCCGCCATCGCGAAGGTGTAACCCATTACCGTTGCGTGGGTAAGAATAAATTTTGATGACAAATAAAACTGCTTAAATGAAAACGGCCTGCGTTTATACCGTGGCAAAGTCTCGCCTTGCCGGCTGAAAAACCATGTACCCGCTAATGTTGCCACAATCAAAAATAGGGTGAATATATGAAACCACCCCAAAAAGGCCATTACTGCTTGGCCCACCATGGGCGCTATCATAGGCACGAGGATAAACACCATCATAATAAATGACATCACCCGCGCCATAGCGTCGCCCACGTACAAATCGCGAATAATCGCCATAGCGGCAATACGCGGCCCTGAAACACCAAAGGCTTGTATCACACGGCCCACCAGCATGGTCTCTAAATTAGTGGCCGACATGCACACAAAAGTGCCAATCGCAAAAATAAACAGCCCGATCAAAATGGTAAGCCTTCTACCACGACTATCTGCAAATGGACCGAAGAACATCTGCCCAAAGGCCATTCCTATAAAGAAAACAGTCACAATAAGATGAGTATGGTGCGGCTCGTCTACGTTTAACGTTTCGCCTATTTGCAGTAGTGCAGGCAGCATAGCGTCAATGCTTAACGCCACCAGCGATGTCATGGTAGCCATCAGTGCTACAAATTCAATTAACCCTAAAGGGGGCTTTCCTTGAGGCTGGCCAGCATTAGGCACGGTCTCGCTTGAATGGGACATAATTTCTCTATTTAACGAAGAAGGGGGTATAAGTTGTGTTGCTCAGTGTGTTGATTGCCACGTTAGTGCATCATAATTGCACGCTAATCGGCAGAATTGTAACGTAAAGATGAACAAAAAGCCGCCAGTTTCACACGATTTGGTCGTGGAACTTGGCGGCTCTGGCTTTTTTAAGCGTACAGTGTGAAAAAAGGTTTATTCTGTTTTCAAATACTTATCTAAGAATGCATCCATTTCAGCAAAGAAGCGATGACGATTACCCTGTATAGACAAGTAATGGTCGCCCGATTCTAGCTCGACATATTTAAATGTTTTATCTAAATCTTCTAGTTCGTCAGCCATGTAACGGCTTTGCAATGGTCTAACGATGCGATCTTCTTCGCCATGTACCAGTAAAATAGGCGTTTTTATCCCTTCTGCGTTGTAATAAGGTGACCGCGATTCCAAGTCGTCAAAGTCGTCACCAATTTGTTCTTTCACCAAATCTGAATTTACAAAGCGTCTGGCGTGAATAACGATATGCTTTAGCGAACTAACACCAGCAAAGCTGACTGCACATTGAAACAATTCAGGCGTTTTCACCGCCGCCATTAGCGCTGCATAGCCACCATAGCTCGCGCCAACAATACACATATTGTCTTTAGTGGCATAGCCTTGCTCAACCATCCAGTTTGCTGCATCTGTAATGTCATCTTGCATCGACAACCCCCAGCTTTTCATCTGGCTTTGTGCAAAGTCAAACCCATAACCTTCCGACCCTCTAAAGTTAGGGCGAAGCACCGCGTACCCCTTGTTAGTAAAGTACGATGTCCAGTAATCGAAACCGCTAAAGTCTCGCGCACCTGGGCCACCGTGAGGGTGAATAATCGTTGGAAACGGCCCTTTACCTTTAGGCAAGGTTAAGTAAGCTTCAATTTCCATATCGTCACGGGCAGTGTAAGTAATCAGGTTATGCTCGGTCAGCATGCCTTCTTCAATTTTAGAGTACTGCTGAAACAAGAAATCTAGTGACCCTTTATCTCGATCACCTATGAAATAGGCGCCTGGCATAGTGTCTGACTCAGAATAAACAATATATTTTTTCTCATCACGGCTAAAGCTAACGAGTGTATTGGAATAGTCGACCAGCGCTTCGTCTAAGCCGTTTTGCAGGGCAACATAGCGCTCGTCCCAGTAATGTCTACCATAGTGACGAATACCAATAGCATCGTTGGTAACAGGGGAGTAGATTAAACTGCCATCAACGTCATAACCTTCATCAGAAAAAATTTCTGTATGCTCATTGGTCTCAAGGTTTAGCGTAAATAAGGCTTTGTAGTCACCCTTGTAGCCGCGATAGTAAAGAATGTTGGGGTCGAGACCGAACCCGAGAGGCATTTCACCTTTTTCACTCATGGCATTGTAACTGAACAGGGTGCGCCAACTATCATCTTCTTTAAGCAAAACGTGGCGCTCACCGCTGTCATAATCTAACGTGGTACCCACACGAACATTATGCTGTCTATCAACTATCCAGTCTCTGATACTGCGCTTCCCACGCTCCAACCTAGAGGTGCTGCCAGTATAAACATTAACTTTATATACAGAGGGAAGAGCGAATACTTCTACATCGATGGCCATTAAGATGTGTTCCGGATCATCAGGTAGCCAATCAATCACATTGTCTTGAAATTGGGGAATACGATTAGGGTCTGCCGCTCTTCGTTTCAGTCTTCGCCAATCTAAAAGGTGTTTAGGTTTTTCGCCTTGCGCATCGAAGTTCATAGCGAGTAGACGAGTATCATAAACCCGCGTATTACCGCGACGACTTTCATAACGAGCACTAATAACTATTCGCTCATCGTTAACCCACCGGTACCAATTGATCTTAACTTTTTCATTATCAGAATGAATAAGGTAATGAAACTTGCCGGTAGACAGGTCGACAGTGGCTAAAACCGATAATTCATCAGGTTCGTTAACGTTCTTCACAAACGCAATTTTATCACCTTTAGGCGACAATGCAGGCCTTCGATAAGCCGGTAAAGCACTAAATACGGTGTAAGGCAGGGGAGCTGAAACACTTTCTATTGGCTTGGCCGTATTTTCGTCACTAAGCGAGGAAAAGCTTATTAAGCTGAATGAAAATAGAACCACTAAAGAGGTAACTGAGTGAATACACGAGAACAAACGACAGCGCATATATTTTCCTTTGCTTATTAATAACCCGTATTGAACTATTCATCCTGTGATTAGCTCGAAGTTTCTACCACTATACAACATTTTATAATTTAAAAAGAAAGTTCAATTGTAATAATTGGTTACATTCAGACAAAACACTACACTAAAAAGTGCTTAACATTAACCTGTACTTTAGTTGTGCTTTTTTACTAAATACACAGTATACAAAGGGGTATGGTATTATCAGCATCGTCGATGCTGTGTTGCTTATCTCGTATCATATTAGCGCCCCCTTTTTCGTAAAGGCTGAAACCGCGCCGTCTCTTTTTTTGCTACAAGGAATCGC
Organism: Alteromonas lipotrueae; assembly: GCF_019249215.1. Classification (GTDB taxonomy): domain Bacteria; phylum Pseudomonadota; class Gammaproteobacteria; order Enterobacterales; family Alteromonadaceae; genus Alteromonas; species Alteromonas lipotrueae. The sequence continues at coordinate 86,161 of NZ_JAESDI010000011.1, forward strand.
ATTTTTCAATGCCACTGTGCTTTATATCTTCTTTAAAAACGCTGCTAACGGGTATTAAAGCCTGGCGCTACCAAGGGTATGCTCTTCGGTTTTTATCGCTGTGCCTATTGGTAATTTTTATCGCCTCAGCTCAAGCGGTTACCTATAAAATCAATGGGGTAAAGCAAGACAAGCTTAAAGATAATATTCGCTTGCACTTGAATAATTTAGATGTAGAAACTGAACTACTGAACGATCCATTCTGGCAGGACGAGGTTATCGCTACAGTAGCCACCGCTGTGCAGCCCTTTGGCTATTACAATAGCAATGCAACGGTAGAAGTCACCAAGAACGATGAGGTCGTTGTAACCGTTTCACTTAGCGACCCTCTTCTTGTATCAAAAGTCACTCGAGAAATTATTGGTGTAGGCCGAGAAGATAGCGACTTTAGAAGCCGTTTTAATGCGTTTTCACTTAAAGAAGGAGATGTACTTAATCAGCCCGCTTACGAGTCGTTTAAGTCATCGATGTTCAATTATGCCTTATCTCATGGTTACTTCGATTTTTATTGGCAGGCCACGCGGTTAGATTTAGTCAGAGAAGAAAAAGAAGCTAACATTCTCCTCATTGCCCAAAGCGGCTCTCGTTATAACTTTGGTAAATTAAAATTCATTGGGGAAGACAAAGCGAAAGCGATTATCAAACGACTAACTCCGTTTGAAGAAGGCGAGCCTTATTCCTCAGCAAAATTGTCTGACTTCAACCGTTCATTAAATCAATCAGGGTATTTCAACCGTGTTATTGCACGGCCTGTAGTGAGTGACGCTGAGGGACTGAATGTCCCTATTGAAGTTTCGTTAGCACATCGTCCTCGTGATGCTTTTGATGTCTCTATCGGTGCTGCTACCGACACAGGTCCACGTGTTACATTAGGCTGGGAGCGCCCTTGGTTAAATGATCGCGGTCATTCTATTTCCTCCGATATTTTTATCTCTCAACCCGAGCAATCGGTTACGGCTGACTATCGCATTCCTATGCAGAATATCACCAAAGATTACGTTAGCTTTGAAGCGGGTTATCAGTTCATTGAATATAGTAACACTTCGTTTGAAAGTGAAACCTTATCGCTTGCTGCCCACCGTTACTTTCAAGAAAATCATTCGCCATGGCAACACGATGGATCTATCACCTATTTACGAGAAACCTATGATCAAGGTGACACTGACAACAACACAACGTCACTCATACTGCCAGGCTACTCTATTACCTACGTTACCAAAGATAACGACCTTAATATTAACAACGGCAATTATTTTCAGTTTTTAACCCAAGTAGGGCGAGATAATCTTGGCTCTGACATCAATATTGTGAAATCTGTAATGGAAGGCATGGTCATTCGTACATTTTTTGATGTGCATCGGGTGTCTATTCGGGGCGAGCTCGGCGCAATAAAAACCAATGATTTTTCGCAAATACCTACATCACTGCGGTTTTATGCTGGTGGCGACCAAAGTGTTCGAGGCTTCGATTATCGAGAAATATCTCCTACCGATGAGGTTATCGACCCTGAAACCGGTGACATCGTAACCGATGCTATTGGCGGAAAATACTTGGCCACGGCTAGCGTGGAATATGCCTATCGCATTGCACAAAATTGGCGTATTGCGGCCTTTACTGATGCGGGCACAGCAACCAATGATTTAGATACTACATTAACTTACAGCGTGGGGACGGGGTTTCACTGGCTGTCTCCCATAGGTCCAGTTCGGGTATACGTAGCCCGAGGCTTTGCGCCAGATGAAAAGACATGGCAACTGCACCTGATGTTGGGGCCTGAGTTATGAGAAAGCGAACGATTTCAACCATTCTATTAACGCCTGTAATTATCGTAGTGTTTGTTTATGGTTTATTAATTAGTCCATTAGGTGGGCCGACCATTCGCGTTATTGCCAATAACCTAGTGAATGGGCTAAGTATTAAGAGCATTGAGGGCGGCCTTGCTGACAACATCACCATTTCACATGTAAAGTGGGAAAATGCACAGTGGCGGGTGCACGCTGACTATGTGTACCTTGATGTCACGTGGCGCTGTATTTTTGAACCTAGAGTCTGCGTGAACGAAATGAATGCCAACGATATTATTGTTGAGCAATTAAGCACTTCACCGAAAGCAGAATCAACCGAAGAAACAGGAAGTTTTACGCTGCCTTTACCTATTGAGGTAAGCCTAGCCAAGGTTGAGCGCTTTGCGCTAAAAATGCCGGGGGAGACGGTTGAATTAGGAAAATTAAGCTTAGATGATTTCTTGGGTAACGATACGCTGGCGATTTCATCGTTATCGCTTGAAAATTTAGCCGTTACCCTTCATCAAGATGAAGTTTCCTCTCAAGCGACAGCCAGTTCAAGTAACGCTAACAATAGTGATGCTGCCTCTGAGACTTATGCTAGTAACTCTAACAATGCACCTGAAAGTCGTACTGACAATAGTGCCACTAACAAATCACTGCCAAAGTCCTATTCGCTATCGTACACCGCTCCAGAACTGCCGACGGTTTCATCGCCTATTCCAATAAAAATCGGTGAGTTTTCATTGACCAATGGCACATTAAACCAAGGCGATTCAGCCCAAACCTTATCGGTATTCGCTTTTGAGGATTTTGAATTCGCGAATGCCAGTGTGTCCCTCGCCAATTTGAATGTGGAACACCCTCAAGGAACACTTAGTGGTGACATAGCCATTACCCTAGATGGTGCCTATCCGTTGTCAGTTTCACTGAACGGTAGCGGCCTTATAAGCGACAACCAGCAGCAAGTAGACTTTCAAGCATCAGGGTCGTTAGCAGCACTTGAAGCTGACCTTAAAACTGAAGGGGCGATGAATGCAAAAGTGAATTTGTCAGCCGATGTACTTAGCGACAACCTGCCCATTTCATTTAGCGCAACGTGGAAAAAACAACCCTTACCAACCATGAAATCCGGCACCTTACACGATGGCGCGCTAACCCTTAATGGCACCATGGGCGACTACCTCTTAGATGGCGGCGCTGCAGCTACCTTGCCTGATATCGGCAAGGTGCCTGTGGCGCTAAATGTGGTGCTAAAAGAACATAATATTTTTGTGAACGAGGCCAAAATTGAAGCATTGGAAGGCAGTATTAGTAATACCGGCACCTTGTATTTAGATGAGGCTATCTCTTGGGAAGGAAACACCACTTTTACCAATGTCTCTGGTGTTCAGTTTTCCAAGTACGCGCCAGCGCAATTAGAGGGCGGTTTTACCAGTGTGATGCAGTACACAGAAAAAGGCCCCCACGTCAGTATTCGGGAATTAGATCTTAAAGGCATTTTGCAAAACAAGCCCTTTTCAGTAGCGGGCGCTTTCGTTTATTCCGGCCCCAGCGACTTGCTTGTTGCCTCACTTACCGTAGAGCAAGCCGACAATAAAATTGATGTTATAGGTCAACTGCTAAACAAACGCTATATCAACGCCGATATTGGCCTTAATGTAGCGGCCATTGCCGACCTTTACCCTGAAATAGCTGGAGCGATTTCTGGCAACATAAAAGCCACCGGTCCGTGGACTAACCCTATTGCGACCGGCGCACTTAATTTTTCAAATATTACGGTGTCGCCAGCGCTTTCAAACGCAGTAGCCCAACAAGGCGAAATCAACGGCAAGCTTGTCATCGACGGCTCATACACAGACCATAAGGCCGACCTTGATGTAACCATACCGGAACATAGTGTTGCCCTAAGCGTTGCAGGAAAATGGCAAGACAACACATGGGCAGGACAGTTAGAACAGAGCAAACTAAAGCTCGCAAACATGCAATGGGCGTTATCTTCTCCTTTTGCGCTAAATATAGGCAGCGCCCCCTTTAGCGCAAGCGTGGGCGAACACTGCTGGCACTCTAGGGAAGATGGTGAGCTTTGTATCACCAGCTTGAACTACCAAGAGAATAAAGCGAAGTGGAATGTATGGGCCAAGGCATTACCTGTGGGGTTATGGGCATACGAGCTTGCGCCAGATATGATAGCGGCAGCCGCACCGGCAACCTTATCGATGAAAACCCAAGGGCAATATTCTCAAGCCGATCCTATCGATGCGACTTTTACGGCGTCTTTATCACCTGCCACCTGGCAGTTAGGAAAAGAAAGGCCACTAGCAATAACGGTTAACTCTGTGGAAACAACAGGAACGTTCAGGCAAGGAGAGCTTAAGTCCCAGTCGCTTATTAACAGTGAAGATTTAGGTAATGCCACCCTTAATGTAAATACGTCTCCCTTTGAAACGCGCAAACCCATTAGCGGTAACCTAGAACTGGTTAACATTGATGTAGCGCCACTGAAGCCTTTATCTCCAGCTATTCGCACCCTCACAGGTGTGATGAATGGCACTATCACATTGGCTGGGTTTATCGACTCACCAGACCTCACGGGTGAATTACAAATAGAAAACGGCGCCATTGATATTCAGGACACGCCAGTGTCATTAGAAAACTGGACTCAATCAATTACGTTAAACGGACAACAAGCCAACTTCGACGGCACGTTTTTGCTGGGCGGTGGAAAAGGGGCGCTAAACGGCGATCTCAATTGGTCTGATGTACCAAGCGCGAATATTAATTTGAAAGGTGACAAATTTGAGGTGCGCCAGCCCAATATGCGTTTACGGGTATCGCCAGATTTGAAAGTAGCGGCTACCGCTGACAAGGTTGATGTAACAGGCAGTGTAAATATACCGTGGGCGCGAATAGAAGTTGAGTCGCTACCTGAAAGCGCGGTGTCACCGTCTAAAGATGTTCACCTTCGCGGCGAACCCCCCAAAGAAGAGCCCCTTGATATTGTGCATGCGTCTGTGATGGTCAATATTGATAAAGCTAAAACCGGTGAAGTGAAGCTGGAAGCATTTGGTTTAACGGCAAGCTTACACGGTGGTGTAAAAGTGAATAACCAACCCGCCTTGGTGGGATTTGGTGATTTACAAATACTCAACGGCCGTTATAACGCCTATGGTCAGCAACTTGTTATTCAAACGGGTGAAGTACAGTTTAATGGTCCTATCGATCAGCCTATGCTGCTGATTGAAGCCATTCGCGACCCAGATAAAACTGACGATGATGTGATTGCCGGCATTAGGATAGACGGGGCAGCCGATTCTCCTAGTATTAATTTGTTCTCTGAACCTGCCATGGATCAGCAAAACGTACTCTCGTACCTGCTTACAGGGTCGGGGCCAGACGCTGAAAGCGAAGATCCTAACTACGCTGCATTGCTAGTGGGTTTTGGGCTTTCAAATACCAAAACCTTAACTGGCCAAGTTGGCAAAGCATTAGGTATTGATGATTTCAGCTTAAGCACTAACGAGAACAAACTATCTGTAACTGGCCAGATTAACGACAGGTTAACGGCTGAATACAACGTGGATGTGGGGTTAAGCAACAATGACTCAAGCAGCACCCTCCGCCGTCGGCAAGAACCACCCGATTTAGCATTGCGATACCGCTTGCTGCCTCGTTTGTTTTTAGAAGCGGTACAAACCACCATTGAAGATCAGTCTGAATTCGCTTTAGATTTATATTATGAATTCTTCTTAGGTGAAGAGAAAGACGATGATGTTGTTAGCAAGGATGAAAGCAGCGATACCAGTAACGGTGAAGCTGCTACCCCAAAAGCCGCGAACAGCAAAAATTAGATAACTAATATTGACGAGGTCGGCAGGCTCCGTATTACTCGTCAATAGAATTCGCCACTCTTCAACTGAATAAGAATATGGCTATCGTTTTTAATGGTCTTTGTTGGTTGACATCCATTCGATAGGCTTTCACGAATAGCTAGCCACCGTCACTCATATCCTCTAATGCCTTTAGCTTTTTTTCAAATTGCTTCTGTCTTCGATGGGCCCAAACATACCACACCGCCATGATGCCAGCGGTGATTGCCGTTACCAGCAGTACTACCCCATACTCCCTTTCTTCAGCTGCCTTAGCCAAAGTAAAAATGGTATTAAACGCAATAACAATAAATACGGCTACCCAGGCAGAGTGTTTATTAATAAAGGCAATACGTGCATTGTTTTTAAACTGCTTTTTCAATTGTTGTACATGATTGCTAGTTTGCGCATTACTGCCAAACGCAGCCACTCTTCTAAGCCAAAGCTGATAGCCAAGCAAAGGGATAACGAGAGACATAAGACCAAAATACAAGACGCGAGCTGCAACCGGAAGCTCTTCCCAGTAATGTATAAAAATCCAAATGCCTGGCACCAATGACAAACAATCCATTAAAAAATAAAGTCGCTGCTTTCTTATTTGGCTTTTAAACGTTTTTTTCACCTCTTCCACATCTACATTCGACACGGGTTGGGCTTGCCATAGCGCGCTAAGGTCATTGTCACGGCTATTATCAGCGCTTTTGTTGTTATCATTCATCAGAGTTTCCTTCCAATACACTTGCTTTAGCACGCTTTAAAATAACCCCTACATGCGATTTAGTGAGGCCGCATATATCTGCAATCTCATCGTAAGATAAGCCTTCTAAAGAAAGGGTAAGTACTTGGCGTGGCTGTACCGCGAGAGCGCGTACTTTAACGAGTAATCGCGATAGCGATTGTTGCTGGCTGGTGGCGGTTTCAGGGGAAATTTGCGACGCTTGCTCAATAACAACGTCATCATTGTACTCGTCGGTGTCGATGCGCTTCACCTGATTGGCCACGTGAGTAACGGCGCGGTTATGGGCTATTTTTAGAATATAGGTTTTTACACTGCTATCGCCTTTGAAACGAGTAAGCCCCTGCCACACAGCTATGGCTATTTCTTGTAGCAACTCTTGCTGTAGCGCATGGTTAGCCTCGTAACTGTTTGCGACACGGCTTAATAAACTGCCGTACTGCGCAAACACATCTTCAAATCCTTGCCCCAATCTCTCGTCCTCAGTATTTCTTATTATTAACTGCGCTGCATTGCCAACTATTACGGTAAAAGCCACTCATTTACTTTTCTAACATGCATGTTTTGACAGAAATCATTCGTGCTTATTTTGTATAGTCTGGGGCTAGCGAAAAAAATTACATCTATCTGTAATTTTTTTTGAAAGCCAAAGACTAGTAATGATGAAGAGGGTGGTGAAAGCACCTTCATCGGTTACAACACTTTTACCTTGGAGCACACTATGTCTACGCTAAGCATTTTTTTACTTATTGGTTTTATTGCCACTATCGCCCTTGGCGCAAGTTACTTAGATGCCAAGTTTCAATGGCGCCTCAACGACTGGATGAACGGCACCTGTAGCAATCCTTTCATTGCTAGTAAAGCGACACAGCAACAACAGCTTATTGAGAAAAAAGATAAGCAAATTGAGGCCTTGATTGAACGGGTAGAAACACTCGAAGCTATAGTGACCGAGCCCGCATTCGAGCTTAATCAAAAAATAAATGCACTTAAGTAAGGCTTAACTACTTAGGGGTGGTCGACGCATAAACATGGGTACTTTACCCATCGCTATGGCGTTGCCCACCAGCACCACTACTACGCCAAGTACAGACAGCCAGCTCCACCTATAACCTTCAAAAAAAGTGGAGATAACAAGTGCCACAATGGGATAAACCAGTACCACATAAGCCGCTTTGTCTGCGCCTATTTGCTTTAGTAGCTTCATGTACGAGCCAAACGCCAACACCGAACCGAAAATAGCCAAATAAAGCAACGAAATATAGAACTCAGGGGCAGTAGGAATGACCAAGGTGTCGTTTGTGAACCACGCGGTAACATAGAGCATCATCATGGCATAGCTCATGGCGTAAAAATTCATTTGAATAACCGGTGTGCCCGAGGTGAGGATCCGCTCTGAAATAACGTTACCAATTGATGCACTGAAAAAAGAAACAAACGCAATAGAAAGGCCAGCCGCTAACGCAGCGTCCATCGATACTTTTGAAAACTCAGGCACGAACAAGCAAATAATACCCGCAAGCCCAAACGTAGCGCCCACCACCACTTCTAAACGAATAGGCTGCTTTAACCACCACCGCCGAAGTACCACATTAAAGTAAATAATGCTGGAACTCATAAGAGCGAGTAACGCGCTGATAATATGCGCCTGCGCCATATATAGCAGGGTATAGTTGAGGCAATATAGAAAGAAGCCTACTCCAGCCATTTTAATGTGTATGTGCAGCGGTAGCTTAAACGGCAAGCCGCGCACTATACAAAACAGCCCTAAACACAATGCAGCTAACGTATAGCGCCATGCTACGGCCAGGGTTTCAGCGGTGTGCCCTATCTGATACGTAATGGCTATCCAGGTTGAACCCCAAATGAGTGTACAAATGGCAAATAGCACACCATTGCTCATGGTTGAGCATCTATAAACTGAATTAGATGGTTTATAGCCATGTTAAACAGCCGCTGACGAGACTCATTCGCCATCCACGCCGTATGAGGGGTAACAATAAGATTGGGAATAGTACCCGTTAACAATGGATGATCGGCTGGGGGAGGTTCTTGAGATATAACATCAACCGCCGCGCCGCCTATTTTTCCGCATTTAAGCGCATCCACCAGCGCGGCTTCGTCAATTAGCCCGCCTCTGGCGGTATTAATAAGAAAACTGGTAGGTTTCATCAACGACAATCGACTTTCGTTAAAAAGGTGGTAGTTATCATCCGTTAGTGGGCAATGCAGGCTAACCACATCGGCGATAGGTAATAATGATTCTAATGAAGGTCGAGTGTCTCGCTTGTTATCGATGCGCCCCTCTGAAGAAACGCCGCCTGGCCGCGCTGCAATACTCACCTTCATACCCATTGCGATAAATAGCGCTTCAACTCGCTTTCCCAACTCTCCATGACCTACTATAACCGCGTGCTTTCCAGCAAGCTCCACAATGGGATGCTCGGTTAAGCAAAAGTGCGGCGATGTTGCCCATTTACCTTGGTTTACATCGTTATGATACTGAGGAAACGCAGTGGCTAAATTGAGGAGCAACATTAAAGTATGCTGGGCAACACTGTCGGTGCCATAACCTTCCACATTCTGCACGGGAATATTGTGCGTTTGGCAGTAACTAGTATCTACGTTGTTAGTACCTGTGGCCAATACACCCACATACTTTAGCACCTTGGCTTGTTGCAGCGCCTCGCTATCTAATACTACCTTGTTGGTAAGTACGATATCGGCATTCGCTATTCTGGCAACGACCTCTTCCGGAAGGGTGTTGTCATAGCAAGTTAGCTCAACATTTACGTTGTTGAGCAATGACGTATCTAATGTGTCTGAATTCAGTAAATCTGCACTAAACGTTTCAGCATCAAGAAAAACCCCTGTTAGCTTTTTATGAGTATGTTTTTTCGTGCTTTTAGTGCCTGCTTGGGCGGCTTGACTATTGGCCACCGGCATTTCCTTGATTGACTACCTCGCCGATAGACTCGCAAATAGACTCAAGGGCGGTTTTTATATTAACGGGTATAGGCACTGCTTTGTCAGAGAGTCTGTCGACAAATACATGTACAAACTGACCGTGCGCCACGCGGCGTTTGGCGTCACCGGCATATACCGACAAACCGTAAGTAACCGAACTTCGTCCTAACTTTATTACCCTTAACCCAACGTAAATTGTTTCGGGGTAGGCGGCGGGAGCAATGTATTGGCATTGACTGCTAACGACATAAGCAACAGCGCTACTTTCTTGAATATTAAGGCCACCTTCATCAATTAAAAAGCGATTTACAGCAGTATCAAAAAAGCTGTAATACATCACGTTATTAATGTGACCGTAGGCGTCGTTGTCTTGCCAGCGAGTGGCAATTTCAAGGTGATAAGGGTAATCGTTGAGCGATGGAGTAATGTCTGTCATGCGTGGCGTTATCCCAAAAGTTAAAAATGTGGAAACTAAAGCAATACCAAATCGTCGCGATGTACAACCACGTCGGTCGTTTCATAACCTAACACATCCGCGATGTGCTGCGACTTCTTCCCTTTTATCAGTATTAAATCTCGAGCGTTATAAAGGGCCAAGCCTTTGGCAATAACTTGGGCTTCAAAGCAAATTTCTACTGCTTCCCCTTGGTTAAAGTTACCTTCTATGTTCGTTATACCTGAAGGTAACAATGATGCTCCGCGGTCAACCAAAGCGGCTTTCGCACCTTCATCTACATGAATACGGCCACACGTTTTAAGCGTATGCGTTAACCATAAACGTCGTGCTTTTTTAGGTGAATTGCTGGCATGAAATAAGGTGCCAGGAATAGAACCGTTTAGCATGGCATCGAAAGACGCCCCTTTTCTACCATTCACGATAATAGTTTGTATACCACTACTGGTGCATTTATCTGCCGCTTCAATTTTTGTTTGCATACCACCTGTACCCACTGAAGTACCCGCACCACCAGCGAGTTTATAAATCGATTCATCGATGTTGTGCACTTCACTGATTAATGTAGCGTTTGGATCTTTACGGGGATCAGCCGTGTACAACCCATCAATATCGGAACAAATAATCAGTGTATCGGCTTGAGCGACGAGCGCGGTATATGCACCAAGGTTATCGTTATCACCCACTTTTAGCTCGTTCACGGCGACGGTATCGTTCTCATTAACAATGGGAAGCGCATTATGATTTAGTAGTTCTCTTAGGGTGTTTTTAATATTCACATAGCGAGTGCGGTCTCGAAGATCGTCGGCTGTAAGTAAAACCTGCGCACAAGGAAAGTCGAAAAAGCGTTGCCAGTTTGCCATCATTTGGGTTTGACCAATGGCGGCCATCGCCTGCTTTTCGGCAATAGATGCATTGTGGCGAATTTTCACTTTGCTTCGCCCTGCTGCCACGCTGCCCGAGGAAACCAAAATAATTTCTTTGCCAGATTCACGGCTTATCGTGATGAAGCGTGCTAATGCCAATAAAAATCGGGCGCTACACTCATCGCCATTTGGCGCAATAAGGGCGCTACCTACTTTAATTACGGCACGCTGCCAATTGAGACGGTTCATAAGAAGATGATGCAAGAAAACAGGGGTTAAGAATACGACACTTCGCTTTTTAAACAAACGTTATGTTACAGTTTTTTGCGTTAAAATAGGGCGAGTTTACGGCCAAAAACTGGGATAAAAGTAAAAGGGCTTATATAATAGTTCGCTTATTTTATTATAAAAATAACCGGGAATCTCCATGAATAAGCACCAACGACATCTTTTCTGGCTTGCGCCAGTGTTGTCTATGCTGATTTATCTTCCATTCGCCAACGCAGCAATAAATCAAACAAAAGGCGATTTTGAAGATAAGTTCCGTCAGCTAGATGAATCACTTCCTACCCCCAATGTATATCGAAATGCAGCGGGTGAGCCGGGTCATCAATACTGGCAACAACAAGTAGACTACAAAATTGACGTTAAACTGATTGAAGATACACGCCGTATTGAAGCCAGTGAAACCATTACTTATCACAACAATGCACCCGATACGTTGAAGTATTTATGGATCCAATTGGATCAGAATAAATTCCGCGACGATTCTATGTCAGCTCTTACCACTACGTTTGGTGGCATAGGCAACCGAGGCCCTGCAACGAAAACAGCCAGTGGCAGTAAGCCTGCTCAACTGAGCATGGCAGCACTTCGCCGCCAGCAGTTTGTTGACGATAACGAGTTGGGTTACACCATTTCACGAGTGCAAGACAGCGCAGGTAACGATTTACACCACGTTATCGTTGGTACGCTAATGCGTGTAGATTTAGCGCAACCTCTTCAACCTAAAAACAACGTCACTTTCGATATCGATTTTGCGTTCAATATTGTTGAAGAAGATGCCGTTTCTGCTCGTGCGGGTTACGAACACTTCCCAGATGACGAACGTGAAGGCGGTAACGATATTTTCTTACTAGCCCAATGGTTCCCTCGTTTAGCGGCTTATACCGATTACGAAGCATGGACAAACAAAGAGTTTATTGGCCGTGGTGAGTTCACCTTAGAATTCGGTAACTACGAAGTTGATATTACGGTTCCAGCCGATCATATCGTTTCTTCTACCGGTGTATTGCAAAACGCTGACGACGTGTTAACTAGCACGCAACGTAAACGTTTGAAAGAAGCGGAAGATGCTGAGCGAATTGTATTCGTGGTTACGGCTGAAGAAGCGCTAGAGAACGAAAAAGCGGGTACCAACAAGCAAAAAACATGGCGTTTTAAAGCCGACAACGTACGTGATTTCGCATGGGCTTCATCACGTAAATTTATGTGGGATGCCCGTGGTTACCAGCAAGGTGGGGATACGCAACCACTAGTGATGGCGATGTCTTTCTACCCGAAAGAAGGTGGTGAACTTTGGGAAAAGTACTCTACTGAATCTATTATCCACACTATGGATGTATACAGCCGCTTTAGTTTTGATTATCCGTATCCTGTAGCCCAGTCTGTAAATGGACCTGTAGGCGGCATGGAATACCCAATGATTACCTTCAACGGCCCACGCACCGAGCTTCGCGATGATGGCTCTCGTACTTATTCTTTGGCTGAAAAGCGCTTTTTAATTGGTGTAGTTATTCATGAAGTCGGTCATATCTACTTCCCAATGACAGTAAACTCTGATGAGCGTCAGTGGACATGGATGGACGAAGGTTTAAACAGTTTCCTAGACGGGGTTGCTGGACGTGAATGGGATCCAACCATTCCATGGGGCGTTGAGCCTCGCGACATTGTCAGCTACATGAAATCTGAAACACAAGTGCCTATCATGACCCAGTCTGATTCGGTACTTAAACTAGGTCCTAACGCTTACACCAAGCCAGCCGTCGCACTAAACATTCTTCGTGAAACCATTCTTGGCCGTGATTTGTTCGATTTCGCCTTTAAAGAATATGCACAGCGTTGGATGTTTAAACGCCCTACACCTTCTGATTTTTTCCGTACTATGGAAGAAGCTTCTGGTGTTGATTTAGATTGGTTCTGGCGCGGTTGGTTTTATACTACCGATCACGTTGATATCAGCCTAGATAGCGTTTACAAGCTTCGTTTGAACACTGAAGATCCTGATATTGATTTCGCCCGTGAGCGTGAAGCCGAACTTGATAAACCAAAGTCACTTACCGATATTCGCAATAAAGAAGAAGGGAAAGAGCTTTGGGTAGACCGTTTCGAAGATATCAAAGATTTCTATGACGAAAACGATCGTTACACAGTAACTAACAAAGAGCGCAACAAGTACCGTAGTTTCTTGAAGAAACTTGAGCCTTGGGAACGTAAAGCGTTTGAACGTGCGGTACGTGAGGACAAAAACTACTACGTGCTCGACTTTAGCAACAAGGGCGGCTTGGTTATGCCGATTATTCTTGAGCTAGCATTCGAGGATGGCACTACACAAGAGATGCGTATTCCTGCTGAAATTTGGCGTCGTACACCGAAAGCGGTAAGCAAGCTGATTGTCACTGAAAAAGGCAAAGAGCTAGTAAGCGTAACGGTTGACCCACATTGGGAAACCGCAGACGTAGATGTTGAAAACAACCATTATCCGCGTCAAATCATTCCTTCACGTATTGAAGCGTACAAGTCTAAGCCTCGTAACACTTACGAGTATCGCGATCTTATGAACGACGTAAAAACCGAGCTAAAGACCGACGATGATGACGAAGACGAAGATGACAACTAAGGTTATGCCTTTTCAGTTATCTGCTAAAAACCACAAGCAGAGCCTAACGGCGCTGCTTGTGGCTGTTTTTTTATGTACCGGTTTATTCAGTACTTGGGCTAACGCGCACCAAGTTAAAGCCGCTATCACAACAGTGTTGTTCAACCCTAGAACGCAAAACATTGAAGTAATGCACCGCTTTAACCTGCACGATGCCGAGCATGCTGTAAAAGTGCTGTTTGATAAGCACGCCGATATTATGGAAGAAGAGAAAACCCAACAAGCCTTCGCTGATTACGTGAGCAACCATTTTGCGTTGTTAAACGGTGAGGAAAAGTCATTAGACTTAGGTTTGGTCGGTTTTGAGTTGGATGGTAATCACTTTTGGGTGTACCAAGAAACCGCTCAACCGCCAGAGTTAGATGGTTTGATGATTCGTCACGATGCCTTACGTGATTTGTGGCCAACGCAAGTTAATACGTTAAACGTAGAAGGGAATGGGCCTTTAAAAACCCTGACCTTCACCGACAACGTCACCTTGCTTGAAGTGGAATTTGCTAGCGACCATCATTAATGCACTAAGCGCATTATGTACGTGTTACTTAATCTTTATTCAACTTCCTATTACTGATTTAAAGCACTGCCACTTCGCAGTGCTTTTTTATATCCCCCTGAAGTCTTATTCCCATTTGCGTTAATCTCGCCTAAGTTAACCTAATACCCAGTTTTTAGAACAATCGGTTTATATTAATAAATGAATGTCGATTTTTATAAAAAAGGGACAAGTAAGGGCATGCTTTTAACTCACACCATGGGGACTTTCCATGAGCGATAATACAACCACCAATGCGTTTTCCAATAACAAGAATATTATGTGGGTGCTACTTAGCGGCGCCATGGCACTTACCTTCATTGTGATGATGTTTTTACCTAACAGCGGTACGGGTGAGGGCATGATAGCGGTATATTCAGCCATGCTATGGTGTGGAATATTTGGCGCGGCATTATTTCGCTATATGACAAGAAATGGCTGGGTAGGGTTCGCAATAGGCAGCGTAGTTGGCCTTATACTACAAATGGTAGCTCAGATAGTCTAAACGCCTATATTGAGCACCGGTAATTTGAGAGCTAATTGTGTGATCATCGGTAGTTTAATCCCCAGTAGCGTAGCTAGAGCTTCGTAACACCTCAATGCAGCACTATTTAACTAAGCAATATACAAAAAATTAAGAAGTAATCGACCAACGACACTTTAGCGTATAAGTACTAAGATAATTTGGTACTCGTAGGCTGGATGCCATAGGTTGGACCTCACAGATTGGGTCTCACAGGGTGGTCTTCATTAAATGGGGCTGCCCGCGTTTCATAAAAGATTAAAGGCTTCCAAGGTTACTTCATGGCAAAAAATACCGATGAACGAAAAGCGCGAGCAGTACCGTCTTCTCGAATTGGGAGAGTAGGGCGCCTAGGTGCTTTGGCAGGCAAAATTGCGGGTAATGTTGTTACTAATGGTGCCAGCCAATGGATTAAGGGCGAACGCCCTGCACTTAGCGCATTGTTACTGACACCAAAAAATATTACCAACATTGCCGATCAGCTCGCCACCATGCGCGGTGCCGCCATGAAGCTAGGTCAGCTTATCTCTATGGATACGGGCGACTTTTTACCGCCAGAACTCGCTACTATATTAGCTAGGCTAAGGGAAGATGCCGATCCTATGCCAAAAGCCCAATTAGATACCACGCTAAAGGCTCAATGGGGAGAAAGTTGGCATGATGACTTGCTGTATTTTTCCTATGCGCCCGTTGCCGCCGCTTCCATCGGTCAGGTACACAAAGTGATTACTATGGACGGGAAAATGCTGGCCGCAAAGGTACAGTATCCTGGTGTACGTAAAAGTATCAGTAGCGATGTTGATAACGTAGCAACACTGATTAAACTCACAGGTTTGGTGCCGAGTTCGTTAGATATTGGCCCGCTGTTAGAAGAAGCAAAAATTCAACTTCATCAAGAAGCCGACTATCACCGCGAAGCCAGCATGCTATCGCGCTATAAAGACGCGGTTACGCAGCATAACGATGCTGAATTCGCTACCCAATTTGTAATACCCAGTGTTCATCCACAATTAACAACAGACTCTGTGCTGACAATGGAATTTATTGAAGCTAGCCCCCTTGATGCTGCAATGAACGCTCCCCAAGAAACTCGCAACAAGTTAATGACGTCACTATTCCAATTATTTTTTAACGAGATATTTGGCTTTAAGCTACTTCAAAGCGACCCGAACTTAGCCAACTATCGATACAAAGAAGATACTCAGCAATGGGTATTACTAGACTTCGGGGCAACGCGTGAAGTACCAGACGATATTGCGATGGGCTACCAAGCTCTGCTTCAAAGTGCTGCCAGCGGTAATAAACAAGACATGCAACACGCTGCCCTACAAATTGGCTTAATAAACCAAGAACACAGTGTTGCACAGCAAGATCTTGTTGTGGCATTGGGAATGGAAGCGTGTGAAGCAATTAGAGAAGACGGCCCCTACGATTTCGGCAATAGCGACCTGTTGCCAAGACTGCACGACAAAGGCGTGGCGTTAACCATGCAGCATGATTTTTGGCACACACCGCCAGTTGATGCATTGTTTATTCATCGCAAGTTAGGGGGGCTGTACATGTTGGCTAAGCGATTAGGCACACAAGTTAATATGCGCGCCGCCGCAGAGCCTTGGCTAAAGCCCTGAGATTACAGCCCTGACCTAACGCCTTGGCGGCCGTCCAAATATCACCTTAGCACCGTAAGTAACTAATAAGGCAACTGCATGCTAAATGGTAACGCCATTTGTTCTGCACTTTTGGGTGGGTTACCAATCATTTCGTCATAGGGGGAGTCGTGTTTCATAACGGCTTGCTGGACAGTGCAGTGAGAAAATACTTCTCGTATTTGGCCTGTACTGAAAAAACGCATGGGTCGGTCTTGCTTGTCGTACACCATGCCGCTTTTGTCCCCCACGGTTAGGTAGACCAAATAAACGTTCATCTCATACGACTGAACTTCAAGATAATCGATGTTTAAAGACTTACCTTCAATATGGGTAAATAGAAACTTGTGCATAACCGCCCCTCAGCGCACGTAAATCAACCGATGACTTTTTTGATAATTTTTACGCTGCTTCTTACGGTGCTGGGGATAAACAGGTTCATTACGATGGTATTGATGCTTGAGTATCGGTATCCTCTGAAGACACGCTTTCAGCCATATTGCTGAGTGTCACACTAGAGCGCACAGCCCTAACGAGCATGATCATACTGACCAAACACGCGCCACCAAATATGGCCGAAGGAATAACAAGCCCACTTCCTAGCCACATCAGTGGAAATATCAGTAGTCGAGGCCCTTCTAGCGCTAACGCCAATTTTGAACCGGCCAAAACAAACCCATTTTGGATACTCATCGCCACTATTGTCGCCACCAATATTAACTGGTGAGCACCACTTAATGCTTCAATAAAAAGCAATAAGTATACGGTGATAGACAACACGATAACGTGCTGCACCACACTGTAAAAAGTAACAGGGGCAGCCAATGCAGGATTAAATTTTTTGAACGAGGACAGCGGCGCCTTTTCGAAGGGAAAGCGTTCGGCCACGTCTTTGGGGCGCCACCCCGTGCGACCAAACCACACACGCAGTTTATCTTGCCAACGTGTGGTGTAAAAGCTGTCTTTGGCTAATTGACTATAAAGCTGTGCATTCGCCCACAAAGGGTTAAAACTTTTCAATGCACCGCGAATGCCGAATACCGGTTTGTCACTTTCTAATTCTGGAATAAAGGTATTGAATAAACGATCCCATATGATGAACACACCACCATAATTCTTATCGATATAAACACGGTTTTGGGCGTGATGTACACGATGGTTCGAGGGGGTAACAAACCATTTTTCCATCCAGCCTAGTTTATCAATATGCTGAGTATGTACCCAGAATTGATATATCAAGTTAAGTGCACCAACGGTAATTATCATCTCGGGCGGAAAGCCTACCAACGCCAATGGCAGATAGAAAATCCAACTGAAAATAGCGCCACTCGTTTGCCGCAATGCAGTAGTTAGGTTGTAGTCTTCACTGGAATGATGCACCACATGGGCAGCCCATAAAATACTCATTTCATGGCCCATACGATGATTCCAATAATAAAAGAAGTCGTACAATATGAATGCAGCTATCCATACCCAAGGTGAATAACTCAGTTCGATAAACGCAAAAGTATTAAACACCAATACATAGAAAGTGAGCGGTATAAGTTGATGCCCAAGGGCCATGATTCTCGATAACACGCCCATGCTTAGACTGGTAATCGCATCGTTTGCACGATAGTGACCTGTTTTTTTCCGCTTATCGACAAATATTTCAATGGCGATAAGAAGAACAAATAAAGGAATAGCAAAAAGAATGACAGTCATAATATCTACGCATTTTAAACCCATTTGAATTGTTAATAATATGTAGCAAATAATCAAGTTATTTTATATTTCACTGCAAAATTAAGGAATTTATAGAATGATGACACCAAAGTTTCTCCTTGTAACATTTCTTAAAACTAGCTGCTATCGCTAAGAAATTGCTACAAATTACGATCGAATTGCGAACCAATTACGTTAAAAAGTGTTCTAAATAAGGAAATTACCTTCATCAGAGAACAATTCTCTTGCGTGATATCCAAATATTGGGTGTTATCTCTGATAGTATTAATATTAGATCAGTTATTGCAGCGGAGATATTATGAGCGAATCGTCAGAAAAGCGTACGTTAGGTCCCCATTTTCTTATTATCGGGGTAATAATTGTAGTCATCTTGGCTCTCGTGTTTTGGCCTTCGAAAGAAGAAGAGCCCGTCGCCCCCGAGCCTGAAGTTATTCAGCCAGATGCGGAAGCGCCTGTTGAAGAAGTGCCCGACGTTTTTGAAACTAAGCCTGCTCCGCCACCTTTAGAGCTTGAAGAGCCAGACGAAGTCCCTCCAATGCCGGAACCTGTAGAGCCAGATCCTGAGCCGTTAGATGTGAGCGACCCAGCCATAAAATCATCACTGCTGGATATTTCTACCGCCACTGACGACAGCGTAAACCGCATGATTGTGAATGAAGGTTTATTACAACGATTTGTGGTCTCGGTTACCAACTTAGCGAATGATGAAATGGCGCCCAATCACCAGTTGCTTACGCCTCCTGAACAAACATTTCGTGTTTATTCGCAGGCTGGAAAGCAATGGATTGATGCCGCAAGCTATAAGCGCTATACACCTTATGTAAACATGCTTGAGTCTTTTGAAAGTGAAGCGTTATTGGGCATGTACGATATTTATAAAGGCGACATTCAAGACAAATACGCAGAAATTGGCGATTCGAATAAAAACTTCAATGAAGTGGTATTAGATGCTATCGATCAGTTGCTCGATACACCTGAAGTGCCGGTACCTGTTGAAGTGTATACCGATTCAGTTACCTATAAGTACACCGATCCTCGTTTAGAGAATCTAAACGAGCCGCAGAAGCAGTTGCTTCGTACAGGCCCAGACAATATGCGCCGTATTAAAGCAAAGCTGCGTGAAATTAAAGTGTTACTTGAAGAAAAT
This sequence comes from Alteromonas lipotrueae, assembly GCF_019249215.1. GTDB lineage: Bacteria > Pseudomonadota > Gammaproteobacteria > Enterobacterales > Alteromonadaceae > Alteromonas > Alteromonas lipotrueae. Next base: position 105,387 of record NZ_JAESDI010000011.1, read on the forward strand.
GGATCTAACTAGATTTCAACAGCAATTAAAGGGCACGTCTGACAAGGCGCGCCCCCTTCCGCCGGTGGAAAAGTGGAACCCGCCTTTTTGCGGTGATATCAATTTAACCATCGCGCTAGATGGCCGTTGGTTTTACGAAGGTAGCCCCATAGGTCGAGCAAGCCTAGTTAAGTTGTTCGCTTCTGTGCTTAAAAAAGAAAACGACAATTATTTTCTGGTTACCCCTGTTGAAAAAGTGGGCATTACCGTAGAAGACGTTCCTTTTTTGATTACCGAGTGGCGTTTTGATAACGATTGCTTAGAGCTCACCACGCAAACTGGCGATATCGTTACACTGAGCTCGGCAGAACAACTCAGCTTACGCAAGCCCCCCCCCGACTTACAAGATACCGAAGCAACGCCCATTCCCTATGTTTTAGTTAGACGCAATTTGTGGGCGCGCTTGCACCAAAACGTTTATTACCAACTGCTTGAGCACGCTACCGAGCAGCAAGAAGGTGATGAAACGCAATTTGTGGTTACCTCGAATTCTATCCCCTTCATTATTGGCGCCGTGCCCACGAAATAGTGGTGCAAGGCTTTAGCATTAAGCTTCGATGAAAGCCTTTGGTTAAAAGTCTCTGTTTAAAAGCTTGGGCAGAAGCTGAAGATGGCGAAGGCGATTGCGAGCAGTTTTAAATATCACAGCAAGTAAAATAGCACCGGTAAATAGCGCAAAGTTTTGCGTTAGCTTTACTGGTGTTTTACATTGGTTCTTCGTCTATTCAAACATCATAAGAAGAACCATCATGAAAAAGACACTGACTTCCTTAGCTATTTCCTTAGGACTGGCAACACTTGGCACAATTGCTCTTTCAGCGCCTGCCTTTTCCGCAACCTTAGTGCACGCGGGTAAAGCCTTCACCGGTACGTCGGACAAGCTTAAAAGCGAAGTGACCATTATTATCGAGGGCAACAAAATTGCGTCGGTAGAGTCTGGCTATAAAACACCCTCAGAATCAGACACGGTTATCGATTTAAAGCATGCCACAGTAATGCCTGGCTTGATGGATATGCATGTTCATCTATCTTCCCAGCATGGTGGCCCTCAAACCTATTTAGAACGCTTTTCATTGAATGAGGCTGACTATGCACTTAAGGCCGCTAACTATGCTGAAATTACGCTAGATGCTGGATTTACCACAGTACGTAATTTAGGTGACGGCTATCATGAAACTGTCTCTCTTCGAAATGCGATCAGTAAAGGTTATGCCACCGGCCCGCGTATATTCACGGTTGGAAAATCAATAGCCACCACTGGCGGACATGCCGACCCAAGCAACGGATTATCTCACTTACTGCGCCCCGACGTTGGCCCTAAACAAGGCGTGGTTAACGGCGAAGTAGAAGTCCGTGAAGCCGTTCGCTCCCGTTATCAAGACGGTGCAGATTTAATTAAAATCACTGCCACTGGCGGTGTATTGAGCGTAGCGAAAAGCGGTCAAAACCCACAATTTATGACCGATGAATTAGACGCTATTGTACAGACCGCAAAAGATTACGGCATGACGGTAGCGGTTCACGCGCACGGTAAAGAAGGCATGAAACGCGCTATTGTCGCTGGCGTTGACTCTATTGAACACGGCACCTATATGGACGACGAAGTGCGCGAACTAATGAAACAAAAAGGGACTTACTATGTGCCAACGATTTTGGCGGGTAAATTTGTTGCCGATAAAGCGAAAATAGACGGTTACTTTCCTGAACTAGTGCGCCCAAAAGCCGCGGCAATTGGCCCGCTAATTCAAAATACCTTTGAAAAGGCTCACAAAGCAGGCGTAAAAATTGCTTTTGGAACAGACAGCGGAGTTTCTGCACATGGCGATAACGCGCAAGAATTCTCCCTAATGGTTGAAGCAGGCATGTCTGAAGCAGACGCGCTATTGAGCGCCACCGCTAATAGCGCGGCATTGCTGGGCGTTAGTGATACATTAGGTACATTAGAGGCTGGAAAATTTGCCGACTTGGTGGCCGTGGTAGGTAACCCGCTAGAAGACATATCGCTTTTAGAAAGTGTGTCTTTTGTAATGAAGGACGGCAAAATTTACAAACAATAAAGGAAGGCTTTGGGTATCAGGGCCGCATTAACGTCAAGGCAGTAAAAATAAAAGATGGCACTGGGTAAAAAGGTAAAGAAAAAGACAAAGCAACTGGTAGACTCCAAACACATGCTTACCAGTATTACGTTTGCGTCTTTTTTAGAGTCGACTATTGTGCCGGTGCCTCTTGAAGCGGTTATGGTGCCCTTGATGCAAGCCCGTCGCGATAAGCTTTGGCTGATAGCGCTAATGGCAACCTTGGGCTGTGTAGTGGGTGCAATATTTGGCTACGCGCTAGGGTATTATTTATTCGACCTACTCGGCCAGTGGGTAATTGATACTTTTTCCAGCCAACAACAATTCGACAGTGTTAAACAACAAATGCAGAACCAAGGTTTTTGGTTTGTGATGACATTAGGTATTGCCCCCATCCCCTTTCAAGTGGCCATGTTAGCAGCAGGTGCTACCAAATTCTCACTCGGCCTTTTTCTGTTAGCCACGGTGATCGCGCGGGCCATCCGCTATTTTGGCTTAGCCGCCGTAGTGTATTTCGCGGGAAACAAGGCCGAGCAGCTTATTAAGAAATATAAAATTGCCGCCATCGCCGTGCTCACTGCATTGGTTATTGGCTTATGGTTTACGGTTAATGTGTTGAAAGGTTAGTGGTTTTTCTAGCACTATTTAATGCGCACTTAACGCACTAATCTGCTTTGTAAATTACTTCGATAAAATTTTTCAATTTTACATTTGATAATAATTCTCATTTGCACTAATGTAGTTTTTAGGAGGTGCAAATTATGAATTTACAACGGTTATGCCCAGTCTACAGGAAGTGGTTACAGCTAAACCCTTCACACGCCCGCGAGCACAGAATCGCTATGCAGGTACAAACGCAGCAAGCTCACCAAGCGGGCAAATATAACGAGGCGAGGAGCCTTGGCTATCAAACCTTCGAAGCCGCTAAAGTTGTTCTTACCGCCTTACAGCCGGTTTCCGATACGATTGATAAATCTATTCACGAAGATGTATTGGCCTTTGGCACAATGGCCATGTATTTATCTTCGTTGTTACACAAAGAAGATAAAAAACACGAAGCGCACCAAATTCTACAAGAGTGTCACCAGCAACTTATCGCCATACTGCCTTTGCATGCCAGCAAGCCCTCGGTATGTAAGCTTATTTGCGCCATACAAGTTGCGCTTGAGCAGGGTAGCGGTTGTATGCCAGTTGAGCATCAGCAGGCGCTATCGTTGCACTAGTGATACAACCAATCAACCGTAAAACATACCCCATGAAGGCGAGGGACATCAGCATGACAGTAGAAAACTTTCACGACAAAAATGATTTTATCTCACTCAACGTTAAAGCATCAGTGCTTCGAAAAATGTTAAGCGGGCAAAACTTGCACGTGTCAGACATACATTGCAACTGCTCTCGTAGCAAACAACAATTGCAGCAACTTCTGTTACAAGCCGTAAGTGGTAACAACAAATAGGTAATAGCAAGTAAAACGCACTACCGAGGCACTGCGCAGGTTTTTTTTTTACGCTTCTATTATTCACGCCTTTATAACTAGTGGTTCGATTCTTGATAATCGTAATAAACGAAATTCAATTATACGAACGAGGAGCGCACCGTGCGCGATACATCAAACTGGCTTTCCGCCGTTGCTAGCGCAGGTTATAGCGCGAAAACCATCATGTACTCCATGCTTGGTCTCTTTATTCTTTCCTCGGTAATTACTGCTGCAGACCGTGAAAAAGCGACACAAGAACACGTGTTTGTCACACTCAAATCACAGCCGTTTGGTCAAGTGTTACTAGCTATTTTAATAGCGGGATTAGTGAGCTACGCCCTGTGGCGATGGCTTCAAAGTATTTTAAACACCGAATCACTAGATATGACAAAAACCAAAGACATTATTATGCGCGTGTTTTTGTTTGTATCGGGACTATTCTATTTTGGTGCCGCGTTCTTAGGTGCAAAGGTACTTATTGGCAGCAACTCAGGCAATAGTTCGACTGGTAGCGGTGGCTCAAAAGGGGAGCAGGTAAGCCATCAACTTCTGCAGTATCAATGGGGAACCTATTTGGTTGCCGCTATTGGTGCAGGTGTGCTTATATTTGCTTTTATGCAGTTTAAACACGCTTACAAAGCAGACTTCCTCAAAAAATTTGAACAAGCAAAGCTAACGGGTCACAAACGGAAAACGACCAAAGTGGTTGGTAGAATAGGCTATTTTGCCAGAGGTGTGGTGTATTTGCTGGTGGGCAGTTTCTTTGTCATATCTGCGGTAAAAAACGACCCATCTGAAGCGGGAGGGCTGCAACAAGCACTACAAACCCTTACCCAGCAAACGTTCGGGCTCTACATGCTAGCTGCCATGGGAGTCGGGTTTATTATGTTTGGTATTTATTGCGGGTTTGAAGCCAGATATCGTCGAACCTGAGTTGACTAAAAGCGCTAAGCGCGCCCTACCCCCCTTTTTTGATCACATACTGATACGGCATTACATCGGTTTGTGATGCCACAAGGGTATGTTCCATAAATCGACAAAAACTGGGTATATCCCGTGCCGTTGAAGGGTCATCTGCCGTTACCGACAAAGTCTGACCGTCTTCCAGCTTACGTATTTGCAAACGCACCATCATCACGGGCTCTGGGCAACGAAGCCCCAACGCATCTAAATGCGTTGTGGCTTCATCAAAGGCTTGTTGAAATTCAGTCGCCATACTTAGATACCATAGGTTTCACGGTATGTATTTATCGCGTTGATTTCATTGGTCATATTGTCTTGCTCAGTTAAGTAAGTCACCACATCAGCTAACGTGACAATAGCAATCACGGTAGTACCAAAATCGCGCTCGACTTCTTGAATAGCAGATAATTTACCCTTACCGCGTTCTTGCCTGTCTAGCGCAATAAGCACGCCGGATAAACTCGCCTTGTGCTGCTCTATTAAGGTCATAGACTCACGAATAGCCGTACCTGCGGTAATTACATCATCCACTAACATGATGCGACCTTCCAGCGGGCTACCTACTAAGTTGCCCCCTTCACCATGAGTTTTCGCCTCTTTGCGATTAAAGCAGTAAGGCACATCACGATGATGGCTATCGGCTAAGGCTACCGCAGTCGTTGTAGCAATAGGAATGCCTTTATAGGCAGGGCCGAACAATACGTCGAATTCCACCCCAGCATCCACTAATGCATCGGCATAAAAGCGCCCCAACTTTGCTAAGTCGCCGCCAGAATTAAATAATCCAGCGTTAAAAAAGTACGGGCTTACACGGCCAGACTTTAAGGTGAACTCACCAAATTTAAGTACACCACGCTCAATGGCAAATTCAATAAAACTGCGCTGAAACGCTTTCATGGTAACTCCTTACGCCAGTGCTGCTTTTTGAATGTCGAACAATTCGCGCAAGCCGTGCTTAGCAATCGTCAGCATTTCATCAAGCTCTTCAAACGCAAACGGTTCACCTTCTGCAGTACCTTGTACTTCAATAAGCTTACCGGTTTCGGTCATGACGATATTCATGTCTGTTTCGGCTACTGAATCTTCGGTGTACTCAAGGTCAGCAATCGGCGTACCTTTATAAATACCTACCGACAACGCCGCAATCATGTGCTTAAGAGGGTTGGCTTTCAAAATGCCTTTGCTACGCATATACGTTAACGCATCAACTAAAGCCACACATGCACCCGTGATAGACGCAGTACGTGTACCGCCGTCAGCCTGAATAACATCACAATCAAGCGTGATCGTGTTTTCGCCTAGTAGTTTCAAATCTACTGCAGCGCGAAGCGAGCGCGCAATAAGGCGTTGAATTTCTAGCGTACGGCCACCTTGCTTACCACGAGCAGCTTCACGACCACTTCGAGTATGAGTAGCACGAGGAAGCATGCTGTATTCCGCCGTGATCCAACCTTTGCCCTGGCCTTTCATGAAACGAGGCACGCCTTCTTCAACCGTGGCGTTACACAACACTTTAGTGTTGCCGAACTCCACCAGCACTGAGCCTTCAGCGTGACATGTGTACTGACGAGTAATAGTAACGGGGCGAATTTGATTGGCGGTTCTGCCGCTTGGACGCATAGAGTTCTCCACGAGATGAATGCTTATAAAAGAAATAGTTCTGGCAAGTAACACACGGAATATTGGATATGTGTGCAGACAAGCCTGAGTTTGGGGCGTAAGTATAACGCACTAATACCAGCTGTTAAAAACGAACTTTCGCCCTTTTAACATATCGAACTCTTATCAATGTAGGCTACTATAGTGAATACAAGAAAACCTGCCTGATGATAATGATGACACAATGCGCGACAGCGGGTTGTTTTTGCAGGCTTTCATTTGCAAAAAGTGCAATAAAAGGACTATTTATGATTTACAGCATGACCGCATTCGCGCGGGTAGAAACGAAAAAAGACTGGGGCTCCGCGGTATGGGAAATACGCTCTGTTAACCAACGTTTCCTAGAAACCTACTTCCGCTTACCCGAGCAATTTCGCTCTTTAGAGCCTGTGCTTCGCGAACGTTTTAGAAAGAAACTGGCGCGCGGAAAAGTAGAGTGCGCGTTACGTTTCACCGCTAACGATGCTGCTGTAACCACACTTAACCTTAACGAAGCGTTAGCTAAGCAAGTACTTCACGCCGCCGACTGGGTGCAAGCTCACGGGCAATCTACCGGTGTAAACCCGCTAGACGTATTGCGCTGGCCTGGTGTTATTGCTGCCGAAGAAGCCGACATGGACACCATTCATGGCGATGTTATGGCTGCGTTCGACCAAGCACTTAACGATTTTATAAGCGCACGCGCCACCGAAGGCGAAGCGTTGAAAGGTATGATCACTCAGCGTTTAGACGCCATTGAAGTAGAAGCCGAGAAAGTAACCGCCCGTATGCCTGAAATTATGGTGTGGCAGCGCGAGAAAGTACAAGCCCGCTTCGAAGAAGCCAAAATTGAGCTAGATGCAGGCCGCTTCGAACAAGAAATGATTATGCTTGCGCAAAAAGTAGATGTTGCCGAAGAGTTAGACCGCTTAAACGCTCATGTAATAGAAACCCGCAACATTCTTAAAAAGGGCGGGGCAGTTGGCCGTCGTTTAGATTTTATGATGCAGGAATTTAACCGCGAGTCGAACACGCTTGGTTCAAAATCAATTAATACTGATATCACCCAATCGGCGGTTGAACTTAAGGTGTTGATTGAGCAGATGCGCGAGCAGATCCAGAATATTGAGTAGTGTTTCACAAAGAGTCAATAAATATCAAAGCCCTTGAAAATAGGGCTCTTAACCCCCTACCTTATAAAGTTTGTTTCATTAAACATCATAAATCGTCAAAATATCGGTGACTTATTGATGACCTAGAATTACCTACCTGCTATCATTTTTCATAAAGTCACCACTACTGAAATTTGTATGAAAGATTCAGAGCTAAGCGTTATTGCCAAATCAAAAGATGAAATGAAGCACCCTATCGATGATAATCTATATTTAAAACCTTTAAAGTCTGGCAAGGCATCTTGGATATTCAGATACACCTTTGCTACAAAGAGAAAAGAAATCACGTTAGGTACTTATGGGAAAGCACCTAGAGGTATAACCTTAAAGAAAGCTAGGGAATTAGCCTCTGATAACAAGGCCAATATAAGAAACGGAATAGATCCTAAAACAGTGCGGAAGCAATCTGAAAAAATGACTGTCGATGCTATTGCACAAGAGTGGTTGAAAGAAAGAAGGAGTAATATAGAGAACCCACAAATTCCTGAAAGAGTATACCGAAGAGATATTCAGCCGCACATAGGGCACCTTCTAATAGATCAAGTGACCTCTAAGGATATTTATAACGTTGTTCAAAAAATCAAGGATTCTGGAAGGCCATCTGTTGCAAACGACGCACTTGATCATTGTAAGCATATATTCACGCAAGCGATAATTCTTAATACTTTAGATAATAATCCTGCTTCAATTTTGAAGCCAAAACATGCTGGTGGAACAGAAAAGTCAAGAACGCGTAATTTGGAGTTTTCAGAAATAGAAATAGTCTTATCGGTGATGAGGTCGAACAAAGGGCAGTTCACTAGGGACAATTATATAGCTGTCTGTTTATTGCTGACATTAGGTGTTAGAAAAGGCGAGTTGATTGCTGCCAAATGGAGTGAACTTGATTTAAATGAACAGATTTGGAAACTCCCAGAAGCACGCACGAAGAAAAAGGCACCTGGTTTGGCAATAGGTCTACCAGACAAGATTATGCCTTTTTTAAATGAGTTAAAGGTCAGGGCATGTGGTTCAAAATACTTGTTTCCATCTCGACGAGCTTCGAAAAGAAGGGAGTACATTTCTGACGATACAATAAATCATGCTTTGAATACCTTATTTGGTATACCATCCAGCGTGCAAAAGAAAAAAGGAATCAAGTTACCAAACCTCATGCAAGAAGCTGGAATCGAAGAGCATTTTACCATCCACGATCTTCGGAGAACTTGTCGCTCTAGGCTTTCACAGTTAAAAACTGTATCTAATGTCGCTGAAAAATGCCTGAATCATAAAATAAAAGGCGTTGAGGGTGTTTATGATCAATGGGGATATTTTGATGAAAGGACTGAAGCTTTAAATACATTGGCTAATCGGCTAGCGCATTATTGGTAGCCGATTTGAAAATAGACTTTCTATGAAAACGTTAAGCTGCTTTGACTCTACTTTTATCCCAAGGAACTTTAAAAGGACTTGGGTGCTCAAGGCAGACATCAAAAATTAAGTGTTCCACAACGGTATCAAGCTCATTTTGCTTCAAATGAATAATTCCATCAGATACTTTCCCGAAGTATTTTTTATCAAAGCCATCTTTATAGAATTTATAGCCAAAATGATAGTGATGAAGCTGCTCTTTTTTAGCTAGCTCAAGAAAGGCGTCTTTTATAGGAGAGTTAAACTTCATTTCCCAGCTGGGCTTATATTTACCCTCTAGCTCATCAGGTGTGTACCCACTTTTAATAGGATTAATAAAGTTTTTATACAGTTTTTTGATTACGTCATCATCTAACTGCTTCAACTGCTTTATACAGTCGATTCCAAAATCAACTACGTGATTCATTTTTATCCCTAAAAATTCTTTATCCAATTCAAGAAGTCATCTTCTGTTTCAACTTCATTAGGCAAACGTACTCTTTTTGAAAGCTCTCTAACTTCCAGATAGTTATCCATCACGGATGCAAGTTGTGCATCCTGTCTTGACGTCAAGACAGTATCAAAATATTCCTTCATAGAATCCTTAGTAATAGAAGCGCCACCATAAGACATTGGAACATATACATCCTTCCAAGGTGCTTCAGTATGTGTACGATGGACTAGTTCCCAACAACCGAGATTCCCTAATGAGTCAAGAACAAAGTCCACCATTTCTTGGTTTTCAGGTGTCAGGTCAAAGAAAGCTTCACTGGGTTGGTGCGGAATGAGCGTATCACCATAGCGTTTATACTCATGATAAATAGTATCAACCACAGGGCCATGTCGCCAAGCTTCGAAATCTTCTGTGAATATAGGAGTGTTGTGCACAGCCAAATGCAAGCCCTGACAATAATAGGCAAGCTTTTGTAACTTAAGATGCGACATTGTAACTGATTTTTCTATTGCTCTATCCATTAGAGCATGAGCAAATTCCATTACAGAAATCATTTTACATTCTCACTATGACATTTGTGGAGTTGCTAAAACGGTTGCAAATTATACAGAAAACAACTGTGTATATCCACACATACTTCTAACAGACTTGTCGCTAACTGTACGTAAATATCGGTCAGATAACAAGCTTCAAGCCAGCTTCCCAAGTATCTAGTTGCTCCTCAGTCCAAAATATAACTCGTTTGTTTTCTCGGTTAGGTTCCGGAAACTCACCTGATTTTATCATTCTCCACAGGGTAGTACGGCTAACCTTTATCATAGCTAAAACTTGTTTTTGCTTAATGCCCATTTTTTACCTCAATGCCTTATAAATTCATCGAGGTAATTTTCCGGTATTTAAGTAGATTTAAGAAATTTAGATTATGCTAACTTTTTAAATCAGGTTAGCTTCCCAAGCCTCAATATCCTTAATTCTCCAGCCTACTAGACGTTTGCTTATTGAAACGGAATGAGGGAAATTGCCATCATCAATCTCCCTACGAATAGTAGACTCACTCATGCCAATAAGTTTTTCAAGCTCTCTGATTTTAATGATCATATTTTAGTGTCCAATTTTGCTAAGAGGACACTTATTTAATCTCACAAATCAAAAAAAAATAAATTCTGATTATGCTGACTTTTTTGTTTCTCTAGAAGTCTCTTTCTTTAATACTCTCTATCGAGAGAAGCTGACACTTCTTCAATTTCTGGCACTCCAAAACCGTTTCGACCAATAATAGGTTTATATATGTACTGAAAGTTCGCGCTTATTTCATGTCCTGAATATGGTCTATCATCAGCCATTTCGCCCTGAATATTTGCTGAGGCTTCCGCTAAGAAGTACCCTTCTGTTGTTTTATCAATATCAATAAACTCTGTATGTTCTACACCAAAAGAATGAGCATTACTATCGGCTATTGGGCCACTAACGGCTTCATGATTAACTAGATCGAAAACATTACTAGTATCATCTATAAATTCTTTCGCAACATCCTCCATGAGATCAGACGAAATAAACCTAAACTTATCTACTAATTCAAACATTCCAACCAAGTGGTCAAATAATTCTCCTTCATCAATTACTTCTTTGTGTTTTTGGATAACTTTCTTTAAATCATTAAGCAATTGACTATCATCATAAACAACACAGGTTAACTCTTCTAATTGGCTTATTGTAAAGGCATTATCAGTGAGCATTGCATCAACATCATCAAAGCCAAAGCAAGTGGCTACAGCCTCTGACATTAGCCCTATTGAGACATGAAGATCATCGACCATTAATGACTTAGATAGTGTATCGAGAAATAAATAAAGTGTTGGAAAGTGCGAGTTCACTATCTCTTGATGATGCTTTGCTTTAGCAATCTCATGAAAGTGTTGTTCTCTCTCTTCTTTACGTTGTGCTTCAGAAGCTTTAGCTTTTTCTTGTTGTGCTTCAGACTCTGCTTTTTCTTGGTTAGCAATAGCTTCTTTGGATTCAGCGGCTGCTTTATCCGCATCTGCACGTGCTTTTTCAGCGTCAGCATCTTTTTGTTTCAACTCAGCTTCTAGCTTTTTGCCCAAGTAAGGATTAGCAGGATTACCTTTGTATAACTCTTCATTTAATTCAGCCTTCTTCTTAGCTTTTATGATATCAATATCTACAACTTCATCGTGCCGCCACTCTTCAGCCTGCTTCAATAACTTGTGACTTAGTACATTAAAATAGGGTAAGCCAAAGGCATAAACTAATGCGACCAACAACGGCCATAACCAAATACTGTAATTTGACCATGTAATTACTTTCTCAAATGCAATTAGCCTAACTTCTAGGTCACCTTTACCCCAAAAAAGCAGTAGAAAGTGTTTCCAGTTGAAAAGTACCCACGCTCCCATGAAAGCACCTAGCACTGGGCTTGTGATCTTCACTTTGTTGTCGCTAAACCAGCTTTTCACTAAATCCTGAACCATTACAACTCCTGCTTACCTTGCTGGCCTTTAAACCCATTCAACATATCAAAAACCACTCTTGCAAACTGAGCAGTTTTAGATGGATCTGATAACAACTGCATCATCTGCTCTTGATGGGCTTCGCTGCTACCTAAGATGGCGTCATCAATTGCTTGAGGGAAGTCGCCGAGCATTGCTTGCTCACGGGTGTTGTTAGCAATTTGCGTCATTACAGCATCGTTTTCAGTGAGTTTGTCACGCACGGTAAACGCATAATTGATCATGTCTTTATCAGTGAGGTTGTCGGTGATGAACACCTCATTCAAGCGAGCAAGAATGTTAGACATAAACTCTTCTTTCTTGTCTTTGGCTTTTGCTGTTCCAACATCACTATTTGGTTCAAGCTTGTAATCAGCGCTGTCTTCCTGAAGCTTAATATTCTGCTGTCGAATTTTAGACAAACGATAATGGCTCATAACCACATTTGCTAAATCAATATCATCTTCGTCAATGACTTTCTCCCGCAGCAATGGGCGCAAATGTCTTGCGTACAAGCTCAGCTTTTCAAGTTCTTTATCGTCATAGTCCACAATCTGAGACATGAACTCATAGAAACGCGTAAAACTTCCCAAGTCTTTTTTAAATATCTCAAGCCTGTCTTTTTCTTGCTTGCAATCTTTAAAGCTGTTTTCAGCGTTAGCTATCAATACAGCATCACCTGTTTTCTTAGTTCGCTCGAACATTTCTTTAGCCTGTAAATAGGCTTCTACGGCTGAGCTATATCGTTTCTGCCATCTATCTACTGCTGGCTTACAGATATTGCTGATAGCGGCATTGGATTTGTTTTTGGTAAAGAAAGCATCACAGAACTGCTCTACCTCGTTCCAGAGGAATATACCGCTGGTACGAAGCTTCTCAAATAACTCAAACACGATATCAGGATTGGTGACATCCGTTAGTTCAGCAGTTTGATAATAGGGCTGGAATGCATCGAGAATATCTTGGGGATAGTTGAAGAAATCCAGCACAAAAGTGCCACTTTCGGCTTTACCAGGGTACGTTCGGTTTAGACGAGATAGCGTTTGTACACACTCCACCCCACCGAGCTTTTTATCCACGTACATCGCACATAGCTTTGGCTGGTCAAATCCGGTCTGAAACTTGTTTGCAACCAACATCAATTGATAACTATCTGTATCAAACGCCTTTCGCATGTCCTGCTTCAAGTCAGGATTCATGCCCTTTTCAGTGAATTTCTGATTAAGTAACGCAACGGCATCAGGATCGTTGGGGTTGAATTCGACTTCGCCAGAAAAGGCAACCAACGCTCGTATCGATTGATACCCTTTCTCAGTAACATACTTATCAAGAGCCAGTTTGTATCTCACCGCTTCCTTACGTGAGCTGGTTACCACCATTGCTTTGGCCTGACCGCCAAGCAACCCCATGATGTTGTCTTTGTAATGTTCTACAATCACCTTCACTTTCTGTGAAATATTGTACTCATGCAAGCGCACCCATTGATTTAGCTTGACCTTCGCCTTCTTGCTATCAACCTCTTTGTCAGCCGCCTCAATTTTCTGCGCTAATTGATACGCTACCTGATAATTGGTGTAGTTCTTCAATACGTCCAGAATAAAGCCTTCCTCAATAGCCTGGCGCATGGAATACACGTGAAAGGCTTCCGGTTTATTCTGTTTTGAAGCGGGCATATCTGGATTCGGTAAGCGCCCGAATAGTTCCAGCGTTTTAGCTTTCGGTGTCGCAGTGAACGCATAGTAGTTCAGGTTAGCGCTACCTCTACGAGCTGCAATAGTTGCGTCCAGAATATCTTCAGAAGTTAGTTCAGTATCATCGTCCGCTTCGTCTGTCATCAAAACTTCTTTTAACTGACGCGCCGTAGAGCCACTTTGTGAAGAATGGGCTTCGTCGGCTATCACTGCGTAACTGCGTTGTTTCAGTGATGTAGAATTTTCAATTGCGCGTAAGACGAACGGGAAGGTTTGAATAGTTACAATGATGATTGGTTGAGATGTTTCCAGAGCCTGAGCAAGCTTTTCAGATTTGGAGCCATCACCTTCTTTATTGTTGATACGACCTACCACACCATCAGCGTGTTCAAATTGATAAATGGTATCCTGTAGCTGGTCATCTAAAACCGTGCGGTCAGTAACCACAATTACGGAGTGAAACTGCTTGTTACCATTTGCATCATACAATGTAGATAACTGGTGTGCTGTCCATGCAATTGAGTTGGATTTACCGGAGCCTGCGCTGTGCTGAATCAGGTACTTATTACCTGTCCCCTCTTCAACCGCTGCATTAATCAGTTCAGTGACAACGTTCCACTGGTGATAGCGAGGAAAAATCAACGTTTCTTTTTTACTCTTGCGCCCCTCCCAATCTTCTTTTTCTTCAATCTGAAGATGGATGAACCGACCAATGATATTAAGCAGATTATCGGGCGTTAGTACCTCATTCCAAAGGTAATCTGTGGCATAGCGGTCAGCATCTTCTGGAATGTCATTACCCGCACCACCTTCGCTTGTACCTTTGTTGAAAGGTAAGAAAAATGTGTCATCGCCAGCGAGTTTAGTGGCCATATACACTTCATATTGGCTAACGGCAAAATGCACGAGCGCACCGCGTTTGAAGGACAGCAAAGGCTCGATTTTCTTGGTGGCGGGGTCTTTAGATAAACGGGTTCGCTTGTATTGCTTAATCGCATTCTCAACTGCTTGTTTAAATTCGGACTTCAACTCAAGCGTTGATACTGGTAGCCCATTCACAAATAAAACGAGATCAATACGCCATTTCTTAGACGCCTTTCCCGTTTCAGCAAGATGCTCTGCCGTTGCATAAGGGCTATAAACCAGCTCAGGCACAACACGGCAGATATTCTGCTGATAGCGATTGAGCGTATCAGGGTTTAAATCATGTTCTGGTTTAAACTGGCAAAGAGAAAAACGGGCATTGCGAATCTTTAATCCATGACGCAAAACACCTAAGGTGCCGTAGGTTCTAGACGCCTGGTCTGTCGCATTAATATCCGCTTTCTTTAACTGAGAGACCAACGCGTCGAGGAAATGGCGATCTGAATCGATAGGAAATACCTTACAGAACTTCTCCCATTCTTTTGGCTGGGTTTCTTTTATAAAAGCCAGAACATCTTGTTCATACAGAGCAGATTCGCAGTTGTAGTTTTCAGGCTGACCTAGTTGCCAGCCGTTGACCAACATTTGATTAATTATATCGTCCTGGAAAATCCGTTCCTGCGTTGCATCCATACTCATGCTGTTACCTCAACTTCCTCTGTATTCTTATTATCTGTTGGTTTCCAATTACGAACATCGATTTTGCCTGTTACAGCGGCTGAGATTAAAGCTGAACGGCGCTCTTTCAACAAAGCAATTTGAATTATTGATTTACCAACTAAATCACGAAACTTAGCCTCTTTGCCTTCAACAAAGCTACAAATATATTCTTGTTCATTTTGTGGTGGAACTAATACTGGTAAATTCTCAAAGCCTTCTTGATTAACATATATAAGTGTTGCAGCCGTTCCAATGGATTGAAAATAAGGTTTTGATATTTCAACAATTGATTGAAGATATTCAGGTTCGATTTTCTTAGGCTGAAATGCTTGTAACTGCTGGTTAATAATAGCATCAACCTTGTTGATGGAAGAAATACCGAAGTTACCAACACAACTTGCAATTACAGAGCGAGCTTTCAAAACCTTAGAACCAGCAGCTTTTGCGGATTCAGGGGAAATAAACTTTTCAGTCTCATAAATGTACTTTTGCCCCATATTTTCCATAGTAATCCAAACTGTACCAGTAGAATCATTAATATCAGGTTTATTACGCTGGGGTACGAATATTTTAGAGACAAACTTAGCTCGCGTAACCTGCCAATGCTCTGGCACTTCACCCAACCACTCCACACCAGACTCTTTCATTGGTGCATTTGGGTTCAAGCCCTTAGTTACGGCATGACTAATAACCGCTTGGCGCTTTTCTTTAAGGAGCTTAATTAGCTGTTGCTGCTTTTCGATTAGGGTGTCGATTTTTGCGGTTTCGTGGTCAAGAAAATTCGCAATTTTGATCTGCTCATCTATTGGAGGTACTGGATAAACTATGTTATTGAATGACTCTGTTGGTAATCGCCACCGCCCCAAATGCGCACTACCTTGCCCTAAATGGAAGAAGAGTTTCTGCTTATAGCCAAGTTGAAGTAAGTGAAGATAATATCTGCTGTGAAACTTTGAATTATCACTTATACAAAATACTCTATAGTCTGGGCTAGTTACGCCATTGAATTCAGATATATCTACGTAGCCAGTCAATAAGTCCATATGGTTCATAGCGAAATCACCGATATCAACTAACTGATACTTAGAATAATCCATTGAAAGCTGGCCTTCACCACTTTCAATGTCTTTTAATTTAATCCCTTTATTAGTAATAGATAAAACATCGTATCCAATTTCGCCAGCTATACGTTTCTGGATATTGAAAATGAATTTTAAACGTAACGTGTCCCAGTGCTCAGGAATATCTCCCAACCAATCGATACCGGACTCTACAGACTTAGAATATCTCCCAAATTCAATCATTAAGAATGAACCTCTTGAAGAAGTTGCAAAATCTCAGCGCTCACTGCATCAAGATCTTCATCAATCTCCTCTAAATCACGAGGTGGCTGGTAAATATAGAAATGCCGATTAAACGGAATTTCATAGCCAACAATTCCAATCTCACCGTCTTTCTCATCTCGCTTATCAGCATTAATCCATGCATCTGAAACATGGGGCGCGACTTCTTTTAAAAAGTATGTTTCGATCAAATCAGACGTTGCAATGCTTGGGTCTAGCGGCACATTTTCGTTATCACGTAAGTCTCCGTCTTGCTTAAACGACACCACTTTGCCTTTCCACTTGCTAACAGGCCCTTCGTATTCATACGCACCATAAAGTGGGTCTTCTTTACCTTTCAGCGCTTTATCAACAACACTTTCTGCATCTGGATTTTTGTTCGTTACTGCATCCAGAAACTGCTTTTTCTCTTTTGCATCAAATTTGATGTTTAGTGCTTTCAGGGCTTTGCTGTAATCGATTTCGAATTGGTTAAAGTCATCTGAACGCTTGTCTTTACCACCTGCAATGTCAGCTAGTTTAGTCTGAAGTTTTTGCACCTTTTCCATTAACGCTTTCTGGAACAACCATAATTTACTGCTCAGCACGTCTTTAATTTGCGCTTCTTTTAGCTCACTGAATTCTGCTTTAATCAGTGCTCGAACCTCTACCTGAACCTGGCTTAAGTCGCCGTAATTATCTTGATTCCATGATGAACCAAATTCACTGTAAATTCGCTCCATTACTACATTGAAAGGCTTGGGTGCAAAACGCAGGGATTCAATGGCTTCATCGGTGATTTGAGAAGATAAACGTAATGGTCTTTCAATCGTTATACGGCGATACCCAAACTCATAGGTATTGAATATTTTGCTGGCAAACGTCTTTGGCGCTTCTTGTTTCGCATTGGCGGTCTGACGACCACGATTTGATTTTTGTTTTGATGGTTTATCTATTTCACGAGCGTCTATGACTTCAAAATCACCAAAGGCGTGAGTGATTGTTTTTATGTTGTCGTCACTCATCTGATTGCGTTTGGAACCAAGAGACTTACGCATTTTTCCGTAGAGGTTTGAGCCATCGATAAGCTGTACCTTGCCCTTACGCTCGTCTTTTTTCTTATTGGTTAAGATCCAAACGTAAGTAGCAATACCTGTGTTGTAAAACATGTCAGTCGGCAATGAAACGATAGCTTCCAGCAAGTCAGCTTCTAAGATGTAACGTCGAATTTCACTTTCACCACTTCCGGCACCACCAGTAAACAGTGGTGAGCCGTTTAGAATGATGCCGATACGTCCGCCATTACTGACAACACCATCAACAGGCTGTGTATCTCGCATTTTACTGATGAGATGCATAAGGAAGAGTAAGGAACCATCTGATACACGTGGCAAACCTACCCCAAAGCGGCCATCAAAGCCTTCTAGGGTGTACTCCTTTTTAATGTCACTTTCAATTTTCTTCCAGTCTACGCCAAACGGTGGATTAGAAAGCATGTAGTCAAACTGGTCGGCAGGTAGTTGATCGTTCGATAAGGTGTTACC
Organism: Alteromonas lipotrueae; assembly: GCF_019249215.1. Classification (GTDB taxonomy): domain Bacteria; phylum Pseudomonadota; class Gammaproteobacteria; order Enterobacterales; family Alteromonadaceae; genus Alteromonas; species Alteromonas lipotrueae. The sequence continues at coordinate 123,245 of NZ_JAESDI010000011.1, forward strand.
CAGTTTGATACGGCTGACATCCTGCCCTTTGATAAGCATGTCGGCTTTACAGATAGCGTAAGACTCTGGGTTAAGTTCCTGCCCGAAAGCTCGCATGACTGCATTAGGGTTCAGCTCATGCACGTATTCCATCCCAGATGAGAGAAAACCGCCCGTGCCTGCCGTTGGATCGTATATGGTTCTGATAATGCCTTCCTTCGTTAGCGCATCATCATCTTCCATAAATACTAAAGAGGTAGTTAAGCGAACAATATCGCGAGGAGTAAAATGTTCTCCAGCAGTTTCGTTAGAACTTTCAGCGAAGCGTCGGATTAGTTCTTCAAACACCAAACCCATATCGTGATTTGATATATTTTTTGGGCTTAGGTCTGTAGTAACGAACTTCTTTACGACTTTGTAAAGCAGGTTAGCATCGTCAAGCAGACCAACAAATTCGTCGAATTTGAAGTGTTCAAATATTTCACGGGCATCTTTTGAGAAGCACTGAATGTAGTTTTCAAGGTTGTCTTTAATATCACTCTGACCCATCTTTCCTAGATTCATTGGCGAGGTATTAAAGAATGACAAACCATTTGTCGCTCGAAGAAGCATTTTTTCCCGTGCTTCTTCAGGCAGGTTCATGGCCTTTATTTTTTCAGCCTGTGTAACAACAGCGTCTTTTGATTCTGATAATACACACTCAAGACGGCGCAATAACGTAAAGGGAAGAATAACGCGCCCATATTGTGATTGTTTGAAGTCACCGCGAAGTAAGTCAGCTACTGACCAGATGAAAGTAGCAGTTTGAGAGAAGTTTGCGTTCGTTGTCATTTTAGTCTTCCAAAAGTATTCGCCATCTACAGCGCTACTTGTCAATGTATTTTGGACTTATGCCCTTATTGAAAGCCGCATAACTCTGTAATTCTTTTATTTATCACCAATGTTGCCTTAGCTTGATAAGCGCATATTGGGTAAAGATGTGTTTAGGTAGGGAACATAATTAGGCATGGCTGAACTTAGTCTAGTTTGGCTTAGCGATACAATTATTTAGTGATGAGTTTGAGATTAATTTATATTGCAATCAAACGGTTTATCTATGTCCCTATATCACCCTTTTGAATTCTATTTTTACTTTTCTTCAGCAAAGCACTTGTAGGCGTCTAACGACTACAAAAGTGCTTTCAAAACCTAGCATTTTTGCGACAATTTGTCAGTAACTTAACGTTATTAGTGGTGATTTTTATGGGGTTAATTAGCTTCTTGTTTGGTTCTGACGATTCAGTTTCTAATAGTGAGCAAAGTGTAAATGTAGATGGCTCACCAATGTGTGGCAGTGTTGATATAAATGGGAACCCATACGGGGTGACCTCCATAGGTGATGGTATTGATCATAACTCGTGCTTTGATAACGACTTTTCTAGTTCGGATACCTTTAACACCTTTGATGATTCAAGTTGTGGCGGGGTTGATGATTGGTAAGTGAAGCATAATCATAATTTATTTTTTGTTTTTTTTATTTGTAAGATGACTTCACCGACGCTTGAGATATGAGTCATCTGGTGATCACCTAAATATATAGCCAGCTCTGACTACTAAGGAAAACACACTATGGAAAGCCGAGATTCGAAAGCTAGCCACTTTTAACTTTAGCGTTAACGTGACGCTCAAAAAAAACGAGAAAGTATGATGAAAACCAGCTAATTACCATAGCATGAACCTTGTTACTCATAGGCCAACTACTTTGAGTAACAATGATGACAGATACAATTGAGTTTTTTAAACGTTACGCACGCCAATCTCGAAGTCCTTGGGACGATGTATCGCGTGTGGTTATGATGTTTCAACCTGACTCGAAACAAGGCATTTATCTGCACTTGGGTGGATCAGGCATTAACGGCATTTCTCTCAGTAAAGAACTTCAGTCTAGACTGCCAAAAGCTTTACAAAGCCAATATATTGGAGCTAGTGATATAGACGTTGTATTACACCTATTTGAGACAGATATCTCGGAATACTGCATTGACAATGTAAGCACTAAAGCTTTCAAACGAATATTCTTGGTAGATCAGCGAGGGTTCTTTTCTGATGCGTCTAAAACCGTATGGAAGAAATCATATCAGCAATTTTTGGCTAGTTAGTAAACTAGCATCGCCGCCCTGTTTGGGCGGTTTTTTATTTGTTAAAACTCCCGAACATCAGCAGTTTTAATATTTCGCCCCCATAGTTACTACGTATAGATGTACAGGTTAACTTTGCGGCTTTTGCAGGCTGCGGCTCATTCAATCACGAATGACATATTAAAGCTGGGTATGCAAACCTCGGCACCTTTGAGCTTTCTTATGGCGGTATGCCTTGATTGTCTCTTCCTGATACAAATAAAGGCAGGATTGCGGAATATCGCTTCACCTGCCTTTTCCCTCTCAACTAACTTAGAAAGCCCAAAACGATTCGTATAGCTCAGCTATAAGCTGCTTGCTATAAACATACTTGATGTGCGCTTCAAAAAATGATCTTTCAAGATTGTTTTCTGGTTCATCAAAGAGCTTGTTGTGAATACGCTCAGCATCTTTGACGTATCTGCGCTTGTGGCTAATCATCAAAATTCTGTTCACTTTATTTTCTTCAGAAATCGCAGTTTTGTAGCGACGGATAATATCTAAACGATACGGAATTGTTTTCGAAGAGCATTCAACTTCAAGACCTATTAACTCTTCACCATTATAAACAATTGCGTCAAGACGACGCTTGCGTCCAGTTCCGTCTTTGCTTTGCTCTGATTCATTTACAAAGAACTGATACTCCCCTGACTTTACGCCTCTAGCAACAAGGTACTGAACCATCAAATCATGATTTAACTCTTTTTTAGGAAAACCGGAAGACTTAACACCATATTTGAAGTCTTGCTGATGGAAATCCTCCAACATACGTAGCCCTGCTGGTTTTAATATAAATACCCGCTTATCTCGGCAAGAATAGACTGGCACTTCGCCGACAGCACCCTCGTCTACATATCGACGAAGCATTCTATTCACGACAGAGCGATCTAGCCCCCACAATGCGACTAATACCGATGGACTGGTATACCCCCAACGGAGTATCCAATCAAGCATACAATACAGTTTTGCTTGATGCTTGGCTTGTGTTGATTTCGACTGGATGTATCTTGATAAGATACCTCTTTCATATACTGTGATCATAAAACATTCCTTTGTTTCTTGTTTAATTAAGTAGCAGCAAGGTATGCGAATTACCTTCAACTGAGGTGCTGGGGACTGATTTATTGCAGGCAATCAGAAGAAGGCAAGAGAAACTATCGTTTTAAATACAACAAGAAAGGAGACAATCACTAACTCCTTGTTTCCATTGATACATCAATTACAACTGCGGCATTGATTCCATCACTGACGTCACTGATTAGCGCATCTCCACTTACCCTATGGGAGCGGAGCAACCCGCTTCGGGAAACTTCGGAGGTGAATACACCGAACCAGGTTGCTCCGCTCGCCTATGGCGACTTGAGATGCGCTTTTGCATTTTTCAAATGGCTCTCGCTGCAAAATCAACTTCGTTATTTTTTGCTTACGCGGTTTGTTGTTTAACTGCGTTAAAGTTTTTTTTTTCATGATGCTTCGCCTAATGAGTTTATGAAGCTTTGCAAGCTCTACTTACTAATAAGCACTCCCCCCTTTAAAGGGGGGAGTGCTTATTAGTAAGTTTCTTTGATGCAAATTTTGGTGATTTTTATAAAAGACTGTTCGAATCAAAATAATTTGCACAACCTAATCTTAGATATTTGCTCACAACAATTATTATTTTTAACAAGGAAAAGAATGAGCCAATTATCTTTTGATTTTGATGAGCAGCAAGAATCTAACACACCTGGGAATTCGGGTGTTGGAGAGTGTATTAATGCGATATTGTCAGCAGATATCGAACCTCCCAATATAATTGTCCCAAACTTTTTAGTATCGGGTGAAGCCACTATGCTCGCTGCATTGGCAGGAGGAGCAAAGACGATTACTACACAGTATATTGCAGCATGTGTCGCTACAGGAACACCCTGCTTTGGTATGACAGCAACGAAGCCTGAACCTGTACTGTTTGTTGATTCAGAGCTTAGTAAATATCAAATACAGCAAAGGTTTAAGCTAATTTATGATTATTTAGGCAAAAGACCAACTAAGGGTTATTTGAAAATTATTCATAAAAGGTCTTTTAAATCTGGTATACCAGATCTTACTCACCCTGATGGTTTTGAAAAACTGATGCCAGACATAAGAGCATCCAAAGTGGTCATCTTAGATAACCTGTCTTCGCTGTATCGCTCAGCAGAGGAACTATCACAAAATGACTGGAACTATTACAACGACTGCTTAGATGAGCTAAGAGAACTAAACAAAGCAGTTTTAGTTCTTCATCATACCGACAAAGACTCCAGAAACTATCGTGGTCATTCTGAAATTGCACGTGCAATTGATAACATCTTGATCGCTATTAAAGATAAAAAACAAAGCACTGATTCTAAGACTGTAATTAAAGTAAGGAAGCCTAAAAGCAGGCATGGCGCTAATAATGATGAGTTGATGACTTTCGAGTTCGGTGACGTCTCTTGCGATGGAAAATTCAAAATGCAAAGAGTATTTTAATATAGTTAGGCAATTAAGAAGTGGTGACTTAACGGTGATTAACTCATGAATCACTAGATAAATTTAACTTTCAAGATATTGAATATATTAGATATTATTATTTAAATCAGTAAGAAAATTCAGAATATAGAATAAAGCTCTCTAGCGCTTGGTAAATCGAACAATAAACTTAGAAACCTCGCTATATCGCGAGGTTTTTTTAAGCTTTTACCATAAGTACTCTTAGCGCCTTCCCTACCTATAGTTACAAATCAAAAGAGGTTATTTGAGCTATATATCTGTTGCTTTATATTTGAGTAAGCAGTGAGTAAATCAGTCGTACTCAATAACAATAAATTCATCAGGGGCAGTGGATGTTTTCAATTCATGTAGAGCGCATTATCGACCAGCCAATAGACTTTGTTTTTGCCACGTTAAGTGACCATGCAAACTATGCACAATTTAAAGGCGTGGAAGCATCCAACCTTATTGTTGAAGGTAAGTTGGAACAAAATGGTCTTGGTGCTGTGCGAGAGATTATTGCGGGTGGAGCCAACTTGCATGAAGAAATAGTCGCTTACGATCCTCCCTATAAATTGGGTTATAAAGTGGTGAAGTCAAAACCACTTCCTTATGATCACCAATTAGGTGAAATTACGTTGAAAGAAATCGACGGCAAAACCCATGCGACATGGCGCTCGGTAGGCCACATCACCGTTTTTGTTTTAGGTAGTTTATATTTCGATAAGCAAATTCAAAAAAATGGTGGCAAAGCCTTCGGCAGTATTCTAAAGCAGATTGGGAATATGCCACGCTAATTGATAACACTTCCATTCGCACTAGGCCGAGCTTGGATAGAAAACTAATCTACACACTTCCGGCATAGTGCTTACGGCGTGTTGTTAAAGAGCCAACGCGACACTAATGCCGCGGACACTGCGCTAACGCAATATCAGGCTTTGCCTTCAATCAAAAAGTGATTACTGATGGTGCCGGCTTGACGCCCTTTTAAATGGGGAAGATAAGCTGGGTCTGACATAAACGCTTTACCAGCATCTACAGATGGCCATTCAATAATAACCCGCGCCGCTTCTTTATTACCGCTACCTTCTACAAATTCGTAGTTAGTGCTATTAGCTAAATATACCCCACCGTGTTTCGACACTATGTCACCCACGCTTTCCATATACGCTGGAACCCAACTCTCATCTTTAACGATTACATCCAATACTGAGTAAGCGTTATTGGCAACGTCTTTACTAATTTAGGCGCTAATGCTTAACGTTAGCTATAGCTTAGCAGTTCACAATAACTAAATAATTAGCCTAATCATTGAATGAGTTTATGGCGAAACAGAATAATCAAATTCGCTGTATTAATTACAGGTATTTCTCAAGGAAGTCTTGATGAGACGGTAACGCTGATACCTGGTTGTCTACCTGCTGTTTTAAGCCGGCTAGAAACCGCTCAAGTTCGGTTTCAGACATTTCATCGGCCACCCTATGGTATTGCTGTGGCACCACGCCTTGCCCCATCATAACTTGTGTCCATGAATCTACGCGGAAAATATCACCGTCATCTAAGAACACTCTCCCAGTTTGTTTAAACAGATTTATTTTGTGGGTGAGGGAGGACGGAATGTCCATGCTATTGCAATGTTCCCAGAATGGGCTGTCTTTTCGGTTGGTCACTTTATAATGCATCACAATAAAATCGAGAATGGCTGCCATTTCACTGTTGTACTTATTATTGTATTCATTTACCGTCGATTGGGTTATTCCATCAAATGGAAACAAGCGCATTAAGCGTACAATACCGGTCATGATCAGGTGAATACTAGTAGACTCCAAAGGTTCGATAAAACCACTGGCTAACCCTAATGCAACACAGTTTTTATTCCACCCTAACCGACGTTTACCTGGTGTAAATCTTATAATTCTTGGTTCATTTAGAGTTTCGCCTTCAATGGCACTTAATAAGGTGTCTTTGGCTTCGTCATCGCTCATATAATTACTGCAATACACTAAACCATTGCCCACTCGATTTTGAAGCGGAATTTTCCAGCGCCATCCCGCAGTATGTGCCACACTTTTTGTATAAGGAATGGGCGCGCCCGTCGACGCGGTTTGTACTGCCAAAGCACTGTCGCAGGGAAGCCAATGGCTCCAGTTTTCATACCCGGTATGAAGTGATTTTTCTATCAACAGTCCTTTAAACCCAGTGCAATCGATAAATAAATCGCCTGTAACTTCCTGACCATCCGATAGCTTTACACTAGATATACAACCAGTATGTGAGCATTTACTTACATGTTGAATATCACCTTCAATATGCGTCACTCCCGCATCTACTGCCAGCCCTTTTAAAAAGCGTCCGTAAGCCACGGCATCAAAGTGATAGGCAAAGTTCATTGGCATGCGTTCGCCATAGGCAAACTTGCCTTCTTGTGCCGCTTTTAATTCGGTGCAGTAGTCACCAAAGTCACCACCAAAACCAAGGGCTTTTGCTCGCAGCCAAAAGTGATGAAATTCGCCCGCCCAGCACTCTCGACCCGTTACGCCAAATGAATGAATATAACTGTGATCTTGCTCTCGCCAGTTTTCAAACTCTATACCCAGTTTAAAGGTGGCATTGGTGGCACGCATAAAGGCTTTTTCGTCTATGCCTAATAACTTGTGAAAAGTGCGAATAGGAGGAATTGTCGCCTCGCCCACACCAACAATACCTATATCTTTAGATTCCACCAGCGTAATGGATAGTGATTTGCCAAGTAACTTTGAAAGCGCAGCAGCGGCCATCCAGCCAGCGGTGCCGCCCCCTGCAATTACTACACGCTTCACTGGGCTGTTTTTCGCCCCTGTACCCATAGCGTTTAGATTATCGGAAACCGATGACATCATGGCGAGGTCCTTCTTTCTTGTCGTTATTATTTGCTGTGGTGTCTTTCTCTAATTGATGAGAAATGGCGGAGAGTAAATCGCGGTTGGTCGGCAACCCAGCAAGTAGTTGGCTTTTGCCTTGTTGTAGACTTTGTTTTAACGCGAAGGCTTTTTTAACCATGTTGCTGTTTTTATCAAGCTGTCTGTCGTTGGTGTGAAACCCCATACCGTACAAAATGTATTGATAGCTTGCCGAGGGAAAGATTTCTTCGTTTTCAATAAGATCGTAACGAGAAGGGGCTTGATATTGCCACAAATCGAGTAGCGCGTTTAGCGAATCTGGAATGCTTGACTCGCTTCGCTGTGCCAACCAATAGGGCTCTTCTCTTTCGCTTAACACATAGTGTAGTTTTAAAAAGTCGATAACTCTTTCCCAGCGATAGGTAAAACGCTGATTGTAACGCGTGGCCACGTGGCTCATGTGTTGTCGGTTCTGCGGAAACTGGTCGCACAGCATGCGAATACCTAGCTCAACCATCGCAATTGCCGAGGCCTCTAACGGCTCGATAAAGCCTGCTGACATTCCCATACCAATACAATTATTTACCCAAAACTGCTTTCGATAGCCTGGGTCAAACTGTAAATGTCTATATTTAAGGTTTTCTATTTCACTTTGGGGTAACCGCTTCGCCAAGTGCTCGCGCAAGAGAGATTCTGCGTTTTCCTCGCTTGCATAGTCACTGGCATACACTAGCCCCACACCACGACGGTGTTGCAAGCCAATATCCCATGTCCATCCGCAGGTTTGGGCAGTGGCGATTGTCGTTGAAGCAATTGTATCGGCGGAAGCCTTTATGTCGCTGCTGCCATAAGGCACCTGTACTGCCACGGCGCGGTTATTTAGCAGCACCGACGACACTGAATGCCATGGCACATGATAATGTTTGTCGATTAATAGCCCTTGTTGACCGCTACAATCAATAAACAAGTCACCTTTTATCGTATCGCCGTTTTCAGTCACCAGCGACTCGATATCGCCATTATCCTGACCAACCACATTCGCAATATGTGCTTGGGTGTGCTTTACACCTAGGTTGTTTTTACAATGGTTGGTGAGCAAGGTTGCCAGTGCAGTGGCATCAAAATGATAGCCGTAATTGAGCACGTAGGCATATTCTGGTGTTGAGCTTTGCTTTGGTGCTAGCCCAGCATCACAAATATCGGGTTGTAAGCAGAAACTTTGCTCAAACGATTCGCTGCTGAAAAGCTGTTGCCAGCAACGGTGAATATCCAGTTCAGTATAGCCTGTGGGTGTAGTGAAAGGGTGTTGGTATTTGTCATCTTGATGGCCGTTTCGCCAACCCGCAAAGGTAGAGCCTTGTTTGAAGGATGCATTACAACAAGTAAGAAAATCCGCTTCCTTGATACCTATTTCTTGAAGTGTATCTCGTAACGAAGGCCAAGAGCCTTCTCCCACGCCGATACTTGGCACATTAGGCGATTCCACCAGTGTAATGTGTATGGCGCTTTCATCACTGATGTTTTGTGCGTGGTTTGGGTTGTTGCTATTGGTATTTGTTCTGTTGCTTATTCTTTTACCCAGCCTAGCGGCTAATACTCCAGCGCACAGCCAACCAGCGGTTCCACCGCCCACAATGACTACATGCTTAATAGGTTGGTTCGACACTGTTTACCCTTTTCATTTTTTGTAGGGGGTTGTTTCTTTATTACTAAGCGTTGTGTTTAATTTAGTATTTTCTTTAGGATCCACTATGACAAAAAAGCCCATTGAGGTGCAATACATTCCACCCCAATAGGCCATTTATCAATTTAGCTTACCAGTTACTTAGAAGGTGTAACGAGCACCCAATGCGTAACGTGCGCCTAATTCATCTAGTTTCCATAGCATTGCGCTAGTTCTTCCGTGTCGACGAATATTTTCATCGGTAATGTTTATCCCTTCGAACGATACCGTCAATGCGTCCGTCACCTCATACGACATACTAAAATCAATTTGTGAGTATGCTTCAGTATAACCTGGCTCATTCACATATTGAGACGTCGTATCAAGGAACTTATCACGCCAGTTATAGGCAATACGTGCTTGAAGTGCATCCATTTCATACATGAATATCAGGTTAGCGGTATCACTTAAGCCGACTAGCGCAAACTGAGTAATACTTGGGTTAGCGTTGTTATCAAACCCGATGTCACCGGTAACCGTTGTATAGTTCGCTTGAATACCAAAACCGGTATCGCCGAAGAAGTGCTGTGCAGCCAGCTCAAATCCGTAAATATTGGCGTTTTTGTTATTCACAGGCTTCGAATTGATAAAAGTCATCAATGGGTCATCACCATTTGGAATAATGTCGTATTCCGCTTCGAACTGTTCGTCGGTCATAGAGTCGTAATCGACACCATTTTCCATTGCAGCGACCATGTTAAATAACGAGGTATCGCTGATAGGAATGCCGCGGGCTTCAAGTTCGTCCATAGCTGCCTGTGCACGAGGACCTGCCGTAGCATCCGTCAACCCAAATATGTTCTCTTCAACTTGTTCGTTACCAATAAAGTTTTTAACCCGTTTATCGTAAAAACCTACTGATACGTAGCTGGTTTCATCAAAGTAATATTCTAGCGATAAATCTACATTGTCTGACTCAAGAGGTATTAGGGCAGGGTTACCTGAACTCGCCGTAGCCGTTGGGCCATCGCTAAGGAGGGTGGGGCTACTTGGCGTACCAACAGTAGAAGCCGCACTTAAGTTGTTATAAGTCGGTCTAGCAATGGTTTTGCTATAGGAGAAACGCGCAATCACATTTTCCATCACTTCGATATCGAAATCTAACGCAGGAAGGAAATGGTCATAGCTTGAATCAACTTCAACATCTTCCATGTCGCTACCAAAACGAACGTTAAAGTCGTTGTTACCTTCCCATGCGATCCCGCTAGGTAGGCTGATATTCGCAATAGACGTGACATCCGTATTTTCGTAACGAATACCGGTCAATAAGTTGTATTCCATACCATTGAGTTCACCGGATAAATCGAGTTCAAAATAAACCGATGTAATATCTTCTTCAATAGTCCGGTTAGTGGCAAATGGGTTGTTGGCAAGTAAATCGAAACCATACTCTTGGGCAGCGAAGGCACCAATTTCAGCCACGCTTCCGGTAAACCCTTGTGAAAACATACCTGTGGTATTGAAGTCGCTAAATTCACTGGCTAAATCGAGAGGGGTTAATGAACCTGCTGGCAATTCACCTGGATTTTCAATACCCCAGTTACCCATAGTATGTCGGGTTAGTGATTGTAGTGATGTACTTTCCATAGCACGAGATTCAATACCGAAGTTAATACTTCCGGTATCCATAGCATAACTACCGTCAATGCGAGCTTGGGTAATTTCCGTTTCTTGCGAAGCAAAGTTCATATCAAGAATTGATGTACCCACATCGTCTTGGTCAAGCACGCCGTTTCCGTTTAGATTCGTACGAGAAACATCGTCGAAATCTAGCATCATGATAGGGAATTCACCGGAGAAATCGACACCTTGACCGCGGGCAACGTTCGCACCAAGACCAAGGTTTGTCCATGTACCGTAAGGTGAATCTGGTCTACCTTCTGCAGTAGAATTATGCAAGTCGAAATGCAGCGTTAAATCATCGGTAGCAAAGTATTTAACGTTAAAACCTACTGACTTATTTTCGTTAACCTGATTAAGCTCTTGTATCGCTAAGCCTAAGTCACGAGGCAATAAATCTCTACGCTCTTGCGTAATCAGCACGGGTGTTTTAACCGTATTGTCATCGAAGGTTAGGTTAGTAAAGTAACGGTCGTCCATCCAAATCGACTGTTCTGCACGAGCTTCATATAAGTCTTGTTTTGAATACGTGTAGTCTAGGGTAGCCACGAGATCATCACTTGGCGCATACTGAAAAGTAAGCTGGGCGTTTGTACGCTCACGCTCTCTGTCCGCCATGTAGTAACGTAAATCTGAAGGGATACCAAATAATTGCCCCATCGCTGGTGCATTATTTAAAACGATAGGATCACCACTATCTGGATTAGCCGGATCTGGAGACTGTGGTACCGTGCCATTAAATGGATTTACTCGCCATTCATTGACGAATGCGCCTTGTGCGGCACTATCACGTTGCTGATAAGAACCAGTAAAGGTTACGCCGAATTTTCTGTCGTCGTCTAAGTAGTTAATAAAACCAGATAACTCTGGCGTGACATCGTCACCCACGCGGTTTGTGGTGTCGTGTAATGCTTTCGCGCCTACGCTGGCCATGATCCCAGTTTCAGAAGCATCAAATGGTCTTGCGGTACGAATATTAACTGAGGCACCAATACCACCAGTAGCTATACTTGCGCGACCGGTTTTATAAACCTCTACAGCACGAACACTTTCAGATGCTAAATCAGAAAAGTTAAATGCACGGGAATTACCAACACTACCACCATTAGGTAAAGCGGCGCCTGGCATCGTTCTTCCATTTAGCGTCACCATATTGAAATCTGGTCCGAAACCACGTGCCGTAATTTGGCTACCTTCACCGTTATTTCGGCTTATTGATATGCCCGTAATACGTTGAAGGGATTCCGCCAAGTTAGTATCAGGAAATTTACCAATGTCTTCAGCGGAGATAGCATCAACAACACCCGCTGAATCACGCTTAATGCCCATCGATTCTTGAACACTGCTTCGAATCCCAGATACTTGAATGACTTCTATATTGTCACTTTCGCTAGCCTCCTGTGCTTGTACTGGGAACATCAGGCCTGTTCCCAATATTAAAGACAGACTAGTAGCGATTTTAGATTTGTATAGCTTGTTATGTGTCACTGTCTTTCTCTCTTATGTTGTGCTGAGTGATGAGCGCTTCCCAAGAAAGGGCTTTCTCAGGTTTACCAACGAAACACCCACAGGAGAAAGCGCTTTCTCAAAACTAAGACATCCCAGACTAAAGATCAACATATTTTTCACACAAAGTTCACAACGAAAACCCAACTTTACATCGCCTATTTATTAAAAATTAAATTTATAATTAAAAATCAGCGATTTAAAGTCTTATCCGAAGCGGCCATACCGAGCGCCCCCAGTCCAAATGTAAACGGTGATTTTTCAACGTAAAGATAAAAAATAACAACTTTACAAAGAAAGCGCTTTCTCAAAATGTTGAGTTCATGCTATAAACAAAATAGGTGAAGTCATCTGTTGCGCTTATCTCTCAAGCATTACTAAATCTTCACCCTGCTACATTATCCAGAATTGTAATAGGACCCTATGAAATGATGAAAGACATCGAGCTACCCAAAACAAGCCCAATGCTAGATAAACAATTTACATTTGGAACAGCGACTTCTTCTTTTCAAATAGAAGGGGATGCTGAAAATCGAATGGAAAGTATTTGGGACGTTTTTTGCCGCACGCCCGGGGCAGTAGCTGATGATTCTGATGGTGTTGTAGCTTGTGAGCATATTCTTAGGTGGCGTGATGATGTTGAAATGCTCAAACAACTTGGTGTAGATGCGTATCGCTTTTCTATTTCTTGGCCACGAGTGATGAATCAGGATGGAGAGCTAAATGAGAAGGGCGTTTCTTTTTATATTCAATTACTTGACGTGCTAAATGAGGCGAATATAAAACCATTCGTCACTCTTTATCATTGGGATTTACCACAGTATTTAGAGGAAAAAGGCGGGTGGCTGTATCGTCAAACCGCTTACGATTTTGCAAACTATGCAGACAAAATTACTGCAGCCCTTGGTGAGCGAGTTTATTCCTATGCTACCTTCAACGAACCATTTTGTTCTGCATATTTAGGCTATGAAATTGGTGTGCATGCGCCTGGACGGAAAGGAAGAAAGTTCGGTCGAACTGCCGCTCATCACATTTTACTCGCCCACGGATTAGGTATGCAGGTGCTAAGGAAAAATGCACCTGATGCCTTAAACGGTATCGTGTTAAATTTTACGCCATGCTATAGCGCATCAGATTCAGACGCCGATAAGCTCGCCACGGAAATGGCAGATCAATATATAAATCAATGGTATATGCAACCAATAATGGAAGGGAGTTATCCCTATGTTATCGACGCATTAGCAGACAATGACAAGCCACCTATTGAATCAGGCGACATGGAAATTATTTGCCAGCCTTTAGATTTTCTTGGCATTAACTTCTATACCCGTCTTCATTACTCTGCACCACATAAAGCAGAAGACTTATTTCACGAGCACGCCCACAAAGCACCCATGACGGATATTGGTTGGGAAATTTACCCGGAAGCCTTGCGTGAACTACTCGTTTCTTTACATGAACGCTATAACCTCCCCCCTGTATACATTACCGAAAACGGGGCTGCCATGGCAGATGTAGTTCAAGATGGTATGGTAGACGACGAAGATAGAATAGACTATTACATTGGCCACCTAAATGCAGTTAACGAAGCGATTGAATCTGGAGTGAAAGTGAGTGGTTACTTCGCCTGGAGCCTCATGGATAACTTCGAATGGGCAGAGGGCTATGAAAAGCGGTTCGGGCTCGTATACGTCGATTTTAATACGCAAGAGCGTACTTTCAAAAATAGCGCGAAGGCTTACCAACGTTTATTAGCTAGTCGTAAATAACAAATACAAAAGGAACACGCTGTGGATCATTCGTTGAGTGTAAGGGAAAAGATTGGTTATGGGTTGGGCGATGCAGCGGCTAATTTAGTCTGGCGCGGCGCCCTTGCTTACTTAGCGGTGTTTTACACAGATACCTTTGGGTTAACTGCTGCTGCGGCTGCCATGCTTTTTCTTGTGGTACGTCTTACGGATGGCGTTACTGACATCATCATGGGAATGATTGCCGATAGAACGCAAACTAAACTCGGTAAATTTCGACCCTGGATATTAGGCTCTACCCCTTTTTTAGGCTTATTCATGGTGCTGTGTTTCACCACACCTGATTTTTCTTATACGAATAAGCTCATCTATGCCTACCTAACCTACATAGGGCTAACCTTAGCTTACACGGTTAATAACGTACCCTATTCAGCGCTAATGGGCGTAATGACAAGCGACGACCGAGAGCGAACCAGTTTATCCGGCTTTCGGTTTGCTGGGGCTTTTATGGGAGGACTGCTCGTCATGGGGTGCTTACCTATGCTAGTTGCGTTCTTCGGTGAAGGTAATACTGCAAAGGGTTATCAATATGCCATGTACCTTTTTGCTACTCTCTTAGTCGCATTGATGTTCACGACTGTGGCCACCACCAAGGAGAGGGTTCCAGTAGTGCAAAACGACGGAGCAAGCTTACTTCGAGAACTAAAAGACTTGTCTCGTCAGCTGCCTTTAATTCTGCTCCCACTGTCGGCCATTACTGCCTTTTTCTATTATCGAAATTGGCCAAGTGGCATCGCTTTCGTTGTGGTCATTTCAATAACATCCATCTTTATTAAGCGCCTTGTAAATCGACCTGAAGCGAGCAATAGTCGTTCACAACAAGACATCATTGATTTACTTACCAATAAACCCTGGGTCATTTTGCTAGGCATGGGCTTCCTTACTATGATGTTTAACGGCATAAAGTACGGTGTCATTGCCTATTACTTTAAGTACTACATTGGTGATGAGTTGCTCACCGGATATTATTTTATTGCCTTATTGGTGGTATCGATATTAGGCGCTTTGGCCACGTCAGCATTATCGCGTTTTATGGGCAGGAAAAAGCTATTTATTCTCTCGTTATTGGCTAGCAGCGCCCTGACATGTGCAATTTACTTTGTGCCACAAGGTTCTGTGACGGGCATATTTGTATTGGGATGTAGTGCGGAGTTTTTCGCTGCGATCATGCCAACCTTATTCTTTTCCATGCTTGGCGACTCTGCAGATTATAACGAATGGCGTACAGGCCGAAGAGCGACAGGCTTAGTTTATTCAGCAGGCTCTTTTGTACAGAAAACCGGTGGAGGCTTTGCAGGTGCTCTAGTTCTGTTGGTGCTAGGAAGTTATGGTTATGACGGCATGCAAGTCGATTCTATATCGCAAACCTTACCTGGCATGCAAGCATTGATGAGCTGGATACCTGCCTGTTTCGGTATAGCCGGCGCACTCCTTATTATGCTTTATCCGCTTACCGATGCGCGACAGCAAGAAGTAACAGAGACTTTACTTAAGCGACGTAGCGCAACTGCCTGAATAACGGCATAATGCATAAAAAATGCGAACATGGCATTAATGAGCATCAAAACTAAGTTAGGGGAAGTAATACGTGGCAACAATCTATGAAGTAGCTGATAAGGCAGGGGTATCGTTGTCGACGGTATCTCGGGTGTTAAACGGTAAAACTACTGTGAACCCCGCCTTAAAAGCCAAGGTTGAAGAAGCCATGTTAGCGCTAAACTATCGCCCAAATTCTGTCGCCCGTTCACTGGCCACCAGCCGTTCAGATAGCGTAGGCATTCTGGTATCAGAATTAAACTCGCCATTTTTTGGCGACTTGATGCAAGCGGTAGAGTCAACCCTAAGAGCCGCTGATAAGCACGTTATTATTACGGTAGGGCACAATAATTTAGAAACCGAACAAGATGCCGTCGAGTTTTTAATTGGTCGTAATTGCGATGCTATTATTATGCATGCAGAAGCAATGAGCGATGAATACTTGCAAACGCTTAATTCATCTCGTCTCCCAATTTCTTTGGTTAACCGCCAAGTTGAAGGTGTGGGTGAGGGATGTATTGTGTTAGACAATGAAAAAGGCGGCTATTTAGCCACGCAGCACCTTATTAGCTTAGGCCATAAAAATATTGGTTATATATCGGGCCCATCTGATAAATGCGATGCCAATCAACGATTAGCGGGTCATAAGCGCGCGCTTAAAGAAGCAGGAATACCCTTTACGCCGAACTTGGTGTTTGAAGGAAACTACGCCGAAGAAGACGGCAAAGCAGGTCTATTAGAGTTACTTTCTGGAGACTCGCCTTTTTCAGCGCTGGTATGTGCGAATGATTGGATGGCCTCAGGCGCAATGAGTTGTGCGAGAGATTTAGGAATGAACCTGCCTCAAGATTTGTCTATCGTAGGTTTTGATGATGCCGTTTTTGCTCACCATGTTTTCCCACGCCTAACCACGGTTAGCAATCCTATCTCTGACATGGCCGCAATGTCAGCACGTCATATTTTAAATGTAGTTTATGGCTACAAAGATGAGGTAAAAACCTTGTTTCAACCTTCACTGATAATACGAGAGTCCACCATGACCTTCGAAGCCTAAGTACTCCCTGCACGTGCTCCCCATAATTGCCCATTAACACATAAGTAATACATAAACTGCTCTATGGCGCTGTTTCTATTTAAGATAAACTGCTTCTTCACTGTTTCATGTGAAACCTTTGATGCCCTTAGGGAGCGAGTTATATGCGTTTAACTATTACCGTCATTTTATTTCTAAGTTGTTTTAATGCATTTGCTGCTGAGGTATTAACCTCGACGACACAACTTCATACTAGTAACCAAGTTCAAAGTAGTAAAGTTCAGCCATTGTTAGAAGCCGAAGAAAAGGTAAATAAGGTGCTCGACTTACTGCACCAAATGGCCTCTGACGCGAACTTCGACGAATACTTCTCTCTATACAGCGACAATGCTGTTTTCATAGGTACAGATGCTTCTGAGGTATGGACTATTAGTGTTTTTAAAGCATACGCACAACCTCATTTTTCGAAAGGGCGGGGTTGGACATATATCCCTCATTCAAGACATATATATTTTTCAAATAATCGCGATGTGGCGTGGTTCGATGAACGTCTAGATAACGATAGCTTAGGACTAACACGTGGAACCGGTGTATTAATACTCGAAAACAATGAGTGGAAAGTCAGCCAATACCACTTAACCATTCCCATTCCAAATGCGCTAGCCGATAGTGTTGCTGAGCAAATTAAATCGCATAGAGAAAAGGGCCAATAAAGGCCCTTTTTTAATTTTTATTGCTAGCAATTATAGCTACGACTGAGTTAGCGGCTGAATTTCTAGTTCTACACGACGGTTCATCGACCTGTTTGCAGCAGTGTCGTTTGGCACTTTAGGCTGATATTCACCCATACCTACTGTGGTGATACGCGTAGAGTTGACGCTGTAATTCAATAACACGTTCCTAACCGCGCCAGCACGGCGCTCAGACAAACCTTGGTTATACTGCTCCGAGCCTGTGTCATCAGTATGGCCTTTTATCATCAGTACTGTTTTTTCGTAGTTATTTACTACCTTGGCGACATCTTGAAGTACTGGGTTAAAGTTAGGGCTGATAGAAGAACTGTCTGTGGCAAACGTTATATCACCAGGCATGATCAAACGTAAGTTGTCACCTTCTCGAACCACTTGAACTCCGGTATCGGATAATTCGCTACGAAGCGCTTCTTCTTGCTTATCCATGTATCCGCCAATCGCGCCACCCGCAATAGCGCCAACCGCCGCACCCCAAGCGTAGCGACTTTTATCATTATCTCCCGTTGCCTTGCCTAACAATGCGCCCATGACAGCACCTATGGCTGCACCTTTCTGAGAATTTGATGGATCGTTAGCACAGCCTGCAACGGCTAAAGATGCCGCAATTAAAGTAATTCCTATCGTTTTTTTCATAACATCCTCGGTACGTCGTTATCAACTTTTAAAGTGAACGCGATCTTACGCTTACTTTTAAACTTTCCAATTATTTGCTCGTATCACTACTATTTTTACTGTTAAAAAAACTACCGCCAATATCTATTCAATAGTTTGCAGCAATATGCATTCCACATTCATCAACTGCCATGAGTGTAACCAATAAACCAAAATCATTAAGGGCATTATAGAGGAAGTTAACTGAACGTAAGCTAAATGGCATCGGGTAAAGCAGGCTGCACAACGCCATGTTATAACAGACTGTATTTTGATATGCACTTGCAAACCACGCTTGTAAACTCGCTAAAGTTAGGTAATTAAGTTGTAAATTGCGAGCGTGTTTGTAAGGGGTACAGACATAAGCAACTTTTTTACTTAGTCGCTTTTACCCGACAGTGTATGCCGAAGGTCTGACGAATTTGCGCGCTATTTTTGTTCTTTAAGTCTCTTTAAGCGCTTACCCGATAGATACCGAGCGTTCGAAAAAGGCTTTCACATCAATTTTATAGTCAGAAGCAATAGCCGCTTTTGAGACCTTAACGTTTTTTTCCGAGGCTAAATCGATATCTTTCGGCTCAAGAAAGTGTGCATTTCGAACAGAGTAAAATACCTTAACTTTAGGCGCTAATGGCGAGTCTGTTTGTTCCATCACCATGGCAAGTCGTTCATTCGACAGCAGTACTAGGCTTCCTACCGGATAAATACCCATGCATTTAATAAATTGTTGTACCAATGGTAAGTCCAATTGAGACGGCGCATCACTTAGTAAAATAGAAAACGCTTTTTGGCTCGACATACCAGATTTGTAAACTCTATCTGCGGTTAGGGCATCATACACATCCGCAATAGCCAACATACGGCCTTCACGACTGATATTATCGCCTTTAGTGCCCATAGGGTACCCTAAACCATCTAAGCGCTCATGATGCTCGCTGATAGCTCTAATTAGCGTCTTGTCTAAGTCGGTACCATTTAAATAATCTACACCATGTTTAACATGCCCTTTCATGATGTCCATTTCACCATCAGTTAAGCGGCCAGGCTTATGCAGAATTTCATCCGGTATTTGAATTTTACCCAAATCATGTAGAAAACCTGAATATGAAAGATCTTGAACTTCACTTTCGGACATCCCTAAATGACGACCAAAATTAGCCAGCAATATGGCGACATTTAAAGAATGCTCTAGGAGGTAATCGTCTTTTTCACGAATTTTCGTCAAACACAGCAACGCATCGGGATTACGGTCTATCGACGAAACCAGCTTCGCTGAAAATTCTTTAGGAATACTACTATCAAAGGGCTGTGTTTTTTTAACACTGTTAAGAAGTTGCTTCTGGATGCGCTTACCTTGTACATGCAACTTAGTCGCGCGGGTCAATTCGTTTTCAAGACTTGCCTTGGGCGCTTTCTCTTCGCCTTTTTTGCTTACCGGTACTTCGTTTGTAGGCGTAGATTTAGTTGATGATACGCTAAAGGCTTTATCGGTATCGACAACAAGGGTTAACACTCCCCTTTTTTTAAGGGTATCAGCAACAGCCTGCGAGGTAACTCGCCCTTGGCTTTTAACTGAAAGCTGACCTTTTTGCTCCAGTATTTGATGAACAAACATCCCTGGCTTTAAGTCTTTTATAGTGATTTTTTTTAGCATTATGAGTGAGGTACCACTTTTAAAAAAACGCCACACCTAACGGTGATAAATTGTGCTACACATGAATATTTAACTTACTGGTCAAGTTCTGCGAGTAAAGTATATAAACTAGGCTTCCAACCATAAGTTTTCATGTTCACTCTATGGTTTCTAACTAAAACACCTTCCGATACTAGCAATGAACGTTGCTCTTCTGCAGGTTCAGACCCCAACGGAAATGCTATTTTCCCATCAGCTCTTACAACTCGATGCCAATGAGTAGTAACATAGGAGTCTTTCAAGTACTTTCCTACAAGTCTAGCTCTACCCGGCAAACCTGCAAGGTCTGCTAACTGACCATAGCTGACGACATAACCACTAGGTACAATTGAAAGTGTTTTTAATATTCTGGATTCTACTGCTACATTAGCCATATTGCATATTATCCATTCTACCTATTTTCTGCCGAAGAAATTTGAGTACAAATCTATACTATGAGAACAAAATGTATACGATGTCATTACCCAACAACCACCTGTATTTGCAACGCTATTTCTTCGGTCAGCATACCCATCAAGGTTATCGTTATACAGCATGTTAAAGAGTCTTCCAATGCTAAGAACACCGCGAGATTAATCAAACTTTGTACTAACAATGTAGAGATAATCACCACTGACAATAGTAGCGAAATGGAAAGATTAGCTTCAACATGTAATGCTCAATCAACAGCTCTTTTATACCCCAGTGACAACAGTATTGCCCTTGAGTCACAACGGGAACATATTGCTTCATCACTTAAAAACCTATTGGTTATAGACGGTAGTTGGAAACAAGCCTACGCTGTGTTGCAGCAATTTCCATGGTTATCGTCTATACCAAGCTTTCATTTCGAGCAGGCCCCGGCTACACAATATAGAATAAGGCATACTCGAATTCGTGAAGGGTTATCAACTCTTGAAGCAACGGCCTACACATTAAACACATTGTATAAAATTGATACTCAGCCTTTCATTGAGCTGCAAGAAGCTATGCAAGATAATTGGAGAGGCCCCAAAGCCCACCAGCGAGAGACTTAATCACAACGCTCCCATAGGGATAAACCCTTTTTGCTCTTTAATTAGTGTTATCCAGTTTCTTATCGCTGGATAAGCGGCAAGATCAAAGCCCCCCTCATGTGCAACATGGGTATAGGCAAATAATGAGATGTCAGCCAGCGAAACATGATTACCTAACAAAAACGGGGTTTGACTAAGTTGTTTATCCATTACTTCAAGTGCTCTATAGCCGCCTGCGTGCTTCGCCTCATATTCTGCTTTTCTATCTTCGGGTAAGCCAAGGTAAAGATTGATATAGCGCGCAACCGCAATATAGGGTTCGTGACTGTATTGCTCGAAGAACTGCCATTGCAACAATGTGGCAAAAGTAAAAGGTGAGGAGGGTATAAACGTAGAACCCGACGCTAAATAATGCATGATGGCATTAGACTCAGACAACACACGCCCATCATCCAGTTCTAAAATGGGAATTTTACCATTAGGGGACTTCGCTAGAAAAGCATCTGTTCGGCACTCTCCTTTAAGAATATCGACATCAATCCACTCACATGCCTTCCCAAGTAATGCTAGTAAAAGCTGTAATTTATAGCAATTACCAGAGCGTTTATCGCCGTAAATCAGCATTTCACTCTCCTAATGAATGTGTGTTTACTCTATAAACTACCCTTAGTAAAAGGATTCTACAAACAGAAAGAAAAACCAAGATGCGGGTAAAGGCATCATGCACATAAGCAATCTTAGCTTTTGGGTTTTGCTTAAAATTCTACGTAAGGTTTCTTTATTAGTTTCTATCGACTCTATTTTCTTACTTAACGACAGCTTTACGTCGCAGCTTACTTGCTGACGAATAAGGTGAGTAAGTTCACTTTCCTGTTCTTTCATGACTAAGTTTGACACGGTACGCATCCTTTTAGCCACTATAATCATAGGTAAAAACAAATACGTTGAAATGAAAATGGCATAGACAGTGAGAACACCAATATCGAAGACGGGGACTGGCTTGTTGATCCAAAAAATTGGCGTTAACGCAAATCCACAGACCGCTATCAAGGTATTAGAAAGGGCCATGTCAAATACTTCTCGCAGCAAGTTTAGCTCTTTAATAGAGTCTGGTTCTTCTGTTGATGCAAGCTGCTGCAAATAATGAGTATTACTGAAGACCTGCAAAATAAAGAGCGTTAATAATAACCAAAAAGGAATTGATGTAAGCGCGATAACAAGTACTTCTGGCTCATCTATTCGTGTCACTAAGCCTTCGGATAATAGATAAACGACGGGCATGATCACCCCAATTGAAGTTGACCACATAAGGTGTTTAGCGAACTGCCTACCTAAAACACGGCGATGATGATTAAACTTGCTTAATTTTTCTAAACTTAATAACGCTGCAATTAATGTACTTGCCGCATTCTTATGTACATTTCTAATCGTTAGCCAAAAAAAGCCTGAAAGCATCGTGGTGCCTAACGCAGTATTAAAATCTCGTTGATGATCGGCGTCTAGAATGGGCCAAGTTAATGCGCCCGTCCAATTATGTATAAGTAGGAGAATCAAAACTAAGAAGAGTGGGTACGCCCATACACTTACTACATTGCGGTTACTCTCGTAAGCACTGAACTTCATCGTAATTTTTTATCGCTAGTTATAATAATAGAAAAGGGGGTATACGCGTCGACTAAACGCTGAAGGCGGAATTATACGGGTAACTGAAGATCAAACCAAATTTAAAAAGTGTTTAAATATCGCCTTTTAATTTTAGCCGCAAGCCCGACAAATTAAATGAACGTTTCGACCATTGAAACCAATCCCCACGACAAAGGAACCAGTACAACCGCCATTATTGTTTTTAGTTTATCACTGTTTGTGCATAGATCACTGTGGGCACGGCCCAACTTCGACGGCCTACTATCGTTAGTACAATTGCTATTTTCACTGTGACTTAGGCTTGAGGCTCGTATTTTCTGCTGTTTCAACGTCGCTTTTAATTTTAACAAGGGCGTAAACGTATAAGCCATCATTAACAGTGACAAACTCATTACCGCTATCACTTCCAAAGGTGACACTACTACGTTGAACCAAAAGATAGGCAGAACAGTTAATAGTCCCAAGGCAATAATGGCATTGGTCAGAGAAAGCTTAGTTATTACGCTAAATGACGCCCAATAGTCTGAAGGTTTATTGGTTCCTGGGAGTACCTGCTTAAGTAGGTAGGTCACATTTGATCTTACTTGAAATAAAAATAAGGTTGTAAGAAGAATAAGTGTAACGAACGATGCGATGAATGAAATGCCTTTGATGCTGTAGCTTTCTTTACTAACATCGCCTAGAAATACTAATACAACCAAAAACATAGATGAAATTATTAACGAGTTGATAATTTGGTGATGAAACACCTTGGTTAGCCTTTGCCTGTGTACGGTAAACTGACCTAGCTGATTTTTTTTTACCAATAACGAAATTAAACTGCTTGCTACGTTTTGGTGAATGTAACGAAATCCAAACCAGAAATAGCCAATAAATAATGAAATGCTTACAGCAGAATTAAAGCTTCGCTGAGCAGCCAGATCGCCAGATTCAGGCCAGTTAAAAGCCCCCGAAAACATATTCAATAGCGGTATAGCTAATAAAACTAATAGAGGAAATAAGCCAATAAACTGTTGTGGTTTACTAGTTGGAGGAGCTATCTTCATAAAACCAACGTATCTACTAACGAGAGGATACAGACAGAGTGCGTTTGTAATACTACAAATTAGCCACAATCTGCGTAGACAATCATTATATTCAGCAATCCTTATGTTAATCCATTGACGTTTTGATTTACACTGTTTATGTATTAATTCAAATAAAAAAACCCGCCATTAGGCGGGTTTTTATAAACAGCTATTAGATTACTTGCGTAACTTCTGAATAAGGCGAAGTTGTGCGATAGCTTCAGACAACTCTTGAGCTGCTTCTGCGTAATCAAAGTCTGCGCCTGGGTTGGCGATGTGCTCTTCAGCACGTCGTTTGGCTTCTTCTGCTGCTTGCTCGTCTAGATCTTCTGCACGAACCGCAATATCAGCCAGTACGGTGACGTTACCAGGCTGTACTTCAAGTACACCACCTGCAACGTAAATAACTTCTTCTTCACCGAACTGCTTAACCAAACGCACCATACCAGGTTTAATAGCAGAGATAAGTGGCGCGTGACCGGGGTGTATACCTAGTTCACCTTCGCTACCTGTCACTTGAATCGTTTCAACAAGACCAGAAAAAATTTCTTTTTCTGCGCTTACTACGTCCAAATGTACTGTCATTGCTGCCATAGAACCTCCTGATTAGGTACGTTAGCACATTAATAGGCTGACAGGGTCAGCCGCATAATTATGCTTTATTGGCTTTCTCTTGAGCTTCTTCGATAGAACCAACCATGTAGAAGGCTTGTTCTGGTAGAGAGTCATACTCACCTTCCAGGATACCTTTAAAGCCACTGATAGTGTCTTTAAGCGATACATATTTACCTGGAGAGCCAGTGAATACTTCTGCTACGAAGAAAGGCTGAGAAAGGAAGCGCTGAATTTTACGAGCACGTGATACCACTTGCTTGTCTTCTTCAGACAACTCGTCCATACCTAGGATGGCAATGATGTCTTTCAACTCTTTATAACGCTGAAGTACAGTTTGTACGCCACGTGCTACGTCGTAGTGCTCTTGACCAATAACAAGAGGGTCAAGCTGACGTGAAGTTGAATCTAGTGGGTCTACCGCAGGGTAGATACCAAGAGAGGCGATATCACGAGAAAGTACAACTGTTGCGTCTAAGTGAGCAAAGGTTGTTGCCGGAGATGGATCTGTCAAATCATCCGCTGGTACGTATACCGCTTGGATTGAAGTGATTGAACCCGTCTTCGTTGACGTAATACGTTCTTGAAGTACACCCATCTCTTC
The DNA here is from genome assembly GCF_019249215.1 of Alteromonas lipotrueae. Lineage (GTDB taxonomy): Bacteria > Pseudomonadota > Gammaproteobacteria > Enterobacterales > Alteromonadaceae > Alteromonas > Alteromonas lipotrueae. Next base: position 147,993 of record NZ_JAESDI010000011.1, read on the forward strand.
TGCAAGCGTAGGTTGGTAACCTACCGCAGACGGCATACGACCTAGAAGTGCTGATACTTCAGTACCTGCTAGGGTATAACGGTAGATGTTATCTACGAAGAATAGTACGTCACGACCTTCGTCACGGAACTTCTCAGCCATTGTAAGACCTGTCAAAGCAACACGTAAACGGTTACCAGGAGGCTCATTCATTTGGCCGTAAACCAACGATACTTTATCAAGTACGTTAGAGTCGTTCATTTCATGATAGAAATCGTTACCTTCACGAGTACGCTCACCAACACCGGCGAATACAGAGAAACCACTGTGTTCGATTGCGATGTTACGGATAAGCTCCATCATGTTTACCGTTTTACCTACACCAGCACCACCGAATAGACCAACTTTACCACCCTTAGCGAATGGGCAAACTAAGTCGATTACTTTGATACCAGTTTCTAGTAATTCTACTGAGCTAGACTGATCTTCGTAGCTAGGCGCTGCACGGTGAATAGACATACGGTCTTCTTCGCCAATTGGGCCTGCTTCGTCGATTGGGTTACCCAATACGTCCATGATACGGCCAAGAGTAGCTGTACCCACTGGAACCATAATAGGGTTTTCAGTGTTCTCTACAGCCAAACCGCGCTGTAAGCCATCAGTAGAACCTAGGGCGATAGAGCGAACTACACCGCCACCTAATTGTTGTTGCACTTCTAGGGTTAACCCAGACAAGCCACCTTCGGTAACTCGTAGTGCGTCATAAACTCTTGGTACCGCAGTTTGTGGAAACTCAATGTCCACAACGGCGCCAATGATTTGGACGACCTTACCTTGACTCATAATTTGTCCTCGTTATCTTTTAGAAACCTTTGCCTACACCGCTGCGGCACCGCTCACAATCTCACTAATTTCTTGTGTGATTGCAGCTTGACGCGCTTTGTTATATATCAGTTGCAACTCATCAATTAAGTCGCCAGCGTTGTCGGTTGCTGCCTTCATGGCAACCATTCGCGCAGCCTGTTCTGACGCCGCGTTTTCTACAACACCCTGATACACCTGAGACTCAATGTAACGTACCATCAATGCTTCCAAAATTTCTTTTGGATCTGGTTCGTAAATGTAGTCCCAACGATGCTTATATTCTTCGTCTTCAGACTTTGGCAAAGGCAATAACTGATTGATCACAGGGCTCTGTGTCATGGTGTTTACGAAGTCATTAAATACCAAGAAAACTCGGTCTAATTTGCCTTCGTCGTAAGCTTTAAGCATTACACGTACAACACCTACTACATCGCTCGCAGACGGCTTATCACCCAATCCAGATTCAGCGGCAAGCAAAGTGCCACCAAAACGGTTGAAGAAAGAGCACGCTTTTGAACCTAATGCAGCGAAGTCCACTTCTACACCTTGGTCACGCCATTTTTTGACGTCCTGAGTGACAAGCTTAAATTCATTACTGTTTAAGCCACCACACAAGCCTCGGTCAGTGGAAATCACAATGTAGCCGACGCGCTTAACTTCACGCTCTTCCAAATAAGGATGGCGGAACTCAAGGTTACCGTTAGCAATGTGACCAATCACTTTTAGCATGTTTTGCGCATATGGACGGCCAGAGGCCATACGTTCTTGCGCCCGTTTCATTTTGGACGCAGCAACCATTTCCATTGCACTGGTAATCTTTTGAGTATTTTTGATACTCCCAATCTTACCTTTTATTTCTTTACCGCTGGCCATGACTATTTCTCCGATTACTCAACGTGAAGCCGATGGTGTTTACACATCATCGGCTGCATTGATTACCAAGTTTGTGTCGCTTTAAATTGTGTTAAAGCGTCAGCTAACTTAGCGGCGATTTCGTCGTTGAAGTTACCAGTTTCGTTGATAGTCTTCATAAGGTCAGCGTTTTCGCTGTTCATGTAAGAATGAAGAGCAGCTTCAAAATCTAGGATTTTGTTAAGCTCAACGTCCTTAAGGAAACCTTTTTCAACCGCGAACAATGATACGCCCATATCTGCAATAGATAGTGGTGCATATTGTTTCTGTTTCATTAGCTCTGTTACGCGCTCACCGTGCTCAAGTTGCTCACGGGTTGCATCATCAAGGTCAGATGCGAACTGCGAGAATGCCGCCAATTCACGATACTGAGCAAGTGCAAGACGAATACCACCGCCCAACTTCTTGATAATTTTAGTTTGCGCAGCACCACCAACACGAGATACCGATACACCAGCGTTAACCGCTGGACGGATACCTGCGTTAAACAAGTCAGTTTCTAGGAAGATCTGACCATCTGTAATCGAGATTACGTTGGTAGGTACGAAAGCAGATACGTCACCAGCTTGCGTTTCGATAATTGGAAGCGCAGTTAATGAACCGGTTTTGCCTTTCACTTCACCGTTTGTATAACGCTCAACGTATTGTTCGTTTACACGAGCAGCACGTTCTAGCAAACGAGAGTGAAGATAGAAAACGTCACCAGGGTATGCTTCACGACCAGGAGGACGCTTAAGTAGCAATGAAATTTGACGGTAAGCAACAGCTTGCTTAGACAAATCATCATATACGATTAGCGCATCTTCACCGCGGTCACGGAAGTATTCGCCCATAGTACAGCCAGAGTATGGTGCAAGATATTGCAATGCAGCAGACTCAGACGCAGAAGCTGCAACGATAATGGTGTGACCCAATGCATCGTGCTCTTCAAGCTTACGTACCACGTTAGCGATAGTAGAAGCTTTCTGACCAACCGCTACGTACACACATTTAATGCCTGTACCTTTTTGGTTGATGATAGCGTCAATTGCCATTGCGGTTTTACCACACTGGCGGTCGCCGATGATAAGTTCACGCTGACCACGACCCACTGGGATCATGGCATCAACTGACTTATAACCAGTTTGGATTGGCTGATCTACTGATTGACGCTCGATTACACCAGGTGCAATCTTTTCAACTGGCTCAAAGCCAGCTGCATCAATGGCGCCTTTACCGTCGATAGGCTCACCAAGTGTGTTTACAACACGACCTAGTAGGGCATTACCAACAGGTACTTCAAGAATACGGCCTGTAGATTGTACTTTTACGCCTTCCTGTAAATCCGCATATGGACCCATTACAACCGCACCTACAGAGTCTCGCTCAAGGTTTAGTGCAATAGCGTAGCGGCTTCCAGGAAGCTCAATCATTTCACCTTGCATTACATCGGCAAGGCCATGAATGCGGATAATACCGTCAGTAACTGCGACGATAGTACCTTCATTGCGTGCTTCACTGCTTACATTGAACTGTTCAATTCTTTTCTTGATCAGTTCAGCAATTTCAGTGGAATTAAGTTGCATGCTCTTATCCCCGTTATGCTTGCAACGCGTCTGCTAGACGGTTCAATTTCGATTTTACGGAACCATCTATTACTGTATCGCCGGCTTTAATAACCATTCCAGCGATCAGGTCAGGATTCACGTTACAATTAAGCTTCACTTTACGTGCCAAACGTTTTTCCAACGATGCAACCAAATCGGTTTTCTGTGCATCGTTCAGCGCAGAGGCTGAAGTTACGTCTACTTCAATTTCTTTGTCGTAATCAGCTTTAAACGCATCAAACACATTTGAAATTTCAGGCAACGCGGCTAAACGTTTATTTTCAGCCAGTACCTTTACAAGGTTCTGGCCATGATCATCGAGTTGCTCACCACAAACATTGATGAAAACGTCAGCTAGAGTATCTGCAGCTACTGCGCCAGATAACAACTGATGCATATCATCGTTTTGTGCTACTGCACCTGCAAAGGTCAGCATTTCTTGCCACTTCGCAATGGCATTCTTCTCGACGGCGAAATCGAAAGCTGCTTTAGCGTAAGGACGAGCAACGGTTGTCAATTCAGACATGGCTCATCTCCCTCTTAAAGCTCAGCGACAAGTTTTTCAACAATGTCGTTTTGTGCGTTAGCATCAATTTCACGTTGTAAGATTTGCTGTGCGCCAGCTACTGCTAATGCAGAAACTTGCTTGCGCAAATCTTCTTTGGCACGATTGCGTTCAGCTTCAATTTCGGTGTAGCCAGAAGCAATAATCTTCTCGCGTTCTGCATGGCCTTTTTGCGTTTCTTCGTCAACCAACTGGTTGGCGCGCTTTTTGGCTTGCTCGATAATTTCGGCTGCTTGCGCTTTCGCATCTTTCATTTGCTCAGTGGCTTTCGCTTGAGCAAGTTCTAAGTCTTTCTCTGCCCGTTCAGAAGCTTCAAGCCCATCGGCTATTTTCTTCTGACGTTCTTCAATCGCTGCCATCAGCGGTGGCCACACATATTTCATGCAGAACACCACGAACACAGCGAAGGCGATTAATTGACCAATAAAAGTGGCGTTAAAATTCACAATCGCCCCTCCTCTAAAAGTTCGCTAAAAAAGTGTGTAGTAAAATTAGGCACCAACAGCGAACAATAGGTATAGAGCGATACCAACACCGATCATCGCGATAGCGTCAATAAGACCTGCTACGATGAACATCTTAACTTGAAGTTGAGGTGCTAGTTCAGGTTGGCGAGCAGCAGATTCTAGGAATTTACCACCCAGCAGACCGAAACCAATAGCGGTACCAAGGGCACCAAGACCGATCAGTAGTGCAACTGCGATGTATAACATGTACGTCTCCGATTTAAGTTAAATTTAAAGTTAATGTTAAAAGTAGAACTCGGTTATTAACCGCGCCGGTCAATCCAGGTATTACCAGCGCGGATCAATGCTTACTAGTGGTCTTCACACGCCAAGCTTAAGTACACGATGGTTAGCATCATGAAAATAAACGCTTGTAGAGGGAGAACCAAAATATGGAATACAGCCCACATAAAGTGTAAAGGTAACTGGAAGTAACCAATGGTGGCTATCAAGATAAAGATTAGCTCACTGGCGTATAAGTTACCGAATAAACGCAGTGCTAATGAAAGCGGGCGTGCAAGTAAGGTAACTGATTCCAGAATAAAGTTTACTGGGATGAATACAGGGTGACCGAACGGTTGCATGGTAAGTTCTTTTGCAAAACCGCTGATGCCCTTCATTTTAATTGAATAGAAAAGAATTAGGATGAATACACCAGACGCTAATGCAAACGTCAGGTTAAGGTCAGTCGTAGGCACAGCCTTCATATAAACATCATGAGGGTCCATACCGAACGCATGCTGACCTACAAGACCAGCAATCCAAGGAATAAGGTCAACAGGCACTAAATCCATCAGGTTCATCAATAAAACCCAAACAAAAATAGTTAGTGCAAGTGGTGCAATTAGTGCACTTCTTCCGTGGAAGGTACTTTTTACATTGTCGTCAACGAACTCAATAACCAATTCTACAAACGCCTGCATTTTGCCAGGTACGCCCGTAGTGGCTTTTGAAGCTACGCTTCTAAAAACAACAAGAAATAGTATGCCAAGGCCAATTGACCAGGCTAGTGTGTCTACATGCCACGCCCAAAAACCTGCATCAGAGCATGCTTTGTTAAAAGCAATTCCGTTGTCGGTTGAGCACATGGTGGCATTGGTCAAGTGGTGCTTGATATATTCTGAGGTAGTGTATTCAGATGCCATTGTTTAACCTAAGTTGTAAAGTGTAAAAATTGGTGACTGGTTCCAGTACATATTCGTAAGCAAGTATTCAGTAGTTATTTATTAATCGTTATTGTTTGACTACTTCGTACCATAACGGAACATGGCCAGTGTATGACTGGCGGTTGTAACGACATAGGCCACAAAAACTTCTAGCGGCGAGGCATTTAGGCCTGCAAATGTCACTACAAATAAAATGATTGTCAGTGCCAGTTTCAATTTTGAACCTTGGCTAAAACTTTGGGCAACAAGTTCGTTTTTACTTGCACCAGCATATTTAAATGCAAACCCTGAAAATATGGCTGTTGGCAGTATGCTTATCACTGCGCCAGCAGCGGCTGATATTGCAGAATGTTGCCCTGCGATAATCCCCGCCAAAAGGGTTATTAATAGTGCCGTGACTACCTGAACCAGAATGCCTTTTTTGGCAATAAATAATCCGTGTTCAGCTAACTTGTTTTTCACGTTGCCCTACTGCTTGTTCATGTCTAACGAAAAGCGTCAGAAGTATACTGTTTTACCGACATTTTTCAACAGTACATCGCATTTTGAAAGCTATTCTGAAAATATTCTAACGCTATAACCGGAAAGGAGGCTGTCCACAGCCGAAGCTTTAGGAATGAATGATCGCAATATTTATGCTAACTTCCTTTCAGCACAGAAATATAACCTATTGAATTTTAGTTATTATTCCGTCTAACTGTTGTAAATCGTCGAAGCTAATGACTAATTTACCTTTCCCTTTTGCGTTATGGTCTATTGTTACCGGCGCCCCTAAATTTTCTGAAAGTCGGGTCATAAGGTTTTGCACATCAGGATCAATTTGCTTCTCTTGCTTCGGTTTTTCTGGTTCAAGTAGCTTTTTGACCAGCTTTTCTGTATCACGAACCGTTAAACCTTTACCCGAAACAACATTTGCCGCTTCTGATTGCTGATTGCCATCAAGGGCTAGTAATGCGCGCGCATGACCCATTTCAATATCACCATGCTCAACTAGCAACTTAACGTCATCATTAAGATTGTTAAGGCGAAGCAAGTTAGTCACGGTTGTACGAGATTTACCCACAGCTTCAGCAACTTCTTGGTGGGTTAAGGAGAATTCATTCATTAGACGGTCTAATGCTTGCGCCTCTTCCATCGCGTTTAAATCTTCACGCTGAATATTCTCAATTAGTGCGATAGCAACCGCGGCCTCATCAGGTACATCTTTAACAAGACAAGGTACTTCATCCAATTGCGCAAGTTGCGATGCACGCCAGCGACGTTCACCCGCAATAATTTCGTACTTGTTGTCGTCAACTTTACGAACAACAATGGGTTGAATAACACCTTGGGCACGAATAGAGGAAGCAAGGTCTTCAAGGGCATCAGGTGACATGTCTTTGCGAGGCTGATACTTGCCAGGCACAAGAAATTCTATAGGTAATTTACTAAGTTCGCTTTGTGTAGCTTCTGTCGCCGCAGCATCTGTTTCTCTTTGCGACGTCGATTGACTGGTTGCTAATAGCGCATCCAAACCGCGACCTAGCCCTCTTTTTCTTGCTGACATATTTCCCTCAATGGCCTATTTGCTGATATGCATTACGCTTTATTATAATTTAACTGGCTTTCGCCTGACTTGGCGCAGATTTATCACGACGACGAAGAATTTCACCCGCCAATGCTAAATATGCTTTAGCCCCTGTAGAAGACTTATCGTAGTACATCGCCGGTGTACCGAAACTTGGCGCTTCAGCTAGGCGCACGTTGCGCGGAATGACAGTACGATATACTTGCTCACCAAAGTGACGTTTAAGCTGTTCGGAAACGTCGTTGGCAAGGCGATTACGAGGGTCGTACATAGTACGCAATACCCCTTCAATCTTCAATTCAGGATTTACCACTGATGCGAGTTTTTGAATGGTATCCATTAACGCCGTTAACCCTTCGAGTGCGTAATATTCACATTGCATCGGCACCATGACTGAATCAGCCGCAGCTAATGCATTCACCGTAAGTTGGTTTAGTGAAGGAGGGCAGTCAATAAAGATAAAATCGTAGTAATCAAGAACAGGTTTTAACGCATTTCTAAGACGTACTTCACGGGCAAACATTTCCATCAACTTAATTTCAGCTGCCGTCACGTCACCGTTCGCAGCCACTAAATCAAATTTACCCGCTGTATTTTTTACAATAACATCGTTGATAGGTTGTTCTTCGATAAGCAATTCAAACGCGGTAGCGTGAACATCGTATTTGTCGACGCCGCTTCCCATGGTTGCGTTACCTTGTGGATCAAGATCAATCAGTAGCACTTTACGTTTTGTTGCAGCCATTGATGCTGCAACATTCACTGCAGTAGTGGTTTTACCCACACCACCTTTTTGATTCGCGATCGCGATTACCTTTGCCACAATAAGTCCTGTTATGCCTTTTTAATCCAAACGAGGTGTCGTTCGCCCACCAGATTCGGAACAGTGAGACTTTCCGTTTTGATCACCTGATAGTGATCACTCACTTCTTTTAATTCGTCTTCTGGAAACTGCCCTTTAAGTGCAAGGAACTGCCCGTCTGAATTTACCAGATGTTGGCACCAGTGCAACATATCTTTTAACGAAGCGAACGCTCGGCTAAGTACTATATCATACGGTTGCGCTGGGGTATGTGCTTCAACACGACTTTGAACAGGCGTCACATTAGATAATTTGAGGGCATGGACACATTGGGTCATAAACCGAACGCGCTTACCCAAACTATCTAGTAACGTAAACGCCGTATCGGGAAACGCAATCGCAAGTGGCATACCTGGCAAACCCGGGCCTGTGCCTACGTCACTGATGTGTTTGGCCTCATGTTTAGCTAAATATGGATATATCGCTAATGAGTCCAAAATATGTTTTACCATCATTTGTTTCGGATCACGCACCGATGTCAGATTGTACGCTTTGTTCCATTTATCAATCAGCAGCACAAACCCCACTAGCTTTGCTTGTTGATCATCGCTTAATTGGAGTGATTGTGCCGTAAGGCCAGAGGCCAGTATTTCGTGTAATTCTTGGTCTAAACTCATAAATTGAAATCTACTTAAGCGCTTAATTTATCGTGCTTTCTTAACATGCCGTGCTTTTTCAAATACACTAAAAGCAACGAAATAGCGGCCGGTGTAATACCCGAAATACGAGACGCTTTACCAATAGTTTCAGGCCTCGCTTCGGTAAGTTTCGCCACCACTTCGTTTGATAAACCTGAGATCTTAGTAAAATCGAGATCTACCGGTAACAGTGAATTCTCGTGACGCTGTGTTTTGGCTATTTCGTCCATTTGACGGGCAATATAACCAGCGTATTTAATTTGGATCTCAACTTGTTCTGCCGCAATGGGATCGGTTAAACCAGGCCCAATACTTTCAATCTCCATCAATTGACGATAGGTCATTTCAGGTCGACGTATCAGTTCTTCTAGCGAATGCTCTTTGCTTACTGGCGTTTTAAGCAGGGTGTTAAGTGCTGGCGTAGCACCATGATCTTTATGTACCCATTGACCGCGCAGGCGTTGCAATTCACCTTCAACCGCTTCCATCTTAGTGTTGAATGCCGCCCAACGTGCATCATCTACCAAACCTATCTCACGACCTAGCGCGGTTAGGCGGCTATCGGCGTTATCTTCTCGAAGCAGTAATCGATATTCTGCACGGCTTGTAAACATACGGTAAGGTTCTTTCGTTCCCATGGTTGCCAGGTCGTCAATCAATACACCCATGTAGGCTTGATCGCGTCGTAAAATAAGCGGATCTTTTTCTTGTGCTTGCAGCGATGCATTAGCACCAGCAATAAGGCCTTGCGCACCTGCTTCTTCGTACCCGGTTGTGCCATTAATTTGGCCGGCAAAAAACAAACCTTTGATAAATTTATTTTCTAAAGTTTGTTTCAAATCTCTAGGATCAAAGAAATCATATTCAATCGCATAGCCTGGACGAACAATATGCGCGTTCTCAAAACCTTTGATTGAGCGTACAAGATTCATTTGAATATCGAAAGGCAAGCTTGTTGAAATACCATTTGGGTAAACCTCAATGCTATTTAACCCTTCTGGCTCAACAAAAATTTGATGCGAATCTTTGTCTGCAAAACGAGTGATCTTATCTTCAATGCTTGGGCAGTAACGAGGGCCAATACCTTCAATTACGCCAGTGAACATAGGAGAACGATCAAGTCCGCCTCGAATAATATCGTGTGTCTTTTCGTTAGTGTGCGTGATGTAACACGGGATCTGTTGTGGATGCATTTCACGGTTGCCCATGAATGAAAATACCGGCGTTGGATTATCACCAGGTTGTGCCTGCATCACACTAAAATCTAACGAACGGGCATCTAATCGTGCAGGTGTACCGGTTTTTAAGCGGTCTACACGAAACGGTAAGGCACGTAAACGATCTGCGAGGGCTATCGAAGGGGGATCGCCTGCGCGTCCACCACGATAGTTCTCAAGGCCTATGTGAATCGTGCCGCCTAAGAAGGTTCCTACTGTGAGTACCACGGTTTTGGCTTTAAATTTTAGCCCCATTTGGGTAACCACACCAGTCACCTGATCGTTTTCAACGACAAGATCGTCAACGCTTTGTTGAAACAACGTGAGGTTTTCTTGGCTTTCTACGATTTTACGAATGGCTTGGCGGTAAAGGGTTCTGTCAGCCTGAGCACGCGTTGCTCGTACAGCTGGTCCTTTGCTTGAATTTAGCGTTCTAAACTGAATACCACCTTGATCGGCAGCCAAACCCATTGCACCACCAAGTGCGTCAATTTCTTTTACCAAATGACCTTTGCCGATCCCACCGATCGCTGGGTTACAAGACATCTGTCCAATGGTTTCAATGTTATGAGTTAACAGTAAGGTGTTTGATCCCATGCGAGCAGCAGCTAGCGCAGCTTCTGTTCCAGCATGACCACCACCGACTACGATGACATCAAATGCTTGGGTGTAATACATATCGAACCTCACTATTAACGTAAATGGAGTAACTTTTTTCTTTTCTGTACAAGTCGAAAAAAGGGCGCGTATTTTAGCTGACTTATTGCATAAAGAAAATGGTTAAATTTTCTTCAATGCTGTTGCTCATTTCTTTTCGACCTGGCTCTATTGATCTTAAGATCTTATATAGATCTGTTTATTTTTATTATTATTAGGATCAGCAAGATCTGTTAGTAACCCTTTAAAGCAGTTTCAGATCATGAAGTTACACGATCTAAAAGGTTGTGTAATACAGATCGATAACCCCCTCATAATCTTGTGTATAAACCCCTTAGTTATCCACATGGGCAATTGTGAATAAAGTTACTCATTCTTCAGTAAGAGCTTATACACAGTGGTTTGTAGGATCCTATCCACAGCACTGATCAAGATGTGATCGCATTGGGGATAAAATGTTGGTTAATACTACTGTTAGATCGTTAACTAAGCATAGAATATGGCTTTCAGAGCGATCTAACTGTGGATGAGATCTTTCCACAATTTTTGAGTGGATCATATGATCACTCATTATCTTTTATTATGTGATCAGGAAAATAATTGAAAATTTATGGAGTAAACAGAAAAAATCAGTGCCACAAGGGAGTAATGATCATTATTAATGACACCCTTTTAGAGAATTACGAGGGGGATTTTAATGATCTTTTAACGCTTACTGCCTGTGGGTTTTGGTTTAGCGTACCTGATTAGGTTGATATCTTGGTGTGATATTCTGTGCTTCGGCTTCATCTTGGGTTAAGCCTTCACGTCTACTTGGCCCTTGAAAGCGTACTTTGTAAGTATCGTATTCTTTAACTGACTCAAAGCAATAGCGCCCCATAGCGTGTTCTAGTTCGCTTAAACTATGGTTGGTGATTAAGATACAGTTCTTTTTATTCACCAATCGTTGGCGTAATAAGTTACCCAACCAGCTTTGGGTATTCTTTTTAAGTACGGTTTCATTCACACACACTTCATCAAGAATGAGTAAATCGACTTCTAGTAGTTCTTGGTTTGCTTCTCTAAATTTCTGGCCTATGTTGTCTGTGGCACTAAAATCGTAAGAGGAATAACGCATTTCCAATAGGGTTGAAAGTTGCCTATATAATACGGATATCTCATATTGCTCTATGAGTTGATGCGCGATCGCGCCTGCAATATGAGACTTACCTCGGCCATAATCACCATAAAATAACATCATGTGTGAACCGCTTTGGCGCCAGGCTGGATCATCGTGAGCGGCAATGAACGATTGAGCGATAGATACTGCTTCAATAACATCGTCACTGTCTTCAATTAAATTTGTGAATGTCCATTTTGGATTTAGATCAGAACGCCCATGAATGGCTTCTACGCGCGCTTTTTTAGAGCGCTGTTGTAGTTGACCAATCTCTTGGTTTGCTTGGTTCTCATATTGCTTTCTAAGCGTTGCGTAATCGATATATTCATCATTAGGCTCTGAAGGCTTGTTAAGTGCCTTTGCAAGATTTGCAATTTTATCTGTAATTCGATCCATAGCATCAATTCTTCTTTGTGGACGTGGCGTATTTTTCCACCAGCTTTCTTGCATTATCATCTGCTTCGATACCAGCTGCAACTTTCACTTGCTGATTTCCTACTTTTCTTACAGGAGAATAACCTGCAGCTACCCGCTTATGCTTTATATTGTGAGCAAATTTCTGTGTCCACTGAAACTCACTTAATATAGTGGTTGGTCTGCCCAGCCAATAGGAAATGAATTCACCAACTTCATTTTCATCATATTCTGTGTCAATAATGCCTAGTAGCGAGGCCATCTCTAAGAACAGATTCTTGTTTGGTTTCCAGTCTGCTGAAATAGCAAAGTGAGATTTATGCAAGGTATCAAAGTTTGATTGTGCATTGTTTATCAAAGGAAGAAGTAGGGCTTTACCATTAATGGAGTGCTCTAAATCCAACGCTTCTGGAAGCGCCACCAGTCCAACAAGTTCAAGCTGCTTTAAAAGGCTATTAATTTGCCGGCCACGTTGATAGGGAGTGTCTTTATGCTCTCCGTTTAACATCGACAGTAAGAATTTATAATCAATAGCAGCACTTGCTGTTGATGCTGTATTGGCGGTTGGGCGTAAGCCTAGTAAGTAAAGTACGCGGCAATCGTTGGATAGCGGCGATTGCAGTACCGCGAGTTCTGCTTGCGTTAGCGTTGTACTCATGCAGTTTCCAGCATTCGTTCAAACCACATTACCGCTTCATCTTCCGGTATAGGATGCTCCAAAACATCAATTAAATGGGCTGATGCCTCTAATGTAGCACCTCGTGATTTTAATAGATTTTCCATCATAAGAGCACCGAAACAATACGTGTCATAACTGGTATCTCCTAACCCAATAATAAACGCGTTTACCTTGGATAAATCAGCAGTTTCTAGTGCTTTAGCAAACGGTTTAATGTTATCGGGTAACTCTCCGGCTCCGTGTGTCGATGTGCAGACAATCCAATTGGGTTCGTCTTTTACGTCTTCTAATGTAGGCGTGTTATGGATAGTTACAGTATTCCCCATATTAATCAATGATTTCGCCAATGCATCGGCGACGTACTCAGATGCGCCGAGCATAGAGCCCACGATAATGGAATAATGTTTACTCACTTTCTACCTACCTTAGCCATCAAAATGTTTATGTGCCGTACTTGCTATTGCTCACTCTAGCCTGCTATTTGTTCGGCTTTTTACCATGATAAAAGATTGTCTTGGGATTACAAAGAAAAGTCGAGAACCACCCTAATAATTTAACGATAGCATTTAGATATAAGGTTTTATTTATATTTATATGCAAATTGGTCGTTTATTGTTCACAGTGCTGTCATATTGTGTAATTATTTTGATGACACCGAGTATGTCGAAAAAAAAAAGAGAAAATAAAATAATGAATAAAAATATAGTTCGCACAATAGGTGTAATGACGTTAACGCTTCACGCATTTGCTTTTGCCGATGTGGTGAATGGCGATTTTGAAAGCTGGAGCAATGGCGTTCCCAATAGTTGGGATACCATTGACTCAGGTATAGAGGTTTCTCAATCTAATAGTATTGTTTACAACGGCGATAGTGCTGCGGCGATTACGGTAAATACCACAACGCAAGGCTCTACCGATTTTAGGCAGTCAGTTGATGTAGTCAGTGGTGAGTCATACACTTTTAGTGTGTGGGTTTATCATACAGAGGGTGGCGTATCTGCGCGTCTTTACGTAGATGGTTACCAAGGTTATTCGACACCATCAAATACTGGGCAGTGGCAAGAATTAAGCTACGCCTATACCGCTTCTAGTACTTCATCTATAGACATAGGACTGAGGTTCTATGATCAGTCATCATTTGACGGGTCTGAACTCGTGTACGTTGACTTATTTTCGCCAACAGACAGCACAAGTGAGGAGCCGGGAGGAGAAACCTGCGAGTCTAATTCAGGTTCGTTCTCTCTCGTTACCGATAACTATGGTAGTGAGACTAGTTGGACTATTACCAATAGTGCAAACGCTGTGGAATATCAAGGTAGTGGTTATGAAAGTAACACCACCTATAGCGAATCGGTATGTCTCACTGACGACACTTACACATTAACAATACAAGACAGTTACGGTGATGGCATTTGTTGCAGCTTTGGCTCAGGCAGTTATTCGTTAACATTTGATAACGTTACCGTGGCGAGTGGTGGTGAATTTACGTCTTCAGAAGCTACTACCTTCACGCTAGGAAATAGCGGCGATAATGGAGGAGGTGACGGAAGCGGCGGTAATAACGATACATCAGACTATTATTCAAATGCGTCAGGTATGACAGGTTATTCATTAAAGACTGCACTTTACAATATTATTAAAGGGCACAGCTCACAGTCATATGGTGATCTTTGGACGTTTTATGTTTCTTATGGCCTAGATAGCTATTATGAAAACGATGGCAGTATATTGGATATTTATTCTGAACTTCCTTCTTCTAACGACCCTTATAGTTTTACTTCTAGTAGTGATCAATGTGGAAACTACTCTGGAGAAGGCGATTGTTATAACCGAGAGCATTCCTTTCCTCGTAGTTGGTTTGGTGGCGCTGTAGCACCAATGAATACAGATATTCATCATGTATTTCCAACCGATGGATATGTGAACTCTAAGCGCAGTAGTTACCCTTATGGGGAAGTGGGCAGTAGCACATTTACCTCTCAAAATGGCTCACTATTAGGTGCAGCGGTTTCCGGTTTAGGCTATTCCGGTACGGTATTTGAACCTATTGATGAATTTAAAGGCGATATTGCTCGCGCTTATTTTTATATGGCTACACGATATGAAGATGTCATCAGTTCATGGGAATCTAATAGTAGCTATGGTGATGCGGTGCTTAATGGAACAAGTAGCCAAGTTTTTGAATCATGGTTTTTAACAATGTTGTTAAATTGGCATCAACAGGACCCAGTTAGTCAAAAGGAAATTGATAGAAATGAGGCTGCTTATAGTTTTCAGTCGAATCGAAATCCGTTTATTGATAATCCTGATTATGTGAATGACATTTGGGGGAACTAGATTGGTTGGGTCGCCAGAGACTCTCTGGCGACCTATTACTTACCAATACAGAAAGATGAAAATATCTTTCCAAGTAAATCGTCTGAGGTGAATTCACCGGTTATTTCACATAATGACTGATGGGCTAAACGAAGTTCTTCTGCAAGTAGTTCGCCGGCCATAGCATCGTGAAGTTGTTGTTCGCCTATTACTACATATTCGTAGGCTTTTTCCAACGCATCGAGATGACGTCTTCTGGCGATGAATTGCCCTTCAGTGGTGGTGTCGAAGCCCATGGTTTTGGCTAAATGATCCCGTAGGGTATCTATACCGTCACTTTGTTTTGCCGAAATATTAATAACGGGCATCTCGCCATGCTCTGTTTTTACTTGATTCAAGCCAACTTGCAAGTCGCTAAGATCCGCTTTATTTTTGATTACCATGGTAGGGATACCTTGTGGTAAGCGAGCCATAAACTCAGGCCAAATTTTATAAGGATCTGCCACATCGGTAGTGGTTGAATCAGTGACAAAAAGTACGTGATCGGCTTCGCTAATTGCTTGCCACGCCCGTTCAATACCAATCTGTTCTACTTTGTCAGGGCTATCACGAAGCCCGGCGGTATCAATGATGTGCACCGGCATGCCGTTAATGTGAATATGCTCTTTTAATACATCTCGGGTCGTGCCTGCAATTTCGGTGACAATGGCACTGTCTCGGCCTGCTAATGCATTAAGTAAACTTGATTTACCCGCATTAGGACGCCCGGCAATAACCACCTGCATCCCTTCTCTGAGCAGGCTTCCCTGCTTTGCTTGCTCTCTCACCACTTGAAGATGCGCAAGTATGGCGGCTAAGTCACCAGATACTTTGCCATCAGATAAGAAATCAATTTCTTCTTCAGGAAAGTCGATAGCGGCTTCAACGTACATGCGTAGATGAACAATTTGGTCGGATAAGGTTTGAATTTGGGTTGAAAATTCGCCCTGTAACGAACGTAGCGCGCTTCTTGCCGCTTGTTTAGAACTGGCATCAATTAAATCAGCAATCGCCTCAGCTTGCGCTAAATCGAGCTTATCATTAATGAATGCTTGTTCACTAAACTCACCTGGATTAGCTAATCGTGCTTTACCAGTGGAAAGCACAGCATCAATGAGCATATCCATCACAACTTGGCCGCCATGACCTTGTAGTTCTAATACATCTTCGCCCGTAAATGAATTAGGCCCTTTGAAGAATAGCGCGATACCTTGGTCGATAACGTTTTGTTGACTATCGACAAACGGGGTATAGGTCGCCAATCTTGGCGTTAGCGGTGTGGGAACTAATACTTCAGCGATAGCTTTTGCGCATGGACCTGAAACCCGCACTATTCCAACACCACCGCGCCCAGGGGCAGTGGCTTGAGCGGTAATGGTATCGGTTGTGATGATATGTGAATCCATATTTTAGTCGCGAAAGTTCTTAAATTGAAAAGGCTGACCTAAATCTGATGATTTGACCAAGGCCATAGCTTGTTGTAAATCGTCACGCTTTTTACCCGTTACTCGAAGTTCTTCACCTTGAATAGCCGTTTGTACTTTAATTTTCGCGTCTTTAATTATTTTTACGATCTTTTTGGCAATGGGCTGTTCTATGCCTTCTTTGAATGCGATAGTTTGACGATAGGTTTTCCCATTCGCATCAAACGGCTTTACATCTAAAAACGACGTATCTAGGTTTCGTTTAGAGCATGCGGTTCTAAACATGCTTTCCATTTGCTGTAGCTGGAATTCAGCTTCCGCTTTCATCACCACGGTTTTCTCTTTGTATTCAAAGCTCGCTTCAATACCGCGAAAATCGAAACGTGTGGCAAGTTCTCGGTGTGCGTTTTCAGTGGCGTTGCGCACTTCTTCCATATTGATTTCAGACACAATATCAAATGATGGCATAGTTAATTTATCCTCGTAGACAAAACAGCCCGCAATTGGCGGGCTGTTTATTATAAAAGAAATAGACGTTGCTATTTAATTCCCCGCTTCTCCATAGAAGCATATATCATTTTGGCTTGTACTAACGTAATGATGTTACTCACCAACCAGTATAATACTAGACCTGCAGGGAACCATAAGAAGAACACACTCATAGCCACAGGCATAAACTGCATTATCTTTTGCTGCATAGGGTCAGTAATTGTTGTCGGTTGTAATTTCTGCAACAAGTACATACTTGCGCCCGTTAATATAGGCAATACAAAGTATGGGTCTTTCACTGATAAGTCAGTGATCCACAATGCAAAATCTGCATGGCGTAATTCAACACTTTCCATTAACACCCAATAGAGCGCTAGGAAGATAGGCATTTGAAGTACGAGCGGTAAACAACCACCCATTGGGTTAACTTTTTCTTTCTTGTAAAGCTCCATCATCGACTGAGACATTTTTTGTCTGTCATCGCCAAAACGGTCTTTAAGTTGTTGCATTTTAGGCGCTAGGTTACGCATGCGAGCCATAGATTCGTACTGCTTCTTAGTCAGCCAGTACATTGCCCCTTTCACTACGATAGTAATTAAGATGATGGCCACACCCCAGTTATTCACTAAGCTGTGAAGGAACGTAAGCAAAGAAAACAGTGATTGCGATATCCACCATAGAATGCCGTAATCGACGGTTAAATCTAATCCGCGGGCGATCTCTTTTAACTTGTCTTGATCTTTTGGACCCATATAAAGGGTGCTAGACAACGTTTTTGCTTCGCCGGTATTAACCACTGCCGCAGGCATCAATACACCGATAACCGCGTATTGATTTGAAATATTGCGCGAGTAAATGGTGTTAACTTGATCTTGTGGTGGTACCCAAGCAGAAACAAAATAGTGCTCTAGCATACCAGCCCAGCCAGCCTTGGTCGTTTCACGCAACTTGTCATCGGCAATATCATCAAACGTGTATTTTTGATAACGGTCTTCTTCGGTTGAATACGCTGCGCCGCGATAGGTAGGCATAAACATGTTGCCGTCGTCTTCCGCGTCGATGACTTGCTTAAGCTGTGCGTATTGCTGCACATTAGCCGCAGCACCAGAATTATTTTCTACGGTGTAATTTACCGCAACTTCATAATGGTCTTTTTTGAAGATGAACGTTTTGGTAACAGAAAGTCCTTGGTCGTTTTTCCACACCAAAGGCACTTCTAGGCTGTCACCGGTCATTTCATAAAAATTGCTATCGGTACGATAAACAGGGCGACCGCTACTGCTAGCATCAGGTCCGTTAGCACCAATAAGACCACTTTGCGCTACATACAGGCCATTACCTGAACGTAATAGGCTATAAGGTTCTTCTGAGCCTTGGGTAACTGGAAACTTCAATAAGTCGGCGGTAATAACGTCGCCACCTAATAAATCGATGCGAAGGTCTAAGCCATCAGTTTTAACTTCGATAATGCGGTTAGCATTTGATGCGCTAGCCATTGGTTTAGCCGCTGGAACGCTATCACCGGTAGGCACATCTTCAGATTGTGCATCATCAAATGATGGTACACCTTGTGATACCTGTTCGGATTGCTCTGTTTGTACTTGCTGTACAGGTTGAGGTCCGTATTCTTTTTGCCATTGTTGCCAAAGCAAAAAGCTGACCAGCGCTAGGCCAATTATCAGAAAACTACGTTGCGATTCCATATAGGTCTCTTTATTTTGAGTGTTTATCTTGTTGTTTTTCCGGTACTGGGTCGTAACCACCGGCATGCAAAGGATGGCATCTTAATATGCGTTTGATTGATAGCCAACCGCCTTTTACTAATCCATGTGTTTTTAATGCTTCAATAGCATACCAAGAACATGATGGATGAAAACGACAGCGTTGTCCTAAAATAGGAGATATAAACCATTGATACAGTTTTATGAGTATCAGTGGTAGCGCGATTAAGACGCGTTGCAACGTTTGGCTAATTTTTTCCATAGCTTATCCATCGTTGCGAAAATCTCTTGATTGCTCAGTTTGTCAGCACCAGATTTACCAATTACGATAATATCCACATTTGGAAGGTCATGTTGCTTATGGCGAAAACTTTCACGAATTAAGCGTTTTAAACGATTTCGGTCGTGAGCTTTACGAATGCGCTTTTTGGCAAGTGTAATGCCTAAACGTGGGGATGGTAGAGTATTTGTTCTTGCAAGGATGGTAAACGAGGGAGATACAGCTGGAATTGCATTATCAAACACATAGGTAAAGTGGGTGGGAGTTAACAGACGTAACTCCCGTGAAAAATGATTTTCGCCCACTTTAGGTGCTTTCTACTTAAGCTTAAGCAGAAAGACGAGCGCGGCCTTTTGCACGGCGAGCTGCTAGTATTTTACGACCATTTTTAGTCGCCATACGTGCACGAAAACCGTGAGAACGCTTACGCTTCAAATTGCTCGGTTGAAATGTTCTTTTCATGACCAAAGTCTCACTTATATTTAATTAAACATAGGCGTTTTTGGTAAACACTTTATTCTGTTGCCAGAATAAGTTGTGCTTATCACCAGAAAAGCCCATCGAAAAAGGACGCTGAATTCTAGAGATCTCGGGGGCTACTGTCAATCAATAATCCACTATTTCGGTAGAAATTGTGAACAACGTTTACTGAAGAGGCTTAAATGCTAATCAGTCGCCATAATTTTAACTGTGAATAAGCTGGTCATAATAACCATTTTATCCACAGATTTTTAATTTTTAAGTCACTATGAACGGTTTTTAGCCTATGATCTTATTCAATTATGCGTATTTTAATTCTTAATTTAACTAAATTAAGCACATTTTCGAATAAGGAGTCTTCTGATTTAAATCAATGGTTTATGAAATTGATCCTGATGATCTTCAAAGATCGCCATTTACTTTTTGTTGATAAAGTAAGATAATCCACAGCTATTAAAACGATAAAACAATTTCTCGCTGCTACCCAACAATATACATCCGCCTAATTTTCTTCCTGGCGCGCATCTCGGTGCCTGTTTCTTTGTATTGGTTGTTATTTGCGAGTTACCGGAGCTAAGTAACTTACATGTCTTTATGGAATCAATGTCTTGAACGTTTGCGTCAAGAATTACCCACGCAACAATTTAGTATGTGGATCAGACCTTTGGTTCCTCAAGAGGAAGAAGGTGTTGTAGCCTTATTTGCCCCTAACCGTTTTATTCTTGATTGGGTAAGAGATAAGTATCTCGATAACATTACTGGGTTATTGCGGGAATTTGCAGGTCCAAACGCACCTCAGTTACGCCTTGATGTTATGAGTAGGGAAAGCTTAAGCCGCAGTAGAGCTGCTGCTTCAGCTACGCCGCAGCAATCCCAAAGCCAAAATCAGGGTCACAGCGAGAAGCAGAGCTTCAGCGAAAACCAAGGCCAACCGGCTCATCAATCGTATAACCAAGCACCTAGTCAGCTATATAACCCATATTCAGGGCGATCATCCGGAAATATGGCAGGTCAAGCGGGAAACGATCAGCAATCTATTGATAATAATAACAATAGTGCGTCGTCACCTGTACAGGCGAGTGCTCGCTCTGCTATGCCTCAAACAGGTTACAGTCAACAAAGTCATTCTACGTCTACTCATGATAACAGACAGTATGATCAACGAAGTGCTGGATCTAACACTATGCGATCAGCACCTCAACAGCCTAAAGTGATCCCGATCCCGGAAGCTGCTAAGCATAAAAGTAATATCAACCCGACTTATCAGTTTGATAACTTCGTTGAAGGTAAATCTAACCAATTAGCTCGAGCAGCAGCCACTCAAGTGGCTAATAACCCTGGTAGTTCTTATAACCCGTTGTTTATTTATGGCGGAACAGGTTTAGGTAAAACTCACTTATTGCATGCTGTTGGTAATGGTATTGTCGCTAATAACGAAAATGCCAAAATCGTGTATATGCATTCTGAGCGCTTTGTTCAAGATATGGTTAAGGCACTTCAAAATAACGCGATAGAAGACTTTAAACGCTTCTACCGCTCAGTGGATGCTCTATTAATTGATGACATTCAATTTTTTGCGAATAAAGAACGCTCTCAAGAAGAATTCTTCCATACCTTTAATGCGTTACTTGAAGGTAATCAACAAATCATTCTCACGTCCGATAGATACCCTAAAGAAATTGACGGGGTAGAGGACCGCCTTAAGTCTCGTTTTGGCTGGGGGCTAACCATTGCTATTGAGCCACCTGAATTAGAAACTCGTGTCGCTATTTTAATGCGAAAAGCTGCCGAGAACCGAATTCAGTTACCCAATGAAGTTGCTTTCTTTATCGCTAAGCGTTTGCGTTCGAATGTTCGCGAACTGGAAGGCGCGTTGAACCGAGTGATTGCTAACGCTAATTTCACCGGTCGTCCGATAACCATCGATTTTGTACGTGAAGCCCTAAGAGATTTATTAGCGCTTCAAGAAAAATTAGTTACGGTTGATAATATTCAGAAAACTGTGGCAGATTATTATAAGATTAAAGTTGCTGACATTTTATCTAAGCGAAGAAGTCGAAGTGTTGCAAGGCCCAGACAAGTGGCGATGGCATTAGCGAAAGAGCTTACCAATCACAGTTTGCCTGAGTTAGGAAATGCCTTTGGTGGACGAGACCATACAACGGTACTTCATGCTTGCAGAAAAATAACGCAGCTTAGAGAAGAAAGTCATGATATAAAAGAAGACTATAAGAACCTCATTCGGACTTTGTCTTCCTAAAAAATGACCTTTAGAGGCGAGATAGCACAGCAATGAAATTTAGTATAAGCCGCGAACAATTTTTACAACCCCTTCAGCTGGTATCGGGGGCTGTAGAGCGTAGACACACATTACCTATTCTCTCGAATGTGCTCATTAAAGTTAGTGAAGACGCACTATGGCTAACGGGTACAGATTTAGAGGTTGAACTCATTTCTAGCGTTAAGTTAGAAGGGGAGTTCACCGAAGGCGAAATCACCGTTCCTGCCAAGAAACTCTTCGATATTATTCGAGGTATTTCTGAAGGTACCGATATTCATTTTTCTTTAGATGGTAACAAAGCGCTGATCAAAGCAGGGCGTGGTCGTTACACACTTTCAACGTTATCAGCCAACGATTATCCAAATCTAGAAGATTGGGAAGGCGAAGTTGAGTTTGAAATTACGTGTAGCGATATGAAACGCCTAATTGATTCAACGAGCTTTTCAATGGCACAGCAAGATGTCCGCTATTATCTAAACGGCATGTCGTTAGAAACGGAAGAAAATATTATTCGCACCGTCGCCACTGACGGTCACCGTCTAGCACTTTGTCGTTTAAGCTACGAAACAACACTTCCTGCCCGACAAGTTATTATTCCTCGCAAGGGGGTGCTTGAAATATCGCGTTTAATAACGGAAGACGATAAATCATTAAAAGTACAAATTGGTGCAAACCATTTACGTATTTTTTCAAACGACTTCATCTTTACATCTAAACTTGTAGATGGCCGATTCCCTGATTATCGTCGTGTATTGCCTCAAGATGGTGATAAAGAAATTATTGCCAGTAAAGCGGTATTGAAAGACGCTTTTTCACGTGCAGCTATTTTATCTAATGAAAAGTTTCGTGGCGTTCGGTTAAATCTTTCTTCGGGTGAACTGAAAATTACAGCAAACAATCCAGAGCAAGAAGAAGCCGAAGAAATTGTAGATGTAAATTACCAAGGCGACGATTTAGAAATTGGGTTTAATGTAGCCTATCTTATTGACGTATTGAACTCGCTAGGTTCTGACGATGTAAAAATTAGTTTGTCCGACTCTAACGCAAGTGCATTAATTGAAGATGCAGCTGACGATGCTGCACTTTATGTCATTATGCCAATGCGTTTGTAGTTATTAATACAATCCATTGGTTATCGGTGTTGGTGGTAGCGGTCATTCGTTACCTTCCATCGCCGTTTATCTTTTATCATCGTGATTTTTACCGAGTCTTCTTATGAAACTGGACAAGGTCCAGCTTACGAACTTCCGTAACATTTCTTCTGCAAGCCTTTCACCTTCTCCAGCGTTAACAATTATTCGCGGCGTAAACGGTAGTGGAAAGTCGTCTCTTGTTGAATCTATTTTTTATTTAGGTTTTGGCCGCTCATTCCGAACGAATAAACACACATCTGTTATCAAAACGGGGGAAGAGGAGTTTAGTGTATTTGCAAGCTGCAGAAACGAGAATAGTGAATCTTTAAACGTAGGCTTTCAGCGGCGAAGAAACGATACATTCACGTGTAGTATTAACGGAGAACATTCTAATAAGCTTTCTGATTTAGTGAGCTTAGTGCCAGTTCAACTCTTTACACCGCAAAGCACGGACCTTATTTTGGGTTCACCTTCTGAGCGTAGACGGTTTTGTGATTGGGGATTGTTTCACGTGGAACACAGCTTCCAATTGTTGTCTGTGCAATTTTCGAAGTTCCTAAAGCATCGTAATGCTTTATTGAAACAACAATCCGATTTGTTGGCAACGCAAAATCAGTATTGGGAGCAGTGTTTTTTAGAACGGGCGGAAGCTTTGTCGCGCAAACGAGAAGAATATATTTCGAAATTGACGCCTATATTAAAAAAATATGCGACAACATTTCTACCAGAGTATGAAGTTTCACTGAATTACTACAAAGGTTGGGAAAAAGATGCGTCTTTAGCAGAAAGCTTAGTTAAAAAACGTGAGTATGATGGTAAAATAGGTCATACAACTTCTGGCCCCCACAAGGCTGATATTAAGCTAAAAGTGAATGGGGTTAATGCCCAAGAGTTATTATCTCGTGGGCAGCTTAGAATGGCTGTTGCGGCGCTGCAAATGGCGCAAACCGAACTATTTAATACTTTAACTGACAGGAAAAGTATCTTCTTGTTAGATGATGTAGGCGCAGAACTTGACGCCGATAAACGTGAGTTATTTATAGACGGGCTGTTAGATATGGATACGCAGGTTTTCGTTACTGCAATTGAATCTTCGCAGCTTGAATTCATACAAAAATATAACGAAAAGAAAATGTTTCACGTGGAACATGGAAGCGTGAAAGAGGAGTAAAACCTAGTATGTCAGAACAGAATAATTACGACTCGTCCAGTATCAAGGTACTTAAAGGATTAGACGCCGTACGAAAGCGTCCTGGTATGTATATCGGTGACACGGACGATGGTACAGGACTTCACCACATGGTTTTCGAGGTTGTTGATAACTCGATAGATGAAGCTTTGGCTGGACACTGTTCAGAAATCGTTGTGCAAATACACACAGATGGCTCTGTTTCTGTATACGATGACGGTAGAGGAATTCCCACCGCAGTGCACGAAGAAGAAGGCGTGTCTGCGGCTGAAGTTATTATGACAGTTCTGCATGCTGGCGGTAAGTTCGATGATAACTCTTATAAAGTATCTGGCGGACTACACGGTGTTGGTGTTTCAGTAGTAAACGCATTATCGAGTAAATTGAAGCTTCGTATTCGCCGTGAAGGCAATACACACGAACAAGAATATCAACATGGTGTTCCTCAATCACCTTTGGCTGTCATTGGTGAAACTGATAAAACAGGTACTAGCGTTCGCTTTTGGCCAAGCTCAGATACCTTTACCAACACATTATTTCACTACGATATTCTAGCTAAACGTTTAAGAGAGTTATCTTTTCTTAACTCTGGTATTTCAATTCGATTGAAAGACGAGCGAGACGGTAAAGAAGATCACTTCATGTACGAAGGCGGAATTAAAGCTTTCGTTGAATACTTGAATCAAAAGAAAACACCTGTTCACCAGAAGGTTTTCCATTTTACGCATGAACAAGAAGATGGTATTTCAGTAGAAGTATCTATGCAGTGGAATGATGGTTTCCAAGAAAATATCTACTGCTTTACCAACAACATTCCTCAAAGGGACGGTGGTACTCACTTAGCCGGTTTCCGTGGTGCGTTAACAAGAACGCTTAATAACTACATGGAAAAAGAGGGTATGAACAAAAAGGCCAAAACTAACACGAGCGGTGATGATGCGCGTGAAGGTTTAACGGCTGTTGTATCAGTGAAAGTTCCTGACCCTAAATTCTCTTCTCAAACTAAGGATAAGCTGGTTTCATCAGAAGTGAAAACAGCAGTTGAATCAGCAATGAACGAAAAGCTTGCTGAGTTCTTACTTGAGAACCCTGCCGAAAGTAGAATTATTGCAGGCAAAATTATCGATGCTGCACGGGCTCGTGACGCAGCACGTAAAGCACGTGAAATGACTCGCCGTAAGGGTGCGTTAGACTTAGCTGGCTTGCCAGGTAAGCTTGCTGATTGTCAGGAAAAAGACCCTGCACTAAGCGAACTATATATAGTGGAAGGAGACTCTGCTGGCGGTTCAGCAAAGCAGGGACGAAACCGTAAGAACCAAGCTATTCTTCCACTTAAAGGAAAAATATTAAACGTTGAGAAAGCACGTTTTGACAAAATGCTTTCTTCACAAGAAGTTGCCACACTGATCACTGCACTAGGTTGTGGTATTGGACGCGACGAATATAACCCAGAAAAACTACGTTATCACAGCATCATTATCATGACGGATGCTGATGTGGATGGCTCGCACATTCGTACATTGCTACTGACATTCTTCTATCGTCAAATGCCAGAAATCATTGAGCGTGGTTATATTTATATTGCACAGCCGCCGCTTTATAAAGTGAAAAAGGGTAAGCAAGAGCAGTATTTGAAAGATGATGATGCGTTAACGGCATACCTGACCTCTATCGCAATTGATGGTGCATCTCTGCATACTAGTGATGATGACCCAGGTATAAGCGGTGTAGCGTTAGAGCAATTGGTAACTTTATATCAATCAGCAGAGAAGATGATTACGCGCATGAAGCGCCTAATGCCATCATCTATTCTTTATCGAATGATTTATACGCCTACATTGAATCTAGAAGATTTAAAAGATGAAAGTACGTTAGCGAACGTGGCTGAGCACTTTGTAGCGCAGCTTACTGAACGTGAAAATGATGGCGCAACTTATCGTTACGAAATTCGCAGAGACATTGAACTCAGTGAGTTTTATATCACCATTATTATGCGTATGCATGGTATTGATTACGAATACGTAATTGGTCACGACTTTATTGAGTCTACTGAATATCAGCGTCTTAAAGAGCTTAATTTAGCGATTAACGACATGATGAGCGCAAATGCGTTTATACAACGTGGTGATCGTAAAATGCCGGTAGAGTCATTTAAAGAAGCACTAGATTGGTTAATGAGTGAAGCTAAACGTGGTCAGTACATTCAACGCTATAAAGGGCTAGGTGAGATGAACCCAAGTCAGCTTTGGGAAACAACCATGGATCCTGAAGGCCGTAGAATGCTTCAAGTGAAAATTGAAGATGCCATTGCGTGTGATCAATTGTTTACTACGCTAATGGGCGACCAAGTAGAACCAAGACGAAACTTCATTGAAGCTAACGCCTTAAGAGTAGAAAACTTAGACGTGTAATCTAGTTAAGTTCATCGTTGAATAATGATATGAACAACTAAAACATAAGTTGCTACAAATAGAAAAGCCCGGTTAACTGAAAAGTTACCGGGCTTTTAAATGTTTATTTGAAGGTAGGCCGCATAGCCCCTTAGTTAGGCATACAAAGACGCAAAAACGCCACAGCTATCTAGTTTCCTCGGCGCCTAATAACTAGACTTACTTCGCCTGTACCAGCGGGCGAAACGACAAAACGATAGATACCCGTGGTTGATGGGGTAAACTGCAAATTCTCAGAATTTTGCTGACACACTAAATAAACCACCGACTCAACCATTACCGGTTGGCCTTTATATTTTCCACCACAACTTTGTGATGGCGTCCAGTTTTCGTCAGACAAACGGAAGTCATAAGGCTGGCCATCGGCAATAAGTTCAACATCAACAAACCAACCGTCGGTATCCTTCGTGAACCGATAGGCCGGGGATGATTCCCACCAATTAAATACACCGCGCAGATAAAGGTTTTTAAAATTAACCTGTGGACTAGGCTCCATCACTTCAGGAATAGAGAACCCTGAACGATTTGCACAGGCTGTTAACAGAAACGAAAAAATAATAACTAAAAGGGTTTTATTCACACTTGCTCCAAATACAAAAACGCCCAACGTGGGTTGGGCGTTATAAAATGATTGTCGTGTAAGGGTGCGCGCCCTTAAACCGTAATCCTAAATATCTAAGACTTAGCCAACAATGATATATCGCCTGTAGTAAGGAAAAGTTGCCTTAAAAGCGATAACAACGCAAGTCGGTTTTGCTTAACAGCATCGTCTTCAGCCATAACCATCACGTCATCGAAGAAACTATCAATAGCAGTACGTAGTGTTGCCATTGTAGAAAGTATCTTAGTGTAGTCTTGAGTAGGAACAGCTGTGGTTACCACAGATTCAGCAGAAATTAGCGCGCGATAAAGTGCTTTCTCAGCATCTTCACTTAACAAGGATTCAACAATTGTAGCACTTACGCTGCTGTCGACGCCTTGCTTAGCTAGAATGTTCGCCACGCGTTTATTAGCCGCGGCCAGGGCGTCAGCTTCATCAAGCTGTTTAAACTCGGCTACGGCGTTTACACGGGCTACATAATCACTCGGTTGAGTAGGGCGTCTGGCAGAAACCGCTTGAATAACATCAATAGCGATACCTTGGTCTTGTAACA
The DNA here is from genome assembly GCF_019249215.1 of Alteromonas lipotrueae. Lineage (GTDB taxonomy): Bacteria > Pseudomonadota > Gammaproteobacteria > Enterobacterales > Alteromonadaceae > Alteromonas > Alteromonas lipotrueae. The sequence goes on from NZ_JAESDI010000011.1 coordinate 175,720, forward strand.
TTGCAACAAACCTTGCTAACACAAAATCAACGACTTGTGCTTGGAAATCTTGGTTAGACAGCTTATCACCGTATACTTCACCGGCTTTAGCAACAAGGACTTCGAGATCGAGAGGCAATGAAAGCTCAGTGATAATACGCAATACACCAATAGCTGCACGGCGCAACGCGAAAGGGTCTTTATCACCTTTCGGTAGTTGGCCAATACCAAAAATTCCAACAAGAGTATCTAGCTTGTCAGCAAGTGCTACTGCAGCACTAATTCCTGGCGAAGGCAAAGCGTCACCCGCAAAACGAGGCATATACTGTTCATAAAGCGCTTCAGCAACCGCGGCATCTTCGCCATCGTTTAACGCATAGTATTTACCCATAACGCCTTGTACGTCTGGGAATTCCATTACCATGTTGGTCATTAAATCGGTTTTAGCAAGTAACCCCGCACGAGCAGCGAGCGCTTCATTAGCGTTAATTTGTGAAGCAATAAAACCAGATAACGTAGAAATACGTTTAGATTTTTCGTTAAGCGTACCTAATTGCTTTTGGAAAAGAACGCTTTCAAGACTGGCAAGCCGACTTTCGAGTGAAGTCTTTTTATCACTATTAAAGAAAAACTCAGCATCAGCTAGGCGAGGGCGAATAACTTTTTCATTTCCGCTTATTACCTGAATAGGATCTTGGCTTTCAATATTACTGACAAATAAGAACGTGTTAGAAAGCTGACCATCACTATCAAGCAGTGGAACGTATTTTTGATCATCTTTCATGGTGTAAATAAGTGCTTCTTTAGGCACCGCTAAGAAGCCTTCTTCAAAACTCGCTTGCATCACTACCGGCCATTCAACCAGTGAGGCGATTTCTTCAAGAAGATCTTCATCAAAATCGGGTGTAAGAGAAAGCGCATCAGCGGCAGTTTGTAGTTGCTGACGTACCTTGTCTTTACGCGCTGTGAAATCAGCTACCACATAATGGGCTTCCAAGGCACTTGCGTAGTTGTCGGCATGGTCCAGCTCAAAGCGCGCTTCGCCGTGGAAACGATGGCCTTGAATAGTCCTGCCGCTTGCTAAGCCTAATGCTGACAAGTTCACTACTTCACTTCCATACACAGCTGCAAGGGTATGAACTGGGCGAATAAACTGGGTAGTGTAGTTACCCCAACGCATCGCTTTAGGGATAGGAAGCTTGGCAATAGCTTGGTTAAGTAAAGACGCTAATAACTCGCCAACTTGTTTACCTGGCACATGCGCTTTGTGTAACAGCCATTCACCTTTGTCTGTAACAAGACGTTCAGCATCTTCTACACTAATACCATTACCACGGGCCCAACCTTGGGCTGCCTTGGTAGGATTACCATCAGCATCGAAAGCGGCGCTAACAGCAGGGCCACGTTTTTCTACCGTTTTATCATCTTGGCTTTCAGCCAAAGCTGACACATAAACCGCTAACCGACGTGGTGCAGCAAACCAGCTTACGCTGGTAAAGTTGAGCTCAGCCGCAGTAAGTGCTGCCTCAAATTGCTGTGCAAAGGCTTCGCCAAGAGACTTAAGCGCTTTAGGTGGAAGCTCTTCTGTTCCAAGCTCTATCAAACAATTCTCTGTTCGCACCTTTAAGACTCCTTATTACAAAGTGGGAAACCAAGCGCTTCACGCTTCTGGAAATAACTCTCAGCACATGCTTTGGCGAGAGTACGCACGCGCAAAATATAGCGTTGACGTTCTGTCACTGAAATAGCATGGCGAGCGTCTAGCATATTAAATGCGTGAGATGCCTTCATTACTTGCTCATAGGCAGGCAGTGGTAAGTTCTTCTCGATAAGCAGTTGGCTAGCTGCTTCGCATTCATCAAATGTACGGAATAACGCATCAACGTTGGCGTACTCAAAATTATAAGTAGATTGCTCTACTTCATTTTGATGGAATACATCGCCATAGGTTACTTTACCCATAGGGCCATCTGCCCATACTAAGTCGTAAATACTATCTACGCCTTGTACATACATGGCTAAACGTTCTAGGCCGTAAGTAATTTCGCCAGTAACTGGCTTACATTCAATACCGCCAACTTGTTGGAAGTAAGTGAACTGAGTTACCTCCATACCATTAAGCCATACTTCCCAACCAAGACCCCATGCGCCAAGGGTAGGTGACTCCCAGTTGTCTTCTACGAAGCGAATGTCATGCACCAACGGATCAAAACCTAATTCTTTCAAAGAACCCAGATACAACTCTTGAATATTGTCAGGAGAAGGCTTCAACATTACTTGGAATTGATAGTAATGTTGTAAGCGGTTTGGGTTTTCACCGTAACGACCATCAGTGGGGCGACGGCAAGTTTGAACATAGGCACTGCTCATAGGCTCTGGGCCTAATGAACGAAGAAATGTCATTGGGTGAAAGGTACCCGCACCTACTTCCATATCAAGGGGCTGAATGATTACGCACCCCTGACGCGCCCAATAATCTTGAAGCGCAAGGATCAAACCTTGAAAGGTATTAATATCGTATTTCTGCATACATCCGCTGCTTATTGGTTATCTGTATCTTTAAAGGTGGGATAGTATACAATTTGTAACGCATAGTATGTAGGTGTAAAGCGTTAAAAAGCGCCATGAAACCCGTTAAAAGATGACTTAAACGTGGATTAACAAGGCTATTTAAATTATGGCATCAACTAAATTGAATCGTTGTGGCTGGGTGAGCGATGACCTTCTATATCAAAAATATCACGATGAACAGTGGGGGCGACCTGTTTTAGATAGCAAAGAGTTGTTCGCTAAACTTTGTTTAGACGGTCAACAGGCCGGGTTGTCGTGGATAACCATTTTAAAAAAACAAGCAAATTACGAAGCTGCTTTTCATGACTTTGAACCTACAAAAATAATTCAAATGGATGAGCAAGAAATAGCGGCATGCTTGCAGAATCCTGGCATTGTGCGCAACAAACTAAAAGTCGCGTCCATTATTAAGAATGCCCATGGCTATTTAAACATCGAAAAACGGGAACGTTTTTCCGACTTTATTTGGCAGTTTACCGATGGTAAAACTATCATCAACGAATGGAAAGACGTTAAAGAGGCTCCTACCTTTACCGCCGAATCCAAAGCAATGTCGAAGGCGCTTAAAAAAGAGGGCTTTTCATTTGTAGGTGAAACCATTTGTTATGCTTTCATGCAAGCGGTAGGCATTGTGAATGACCATGTTACAGGCTGTCATTGTTACGAAGAAACCTGTCAACTAGCAAGGCGATAACCCTAAATAAACCCCAATAAAAAAGCGCTTCATAAGAAGCGCCTTTAAAGGGGGGACTGGTATTATAGCAACCAGCTAGGTAATAGACTGGCAATAAGCTTTTATTGCTGGCATTTCACTTAACACTTTAGATTCATAATCTGACTCAATTTGCTCTCTGGCGAAGTCTTGCTTACGCCTTTCTTGTTTAGTCAGTTTTTGCCTATCTTCAAGTACGGCAAAGCCGCTCACTTCTACGAATAACGCATAAGTATGAGGGTAGGACGCTTTATGATTTGGTGGAGATAAAATAGGTAATGCACCCAATAAATTGACTATCCGAATAACCCCTTCAGATAAGTCGCACTGTTGTTGTTCCATTGCCTTAGCGATAGTATAAATACTTTCGCTAATCGTTTTTATACGCTCTTCTCTCACCTTCTGCTGGCGTTGGTTTTGTTGCTTCAGCTGGAACAACAACCGACCTGCGTAAAAACCAAGTGCGACTATAACTAATAGCGCCACAATAACTAACACTGTCCACAGCATAAAACAGAGCCTGCCTTACTAATTCTTAAAGTCGTTAATATCTATAGCGTCTAAATCATCTAATGGATCCATCTCGTCGTCATCCTCATCATCGTCTTCTACGATGCCTAGCAAATCGCAGAGAATGCGGTGGCGTGCCATTTTTTCATTAACGTAAGTTTGTTGTTCTTTAGTAAGTTGCTTGTCGTCATCAAGCTTATCTAACAATGACGCTAAACGTTGATCGGCTTCAAGTGCTGCTAGCTCTTCGCTTGGCGTGGCGAATTTTTTCTTTTGCGTCGGCGTAGTCGTCATTGTCGTTTTCTTAACGACTAGAGGAATAGGTTTCTTACTGCCTAACCGTGGGTCTTGGTTTTCACGACGCTTAGAAGCACCGTTCTCACTCTGCTCAACGTTGTGACGGTTACCAGCAGGTTTGCCTTTATGCTTCTTTGGACGAGGGGTACTTTCCTGACGCTTTTGCCCAGGTTTGCGATCAGGATCTTTCCTGACGCCAATGAGTCCAACTTTACGAGACTTTTTTGATCTTGCCATATATAAAAGGTATCAAATTTTAGAGATTGAAAGGACATATTATAGCGCGAATTGCTCAAAGCTTCTTCATCAATACAGCATGATTCATTGGAAAGTGAATTTGCCGACGGGCCTGTTCGCGATAATACAGCTTGAGGGTCTACGAATAAGTAGGTGTTTGCCGAATAATAAGTAATACAAACGCTGGTATACACTTAAATTTAGGCAAGAAAAAAGGCGATGGCTTTCACCATCACCTTACATTGTTTGAGTGTCAGATGACACCTCTCCCGTTATTTACACTTCTATGTGTAATTGTGCTTCCCAGCTTGGCTCTCCTTTTTATTGGTTTTAGCAGAGCTCATTTTTGTTCTTGGCCTTCTTGGCGCTTTATCCAATCTTCCGTGTTGTATTTTTATTATTATTCTTGTTATTTAGCCTGTAGTGTTTCAGACAAACCTACAAACTATTGCGATAGACTACACGAATAATTTTGAAATACAACTTTATACGCAACAATTAATTAACAAATGCGGGTATAATTTCAGAGTCTTAGTGTAAGCCCGCGATATAGTTAGATAAAATTTCGATATCTTCATCGGTTAATTTCATCGCAATATCACGCATCATGCCATTCATATCGTTATGGCGTTGACCTGAACGGAAAGATTTCAATTGTGCTGTGGTATAGGTTGCATGCTGGCCACTGATATCAGGGAAGCCAGCTAAGCCCATTCCGTTACCTTTAGGACCGTGACATGCGATACATGCGGTAACGCCGCGAGACTCATCACCGCCTTGATATAAAGCGCGACCAGCTTCAATGTATTGCTCTGCTGTTTCACCTTCTTTAGGTGTTTGGCTAGAGAAGTAAGCGGCTAAGTCTTTCATGTCTTGTTCTGAAAGAGGGGCTGCCATACCATTCATTACCGCATTGTTACGGCCTTCTTCGCCACCTGTCTGTGACGCAAGTTTGAACTCCATTAATTGCTTAACGAGGTACTTTTCGTGCTGTCCTGCTATTTTGGGATTCATGTCTATCATGCTGTTACCATCAGGCCCATGACATGCTGCACATACTGCAGATTTTGCTTTACCGGCTTCAGCATCACCTTCTGCCATCGCAGAAACTGAAATACCTAAAGACACACACAATAACAAACACAGTTTTTTCATAATAAATCTCTTAAATGGATCCAACGGCTCGCGTAACATACGTGATATCATGCGTATTTTACACATTTAACGCGTCAGAAAAACCTATTCCATGATAAAACTATGGTTTTTAGCAGGTTTAGATCATTAATAGAGTTTAATTCTAGGGTTATGACGCATTTGAGGTAAGTCTAGATGTCGTATTACACCAAAGCAAAGTTCTTTACCAGTGCACCTGATATTCGCCATTTAAAAGATGACAGCGGTATTGAGGTGGCGTTTGCTGGCCGTTCTAACGCGGGCAAGTCGAGCGCATTAAATACACTCACTCGTCAAAAGAACCTAGCAAGAACCAGTAAAACACCAGGTCGTACACAGCTCATCAACGTTTTTAATCTTGAAGAAGACCGTCGTTTAGTCGATTTGCCTGGTTATGGGTTTGCGCAAGTACCACTTGCAATGAAAAATAAATGGCAACAAGCATTAGGTGAATACCTTCAAAAGCGTAAATCGCTTAAAGGTTTAGTGGTGCTTATGGATATTCGTCACCCGTTTAAAGATCTTGATCAAGATTTGATTCATTGGGCAGTAGATTCCAATATCCCTGTATTAGCCTTGCTGACCAAGTCAGATAAGCTCAAGTCGGGTAAGCGAAAAGCTCAGCTGCTTATGGCGCAGGAAGCTGCACTGGCGTTTATGGGTGATGTGACCGTAAATACCTTCTCATCGTTAAATCGACAGGGATTGCCAGAGCTCGAAAAAGTGTTGAATAAGTGGTTGGCACTTGACGAAAAATCTCCTGACGCAGAATAAAATAAAAGGCCAGATAAAAGAAAGCCCCGCTAAAAAGCAGGGCCAAAATACTGAGAGAAAACACATAAAAACCGAATATATAGAGTAGGCAGATTTCGGTTAGTTCACTATAAAATACAAAAAGATCTTTATTTGTATTTAAGTATATGATTATTATGTGTTTTTATTTAAAGAATGTTTGGAAGCTTTATTGCAGATATAAAAAAACCCCGACAAATCTGTCGGGGTTAAAGCAAAGGTTTGAAAACAGATTTCTCACCTCTGTACCCTACACGCATAGGGTACAATAATGGTGAAAAAAGGCAAGTAAGAGTGTAATAAAATTACCAAACTCGCCCAGTTTTGAGCTATTGCTCACTGTTTTTTGTAATCTAATTACTTTTTAGTGCGCTTCATCCCAGTTATCGCCCACGCCCGCTTCAACCACAAGCGGCACATTTAATACTGCGGCTTGCTCCATTAAGCTGACAATATTTTTAACCTGTTCCTCAAGATGCTCTTCTTTAATCTCAAATACCAATTCATCATGTACCTGCATCATCATGAGTACGTCATCACTTTCAAGTGAGGTGATCCAATCGTCAACTTTTATCATCGCCATTTTGATGATGTCGGCAGCTGTACCTTGCATAGGCGCGTTGATTGCTGCGCGCTCTGCGCCTTTGCGACGTGCGCCATTGCTGGCTTTGATATCCGGTAGGTACAAGCGGCGACCAAACACAGTTTCCACGTAGCCTTTTTCTTTAGCGCCTTCTCTGGTGCTGTCCATGTATTCAAGCACACCAGGGTAGCGTTCAAAATATAAGTCCATGTATTTTTGGGCTTCGTGACGTGGAATATTAAGTTGTTTGGCAAGGCCAAAGGCACTCATTCCATAGATCAAACCAAAGTTTATAGCTTTAGCACTGCGACGTTGTTCAGTCGTGACTTCATCAAGGGTTACCCCAAACACTTCTGCCGCGGTTGCTTTGTGGATGTCTCTGCCGTGAGCAAATGCATCAAGCAAGCCTTCATCGCCCGATAAATGGGCCATTATTCTAAGTTCAATTTGAGAATAATCGGCAGCAACAATCTTGTAACCTTCACGTGGAACAAATGCTTGTCTTACCTTACGGCCTTCTTCATTTCGAATGGGAATATTTTGAAGGTTTGGATCCGTTGACGATAACCGTCCCGTTGCTGTAATAGCTTGATGGTAAGAAGTATGAACTCGACCCGTGCGATGATTAATCATTTTAGGGAGTTTGTCGGTATACGTATTTTTAAGCTTGGTTAACCCTCTATACTCCATTAACTTTTTAGGTAACGGAAATTCAAGGGCGAGTTCTTGTAATACTTCTTCTGAAGTAGAAGGGGCACCCTTGGGGGTTTTCTTAATAACCGGTAATGACATTTTCTCAAACAAAATGTGTTGAAGCTGTTTTGGCGAACCTAAATTAAATACCTCGCCGGCTTCTTCATGCACTTCTTTTTCTAGTTCAGCAATACGCGTAGCTAAGTCTTGGCTCTGCTGACGTAACCGTTGGCTTTCAATTAATACACCTTGCTGTTCCATACGAGATAAAACACAGGCAACCGGCACTTCAACATCAACCAATAGTGCTTTAAGCTTGGGTTCGTTTTCTAGTTTTGCCCATATTGCTTGATGAAGGCGCATAGTAATATCAGCATCTTCGGCAGCATAAGGACCTGCTTCTTCTAATCCAATTTGGTTAAAAGTAAGCTGCTTAGCACCTTTACCTGCAATTTCTTCAAAGTGAATTGTTTTATGACCTAAATAGGCAAGGGCTAGCGAGTCCATGTCATGACGCTGCGCTGTACTGTTTAACACATAGCTTTCCAGCATAGTGTCAAAGCCGATGCCATTTAACGTTATGTCATAATGCGCGAGTACATTCTTGTCATATTTAATGTGCTGACCCACTTTGATAATGGTTTCAGACTCTAAAATAGGCTTCAATGCCGTAAGTACGTAATCTCGTGATAACTGCGTGGGTGCATCGGGATAATCATGAGCAACAGGCACGTAAGCCGCAGCACCGGGTTCGATACAAAAAGAAACACCAACAAGTTCAGCTTCCATGTAGTTAACACTGGTCGTTTCAGTATCAACAGCAATAAGCGGCGCTGCTTTTAGCTTTTTAATCCAGCTATCAAACGTAGCTTCATCTAGCACCACGTCATAACCAGACTTATCGATATTACTTTCTGGTTGTACTTCATCTGTATCGCTTGAATCTGATGTGCTCTCAGTCCCCGTTGATTTTGAGGGCTCATTACCATCGCTTGCGATCAATGCGCTAATTTCTGTATGCCAGCGCTTAAACTCATACTCTGCAAATAACGACTGTAATGTTTCGTTATCTGGTGATGTAGGGCAAAGCTCATCTATTTTGTATTGTAGATCTAAATCAATGGCAATCGTGGCAAGGGTGTATGACAGGCGAGCTTGCTCTTCATACTCTCGCATTTTAGTTGCCATAGTTTTGCTCCCTCTAAACGAGAGATCGGCAATTTTATCAAGGTTGTCATAGATAGCACTGATGCCACCAATACCGTTTAACAGTGCTTGTGCACTTTTATCACCCACACCAGGTACGCCAGGAATGTTATCGACTTTGTCACCCTTAAGGGCTAAGAAATCAATAACCAGTTCTGGTGGAATACCGAATTTCGTATTTACCCCTTCAATGTCCATAATCTGATTTGTCATAGTATTGATCAAGGTGACATTTTCGTTGACCAGTTGTGCCATGTCTTTATCGCCAGTACTGATCAGGGTATCAATACCATGTTCTGTGGCGCGACAGGCTAGGGTACCAATCACATCATCGGCTTCAACGCCAGACTCAACGATGACAGGTAAACCCATGGCTTTGATGATGGTGTGCAATGGTGCTATCTGACTGCGTAACTCTTCCGGCATAGGTGGGCGATTCGCTTTATATTCTTCATAAATATCGTCGCGAAACGTTTTACCTTTGGCATCAAAGATGACTGCCATGTGAGTAGGGTTGTATTGTCTAATCAAGCTTTTCAGCATGTTGACAACACCATAGATCGCACCGGTATCCTGACCTTTTGAGTTCGTCAGGGGCGGCAATCCGTGAAATGCTCTAAATAGATAAGATGATCCATCTACTAGAATAAAAGGGGGCTTTTTCGAATCTGTCATAGCTATGCATTAACCAAGCTTAGAATAAGGCGCAAGCATGCCATAGGCGCTAGTGGATCGCCATAGAGCATCACAACATAAATAACGAGATCATCTGTGGATAAGATTGTGATCTAATGAAATTCGCACAGCAAAAATAATGATCTTTTTTAAAAGAAAGATCGTGCTGTAAAGCAATAAAAATAAGGGAATGAAAAATAAGAGTGTGGACTGCGTACCTGTAACTCATCATTCCATTTTATGTGGATAACTTGGTGAACTTATTTTTTTCGTTTAACCAAATTGGTCAGATAATGTAGCATAAGAAATTAGCAATCCAATACTGGTTATTAAGACTTTTTTTTAAACGGCTGGTGATTTTATAGCCAAAAATAGAATAAGTCGGTTTGGCAAGGTCTAGGAGGACATTATGAAGCAAGTTGCAGTGATTTTAAGTGGGTGTGGTGTATTCGATGGCGCTGAAATTCATGAGTCAGTATTAACGCTTTTAGCTATTGAACAAGCCGGAGTAAAATACCAATGCTTTGCGCCAGATAAGGCTCAAATGCACGTAGTGAATCATTTAACGGGAGAAGTTTCAGAAGATGAGACTCGTAACGTATTGGTTGAGTCTGCACGAATTGCCCGAGGCAATGTAAAGCCTGTTACAGAATGTAAGGTATCAGACTTCGACTACCTTATCGTACCTGGTGGTTTTGGTGCTGCTAAGAATTTATGCTCATTTGCCGTTGATGGTGAAAAAAATAGGGTAGATAAAGATGTGCTTGCGGTGTGCAATGACTTTGCGAAAGCAAAGAAACCTGTGGCCTATGCATGCATTGCCCCTGCTATTGCAGCTAGTGTATATGGAAACAATGTTAAACTGACCATTGGTAGCGATGAAGATACCGCCAATGCCTTGAACGCGTTAGGGGCATGCCATGTAAACTGTGAAGTAAATGAAGTGGTGGTAGACGTTGAAAATAAACTGGTTACTACGCCAGCCTACATGACGGCACAAAATATCTTACAAGCCCATGCTAGTATTAGTAAAATGGTAGAAACAGTACTAGCGATGAAATAATTTGCTTATAGCCCTATAATCGCGTCAATGTAGTAGAAACCTTGTATCCTCTAAAAACCGCGAACACTGTTAATCGCGCGTTTACTAATAACGAAAGGCATAAAGAAGCATGCACTACCGTGCCATTGTACGAATTCTAGGGCTCCTTATTGCGCTATTTAGCGTCACCATGATCCCACCAGCTGTGGTATCTCTGATTTATCAAGACGGCAGTGGTTTGCCTTTTACCCTTGCGTTCTTTATTTGCGTAGGTGGCGGTATGGTGCTTTGGTACCCAAACCGCCAGCAAAAAAACGATTTACGAGCGCGAGAAGGCTTTTTAATCGTTGCCCTGTTCTGGTCGGTACTAGCAAGTGTGGGTGCCATTCCTCTTATGTTGCTAGAACAGCCTAGCATGACCATAACGGATGCCTTTTTTGAATCATTCTCAGGACTAACCACCACCGGTGCAACGGTAATAGAAGGCATTGATTTCTTACCCCATTCGGTACAGTTTTATCGACAACAACTACAATGGCTAGGCGGTATGGGTATCATTGTACTTGCCGTAGCAATACTGCCTATCTTAGGGGTTGGGGGTATGCAGCTGTACCGTGCAGAAACTCCAGGGCCGGTTAAAGATAATAAAATGACGCCTCGTATTGCAGATACCGCTAAACACCTTTGGTACATTTATCTTTCTATCACTATTGCATGCGCCGCAGCGTATTGGTTGGCCGGCATGGATATGTTTGATGCCATTTGCCATGCGTTTTCAACCGTTGCCATTGGGGGCTTCTCAACACACGATGCTAGCCTTGGCTACTTTAATAGCCCAATGGTGAATGTGGTTTGTACGGTCTTTCTATTAATTGCTGCACTTAACTTTTCACTCCATTACGCAGCAGTGAGTACCCGTTCGGTAAAAGGCTATTTTAACGACCCAGAATTTAAAGCCTTTTTCTTTATTCAAGCCACACTTATCATGCTGTGCTTCTTGGTACTCACGCTATCAGGTTTTTACGATTCTGCTGAAACCGCGCTCGATCAAGCTATGATTCAAGCCGTATCAATCAGTACTACTGCGGGGTTTGCGACCACAGACTTCTCAATTTGGCCGACGTTTTTGCCCATACTACTCATCTTTTCAAGTTTCATTGGAGGCTGCGCAAGTTCAACAGGAGGCGGCTTAAAAGTGGTTCGAGTCTGTTTACTGTTCCTTCAGGGGAAGCGTGAAGTAGACAGGCTTATTCACCCTAAGGCAGTGTATTCCGTTAAGTTAGGAGAACGTGCAATGCCTGATAAAGTAGTAGAGGCGGTATGGGGCTTCTTCTCTGCTTACGCGGTGGTGTTTGTTGTACTTATGATAGGGCTTATTGCAACAGGACTAGATAACTTAAGCGCGTTTACCGCTACCGCAGCCATGCTAAACAACCTTGGCCCTGGATTGGGCAGTGTTGCGTCTAACTATGCGGGCGTAACCGATGCTGGAAAGTGGATTTTAGTGGTGGGGATGGTGTTTGGGCGACTGGAGGTCTTTTCGTTACTGGTACTATTTTCACCTACGTTCTGGCGAAGTTAATACGCTTTCGATACGTGCATTGTTCTATTTACCCAAAGAAGAATGCGCTGGGTTGGAACAGCTTTTCTACATCGCCAATGTATTTTTTGTCGACTAAGAACAGAATAACGTGGTCATTTGCTTCAATAAGCGTATCGCTATGGGCAATGATCACTTGGTCGTCTCTTACTACCGCGCCTATGGTAGTACCAGGAGGAAGTTTAATTTTACCGATTTCTTTACCCACAACCTTGGACGTATTTTCATCACCATGTGCAATCGCTTCTATCGCCTCTGCTGCACCACGGCGCAAAGAATATACGTTTACAATATCTCCGCGTCTAACATGGGTAAGTAGGGCCGAAATCGTCGCCTGTTGCGGTGAAAAAGCAATGTCTATTTCACCACCTTGTACTAAGTCTACATAAGCACTACGTTGAATCAGTACCATGGCTTTTTGTGCGCCCATGCGCTTGGCCAACATGGCAGACATAATGTTAGCTTCATCATCATTGGTCACCGCAATGAATGCATCAACTTGCTCGACATTCTCTTCACTGAGCAACTCTGGATCTGATGCATCACCGCTAAACACAATCGTTTTGTCTAAGTGAGCAGAAAGGTATTTTGCTCTTTCGTGACTAAACTCAATCAGCTTCACGTTATGTTTGTGTTCAAGTTTTTTCGCTAGTCCTGCACCAATTAAGCCGCCACCGGCTATCATAATGCGTTTATAGCTAGACTCTAATTTTTGAAGTTCACTCATTACCGCACGAATATGCTTAGTTGCAGCAATAAAGAATACTTCATCATCGGCTTCGATAACGGTAGTACCCAGTGGTCGAATAGGGCGACCGCGGCGATAGATTGCTGCCACCCGTGTTTCCACATTGGGCATGTGGTCTTTTAACGCAGATAACGCATGACCTACCAGTAAACCACCATAATAGGCTTTTACCGCCACTAAGCTGGCTTTACCATCAGCAAATTCAACAACCTGTAAAGCACCAGGGTAGTCTATAAGCCGTTTAATAGCTTTAGTCACTAGCTGTTCAGGAGCAATGATGTGGTCTACAGGTATGTCCTGCTGCTTATAGAGTTGTTCTTGGTAAATAATGTATTGTTCTGAGCGAACGCGAGCAATCTTGGTCGGGGTTTTGAATAAACTAAAGGCAACTTGGCAAGCGAGCATATTGCTTTCATCACTGTTCGTTACCGCGATAAGCATGTCGGCATCTTCTGCACCGGCTTTTCGTAATACGTCCGGGTGAGAACCCACGCCATTAACCACCTGTAAATCTAATCGGTCTTGAAGCGCACGCAAGGTATTGGGATCAGAATCGATAACCGTAATATCGTTCTTCTCTCCTACAAGGTTTTCAGCAAGTGTTCCGCCAACCTGACCTGCGCCTAGAATGATGATTTTCATCGGTGTTTATGTGCCTTATTGCTTTTATTTGCTCAACGACTTTACCAGTCTCGCATAGTAGAAACCATCCATTTGTTGCTCGCCAGGTAGGATTTGTCTACCGGGCTTACTCGGTGTTTCGGTTTTTATAACAGGGACTAATGTAGCATCGGCATTGCGTTCTAAAAATGCGCTAATCTGCTGGCTGTTTTCTTGTGGCAGAATAGAGCAGGTGGCGTAAAGCAATGTGCCACCAGGCTTAAGTGTTTGCCATAAGCTAGTTAGTATTTCAGCTTGTAGTGCAGCAAGTGCATCAATATCACTAGACTTTCTTAGCCAGCGAATATCGGGGTGGCGTCGTATAACACCAGTGGCAGAGCAGGGTGCATCAAGCAAAATTCGGTCGAAGTGTTGTCCATCCCACCATGTATCAGGCTTAGCCGCATCGCCTTGCTTTATAACGGGCAAATTGGTTTGAGTATGCTGCAGGCGAGTCATGTTTTCTTCAACGCGCTTTAAGCGGTTCTCGTCAGCATCAAGGGCAAGGCAATAGGCTAATTCAGGGGTACGCTCAATAATATGACCCGTTTTACCACCAGGGGCTGCGCAACAATCTAATACGCGCTCGTGTGGTTGAGCATCTAAATAATGGGCTGCAAGCTGAGCTGCACCATCTTGTACAGCAAAGTGGCCTTTTTCAAACCCTGACAGCCCCGTAATATCTTCACGGCCTTCAAGTCTGATGGCGTCTGGGTGTGCAGCACTTAGTGAATAGCTAATCTCAGCAGCATCCAATGCAGCAGCGTAATCGCTAATAGATATTTGTTTGGTATTAACCCTTAGCCAAATTGGCGCCATGGCATTGGTAGCTTCTCGCACGGCATCAGCATCTTGACCATATGCATCTTCTAGTGCCTTAAATAACCACTTAGGTAACCCACTGGCAATAATGGGATTATCGATAGGCTTGTTAACCAGTTCTTGACGCATGAAGTTGCGCAGTACAGCGTTCACTAACCCTTTTAATGCTGTGCCGCCTAAGTAAGGCGAGGCATTAACGGTTTCGCCCACCGCAGCATGTTGGCTTACACGAGAAAACGCTAACTGGTATAACCCCAATAAAATAAGGTGCTCTATTACCTTCTTATTCCCCTTTAAAGGGCGGTCAAGTAACTCTCGTAACCAATGCTGTAATATGGGAAGTTTACGCATGACGCCCAAAGACATTTCTTGAATCCACGCATTGTCTCTAGGGTGATGACGACGTTGAACCCGCTCTAGGCAGTCTCTTGACGATTTACCTTGTTCTAGAATTTGATATATCACCCATGCACAATCGGCACGAAGGTTTTTTTGTTTCGGTAATGGAGTGGGTTTCACTATTCTTCCGTACTGGCAATGCAGTTACCTGGTGCGAACCAGTCTTTGCGAGCATTAACGACATCTGCAGCGGGCAATGCTTTTTTCCCAGGTATTTGCAGGGTGTTGATTCGTAGGGCACTTGAGCCCGTAGCTACCACAATGCCGTGCTTGTCAGCTTGAATGATAGTACCTGGGGCATGTGAAGTCTGTAGGCCATCAACCACATCCACCGACCAAATTTTAATATTTTGCGATTCAATTTTAGTCCAAGCTACAGGCCATGGATTAAAGGCGCGCACGTTTCGTGCAATTTGCGCTGCGCTATCGTGCCAATTAATAAAAGCTTCTTCTTTGGAAAGCTTTTTGGCGTAAGTTGCTTCGCTATCATCTTGCTTCACAGGTGATAGGGTGTCGATACTGTTTACTACATCTAATAATGCAGTAGGACCAAGTTCTGCTAGCTTCTCGTAAAGCGACGCACTGGTATCGCTTTCGCTAATTGGCAAGGTTACTATATGCAACATGTCACCTGTATCTAGCCCTTCGTCCATCTGCATGATGGTAACACCAGTCTCGCTATCACCGGCCCATATCGCGCGTTGAATCGGTGCAGCACCTCGCCACTTAGGCAAAATTGACCCATGCACATTAAGGCAACCTAATTTAGGTGCATCAAGTACGGGCTTAGGTAAAATTAATCCATAGGCAACCACAATCATTACATCGGCGTTAATGTCTGCCAATGTTTGCTGCGCTTCGTCATTTTTTAAACTAGCTGGCTGATAGACTGGAATCTCATGTTCTTGAGCAAGCACTTTTACGGGGCTTGGCGTAAGCTTTTTACCCCGTCCAGCAGGACGGTCTGGTTGGGTATATACCGCAACAACGTCATGAGTACTAGATAATAAAGCACTCAAATGCTGAGCTGCAAAATCCGGCGTGCCGGCAAAAATGATGCGTAATGGTTTTATCAAAACTAACCTCAGTCGCGTGCAGCTAAACGTGCTTCTTTTTCAAGCTTTTTACGAATTCGCTGGCGTTTAAGCGGAGACAAGTAATCAATAAACAGTTTGCCTTTTAGATGATCCAATTCATGTTGAATACAAATAGCCAATAGACCGTCTGCTTCCAACTCAAATGCTTCACCGTTTTCATTCAGTGCTTTTACCGTAATTTCTTCTGCGCGCTCTACTTTGGCGTAGTTACCTGGAACAGAAAGACAACCTTCTTCACTGATCGTGCTGCCATCTTTTTTGGTGATTTCCGGGTTGATAAAAACACGAGGCTCGTCTTGATCTTCCGCTACGTTCATTACAACAACTTGAACATGTCTGTCGACTTGAGTAGCAGCCAAACCAATTCCATTCTCGTCTTTCATGGTTTCGAACATATCCGAAACCAATTGTTTAATGTCGTCGTTCACGTCTTCTACCGGTTTTGCTACGGTACGAAGTCGTTCATCGGGAAAACTTAATACGTCTAAAATTGCCATGTGTCGCTTATTTAACCTTTTCGCTGTATAAATTCATATACGATCTAGTCGCTCGTACACTTTACAGTGCCTTTTGAGTTACTATTCTAACGTATATCGAGTTATATCGTGCAGTTTTTTGCTGCCGCGCCACAGTATTGAGGCACAATATCGATATAGTAGTATTGTCTGAAATTTCAACAGTAAATGGCAGTGGAAAAATTGCGGGTGGTTAATTTGAAAAATCGATTGAAGAATGCAGCACGTACAATTGTAATGGTAGTGGCGTGTTTTGCCGTATTTTCAGCAATGTCTCAACCACTAAAAGAATCTGCGCCAAAGACGTACACAGTTCAACAAGGTGATACCTTATGGGGCATCGCTAATCTCTTTTTAAATCAGCCATGGCTCTGGCCTGAACTCTGGCGTCACAACACTCAAATAGATAACCCGCATTTAATATACCCCGGTGATGTTATCTCGGTGTCTTACATCAATGGTGAGCCCGTATTTTCGATAAATCGAGCTAAGCCAAGCTTAGTGCTTTCGCCTGGTTCTACCCGAAGAGTAAAGAGTGCGCCTATAGAGACATTATCATGGTCGGTATTAGCCCCCTATATAAAACAACACACTCTGGTATCTGAGGAAGAGTATGAATTACTCCCCCATTTATTGGGAAATCACGGTGGTAATGTGAGTTTTGTGTCTAACGACCTAGTGGTAAGCCAACAAGAAAACCGCCCTGACGATCAGTATCAGGTGGTAAGAAAGCAATCTATTATACGCAATATGCAAGGTAACGTGCTTGGTGTGCAACTTACCCATGTAGCAAAAGCTAGCTTAGAGACGGACGTGTCATTGCCAAACGCCAGAATGGTGAAGCTTTCAGGTTCAAATCAGGAAGCGAAACGTGGAGATAAGCTACTTACTGATAGCTTTACGTTAGATGCTGATTTGGTTCTGCAAGAAGCAACATCACAAAGAGGCTTCGTGATTGGCGATTTACATGATCACGACTTACTCGGGCGCTACGATGTTGTGATACTAGATTTAGGCGCACGTGAACTAACGGCGGGCACCCTGATGGGCATCTACGCTGGTGGCCCTGACATTATAGATGGTGAAGAACCTCAATACGCTAGTAATAGTGATGTCATAAATGGAAACGGGCTTTTTACAGATAAAGTACAGCAACCTGCACTTAAAATTGGTGAAGTCATTGTGTTTAAAACTTTTGAGTCAGCTAGCTACGGCATTATAACTCGAGCAAAAGAAGGCGTAAGACGCGGCTTCATTGTGGCAAAGCCCTAACACGTTATTGCCGCTTATTATTTAGGAGCGGCCATGACAACTTTCCAGCCACATGAAGTAAGCAGTAATGCTGTTAAAGCCTTGGATAAAGCCCTAGGCAAAGAACAGATAGCCTGGCTGACAATGGCTTCAGCAATAAATATCGCAACAGGGAAGTGGCTTAAGGCGCTTGAAGCAGAATCGCTTAGCGCACTAGCATTATTGGATGGGATTCATAAAACCGCTTTCACTTCGGGTGCTCTCCATACCCTTACACAAGCAATTTCTCCTAACTTACTTGAAAAAGCGACACGCTGGCATGCTTCACATGCAAAGCATCATATTGTCACCCTAGGGTGCACACACTACCCTGAGCGATTAAGGACCCTGCCAAATCCCCCGTTGGTGTTATTTGTTATAGGTAACATTAATACGTTAGTTATGCCTCAAATAGCGATTGTAGGGAGTAGACGGGCGAGTCATCAAGGTAAGCAAATTGCCACTGATTTTGCCGAAGCACTAGCAAGTAACGGCGTAGCAGTAACCAGCGGGTTGGCAGCAGGAATAGATTCAGCTGCCCACAAAGGTGGTTTGGTGTGCGAAGGTGGCACCCTTGCGGTAATGGGGACGGGGCCTGATATTGTGTACCCCCCTAAAAATGTATCACTACACCGGGACATCGTGAATGCAGGGGGCGCTTGTATTACCGAGTTCTTTCCAGGTGTATCTGCTAAGCCTTGGCATTTTCCCCGAAGAAACCGAATAATTGCTGCTATGTCACTTGGAACCCTAGTCATAGAGGCAAAAATAAAGAGTGGTACCTTGATAACTGCGAATTTGGCCGCAGATATGGGGCGTGAAGTATTTGCAGTTCCTGGAAGTATCTTCCATGCTTACTCCGAAGGATGTCATTGGTTAATTCAGCAAGGCGCTAAGCTGGTAACCTGTGTTGATGATATTTTCGATGAAATTGTAGTGTCGACTGGTGAGAGAGAATGCCAGAGTGAAGCGTTAAGTAAAAAAAGTGAAGTGAATAACTTGGCAACCGATAAATTATTAGATAGTGTGGATTACGACATCACCGCTATTGATGTTATAGCGCAGCGCTGTACCTCTCCTGTTAATGAGGTTATGGCATCATTATTAGAATATGAGTTGCGTGGTTTAGTAGCTGCTGTCCCTGGTGGCTACATTAAATTGAGGGGAAAATAATATGTTCGATATCCTCATGTACCTGTTTGAAAACTTCATTCACAGTGAAACTGAAATTCGAGTCGATCAAGACGAGCTTACCGAGGAGTTGGTACGCGCGGGTTTCCATCATGATGAAATCTACAAAGCATTAGCGTGGCTTGAAAAGCTAGCGGCTTTGCAAGAAACAGATATTAAGCCTTATTTTTGTAAAGGGATTAGTACCAGCCTCAGTCGTATTTATACGCATGAAGAGCAGATGCGATTAGACGTAGAGTGCCGTGGCTTCTTGTTATTTTTAGAGCAAGTGGGCGTGGTAGATGCGTCAACGCGAGAAATGGTAATAGACAGGGTAATGGAAATAGACTCTTCTGAATTCTGTTTAGAAGACCTAAAGTGGGTAGTGCTAATGGTACTGTTTAATGTGCCAGGTAAAGAAAAAGCCTACGCACAAATGGAAGATTTATTATTTGATGAACCTGACGGCGTGTTGCACTAATGTGCTTCATGTCGTGCTAGTTGCTGGTTTATGTCGAAAATTGATCATTCACTTTTCTCTGCGCACGAACATGCCTTAGAAGACGCTTTCGGTGATTGTCCCGATTGCGGTAAACCACTGCATATAAAAAACAGCAAATCAGGCCCTTTTATTGGCTGCACCGGTTACCCAGACTGTCATTTCAGCAAGCCATTACACGATAAACAAACTACCTTATTAAAACTACTTGATGGAGTTTCCTGCCCAGAATGTGATTCTACCTTGGCTATCAAGAAGGGGCGGTTTGGTATGTTTATAGGCTGTACCAATTTTCCTGAATGCCACTATATCTCGCCAATTAAACAGCAAGAAGACACCCACGTTACTTGCCCTAAGTGTAAAAAAGGACAACTTGCGTCCCGCACCAATAAATACGGTAAGCAGTTTTTTGCGTGTGACCATTATCCCCACTGTCGTTATGTGCTAAATTTCACGCCAGTAAATGAAACATGCCCCGATTGTGGCTGGACCGTTCTGATTAAAAAGAAAGGCCAAATTTGTTGCCCTCAGCCAGCGTGTGGCTTCAAAAAAGACGATAAATAACACCTACAGAGAAAAACACTAATGAGTATCCCGACCAAGGGGCAAGTAGACACTAGCGACCCAATTGTATCCGCGTTTAAAAATGGTGACTTATTGGTTTACCCTACCGAAGCGGTTATGGGCATAGGCTGTGACCCAGACAACGAAGCGGCTGTGTTAGCGCTCTTAGCATTGAAGCAGCGCCCCATAGAAAAAGGGGTAATTTTGATTGCCGCTAACTATTCTCAGTTATTACCTTATATAAATGATGAAGCCATACTTCAGCACAGACGTACTGAAATTGTGTCTAGTTGGCCTGGGCCAAATACTTGGCTGCTACCTAAGTCGGCGTCGACGCCACAATGGTTAACTGGCAAGCATGAAAAAATAGCGGTTCGAGTCAGCAACCATCCAGTGGTTAAAGCTTTATGTGAAAAGCTAGAAAAGCCACTTGTATCTACAAGTGCCAACCTAACTGGCCAACAACCCGCAATCACGCAGCAGGATGCAATCAATATATTTGGTGATAGTGTTTTCTATATTGATGGGGAAGTAGGTGGCCACGCTAAACCCAGTACCATCCGTGACGGCGACACCGGAGAGATAATAAGATCATGATTGACCCCCAACACGTAAATCAACAGTTAGACGGTAAAGACGCCGGTGAAGTAATAGAACAAGTAAAAGCGTACTTATTGTCTTTGCAGGACAACATTTGCCAAACCTTAGAACTTGCCGACGGTAAAGGGCAGTTCAAAGAAGATTCTTGGGTTCGCGAGGAAGGTGGTGGCGGGCGTTCACGGGTTATTAAAAACGGCGCAGTAATAGAGCAAGGTGGGGTTAATTTTTCTCACGTGTTTGGTAGCCAAATGCCGGCGTCTGCCACGGCTAACCGTCCGGAACTTGCGGGTAGAAACTTTCAAGCCATGGGGGTCTCGTTAGTTATTCACCCACACAACCCCTATATTCCAACGTCTCATGCAAATGTACGCTTTTTTATTGCCGAAAAAGAAGGTGAAGCCCCTATTTGGTGGTTTGGCGGTGGGTTCGATTTAACCCCGTTTTACCCCTTTAAAGACGACGTCGTGCATTGGCACAATACCGCGAAGAAATTGTGTGCTCCCTTTGGTGAAGACGTGTACGGGAAATATAAGAAGTGGTGTGATGACTACTTCTTCTTAAAGCATCGCAATGAAACACGTGGTGTAGGCGGTGTATTCTTTGACGATTTAAATGATTGGGGTTTTGAAACTTCATTTAACTTTATGCAGGCAGTGGGTAATGGTTTTGTCGATGCTTACGTACCTATCGTAGAAAAGCGAAAAAGTACCTCATACGGTGAAAGAGAGCGTGACTTTCAGCTTTATCGCCGTGGTCGCTATGTAGAGTTCAACTTGGTATTCGATAGAGGCACCTTGTTCGGGTTACAAACTGGTGGTAGAACCGAATCAATCTTAATGTCTATGCCACCACTTGCCCGATGGGAGTATTGCTATACTCCAGCCCCAGGTAGCGCGGAAGCAAAGCTAACTGATTGGCTTCAGCCTACAAACTGGTAATATTTTGCACCATGGGTTCTTCCTGTGGTGCCATTCCCTTGATCCACATCAAATTCCCTCATTACCAAGGTATGTAGCTAGATTGCACCTTGCGCTGGATCAAATTATTTTCTTTTTAAACGTTTACAGTGTCGTCATTATCATTAAACACACAAGAGACACACAATGCGTACACACACACTTTCAGCCATATGTATTTCTTTAGCGCTTGCCGCTCCTTTTGCTTCTGCTCATGAAAAGGGTGATTGGATAGTTCGTGGTGGATTAACAACCGTTGCGCCCGACGAATCATCCTCTAACATCATTGCCGGTGGTAGCGATTTAGGTGTAGCACTGACTATCGATAACGATACCCAGTTAGGATTAAACGTTGCTTATTTCATCACCGACAATATCAATGTTGAATTGTTGGCCGCAACGCCGTTTACTCACGACGTGAATTTTTCAGTTAACGATCCACTAGGGACAGGTAATACATTGGGAGAAGTCACGCACTTACCCCCAACTGTTACTGTTAACTACTACTTCAACGATGCTAATGCTGCTTTTCAACCTTATATTGGTGCAGGTTTAAACTATACCTTTATCTTTGATGAGTCATTTACGGCTGCAAATAAAGAAGCAGGCCTTGAAGATTTGTCTTTAGATAATTCTGTAGGTATTTCTGCACAAGTGGGAATGGACTATCAAATAGATAAAGAGTGGCATGTTAATGCGTCAGTACGTTACATCGATATTAATACCGAAGCGTCATTTACCGTAGGTGGTGCAGAAGGTAGCGTAAACGACATTGATATTGACCCTTGGGTTTATACTTTGTCTGTAGGCTATACATTCTAAGATTCATCTAATGAGGTAAGTTACGTTTATATAAGTGGCTTATTAAGCTCGGATAACCTTGAATCTTAATCTGAAGCGTTCCGTATCTCACGGAGCGCTTTTTATTTAGTATTAATCATATGCGTGGCAAGTTGATCTAGCGCGTTAAGAAGTTGCTGCGCCAAAGGAAGGTCATCAACCGACTCGTGCATGGCTTTTCGCATACAGTACATCCACTGGTCTTTTAATTCTGGGGTAACACTAAAAGAAAGGTGTCGTGAACGTAGCCGTGGGTGACCATATTGCTGCTGATAGGTATCAGGTCCGCCTAACCATAAACTTAAATAAAGAAAAAACACTTCTCTGATTCTATCTGTTGGCTGAGGATGAATAGCGTAAAGCTCTTTTGCAATAGGATCATCACGCATAATGTCATAAAAACGGTTTGCCAAAAGGCGTACCTTATCCTCTCCACCTATTCGGTAATATGGTGTAGTCTCTGACACAGCAGGTTTTTCCTTTCGTATCGATTTAAAGAAGTTAGACATTCCCATGACAGACAGCCTTATTAATAACAATTCAATGAAAAAGTTTGCCGTTTTCGGTAACCCTATTGTTCAGAGTCTATCACCAACTATTCATCAAATGTTCGCTAAGCAATGTGGCGAGCAAATTAGTTACGAAAAGATCCTTGCGCCAGAAGATGGTTTTACGCCTGAAGCGAAGGCATTCCTAGCGCAACCAGACGCTATAGGTTGTAACGTTACTATGCCGTTTAAACAAGATGCCTTTGCCCTTGCCAACGTAGACGACCAGGCTGCGTTAGATGCAAAAGCGGTTAATACATTAATGAAGCGTAGCGATGGCACCGTTGCAGGTTTTAATACCGATGGCGTAGGGTTAGTAAATGATTTACTTAATCATGGTGTACAACTGCAAGGTAAACGCGTGCTATTAATAGGTGCAGGTGGAGCGGCAAGAGGTGTAATAGCACCGCTTATTGCTTCAGGTATAGCGTCGTTACATCTTACTAACAGGACAAAGGCTAAAGCAGAAATAGTGGCAAGTGAAACGGGCGGAGGAAAGGTTAAGGTTGTTGGTATAGAAGACTGCGATACAGTAGCCCCACATATTATTATCAATTCAACAGCCGCCAGTTTAAGCAATGAGTTACCGTGTAGTTTAGATGGCGGTGTTTTACATCACTGTGAAGTGGTTTACGACATGGTTTATAAAAACTCGCCCACGCGTTTTATGAGAGATGCGGCAGAGTTGGGTGTAAAGACACAGATAGATGGGCTAGGGATGTTAGTTGAACAAGCTGCCGAATCATTCTATATATGGACGGACAAACAACCGAATACAAAAGACGTTATTGAATATCTCAGAAAAGTCGTCGTTGGATAGGTTTAGTTAAGGAAATGGTTGCCCCCCCCTCGTAGTTTGATATTTTCACGATAGTTGGCGAAAGTGATTACTTGTATTTACACGGTCGTCAATAGTCGCTAAGGACTTACAATAAAATTTATAAACAAGGAAAGTTATGAAATCAATTTCTTCTCTCTTATTCACCGCTGGCCTTATCATCAGCGCAGGTTATTCGCATGCTACGACAAAGGTTACTGTTTGTCAGAGTAACTCAGCCTGTTCTGATTCTGCATTGAAAAGCCATGTTATTTCTGTCGCTCAAGGCGAATCAGCTGATGTAATTGTGTTGGACATTCTAAATGGAAAGAGTTTTCACTATGAGGTCGCGGTGATTGATGCTGGTGGGCTTGAATTCCCTGGTATGTATACAGTGGGAGCGCGAAAAGTATCAACTTTACCCGATGAGGTTACTATAGCTGCTGCAGAATTCATCGGGTTTAGTACCGATCCTCTTGGAAATACACTAGATGATGCATCTACGAAATTAAGTGTAGTCAACGGAAGGCCTGTATATATGCTTAGTGATGTATGGGACGGGCCCCAGAGTTTACCGGAATTGAGTCAGTCTATTTATCAAATAAATAGCGCAATCTCTTCTAAGCTTCAAAGAGCGGCTGAGCTTAGAAAAGTAGATGTTCAAGTTAGTTTGTCGGCGGCATTACAAGCTGCAATATCTAAGGTAATTACGGGTTCCATTTCAGCCTCTGTCGCAGTAACTCAGTCCTCTTCAAATCAAATGACAGTATATTTTAAAGGTAATAATTATCTAACTGTTGCTGTGAAGTTAACCTACAATGGCGCGAATGGGGTTTCAGCAGAAGTTAAAGCACTGAGTGTTATTGATAATGGAGTAGTAGTATTTGAGATACCAGTGGAAAATGGAATTGCTAATCTTGAGGCCGTTTTTGGAAAAACTTTCGCGTATAATGGAAGTAATCAATCGTCTATGAGTAATTGGCTTGCCGGCTTGAACCTTGGATTATCTTGGAATAGCCGACGTGGCACAGTAACAATAACAGATATTAATGATCCCGATATCGGCGAAGTCGAAGATCAATAATTCTTAAAAACAGCATCCAATATTGGATGCTGTTTTTATTTAAGATACTCATCTTTTAATACAATATAGTTGACGGCCGATTGTTTTAAAAATGCCATTTCAGCGTCATTGAGCGGTCTTTTCTTTTGCATTGGGTTGCCAACATAAAGAAACCCGCTCTTTAATCTTTTGTTTGGCGGTACCAATGTACCTGCGCCAATGAACACATCGTCTTCAACAATAACGCCGTCCATAACAATAGCGCCCATCCCTACCAAAATACGATTTCCAAGCTCACAGCCATGAAGCATACATTTATGGCCCACAGTAACATCGTCACCAATAATGAGTGGAAAACCGTCTGGGTTGGACACAGATTTACGAGAAACATGCAACACACTGCCATCCTGAATATTGCTACGTGCCCCAATTGAAATATGATTTACGTCACCTCGGGCAGCGACTAAAGGCCAGATGCTTGCGTCTTCGCCTAAGGTAACGTCGCCAACAATAACAGCTGACTCATCTATATAGCAGCGTTCGCCGAGCGTGGGAGAAGTTGATTGATAGTTTCTGATTGTCAAAACAGCACCTTTATATATAAATTCATCTGTTGAGAAAGCATTAAAACAGAGAATAGGGGTGAAGAACCAATCTTATTCCACCACTGTTTAAGTAAAAGTAGGCAATGAGACTAATAGGAAATCAGTGAAAATCCGAATTTATGTGTGATTTATAGGCTGTGTGGTTGGTATTTTAAGCACTTAAACGAAATGTGACACTTTTTTGAAATCAGAGGTTGACGCAGGCTCAGAAATCTCTAGAATGCGCATCCGCTTCGACAGGAAAGTGAAACAACTTACACTGACAAAGCAAGTCACTACTTACCTTTAAGGTCAAGTGTGACGGGGTTTTAAAGAAAACGCTTCAGAAAATAAATTTTCAAAAAGTGTTGACACTGAAAACTTCAAGCGTATAATACGCACCTCGCTCAAACAGAGTGAGTCACCAAAAAGCAACGGCTTACGGTGAGGTTACGTTAAGTAGCCACGTTCTTTAACAATTTAGACAAGACAATCTGTGTGGGCACTCATTAAGAGTGTCACACAACGACGATTCATATTCGATATATTTAATTGAAGAGT
>NZ_JAESDI010000012.1 GCF_019249215.1 Alteromonas lipotrueae
TCGAATATGAATCGTCGTTGTGTGACACTCTTAATGAGTGCCCACACAGATTGTCTTGTTATAAATTGTTAAAGAACGTGGTGCAGAATCGCGACGCTTTCGGTCGGGACTTCTGCGCAAGGAGGACGCACATTACATATTGCAGTGTCGTTTCTCTTGCTGTGCCGATAAGTATTTTACCGACCTCACTATAAGCTCTCGCTTTCCGTGAGCGCTTCTCTTCGAAGCGGATGCGCATTTTACGCCGTTTGTTTTTAGTGTCAACGTTTTTCGTAAATTTCTTTTCGAATCGTCATTTACTCCGAAGAGCCTCTAAAAACTGCTTTTTCGTCGTTGTTACCAACTCCTTGAAGCGAGGCGCGCATTCTACATCGTTAAGTTCCGATGTCAACCCTGTTTTCAAACTATTTAACCAGTCTTAAATCAGGGTTTAGCGCTATGTCTTGCGAGTGCCTGAAGCCCCTCAAAACGTGGAGCGCATTATAGATAGGTGGCGTAAAAGATCAACCGTTATTTGACAGTTATTTGTATTTAAAACCATTTTCACCTTTAAACGCTCATTTTTACATCATTTGGGTGTATTCCATTGGTCTTTAGGATAGTTCTTTCACATTTTATTGTTCTAATTGTTACAAATGAGTAAACTATGACCAGCCTTCATTATGATAATAAACACTAGAAAGGTAGGTATATGAAAGTAGGCTTTATTCAATGCACTGTTATTAGTGCTATCTTTGCAATCGCAGGATATCTGTTGTTTTCATCAGCTAGTATAGAGGCGCACGTGCCGTTAACGGTTTCAGCGTCTTTATTAGTAAGCGGTATATTAACTCCGTGGCTAGCTTCACTCCTTAACAATTCACCCTCTGAAAATGCTGCGCCCTCCACTAGCAGCACAACCACTGAAACACTCTATGTCGGTAATCTACCGTATCGTGCAAACGAATCTGCGGTTAAAGAGTATTTTGGTAGTTTTGTCGAAGTGCAATCTGTCCGACTCATGAAGGATAGAAAAACTGGCAAGCGAAAAGGTTATGGCTTTATTGAAGTGTTAACTAGCGATCTTGACCCAGTAATAGCGAAGACTAACGACTCAGTGTTCCAAGAGCGAACATTAAAAGTTAGGCCAGCTAAAGATAAAGTAGAACAAGCATAAATAAAAAACCTGGGTTTTAAGCCCAGGTTTTTTTCTTTATTCCGTAGCCGCTTGCTGTGGCATTGCGTTCAATAAGTTTTGATTAAACGTATGGAAGCGATTTATAGCTGATACTAAATCTGGTATTTGTACATCTTTCATTTCACTGATAATACCCGCAAGTAAGGTATTATAGTCATCTCCAGAGCTTAAAGTATTCTCAGCATTTTCGAATGTAGACATCATCTTTTCTAGATACTGTGCGATTGGGCTAACTACATTGCCATATTGGTTTTCAGCTTCACCTTCTTCACTATAATGCTTAACGTTCTCATAAGCCTTTACCATTTCGGTTTGTGTAGTGCGGTTTAACTGCAATGCATACCCAACTAACTCTTTATCATCGAAACCTAAATTCAACGCTTGTTCGAAGGCCTTATCCATATCGCCGCTATAGAATGTATCAGCTAAGTCCTGTGCTTCACCCACAAGGTCTGCAATAGCTGTCATTTCATCTTCATCGATTTCACCCTTTAACGAAAAGCTGATGCCACTTCGTTCAAAGTATTCATATTGAGAGGACTGTTGCACCACAACTGAACCCGTATTCGAACTAGACTCTTGGGTGTCGTCATTTGCGGGTATATACAATGACGTCTGGCTAGCAGCACTAAATTGTCTGATACTTTCAAAGCTAAGGTTTACTTCATCCCCATCTTTGGTTCGAATAAGCAAACTACCTGATTTAGCATCAGATGCAGATACCGCGTTAAGCTCGCTCACACTCACTGGATTAGGGTTGAAGATATTCTGTTCTAAATCGTCGATGCCGCCATCTATCATTTCACGGCTACGAGTAACACCTTCTTCAATCTCATCATTCATAAAGCCTTCGAGATCCTTTTCAGCCATAGCGAAGCCACGACTTACGCCTTCACGGGCCTGACCAAATAACCCTTTTAGGGTATCGTCATCAGCGCCACCGTCAGCAGCACCTTGAATGACACCGGTCACGAACCCAAGTACATTACGTGCGACTTTCTCGAAATCGAATAAGCTTTTATTTTCTTCGCCGTCTTCAGACTGCTTGCTTTCATTCGGGCGCTTGCCATCAATAACCACATTTTGACTTAAACTACCACTGAAGACCTTTAAGCCGATACTGGTTTGCGTGCTATTCACGGTGACCGTTGCTGAATGCTGTTTGGTAAACTCGGCTGCTTGTTGTAAACCCTCCTGTTGAAGCTGCTTCTTTATAGCTTCATTCGGGTGAACCGATGCCTTTTCATCCACTTTCTGGTCGCCCATGAAAGCCTTAATTTGACTCACGTTCATAATTTGATCCTCACTATCCTCAATCAAGTTATCGGCACCAATCACGTATTGTTTAATTTTAATACGAAATTTTTGGTTCTGTGAGTTTTATCCGTTGCACATATAATATAAGGCACTACAATTCGCAGCCTTATTTAAATGATGTTCGGAGAACCACATGACAACCACCACTGCAAAAGACTATCAAGCTCAACTCGATGAGAAAGTGGATCGGTTAGGTACTCTCCTAGCTCCGTTTAACGCCCCTACCCTGTCGGTGCATCCGTCTAAACCTGAAAATTACCGCATGCGAGCTGAATTTCGCGTATGGCACGACGGTGACGATCTTTATCACATCATGTTCGATCAAAGTTCTAAAGAGAAATATCGCGTAGATACGTTTCCACCAGCAAGTGAAACTATTAATAATGCAATGCTGCAATTAATAGACTATCTAAAACCAAACGAGCTGCTGCGCAAAAAACTTTTTCAAATTGATTATCTAACTGGGCTATCCGGCGAACTCGTTATTAGCTTGCTGTATCACAAGCCACTTGATGATGCTTGGGAAGCACAAGCTGAACTGCTTCGCACCTTTTTATCTACGCAATTTACCGCGGTAAGTATTATTGGACGTGCTAGAAAGCAAAAGCGCATTGTGGGTAACGACTTTATTATAGAGCGCTTACCTATTAATGGCCGTGAGTTTGAATTTAAACATATTGAAAATAGCTTTACCCAGCCTAATGCAGAAGTAAATTGCAGCATGATTGAATGGTCACTTGAATGCTCTGCTCCCCTAACCGGTGATTTACTAGAAATGTATTGTGGTGCAGGGAACTTCTCGATGCCATTGGCGGTTCATTTTGACAATGTGATAGGAACCGAAATAGCAAAGCCCTCGGTACAAGCAGCGCAATACAATATTGCGGCAAACCACTTAGATAACGTGAAAATTGTGAGATTGTCGGCAGAAGAGTTTACCGAAGCAATGAACGGGGAAAGAACCTTCTCTCGCTTAGAAGGTGTCAACTTAGCTGAATACAATTTTACCACTGTATTGGTTGACCCACCCCGTGCAGGGTTAGACGTAGATTCATTAAAAATGATTCAAGGGTACGATAATATAATCTATATTTCTTGTAATCCTGAAACTTTAGCTGAAAACTTAAGCCTGCTTTGTGATACTCATGAAGTCGCAAATGCCGCGCTATTCGATCAGTTTCCGTTTACCCATCATATTGAAGCGGGTGTGTTACTCACCAGAAAGTAACGCTTGGCCTTATTTGATTGGTTTTATCGATGCTTTTGAAACCTGCTTTGAAAAGTGTCAACGCTATTTAGGACGGCTCACGGCATATATAAATGGCTTGAGGGCTTCGCAGCAAGCTCAAATTCTAACGCTTAAGTTGGGTCAGGTGATGTCTCTGATGAAAGCTTCGACATTGCGCCCAATTGCACGAAACGTAATTGGGCTTTAACCCTTTCACCAATTTCCACCTTTAACTTAGTATCAGCCTCTAGCGCTTCTGCCCCTGCACTAAATACCAACCTAACCATCGCATCAGCTTGCAGCTGCGCAATATTGTACTCCACGCCTTGTTGCTCGATGATGTAATCGGTTAGCTCTTCAATAAAATGCTGAATTTCGCGAAAAACCGCCATTCGGTATGCCGCTGACGTACCCGTATGTTCCCGCAACAATAATCGAAACACATTTTTGTTTGCTGAAATGAACTCCATGAAGGTTTCAACTGACGTGTGAATTACGCCGCCACCTGAAGCTATTCTACGGCGAGCCTGGCGCATTAATTGGCGAAGGGCTAACCCAGCTTCATCTACCAGCGTTAACCCTAATTCATCCATATCTTTGAAGTGTCGATAGAAGGACGTTGGCGCAATGCCAGCCTCTCGCGCTACTTCACGTAAACTAATAGCAGACAAACTGCGATTTTCATCCAGTAATAGGAATGCCGCATGAATGATATTTTGGCGGGTTTTAAGCTTTTGTTCCTGACGAGTCACAATAGTACCAGTTTGTTAGTCTTCACTAGTCTATCCCATGAGTGCCTATGGGGAGAAGCTTAAATTAATTCGGCTCTAGGCATAAACAGTATTAGCACTTACTTAGTATTATCTCCATAGCGTTTTATAGTAACTGTTGTTACTGTACATTCAACTCTTAACAAGTTGTTAACCATGTAGCCGTTATTCTCCTGTAAGGCATTACTGGGACTTTATTAGAGTGCCTAGCCAGAATTAATTTATCTCATTATTTCCTGTGGGAATGCTGGACTATGGGGTTATAGGACTATCGGCCTACATGAACGAAAATAACTGATCCAATAATGAAAAAAAGTATTCAGCCCTACGTGCTACGATTCATTTCGAGTAACACGCTACTAAGTATTAAACGCCGCTATTATTCTAGTGCACGCCTTTTTAGGCGTGGTGTACCTAAATTAGAAATTTTCATAAAAGTAGATGACCCCTACTCATTCCTACTTGTTCAAGCATTACCGACACTAGAAAAAAAGTATCGCGTAGCCATTACAGCTCGCGTCATTATCAATTCAGATCCAGTGATGTTTCCTGAATTAACTATGTGGAATAAGCATTCAATTAATGATGCGATGCATTTAGCCCACGTCTACCATCTTCATTTTCCGTGCTCTGCTACTGAGATTACCCACCAAGCACGCTCAGTTTTTACTGCGTCCTGTGCCGTTCAGCAAAAAATAGATGAAGGCGCTTCATGGACAGCCATTGCTGAATTGCTACTTGCCTATTGGAAAGGTAATCATATTGATGCCTCGTCTAGCATTGATGAGGCGGCATTAGAAAAACGCTTTGAAGCACACCTACATCAGCTTTCCTCGAAAGGTCACTATCTGCCCGCCACGACTTTTTACGAAGGTGAATGGTATTGGGGTGTGGATAGGCTTGATCACTTAGAACGTCGACTTATTGATGAAGGCTATGGCATACAACCCAACACTCAAATCGAATTTGATAAAACCTACACTTCACTACTACAGCCTCTCAATTTTTCGATAGATACGAAAAAGTGCGCCGAACCTTTAACCCTGTTTTGGTCTGCCCGTAGCCCTTATTCTTATATTGCGTTGTTACAGGCCGTAAAACTAACCATTCACTACGGTATTCCCCTTGAAGTAAAACCTGTATTGCCGATGATGATGCGTGGGTTGTATGTTCCCCCTAAAAAAGCCATTTATATTTTTCTAGACACAAAACGCGAGGCACAGAAACTGGGGATTGAATATGGGTTTCTTGCCGATCCGTTAGGTGAAGGTGTAGAGCGATGCTATGCGTTACTAGCCTATGCTCGGGCGAATAATAAATATCTGGATTATTTACTCTCGTTTGCGAAGTCGGTAAATGCACACGGTGTTAGAGCAGATAAAGACAGCGGAATGAAAAAAATAGTGGAAGGCGCAGGGCTATCTTGGCAAGAGGCAAAGCGACACTTAGCCAACACTGACTGGAAAGAAGAGGTCACTGCAAACCAATCGGATATTTACCAAAAAGGCAGTTGGGGTGTGCCCGTTTTCAGATATAAAGATATTCAGGTATGGGGACAAGATAGGTTATTCGTAATGGAAGATGCCATTCGGCAAAACCTTAACCGCATAAAGGTGCAACAGTGATGGGTAGTGCATAACATTGGCCACTCCCCCAACTTGAAGCGCCTACCGATGTAAGTAATTCAATAATTTCGTTTATAAACACCGATAAGACTTCCTTAGCATAAAGTGTAGTAGGCAATTTCTTGAAGCTTACTATAATTAAAGTTTACACACGT
The DNA here is from genome assembly GCF_019249215.1 of Alteromonas lipotrueae. Taxonomy (GTDB): domain Bacteria; phylum Pseudomonadota; class Gammaproteobacteria; order Enterobacterales; family Alteromonadaceae; genus Alteromonas; species Alteromonas lipotrueae. The sequence goes on from NZ_JAESDI010000012.1 coordinate 6,273, forward strand.
AAGCAGAACTTCTGTCCATTCTGCTTGCCTGATGAGCAATAAAACGATAAATTAGCGCACAGTTGTAAGCTGAGTTGTAGAAAATGAAAAAACCACCTCTTATCCTGACGAATGTCTTAGTGTTCATTATTACCGGCGCCATCGCCTTTATTGGCGTACCTGTTTGGGTTATCAATCATGGAATTGATTGGGCGGAAATAGGCACTGCGATTTTCTTATTTTATTTCACTGGTATGTCAATTACTGCTGGTTACCATCGTCTGTGGTCACATAAAACCTATGATGCGAATATTGTCGTGCGCGTAGTACTTGCCATAGGTGGCGCAATGGCGCTGCAAAATAGTATTTTGCACTGGAGTTCAGATCACAGAATTCACCACCGTCATGTAGATGACAACGAAAAAGACCCTTATTCTGCAAAACGCGGTTTATGGTTTGCACACATTGGTTGGATGCTCCGCGAGTATCAGGAAAAACGATATGACGACTATAGAAACTGCAAAGACTTGCAGAAAGATAAAGTTGTTATGTGGCAACACAATTACTATTTACCTATCGTTCTTGCTGCTAACTTCGGCGTTACTGGCTTTTTGGGTTGGTTGAATGGCGACATTCTAGGCATGATTTTAGTGGCTGGCGTATTGCGCTTGGTACTTGTGCATCATGTAACCTTCTTTATCAATTCCTTAGCACATTTCTGGGGAAACCAGCCGTACACTGATTCAAACACGGCCAGAGACAACGGCGTGCTTGCGTTTTTTACCTTCGGCGAGGGTTATCACAATTACCATCATATTTTTGAATATGACTATCGCAACGGTATTCGTTGGTATCAATTCGATCCTACAAAATGGTTAATTCGCGGACTGTCTTACGTGGGTCTAACGCATAACCTACGTCGTGTACCTGAAGAGCGTATTGAAAAAGCGAGAGCTGCCATGCAACTGCAACGCGCTAGCGAACAAGTCTCTGTACTACCAAATGCAGAAGAGTTAATGCACACTATCGAGCAAGAGTATGAGTTACTTATGCAACGTATGTCTGACTACTATGCGGCGAAAAAACGCTTGATGAAGGTAAAACAAACATCACTCAAGCGCACCATAGAAGGCTTAGAGCTTACCTACAAGTACAAAGAGCTTAAGCATGCGTTAGCCCTACAGAAAGAAAAGTGGCTTCAATTACAGAGCCTTTCGCTGCAAGCCGCATAGAATTATTGGCTACACCCTAGTGTATTTTAAGAACCCACATGCGCCTTGCACATGTGGGTTTTGTTTATTTGGCGATTAGCACTAGAGTTAGTGTTACAAACCCAGTAACGTAGAATATTAGTAGAAATTATTTTACGACAAGCGCGGCCACTCAAAAATAGGATGTAGTTATGGCGACAAAGCAAAAAGACAAACCAGTAACCCCTTCTTACCAATACGATGCCATTGTTATTGGCACAGGACCTGGGGGCGAAGGTGTAGCCATGCAGTTGGCTAAAGCTGGCAAGAAAGTCGCCGTAGTAGAAAGGTACGAAGCGGTGGGAGGCGGATGTACGCATTGGGGTACTATTCCATCTAAAGCGTTAAGGCACTCAGTTAGCCGCTTAATTGAATACAATAGCTCTCCCCTTTTTGCTGATAACCATTTAAGCCGAAGCCTCACTTTTGCAGAAATTATGCATCATGCCAGTGGTGTCGTAAAAAGTCAGACCCGTCTTAGATCATCCTTTTATGATAGAAACCGTGTCAACTTGTATCATGGTGAAGCCAGCTTCCTAGATGCCAATACCTTACAAATTGTCCGTGATGATGGGTCGAAAGATATTTTAACAGCAGCACAAATTGCTATCGCCACCGGCTCACGCCCTTACACGCCTAAAGATATCGATTTTGATCATCCTAGAATTTACAATTCCGATACTATTTTATCTCTCGATCACGATCCTAAATCCATCATAATTTACGGTGCAGGTGTTATAGGGTCTGAATACGCCAGTATCTTTCGAGGAATGGGCGTAAAAGTCGACCTCGTGAATATGCGCGATAGGTTACTGTCTTTCCTTGATACCGAAATTTCAGATGCGCTAAGTTACCACCTGTGGAATAACGGCGTGCTTATTAGGCATAACGAAACCTATAAGTCGGTGGAGGGTAAAGAAGACAGTGTAGTATTGAACCTAGAGTCAGGTAAACGAATGAAAGCTGATTGCTTATTGTTTGCCAACGGCCGTACAGGTAACACTGACATGTTGGGTTTAGAGGCCATTGGTCTCAAAGCAGATAATCGCGGGCAACTCAGTGTGAATGAGAAATACCAAACCCAAGTGGACAACATCTTCGCTGTAGGAGACGTTATCGGATACCCAAGTTTGGCGTCTGCCGCATACAATCAGGGGCGATTTGCCGCTGAAGCAATGTTAGGGGCAACGACACACACCGCACTCGTGGCCGATATTCCCACTGGCATTTATACTATTCCTGAGATTAGTTCGGTTGGTAAAACCGAGCAAGAGCTTACTGCCGCAAAAGTCCCTTACGAAGTGGGTAGAGCTCAATTTAAACATTTGGCTCGCGCTCAGATTGCGTCAACACAAGTTGGTAGCTTGAAAATTCTATTCCATAGAGAGACTAAGAAGGTCTTGGGTATTCATTGTTTTGGAGAGCGTGCATCTGAAATTGTGCACATTGGGCAAGCTATTATGCAGCAAAAAGGTGATGGGAATACCATCGACTACTTTGTGAATACAACATTTAATTACCCCACCATGGCCGAAGCTTATCGCGTAGCAGCAATTAACGGGCTCAATAGAATATTTTAGGGAAATTTGGACACAAAAAAACCGGCACTGAGTGCCGGTTTTTTTAGTGCGATTAATCTCGGTAGGCAGCCAGAGTATTTAGCGCTGAAAGCGCATCTCTATGTGCTACGATATCGATCTGCATCTTTTCTTGGTCGAATGTCATTGTTGCAGTTGCGTAGTCTCCAAGACTTTCGCTGGCAACATTTACCAAATCAGTTTGTGCATCACGGAAATGAATGTTGTTGTTGATGTTCTCAGCTATACATTCATTATTCAATTCGAACGATTTTGCGTCCATACAATCGAAAAGCTGGTTTTCGCCAGAGCCCGCATGCGCAATACCAAAGACGGACATTAAGGTTAATCCTAGTACTACTTTACGCATGGTTTTTCTCCTGTTCAGCAGTTCATTACTGCGATGATCTAATAATAATGTATATACGTTTTAATGTCAAATCGGATCACGGAAATGTGACAGCAATATTACAAAGTGAAATATTATGAGCAATTCAGCAATTAATTTTGAGGATTTAGTCAAAGAGGCAAAACAGTGTTCAATGTGTATTGAACACCTCCCCTATGGCGTAAACCCAATTTTCTCAATTGGGCCACAGGCGAAGGTTGTGCTAATTGGTCAAGCGCCCGGCCTAATCGCACATCAAAAGACAAAAGCCTTCAGTGATAAAAGTGGTGAAAGGCTAAGGCAGTGGTTACACATCGATATTACAACGTTTTATGATGAAAACAAATTAGCGATTATGCCTATGGGGTTTTGCTTTCCGGGCTACAAAAATGGGGCCGATGCGCCGCCTAGAAAAGAATGTGCTCCCACCTGGCACGATAAGATGTTAGACGCCATTCAACCAGAACTAATTCTTCTTGTAGGTAGATATGCCCAGCAGTATTACTTGCCCAAGCACCGCACACTAACAAACGCTATAAAAAACAACAGTGATAACAAGTTTGCCGTGCTGCCCCACCCTTCTGGTAGAAATAACCGCTGGCTCGCACAGCATCCTTGGTTTGAAACTGAATATTTACCCCATGTGGTAGCACGCTTAACGCCACTACTTGAGTGAACCGTTAGCTCGCGTTTTTTTGGGATACAAGGTAATCCATCAATTCATTAAATGGCATGGGCTTAGCGTAAAAGAAACCTTGCGCTTCGTTACAACCCAGTTTAATCATATACTCAGCTTGCTCCTTGGTTTCAATCCCTTCAGCAATAGTGAGTAGTCCTAATTTGTTTCCTAAGGTCACAATGGTCTCAGCAAGCACTGCGCTCTTACCGGGTTCAATATCTCGAATAAACGAGCGATCTACTTTTAAGCGATCTAATGGAAGTTGCTGCAAGTAACTCATAGACGAAAATCCCGTACCGAAGTCATCTATTGCTATGGCAACACCATGCTCTTTTAACGTTCTAAGGGCATCTATCACAATTTGCGGTTCATCCATTACCACACTTTCTGTTATTTCTAACTCGAGTAAACTTGGATCGCATTTAGATGTGCTAATAGTGCCAAGCACTTTATTAACAAACGACCTATCTCTAAATTGAGGCATTGATATATTTACCGCCACCCTTAAGTCGCCGAAATTAGCCTCTTTTAAATCTTTCAATCGGTGGCAGGCTTCTTCGAGTACCCACTCACCAATATCAACAATAAGACCTGAATACTCAGCCAGAGGCACAAACACAGCGGGGGAAATATAGCCGTTTTTCCCATCAGGCCAACGTAGCAAACCTTCCATGCCTACCACTTTCTCGCTACCTAAGTCTACTTGCGGTTGGAACCATAACTCTAGCTTACGTGCCATGAAGTCGCTGCGTAAGCGGCGGATCATTTCAAGGCGCCACGTAGTTTTGTCTTCAATATCTTTAGCAAAATACTCGAAGTTATCGCTGATATTTTTTTTCGCGCGGTTTAACGCAATATTAATGCGTTTTAAAATTTCTAAGCCAATATTTCGTTTGTCGTCAAGTTGACATAGCCCCATCGTCACGCTGACAGGCAAGGTATGGTCGCTCACCTTAAACGACGATTGAAACAATGAGTTGATGTTGTCGGGGTTAACCACATTCGAAGGGCCAATAAGCCCGAACACATCCGCACCAATGCGCCCAATTTTTACTGAGTCATTGAAGCACGCTTGAAACCTATCACTGATAGCACGCAATAGCTCATTTCCAGCTTCTTGACCTAAACCATCGTTGATGTCTGAAAAATGATTTACATCAATAAGCGCAACTGAGCAGTTTTCGCATGCAAAAATATGCGGCTTATCGAGCATATTGATAAATTCATTACGGTTGGGAAGTCTCGTAAGCCAATCCCTAAAGGCAGCGTTTCTTAGTTGGTGAAACAAGTTTACGTTTTCATAGCCTACCGAAATACTGGATAAAAACACTTCTAACAAGCTTTTATCTAGGCTAGTAATTTCACTTACCATATTCACGTAAACGGCCGCTTCAAACCCGGAGCGGTTAATATACAGCACAGATGAATCAGATTCGAAAATATGGCGTTTGAGGCGAAGACAACGAACTACTTGCTCGGCAATTTCGCTGTTATTAATGTTATCGATAGACTCATTAATAAAAGAAGCATATTCGCCAGCGGCTCCTAAGATATACACACCGTTGTCGTCTTTATCGAGAACCGAACCAGCCCTTGCGCAAACTAGCCCTTCAGCATCCAATCCAATCAACGAACTAATCTGGGTGACAACCCCTTCGCAAAACCCTTTTACCGAATGCTCTTCAAACAAATTGGCCGACGAGGTAATGATTTTCTCTAAGCCAACGCGGTTTTGATTGATTGTCATAATTTGCTGATACGAGCGCAGAGAAGAGATAACCGTGGTCATCAGCTTGGCGCGGGTAAGCTCAGTCTTTGTTTTGTAATCGTTAATGTCGTAGAGCTTAATGACCTCTTCTTCAGGTGCATAACCAGGTTGCCCTGTTCTTAAGACAATACGTGGCTCGGTTAGCCCCATAGATTCGCGAATATAACGCACAACATCGAAACCGGCGTCGTCAGTTTCCATTACAACATCCAGTAGAATGATAGCAATGGTTTTGCCGTAATCATGCAACAGGGTTTTGGCTTCTTTAGCCGAATAAGCATGAAGGAAATTAAGTTTTCTGTCATTGACAATAAGGTCGGAGAGCGCGAGTCGCGTAACGGTATGAATCTCCTCGTCGTCATCAACGATGAGAATATTCCATTCCTTATAGATTGTAGTGTCGATATCAGAACTTCCATCATCATCTAAGAAGATAAGTTCATCATTATCGTAATCCGTTGCCGACATAACTGCTTAAACCCTCGTCACTGATTCATACATACTTTTTTGTCTGTATGCTGTTTATCAGAATTGCTAAATCGATACTGCAATGCAATAGTGGTAATCTATTGTTTATGCTTTTAATGGCAATCTACATATTAAAATGAAGATAACCCCTGATCCTTATACCAGCTCACTTCCTAAGACCAAGCGCCCTACTGAACCATCGCCGGCTAGCCGTAACGAAAATTCAAACCAAAGTGCCACTCAAAACGTGCAGCAAGATACACCGACGCACTTTGTACGGCAAAAGATACTCTCTTGGTTCTCTCGTGTCGGTATTTCTCCATCAATGGCGAAAGATCCAAAAAGCCAACGAAACACGTTAGAACGAAGAAAGCAGATAATTGAACTACAAAAAGCCGCAAACCTCCAGGCTGTCTTAAATATAGCACTAAATGTAACTATAACCGAATCAGAAAATGATGGGCTTGATCCAGATTGGTTTTTTGCCTTTAGCAACATGGCAGAAGAGATCCACAGCCCAGGAATGCAGGAACTTTGGGGCAAGATTTTTGCCGTTGAGGTAAGTAAACCCGGCAGCTTTTCTCTTCGCAGCTTACAGATGTTGAAATTGCTTACTCACAGAGACGCAAAAGTCTTTGCGAAGGCCGTCAGTATAGCCAGTAGAAGGCAACACGATACCATCCCTCGTATATTAGTCGGTTTTCATAGAAAAAAAGGCATACTTTCATTTTTCAAACGTGCGGTTCCAGAACAGTTAAATTTAGCCTCTGTCGGCCTTTCCTATCCTGATTTACTGGCGCTCCAAGATATGAAACTACTTTATGCCAGTGAGATAGAAAGCGGTGAATATGCAGAGGGCCAACAAACAAAATGGCGCTGTGGTGCCGAGCAGTTCACTTTGGAAAGTAAGCAGCCAGGTGTGGCCCTAGTGTATTTTAAATTTACCGCGGTAGGAAGCGAGCTTTATAAGCTCGTACCAAGAAAACAAAACCCAGCTTACCTATCGGCACTTAAGGGCGTATTAAGCGAAGTCTTCAACATCCATTAACCCGCTATTTAAGCCCCGCCTTTTTCAGCCCGCTTTTTCAGTAAGCTAAGCGAGCGAGGTGACATGTTAGATACCGTCACCGAACTCGTGTAACCCACACTCACGCTTAAGCCCGAAGAAGCGAGTATCTTGTTCACTCATGCCTTCCTGCAAAGATTGTGTGGTATGCCAATCGCCAATAGATACATAACCTTCATCCCATAAAGGATGGTATGACAAACCATGCTCTTTTAGATAATAGTGCAGGTCTTTGTTGCTCCAATCAATTATAGGGTAAAGCTTAAACTGATTACCCACCTTTTGAAGCACTGGTAACTTGCCGCGGGTATCAGACTGGCTGCGGCGTAGACCCGCAAACCATGTTCCAGCATTAAGGTCTTTTAGGGCACGTTGCATAGGTTCAACCTTGTTCATTCGGTTGTACTGCTCAATACCTTCAACACCTTGCTCCCACAATCGACCAAAGCGAGCTTCCTGCCACGCAGATGAAATATCTGCGCTATACACGTGCAAGTTCAAATTCAATGCGCTTTTAAGCTCATCAATAAACTTGTAGGTTTCAGGAAACAAATAACCAGTATCCGTTAAAACTACGGGAATATCTGGCTTAGCTTGGGTAAGCATGTGCAGCATAACCGCAGATTGCGCACCAAAGCTTGATGACACAATGTGACTGTCAGGTAAGTTTTCAAGCGCCCACGCAACACGGTCTTGAGCACTCATTTCTTCCAGTTCAACATTGATATCGGCAAGGGATTCCTTGCTGATATCAAGTGTTAACGGACTGCTATTAAGTCGCGTCGAATTACTCATAAAAGTCTCTAGCTGAATCGACAACGGGTGCGACAATTTCAGCGCGAATAACATAATCACCAAACGATTCGTTACCGTTACGCTCTTTCGCCCACTTGCCAATTAATGAATCAAGTTCCGCCATAATTTCTTCTTCACTGATGTTTTCACGATACATTTTAGGAATACGCGTTCCTTCACGATCGCCACCTAAGTGGAAATTATATTTACCAGGGCCTTTACCCACTAAACCGACTTCGGCCAACATGGCACGACCACACCCATTAGGGCATCCCGTTACACGGAAAATAATACTGTCGTCAGCTAAACCATGCTTCGCTAGCAAGCCTTCCAGTTCCGTTACCGCATCAGGCAAATAGCGTTCTGCTTCTGCCATTGCTAATGGGCAGGTAGGCAGTGCAACACAAGCCATTGAATCAAGGCGCTGGTTTGAAATTTCTGGCGCAATAAGGCCATGCTCACGAGCCAAGGCTTCAATCTTTTCTTTATCTTCTGCCGGTACACCTGCAACAATCAGGTTTTGATTCGCGGTTAAGCGGAAGTCGCCAGTATGAATTTTTGCAATTTTAGCACACCCTGTTTTCAAGGTTTTGCCCGGATAATCTAAAATTCGGCCGTTTTCAATAAATAACGTTAAGTGGTATTTACCGTCAATACCTTCAACCCAACCGAAGCTATCGCCACGGGTTGTGAATTCATATGGACGAGTGTCGCCAAAGGTCACGCCGGCACGCTTCTCTACTTCGGCTTTAAAGTTATCTACGCCAACTCGTTCTAACGTGTATTTGGTTTTAGCGTTTTTACGGTTAACACGGTTACCCCAATCACGCTGAGTAGTTACCACTGCTGCAGCAACGGCTAATGTGTCATCCAAACCAATAAAACCAAAGTCACTGGCTTTACGTGGGAAAGTGCTCTTATCGCCATGCGTCATGGCAAGGCCGCCGCCCACGAGTACGTTAAAACCAATCAGCTTGCCGTTTTCGGCAATAGCCACAAAGTTAAGATCGTTCGCGTGAACATCTACATCGTTTTGTGGTGGAATAACCACGGTGGTTTTAAACTTACGGGGTAAGTAATTGTCACCTAAGATTGGCTCGACTGGCTTTTCAGTAGTTTCCACTCTTTCACCGTCTAACCAAATTTCAGCATAAGCACGGGTTTTTGGAAGTAAATGCTCGCTTATCTTCTTAGCCCACGAATATGCTTCAACGTGTAAGGCAGACTCAACCGGATTAGAGGTACAAAGTACGTTTCGGTTTACGTCACCAGCGGTGGCAATAGAGTCGATTCCTGCTTTATTCAGCATTTGGTGCATCGACTTGATTTTCGGCTTTAATACACCGTGAAACTGGAACGTTTGACGAGTAGTAAGACGAATGCTGCCGTACATAGTGTGATCGGCAGCGAATTTGTCGATAGCTAACCATTGGTCAGGGGTAATAACGCCACCCGGTAAACGGGCACGTAGCATTACGTTGTGCAATGGCTCTAGTTTTTGCTTAGCACGCTCGGCGCGAATATCGCGGTCGTCTTGCTGATACATACCGTGGAAGCGAATAAGTTGGAAGTTATCCGCCGTGAACCCACCGGTTAAATCGTCTTTTAAATCGGTTTCGATAGTGCCGCGTAAGTTGTTACTTTCACGTTTTAAACGCTCGTTGTCAGCCAGTTTGCCCTCAACGATAAATGGTGATTTTTCATTGCTCATTAATAGACATCCTTCTGGTAACGTTTCGCTTTGCGTAATTCAACTAAGTACGCTTTAGCATCGGCTTCTGATTTTTCGCCGTACTGTTGCACAATACTGATAAGTGCATTTTCCACATCTTTTGCCATGTAGGTTGCATCGCCACACACATAAAAATGTGCACCTTGCTGAAGCCATTCGTACACTTCTTTACCATGCTCAAGCAAACGGTGTTGCACATAAACTTTCTCTTCTTGGTCGCGAGAGAAAGCCAAAGTAATTTTATCTAGTAGGCCGTCTTTCACGTAACCTTGCCATTCCACTTGATACAAGAAGTCTTGCGTGAAATGCGGGTTACCGAAGAACAACCAGTTCTTACCTTCAGCCTCTTGTGCATCACGCTCTTGCATAAAGGCTCTAAAAGGGGCAATACCCGTACCTGGGCCAACCATGATAACCGGTGTATTTCCATCTTCAGGTAAACGGAAGTGATCGTTGTTTTCAACAAACACGTCTACTTCACCGTTTTCTTCTAAATATTCACATAAAAAACCAGATGCCCCGCCTTGGTGGCGATGACCAAAGGCTTCATAGTCTACGTGAGCTACCGTTAGGTGAACTTCGTCTTCAACTTCGGTTTGACTAGACGCAATAGAGTATAAACGCGGTGTTAGGGGTCGAAACGCTTCAACCAGTTGTTGCGCCGTTAAGCTGCCCGGATGGTCGCGCACAATATCAATCAATTGACGCTCTGCCATGTAGGTGCGCAATTTCGCTTTATCTTCCATCATCGCGGCTAAGCTTTCAGAGCCAGTAGCTGCTTGATAGGCTTTAATGAAGTTAGGGTAACTAAGCGTTAGCTCAAGCTTGCTGGTTAATGCTTCACGCAACGTCAACGTTGCGTCAGCAACCTTCACTTCTGCATCGCCATCAAGAGAAAGTGTATCTATAAATGCATTAACAAGACTTGGCGCATTTTTAAACCACACGCCTAATGCATCACCCGCTTTGTAAGTAATACCAGAATCTTCAAGGCTAATTTCAATATGGCGAATGTCTTTTACTGAATCACGGCCTGTAATTTTCTGAGCATCAAGCAAGGTTGCCGTAAAAGGTGCTTTTTTGGTATACGCTTGTTCAGGTGCGCCTTGCACGGCTGAGCCGGTTTGCAGTGCTTGGGCAACAGGCGCTGAAGCAGTAAAGTCATCCTTAAGAGAAGCGATTAAGTCATTCAACCACGTTTCAGCTTGCGCTTCATAATCAACATCGCAATCGGCACGCGCAACTAACTCGGTACCACCAAGTTTGCCTAAGCGTTCATCGAAGTCTTTGCCCGTTTGGCAGAAGAATTCGTAGCTACTATCACCTAACCCTAACACCGCGTACTTGGTGTTGCTTAATTTAGGTGCTTTCTTGCCGCTAACAAATTCATGCAGCTCGATTGCATCATCTGGCGCATCGCCTTCACCATGGGTGCTAACAAAAAGCGCAACATGGGTTTCAGCTTTAAGCGAACGAGGCTTGTAATCTGCCATGCTAACTAACTTTGAGTTAAAGCCCGCTTCTTCCGCTTTAGCCTGACACTGTTGAGCCACACCTTTCGCATTACCGGTTTGCGAACCGAATAAAATAGTAAGTGTAGGGGCATCAGTCTGCGCTGGTGCTACTGCACCGGCAGCGGTTGGCGCAACGGCGCCGCCTTGTGCCGCCGCCATACCCGCAGCATAGCCACTGATCCAAGTCAGTTGATCACGGTTTAACCCAGAAATTGCTTGGGTAATTGCATTGAACTGTTGTTCATTTAATACGGCACCAGTAGCCGATGGATTGTTCGATTGTTGTGACATAATTCTTTAGCCTTAATTCGATGGGCATAAGGCTAACGACTTTCTACAAGAAGAGAAAAGAATAAATGAAACTTTTTTATTACTGAAAGTGATTAAGAGTGAGTATTGAATTATAAACAGGGCTATTTTCTGTGGGCTGCACAACAGGTTGATAGTATTTATCTGCTTTCCTACCCATAATTGATAAATTATAAAACAAAAAAATAAGCATTAATAAAGAGGTTTTAAGCAACCACGAGCTCGACTCACACATTCTATTAGCTAAATGTAAAAATATCTAAGCACTTAATAAATAAGTCAATTTAAGTATAAAACCACTAAGACTACGACGGCAAAACATGCTGTAATTACCCAAACTTTTCAATTGCTGCATTACGTCTCTATTTTCATTTTTTAGATCAACCGCCTCGTTAACCATTCTGTTCTTTCTTAGCGCAATTTCATCTAGTCATGCCGACACAGTTAAGTATTCAGATGTGCAATTGAATCAAGAGTGGCATAAAGATGAGCATGACGAACATTAATCCCATCACGATGAAGTTGAAAAATCCTGATTCAAGCGTCTGGTTTTGGGCGCATCGCCGATGCAGGAATAAGAGTTAAATTTGGCCACTAGCGCAACGGTACAGACATGAAAAAACAAAAAAACGACGCATGTCGGTTTTTTGTTTAATAGCTAGATGTTGGCAACAATTAGAAGTGGACTTCTAACCCTGCAAACGCGCCATCAAATTCCATGTCTGCGTAGATATCGTCTAGATCTTCAATATCCATTGTCACTTTGCGATAGCCCACCTGAAGGGTCATATCAACCGCGATACTTTCGATAAACGAGTAAGTCACTGCCACTTGATAATCACTCAGTTCATGATCGTCAAACGACAAATAGCTACCTTCAGCATAAGCCGCTAAGCCCGTAAACGGCAAGCCAACTTGTACTTTGGAATACACCATTGGTATCACACCAGAAAAATCACCTGAGCCCTGTGTGTCGCTAGCGGTATCGTAAACTGAGAACGCGCCGTCAATATACTTAGCATTCAAGCCCACATCGAAACTAATTAGGTCGTTGTCGAACAGTTCGTAATACAAAATAATGTCAGTCGCATCTAACTCAACAATAGTATCTACTTGGCTCTCTGCGGTGTACAGATCACCATCGAAGGTAAAGTTAGTATTTAGCGTAGTCGTGCCCGAGTTATCAAGGGTGGTATGCCCTATCTTAACGTTAGGCACAAATGGCAACGGGTGCTCAAATGCAACGTATAACGCGGTATTTGTTTCATCATCAAAATTAAAATCAGCGGTAGACGAACTATCGGCAAAACCACCACTGGTATCCGTTTGCCAAACTTGTGCACCTGCGTACACCCCTGCAATTGTGTCTGCATGTGAAGATGCGGAGAAAAGAGCACAACCTACTAAGGTTGCCAAAAGACACTTTTTCATTTGTTATCCTTGACTGAGAAGTTCTGAAAGTTCAATTAAAGCAGCGTTAGCGCGAGAAATATAGTTCGCCATCACTAAAGAATGGTTAGCCAGCATACCAAAGCCACTGCCATTTAGAATAACAGGACTGAACACAGACTGCTGAGTTGCTTCAAGCTCACGAATTATCTGCTGTAAGCTAACCAACGCGTTTTTATCTTCTAATACATCGTAAAATTCAACTTCTACCGCTTTAAGAAAGTGTAGTAGCGCCCATGTCGCGCCGCGCGCTTCATGAAAATTATTGTCTAGCTTGAACCAACTGGTTTTAACCGTGCGCTGCTGCGCTACCGATGTAGACCGCTTCGCTTTAGAATCGCCCGCTAAATCTGTATTAATTCTTGCAGAACCAACACTGGCACTTAAACGCTGAGAGTAGCTGCCTAAACGCTTTTCAACTTGCTTAAGCCACTCACGTAAATTATCAGCACGGGTATAAAATTGACTGTCGGAATTTTGCGGGTTCGCAAGCTGATCGCGATAAAGCTTTAGAAGTTCTATGCCGTCTCGGTAACTAGACTCAGACGACGGAAACATCCAACTTTTATGATCCATGTTAAATTTAGGATGCGCTTTAGTGAGATAAGGGTTTTCTAACGATTGAGATTGCGAACGGCTAAAGTCTTTACGCATAGAAAGCGCAAGGTCACGAATCATTTCCAGCGCGCCAAATTCAAAAGAAGGCATATTGTCTAAGAAAACACCCGGCGGCATCACATCGTTCGACAGGTAACCGCCAGGTTTATCTAGCAAGGTTTCAGAGACATCAATCATGGTTGCAGTAAGCGTATAGCCAGCCACGTCTTCTGGATTAATATTTTGTGCTTGCTGTGCCACCCGCTTTTTAACGTCATAGGCGTCTGGTGCCATGCTCCAATACAAACCTATTAACCAAAAAATCAGAAACAACACTGCAATGACAAGGGCTACTCGTTTTGTGCTAATTGATTTTCTCATATCAATGCCAACCTTCCTTTCAAATGACACAAAGCCGGACTTAACCGGCAATGTATAACTAATTATAAATACGCGAGAATTACTAAACCTTTATGACGGTTGCAGTTATATCACCATTTAACGGCCTAATAACACAACTTAAATAAACTTATAATCATCATACAGGACGATTTAGGTGTTGATCGCGCTTGGATTTGTCCTTAAATGCATAGATAAGTATAGCAAGAACGACGATTGGCCAAAACGCGCCAATGCCTGCAGCAAGTAACGCCAAGAACACCGCGCCTACAGCCAACAATAGCGTGCCAAGAACACTGACTGCTACGACAAAACCCACTACTGCTAAAAGAACCCCTATGACAGATAGCGCAGCAAGGTTTTCCCAAGGGCTAAGTAATTCATCTGACATTACGATATGCATACCAAACCAATCGTCAATGACACTGCCTAAACAATTGACCAGAATCACAGCTAACACAATGGCGATAAGAAAATTTTTCATTACACTGCCCTTGGTAATAGCATGACTGCTGCGAAATAAGAAACCACGGCGATAGCTGGCATAAAGATAAGCGCCGTTGCTGCACCTACGCGAACCCAAATGGGATCTACCTCTAAGTGTCGTGCAACACCCGCGCAAACACCTGAAATAACCGCGCTGTCTAAATCTCTATAAATACGTTTTTGTGATGGCATTTTCATTTTCATTTCCTCAAATTCATTTCAGATTTGCTTAGGGTTGTACGGTGAGAGTGCGCAGGTAATAACCTACGCCACGCTCTACTCGATATTTATGCGACCTTCTGCTTCTTCAGAGCTGCGAGTTCATTCTCTATCGTTTCATCTGCTTCTAGGGCGTCGAACTCAGCGGCCAACGAGGTAGCATTGCTGCTGTCTTTCGTTAGGTCATACGCATCAACCTGCGCTTCTAATGAGTCGATGCGCTGTTCGTAATGCTCAAAACGCATCATGGCATCATCAATTTTATTACTGTTATCTACACTTTTTACTTTAAGGCGCGTTTCTAACGTTTGTTTGCGGCTAACAAGCGATTTTTGCTTTTGCTTTGCTTCACTTAGCTTGCTATTTAAACGCCCTGTATCAACTTGAATCTTCTCGATAATTTCAGCTAGCTGTACCTGCTGCTGCTCTAACTGGTTGAGCTTGGCAACATACTTCTGCTTTTCTACCAAAGCGGCTTTAGCCAACCCTTCTTTGTCGTTATTCATGGCAAGCTGTGCTTTGTCCTGCCAACCATTGATATCCTTTTCTGCTGACGCCATATGCCGAGCTAAGGTTTTCTGGTCGGCTAAGTAACGTGCTGCATCAGTGCGTACTTCAACCAAGGTCTCTTCCATTTCTTGGATAATAAGACGGATGATTTTTTCTGGATCTTCAGCCTTATCTAACATGGCATTTAAGTTTGCTTGCACGATGTCGTTTATTCTTGAAAACATACCCATTGTTATTGCTCCGTTTCAGTGTGATTAATAACGTAGACTAGGCAGTAGCCATACTACGGTTGGCGATTAACTATGCTGACGCCAATCTTGTCGCTTACATCTCTTTGCTTACTATATTCATTACAATTGGCGTGCCAAATAAGTAAGCAACTGTTTTATATAAATAAATCGTAAACTTATAATTTACTAATGCATCGCACCATCCATATAAACTAACTATTTAGTAAATTTAACCACTTACATTTCGTCAATTTAACCACTTATAAAATCAGCGCTACGTTCTAAATTTAAGGCAAAAAAAACGACCTTATTAGGTCGCTTTTCATAAATAGGGTAAAACCGGTGATGGCTTACTCAGCACGGGGGTTCGCTTCTTCAATATCGGCAGTTGATGCCGCTGCGATATCGGTAACCTGTACTTTACCTGTTGTAGCTTCACCTTCTAATTCAAAGTGGTAAGCCGTATTCGCCACCGTTTGATACACATTTGCTTTTACTTCATTGGTCGTGATACTCACGGCGTGATCAACCATATTCGTCAATATTGACTGAAGGATTGATTCTTGCGCATTGGCGCCAGCGCTAAATAAAGTGATAGAAACGATTGATGCTGCTAAAAGTGAAGTTTTCATAATTTCCCTTGATGGTAATCACTGCAACAGCACTTCGCTATTGCTTTGATTAATAGATAGCTAAACTCGTGCCATCTAGAAAAATTATAGGTAAATAATTGAATTTAATTGAGATATTAGAACGTACCACGTCCGCGACATTTCGACCAAATTTCGTACAACACCAAGGTTTAGTCAAATTCATTAAGTAGATTAGTGTATTTGACCACTCGGTGCCTGACCACTCATTTAGGAAATATTATTCGCCGCCTTTTGCGCATTGTAGTCATTGATTTCTTGCTGTGCTGACTCAACAGCTTCAAGCGCATTCATTAATAAATGAGGATCCGGAGACTTTCCGGTACCATTTTGGCTTAAATAACGACGCCAAATTCGCCCACCAGCTTGTCCTTGATACAAACCGAGCATATGTCTAGCCACATGCCAGGGCTTAAAGTAAGGATCGTCTTGCCGCGCAATACATAGCTCTATGTATTGCTGCATGTTAAGTACTACATCACGACGGCTAATAGGCTGCACCGAATTGTCGCCAAAAATCTCGGCATCAACACTAGACAGAATGTAGGGGTTGGCATAAACCTCTCTGCCCATCATCACGCCATCAACGTATTTCAACTGTTCTTGAGTATCGGCTAACGTTTTAACACCGCCATTAATACTAATAGAAAGCCCAGGATGAGCCTCTTTTAGCATATGCACTCTAGGGTAATTCAGCGGTGGAATATCTCTGTTCTCTTTTGGGCTTAGCCCTTGTAGCCAAGCTTTGCGCGCGTGAACAATAAAGGTATCGCAACCAGCGTTGGCGACGATGTCAACAAAACGGGCGAAGTCTTCATACTCATCCATGTCGTCGATACCAATCCGGCATTTCACCGTAACAGGAATATCTACAACCGCTTGCATGGCCTTAACGTTCTCAGCCACCACTTCTGGCTGAGCCATTAAGCAAGCACCAAAGCTGCCGTTTTTCACCCTATCAGAAGGACAGCCCACATTGATGTTAACTTCGTCGTAACCCCGATCCTGCGCAAGTACCGCACATTTAGCCATATGCTCTGGGTTGCTGCCACCAAGCTGCAGCGCTACAGGGTGTTCTTCTTGGTTAAATCCAAGGTAGTCGCCTTTGCCATAAATAATCGCCCCTGTAGTTACCATTTCGGTATAAAGCAAAGAATGCTTTGACAGCAACCGAAGAAAATAACGGCAATGGCGATCGGTCCAATCCAGCATTGGCGCGATAGAGAATTTACGATTTAGCGGAGCGAAAGACAAAAAGTCACCTCAATATTATATAGATAAGTAGCGTTTCCTTGTTTTAAAGACTAATACTTAAGTCTATAAACACTTCGCTGAATGACATTATTTTACTACTGTAACGGTAAAGGTTAAAGCTCATCGGTCATATTAGCGGCGTGCGTTGGCGCGAAAGTAAAAAACACATTTAGAACTAATGTGTTATTTCCAATCTCGCCTTTACGCGTTATGGTAGGAAAATGAATAAAAAACATCCTATTTTTCAATTTAATGGGCTTATCTGATACGCCCATTTCAGAGGTTTGATGTGAACGCAGTTATGTTTATGCCTAAGGGAGATTTTTTGCATGGCAAATAAACCATCTAAAAACGTGGAAGCCAAAGCCGACGTTACACAAGCGGGTGATGAGCTTACTCAGTTGAGAGAGATACTTTTTGGTCAAACTAATCGAGCATTCAAGGCAGATTTAGCCAGCTTAGAATCTCGCATAAATGACAACTTTGCGACCTTAAATAACCAGTTAGAAGTTCAGTTCAACGACATTAGAAAGCTCATCGATAACCAAGTTCAAGATTTATCACATCGACTTGAAGGGGCGAATAGCTCAAACAGCAATGTACAGAATCAACTTCAAGCCACTACAGATAAATTACAATCAGAACTTGAAATAGCCGAAACCTCTGCCAAAAACGATAACGATGCCCTAGAAGCACATGTAGTGAAAGAACTAGATGCTTTAGAAAGTGTATTTAGTAAACGTCATCAAGAGCTACTCGCGCGTCTGCAGCAGGTGACAAGTGAACTATCAGAAACGAAAACTGATAGAAAAACGCTGGCGAACTTGCTTTCCACTATGGCTTCGAACTTAGCGACTGACCAGTAGCCATTAATGGAAGACAACGGGCTTTCTCCTGAGTCAAAAGATAATTCTCTAGATCAAATCAGAGCGTTAATACTTGGCCGGGACGACAAATATATACAAGAAATCGTAAAACGCGATGCCAAAGAAGTGGTAGGCGGTATTGTTTCTGAAGCATTACATGAAAGAGAAAATAAAGACGGCTCGGTGAATAAAGTGCTGGTGCCGCTGGTTGAAAAATCACTGCATCGCTCAATTGAAGCAAACAGCGATAAAATCGTAGGGACACTATACCCTCTTGTCGGCACCTTAGTTCGCAAAGCGGTATCGTCATTTTTAGTCGATTTTGTAGAAAGAACCAACGCACTTATCGAAAACAGCCTTAGCCCTAAAAGCGTTTCGTGGCGTTTTAAAGCGTGGCAATCTGGTGTTAGGTATTCTGATTACGTTGCTTCTCAAGTCTATCAATACCAAGTTCAGCAGCTTTTTGTCATTCACCGAGAAACCGGTACGCTGCTACATACCATTTCCTCTGATCCTGAACGCAGCAAAGACGCAGATCTTATTTCATCCATGCTGGTTGCTATCAATGATTTTGTTGCTGATGCATTTCAGTCGCAAGAGTATGAGACCGAAAACGAATTAGGTGAAATTAAAACTGGCGACTTCACACTGCTTATAAAAATAGGTCCACAGGCCATTTTAGTTGCCGCGGTCGTCGGTAGTGTTCCACCGGATATTAGAAGCCGACTACAGCAAGCATTAGAAGAATTCCACCAGTTCTACCAGGTGCCATTGCAGGAGTATCAGGGCGACAGCACACCTTTTGCGGGTTGCGAAACGTTGCTGAATGACTGTTTAATTAGCGCGAAAAAAGAGGAAGCGAAAGGTAAGAAAAAAAGACTCATCGGTGGTGGTGTTATCGGCATCGTACTGCTGCTTTTAGCTTATCTTGCATTTTTACGAATAGATTTGTCGATACTGCAAAGCACGATAAGAGATTTATCTCCCCCAGCTGGCGTTGTGCTTACTGACACGGCCGTAAAAGATGGAAAGGTGCAAGTCCGCTTACTGCGCGATCCTCATATGCAATCATCTCTCTCATGGTTAGAAAGCCAAGAAATTAACACTAGCAAAGTGATTATTCACGAAGCGCCGTTTGTGTCGCTACAAAAAAATGTAGTTATCGACAAAGTATCATCCTTAGTCGTAACCATTAACGGACTGACAGCCATTTATGATGAAAATGATGCATTATTTCTGAGCGGCTCAATGACAATTGATGCATTACGTGCATTCACACGTGAACTTCGTGCAATACCCGGTATTTCTCAATTGAAACCTAATCTTTCTGGCATCGATATTGTTGATGAGGTGCGTGCCAATACTGAAGAACTTGATAACGCGGTAATCAACGACCTTGTGGCGAGAATTTCTTCTACGCATTTACCGTTTGCAATTGCGCAAGAGAACCTTGATTCTGAGCAATTGGAAGTATTAGAGCGCTTAGGCCAAGAGTTGTATCAGTTGCAGCTACTTGCGAAGCAGCTTAATCTGTCAGTTGCTGTCTTTATTTTGGGCGCAAGTGATAATTCGGGTAGCCCTTCACGCAATCTTGCTTTAAGCAAATTAAGAGCTAACAACGTGAAAGAAGCGCTGCTACCCATGAAGGTTGACCCTAGCATTCTTTTTCCAATAGGGCTTGGCCAGTTATCTTTAAGTGAGGGTTCAATGGGACGAACTGTATTTTTAAATGTTTTGCTATCTGACCCAAAGACATCAGAGGTAAATACACAGTGATTCAAAAAAAGGTATGTATCTTAGGTCCTACCGGTGTTGGGAAAACGAGCCTTGTTAAACAATTTGTCGAAAGTATTTTCTCTGAAAAATATAAAACGACAATCGGTGTGAAAATCGATAAAAAACAAGTTAACAAAGATGGCCGAGGGGTCCAGTTGCTGCTTTGGGATCTTGAAGGTATCGATAGATACTGCGGTTTCAATCCACGCTATTTACGTGGCGCAAGTGCCTATATCATCGTGGTCGATCAAACCCGCTCGCAGTCGTTATTAGAAGGTATAGAAATCCTAGAAATGGCTAGAGAACATTATCCTGATATTCCTGCTTTCTTCGTGGTCAATAAAACCGACCTCCCTTCAAGCTGGCACTGGAGTGAAGAAGAACTTGATTCCTATGCAAAGAAGTTTACATCACTAACTAAAACCAGTGCAAAGACCGGCGAGAATGTCGAAAATCTCTTCAGTACAATTGCGTTTTGGTAGGAGCAACGTATGGATATACACCTTCTTAATGCGCTAGGAATTACAGACTGCGCTATCTTTAAAAGCACAACGAGCCTTCAATGCCTAACGCCTGATGTTTCGTGGCTACATAAGATCGCCACCCTCGATGAAGATAACAAGGTTAATCCAGATACCTTTTCCTCCATTTTTCTAGACGACTTTATGACGGATGCCAATGATATTTGGCAAAATGACAGCGTATTTACCCTATCTTCAGGTTTTTGGACTGAAGAAGACGAGAACGAGTCCCTCCATTTAGAAGCACTCGCGATTAATAGCGGCGAAGGTGAGCATTTCTTAGTTATAAAGAATGTCGAAAGCCAATACGAAGAAAAACAAAAAACCCTACAAGCCGCACGAGAGCTACTTTTAAGCCATCACGAAATAGTAGGTCAGCACGAATACATCCGCCAGCGTCTAGATAAAACACTACTTAAAAACAAAAATTATGAAAAGCTAGTCCCCCCGATAAAACAAGCTATCCACCACCTAGAAACTGGGGTAGTTATTTTAAATAAAGACCGTGAAACGGTGTTAGACAATAAATCTGCTAGGCAGCTGCTTTCCTGTAGCCGATCAAATGATAGTGCCAATAGGCTTGAACACTTACTTGAAGATGTCAGCGTTCCAGACACCTTCCTCCCAACACTCATTGAAAAACGTTCAGCATGGCAAGGGGAGCTTTATTGGAAGCCTACCGATAATTATGAAATATGGTTACAAGTGACCATTCACCCGGTTATTCATGATAATGAACTCACCCACTGGGTATATCTTCTTACCGATATCAGTCACATTCGAAATAAAGAAGAAAGCGTACTATCTGCCACAGGAATGGACTCTTTAACCAAAATTGCAAACCGCAATTTTTTCAATAGCTATGTTCAGAAGTTGGTTCAAGAGGACGTTAAATTTGCTCTGTTTATTATAGATATACGAGAGTTTAAGAAAATTAACGAAAAGCTTGGCTATCATTCAGGTGATGAGATACTCAAGTCTTTTGCATCAAGATTACAAGGATTTGTTGGCAACAGCGGGTTTATTGCCAGAATAGGGAGTAACGAATTTGCCATTGTAAAACGCACCGATACCTTCAGTGGCGTTAACCCATTAGACTATGCGCAAGCTATGAAGAAGAAGCTGGTTAATACCTATACTTCACTTCATGGTGCCGAATCCAATCTTGGCATTAACATTGGCATCGCGAGTTATCCCGAACATGGAGATCAAGCGAATGTACTACTGCGTCATGCAGATATCGCGCTCCAAATTGCGAAGTTTCAAGGTAAAAACGTTATTCTTGAATACAGCGAAATGTTGCATCGCCAACATCAGAGTATGTCTGAGTTAGAGAGTAAACTTCGCACCGCCATTGAAAACAAGCAATTAGCGCTTTTCTTACAACCTATCGTTGATTTAGAAACCGGTAAAATTGTTAAGTGCGAAGCATTAGCGCGGTGGAAGACAGAAGACGGAAGCTACATTCCACCAGATGTTTTTATTCCAATTGCAGAACGTACAGAGCTGATATTCCCATTTGGTGAATGGTTAGTAGAAGAAGCTTGTAATGCTATCGATAAGCTTACAGAGGCTAATTTAGATATTCGTTTGGCGATTAATATCTCTGGCCGACAAGTTACCGATCTTGTGCTGCTTCATCAAATACAATCATCCTTAAAGCGCCGAGCCATCGACCCAAGGCATTTATCGATAGAACTCACCGAGAGTGTGTTCATCGACAGTTTAGACACTGTCTCCGTGTTGCTGAACGAACTTAGAGCCATGGGCATTACCATCTCAATTGATGACTTTGGAACTGGCTTCAGCTCTTTGGTTTACCTTAAAAAGCTGCCTATTGATGAACTCAAAATAGACCGTTCTTTTGTGAGCGATTTAGAAGCGAATACCGACGACCAGGCTATTATTCAAGCTATTCTGGGTTTGGCTAAAAATTTAAATATTAGCATTATCGCGGAGGGGGTTGAGACGCAAGATCAACAGGCGTTTTTGGTGAATAACGCGTGTACTTATGCCCAAGGTTATTACTTTGACAGACCCATGTCGATTGGCGACTTCGTAGAAAAGCTGCGTTAGAAAGCTGCACGTTATCAGGCAACTAACTAACGCATGTAAAATGGGGCACTGTCGCTTAAATAAGGCCTAGATGCCCAGCATGAAACTCTAGGTGCTCATCAATAAACGACGCTATAAAAAAGTAACTGTGATCGTAACCTTCATGCATGTTCAGCGTTAATTGTGTATCTGTTTGCTGAGCCGCTTGCACAAGTGCCAGTGGTTTTAATTGCTCTGACAGAAATTCATCGCTATTACCCTGCTCAACCAATAATGGAATTGCGTGGTTCTTATTAGCAATAATCTTTGCAGCATCGTATTCATCCCAGGCTGATTTCTCATCACCTAAATACTGACCCAATGCCTTTTGGCCCCATGGGCAATCAGAAGGGTTCGCCACTGGGCTAAACGCAGAAACAGATACATAGCGATTTGGATTACGTAAACCAGCGATTAGCGCGCCATGGCCGCCCATTGAGTGACCGCTAATTGCGCGCTCTTTTGTCACAGGGAAGTGTTGCTCAACAACACTAGGCAATTCATCGGTGACGTAGCTATACATTTGATAATGCTCATTCCATGGCGCTTGTGTTGCATCCACATAAAAACCAGCACCTAGCCCAAAATCATAAGCGCCATTTTCGTCATCAGGAACACCATCACCGCGAGGGCTGGTATCTGGCGCAACAATCGCCATTCCTAGCTCTGCTGCTAGTTTCATCGCCCCTGCTTTTTGCATAAAGTTTTGGTCGTTACAAGTAAGCCCAGACAGCCAGTATAAAACCGGCACTGGTTTTTCAGCGGAGGCAAACGGTGGTAAATAAATTGCAAATGTCATACTGCAATTGGTGCTCTTTGCATCGTGACTGTAGCGTAAATGCCTACCGCCAAATGCACGATTTTCACTAATAAGCTCCATAATGACTCCTGTACACTAATAAATTTAGAAAAATAACCACTTTGCTGTAGCAAACAGTAAAGGGTCTATCGGATTTTAAATCAAGTTCGTTTACACTAAGTGCCTAATTTTTGAGGTAAGTACGATGATAAGAAGCCTAATGCATCATCTGGTTGGCACCATTTCAGTAATTTTTTATTTTTTAAATACAGTTTTATGGGCAACGCCCATCATTATTTTGTCTTTTTTCAAACTTATTCCGCTTGCGCCTTGGAGACGATTTATATCGTATATCTTGGACGCGTGCGCAACCGCATGGATTACGATTAATAATCTTAATCAACGAGTGAGTAGTAGAACAAAATGGGATGTTACCGGCCTTGATCAACTTACCCGCAAAGACTGGTATTTAGTGATTGCCAACCATCAATCTTGGGTCGATATCTTAGTTTTACAACGTGTATTCAACCGAAAAATCCCATTTTTAAAGTTCTTCCTTAAAAAGGAACTTATTTACGTCCCTATCTTAGGCCTCGCCTGGTGGGCTCTCGATTTTCCCTTTATGCGTCGATACTCAAAATCTTTCTTGGCGAAGAACCCACACCTGAAAGGCAAAGACATGGAAACTACTCGCAAAGCATGCGAAAAGTTTCGTACCAAGCCGGTAAGTATTATGAACTTTGTGGAAGGAACACGCTTTACCCAAGAAAAACACGACCGACAGAACTCACCGTTTAGCCACCTGCTGAAACCTAAAGCGGGCGGCGTAGCGTTTGTGCTTTCAGCGATGGGCTCTCAGTTGCACAAGCTCATTGACGTAACGATTGATTACCCTGGCGGCGTTCCCTCATTTTGGGATTTCGTCAGCGGGAAGGTACGTGATATTCGCGTCAGTATAAAAGTAACCCCCATCACGGATATTACCGAAAATGGCTACTTTAATGATAATTACTTTGACGATCCACAAGTAAGAAGCCAATTTCAGCGTTGGTTAAATAGCCGCTGGCAAGATAAAAATGACCAATTAGAATCGATTAACGCAACTCAGAAGCCACTATGATCCGTACCTTGTTTTCTCCTGTAACTTTCGTTGTCCACACGGCGCTTCAAGTAGCCAACCTTGCGCTATGGGGAGGGCTGATCATCTTGTTCGGCGTCATTAAACTGATACTCCCTTCAGGTAAAGTTACCGAAGCGTGGAATAGCGTCATGCACGCTTGCTTGTTTAGTTTTGGACGGGTAAGCGTATTGCTTATTCGCCTCTTTAACAATGTAAACATTGAGTGTGCGGTTCATGGTGAATTGTCGAAAGATAGATGGTATTTGATTATCGCCAACCATCTTAGTTACCTTGATATTGTGCTACTTATTGAATTTGCGACTCATCGTATACCTGCGCCAAAGTTCTTTCTCAAAAAGGAATTAATTTGGCTTCCTTTTGTAGGATTAGGTGCTTGGGCCTTAGATATGCCTTTTATGCACAGATACACTAAGGCCTATTTAGAAAAGTACCCAGAGAAAAAAGGCAAAGATTTGGAAACAACAAGAGCATCTTGTGAAAAATTTCGTACGGTGCCCACCACTGTCATCAACTTTGTTGAAGGCACACGATTTACCACACAAAAACACCATCAGAAGCAAAGCCCTTATGAAACCTTGCTTCCACCTAAAGCGGGAGGCGTTTCCTTTACACTGGCTGCAATGGGTGAGTTGTTTACTAATGTGCTCGATATTTCTTTGCTATATCCAGAAAATAAGCGCCACCCAATGATGGCTATGCTAAGTGGCACAATGACCAAAATCATAATCGATGTTAATGTGATGCCTGTGCCAGCACTTCAGCAACACTCTTCAATGAGTGAACCTGAGTTTCGCACCACTTTCCAAGATTGGTTAAATGCCATGTGGAAAAATAAAGATAGCCGTATCAAACGTCTTTTGGAGTCGTAATTGTGGAAGTAAGTTCGACTGTACGTGATAGCTTCATGCATTTAGTGAAGGATTTCTTTCCATCACTGACTATGCACGACCCGCTATATAATGCGCTAGCATTGGGCACCATATTGACGATAGCGATTGTCATTTATATATTTGCAAGGTTGATTGTTCGCCCTGAAATAGCGAGATGGGTATCGAAGACCACCAACATTTGGGATAACGCATTACAAGAACATGGCTTCTTCCGCCGTCTTATGCATTTATTCCCTGCTCTTTTTATATTTCTTGCCACTCCAGTACTTATTGAAGAAGCCTCTGTGCTGTACGGCTTATTAATAAAAAGCGCGTTGTTGTATATGCTTTACAGTGGACTGTTGGGTATTTACGCCATTTTGAGTACGGTGGAAGATGTATACAACGCCTCTGCATTATCTAAACGTGCACCTATTACTGGCTTTATTCAAGTCACCAAGCTTGGCTTTGCCATTCTTACCATTTTGTTCAGCATCTCGTTAATTGTAGATAAAAGCCCCTTACTCTTAGTGTCTGGCTTAACGGCTATTGCCGCCGTACTGCTATTAATTTTCCGCGATACCATATTGGGCTTTGTGGCAGGTATTCAAATTGCGGCTAACCGCATGTTTAACACCGGTGATTGGATCACCATGCAAAAATACGAAGTAGATGGTGAAATTAAAGAAATAGGTTTAACCAACGTAAAAGTGCAGAACTGGGATAAAACCATTTCAACTCTGCCTACCTATAATTTGACTACCGAGGCAGTTAAGAACTGGCGAGGCATGCAAGAATCTGGTGGCCGAAGAATAAAGCGCTCGGTGTATATCGATGTTCATTCTATTAAATTGTGTGACAACGAAATGTTAGAACGCTTCTCAAAAATTCGCTATATCAGTGAGTATATAGAGAAGAAAACAAATGAACTGCGTGCTTACCACAGAGACTATTCTATTGATGAATCTGACTTATTAAATAGCCGCAAATTAACCAACATTGGTACCTTCAGAGCTTATCTTGAGTCTTATTTGCGTAAACACCCTAGTGTGAACCAGGAAATGACCTTGATGGTGCGCCAACTGCCACCTAACGAAATTGGCCTGCCACTGGAGCTATATTGTTTTAGTATTGAGAAAGACTGGGTGAAATACGAAAAGGTTCAAGCGGATATATTTGACCATGTGATGGCCATGTTATCTTTGTTTGACCTCGTTGCTTACCAGCGTGACGGCCACTTAGGTTACTTATCCAGTGCAATGGAAATAAGCCAGAGCGAACAAGACTAGTTCTTGCAGTGACCAAAAAATGTAAACGATAGACATAAAAAAACCGGCTTAAGCCGGTTTTTTTATGTCTATCATTACTTAAGCCAACGCATAACCCATTAGCAAGCAAACCACTAGCCCAGACACGCCAAAGAAACCATACTCGATTTTTTCTTGCATGCCTTTTGCGCCAGTTTCAGCTGTCATGAAACCCATTACGATGCTGCTAAGCCCCAGAGTGAAGGCAATTAGCGCAACACCAAATACAATTGCGTTAATCCAATCAGTCATTCTCTAAACCCTTTAATTTTTCTGGCATTATTATGCACGAAATCAATCTGGATGAACATGCCTCAAAAAACATTAAATGCAAGTAATGTGCTCTTTTCCTCACCCCTTTGATCTTAGTCAAAAATGCTAAATAGTTAAGCTAATTGCTAACTTTTCGTAAATAGTCAATGTCACATCCTTTCTATAAAACCTTAAGACATTGAAATAAATGTATTTATTAAAATGGCACTGAGGTTGCAATAACAATAACTAGTGTAACAACTAGTGCAATCACTAGGCTATAAAACAGCGTGACCACAACACAGAGTTCATAACACTAGACGGTCTTCGCGACAGCATCATGGTTAATAGGATTTCAGAAAATGAAAATTAAACAATTACTTCCACTCGCCTTAGTATCTTCATCTTTACTTAGCGTGCCAGCGTTTGCTTTTGAGACTAGCTGCGACATCGAATTAGATGGCCATCTTCAATACCACCAGGGCCTAATTACTGTCGACATGCAAAACGGTTCTACCATGTCGATTGATGACACTTACCATTTGGTGATTAACGGTGAGAGTGTGACGTTGAACAACGAACAACAACAATGGGTCAATACCTATTACGACCGTATCGATACTGCTATTCCCATGACTCTTAACATCGCAAGTGAAGGGTTAGAGATTGCCAGTGTTGCCGTTTCTGAAGTATTCGGTGAACTGCTTGGCGGCGATAATGAGCTTACTGAAGATTTCGACACCATGTTCACTTCGCTTAACGAAAAGTTAGCAACGTCTTTTTACGACGACAACGGCAATATCAAAGTGGATACAGCTAAGTTTGACGAGCCAGGCTTTTTCGACGAAAGCTGGGAAGACGAATTTGAAGCGCAATTCGAGTCGCTCATAACTGAATCAATGGGCCGTATTTTGATTGCTGTGGGCACCCAAATGCTATGGAACGGCGGCGATATGGAAGCCTTCGAGGAAAAAATGGAACGCTTTGGTGAGACTATTGAACACCGTGTTGAATCACAGGCCGCAGCACTTGAAGAAAAAGGCGATGCCCTATGTGAAGTGTTGCAAGAAGCTAATTATGCCGAAAACAAAATGCAAGCCAGCATTCCTGGGTTAGGTGGCTTAGACTTAATTGATATGCGCAGTGGCGAAATGAAAATGTAATTGTGTTTTTATTCGTGCAGTGACTGCCCCCACTACATTCAAACCACGTTCAATTTACATTTAATAACCTTACAACGCTAGCTTTCCCGCTAGCGTTTTTTTATAACCAAATTGATTTTAATAGCTTTTCTCCCTCATCGGTTAGCGCTTTGCACCTTATCCTCAGAACTATGCACCTAACACCCAGCATTTGTGTACCTGGTATTTACCACACAGAACCAATCCGTTTTGCGCCTTACCGCGTATTTTTGATACTTTTACTTTCACCCTCTTTTTCTCATCTAGAAGACGTTATGAATAATAAGCTAGTTATCTGCGGTTACGGTTGGCTTGGTGGCTACCTAGGCGAAGCCATGTCAGCTACCCATGCAATTATTGCTACCACGCGAAGCAAAGAAAAAGCGTTGAAAATAAGCGATAAGCACATTAAAGGCTTGGTTTTTAGTTTGGGTGACGACACCACCGCACTATGTAAAGAACTTAACGATGCAACACTTGTGCTAAACATTCCACCTGGCCGTCGTAATACCCAGTTAGATGACTTCACCAATAACATGCTTGCTCTTATTGATAATGCAATGGCGGCCAGAGTAGCTCGTATTATTTTCATGAGTACCACCTCGGTATACGGCGATAATAGAAGTGATGTGTTGAATGAACACGCCAGCACCCAGCCTGAAACCGCATCGGCAAAAGCGCATGTTGCCATAGAGCAGCACGTGTTAAAATTAAAAACGAATGCCAAGGTAGACGCTAAAATAGTACGCCTTGCTGGGTTAACAGGCCCAGATCGCCACCCTGTAAATTCCTTAAGCGGAAGAAGCCTGAATGCGGGCAATAAACGAATTAACTTAGTACATGTTCATGATGTTATTGCCGCGTTAAAGGCACTGATTTTGGCCGAAACTAGCAAGGGTGACAGCACCGATTTATATCATTTATGTAGTTTACAACACCCGAAAAGAGGCGATTACTATACCCAAGCGGCACTGAAAAAAGGCATACCGGCTCCCACCTTTAGTGAGTCAGAGTTGGCCCCTACGGGTAAGGCGATTGATGCAAAAGCGAGTTGGAATTTACTGGGAATACTTCCTGACTATGCCAACCCTGATGACATGATTTAGTTAAATAGGATGTTGTGAAGGACATTCATTTATAAAAAGTGCAGTTTTATAAAAAGAGCAGGCTTATAAATAAAGTACAGAATTACAAATAGATAAGGCGCTCACATTTGAGCGCCTTATCGTTGGTATCTCTATTACAACAAGTTTAGTAAGCGACTAGCCAAACAGGCTAACGCCGAAGTATTTAACCGCCACGGTATTGATGAAAATAACTAACAAGATGGCAGGGATAAACGTTTTAAGCGATACATCGACATACTTTTCAAACCATCCACCGCGATAGCCTGAACTCCCCTCTTCAAGGGATGCGTTGAAGTTTGCACTTTTCCAACGATAAATAACAAAGATACAAATCAAGAAGCCGTTTAATGGCAAAATAGTCTCGTAAAATACGTCAATAATAACGTCGAACAGCGACTTATCTACACCCGCGTAGCTGGCGAACTGCGTAAGTGCATCAACTTTACCAAATGACAAAGTACACAGTACCGCTAGTACAAGCATCACGCTACCAAGTGACGCTAACGCCCACTTCCTGCTTACCCCTTTCTCGTCCATTAGCGCCGCTACTGGCACTTCAAAAATAGACACTAAAGACGTGATGGCAGCAAAGAACACTAATAAGAAGAACAGGCTTGCCACGATAGACGCCCCCACATACCCAATAGAGCTTTGCAGCGCTAAAAATATATTAGGTAAATAGGTGAAAATCATACTCACCGATGACTCACTAAGTTCATCAGGATTAATATCAGGGTTGAAAGAGAATATCGCAGGTAGAATCATTAAGCCTGCAGTGAAGGCCACTGCGGTATCTGTTATTGCCACTAACTTTGCCGACGTAGGCACATCCGCTCTCTTGTCGATATAACTGCCGTAGGTAATCAAAATCCCCATACCTAACGAGAGGGAGAAAAACGCTTGTGCGAGCGCACCATTCACCACACTTGCTGTCAGCTTTGAGAAGTCAGGAATGATATAAAACTTCACCCCTGCCATAGCATTCTCGCGGGTGAGTACGAACAACACTAAGCCAATTAACATAACAAAAAGGGCTGGCATCAGCAGCTTAGCTGCTTTTTCAATCCCCTCTTTAACACCGCCTTGCAGAATGAGATAGACCACACCAACAACCACGGCCATATAAGCGAAAATAGACGATGAATTAATAAATAACCCAAAGGTATCTGGGTTAGCTAAGGTGTCTAAATTACCGCTGACGGTTTCAAAAAGATAACCGAAAATCCACACCGTTATCACCATGTAGAACACGGCAATCATAAATGGCGTAGCAATGGCTAACCAACCGGCGATTTTCCACTTTGCTGAATTGCCACTGATTGCGCTGTATGCGCCTAATGGATCCTTTTTGGCATGACGCCCCACTGACATTTCCGCTAACATCACAGGTAAGCAAATAGCGAATACAAAAATGGCATACATCAATAAAAATGCACCACCTCCATTTTTTGCTGCGCCAACAGGAAAACCCACTAGGTTACCAATACCTACTGCCGATCCTGCCGCTGCTAGAATAAAACCTATGCGCGATCCGAACTGTTCTCTGGCCCCGCTCATATCCCTTCCTCTTGTTGAGTTTATTTTTATGTTTTCTGGGATGGCGATAACTTATGATTATTTCATCGTGCTAATGGCGTCGACTACGTCGTATTGCTCGCCTTTTTTAAGCGAGTCAAAACACTGCACCATTCCCTAAAATGCATGGTAACAGCAGTGTAATAAAAAGTCTTGATATTGGGCTTACAGAAAGCGGCAATTGGCGTATCACCAAGTTACCACCTTACCGTCCCAGTCAATGAAGTGGCAGCTTTCGTCGCGATTTGAATGCCGAGAAGCGCTCAGTGTCGACAAATGGGTAAGCAGTTGTTTAGCGGTAAATTCCGGTGTGAATAGCTTATTTGCTTTTACGTTTTTCTGAAATGGCGCTGATAAACCAGTATCGACAGTGCCTGGGTGGTAACAGATTAAAAGTGGATCTTTTAGTCG
Source organism: Alteromonas lipotrueae (assembly GCF_019249215.1). GTDB lineage: Bacteria > Pseudomonadota > Gammaproteobacteria > Enterobacterales > Alteromonadaceae > Alteromonas > Alteromonas lipotrueae. The sequence goes on from NZ_JAESDI010000012.1 coordinate 37,511, forward strand.
CCGTGTATACTCTACCGAGGCTGATTTTACCAACATATTAAGCGCGGCTTTTGAAGCTCGATATCCATACCAGCCCCCCAGTTTATTATCTGAAATACTGCCCACCCGCGCGCTTATGCATACAATAGACGGGCTCTCTTTCACCATCACAGTCACCAAGTACTTCATCCATAAAGCGGGCATCGTACTATTGATTGCAAAGTAGGTTGCTAGCGCTTCTTCACTGATATCTTCCAGCCGCTTTTCCGGGCGGAGCCCCAACGTTTCGTTATTGAGCACACCTGTGGCGACAATCGCTAACTTCACGCGCAGACCTTTGGTTTTTAAGTCTTTAACAAACGCCTCTATATTGCGTTCATTGTGTTCCGGCAAGCTAAATGCCGTTACATTATCAGGCCAAGTGGCGTCTCTATAACCAGTGCGGCTAAGCGCGATTACCTTATTGGGATTATCACCTTCATGGGCCTCAGCGCTTGCCAATAGATGAACCAGTGCCTTACCGATCCCTCCTGACGCCCCTATCACAAGAGTGACCGTATTAGCGCTCTGCTCAGCAGTATTTTGCTCAGTTTTGGGGTTATCTGCCACTGTCGCCACCTTTGCCTTTTGTGCTTTCGGTATTCGTAATATGTTCCGCCCCAGCGGAGCTTCTAGTATTCGCCGTGCTGGGTAATTTTTGTTGCATATCAGCTGGTACACATCGGTCACAAGTACGCTTTTTACCGGTCAATAAATACGAAATGGTATAGCGGTGTTTAGCGAATTTAAGGTAACACCAATCGGCAATAATACGAATACCTGGCCAGCGCAGGGGGGCGTATAGCCAACCTACACCCACAGCTTTCCACGCCTGGTGGGTTACATCTAGCCCCGTAATCAGTGTACCATCGGGTAATACCCCGTGAATTCTGGCGTTGAGTGCATGCCAATCTAATTCAGGGTATTTAGCAGCAAACTCTGGAGTTTGAATATCAACAAGGGTTAATGCACCTTGCTTATCCCGTTTTTGTAAATGGCGCATTTCTGTTTTGCACAACGGGCAGTAGCCATCGTAAAAAATTATCAATGTAGTCACCTCTGACTTGGCGGTAGCTTTCTATGTTCTGGGCTTTTTATTTATTATGCTTTTATACGCTAAAAAAATGCACTTGGATGACTTGAGTTTAACCGCGCTCACACCCACACTGATGTCATACGTTTTTTCTGAGGTAACGCAATGGCAAATTTACAAGTAACCACCCTAGCAGGCGGGTGTTTTTGGTGTATTGAATCAGCATTTAATACTGTTGAAGGTGTTGAAAAAGCGGTATCTGGGTATGCAGGTGGCGAAGATCCCTTACCAACTTATGAATCGGTTTGTGGTGGCGGTACTGGTCACGCTGAAGTGGTTCAAGTTACCTATGATGCAGATAACATCAGTTATCGAGAGATATTAGAAATTTTCTTTGCACTGCACGATCCTACGCAATTGAACCGTCAAGGTAACGATGTGGGCACGCAATACCGTAGTGCGGTTTTCTATCATGACGACGCGCAAAAAGACGCAGCCAAGGCCATTATAGAAGAAATCACCACGGAAGAGATTTGGCCTGATCCGGTTGTCACCGAAGTAGTGCCGATTAATAACTACCATCAGGCTGAAGGCTACCATCAAGATTACTTTAAAAATAATCCGCAGAACCAATACTGTTCAATGGTAGTAGCACCTAAACTAGCAAAGTTTAAAAAGACATTTGCATCCCGTATACGCCCAGAAGCATAAGTAGCCTTATTAAGTATCGCTTGGTTTGAACAGCCTGACAAAAAGTGCGGTTGCAGCGTAAAATCTGCAACCGCATTTTTTATTTCTATCGATAGCCAATAAGTTTGAAGATCAGTACTTTTGAAACTCAATGCTTTCTAAAAACAAAGCTAATTAAACTTAGCGCGATTGCAGGTTAGTGCTACTGAAACCAAGCTCTATCTAGAGGCACTGAGAACAACAAGGGTGCCATAGCCTCATAACGCGCAGTTTCTGCCTCACATTTGATGTTCTTCAAGTAGTTCACTTTCCACGGGTCGTTAATTAGCCACAAGGTATCTTCTACCACAACGAGTCCTTCAATTGAGGCGTTATCCATTACATATTCGCCACAGTCGTTATCTGCATTCACGTTAAACTGCATGGAGATACGTTTAGTTTCAGCCTTACCAGCAACATCAATTACCCATACCTCGTTGTCATTTCGGGCAGCGGCTAATAAGTAACTATTACCGCTATCAGCGGCATTATAAAGTGCTAAACCATTGATAGGGTGACTACCCGCATCAAACGTAGGCACCGACAAATCAGGTTCATCTACCACAGCGAAATCAGCACTTTTCCAAAAGTCATCTGTCATGTTTAACGAGAAAATACGCGGCTGCCCCGCTTTGTCTTTCTCAAGACCTAAGTACAAGGTGCCATCTTTTGCCATGGCCATGCCCTCAATACCGTCGTTAGGAAAGTTACCCACTTCAAATTTGGTAGGAAACTGCAAAGGGCGAACATGGGTCATTGTCACAGTATTGTCTTCATCTCGCGCTAATCGAACCAATAAGGTGGGATAATCGGTCGAGCCCGTATCTTGATATTTCTTTTCGCAACGGGTAGAAAGCGCTCCTGTGCGGGTAGCATCTTCGGTTACGGTATAAATCACATTCGGGTTATGAGGATCGCTAGCAAGCGCTTCTAAATCTGGTGCATTGGTTAAATAGTCACTAAAACAACTTCTGCGCACGCGTGTGGCTAGTTTAAATGCATTACTTGATGTGGTCAGTGTTGCCGTTTCTTTATCAAGAAAGTGCAGTTTTCTTTGCTGCTCAAAGGCGGCACTACCATCTGCTATGGTGACTAATTGACCATTAATTTCAATTAGCCCCGAGGTTTGAGGGTCTTGCATTACCTCGCTGGTGTCGGTGGATATCCAGCGCCCAACAGAGGTTAAAACCGAACTTGTTGTGGCACTAGGTACTTCTTCGTTAAATGCGGCATCTTTGCTCTCGCTACAGCCTGCCATAACACTACTTAACGCGACAACAATACACGCGGCAACCGGCCAATTATTCAACATATCTTTCATTTCCTTCAACGTTAAGATGCCCCTATAACTCACGCCTAGCAAAAGCTGCAAGCACTAGCTTATAATTCTACTGCTCACCAAATCCACGATACCGGCTGCATTTTGACCTGCATTTTGAGCAGTTAGGCAGAAGCAAATTTATGGGCGAAAACCGTCACGAGTAAAGCCCATTAGGGTAAAAAATGTAAGCGAGTATATCTACCATACCGTTTAAAGCCAAAAAAGAGTAAGGTACATTTTTCTTCTTGTTGCTTTTGGTAGGAGCATATTATTTCTAAGCAGTGTATTCCTGCGGTGGTTGCGGGCCCAATCGTTAGGCGAGTCACACAAAGTGCGTGTCATATTTGGTTAGTCACGTCAGAGGCTAAGGCCCCAACATTTACGCTTTCACAAAATGATGCGAAGCTTGACGCAGAGGTGACAAGCACCTGCGTGCAAGTAGGTAAGCACGCCTTCATTCATTTATTATCTGCCACTGTAGATGAAAGCTTTACCGCTAATATACCCATTTACTACCAACTCACCTTTACAGCGACTGAATGCCAAGAAAAGTGGCAAAAAGAGCAAGCAGACTTACTTTATGCTAATCAAACTGCATTGAGCTTTTGCTGGACAAACAAGCCTGAAACCCTATTGCATGGCTCATGTCGAAAGCCTCATTTTGATGGAGATGACGCTCTAGCCCAAGTTGATAATTTACTCGATAATGCCATTGCATCAAATAGCCCTCGCCCTGATGTGCTTATGATGACAGGCGATCAGGTATACACCGATGATGTAGCCGGCCCTACTTTGCAAGCCATTCACCACGTCATTGCATTACTCGGGCTTTTTGAAGAGCCCCTTGAGGGCGCGGTTTTAGAAAATTCCGCAGAACTCCCTACTCACCTGCATGGTTTTTATGAACGTGAGCAGTTACTGCCTCAAACGGAGACGAATACCGCACTTTCATCACTCTTCTTTGGCGCCAAAAGAAAACCCATTTTCACCTCGGTGAATGCGCAAAATCACTTAATAAGCTGCGCCGAAGTGGTGGCCATGTATTTCTTGGTGTGGTCACCTGCCCTGTGGCGAAACGTGACTTTTCAAGTGAATGATATAGCCGCGCAACACAAACAGACCTTTGAAAAAGAACAACGCGCCATTGAAGGTTTTGTGAGCAAGTTGCCAAAAGTCCGTCGTGCACTGGCGCATATCCCCGTTTATATGATTTTTGACGACCACGATGTCACCGACGACTGGAATTTAACCCGGGGTTGGGAGCAAGAAGTTTATGGAAACCCTTTTTCTAAACGTATGATTGGTAATGCCCTTACCGGTTACCTACTTTGCCAAGGCTGGGGCAATGCGCCACAAAAATGCGCGCCGTTGATTGCTAAAGCCAGTGAAACCTTTACCGAAAGTGGCATGGTGAAACAAGATGAACTCATCGATCAATTGTTAGACTTTGAACATTGGAATTATCGCTTAGACACCACGCCCCCTATTGAGGTATTGGATACCCGAACCCGTCGTTGGCGCTCAGAATCAAGTATGAAAAAGCCGTCTGGCTTGATGGATTGGGAAGCCTTGTGCGACTTTCAGCATAATATTATTGGAAAGGATGCCGTGATAGTGGTGTCGGCCGCCCCTATCTATGGGGTGAAGTTTATAGAAGCCATTCAAAAGACTTTTACCTTCTTTGGCAAAGCACTGACTGTGGACGCCGAAAACTGGATGGCGCACAAAGGCACGGCGAATGTCATGCTGAACATTTTTCGACATTACAAAACGCCACCTGAATTTATTATCTTATCTGGTGATGTTCACTACTCGTTTGTATACGATGTACGACTACGCTTTCGTCGCAACAGCCCTCACATTACCCAATTTACCTGTAGCGGATTAAAGAACGCCTTTCCAGAAGGCTTAATTCGCTGGTTAGATAGGCTTAACCGTGTTTTCTACGGGCCAAAATCTGTGCTGAACGTGTTCACGCGGCGCAGAAATATGTCAGTCACCGCCAGAGAGCCATCATCAGGATACGGTGAGCTATATAACGGCTGCGCCATTGGTATATTACAAATTTCACAAAATAGTACAGTTGTTGGCTGCAAAGCTTTGTTGAGCAATGGTAAAGAGGTAGAATTCCCGCCCATAAAAGATAATTAGTGTGTACGGAAAGAGGTTTTCATGAGTGATAATGCGCTGTCGATTGGCTTATTCTACGGTTCAACAACCTGTTATACGGAAATGGCAGCGGAAAAAATTCAGGCACAATTGAATAGCTTTTTCGACGATAACATTGTAGATGTTCACAATATTAAAGATGTAAGTTTGAACAAAACTGCCGACTATGACGTTATTATCTTTGGTATTTCTACTTGGGACTTCGGTGAGCTGCAAGAAGATTGGGAGTCTCACTGGGAAGAAGCCCACCAGCTTAATTTGGAAGGTAAAATCGTAGCCTTATACGGCATGGGCGACCAACTTGGTTACGCTGATTGGTTTCAAGATGCCTTGGGTATGCTGCACGATGCTATCGCCCCTTCCAACTGCACTATTATTGGTTATTGGCCCAATGAGGGTTATGAGTTCACAGCGTCTAAAGCATTAACTGAAGACAAGTCACACTTTTTAGGCCTCTCGTTAGACGACGAGAACCAGTACGACAAATCAGATGAACGTATTGCTGCATGGTGTGAACAACTGCTTATATCGTTAGCGGGTTAGCTGTGACCCAAGGGCGCATACATCAAGACTTCTATCGTAATGGCCCAAGCCATAGAGATGGTGCCGATGTCACTTTTCAAGATATTCGCAAGCTGTTTAATTTTTCGAGTATCACCATTGGAAAATGGGTAACCGCTGATGAACAGCAAATAGCGGCCAACTTATTCTTCGACGCCTTGTATGATCTGGCCACCATTTTAAACGTGAACGAACAAGTGCTGTCTTTAAACGGCACATTATCGCTAGCCTTTGGCAGTGGTGGTCAAAAAGGCGCCAGCGCACATTATAACAGCGCTCGAAGACAGCTCGCATTGGCTAAGAATGCCGGCGCAGGCGCATTAGCTCATGAGTGGTTTCATGCGTTTGATCATTATATTGCACCCAAAATGTTTGCCGATGTAGGTGTGGGTAGCTTTGCCTCGCAAGCGTGGTTAGATAATGCCCAACTCAACCCCCATCCACTCAATGAAAAACTGAGTAAATGCTTCTCTTCGTTGTTTTTAGACAACAATAATCGACCTAACGATTATTTTGTACGATCTGTAGAGGCGGATCGCGCATTAAAAATCTATTATTACGCAATGCCACAAGAAATGGCCGCCAGAGCCTTTGAAGCCTGTGTTCAAGACCATTTGATCAAAAATGCATTCTTGGTTCAAGGCACAAAAAGATCAACTGAGGCTAGACTTGGCATTTATCCTCATGGTAATTTGCGTATAGCGCTCAATGAGTCGTTGATGTTGTATTTTTACCAATTAGGCGTCGCCATTTCCCACAAACAATCTTAAGTTTGTTGTTTTACGATGGAAACTGAGCAATTTTTCAGCAACAAGTGTTAACGAGCACGCTGTTTTGTACAAAACCCTGTTTATTTTTGTTACAGGCAGTATACTAAAGCGCTCGAACGTAACAGAAAAAAGAAGACGAGATGAAAAGAAAAAAGCATACCTCGGCCGAAGACGAGGCTCAGATTGATATGACCCCCATGTTGGACATCGTGTTCATCATGTTGATTTTCTTCATCGTAACGACCTCGTTCGTGAAAGAAAAAGGGTTAGATACAAACCGCCCAGAAGACAATGAGGCTAAGAATGATCAGCCTTCTAAAGCGCTTTCTATTCGTATAGATGCCGATGGCACTATCATGATGGGTGGCCGTGAAGTTGATATCCGCCGTGTTGTTGCAAACACACAAACTTTTTTAGCGGAAAACAACACTGATTCAGCAGCTATACAAGCTGATGAAGATACTGAACACGGTACAGTGGTAGAAGTAATGAACCAGGTTAAAGTAGCTGGTATCGCTAAAGTGTCGGTACTGGTCAAGAAAGGCTAGTTCTTTCGAAAGTTTTAAAAAGCCGCCTCTAGGGCGGCTTTTTCGTTTTTACTCGTCCACCGATTTATAGACTCCCCATCAATGTATTTGAAAAACTTCACTTCGACCTCCAACATTTATGATTGCTCTTTTTTCCATCACTTATCATCTTTGTCACAATACTAAATAAGTTACTGATATTAAAAACGGTACCAAAAATACTGCCTACTGAGAGGGCGTACATTAGCCCAAGTGTTTCGGCGAGCAAGAAATATCGCCTGATTTTGTCTGTTTCTCTTAAGACAATTGAGCCTATAGTAAAAATGAGGGATGACGCATAGGCGATAAAAATGTTCCAGTCATGGTGCAGAATAAACCACTCATACAGCATGAATAGGATATTGGCGGCCACGAAAATAAACAGTACCCATCGGCTACGATGCTTTATAGCGATAAAATTACGCAACCCCGCTAAACATGTACCCACGCCAGCTGCCATGGCATCAAGCATAAAAAAATGCACACTTAAGCTCAGTAAAGCAAAGGCAGAGATAAATAAATAGCGCTCTACACTATTTTGCCTATAACCAATAAAATTAAGTACGACGGCAATAGCACCGAACGCTTCAGCTACAATCAACATGCCAAACTACCTTTGTTAAAAGCGTAAATAGAAATCGCGGCAAAGCGCTTTAAAACGACTTGAGTAATCTCCGCTTTCATCTCTAATCACCAGATTGTCAATGTCGCTCTTTTTGTGTTGTTTACTCATACAAAATACCGTCACATAAGGGGGGCGTTGGTCATTGTGCTGCACTCTTAGAATACGATTTGTGACTAAGCCTATTTCAGCAGCTATGCCTATAATTTCACTCTCCCGAGCAAAAGGATAAAGGCAATAGAACTCACCAGTACTGGTAAGTTGCTCAGTAACAAATGAAAATAGATGCGCTGGGGTAAGTGAAACAGTTTGCCGAGCCTGTTCTCTAGTGTCACTTTGCGACTTGTAGGCATGACTATGGCCTTTTACATGCTCGAAATAGGGCGGATTAGACACGATAAAGTCGAACGCGTTATCCGCAGCTAAGTCCGACAACTTATTATGCTGCACTGTTATTTTTGTTGGCCAAGGTGAGGCAGCTACGTTTAACCTCGCTTGTGATGCAGCCTTTTCATCAATATCGATAGCGGTGATTTTGGCTGATGGCGCAGACGTTTGCGCCATCATTAGCGCGAGAATACCGGTGCCCGTGCCTATATCAAGAATATGGCTACTTTGATTGGGCTTGGCCCAACTGCCTAATATCATACTGTCGGTATTTACTTTCATAGCACAATTGGTTTGATTAACCACAAACTGCTTACAGCGAAACATGGTAGCTCTCTTTATATTTTTGTTTTCTAGGGCGTTGTGCTCTGGCACTACCACTTCTGCCTTGTCATCATGTTTCTTGCTACATCGACAGCATGCACTGGGCGGTATTTTTTTAACGGCCCTTGCATCAATATTTTCCAAACTGGTGCGGTTTTCTGTGCCACATCTTCAAGGGTGCGAAATTCGCTTCGCGTTCCCAACAGAAGTGAAGGACGTACTGCTGCCGCATGAGGAAGCTGTGGCATGCGCATTATCGCGTTTTCTAACTCGCCTTTCACCCGTAAATAAAAGTTACTGCTTTTTGCATCTGCTCCAACCGACGAGATCCATACAAAACTGCCGGTGCGCTGTGCACGAGTAAGTTGAGCAGCAACATGTACGTATTCAAAATCCACCCGTCTAAACGCCGACTTAGAGCCCGCTTGTTTAAGTGTGGTCCCTAAACAGCAATATACGTGATCGACACCGAAGTACCCTTGGTAGTCTTGCAGGTTATCAAAATCAATAACCACGGGTTTAAGCCTATTGTGTGGATCGGCGAATTGATTAGACTGTAGCGGCTTTCTTACCAAACAGGTCACTTCGCTATAGCGGCGGTCCTGTAAAAGTATGTTTACCAACGTTCGTCCCACTAATCCGGTCGCTCCTAGCACCATTGCGGTTTTCATACTTAGTACCTTGTATCCTAAGACAGTTTCTCTACAATCAACTATTCGACAGTTAAAAATATGCAGATAAAAATGAAAAAAGCCCTTTTAATAGGAGCCGCTATGCTCTCTACCGCTTTACAGGCCGAACCGCTCGATATTGAGCGTATTTTCGCTTCTCCTTCCCTTGATGGCAATGCGCCTCGTGCACTTAAAGTTTCTCCTGATGGAGAAAGAGTTACGTTTCTAAAAGGAAAACAGACCGATTATGAACGTCTCGATTTATGGGAATACCATATAGACAGTGGCGAAACTCGCCTTCTATTCGACTCAAATGACCTTCAAAGTGGCGAAGAAGTATTGAGCGACGAAGAAAAAGCCCGTCGCGAACGCATGCGTTTATCGGGTAGCGGTATTGTCAGCTATCAATGGTCTGCCGACGGAAAAGCCCTTCTATTCCCACTAGGTGGCGATGTGTATTACCACAAGCTTGGCGAGAAAGGTGCAAAGCAACTTCTTGATACCGACGTATTTGAAACTGATATTAAGCTATCTCCGAAAGGAAATTACATTTCTTTCATTCGCGACCAAAACTTGTATGTAAAACATATTGAGTCGGGAAAAGAAACGGCCATTACAAAGGAAGGTGGCGACAACATTAAATTTGGTATGGCCGAATTCGTTGCTCAAGAAGAAATGGGCAGAATGACCGGTTACTGGTGGTCACCAGATGAAAGCTTCATTGCATTTACCAAAGTAGATGAAAGCCCTGTAGACGTCATTTCGCGTTCTGAAATCTACGCAGATGACATTAAAACCATTGAACAGAAATACCCTAAAGCAGGCACCAACAATGTACTTGTTGAACTTGCTATTCAAAACATCAATAACGGTGCACGCAGATGGGTAGACTTAGGCGAAGACAAAGACATATACCTTGCCCGCGGTAAATGGATGCCTAACAGTGAAACCTTCACGTATCAGTGGCAAACTCGCGACCAACAGACTCTTGAGCTGCGAGCGTATAACGTTCCAACAGAAAAACAGGAAGTATTGTTAAGCGAAACCAGTAGTACGTGGGTTAACTTGCATAACGATTTATACTTTTTGTCTGACTCAGACCAGTTTATCTGGGCCTCTGAACGAGATGGCTTTAAGCACCTTTACCTTTACGAGAATAGCGGTAAGTTAGTGCGTCAATTAACTCAAGGCGATTGGGTGGTTGATAACATCGAAGCGGTTGATGCCAAGAACAACCGAATTTATTTCGCGGGTCGTAAAGATACACCGCTTGAAAGCCACGCCTATTCGGTATCGTTAAACGGTGGCGATATTTCACGTATTACCAACGAAGGCGCTTATCACAGTGTGTCGTTCAGTAAAGATGCCTCCATCTTTATCGACCGTTTCTCTACCATTAACTCACCTGCCCAAGTAAGTTTAAATGATGCTTCTGGCAAGCGTATTACATGGCTTGAAGAAAACAAAGTTGAAGAAGGCCACCCGTTACATGCCTATATGGATAGCTGGACGAAGCCTGAGTTTGGCGACATTACTACCAAAGACGGCGCCACCTTAAAGTACCGTATTTACAAACCTGAAAACCTTGAAAAGAAACACCCTGTTATTGTGTACCTTTACGGTGGTCCACATGCGCAAGTTGTGACGAATAGCTGGGCAGGTAATCGCGGGTTACTGATGCAACATTGGGTAGATAAAGGCTATGTGGTGTTTACCCTTGATAACAGAGGCTCCAATTACCGTGGCAAAGCATTTGAAGATCCTATTTACAAGAAGATGGGCTTTATAGAAGTTGACGACCAAGTAGCGGGTGTTGAGTTCTTACGAACCCTACCTTATGTAGATGCTAAACGTATTGGTGTTCATGGCCACAGTTATGGCGGTTACATGACGCTAATGACCATGTTTAAAGCGGGCGACTACTTCCAAGCAGGTGTGTCTGGTGCTCCAGTTACCGACTGGCGCCTGTACGATACGCATTACACTGAACGCTATATGGGCAACCCTAAAACTGATGACGATGCATACACAGCCTCTTCCGTATTCCCTTACGCGAAAGACTTAAAAGGTGACTTGCTTATTTATCACGGAATGGCTGACGATAACGTATTGTTCACCCACTCTACGATGCTATACAAGCACCTTCAAGATTTGGCAATTCCATTTGAAACCATGGATTACCCAGGTAAGAAGCACAGTATTCGTGGTAAGCAAACGGGTATCCACTTGTACAAAACCATTACTAACTTTTTCGACAGAAATTTAACGCCTGAGCAATAAGGTTTTAAATTTTAGGCTTTGAAAAAAGCTGAGAACGAAAAACGGCGATGCTTTTAAAGCACCGCCGTTTTTATTTATACTTCCCATTCTTTATGTCAAACCGCCGTGAAATCTAAGCCGGCAATAAGTATAGAATTATGCAAACACCTGATTGGCTAAGTTCTTCTGTACATCTTGCGCAGATGCTTTACTTAACTCAATTTCGATAGCGTCACCTTTACCTGATAACCATATTTTTAGTTCTGCATCGGTATCGAAGTGTCCTGCCGTTTCTACCACAAACTGCGTGATCGACTTATAAGGAATGGAATGGTAATTAACCTTTCTGCCCGTTAGCCCTTGCTTATCAATAAGAATTAAACGCTTATTGGTAAATACGCTTAAATCTCTTACTAGTTTAAATGCTGCGGTGACGGTTTCATTTTCAGCCAATATGGGTGAGAGTTCTTCATTTACCGCTTCAGCACTGGTTTCACTAGCGTTACCTAGCAAGGTGTCAAATAAGCCCATTTTATTCTCCTAAACAGACACGAGTTTTGTCAGCCACTGTACGCGATGAGCAAGGGGCTTGGGCTTGTCTAAGGCAAAACCTTGACCATAGTCTACCTGTAGTGCCTTTAGTACATTTGCCGTTGCGGTATCTACCACAAACTCCGCCACCGTTTGCTTACCCATACTGTGAGCAATATTATTTATCGCAGTAACTGTAGCATGATCAATCGGATCGTGAACAATATTTCGAACGAAGGAGCCGTCAATTTTGACGTAATCAACATCCAAGTTTTTAAGGTAAGTGAACGACGACATTCCTGCACCAAAGTCGTCGAGGGCAAAGCTGCACCCTATTTCCCGAAGGGTGGAAATAAAATGTTTAGCCGCACTTAAGTTAGTGACTGCTGTGGTTTCTGTGATTTCAAAGCAAATTTTTTCTAGTGGTACTGTCGTACCTTGAAGCCGCTGGGTAATTTTTAACAAGGTGATTTCATCGCCGAGGGTAATTCCCGACAAGTTAATCGCTACTTTAGCCACATTGTCTACATGCAGTGGATTGGCCTCTAATGTCTTTAGTGTATTGTCTACCACCCAGTAGTCCACTTTGTTCATCAAGCCGTGACGTTCGGCAAGGGGTATAAACAAACCTGGACTAATAAGAGTGCCATCACTTCCGGTTAAGCGTAGTAGAATTTCATAGTGTTCAAGGCCGTTGGTATCGTCTTCAGTTATGCCATTAAGGGGCATAATGGCTTGGCTATATAATTCAAAACCATCGAACTGTAGCGCTTTGTGCAGCGTGTGTAACACATCATTTTCGCTGTTATCCATGTTCAGTTGTGCATCGTGAGCATGGTAAACAAAGTACCTATTTCTTCCTAAATGCTTGGCCTTATAGCAGGCATTATCAGCGGCCTTGATGAGTTCTGCGGCGTTATGCTCTTGCGGATTCATTTCAATTACACCAATGCTCGCCCCAACGAAAAATAGCTTATCTCCATACATAAACCGGTAAGTAGAGATAGCCTTTAACAGCTTATCGAGCTTAATTTTTACCTTATCAAGGGGCTGTTCATGATAAATAATACAAAATTCATCTCCGCCTATTCGGGCAAGCAAGTCTTTCTCACTAATGTGCTGCCTAAATATGGTAGACACTTCTTGAAGTAACTTATCGCCAGCGGGGTGCCCGCAACTGTCGTTTACTAACTTAAACCTGTCCATGTCGATAAAGCACATTACGCCAGGGTTAGTGCTATCATCCGAGTTTCGTGAAGGGTATATGGTAGTGACGTTGTCTCTTTCCACGTCTGTATTTTTATCAGGCGTATCGGCTGCATTCGCCTCTAAAATGTCACGGAGTTGTTTATCAAAAGCATACCGATTGAGTAGACCTGTAAGTTGGTCATGATTGGCCTGATAGGCGACTTCTTCTTGCAACGCCTGCTCTTTGGTTACATCTTTTGCAATACCTTCAACTGCGATTAGGGCACCAGACTCGTTCAAGATCGGCGTATCTGAAAACTCTAGTACCAATTCTTTTCCTTCACAGCTGGTGTAGTGAACCAAATATGGGTCGGGTTTTACCCCCTCCCCCGATTTCATTCGTATATCGAAAGTCTCGTCTGGTATTTTCCTTAACAGTCGCGATTCTTTCTCGATGAAATACTCTGGCGTAAACCCCAAAATAGTATTAATTCCAGCACTGACATAAATAAACTTATGTTCAGCGGTTTTGGTATAAACGAAGTGTCTATGCATGCCATCGACAAGCCTCCGATAGCGCTCTTCGCTATGTTTAAGTGCTTGCTGAGCTTTGAATCTTTCTGTGACATCCCTAGCGGTTAAGGCAATATTGTCTCCCGCTTTAACCACTTGTACCTTCAACCATTCAGGCGCAATTTTACTTTCCTTAATAGCGACGTACTCTTCAAAGGGCATGTTGTTTGTTGCCACCTCCTTGATACAGTCGAACAGTTCGGCTTTACCTAGAAACGCTAACTGGTCTTTCAGTGTTTTAGTGCTTAACTCTGAGCATGCTCCACGAAATAGAAAACGGCTGTAGCGGTTCGCTTCAACTAGCTCGTAATCACTGCCCTTGGGCCGATAAATGACTAACGCATCTAACGAGGCCTCGCTTGCCGTAAGGTAGCGCTTTTGACTGACCGATAGATTCACCGCACCTTTCATTTGCTTATGAAAAATCCAGCTGGCCAACGCCGACATTAAAAGCCCGATTACCGCGACTAATAGGCCAACGCTATAACGCCCCACTTGAGTTTGCATGGAAAGCGAAAACTGCCGACCAATAAATGAAAATGGCTCAGTAGTAATAACGGTTCCATCATTGACCAACTCACCATTGCTAAATAGGGTGTGCCCCGAGTCTCGAAGCACAAAATTAAACTGAGGACCTTCTAGTTCACCTAGCATAACGCCCAAAATCGTTTGTGCGTCAAAGCCCGCCAATAAGTACCCGTGATTGAGTTCTTGAGGGCTAATAGAACGGCCAACAATAATATGGTAATGACCCGTTACTGACGAATGTACCAACGTACTCGCCAGCGATTCAGCAAGCGCGGGAATAGTTAGCCCCACCGATACGAGTGGCTGGCCGATAAGTTGGTTCGATAGGCGAGTTTTCATTCCATGAGAGGGCGTAGCAACCCATTGAATAATGCCGTTTTGATCAGCAAACGTTAGTGAACTATAGCCGCGCTGCATCCCCATCAAAGACATTGCTTGCGCATTAAACCAATCTACCTGATTGGGCGCAAAGGTTGGCCAGTTACGCATTAAATTGTGGACGGCTTGGATGCGTTCGGTAGAGAATACTTCTAAGCTAATTTTTACCTGTTCAGCAACTGACTGGGCTTTTGAAATCCGCACCCGTTTGTCTTCTTTGTCGAGATAGACACCCGCTGAAACAAAAAGTATGGAAAGAAACACGAACAGCACTAAGGGGAGTCCGTAAATTCGGTGGGTAACTCTTGATTGCATTACAATGACCTCTCATTCGAGAGGCTGGGACTATAAACCTCGAATATGAAATTTTTATGAATTATCCTTTTAGAATTTAAATGGTAGGGTATACCTTTACATAATGATCACTGCGTTTAAATAAACGTATTTCTAATGAAGATACAAGGCGTTACTCATGCACCCTAATGAAACGGAACTCTCCTATTCGTCTATAACTCAAGCGTATGACAGAATAAAAGACCACGTAACGCGCACACCTATTATGGAGTCGAGTTTGTTAAATAGGTGGATGGGGCACCGTATTTTATTCAAAGCTGAATGCCTTCAAACCATAGGCGCGTTTAAGCTTCGCGGCGCACTGAACTTTTTAGGTCACCTTCACGAACAAGGTAAGTTACCAAAACAAGTCGTAGCGAATAGCTCGGGTAATCACGCACAAGCCGTGGCATACGCGGCGGCAAAGTATGGCATTCCCGCGACTATTTTCGCTAGCAAAACAATTTCTCCTATTAAAGCAGCGGCCACTGAAAGTTATGGGGCAACACTTAAGTTGTTCCCCACCCGCCAAGAAGCAGATATCGCCGTGGCTAATGCAGCCGAAGAAGAAAATACTGTGTGGATCCCACCATTTAACCATCCAGACATTGTGGCCGGTCAAGGCACCGCCGCAATGGAAGCCCTCGAAGATACAGGAAAGGTAGATGCTATCTTTGCCCCTTGTGGCGGTGGTGGACTGTTATCGGGTACTTTGCTTGCGGCTCGTGCGCTACAACCCGATGCGCTAGTGATTGGGGCTGAACCACTGGCTGCCAACGATGCATCTCAGTCATTGCAGCAAGGCGAGATTATTGCCCTTGATGCCCCACCGGTAACCCTTGCCGACGGCGCAGCAACGCCCTCGGTTGGCAATGTGACCTTTCCTCTATTACAAGAGCTTGATGATTTTTACGAAGTGGACGAATTGCAAATAGTCTACTGGACGCAGTGGCTACAGCACCTATTAAAACTTCATATAGAGCCCACTTGTGCCATGAGTATGGCAGCGGTTGCTGCTTGGGCTGCTAACACGCCACCTGGGCAAACGGCATTGGTGATGCTGTCAGGCGGCAATATAAGCCAAGCCTCTATGACCGAAATTTGGCAGCGCGACTTTTTACTACAACCCCCTATTATTAACACAGAAGAATAAGCATGCTAAAAATGCACGTTAATACGACAGAAATAGTAAGTGGAATTCCCCCTAATCAAAGTAACAGATACGGCATTAAGCGCTCCTTTCTTAAATTCGGTGGCGCCCTTGCTATAGCCACACTATCGGGTGTTGCGTGTGCAGCAACACTTTTTACCAACGTAAAAGGTTACACGCTGAATGATGATGCTGATTTAATATCGTTCACATCGATTCTTATCGACGAAGGCAAAGTGCTTTCTCTCGATATAAAAGTAGATGAGACCACTGCTCAAACGTTAAATATTTCCAACACCATTGATGGTAAAGGCCGCGTAATGTTGCCGGGGCTTATTGATGCGCACGGGCATTTATTGGGCTTAGGTGCCAACCTACTGGAAGTTGATTTACGTGAAAGTACCAGTGCTGCCGATGCCGCTGATAGCGTAGCAGAATATGCACTGGCGAATAGCACGCAACCATGGATTACTGGCCGAGGGTGGAACCAAGAGTTATGGTCTGATAGAGCCTTTCCAACCAGTGGTGATTTGGATAAAAAAGTGTCCGACCGGCCGGTATGGCTAACGCGTGTAGATGGCCATGCGGGTTGGGCTAATACCAAAACCCTTACCTTGGCCGGTATTACCAAAGACACCCCCACGCCCGTTGGCGGTGAGATAGTTAAAGATGCTAACGGCGAGCCGACTGGAGTATTAATTGACAATGCCATGGCATTAGTCGAACCCTATTTACCAACACAGAGCAATGCGGTTTATAAACGCCAACTTGATGCCGCAGGTAAGCACTTACTATCAAATGGTATTACGTCAATGCATGATGCGGGTGTCGGCCGTGGTGTGTACGACTTCTATATTAAACAAGCAGTTCAAGCTGAATTACCCATTCGAATATACGCCATGATAAGCGCCACTGACCCTGACTTAAGTAAACTACTTGGAAAAGGGCCAATACGAGACGCTAATGATTATTTGTACATTCGTTCAGTCAAAGCCTACGGTGACGGAGCCCTTGGCAGTAGAGGCGCAGCCTTATTAGCCCCCTACTCTGACGCCCCCCACCAGCATGGTTTATTACTCACTCAGCCTGAGGAAATGACGCCGTTATTTACGTCGGTCATCGGTGCTGGGTTTCAATTGAATTACCACGCTATTGGCGACAAAGCGAATCATGTTGCGCTTAATGAATTTGAAAAAACATTTGCTGCTATTGGCGGTAGTGAATTACGTAACCGAATAGAACATGCGCAAGTTATCGCGCCTGAAGATCTCGCTCGTTTTGCCGAATTAGATGTATTGCCATCCATGCAACCAACACATGCCACCAGCGATAAAAATATGGCTGAAGATCGCATTGGAAAAGACAGAATGAAAGGTGCTTATGCGTGGCAAACTTTACTTGAATCAGGCATTCCTTTGCCATTAGGCTCAGATTTTCCTGTCGAACTGGCAAACCCATTTTATGGTTTGCACGCTGCGGTAACCCGTCAAGACAGAGACAATCAACCTGTGAAAGGCTGGTATGCACACGAAGCGCTTACTATTGAGCAAGCCTTTAAAGGCTTTACGTTGGATGCTGCTTACGCGGGACATATGGAAGATACACTTGGCACCCTTACACCGGGCAAATGGGCTGATTTTATACTGGTTGATCAAGATATCTTCACCATTGATAAAAAAGATATTTGGAAAACCCAAGTGCATGCTACCTACATAGCAGGCAAACAAGTGTTTTCGAAATAGCCGTTGTTGGGAGGCAGCACATTGGAAATTGTTATTATACCGGTTACGCCATTTGCTCAAAACTGTTCGCTTATTTGGGACGCAGGTAGTAAACAGGGGGCATTTGTTGACCCTGGCGGAGATATACAGAAACTTATCGGCGCGGCGTCGGATAATCAGGTCACTATTGAAAAAATCATTCTTACCCACGGTCATTTAGACCATGTAGGTGGCACCGTCGAACTGGCTAAACATTACGATGTGCCGATAATAGGGCCACATCTGGGGGACAAGTTTTGGCTAGATGCCCTTATGCAGCAAAGCCAAATGTTTGGCTTTCCACCTGCCACGCCCTTTGTGCCTAACCAATGGTTAAATGATAAAGATACCATTTCAGTTGGCGAGCTAACGCTTGAGGTGTTGCACTGTCCTGGGCATACCCCTGGCCATGTGGTTCTGGTGGAGCGAACGAGTAACAAGGTTATTGTGGGTGATGTGATTTTTGCAGGCTCGATTGGGCGCACTGATTTCCCTCAGGGAAATCATCAGCAGCTACTCGATTCAATAAACGCGAATATTTTAACGCTGCCTGACGATATGGTGATTTATCCTGGTCATGGCCCTACTACCACGGTAGCAAAAGAAAAAGCCAGCAACCCTTATGTTGCGGGGCAATGGGGTTAAGTGCTAATAGAAGTGCCAATACGGTAGCTTTCCTGCCCATTAAAAAAGGCGAGTGATCCACTCGCCTCTTACTATTATCAATGTCTAACGTTATAGCCATTGATGCCTGCTTCCTTTCCTATTGCCTTTACCTATTGGTAGGCACCGCTGGCGTAATGAAGTTCATAGCTGTGGCTATAAATTTCTAGAATGTTGCCAAACGGGTCTTCCATGTAAATCATGCGGTAAGGCTTCTCGCCTGGGTAGTAGTAACGCGGTGCCTTCATGCGTTTCTTTCCACCCGCTTCTACAATCTTCTCTGCCAAGCCTTCAACATCTGGGTCTTGAACACAGAAATGGAACACGCCAGTCTTCCAGTATTCGAAGTTATTTTCAGGGTTTTCCTGATTTTTAAACTCGAAAATTTCTACACCCACACGGTCGCCCGTTGAAAGGTGAGCAATACGGAACTTATCCCAACCTGCACCAAATACGTCGGTACACATCTCGCCAATTGCTGAATCATCTTCAACAATCTCAGTGGGCTTCATAATTAAGTACCAGCCTAGTACTTCAGTGTAAAATTTAACGGCGGCATCAAGGTCTGGAACCGAAATACCAATGTGCGAAAACGTACGTGGATAAGGGGTGTTAACTGCTTCAGTCATCTTTATCTCCTCAATGTAAAGTATGCACGTATATTAACTAGACAAAGCAAACACTAGAAATTATGATTAATTCTCAAATCCATAATTTAAATTTATACCATGCTAAATCCACAGTGGCTTGATACGTTCAAAGTGCTAGTAGAAACGGGGAATTTTACCCGTACCGCAGAACAACGATTTATGACGCAGCCCGGTGTGAGCCAACACATAAAAAAATTGGAAGAAGCCTGTGGCTGTGAGTTACTCATTCGCCTAGGTAAAGGTGTAGAGCTAACTGAACAAGGGCAACGAGTTTACGACTATGCGCAAAGCTTGAGTAAGCATGAACAGGCACTCATAGAAAGCTTAAAGTTTGATGCGCCCTACGAAGGACAGTGTGTAATTGGTTGCTCGGGTGCGTTGGCTCAGCGTTTGTACCCTGTACTTGTTGAGCTACAGGTTGCCCATCCGAGTTTGAGTATACATTTAGAAGTTGCGCCCAACCGAACCATCCTCAATAGCATTCACGCTTCTAGCCTAGAGTTAGGCATCGTCACGCAACAACCTGATGAAGAGATGTTTTCCTCTGAAAAAATCGGTAGCGAATCTTTGGGGCTTATATTGCCCAAAGGTGCTCTTGGTAATTTAAGTACGAATAGTGCTGATAATAGTGCTGACAATAGTGCAAGTAGCCAAGAAAAAGACATTGCCGATATCTTGCTATCGCTTGGGTTGATTAACCACCCCGACGCCATGCACTACCTAAAACTTTACTTTAGCCACTCGGGCGAGCAAGCGCTAATGCAATTAGATCCTAGTCGGTTGCCAAAGCGTGGTTACATTAATCAGCTGTCTCAAATTTTATTGCCCGTAAGCAAAGGGCTGGGCTTTACCGTACTGCCCATTAAAGTACTAGATAGCTTTGCCAACGCCACTGAAAGTTTAACGATATACCCTGCAACAAACGATGTTGCGGAGCCTCTTTACTTTGTGAAAACACCCCACCGTTCGTTGCCACTACGCTATCAAAAAATTCAGTCGTTGATTGTACAAGCGCTTGGAAGCAGTTAAATCAGCAAAAAGCGATGTTAGCTCAACTTGCTTGTTACGCGCTCAATTCAGGGCTTGGGCTTGTCATGGCCGCTTCAGATTTGTGCACAGGAACATCCACTTTACCGCTGGCAATCACCTCGCCTTGCTGCCATAGCTTCCATTCACCACGCTCGTAAATATCCCATTGTTCGTCATGGGTTAGTGGCGCAGTGGCAATGATACTCACCACATCGTTGGGTGTGGTTTCTGCAGCAAAATCAATCTCTACCTCCACGTCGCTGAGGCAAGCTGGGCCAAACGGGGCACGGCGGGTAATGCTCGCCATTTTGGTGCTACAAAATGAAAACAACCAGTCGCCATTGCTTAATAAACAATTGAATACGCCCTGCTCTGCGTAGCCTTTTGCGATATCCACCAGTGTATCGGCCAATTGTTGCGGCATCGCATCACGAGGCAAGTTCTCGCGCACCTGATTCATTAAGTCGCAGAACATGGCTTCGCTGTCAGTATCCCCAACGGCTTCATACATACCTTCACGAGGTACAAAGTTAGGCAGCTGCCCATTGTGGGCAAACACCCAATACTTACCCCACATTTCACGGGTGAAAGGGTGGGTGTTAGCAAGGTTTATATTGCCTACATTAGCTTGGCGAATATGACAAATAGCCGTTTCGCTTTTAATCGGCAGGTGAGATACAAACTCTGCAATTTGAGACGTGGCACAGGGCTCTGGATCGTGAAAAAGGCGAATGCCCTTGCCTTCATAAAATGCCATGCCCCAGCCATCTTTGTGCGGGCCTGTCTCGCCACCACGTCGGGTGAGGCCAGTAAAGCTAAAACACAAATCAGTTGGCGTATTGGCACTCATGCCAAGCAGTTCACACACGATGTACCCTTTTTTAGAACGTTAATAATAACAGGCTTGAGCATAAACAAGCTTGGCGCGCTAAGCAACGCGCAATACGTCTAATTTACACCTATTTATTGTGCCTGTTTTGCAAGCTAGCTGGGCGATAAGGCGCATCTACACCAACATACGCTGGACCAAAGGTAGCTAAGCCCTTTGGGGTTAAAAATGCATCAGGTGCAGGCAAAATAATAACCGCTAACGATTGGCCAATTTCATAATGCGGATTGGTCACTGGCTCACCGGTATTCTCATCAATTACACAAATGAGATCTGGAATAGTCACATCCACTTCACCATCGTAGTAGCTGACCAGGTTTTCGTTCTTAACCCCTAACTGGTAGGTATGTCCTGCGTCATCTCCCTTCATCATCGTCTGCGCCAGCTAAATCAACGGTTCCGACAGAAAAGCCACCTATGGTATCAAATTCAAAGGCTGTCACTTTGCCTCTAAAGGCAACAAAACCATTGCCAACGTCTGCAATCACTTTGGCAATATCCGCACCTTGCTGTTTGGCTGCCGACACTGCTTTACCTAGCGCCCACGCTTTTGAAATAGTTCCACCAATAAGGGCATGACGGATATCTTTTACCGGCATAGCGTGGTCGATAGCCGCAATGTCGTTGGCGCTAACTCGGCAAAGTGCACGCATAACGTGCTCGGCTCTTTGGTCATCATGCAACCCTTCACACACGAAGATTTCGCAAAAGCTATTGGCGGCAATAACAGGCGCGGCATCAAGTCCGTTTAGATAATAGGTTGAGTGGGTTATTTCAGGTACAGCCCGCCCAGCGGGATCACCGTCAATCACCACGCCACCATTTAACGCTGCGGTATAAAATGCCACAGCCGTATTGGAACCGCCCATTTCACAGCATACCGTGCCATAAAACTTTCTATCAAAATAAGACTCTATGCGGCTATACGCGGCGCATATAGCTGGCTCAGCATTTCTGGGTAAGGCTTTGTATTCGTCGGCCTCTTTGGCCGTTAAATCGAGGGCGCCGAGCAAATAAGGCGTGCAAATCCATTCATCGTCGGGGGCTTCATCTAGCCCTACAAGCCGAAGTGGTAATCCTTTCTCTATCACTTCGTTAATTAATTCTAGGCCTTCACTCATTTCACCACCGCCCCCGGTGCCTAGCACAGTACAGCCTAGCAAAATGTCTTTCATATCTTGAAAGCTTAGTTCTTTCATAGGTTTTCTCTTTCGGTGGTGTCTTTGGTTGCGGTTATGGTTGCGGGTGTAGCGCTATTGGCACTGTTCTTTATGGCGGTCTTATTAGTAAGAACTCGCATTGCGCGGGATAAAAAAAGGTAGCTGGCTAAGGAAATAATTAAGGCGTCTATGGCTTCAATAGGGGTGATAAAAAGCCCAGTTTCAGCGCTCGAAAAGCTAAACAGGATACCGGTTATCCACGCGGCTATGGCGCAAATGTTAAACGCAGGAATAAAGTCACCCGCCCGGTACACAGCTTGTCGTCGCAGAATAAAAAAGTCAGCGCAGTAGATAGCGGCAACAGGGGTAAACATGATGGACAAGGAGAAAAGGAATTCAGCGCGAAAAACAGTTCTAAATGTAGTAACTCGTGTGTTTAAGCCAACAGAAACCACCTTATGAAAAAGATTATTCATTTAGATAGTTACAATCAAAAAATATTGGCTATATTGCATTTGCAAGCAGACCTCACCAACGTGGAATTAGCGGGCCGAGTTAACCTTTCCCCTAGCGCCTGCTTTCAGCGAGTAAAAGCATTAAAAGAAGCCGGGTACTTTCGCACCTTTCACGCTGATGTGAATATTGAAGCCATGTGCGAACATGTTTTCGCGTATGTTGAATTTACCTTGCATGACAATAGTGCCCCATTTAAACGGCGCTTTATTGCTGCTATTCAAGAAATACCAGAGTTCATGGATTGCATGCAGATTACAGGAAAAGTGGATTATGTGTCGTTCAGTTGTTTTGCGAATATCGCCAAACTAAATGATGCCTGTACCTTGCTGAGTGACAGAGAAGAGCTTGGTATTAAGCGCATTGAAAATCGAATTATTTTATCAAGAGAAAAATTCTTTTTGGGCTATCCGCTGGCGCAATTAAAATGGTTAGATAAAGCGAAAATTTCTATGCTTACCGATAACTAAAAAAAGGAGCTGCTACTTAGCTGCTCCTTGTTTGTTTTTAAAAGTGGCTCTACGTGCTTCGACTAAGCGCCTTTGTATAATGTTGTAATCCACTTCTCTTCAGAAATGAAGCTCCATGCCCACTTGTCCCATTTACTATCGAGCCCTGCTTCAGTAATTGCTTCAAGGCTCATGCCTTTTGCTTTCTGCGCTTTTACAAAGGCAAAAGTTTCTTCAATCATGGCAAGAAAATTGGTGTACTCGGTTTTATTGCTAAGTTCTCCATGACCAGGAATGAGCACAGTATCGTCATTTATCTTCGCCAACACTTGCTTGACTGATTCGATGTAGCCTTTAACACTGCCGCCAGAATTTAAGTCGATGAATGGGAATAACCCATTAAAGAATAAATCACCCGTGTGCATGATATCCGGCTGTTCAAACCATACTATGCTATCGCCATCGGTGTGCCCTGATTCAAGATGCATAATGTGAATGGTTTCACCGTTAAAATGTAACTTAATACCGTTTTCATAAGTGATAGCTGGTAGCGCATCTGGCGATACTTTTTCATCGTTGGCTAATCGAATGCGCACGTTATCGTGGGCTAATATAGTCGCGCCTTTGTGGCTGTGGAAAAATGCATTTGAGCCTGTATGGTCGCCGTGGTAATGGGTGTTAATCACATACTTGGGCTTATCGCTGCCAAGCTCGCCAAGTGCCGTCGCAATTTTTTCAGCTAGAGGTGCGAATTGATCGTCAATAATTAGAATGCCATCGTCACCCGCAGAAACGCCGATATTGCCGCCCATCCCCGTCAACATATGCACAGAACCTTTAAGTGCTGTTGCCTCTATTTCAACCTTTTCGAAACGGTCTTGCGAAAAAGCGGCAGGAATGAAGGTGGTCGATACTAAACTTGCAGCAAGTAGAAAACTTCGGGTAAGTTTGTGCGTCATTAGGGTTCCCTTAAAGAGTGCTTATTATTAAATAGATTTAAGTACACTATGACTTAGTTTACGGTTCAGATCATTTTTTCGTCGTTTGGGATCTCACCAATATAAGCAAATCGAGGGACTGACTTACCTTCTACCACCACCTCTTCTTGAAACATACTTAATGGACGAACCCACAGGGCTTTTTCGCCATAACATGGACGATATACCACTAAGGAAGACTCGTCTTCTGAATGTATCGCCACTTCGTAAACGTCGTAATCACTGCCTTTATAATGGCGGTATCGACCTGGGGTTTTAAGTTCTTGGGTTTTAGGTTCCGGGGTAGTCATGATGGTTCCTGCTTTTCACTTTTTTGTTAATTTGAATACGGTAAAATTCGGGCTCTGTTCATAAAGCGTCTGATAAGGTTTCCCGTACTTTGCGGCTATTCACCTATGTACACACCAGTCTACGCTCTTTACTACTCACTTTTCTACTCACCTTCTAGGGGCAAAGGGAGCTGATGTATGGTTTGTGCCTCACCAAGACCAATATGTAGCCCAACTAAGCGTATACCACGGCCTTTAGCGCGCTCGTAAGCTTCTTTTAGTAGGGTATCAAAGTAATGCGCATTTAACGAAAGGCATCGATGCTCAACCGTGGTTAGCTGGAAGTCTTGAAATTTAAGTTTCACCCCTTGAGTACGAATACGAACAGGTTTGCCTGTGCGCTTTTCATGCGCCTGAATGCGTTCCTGAAGCTTTTCCAGTAAATGAGGCATAAAGTCTCTACATTCTTCCATCGAATGAATATCGTTGCTTAGGGTGCGCTCTACGCCTATAGACTTACGCTCTCTTGATACTGACAGTTCTCGATCATCAATACCATGCGCACGCTCCCATAATACCGCACCAAATTTACCTAATTCCTTTTGTATGCGCTCAAAAGGATAACTGCGCACATCGTTACAGGTAGCTAAGCCTAATCGTTGTAGCTTTAGCATTGTCACCTTACCTACCCCTGGAATTTTTTTAAGAGGCATGCCCCTCACAAAACTATCTAATTTATCAGGAGTAATGACACAAATACCATTAGGCTTATTTTCATCGCTGGCCACTTTTGCTACGAACTTACAGGGTGCAACGCCCGCCGATGCGGTTAAGCCCAACTCTGACTCAATTCGACTTCTAATTTCTTCGGCTATTAACGTGGCACTGCCACCACAATATTGGCTATTGGTCACATCGAGGTAAGCTTCATCTAACGAAAGTGGCTCGATTAAATCGGTATAGTCGGCAAATATTTCGCGAATTCGTTGAGACTCTTTTACGTAAGCCTCCATGCGCCCTTTCACTAAGGTGAGATTTGGGCAAAGCTTGAATGCATAAGCGGTGGCCATGGCGGAACGAACGCCATATTTACGGGCGGGGTAATTACAGGTAGAAATAACCCCTCGATGCTGAGAGCTTCCACCAATGGCAATAGGGATATTGCGTAACGCAGGGTTGTCACGCATTTCAACCGCAGCATAAAAGCAGTCCATATCTACATGGATGATTTTTCGCATGGTGTATGCTCCCAAACTGCCCCTAAGCCGCCCCTAAGTTGCTAGCTCTTATTATACAAGCCTTTAAAAGGGCTGTATGTAAAAACAGTATTCTAGAACATATCAGTTAGGCTTACCACTGTATACGATGAATAGTGAGCAACCACTTTGCGCGAACTATGAGTGAATGGGCAAAATAGGCGTATCGTTTTAGATAAAAAAAGCGCGGTAAGCTTGCAGCCTATCGCGCTTTTATCTAGGAACGGTTATTGCCGTATAGTGTGATCCAATGTTGTGAAAGGCTCTGTTTTATCAGCGCCTACTTACATCACTAGGTTAACTACATCATCAGATTAAAGGATCTGATTTTGTTTCCATTCATTCAATTTCTTTTCTCTCGCTTCTTCTTTTTCCATACGAGATTTTTTCCTGTCGCAAGGCTCGGGGCAATCACATGCTTTAGCGATACCTAATGCGCCTAGTCCACCGCAACTACCCGAAATAGTTTTGCGCTGCACCAGGTAGCCAACAGCCATGGCGAGTACCATAGTGAGGAAGAAACCGAATGCTAAAATAAACGTAGACATAGCCTACTCCTTAATTATTTACTTCTACCAGTTTATCAAATTCTGGCGTGGCATACTCTTCAAATCCGTCGGCTGTGCGACGAATGAGGAATACAGCAAGTTGCTCTTGCTCTGCAAGGTCGATTGCACGTTGCCACCCCATTACATTAAACGCTGTGGCTAAGCCATCAGCAATCATTGAAGATGGGTTTACCACCGTAACCGACACCAAATCATGGGTTATCGGTGCGCCGGTATTCGGATCAATCAAATGAGAATAACGTTTACCGTCTTCTTCGTAATAGTTACGGTAATCACCCGAAGTCGCTATAGCATTAGTGCCAATAGACACCACTTTTTGTACCGCGCGTTCTGTCGTTACCGGCTTTTCAATCGCAATTAGCCATTCATTGCCATCACCACGCTCGCCTTTAACCCGCATTTCACCGCCAATCTCTACAAGATAATGCTCTAAATCATGGGCATCTAAAATGGCCGCCACTTCATCAACACCATAACCTTTAGCAATCGTTGATAAATCAACATACAGCATGGGGTTTGCTTTCTTAAGGCCGGTTGGCGTAGTAGATAATTTCTCAAAACCTACGTAATCGCGAACTGCATCAATATCTGCTTGGGTTGGCACTTTTTCTGGCCGTTTATTCGGGCCAAATCCCCATAGATTGACCAAGGGCCCAACCGTAACATCTAGCACACCGTCACTCAAACGGGCCAAGCGAAGGGCTTCAGTAACCACGGTAAGTGTCTCTTGAGACACAGCAAAGTTATCTGAATATCGGTATTGGTTAAAACGAGACAACTCAGACGTTGTATCGTAAGTCGACATCATTTTATTAATGTTAACTAACTTAGCGTCAATTTCTTCCTGCAAACCTTCTACTGCCGCCTCACCTTCACCTAGTACGTACTTAACATTGTAAGTCGTGCCCATGGTTTGGCCTTGCAGATGTACTACCGAAAGGGGTTTTTCACTGCAACTGGCAATAAAGAGGATGCTCATAGCAATAACTGCTAATGCTATTCTGGCAAAGAATCGAATCACGTTATGGGTCCTTTAACTAAACAAAAAGGGGGCTTACGCCCCCTTTACTCACTTGTCGATTTTCGGATTAACCACCGAAGTCATCAAGCATAATGTTTTCGTCTTCAACACCTAGGTCTTTCAGCATGTTGATAACGGCTGCGTTCATCATAGGTGGTCCACACATGTAGAACTCACAATCTTCTGGCGCAGGGTGATCTTTCAGGTAGTTCTCAAGAAGAACTTGGTGAATGAACCCAGTGTAACCTTCCCAGTTGTCCTCAGGCTGAGGATCTGAAAGGGCAACGTGCCACTTGAAGTTATCGTTTTCTGCAGCTAACTCATCGAAGTCTTCTGTATAGAACATTTCGCGAAGTGAACGAGCACCGTACCAGAAACTCATCTTACGATCAGTTTTTAAGCGACGAAGTTGGTCGAAGATATGCGAACGCATTGGCGCCATACCCGCACCACCGCCAACAAATACCATTTCGTTTTCGGTTTCTTTTGCGAAGAATTCCCCAAATGGACCAGAGATCGTTGCTTTGTCGCCTTCTTTAAGGCTCCAGATGTACGATGACATTTTACCAGCAGGTAGGCTTAAGTTATTAGGTGGCGGCGTAGCGATACGCACGTTCAACATAATAATACCTTCTTCTTCCGGGTAGTTAGCCATTGAGTAAGCACGAATGGTTTCTTCATCTACTTTAGATTCGATATCGAAGAAGCCAAAGCGTTCCCAATCACCGCGATACTCATCAGGGATTTCAAACTCTTTATACTTAACATGATGCGCAGGGGCTTCAATTTGAATGTAACCACCAGCACGGAAAGGTACGCTTTCACCGTTAGGAATTTGAAGCTTAAGTTCTTTGATGAAGGTCGCTTTGTTGTCGTTAGAAATAACTTCACAATCCCACTTTTTAACACCAAATACTGACTCTTCAAGTTCGATTTCCATGTCTTGCTTAATCGCAACCTGACATGACAAACGGCAGCCTTCACGGGCTTCACCTTTAGTGATGTGATCAAGTTCAGTTGGAAGAATTTCACCACCACCTGAATGCACGTCTACACGGCACTGACCACAAGAACCACCACCACCACATGCTGAAGATACGAAGTATCCAGCATCTGCAAGTGCACCGAGAAGCTTGCCGCCTGGCTCAGTTTTGATTGCTTTGTCTGGGTCACCGTTAATAGTGATAGTTACATCACCGCTTGGTACCAGCTTCGACTTAGCAAACATGATGATAAATACTAGCGCCAATACAATGGCAATAAACATGCCGACGCCTAGGAAAATTTCTACTTGATTCATTTATATGCTCCCGAGCTCGATTACAGCTGAATACCAGTGAATGACTGGAAGCCAAGTGCCATAAGACCCGCAATCATGAACACAGAGCCCAGACCACGAATACCATCAGGCATATCGGCATATTTAAGCTTCTCACGTACAGCGGCCAACAGCACAATTGCAATTGCCCAGCCCATACCACTTCCTACGCCGTAAACGACACTTTCGGTCAAGTTATACTCACGTTGTACCGCGAATGCCACACCACCGAAGATAGCGCAGTTAACCGTAATTAGCGGAAGGAAGATACCAAGCGCGTTATAAAGCGCAGGGAAAAACTTATCTAAGCTCATTTCCAAAATTTGAACCAATGCCGCGATAACGCCGATAAAGGTTAAGAAATTCAGGAAGCTTAAATCTGCGTCAGGGAAACCAGCCCACGCTAGTGCACCTGGTGCAAGGATGTTCACATAAATGATTTGGTTAACCGGTACAGAAATACCCAGTACTACGATTACCGCAACACCAAGACCCATAGCAGTTTTAACTTTCTTCGATACCGCCAAGAAGGTACACATACCTAAGAAAAGTGATAACGCCATGTTCTCAACAAAAATTGAGCGAACAAATAACGACAAATAATGTTCCATGACTTACTCCTTAGGCTCTACTTGCTCGGGACGAAGGGTACGGATAACCCAAATCATACCGCCGATTAAGAAGAATGAGCTAAATGGTAGGATTAACAAACCATTACCCTGATACCAACCACCGTTTTGAACTAGTGGAAGAATTTCGAAGTTCAGAATAGTACCGAAACCGAATAGCTCTTTAATTGTACCAATAACAATGAGTACAAATGAGTAACCTAAACCGTTACCAATACCATCTAAAAAGCTCATCAGAGGTGGGCTCTTCATTGCATAGGCTTCAGCACGACCCATTACGATACAGTTAGTAATAATCAAACCAACGAATACCGACAGCTGCTTCGAAATTTCGTACGAATAAGCCTTCAATATTTGGTCAACTACGATTACCAACGACGCAATGATAGTCATTTGGATGATGATACGAACGCTTGATGGTATCTGGTTACGAATCATTGAAATAAACAAGTTCGAGAACGCTACAACCGTTGTTAGCGCTAAAGACATTACCAAGGCTGTTTCTAGCTTAGTGGTAATAGCCAGTGCTGAACAAATACCCAGAACCTGTAAGGCGATAGGGTTGTTGTCCATAATTGGCCCAAAGAGGGCCTTTTTCATTTCTTTAGTATCTGCCATGAGACTCCCCTTATGAACGCCATGCCTGAGTCTTCAGGAACTGGCCGAAGCCTTGCTCGCCTACCCAGTATTGAATAGTGTTTTCAACACCTTTACTGGTTAGGGTAGCACCTGAAAGCGCATCAATAGTGTGTGGATTGCTTGGGTTTGCATTTTTAACTACGCGGATAGCCACTTCGCCATCTTCAAATAGTTTCTTTCCATCCCATTTGTCCTGCCACGCTGGGTTTTGCACTTCGCCACCAAGTCCTGGTGTTTCTTTTTGTTGATAGTAAATCAACTCACGAACGGTTTCGCCATCGGCGTCAAGGGCAAGAAAACCGTACATAAGATCCCAAAGACCACTACCGTGCACTGGTAAGATAATGCGAGATACATCGCCAGCTTCATCACGTACCAAATAAACACTGGCAACATTAGGGCGACGTTGGAAGCCAACGTTGCTGCTAGTCACTTTTGTGCTGTATTCAGTTTGCTTGGCTGCTTTATACATATCGTAATCTGGCTCTGGCGCTTCTACAAACTCACCGCTTTCCAAATCAACATAGCGAGATTCAATCTTTTCGCTATATGTACTTTCGATGGTTTTACCCGTCATGCCTGTTTCGTAAAGCCCTGCTGCGTTCAAAATGTTGCTCTTTTTATCGAGCGACGCATTAGTTTGTTGTAACGAGCGCAAGCCTACAGCGGCGCCAGATACAACAATTGAACACACAAGACAAACGGCAACTACAACGCCAATCGTTTTTCCTAAAGATTCTTTCTTAGCCGACACGAGCTACCCTCCGCTTGATATTACTTTGTGCGACGAAATAGTCGAACAGTGGCGCCCAAAGGTTGGCAAAAAGAATGGCCAACATTACACCTTCTGGGAAGGCTGGGTTTAGCACACGTACAAGTACTGTCATAAAGCCGATGAAAATACCGTATGCCCACTTACCTTGGTTGGTAAACGATGCAGACACAGGGTCTGTGGCCATAAAGAACATACCAAAGGCAAGACCACCAATAACAAAGTGCCAATATGCAGGCATAGCAAACATGTAGTTGGTATCGCTACCAATCATATTCAGCAAGGTGGCAAACACGGCTACCCCAATCGCTACACCAGCAACAATTCGCCAGCTTGCAATACGCATGTACATAATGAACAAGCCACCAATTAAGATAGCTAATGCAGATACTTCACCCGCAGAACCTGCGATAGTTCCGAAGAAGCTATCAAACCAAAGGTCCATGTTAGCGTAATCAAGCGTGCCTGAAGCCGCTTGGCTTAATGATGTTGCACCTGAGTACCCATCAGCAGCAACCCAAACTTGGTCACCAGAGATTTGTGCAGGATATGCGAAGTATAAGAACGCGCGACCAGACAATGCAGGGTTTAGGAAGTTACGGCCAGTTCCACCGAAGACTTCTTTAGCGATAACCACACCAAAGGTAATACCTAATGCAACCTGCCAAAGCGGGATAGTTGCTGGTAACGTTAATGCGAAAAGTACCGAGGTAACGAAGAAACCTTCGTTAACTTCGTGCTTACGTACCGAAGCAAATAGTACTTCCCAGAAGCCACCAACAATAAAGGTAACTGCATAGATAGGTAGCCAGAAGCAGGCACCATAGAAGAATAACCCTAACAAACCGGAATTCGCTAAGTCTCCACCTAAGGCAGTGAATAAACCTGCTTGCCATGTGTCAGGCAGTGTACCGGCACCAGCAGCAATAGCTTCTTGCGCTTGGAAACCAATGTTGTACATACCGAAGAACATTGCTGGGAATGTTGCTAACCACACCAAAATCATGATGCGTTTAAGGTCAATGCTGTCACGCACGTGCGTGTTAGCTTTGTTTACTTTACCAGGAGTGTAGAAAATAGTTGCCGCTGCTTCATACAGTGCATACCATTTTTCGTGCTTTCCACCTGGCTCAAAGTTCGGTTCAATCTTTTCTAAATACGCTTTTAAACCCATGACTAACCCTCTTTCTCAATCGTGGTCAAACAGTCGCGTAAAATCGGGCCGTAGTTGTATTTGCCAGGGCATACATAGGTACACAATGCCAAATCTTCTTCGTCCAACTCTAAACAACCCAATGTCTGAGCACTGTCACAATCACCAGAAATCAGATCTCTAAGCAAAAGCGTAGGGATGATATCTAGGGGCATAACGCGTTCGTAATTACCAATTGGCACCATAGAGCGCTCAGAGCCATTGGTTGTTGTTGTCATATCAAACTTCTTGCTGCCACCTAAGTGGCCTAGATAAGCGCGCGTGACGGAATGCTTGTCTGAACCAGGTGTGATCCAGCCAAGGAATTTCTTCTCGCGACCTTCTTTAAGCAGTGATACTTGGGTGTGGAAACGACCTAAGAAGCCGTGAACACCTTGTGCTGTTACGCCGTTTAACACGGAACCCGAAACGACACGTACGTCACCGTCTTGTTGTTCGTTTGCTAGCAACTCTTCTAAATCAGCACCTATAGAGGTACGAACTAGACGAGGATTTTTAGCAGATGGACCACCAATAGCAATAACACGACGGGCATCTAGCTCACCCGTAGTAAGCAATGCACCAAAGGCCATTACATCTTGGTAGCTAATATGCCAAACCGTTTTATTCAAACCAGCAGAATCCAAATAATGGATATGTGTACCTGCTAAGCCGGCTGGGTGTGGTCCACCGAATTCTTCTACGTCTACTGCGGCATCGCCAGTGGCTACTGATGAGCCTGCAGCTTTACAAACATAAACTTTGCCGCCACTTAACTGCGTTAACGCTTTTAAGCCGTTTACGAAGTCATCGTTGCGCTCAGCAATAATCACCGCTGGGTCCGCGGCTAGCGGATTGGTGTCCATTGCTGTAACAAAGATTGAATTTGGAATCGAGTCGAGGGCTGGAGATTTGCTAAATGGGCGCGTACGCAACGCTGTCCACATACCTGACTCAACTAGGATTGATTGGAGTCGCTCCCGCTCAGTACTCGCGATTTTGTCTGCAGCAATTTTATCAAAGCTAACAGCATCACTGCCATTAACCTTAACCACTACTGATTGCAAAACACGCTTTGCACCACGGTTTACCTCTACCACTTCACCCGCAGCTGGAGCAGTGAACTTAACGCCAGGATTCTTTTTGTCTTCAAAAAGCATCTGGCCTTTTTTCACTACATCGCCAACTTGGACGTGCATGGTAGGGCGCATACCCACATATTCTTCTCCCAGAATGGCAACGCGTGAAACAGCAGACCCTTCAGCGATCTCCTGCTTCGGCGCTCCCTCTATTGGGAGGTCGAGACCTTTCTTGATTTTTATCATATGTAATCGCACTACTCTAATAGAAATACTCTTTTGCATGACCGTAGACAATCCTGCTTATCAGCATGCAAAAGCGTACTATTGTTAAGGTGTTGAACACCTTTAATATTTAGATTGACGGAATTTTTTACTGTTACGGTCAGCCTGTTATGAAGCCGTAACTTATATTCCAAATGTATAAGCGACGTTATACGCCTTTTCTTTTATAGACCAACAGTGAAAATTCACACTTATTTTTGTTGTTGTATTACTGCTATCAACGCCGTTGTTGAGTAGGGGTAGAATAGACCCCTGCTTAATTTCGGGATTTTAGCATTAACCGAGCGGTTTGTGCCACGCAAATCATAGATAAAGAGCAACTTTTCTATAATTTAATGTAAACCCCATTTACGTTTAAGTGGTAAGTAAACAACGAAAAAGCCGTCTATTCGACGGCTCTACTCAATATTAGGCTTAACTAAGTATAGTAAACCTTTACCATTTCACGAGTGGGTCAATATCCTGTTCGTAATCAACACCTTCAATATCAAAACCAAACAGTTTTAAAAATTCGTGATGATAACCAGCGTAATCGCTTAGCTCATGAAAGTTCTCTTGGGTCACTTTGTCCCACAAGGCTTGAATTTTAGCTTGCGTAACGTCATTGGTTTCAATGCCGTCCATGCGATAGCGGTTTGCCTCATCTAATGTAGGTGTATCACCGAATAGGCAGGTAGAGAACAACCCATGTATTTGTTCAATACAGCCTTCATGGGTCCCGTCGCGCTTCATCACTTCCTGCATTAACGATATATAAAGCGGCATAACAGGAATGGCAGAACTGGCTTGTGTAACCAGAGCTTTCAACGAACTGACATTCGCTTCAACGAGTAACTCGGTGTTTTTACCAATGATAGCAGCAGCGGCTCTGTCTAAGTCTTCCTTCGCTTTTCCGATGGTCGCCTGGCCATAGATAGGCCACGTTAGGGCTTTTCCTATGTAGGTATACGCCGTGGTTTTGCAACCTTCAGCAAGTACGCCAGCTTCGCCCAGTTGATCCATCCAACGCTCCCAATCTTCTCCGCCCATGACTTTAATGGTGTTTAAGATTTCGTCGTCGTTTGCCGCCTCTAGGGTAACATCATGCACTTTGTCTTTGTCGGTATCGTAAGTTTTGGTGGTGTACTCACGCCCCACAGGTTTAAGCGTAGATTTATAGACTACGCCCGTATCTGGATCGGTTCTGCGCGGTGACGCCAAGCTATAAATCACAAGGTCGACCTTACCCATATTGGCTTTAATCTTATCTATTGTTTGCGCTTTAATTTCATCAGAAAACGCATCACCATTGATAGTCTCAGCATAAAGCCCTTTTTTAGCTGCCTGCTGATGGAAAGCAGCAGTATTGTACCAACCCGCAGTGCCAGTTTTACGTTCTGAAGGCGCTTTTTCGAAGCAAACGCCAAGGGTTTTTGCTCCATAACCAAATGCAGAAGTAATACGCGATGCCAAGCCATAACCCGTAGAACTACCTATGACTAGCACATTTTTAGGGCCATCACCCAAGCTGCCTTTCTCTTCAATATAGGCAATTTGTTGCTCTACTGACTTTGCACAACCCACAGGATGTGCGTTTGTACAGATAAAGCCTCTCACTTTAGGCTTGATAACCATATTCATTTTCCTTTTTTATGCGTGCGCCTATTGTAAACGTGCAAAGGCTGATAACAACTCGGAGCAGATGACATCAATATACACACCGAACACCTTATTCATCAAAAAGATACACATGTACAAATGGGTAGCCTAGTACGAAAACTGTTTTTAACGTCTATATCGAAAGAATATCTTGGAACGCTATAGAATGTATACGAAAACAAAAATGATTAACGACTATTACGCTAGAAGTTAATGTAAAACGAGGGTAGATGCTAATTTAAGAACGGACGTATAAGTCGAGCAAGGGAGAGAAAAGTGAAGTGTGAAGTGTGACGTTAAATGTGAAGTGAATAAAAAGGTGAGCCCCCACAAGAGCTCACCTTTTTGAGTGAATTAACCTAAGATATCAAGCAATTCAACATCAAAAATTAACGTGCTGTATGGTGCGATTGCTGCACCAGCTCCTTGCTCACCGTACGCAAGATCATGTGGTACGTATAAACGCAACTTAGCACCAACTTTCATAAGCTGTAGTGCTTCAGTCCAGCCTCTGATCACGCCACCAACTGGGAATTCAGCCGGTTGACCACGATCGTAAGAACTGTCAAAAACGTCACCTGAAGTAAGTGTGCCGTGGTAATGCACGCGAACCGTGCTATCTGCAGTTGGCGTTTCGCCATCGCCTTCAGCCAATACTTCGTATTGTAGGCCAGATTCAGTTACCTGAACTTCTTCACGCTTTGCGTTTTCTTCAAGGAACTTAACGCCTTCTTCGATAACCGCTTTGCTTGCTTCTTCTTTCTCAGCTTGCATACGCTTATGGATTTCGCCGAATGCATCACGTAGTGCGTCGTTATCAACCTGCGGAGCTTGACCCGCGAAAGCATCTTTTAACCCTGTCACTACCGCGTCAATAGCTAAACCTTCAAAAGGATTAGATTGCAATTGTTGACCCATTTGAAAACCAATGCCGTAACTTGCTTGGGTTTCCACTGTGTTGAATGTATCAGTCACAAGAACTCCTGAAATTAAATTACAAATGCAGTACAAATTTCAAACAAACCGCGTTTCACGAATATGTTTCTGCATTTTCCGATGCAAGAGTGTAGCACACCATAATTTATCTTGCTTTGAGCATTAAATAGATGGGGGCAAATGGAACAAAATATTGTAAATTATAACGCAAAGTGGTTTTACAACTTGTTAAGTACTTAGTATGGTGAAGGCCATATAATTGGGAGGATAGCATGCACACTCATTACGATGCTGAACTAAAAGATACAGTTAGATACCTTGGCAAAACGCTAGGTGAAACCATCAAAAACCAATTAGGCCAAGAGTGGCTTGATCGCATTGAGAAGATTCGAAAAGACGGCCGAGCGTCTTATCAGGGAGACACGAGTTGCAGTGATGAACTGAAAGAAACTTTCAAAACGATGACCGACAGCGACTTGTTGACGGTAGGCCGTGCTTTCGCACAGTTTTTAAACCTAGGGAATATTGCTGAGCAAGAATATAACAGTGCAATGAATGTTGACGCGTCTATTGATGCACTGTTTAAGCATCTAGATAAAGCCGACCTCACGGCTGATAAAGTGCAAGAAGCAGTCGGAAAGTTGAACATCGACTTAGTATTAACGGCTCACCCTACCGAAGTCACACGTCGCACCCTTATTCATAAACATAAAGAGTTAGCAGACTGCTTACAGGCTGTGCATCAAGAGTCTTTAACCGATACAGATAGAAGTAAGGTAGAGACTCGTGTTGCTGATTTAATTAGCCAAGCGTGGCACACAGAGGAAATTCGTTCTGTGCGCCCTACCCCTGTTGATGAAGCTCGTTGGGGGTTTTCAGTTATTGAAAATTCACTGTGGGAAGCTGTTCCCGATTTCCTGCGCGAGCTAGATGGCCGTTTGCAAGAAGACTACAGCGTGTCGCTTCCGCTAGATGCTTCACCGGTGCAATTTAGCTCTTGGATGGGCGGTGACCGCGACGGCAACCCGTTTGTAACCTCTAAAGTTACCGAGCAAGTATTACTATTGGCGCGTAAACGTGCCGCGAAGCTTTTTGCGCTTGACTTAGACCGCTTGCAAGTTGAACTGTCTATGTACGACTGCAATAACACACTGCGTGAAAAAGTAGGCGATGCGAACGAGCCTTACCGCGCTCTACTTCGCCCTTTACTAGACCGTTTTATCGCTACCCGAGATGGTATTGCTAATTATTTAGCCGGTAAAAACCCAGATACGTCTAACTGGATTGAAAGTAACGACGAACTGTTAGAAGCCCTACTACTTTGCCACCAGTCACTTATCGACTGTGGCATGGATGTAGTCGCTAGAGGCTTACTGCTAGATACCATTCGCCGTGCCCGCGTTTTTGGAATTCACCTACTTCGTTTAGATGTACGCCAAGATTCAGAACGCCACGCTGATGTATTTAGTGAACTTACACGTTACCTTGGGTTAGGTGACTACTCACAATGGAGCGAAGAAGACAAACAAGCCTTCTTGCTACGTGAGCTTGGCTCAAAGCGCCCACTATTCCCTGCCCAATGGGGCGCATCGGAAGATGTGAAAGAAGTACTTGATACTTGTAAAGTAGTGGCTAAGCACAGCAAGCACGGTTTTGGTATTTACATTATCTCGATGGCGAGTGAGCCATCAGATGTACTTGCCGTTCAATTACTGCTTAAAGAAAGCGGTGTTGATTGGCCAATGCCAGTTGCACCTTTGTTCGAAACGCTAGACGATTTAAACAACTCGCCAAGTGTTATGCGTAAATTGCTTTCTATCGACTGGTATCGTGGCTATGTGAAAGGCCGTCAATTCGTGATGATTGGTTATTCAGATTCAGCTAAAGATGCCGGCGCACTTGCGGCAGGTTGGGCTCAGTATCAATCTCAAGAAGCGCTAGTGGCTATTGCTGAAGAGTTTAACTGTTCACTTACCTTGTTCCACGGTCGTGGCGGTACAATTGGCCGAGGTGGTTTACCTGCCCACGCTGCTATTTATTCGCAGCCTCCTGGCTCATTAGAAGGTGGATTCCGTGTTACTGAACAGGGCGAAACTATTCGATATAAGTTTGGTATGCCTAAACTGGCCAAACGAAGCCTAGGCATTTATGCCAGCGCGATAATTGAAGCCATGTTGTTCCCACCCCCGGCGCCAAAAGAAGAGTGGCGTGAACTAATTACCACGATGGCAGGTCAGGGTCGCGACAACTACCGCGCTACTGTGCGCCATGACGAAGACTTTGTGCCTTACTTTCGCGTGGCGACACCTGAACAAGAGCTTGGTAAGTTACCGTTAGGCAGCCGACCTTCTAAGCGTAAGCCACAAGGTGGTATCGAAAGTCTTCGTGCTATTCCTTGGATATTTGCGTGGGCGCAAACACGCCTAGTCTTGCCGTCATGGTTAGGTGTAATGCGTGCTATCGATAGCGTGAAAAATGCGGAAAATGAAAAAGTCGTGAATGAAATGTTTGCCGAATGGCCATTCTATCGTTCACGCTTATCGATGCTGGACATGGTATTCCATAAAGCGGATCCACGTATCAGTGAAGCCTACGATGAGCGCCTAGTACCGGAAGAGCTTAAGCATTTTGGTGCAGCCCTTCGAGAGGAACTTAAAGAAAGTATTGCTTCATTGCTAGCATTAACTGGCGAAGACGACATTATGAAAGCTGATCCATTGGGTAAAGAATCAATGGAAATTCGCGCCGCTTACTTGCAGCCGCTTCATTACCTACAAATCGAATTGCTAGATAGAATTCGTAAAGCGGGTGACAATGCGCAAAATACCGCACTAGAGCGTGCCATGATGGTGACCATTACTGGTATCGCAACAGGGATGCGTAATACAGGTTAGTACCTATCTTGATAGGTACGTAATCATACTATTTAACCAAATAGCACAAATAAAAAAGCCCGCTTGAAGCGGGCTTTTTAGTGAGTTTACATTACAAACTGAATGTTAAGCCTGTAATTCAAAGCGATCGGCATTCATCACTTTAGTCCAAGCTCTAACAAAGTCTTTAACGAACTTCTCTTTATTATCGTCTTGCGCATAAACCTCAGCGTAAGAACGTAATATAGAGTTTGAACCGAAGACTAAGTCAACACGAGTCGCTGAATAAACTTGCTCACCGGACACTCTATCTACAATGCCGTAAGTGTTTTTACTTGTGGGCTTCCACGTGTATTGCATATCGGTGATAGTCGTGAAAAAGTCGTTCGTTAGTGAGCCAGCACTACCTGTAAACACACCATGTGCAGTGCCTTGGTAATTTGTTCCCATTGCACGCATTCCACCTACTAACACCGTCATCTCTGCAGCCGTTAACCCAAGCAACTGAGCTTTGTCTAACAACAGCTCCTCTGGCTTAACCACGTAGTCTTTCGGCAAGTAGTTCCTGAAACCATCGGCCTGCGGCTCTAGTGGTGCAAAAGAATCAGCATCCGTCATATCATCAGTCGCATCACCACGACCTGCTGAAAAAGGCACATCAACGCTGAACCCTGCCGCTTCGATGGCTTTTTCGACACCTATATTACCTGCCAACACAATGGTATCTGCTAGACTTACACCGGCTGCCTCAGCAAGTGGTTTCAACACCGACAATACCTTAGCTAGCTTTTCCGGTTCGTTCGCTTCCCAGTCTTTCTGAGGCGCTAACTGAATGCGGGCACCATTTGCACCACCACGTAAGTCTGAACCACGGAAGGTTCTAGCACTGTCCCACGCAGTAGATACCATTTCACCAATTGTTAGGCCGGAATCCGCAATGCTGGCTTTTAATGCATTCACATCGTAGGACGTGCTGCCTGCAGGTACAGGGTCTTGCCAGATAAGCGTTTCTTGTGGCACTTCAGGACCGATATAACGTACTTTTGGCCCCAAATCACGGTGAGTCAATTTGAACCATGCTTTAGCAAATACTTCACTGAAATAATCTGGATTGTTGTAAAACTTCTCAGAAATTTCACGATAAATAGGATCCATCTTCATCGCCATATCCGCATCGGTCATGATAGGGTTATAACGTTTTGACGGATCTTCAACATCAACTGGCTTGTCTTCCTCTTTAATGTCAATAGGCTCCCATTGCTCAGCACCCGCTGGTGATTTTTTCAATTCCCAGTCGTAGTTTAGTAACAGTTCAAAGTAGCCGTTATCCCACTGAGTTGGGTTAGTCGTCCACGCACCTTCAATACCACTTGATACAGTATCGCGACCTATTCCACGTGATTCATGGTTAATCCAACCCAAACCCTGCTCGGCAATATCAGCGCCTTCTGGATCAGGACCTAAGTTTTCCGCACGTCCGTTACCATGGCATTTACCCACGGTGTGTCCACCTGCCGTAAGCGCAACGGTTTCTTCATCGTTCATGGCCATACGCGCAAAGGTTTCACGTACATGTAGTGCGGTTTTAAGCGGATCAGGTTTACCATTCACCCCTTCAGGGTTCACGTAGATTAGCCCCATTTGCACTGCAGCTAATGGATTTTCCATTGTTTCTGGGGTTTCAACGTCGTTATAACGCTCATCACTTGGCGCTAGCCATTCTTTCTCAGCCCCCCAATAGGTATCTTTTTCTGGGTGCCAAATATC
Organism: Alteromonas lipotrueae; assembly: GCF_019249215.1. Taxonomy (GTDB): domain Bacteria; phylum Pseudomonadota; class Gammaproteobacteria; order Enterobacterales; family Alteromonadaceae; genus Alteromonas; species Alteromonas lipotrueae. The sequence continues at coordinate 77,976 of NZ_JAESDI010000012.1, forward strand.
GGCGCGGCCAAATGCGAAACCATAAGTTTTAAGCCCCATGCTTTCATAAGCTACTGTGCCGGCAAAAACTAAAAGATCCGCCCAGCTAAGCTTGTTGCCGTACTTTTTCTTGATTGGCCACAATAAGCGGCGCGCTTTATCAAGGTTAACGTTATCCGGCCATGAGTTTAGTGGCGCGAACCGTTGGTTGCCCGTAGATGCTCCACCACGCCCATCTGCAATACGATACGAACCGGCAGCGTGCCAAGACATCCTAATCATTAGGCCACCGTAGTGCCCCCAATCTGCCGGCCACCACGACTGAGAGTCTGTCATTAGCGCGATCATATCTTTTTTCAATTCATCAAAATCAAGCATTTTCACTGCTTCGCGATAGTTGAATTCGTCACCCATTGGATTGGTTTTTGTGTCGTGCTGATGCAATATGTCTAGGTTTAGCGCCTCAGGCCACCAATCCATATTTGTGCTGCCAGTAGCCGTAAGGCCACCATGCATGACGGGACACTTTCTATCTGAATCATTTACATCGCCTAGCTTCGCGTTACTCATATTTGTTACCTCTTGCTGTTCGACAAAGCACTTAATCAATCCAACCGATTGATTGACATGTTATTATTCTAGTTATTAGATTTATATTACTACAGTGAGTTTTTTCGATGCTGATGAATAGGTTTAACGATTAGGAAATCGTTGAACCTTACGATGAGAAAACAAGACCTTATAAAGCTATTCATCAACACTGACATGTAAAATTAATTAAAGAAAGCGTAGACAATATCAATGAATTTTCTATGCCTTTTATCTCGTTTTTTGTAAAAGCTTGTTGATAAATCATAGGGCAACAAACGATATTAGTAACTAATCCCTAGGCAGGAGGTCTTATTTGAACAGATCACTTATAAACCCGCCCCTCGCCTTTTTTGCGCTAATGCCTATAACACAATTTGAACGGTTTACTTTGCCCTCAGGACTCTAGGAAGGTGTGAGCGACTCTGACTATAACGATAAATTACTTCAGATAAATGAAAACGGGGAACACCGCTTTTTTGAGGCATACATTGGCAGTGCATTTCGTCATGGCTGGCGCCTACCGTTTGTTTTTATCTCCCTACATAGATACCGATTGCAAAGTAATAGAATCGACTACCGGTAAAAACAATAAACCTACCTTAAGTAGCACTTATCAATTAGATGATTAGCAGAACCAATCATCCGTTCGCAACTTTTTAAACGTTTACCGATATTCAATAGAAGCGTTAGCCAATACGGCTACTGGCGACATCTCTGCTCTGTGGGTGGGTATCATGCATATTAACAATACAAATGAACTCATCAGCCGTGTGATTTACCCAAATAAAAAGGCAGGATTATTGAGGTCGTAACAAACTGTCGGCAGCATGAATGCTGTCTTACAAAAATGAAATCTATTGAGTGCGATGAGTGCGTGTTAGTAGATAAACGGTTTGAAATTAAATAGTAGCCCCTCCCTTGCTAAGGATGCGGTGGCGGAGCCTACAGAGAAGTATTTACGGCGAATTGATTATGTAGGTACCTCAAACAAAAAGGCAGAATTAGTAAGGTCGTAACAAACTGTCAGTAGCATGGATGCTACTGCCAAGCCTCCATGGATGGATACTCGGCGTGTTTGTGTAGAGCTTACTAATCCTGCCTTGTACATGGGAGCAGCGCTCCCATAATCCTAGCTTTAGCCAGTTACGAAATCTACGCCTAGCTTGATGTCGCCACGAAGGCCATCTAGCATGTCGTTTTTCGCTTTTTCTTCAAATGCGCTTAGCTCGCCATATGGCAAGATTTCTTCAACACCGTTAGCACCAAGGCGAACAGGGTGAGCGAAGAATGCAGCGTCGTCGCTGTCGTCAGTTTGAACGTAAGTGTATTCAACCACGTTCTCACCTTGCATTGCTGCAACCAAAGATAAGCAGAAACGTGCAGCTGCTTGACCCATTGAAAGGGTAGCAGAACCGCCGCCAGCTTTAGCTTCAACAACTTCAGTACCCGCATTTTGGATACGAGTAGTTAGGCTTGAAACTTCATCGTCAGAGAACTCAACACCTTCAACTTGCGAAAGCAAAGGAAGAATAGTTGTGCCTGAGTGACCACCGATTACTGGAACGTGTACAGAAGCAACGTCTACTTCTTTAAGCTCAGCAACGAAAGTCTCGGCGCGAATTACGTCAAGGGTAGTAACACCGAACAATTTGTTCTTGTTATAAACACCTTTCGCTTTAAGCGTCTCAGCAGCAATCGCCACTGTTGTATTAACTGGGTTAGTAATAATGCCAACACAAGCATCTGGACAATTGTCAGCAACACCTTCAATAAGGTTCTTAACAATACCAGCGTTAATGTTGAACAAGTCTGAACGATCCATGCCCGGCTTACGCGGAACACCAGCAGGAATAAGAACAACGTCTGTACCTGTTAATGCACCAGCTAGGTCATCTTTACCGTGACCGGTTACTTTTACTGCAGTTGGGATGTGGCTTAAATCAACAGCTACACCAGGAACAACTGGCGCTACATCATAAAGCGCTAGCTCAGAACCAGCTGGCAATTGTGTTTTTAACAACAAAGACAGCGCTTGGCCAATACCACCGGCAGCACCTAACACGGCTACTTTCATACCATTTCTCCTATGGGATTACTCACGTATTTAAACGGAACGTCACACTAATGCAACGCGGGGGAAAACTCAATCATCTGATGGTCTTAATACGGCCATTTAAGGCAATTTTATGTCGATATTCACTATCATGCATGATTATGCAATTAAATTGCGCAAAGGTCACCTGTAAGGCACAATATAAAATATACGATTATTTAACTTATTAACGTTAACAGATGTGCAGGATGCTATGGCCAACGCAAAACAAGAGCAACTGATTAAAGCCTTTAAAGAAATTTTGAAAGCGGAAAGCTATGGGTCTCAGGGTGAAATTGTCGATGCCCTTAAAACTCAAGGCCATGACAATATTAGCCAATCTAAAATTTCCCGCATGCTAAGTAAATTTGGCGCAGTTCGTACCCGCAATGCTCGCGGCGATATGGTGTACTGCCTACCGCCTGAACTGGGTATGCCTACTGCTAAAAGCCCGTTAAAGCAACTTGTTCTCGACATTGTGCATAATAATGTGATGGTAATTATTCGCACCAGCCCAGGTGCAGCGCAACTCATTGCACGCTTGCTTGACTCATTAAGCAAAAAAGATGGTGTGCTTGGTACCATTGCGGGCGACGATACCATTTTTATTGCACCTGCTGACGTGACCCTTATTGAAGAATTACGCCAACGGGTAGAAGACTTATTCGAGAATGTATAAGGCCCGACTAAATTTTTAAGCAAAAAAAACCGCCATAACAAGATGGCGGTTAAGAATTTGTACCAGGGAGATACAAAACAACTTGGTAGCTGTGCATTTAAATTATCATAGACTTAGAAAAGAATAAGGAAAGAAAAGTAAAGAATTCGAAAACCACAATTAAATGTTTTATACGTTATAGAATTAAATTTCACCACCAACCTTATAACATTAAAAAGCACATCCAACTATCCAAATTAAATTAAAAGCCACCTTACCTTTTACCACAACCTTTCCCCACAAAAAAATAAACGATAAATCAGAAAAAATCGCTTTTAATTTTTCAAATAATAGAACCTATTTTCATCTTCGATACAACACCCTCCCATTTTAAACTTCACATGATATTTAACTGCCCCGCGTCTACGCTACACCTGCGCCCCTAATACACAAGCCCTTCACTAAACCCGCACTAAACCCGCACTAAACCCGCACTATTTGCATGCTAAACCTGCACACTATCTACCTCTCACATTATTTTTAATTTCTATCCATGCAAACCTCGTTTTATTTTTAAACAAGCCAAAAAGATAAAAAGCATAAGAATTATTTTACAAATGTATAGGAGCGTAAAGGTTTCACCGCCCTGCGTATAATTAAAGTAAATTAAGTCTAAATAGAACAAATTATACACTTTGTAAATTGCCAAATAGCGCGACGAAGTGCTTAATTCTCCCGACAGAAAACATCTGTTCAAAATAAAAACTAATAAACGTCTTTGTAATTACTAAATGTAATCACCTTCGACAAGGGGAATTTAAATGTTTAACACGAATAAACTAAGCACCGCGATTAAGCGCAGCATTATGTTAGCGGGTTCTGCTAGCATAATGGCTTCGCCGATGGCATTCGCTCAAAGTGATGATGAAAACGCAGTAGAGCCTGTTGAAAAAATTCAGGTTACTGGTTCGCGTATTAAACGGGTTGACCTTGAATCGGTATCTCCCGTTACCGTCATTACTGCTGAATCTATCGCGTTATCTGGCGATACATCGGTTGCCCAAGTGTTACGTAACTCTTCGATTAACACTTTCGGTTCATTTCGCGGCCAATCTGGCTACGGCAGCGGCGCATCTGCGTCTAGTGAAGTAAACTTGCGTGGTCTGGGTGCAGGCGCAACGCTAGTGCTTATGGATGGCCGTCGCCTACCAGGTTTAGGGTACGACGGTGGCTCATCTTCTGATATGTCGATGATCCCAATGTCAATTGTAGAGCGCATTGAAATTCTTCGCGACGGAGCTTCCGCCATTTACGGGTCTGATGCCGTGGCAGGTGTAATTAACATTATTACTAAGAAGCAGTTTGATGGCGTAAATGTAGGTTATAGCTTTGAAGATCCAGGTGCTGACGGTGGCAACTCTAGCAAGTACAACTTTTCAGCCGGCGTAACCAATGACAAAGGTAGTATCGTTTTCATTGCTGAGCATGAAAACACTCAAGAAGTCACCGATGTAGCAGTTTCAGGCGAAAATGCACTAGATAGCTATTCAACCTACAGCCCTGTTGCCAATTTCTATGATACAAATACTAGTTCGTATCTTTATAACGAAGATTTGTGTGGCGATGTGGCTGACACATCGATTGAATCTGATCGTTGTGGTTATTACTACGGTAATACCACTTGGCTTTATGGCGCGTCTGAGAAAAACTCTTTAATGACTAAAATCGAGTACGAGTTAGCAGAGAACTTGCAACTTATTACTCGTTTCTCTGCACTACAGACATCTACAGACACTCGTTATGCTGCTACCCCAGTATCTACATCTTCGCTGACCATCGATGCGGATAACGCAATGAACCCTTATGGTCAAGATGGCGCTGTTTACTTCCGTACCGCTAGCTTGGGAACACGTGATACGAAAACCGAAAAAACCACGTTTGAAATGGTAACAGGGCTTGAAGGTTACACCGATATTGGTGGAAACGAGTGGGACTGGCAGGTTTATTACCAGCGCACATCGGCAAAAGAAGAGGTATTCAATTACAACTTAGTTAACGACACAGTTGTACAAGATTTAATTGATACTGAACAGTTGGATTTATTTAATGTTCAAGGTTTAAGTACCGACGACTGGTCTGCTTATAATGCAGAGCTATTAGCTAGCGCTGATCACACTGGCACCTACCAGTCTACACAGATGCGTGACATTATTGACGGCAGCATTTCTGGCGAAGTTTTCTCGAATAACTTCATGACAGTGAGTGCTGTTTTCGGCGCTGAGTACTCTTACCTTGATTTTGAGCAGATATCTGACCCTGAATCGGGCTTGGGTATTATTTCAGGCGGTTCGGGCGGTGACGACGTGTATGCGACTCGTGAGCGACAGTCTTACTATACTGAGTTTGCTATCGAACTACCCCATGAAGTGGAAGTATCTGCTGCACTTCGTTACGACGGGTACGAGCTTGAAGGGGATACAGGCGAAAGCATTTCAACCTCTGAGTTCTCAGATACCGTACCTAAGCTAGGTATCAGCTGGCGCCCAACTGAGTCACTGTTACTTCGTGCTAGCTGGGGAGAAGCTTTCCGTACACCTACAATGAGTGAAATGTTCGCAACCATTTCTTACGGCTTCCCAAGCGCGTACGATACCTATTACTGCGATACACTAGATAATCCTGGTAGCGACGATAGTTACTGCTCATCCGGTCAGCAACACCTAACCTATTACGGCGGTAACCCTGACCTTAGCCCAGAAAACTCTGAGTCGCTTACGCTTGGTGTGGTTTACGATGTCACTGATGATTTATCACTTGAAGTGTCTTACTACCAATATGACTACGAAAATAAAATTGAAGATATTGATGTAGATGACTTAATTGCCGCTGACTTAGATGGTACGTCTAGCAGTATCGTTCGTGATAGCGATGGTAAAATTACATCAATTACCTCTGGTTACACAAACTACTCAGAAGTGAAGACCAACGGTTTTGATATTACCGCGAACTACGATCTGGCCACTGAAATTGGAGACTTCGGGGTTAACCTTGAATACTCTCACGTATTTAGTTACGAAGAAGAAGGTACTGAGTGGGCAGGTGAATTATTCTATCCTGATAATCGCGCTAACTTGACGGTAGATTGGACAGACGGTGATAAGTGGACAGTCTCATGGAGAACACTCTTCATCGGCGCCAATGGTGAAACCTATTACGATTACTACGATTATGCCGACAACTATTTTAAGCATAATGTGACGGTTTCATATCATGTGAACGATAATGTTAAGGTTTCTGCCGGAATTGCCAACATTACCGATGAACTTGAAGAGTATGCACCTGGGGAATGGCGCGGATATGATGACTCTTTGTATGACCCACTAGGTCGTACTATGAGCTTCAACGTTCAAGCGAGCTTCTAACATTTAACTTATAAAAAACGCCGCATTTCCTGTGTTCTATCTCTAATCTGTTTGAGATAGAACACAGTCAGCGGCGTTTTCTTATTTTCGTAATCATTAACGCTTTATAAACCCCTTATACCAGCTGTCAATTAGACAACACGGGCTAAGTGAGTAGTGTAAGTGCTTGAAGTACGCTACGAAAGTACCTTAATAAGCGTTTCTGCTGCGGGTCCTGATGATGCTGGGTTTTGCCCCGTCACCAAAAGACCATCAACACACACTTTAACGCCAAAGTCTTCGGTACTTTCATACTTACCGCCTTTACTGATAAGCGCATCTTCCACTAAATAAGGCACTACGTCGGTTAACCCCATTGCGTCTTCTTCACTATTTGAAAAGCCAGTAACGGTTTTGCCGTTAATAAAAAATTCACCATCGGCGCGTTTTACTTCTTTAAGTACGATAGGAGCATGGCAAACAGCGCCTACAGGCTTCTGGGCTTTCACCATATCTTCAATTAGCATTGTGGAGTGAGTATTGTCAGATAAGTCCCATAGCGGACCGTGGCCGCCCGGATAGAACACAGCATCAAACTCATCTGCACGAACATCTTCCAACACAATAGTTGAGGACATTGCGCTTCTTGCAACCTCATCTTTTGTGTAACGGATAGCATCGTCGGTCATGGCATCATCTGCCAAGCTGTTTGGGTCGATTGGCACTTGGCCGCCCATAGGTGAAGCTAAGGTGATGGTATACCCCGCATCTTTGAACGCGTAATACGGTGACGCGAACTCTTCCAGCCACATTCCTGTTTTCTTGCCTGTATCACCTAACAATTCATGTGAGGTCATTACCATTAATATATGTTTAGACATAAGTTCTCCATGTGAACAATTCATTTAGTTATTCGTTCGTATGGCAGTAATAGTTAGATCAGAAAAAGGCAGGGAATGCGATGAGAAACATTAGGAGAAGTTGATTTGCAAGATAAAAAAATGCCACTTCCAAAATTGGAAAGTGGCATTTAACACTACAACTGGTTTTTAAACTGTTGCTTAGAAGCGGTAGTCAATACCTACACGTACTTCCCAAAGCGATGCATCACCCTGACGGCTTTCAGGAGATGAAGTACCTAGAGAGGCTGTGTTGAAATTAACTTCTTCCAAAATACCCCAATCATCGTTGATGAAGTTGGTGAAGTTATCCATTACGAAGTAAACCTGAGCAGAGTGATCTTCACGGAACGCAGGAATGTTTTGTCTAACTGCGATATCCACTTTAACCCACCAAGGGCTAGTTTCATCATTACGCTCTGCGCCAATCGGTAATACGTTATTACCTTCAAGGTATGGCGTATAGCCATATACAGAGTTACCACTGATGGTGTAACTAAACGGACGACCAGACTGCGCTACTGCATAAGCAGAGAAGATAGTGCTGTAACCGTCGATAAGTTCAGTGGTGTAGCGAAGGTCAGCAGTAAAGCGGTGCTCGATATTCCAATCAGACACTGAAGATACTTCTTCGTTAATGTCGGTAAATGCTCTGTACTGGAAGTTAGAGAACGCTACTGAACTCGTCATTGGTTGTACATCTTCAGCGTGGCTGTAGTTATAACCACCGGTGAAAGTAATACCGTTGTCCCAAGACTTGTTCATGGTCGCTGTTAGTGAGTAAGACACTGAATCTTCATCAGAGTTAGTCAGTTCAAGTGAACCGTAACCTACTGAGTCATAATCAGGGTAACCTTCGTCAGTTGTGCCTACACGCTCAAGACCCACATATTTAATCATGGCTTGTTTCTGCGTCACACTTAAAAGGAAATCTAAGTTGAATACGTAATCTTCATCATTGATGTGAGTCATACCCGCAGAGATTTTCCATTCGCGAGGCATTACGAAGCCTGGATCTAGGTTGTTACTTTCAAAGTTACTACCTGCACCAGAAGACATCTCTTCGTCTAAATCAGAAGGTACTGAGTAGCCAGGTCCAGCAGTTACGCCGTCTTCTGTATTAACCCATACAACGCTTCCGTCGAATAAGTTAGCGTATTCACCTTCAACTTCACCACCAATAACGTTCGTGTTTTGATAGTTGTTTGTCATCCATACGTTCGGGTTACCGCCTGAGAACAAGCCAACACCACCACGTAGTTCAGTTGAATCACTCAACGTATAGTTAAGGCCAACACGTGGTTGTAGCAAGCTAAGACCGTCTAGGTTAGCTGTGTTGTCATAACCGTTCCCAGCTACGAAATCAGCATTTCCAACAGGCTCGTCTGATGTTGTAATCCAGTCATAACGTAAACCAGCAACTACTTTTAAATCGTCAGTAAGATAGAACTCATCTTGTGCGTAAGTAGAGTGTGACGTGTAACCCCACTCAGCAGCACGGTCTAATAGGTTGCCAGAATATGCATAACCGTATTCGATTTCTGCATTTGTTCCGTTAGTGAAATCTTCTAAGCTTTCAAAAGTAATAGAGGTTTCAGAGTGCTGAACGAAAAGGTTGTAGATATCTAGTTTGTCGCTCTCGTAACCGAAAGTTAACGCGTGGCCGTTGTCGAAGTAATAGTTACCACGGAACATTAGGCTTAACGCTTCCCAGTCTAAGTCGTTAGCTTGACGGCTGTCATCAGAACCTAAGAAAACCGTAAGGTCGTCTTCAGAAGTATCTGTATCATTACCTAGCTCAATTTTAATTTCGCCAAAGTCGTTACCGCCTGGAGTGCCGTCACCATACATAGAACGCTGGAGGTTATCTAGCTCTGTGCGAGAAACGCGGATTTCAGTCGAGAATTTGTCTGTCCAATCTGAGTAAAGTACACCAACAAATGATTGTAGCTCTGCGCCACGCTCGTAGATGTGGCTAGATAGTTCAAACTCATCTGCGTCGCCGTCAGATTCTGAGAAGTTGTTTCCATCGTTATAGTTGTACGTAAACGCAAAACGGTGGTTTTCGTTAATGTTCCAGTCTAACTTAACAAGAAGCTTTTCATCTTCGTTAGGCATGCTAAGTGGCGTTGTACCAGCATCAAAGTTATATAATGACTGAGATACAGACTGAATTTGTTCAAGTTGTGCTTGTGTAAGCGCAACTTCATTAATTGCGCCAGAACCGATAGCACCACGGTCAAATGTGTTTGCGCCTTCTAGTTTTTCGTAAGCAGCAAAAACAAATAGCTTATCTTTAATCAGCGGTGCACCCACTGTGAAGCCGTAACGTTTTTCAGTGTAACTTCCAAGGTTGATATCATCACCTTCAAGAGAGTCACCACGTAGGCTATCGCTACCATAGTCATAGAACGCAGAACCGTGAACTTCGTTGGTACCTGTTTTACTTACCGCACTGATGTTACACGCAGAGAAACCGCCGTAGATTACATCAAAAGGAGCAATTTCTACTGACACACCTTCGATAGCGTCGAAAGAGAAAGGCATTCTTTCTGTAGGGTAACCGTTCGAGTTAAGACCGAAAAGGTCATTCATGCGAACGCCATCAACAGTTAAGCTGTTAAAACGTGGGCTTTTACCAACACACTGGATACCACCGCTACCGCCTTCATCTACGTAGATACGCGGGTCAATACGAACGATATCAGTGATATCACGGTTAATCGCTGGCGCTTGTTGAAGTGTCGCCAAATCAAAATTTGCTGAAGGGCCAGTTTGACCGAACGCCAAGCTACCTACTTGAGAGGCCGTTACTACGATATTCTCGTAATCGGCTGCAGACTCAAGAGTTCTTTGGATAGTTGCCGCTTCACCAAGCTCTAGGTAAATATCGCTGATCGTTTGATCTGCAAATTCATCTGAGTCGATTTCAACAGTGTAAGGACCACCTACACGTAAACCGCGAAGGTTAAATGTACCAGCACTATTTACTGTGACTGATTTAACCGCACCAGTTGGTACGTGAGTGACTTTAACTACGGTTCCAACAGCAGGGTTGCCGTTTGGTCCCACAATTTGGCCGTTCATATCTGAAGACGTTACTTGAGCCATTGCAGTCGTGGTTAGACCCACTGTTAGTGCAACTGCTGCAGCAACGCGGCTGAGCTTAGCTGATGAGTACATGTGTGTTTCCCTTTTTGTTTAAAATTCTTTTTTTTTAGCGCAGAGGGAATTTATTCCCCTCTACGACCTCTGATATTGACTAAAAGACTTCTTTGAGTGGATGAAATTGTTATAGACCTTCGTGTCATATTTATTACAGTTTTGTATATTTCGTCAATTCTGCGTCAATTCCGTGACGTGATTTCATCTCATTTTTTGCACCACACACCTGACCATTTGGTCAAGTTATTTTACTTATCAAAACCAAGGTCGTCTGACTTGTTCTTGTGGTTTCTATTGATGACATATCATGGACTAATAAACAGCGTTTAATAAAATTCAGTCTGATTTGTAAAAAAACTTTATTTTTCATACTCATAATCAATTAAAATAAATTTACCTATTGCAATAAATAACCTTAGCTGATGAAATCAGCACATAAATCACTAACTCATTTGGTTATTTTTTTGCCAAAAGTCAGAATTATTGCTACCGGAAGGTGGCTCATACTCCTTATTGCCGCACTTGTTTGCGGTAGCGCTGGCTATTTTTCAAAGAAAATAGAATTTATTCCCGTGCCTCCTCAAACTGGTCGAACTTTAACCTGCCAAACAGAGTTACAAAACAATTTAGATATCTTTTCAGTGTATGTCACAGATGGTTCTATCGCGAATATGGCATTAGAACGTTTATGCGACAACAAAATCATCAAAAGGCAATTTGGCCAAGTCAGGGTCATCGTCGGGCAAAGCGACTATGATACCTTTCGGTATATAAACCACGGAGTGGTCGATTTAGCGCTAATTAAACGTAATGTAGTAGATGCTTTCGGTGCAGATCAAATTTATGGTTTAACCCTAATAGCATCGCACCCCAATTACAGCGCTTTCTTTATATCTCAGCGTGAAAAACCGCTACTTGAAAAAGAGTATTTACTTGGCAAACGAATTGGCTTGCTTGATTACCCTTCCAGCCGCTCAGGGCACATAGTTCCAAAAACCATACTTCAAAACCTTGGGTTAACTGAGAATAACGTGAACATTGTGTACTTCAATTCCCACAAAGACTTGCGCAGAGCATTGCTTGCTGGGGAAGTCGATATTATTTCATCGTATTGGGCCGAAGAAGATGAGCAAATATTATCTAAGAACTATGCAACGCCTTTATTAAAAAGTGTTAGCGGCATGCAATGGTTTTTGAAGATGCAAATGCAAAACACTGATTTACTCTGCGCCATGCAGTCTGTAGTGAAAGACATAGCCGATTCTCACGCACGTCCCTATTATAAAACCCTAGTTCTCGTGAATGGATGTAGTGAAGATGAGTAGTATGATGTCAACTGTTCGCCCATTTACCCTAATCTGTGCACTGATACTCTTTGCGGTACTTCAAATCATCAGTACGTTTGGTCAGATTATTGGTATCCAGTCTGCTCGCCATAATGCGAAAGACAATGTAGAAAGAAGAATAATATTGGACAGTGCGTTTCTTGATGTTGGGAATGCAACACTAAACACACCCGTAAACACCTATGCGGTGGGGCGCTATATCGCGACTATTAACGAAGATTTAGCGGCTGATAATTATCCTATTAGAGTCGCATCAATTCAGGGGGTAAGCGCTGATGTAACTTACCCTGAATACAGCTTATCCCATACACTTGTATTTGAAAACGCTGAGCAACAAATTACACTAACCATGCAATCGCTTCCCATGTATCAAAACCTAACGTTTAGTTGGTGGGCGTTAGTAATATCAGTATTGCTCGCGCCAGCGTTTGCAATCCCTAGACAGCGAAAGGCAAAACATACTGTCAGTGAAGAGTTAGTTGCCCCACCTAAGCCTAAACTGGTTATCAATTTACGAGATAAGACGTTAGGGAATAGCGTGAATGACACCGTTGTTATATTGCAAAACAAGCCTCTTTGCTTTTATACAGCGCTTGTCAAATATTGCACAGAGAACCCAGATCACCCGCTTCCCCCACATAAAGATGTACCTATTGAGCTTATTACACTCGCCAATAAAGCTTTTTCGCGATTAATTGAGTTAGGGCATACAAAACGTAAAAGGCCAGACTTTAACGCTAATTTAGACAAGACGTTAAGTGAAATCAGGGCATCACTTGATGAGGTGTTTGCTTTGTATCCTGAGGAGAAAGAACGTTATTATCCTCCACGTGCCCAAGGTGAAGGCTCTCGTTCAAAACAACACTCTTATGCGCTTACAAATTTATCTCCTGACGATGTCGAAATCATAGGGAATTAGCTATTTTTTAATCAACTATGACCGTAATATGAAAATAAATTAAGAAATGAAAACGCGCTCAAATTAAGCGAATGTTATTGATTCGGCTAGCAAATAGCGATCCATTTGACCAATTGGTATGAATATAACATTGATTCATAGAGGTTAAACGCGTATCTTTGCTCCAATAAAATCAGCTTTCTAAGATTATGCAATCGCCTTTAATTATTGCCATTTCTGGAGCTTCAGGCTCTGGAAAGTCACTGTTTACCGAAAATTTGTTTAACGGCTTCTCTGCTCAAGGAAGGCCTGTGCAAGTGCTTCGCGAAGATCATTACTATCGCGCACAAGACCACTTGCCCATGGAAGCACGAGAGAAAAACAATTACGATCACCCCAACGCCTTTGAGCATGAATTGCTTAAAGCGCATTTGCAGGCACTTAGAGATGGTCAGCCTATTGATTATCCTCACTACTGCTTTAAAACGCATACTCGCCTGCCGGACACCGAACGTTTGAACCCAGCGCCAGTCATTATTCTTGAAGGAATTATGCTGCTTGCCCGTGCAGATCTTCTGCCACTTTATGACGTTAAAATCTTTGTCGATACCCCACTCGATATTTGTCTTATGCGCCGCATGATACGAGATATTAAAGAGCGTGGGCGCACTATCGAGTCAGTTGCCAAACAGTACGAAGAAACGGTAAAACCCATGTATCACCAATTTATCGAGCCAAGTCGGTTCACTGCTGATGTAGTAGTTACACAAGGTGGTAAAAACCAAATTGCTCTAGATGTGATCAAATCTCACATACAGCAAGCGCTTCTATAAAGGATTGATATTATGGTGAGTTTACTGGGCATTGCAGTCCTTTTAGGTATTGCATTCGCGCTTTCGTCGGCGAAACGCAGCATTAGTTTGCGTACTGTCGGTGGCGCCTTTGCTATGCAAGCTTTAATCGGCGCATTTGTTCTGTATTCTGAGCCTGGCAAAGAAGTTCTGTTAGCAGCAACAGGGTTTGTTGCTAACATCATTGCCTACAGTCAAGATGGAATTAACTTTCTCTTTGGTCCTATTGGCGATAAGTCCATTGCATTTATATTCGCCTTTAATGTGTTGCCCGTTATCGTTTTCTTTTCATCACTTATTGCGGTGCTATATCACTTAAAAGTGATGGGCTTAATTATTAAAGTGATTGGTGGCTTCCTTCAAAAGGTATTAAGAACCAGTCGTCCTGAATCTATGTCAGCGGCAGCAAACATATTTGTAGGGCAGACAGAAGCCCCATTGGTAGTTCGCCCTTTCATACCTCATATGACGCGTTCTGAGCTATTTGCCGTGATGGTAGGTGGCCTAGCCTCTATTGCTGGTTCAGTAATGGCGGGTTATGCGGGTATGGGCGTAGACTTAAAATACTTACTCGCTGCAAGCTTTATGGCGGCGCCTGGCGGTATGTTGATGGCAAAAATTATTCTGCCAGAAACGGAAGAACCTAAAGACGGCTTAAGCGAAATAGACGCTGAAGACACCGGCTACGCCAATGTCTTCGATGCAGCTGCTAGCGGTGCTGCATCTGGGATGACACTCGCATTAAACGTGGGCGCTATGCTACTTGCATTCATCGCCCTAATTGCTATGTTCAACGGCCTAGTGGGTTGGACAGGGGGTTTATTAGGGTATGAAAACGTCACCTTTGAAGGGATTATGGGTTACATTCTTCAACCCTTAGCATGGGCAATTGGCGTTCCATGGGAAGAAGCGCAGATAGCAGGAAGCTTTATAGGTCAGAAAATGGTCGTTAACGAATTTGTGGCTTACCTTAACTACCTTGAGCACCAACCTAACCTGTCTGAATCAACGCAAGCTATTGTCACTTTTGCACTTTGTGGTTTTGCAAACTTGTCCTCTATTGCTATTTTGATGGGTGGCATTGGTGCTATGGCACCTACACGCCGAAAAGAAATTGCTCAGTTAGGCCTAAAAGCAGTTGTTGCGGCAACGCTATCAAACTTGATGAGCGCAGCGCTTGCAGGCTTTTACTTAACACTTGGCTAAACTGTCAGATTGAAGTACTAGATTAAGTTTTAGGCTAAGTTTTTGCCCAAATGTAGACTAAATGGTCTACATTGATTACATTAGGCTTCTTAGATGACGTTGATTGATTTAAGTCAACTACCAAAGCTTTTTTGGCGGCCCGTCTACCTTTATAATGCCGCAATCAAAATAAACGGGATAAAGTTATGCAATTAGTTGCTGTTGATTACACGGCGGAAAACGCCCAAGAAGAATTCGTTAAGTCACTACGAGAGACGGGCTTTGGGGTATTGAAAAACCACCCAATTCAACAATCACTCGTGCAAGGCATTTACGATAGCTGGCAAGGATTTTTCGATAGTGAAGAAAAAAATGACTACCTTTACAACAAAGGCAAGCAAGATGGATTCTTCCCTCAAAGTGTTTCAGAGGTAGCCAAAGGCTTCACGAAAAAAGATATTAAAGAGTACTTCCATTATTACCCTTGGGGTCAATGCCCTGACGAACTTCGTCCTTTACTATCGCAGTACTATTCAGAAGCAAACACGCTTGCTTCTGAGCTTTTAGGTTGGATTGAGAAACATTCGCCAGAAGAAGTCAGCGACAAATATAGCCAACCCTTAGGCGACATGATCAAAGATTCAGATCAGACCCTATTACGTGTACTTCACTACCCACCTTTAAGTGGCGAAGAAGAAGTGGATGCTATTCGCGCGGCGGCTCACGAAGACATTAATCTTATTACTATCCTTCCTGCTTCTAACGAACCTGGGTTACAAGTAAAAGCGCAAGACGGCAGTTGGTTAGACGTACCTTGCGATTTTGGTAGCCTGATTGTGAATATCGGTGACATGCTTCAAGAAGCTTCAGGTCACTACTTCCCATCAACCACTCACCGTGTTGTGAATCCAGATGGCGCAGACATGACCAAGTCGCGTATTTCATTACCACTGTTCTTACACCCTCGTCCGGATGTAAAGCTTTCAGAACGTCATACTGCAGGTACATATCTGCAAGAGCGTTTGAAAGAACTAGGTGTTATCTAGAGAGTGCTATTCTCTTAAAATAAAGCCACGTTTTAACGTGGCTTTTTTGCTAGTACGATTTATTGACACTTATGCCACTTTAAATAGGTAATCACCTATGCGTCGAGTAGCTAGTAATTGCGAGCAATCGTAGAAAGCTTGCTCATGTAACGATTCTCATCTTGCGAATTGGGCGCAAATTGAATAGCACGTTTTATATATCGTTCAGCGTTATTGATGTCACCTAGCTCGTAATATGATTTGGCCAACCCGAAGAGCACCTCGTGTCTTGTATTGTCTAAGCGAAGCGCCCGCTGGAAGTGTTCCAATGCGTCTGCAAACTCCCCGTCATCCAATGCTTGCTCCCCTAGAATGAAATGATAAAAGGGGTTTTCTTTTCGTTGCGCTTCTACCCTCGCTTTAATCTCTGCTGATTTATCAAATAGCCCTTGGTGGTAATACAAAATGGACAAGTTGTCCCATGCTGTCAGGTTCTTTTCATCGATATTTAAGGCGAAACGATAACTTTGCTCGGCGGCTTCAAATGCATCTACCATACGGTACAACACACCTAGATTAACCCAACTTTGTTGTAACTCTGGTGATAACACCGCAGCAGCCCTAAAGTAACTATATGCCCGAGTATAACTGTTCGCGATAAGCGCATCAGCGCCTTTATTGTTATAGAACATAGACAGCACAAGGCGCTTCGTAACGGGTACACGTGGGAAGTGCGTTCTAATCATTTGCGGGTCAAAATCAACATCTGCGCGACTTGGTCCGATGTTAGTCACTAACGGGTTTTTAGGTACATTTATGGTTAAGTTAACGTGACCATTTAAGAAACTGAAGCCGTCACGTCGGGTCCAATATTCGGGTATATCTACTTCATAGAATGTGGCATCGTAGCCCGCGTACTGAGCCATAGCATAAGTCATGATAGACAAAGAAAGGCAGTTCGCCGAACGATTATAAAACGTCTCACTAGCAATCGAATTCGCATTGCTGCGGTACAATAACCCCATTTCAGAATGATCAAAAATTGATGAGATCAGGCCTTTTACGTTGGTTGTCTTTCCTCCTGACTCAAAGACCGCCTCGTCTACAAATAACTGAGCATCTTCTTCTAGTGCAAAGACTTCCTCTTCCGTTTCAATCGGAAAAGACGCATAGCTTGGAAATAAATGATCGTGTAATGCTGGATAAGGATTCTTGGCAACAACAGGCGCAGTGCTAGCACAACCTAGCATAGCTGAACTGAATAAAACGAGTAGTGCGATAATAAGTTGTCGAAGTAACATAAAGCAGCCCTCCCCTATTAACACCTTAGAGAAGTATAGCGCAGCCAGTGAAATTTAACATTATATTTACATCCACACCTAACCTGTCTCTTTCTATTACGTAAACTTAATCATCATATTTGGTAGAGGGCACGTAACCATTCTCGCGACATCAATTTATGTTCTACCACAATTAAAGGAAGGTATTTATGGTTAAGTTAATCCCGTTGGTAATGATGAGCTTGATAAGTCTATCAGCATTTGCTGGGCATCATATGGAATCGAAGAAGGCAGATATCGTTGATACTGCAGCTAGTAAAGAGATGTTTTCTACCTTAGTGGCGGCAGTTAAAGCTGCGGATTTAGTTGATACATTAAAAGGTGATGGGCCTTTCACGGTATTCGCCCCAACAAACAAAGCGTTCTCTAAGCTACCAAAAGGCACTGTAGAGATGTTACTTATGCCTGAAAACAAGGCATTACTAGCACAAGTGCTTACTTATCATGTGGTGTCAGGTAACGTGATGGCTGAAGATGTTATGTCGTTAACCAGTGCCACTACCGTAGAAGGCACTGATGTTACTGTGGTTACCGCCATGGGAAAAGTGATGATTAACGACGCTACCGTCATTAAAGCCGATGTAAATACATCAAACGGTGTCATTCATGTTATCGATACCGTTTTACTTCCAGCTGAAGTTAAAAAAGCACTATAGTTCATTTTAGATAAGTAGCGGGCTTCCGCTACTTACCCCCTTTCATGTAAAACAACACTTCAAAACTCATCAGCACTGATGTTTTTGTAATCCATAACCTTCTTGTTATTCGTATACCCATCAATCAGCTTACAAGGAAGAAGTTATGTTCACTGTATACACCTACGTTATCGCGGGCCTTGCGGTAATCATTTTTACGGTATTAGTTCAAAATATCGTTGCCGCAGTCGCGCATCGTAAACAATCATCTTATGTACCAGGAAAAGTCGCAGAAGACTTGAGTCACAATAGCTTTGTGTTTAGAAGCCATAGAACGTTTCACAACTCACTTGAGAACGTAAATCAATTTATTATTCCAGCAATACTGTGCATGTTCGTTGGCGTGGCCCCACTTTATATGGCTATATTAGTCTGGGTGTATGGCTTATGTAGAATCGTTCATATGGCACTATACTATGCGGTAGCGACAGAGAGTAACCCAAGTCCAAGAACCTATTTTTATATGATTGGGCTGGTAATCAACCTAATATTGTATGTGCTTCTCTTTATGGCGTTAATATAGATATAAAAAAATGTTAATAATTAAACTTATGTTTAATGCATTTTTTACACACACCGCGCTACTCTGGGTTTAACGTTTCCAAATAGTTGAAAACGGCTGCGTTGTAGGTAAAGGACTCACATGTTTATTGAGCAAGTAAATAAACGAACATTATCGGACTGCCACTTATTAATTGTAGATGATCAAGCAAGCTCTCGAGTGATTTTAGAAGGCCTTCTTGGTGATATGGTAAGTTGTACATCAGTTTCTTCAGGTGGAGCAGCGCTAGCTTATTGTGACGAAAACACGCCCGACCTGATTCTGATGGATGTTAATATGCCAGGCATGAATGGCCATCAGGTTGCAAAGACCTTGCTTGAGAACCCGAGTAAGTCTGACATTCCGATTATTTTCGTCACTGCCACAACCTCAGACGAAGCCCAATCAAAATGCTGGGATTCTGGCTGTGTAGATTTTGTGACCAAACCCTTTAATGCGTGTACGTTACGAAATCGTGTTAAAGCGCACCTCAATCATAAGCTCAAAAAAGACCTGTTAGAAAACCTCATTTATATCGATAGGCTAACAGGAGCATACAATAGGCATTATTTAGAAGACTACCTTCCGCGCTTTATGAAAGATGGCAAGCGGAGCCATAATTCCCTTTCTCTTGTACTTTTCGACGTTGATTATTTCAAACGTTACAACGACAGATACGGGCATATGGAGGGTGATAGCTGCTTATGGAAGCTTAGCAAAGCGGTTAAAGATAGCTTATTGCGCCCTATGGACAAACTAGTTCGGGTGGGCGGCGAAGAGTTTCTAGTTATTCTACCTTGCACCGATGAGGAATGCGCAAAGTTGGTCGCTGATCGTATTTTGGCCACCGTGTTCAACTTGGATATCGCCCATGCTGACTCAAACCATGCAAGGGTTACCATTAGCGCTGGTATTGCGACAAAAAAACCAGACGACAGCAAAACCATCGACTTCACTATGCTTCGGGCTGACAAAAACTTATACGCCGCAAAAGGGCAAGGTAGGAATTGTGTCGTAAGTAGTGTGGAAACGGCTCACAATGTAATGGAGTAGGAAGCTTAAGTAATATGTTAAAGCCTAGTCTAGGATAATTTATTAAGGTTTAACCACCCCAAGTGTTTTCCTTCCGAGGGCTTTAGTGTGCGACAAGTCCGCCAAACAACTTTGTTGTGTTAGCCCCAATGACGCAAGCTGTGCATAACATAGGAGTAACGCTGCCATGGCATCTTCTAATGCGTTGTGTTGAGGCACCTCCGGTAAACCGGCCCTAAGTAAACATGCTCCTAGAGAAGCGCTATTAGGGGGAATGACTTCATGCTTTTTTTTCAATTCATACAAAGCAAGTTGCAAGGTGTCGATGTAGTAAACCTCTTGTGCTGGCAAGTTTAAGCGCCTGAATACCGCATCTAGCACCGCCAAATCTAAATTCGCATTATGGATAACTAAAACCTTCGAGGGTAACTGTGCGATAAATTCAGTCAGTACATCCTCTATTTTTTCGCCCTTTGCAATATTATCCTGAATAAGTCCATGGATAACGGGGCTTTGCCCTAAAGACGCATTGGTTTTCACAATGCTATAAGCGCTAGTCTCTAAAGCAATGCTACTATTTCGCCCACATACCCAGCCAAAAGAGGTAATTTCTGACTCATTGGCGTTTAAAGAGGTCAGCTCTAAATCAATAGACATCAGGGTAGTGTCTTGTAAGGTCGCGCCTTTAAACCTATCGAATGACGCTTGTCCACGCCCAGATAACCAATCACTTAACCATTGCAGCATACTTACGCCATACCGCCAGAGAAATTCATGATAATCGCTTTCTGTGCTCTTTCAATGGCTTGAAACGATGCCTTTAGTTGATGCCGTTCTATGGAAGATAAAGACGACACTGACACACTATTATCGGCCACGTTATGCTGAAGTTGATGCCGCCATCGTAAGCGATTTAAAAATATCCAAATATCCCGCAAATTCGCGGCATCCTTGGTTGAAAGCTCTGAATTTTCGGGCAGCAGAGATAGTCTCGCAAGCGTACCAGGTACCGATATACCTCCTGCTAAGGCATAAATACGCACAATATTGTTTATCAATGCCACCGCGCGTACTTTTAAATCAATCGTATCTTTTAGTTTCCCTCCCTTTTCATAAGTAAACTTTTGAAACATAGAAAGGGGCACAGAAACTTCATTTGCATGACGAGACAATGCAGCGAGAAACAAACTTTGTTTAAGCAAAGGCATACGTTGGTGTTGTAGCGTTTTAAACAAACCCACATCACCCGCAGCGCAGCGTGCATCGAGGAAGATATTAAAGTGCATAATGGCATCTTTGGTAGGCGCATTTACCCATTGCCGCGCTTGCTCAACCGCTTCTTCTAGCGATAACCGAAGCTCAGGGTTGCTCGCCATAATATTACCACTGCATAGTTTAATACCACATTTTGCCAACCCCTTGCAGACATAGTCAGCCATGGCAGCAAAGTAATCAGCTTGCGCTTTCGTGGGCGATTCAGCTAAAAGCAGCGCGTTGTCTTGATCAGATCCCATTGTCTGGTCTTCTCTCGCTTGTGAGCCATATACTAGCCACGAAAACATCATACCGGCTTTACCGTGATCTTGCTGAAAGAACCCAATCAGTTTTCGCGTCATAATATCGGTTGCCTGAGAAAGCACTTTACCCGCAATATCATAATCGCCAGCGTGTTTAGCGTGTGCAGAAAAGTAATGCGGTAGCTGCCACGCTAAACGTGTTAATTCGTACAAACTGCTCGCTTTCGACAATTCACCAATAATAAAAAGTACGCTGCCTCGTTGGTGGCGGACAATATCGCTGGCCGTGACCATACCTACGGGTTCCTGACTGTCTTTATCTAATATAGGTAAATGATGAATGTTTTTTTCGGTCATTAACGCCATGGCGTCAAATAACGTTAGGTTACTGGCAACATTAGCCGGCGACGAGGTCATAACACTGCTAACAGGGTTCGTCAGATCAACGCCAGCAGCAACCACTCGGGAACGTAAATCCCTGTCGGTAACGATACCGACTAGCTGCCCTGCTTCAGTGATTAAAAGGGAAGATACCCGGTTATCCGTCATCAACTGAGCCGCTTGTTGAATAGGGGTATTTACGTCTGTGCCAATGGGGGTTTTCTCTGTTAAGTCATAAAGTGGTTTATACAACCACATAGATTTAGACTCAGTAATGGCTTGATTTTGCAGCGCATCATGTCTCAAACCATTAAAAAAGGTAGCGATGCTATCGTAACGAAGAAGCGCTTTAAATGGTGCTTCATGGAAGCTATACACCAGACCAGGGCTCTCTACCGTCACCGCCATCGGATAATCACTACCATCCAAAATACGCTGAAAACCAAAATAGTCTCCTTCGCTGACATAACGCGGATTTTCTTGCCCTGCACTTACTGAAAACTGACCACTTTGAATGAGATAAATTCGGCGAGATTGCCCAATCAGGGTATCTAGATTTTCTTTTGTTACATAGAGCAATTCTGCCGAGGTAAGTAAATCAGTTAACGATTCCACATCGAGCGTGTCAAAGGGCGCAGAAGCAGCAACAAAATCTGCGACTTGCTGGGCAATAGCTGTCATATGTAATGCTCCTGAAACGATAAAAACCAACTCGCCTTTTAGAGTCTCCTCTTAGAACGAGTTGGTTTGGAAAAGGCTCGACCACGTGCCGAGCATCAGTTTGCTGTTTTACTATAGCTTCTAACAGTTAGTGTGCAGATGCCTCGCCCGCGCCTTTCGGATAGCGAATGCTCTCTACCAACTCTTGGATTTCTTCCGGCGCCTCATCGGTAAACTTAAACACGATGAAAGCAACAAGGAAGTTAACCATCATACCCAAGGTACCAATACCTTCTGGAGAAATACCAAACCACCAGTTTTCAGGTACATTTGCCGCAGGGTTCACAAACTTGAAGTAAATAATGTAGGCAGCAGTGAAAGCAATACCTGCAACCATGCCCGCAATTGCGCCTTTATCATTCATTCGTTTGCTAAAGATACCCATAATAATGGCAGGGAAGAAACTGGATGCCGCCAGACCGAACGCGAAGGCGACCACCTGCGCCACAAAGCCCGGTGGATTTATCCCAAAGTATCCCGCAATAACAATGGCTACACCCGCCGCAAGTCGTGCATAAAAAAGCTCGGACTTATCGGTAATATTGGGCGCAAAGTTGCGCTTCAACAAGTCATGAGACACAGATGTGGAGATAACAAGCAGTAAACCTGCGGAGGTAGACAGCGCTGCGGCAACACCACCTGCGGCAACTAATGCAATGACCCATGCCGGTAAATTCGCAATTTCTGGGTTAGCCAACACCATAATGTCACGGTCGACTTTCATTTCGTTGCGCTCATCACCAGAGTAAAACATCACACCATCACCGTTCTTATCGTTGAACTCGATAAGCCCAGTTTGCTCCCAGTTTTTAATCCACGACGGTGCTTGCTCGTAACTTGTTCCGGTTAGCTCAGGCCCGTTAATGGTTTCAATCATATTCACTCGTGCAAACGCAGCCAGCGACGGCGCAGTGGTATACAAAATAGCAATAAACGCGAGTGCATAACCAGCAGACTTACGTGCATCATGTACTTTCGGTACGGTGAAGAAGCGAACGATAACGTGAGGTAATCCAGCCGTACCTACCATCAATGCAAAAGTAATAAAGAAAACATCAATGGTACTCTTAGTGCCGGACGTATATTCATGGAATCCGAGCTCTACCGACAGGTTGTCGAGTTTCTGCAAAATATGCATCCCTGACCCATCTGCGAGCGTGGCGCCGAACCCCGTTTGTGGAAGAATATGGCCTGTTACCATGATAGAGATAAATACCGCAGGCACAATATACGCAAAAATCATTACGCAAAACTGCGCAACTTGGGTATAGGTAATGCCTTTCATGCCACCTAGCACCGTATAGAAAAACACGATAACCATGCCGATAACCACACCAACCACGATGTCGACTTCTAAGAAACGACTAAATACTACGCCCACTCCTCGCATTTGCCCTGCCACATAAGTAAAGCAAACAAAGATGGCACAGAAAACCGCAACGGTTCTTGCGGTCTGTGAATAGTAGCGGTCGCCAATAAAATCCGGTACAGTAAATTTACCGAATTTACGTAGGTAGGGCGCTAGACACAAGGCAAGTAATACATAGCCTCCTGTCCATCCCATTAGGTAAACTGCGCCGTCGTATCCCATAAAGGATATAAGTCCGGCCATTGAAATAAATGACGCTGCCGACATCCAGTCTGCAGCGGTAGCCATACCGTTTAATACGGGAGGTACACCGCCGCCAGCAACGTAAAAGTCGTTAGTAGAACCCGCTCTAGCCCATACAGCTATGGCGATATATAGCGCAAATGTTGCGCCTACAATAATAAATGTTAGTAGTTGAACGTCCATGGTATTACTCCTCGTTTACGCCATAACGTTTATCCATCGCCTTCATCTTTGACATATAAACAAAAATTAGAGCGACGAACACATAAATGGAACCTTGTTGCGCAAACCAGAAGCCCAGTTTAAATCCAAAAAAGTGGATATTGTTTAGCACATCGACAAACAAAATGCCGGCGCCAAACGACACCGCAAACCAAACGACTAAAAGCTTGGCAAGGAGAGACAAGTTCTCCTTCCAATACGCTTTTTTGTCGTCATCATTTCTAAATGCCATTGTTCCGTCCTCATGTCAGGTTAATCAATTGTTTTATTTTTACATTTTCCTAACGCCCGGCTTTGCTAACATTATTGCCAAGCTTTCTCGTTCAGACCAACTGGCCTTAGACCGGCAAAAGTCAAGCACTTAGGAGCACGATGTATACTCTAGACCTCACCATTAAAATTCCAAATGAGACCATGGTCGTAGGTAGACCAAGGTCGAAATGCTTATAATGCACACAGACTTGTTAACTTTTGGTTAAAGGAAATTCATGACGTTCGGTTGGGTTACGCTTGCGGTACTGTATTTATTTTTGCTTTTTTCTTTGGCGAGTTGGGGCGATAAGAACTCGCCGCGAGCACGAGCGTTAACCTCGCACCCAGCGATCTACTCGCTGGCACTCGCAATATATTGCACGGCGTGGACATTTTTCGGCATGGTGGGTCAAGCCAGTCGCGACACATGGATTTACCTGCCTATTATGTTAGGGCCAATCTTGGTCTATGTGCTCGGGTACCGATTTATTTATAAGCTGACGCTGGTAAGTAAAAAGCAACATATCACCACAATTTCTGACTTTATCGCGTCTCGTTATGGGAAGCGCCAAACCGTCGCTCTGCTAGTGACCGTTATCGCACTACTGGCAACCATTCCCTATATTGCGTTGCAGTTAAAAGCGATTGGCTCCACTTTTCAGCTGTTAACCCAACAGCCTAATAGTAATTTTATCGTAATTGCTGCCACTACGTTTATTGCTGTATTTGCGATTTATTTTGGTACTAAACATGCCGATGTAACCGAGTACCGCAGAGGGTTAATGCTCGCTATCGCCTTTGAGTCTACTATTAAGTTACTGGCGTTGGTGTTAGTTGCTTTTGTGGGCTACAGCGCGTGGCGACAAACCGAAACAGGCCCTTTTCTAGAAACCTTTGTGAATACAGCTGCACTTTCACAATTTAGCTCATTCAACTTTATCGCCCAAACCATCATGGCCGCGGCTGCCATTGTATGTCTGCCTCGACAATTCCATGTGGCGGTGATTGATAACCTTAGTCTTTCGCATTTAAAAACAGCCCGATGGTTGTTTCCCCTTTATCTCGCAATTATTTCTACGGTTATTCCCATTATTGCTATTGCGGGTAAAGCTATTTTTGCTGGCGCCAGCGTTGAGCCAGACTCCTATGTATTGTCACTCGCCATGTTCTCTGGCTCGGCCTGGCTACAGGTTATTGTATTTGTAGGAGGGTTATCAGCCGCAACTGCAATGATTATTGTGGCAACCCTAACCTTAAGCACCATGTTGACCAATGATGTGATCTTGCCCCGCTATTTAGCGTTTCGAGGAAACTCTGCGCAAAAAAGAGACTTCTCTGCGCAGATACGCCTTATCCGGCGTATTGTTATTGGTTTTATATTGCTGATGGCGTTCCTATACCATCAACAAATGACCAGTAGTCGCTCGCTACACTCAATTGGACTTATCGCGTTTTCATTAGTTATTCAGTTAATGCCAGCGATCCTCGGTGGATTATATTGGAAGCGCGCGCATGCCCATGGTGTGTACGCGGGCTTGTTAGTTGGAATTATACTTTGGGTGCTGTGGTTAGTGTTCCCACTGGTAGGAAAGCAAACATCACAATTTGCTAATAACGAGCTTATCAGCCAAGGTGCGATGATAAGCCTTGGTGCTAATACCGTGATGTATATTATTTTCTCTTGGTTTGCCCCGCACCGGCTCATCGACAGAATTCAAGCCGAAGCCTTTGTGTCTCCTGCTGTGGTTAAAAACAGTGTAGTAAAGGGGCCAAATAGTAATGTAACGGTATCTGATCTTATTACTCTACTATCGACCTTTATGGGCACAGGTCGATGCGAACAGCTTATTGAGCAATATCAGCATCTCAACAGTTGTATCTTGAACCATCAAGCTTCTCCCGATGAAGACTTTCTTACGTTTTGTGAACGGGCGCTGGGGGGGGTTATCGGTGCTTCCAGCGCCAAAGTGTTATTAGACAGTGCACTGCGTGGCAAGAAAATGGACTTCACGGAAGTGATTAACTTTTTCGACGACACCACACAGGCCATGCAATTCAATATGACCGCGCTGCTGACCTCGTTGGAGAATATGGACCAAGGTATTAGCGTAGTGGATAAACATTTAAATTTAGTGGCTTGGAATAAGCGGTACGCAGCGCTATACACCTATCCTGAAGATTTTCTTGCGGTGGGCATACCGATTGAGAAACTTATTCGCTTCAATGCATCACAGGGGGAATTTGGCAAACTGGACGTAGAAGCGGAAGTCGAAAAGCGCCTAGAACATTTGCGCTCTGGTACCCCCCACCGATTTAAACGACAACGAAAAGATGGCCGCGTGATAGAAATGGTGGGCAATCCCTTACCTGGGGGCGGCTTTGTTACTAGTTTCAATGACATCACCGATCACATTGAGATTCAACAAGCCCTTGAAGAATCTAACATCGACTTAGAAGCCAGAATTAAACGGCGTACCGAAGAAGTGCATACCATTAACGCCGAACTGCGGCTTGAAATAGAGCGTCGCTCTGGTGCAGAAACTGAACTTATACGCGCTAGAAAGGCAGCTGAAGATGCAAATGCCAGTAAAACTCGCTTTCTGGCACTTGCCAGTCATGATGTACTTCAACCTCTCAACGCCGCCAAGCTATATATATCAGCGCTAGAGGAACAAGAACTATCGAATGGGGTACACGAAATTATTCAAAAACTGCATCACTCAGTGACCTCAAGTGAAGCACTTATCGGTACGCTTTTAGACATTTCACGCCTAGATCAAGGTGAAATGAAACCAGATATTGAGCCCGTGGATGTACACGCTCTGCTCAGCCCGCTTATCGACGACATAAGAATGCGGGCACTGGAAAAAGGCCTTTCACTGCGCGTATGGGTGAAACCCCTATGGGTAATGGCGGATAAAACCTACTTGTACCGAATTATGCAGAATTTGCTGTCAAATGCTGTGAAATATACCCAAAATGGTAAAGTTGTATTGGTTATAAAACCCGTAAAATCAGCCGTTTCTTTTCGTGTTTACGACACGGGAATTGGAATTTCGGAAGATAAAAAAGATAACATCTTTAGTGATTTCTACCGCATTAATCAAAGTGCAGAGCATGGTATTGGCTTAGGTCTAGGCGTGGTACGTAGGTTAAGCCAACAGTTGGGTAGCGATATAACCGTGTCGTCCTCACCGCAAAAAGGTAGCTGCTTTACCTTTACCCTACCAAAAGCTCAGCCAGGCTCTTCAACAAGTACGGCAGCTAAGCCTAAAAACACAACCTTCACTGGACTGCAGGTACTTTGCGTAGATGATCAACGGGAAAACTTAGATGCAATGCAAACGCTGCTAGCGCGCTGGGGTGTCAAGGTGATGGTGGCGGGGTCTTGGGATGAAGCCCTTGCCCTTATTGAGCAAACATTACCTCAGATATTATTGATGGACTATCAATTAAGCCACGATGAAACGCAAAACGGCTTAGCCTTAATAGACAAGATTAGGTTCCAGCTTGATGCCATATTACCCGCCGCGCTTATCACAGCCACACCAGATGAAGATTTAGTGGCTAAATGTAAGGAGCAAGGGGTTAACTACCTATCTAAGCCGCTAAAACCTGCAAAACTAAGAGCGTTACTTCAAAGCATGACTCGCCATATTCGGGAGTCACACTATACCGATAGCGACTAAATTTGCGGGTCGCTTTTCACCCTGCTCTTTTTCGTCGGTTTATCGGTTTTTTCTTCTATTTTACCCGCCGTCGTTGGGGTTACTTTACCCATGGTGCCCCACGCTGATTTGGGATTAATAAGCACAGGACGAGTTAAAATTAGGTTATTGGGGTACATGAGGGTTTCGCGCTCAGAAGTAACCAGCCGAGTACTAAATGGCCCTAAGTCAGCAATATAACCCTCTATAAAATTATCGCCATCGAGGATACGAATAAAATTTCCTCGGCGATACGCAACGTTCGTCAACAGTATGAAGTAAGCGGTAATATTGCTTATTAATGACCAGCTGGCGAAAAGCGCTACTCCAGTTACTGTGATAATAGAGGTTGATAATACCAATAGGCCTGAGAAGTCTATTCCCCACGCAAGCAGCAATAACGCTAGCGATACTGTAGCCACGATAACTCTTGCGGCAAATAATCCTTTGATTGCGCTGGTAGACTTTAATTTGGTTTTCTCGATATTGGTTTCAAGTTTGGGTAGGATTTTTCTTGAAGCCGCCAAATAAAAAAGCAAAACCAACCCACTCCAAATAAGGTTTGATTGGTAGCTCGTAAGCCAAACCAATACCTCTTGCCACCACTGCATCATAGTAAAAAACTCATTATATCCTCATGTTACCCCATGCTATCGCGTAACGATTTTGAGTTCATCCAGATATTACTGTCGCCACCACAATAATAATTCGTAAGACCATTAATAAAAGCTGCTTTATGATGCGCGCCAATTCGCTGTACAACGACTAATCTGGCTATGCACCTAAAAAGGTGCTAATGATTAAACAGCACTTTTTTAAAAAATTTATAACCACAGGCAATTTACAATGCGCATAGCGATTTTATCCCGGAATTCTCGTCTCTATTCTACCTCTCGTTTAGTAGAAGCAGGTCGTGCTCGCGATCATGAAGTAGATGTTATTGATACCATGCATTGCTATATGGATATAACCAGTTCGCGGCCATCTGTGCGCTATAAAGGTAAACGCCTGCCTTATTACGATGCGGTTATTCCTCGCATTGGTGCTTCTGTTACTTTTTACGGCACCTCTGTGGTACGTCAATTCGAAATGATGGGTACTTACAGTGTTAATGAGTCTGTGGCAATTAGTCGTTCTAGAGACAAGCTACGTTCTCTACAATTACTATCGCGCAAAGGCATTGGCATGCCGCGTACAGGCTTTGCCCATCACCCTGATAAAATAGAAGACGTGATAAAAACCGTGGGTGGCGCACCAGTGGTCATTAAACTGCTTGAAGGTACCCAAGGTATTGGTGTG
Organism: Alteromonas lipotrueae; assembly: GCF_019249215.1. GTDB lineage: Bacteria > Pseudomonadota > Gammaproteobacteria > Enterobacterales > Alteromonadaceae > Alteromonas > Alteromonas lipotrueae. The sequence goes on from NZ_JAESDI010000012.1 coordinate 107,384, forward strand.
GTATTGGCTGATACCCATAAAGCGGCTGAATCAATTATTGAAGCCTTCATGGGATTAAATGCCAGTATCTTAGTTCAAGAATTTATCAAAGAGGCCGGTGGCTCTGATATTCGATGCTTCGTGGTAGGCGGTAAAGTCGTTGCCGCGATGAAACGTCAAGCTGCACCGGGTGAGTTCCGCTCTAACCTTCATAGAGGCGGTCAAGCCAGCTTGGTAAGACTAAGCCCAGCTGAACGCAAAACTGCCGTAGATGCAGCCAAGACTATGGGCTTGAATTGTTGTGGTGTAGACATTTTACGTTCAAACAACGGCCCCGTGGTAATGGAAGTAAACTCGTCGCCAGGTTTGGAAGGCATTGAAAAAGCCACTAACAAAGATGTCGCCGGTATGATCATTGAATTTATTGAAAAAAGTGCAGAGCCGCACAAAACGAAGACGCGAGGTAAAGGCTAAGTGGCAGTGGATAATTTAGTCATTGGTGGGCAAAGTATCGCGCCAGGTGAATCGGTTAAAATTGAGCTGGAGATGCCCCCATTATACACCGCGACAAACATGAGTATTCCCGTTTATGTTACCCGAGGTAAACGCCCTGGTCCTACTATGTTTGTGAGTGCCGCTATTCACGGTGATGAACTAAATGGTATTGAGATTGTAGGCAGACTCATTCGCTCACGGGCCATTGAACGGTTAAGAGGTACCCTTATCGCGGTGCCCATGGTTAACGTGTATGGCGTGTTGAACCAGTCTCGCTATTTGCCAGATCGCCGCGACCTAAACCGCAGCTTTCCTGGCAGCAAAAAAGGCTCGCTTGCAGGTCGACTAGCCAACTTGTTCTTGAAGGAAATTGTGCAAAAGTGCGATGTAGGCATAGACCTGCATACTGGTGCAATCCACCGCAGTAATTTACCGCAAATTCGCGCAGACCTAGACGACCCTGAAGTACTAGAGATGGCAAAGGCGTTTGGCGTTCCCGTATTATTAAATGCTGAGCTGCGGGAAGGTTCCTTACGAGAAACCGCTAGCGAGAGTGGCGTTAAAATTTTGCTCTATGAAGCAGGGCAAGCCCTTCGATACGATGAGTTCTCAATTCGAGCTGGGCTTCGCGGTATTATTAATACCATGCGTCATTTGGGTATGCTGAATAAGAGCCGCAGTAAAGGCCATAGTATTGAACGGTTTATTGCCCGCCAAAGTGGCTGGATACGGGCAACAGAAAGTGGCTTTGTTACCCATTTAGCCCAATTGGGCGACCATGTGAACAAAGGGGATAAATTGGCGACTATTGCCGACCCATTTGGTGGGTATTTGGCCAGTATTGAAAGTCCAGCCGAGGGCGTGGTGGTGGGTAAACAAAACATACCACTGACTCAAGAAGGAGAAGCGGTATATCATATTGCCTATTTCTCACAACCCGATACAGTGGCAGAACACGTTGAGTTATTGCAAGACAACCTGCTACCAGGTGAAGCGGAATATACTTGATTTAAGGCGAATACATGACAAATAAGAAAGTAGTGGGTGCGGTTGAGTTATGCGACCTTCCTGCCTTTACCATCACAGATTTAAATGTTCGGGTTGATACTGGCGCAGCAACCTCCTCTTTGCACGTAGATAACATTGAAGAGTTTGATGTAGATGATGAATTGTGGATACGCTTCGATATCCACCCTGATATTCATAATGTTGATAGAGTGGTAAGAAGAGAAGTAAAAGTTGAAGGAAAAAAACGGGTAAAAAGCTCAACCGCCACAAGAGAGAAGCGTTATGTGATAGTAACGCCTATAATCATGGATAGTGTGCAATGGGATATACAGTTAACCCTAACAGACCGCTCTGAAATGACCTACCTTATGTTACTTGGCAGAGAGGCCATGAGCGGCCGCTTTTTGGTAGATCCTGAGCACGACTTTTTACTAACAGGGAAGGATTAATAGTCGATACAATGATAGGACATACGATTAGCCGAACTATACTTACGTCAACACTCCTACTGCTAAGTGGCTTATTCACTCCACTAGGTCTAGCAGGCGAGGTCACTCACTCGTCTAGCCTAGAAAAGAACAGTAAAGCAGCGTTGCCTCATAGAATGCTGCGCCTTCCTAATGTTCACCCTGGTCGAGATCCCGTTTACGCATACGCCAAAACACTACTCTCAAAAGCACTGGAAGTGACAGAAGATAAGTATGGCACCTTTGAGTTACAAGTCAGTAAACAGGAAATTGCGCAAGAGCGCCAATTAAGAAGCTTAGAGCACGACATGTTAGATGTAACGTGGAGTGTGTCTTCTATCGACAGAGAAAAACAACATCGGGCAATACGTATTCCTATCATGGGCGGATTTTTTGGCAAGCGCATTATGCTTATTCGCGCCGACGATAATCGCTTCGATAACCCGTTAACGCTTGAGAGCCTAAAATCAATGCGTGCGGTGCAAGGCTACGACTGGCCTGACACCCGAATTTTTCGTCACAATGAAATTCCCGTCCTTGAAACTACTTATCAAGCATCATTTCGAATTGTCGCTGAAGGCTTTGCCGATATGTTTCCGCGCAGTGTAATGGAAATAAAACATGAATTAGACAAGCAACCTGACAGCACATTGAAAATTGAGCCCCATTTGTTGGTGTCTTACGACAGTCCTTTGTTTTACTTTGTTGCATTAGATCAGGAAGCCTTGGCTAACCGAATCAGTGAAGGGCTTACTATCTTGCTAGAATCTGGAGAATTTCAGACATTCTTAAAGGCGCAGCCTGTTTACCAAGAAAGCACGATGCTAATGCGTGGGCGTACTGAGATTGAAATTGAGAACCCTTTGTTAAGCGAACAAAGTAAGGCTGCACTTAAGCATTATCTTACTTATTTTGAACCCGCTTTGCTTGTTGAGCCTGTTGAAGTGCCGCTAGAAAAGACTAGTGATCACTTGTAGCAGGCGGCTCTAGCTCTAGTTGAGATGCAATTAATACCGCTTGAGTACGATTATTGATGCCAAGCTTTTTGAAAATGGCGGTAACGTGGGCTTTTACCGTGGCTTCGGCAATATCTAAATTATAACCAATTTGCTTGTTAAGTAACCCGTCTCGCATAAAGCACAGTACTTTGTATTGTGAAGGCGTTAGTGAAGCAACATTATCTGCAAGCTCAGAAAACTCCTCGTCAATCTCATCTACACTATCGCTTAAATTAGGTGGCAGCCATACGTCCCCATCTAAAATGGCTTGTACCGCATTGGCAATATCACCCGAGCTGGCAGTTTTAGGGATAAATCCCAGCGCCCCGGCACTCATGATTTTTGATATAAGTTGGGTATCTTCCGTGCCAGACACTACCGCTACAGGTACGTCAGGAAACAGTTTACGAATGTGAATTAACCCGAAAAGGTCGTTGCTGCCTGGCATATGTAAATCAAGCAGCAACAAGTCGATATCCTCGCGATTGAGAATATCGACTGTCGATGTTAAATCACCAGCTTCTGATAGCGTCAGCGCTGGTAAAGACAATGACAAAGCGCCTCTTAAGGCATCCCGATACAACGGATGATCATCGGCAATTAACAGGGTTGTCATTGCATTATCCTTTATGATTTGTTTAGTCGCTCCTCAATGAGTGTATCAACAACTGACGGATCCGCCAATGTAGATATATCACCAAGTTGCTCATGTTCGTTCGCGGCAATTTTACGCAAAATACGACGCATTATTTTACCTGAACGGGTTTTAGGTAGGCCAGCCGACCACTGTATTTTATCTGGTGTCGCAATGGGGCTAAGCTCTTGTCTAACCCAGTTTTTAAGCTCTGTGGTTAGCGCATCATCAACGGCAACACCGTCAATTGGGGTAACATAAACATAAATACCCTGCCCTTTAATATCATGTGGGAAGCCCACTACAGCTGCTTCGGCCACTTTGGGATGGGCCACTAATGCACTCTCAATTTCAGCGGTGCCTAAACGGTGACCAGATACATTTAACACGTCATCTACACGCCCTGTGATCCAGTAGTAGCCATCTTCATCACGCCTTGCACCGTCACCGGTGAAGTATACACCTTTGTACGCACTAAAGTAGGTACTGATAAAGCGTTGATGATCGCCATACACAGTTCTAGCCTGGCTCGGCCAACTATCCTTAATCACCAGATTACCTTCGGATGCCCCCTCAAGTTCATTTCCTTCAGCATCAAAAAGCGCAGGTTGAATACCAAAAAATGGTCGCGTAGCTGACCCAGGCTTAAGTGCTGTCGCCCCCGGCAATGGCGTTATCATATGACCACCGGTTTCAGTCTGCCACCACGTATCCATGATAGGACAACGGCTTTGACCAATTACTCGGTGGTACCATTCCCACGCTTCAGGATTAATAGGTTCACCCACTGTACCCAGTAAACGTAACGATGAAAGGTCACAGCCCTCAGCGGGTTTATCACCGTGAGCCATCAATGCACGAATAGCGGTTGGTGCGGTGTAAAGGCTGTTTACTTTGTATTTTTCTACTATTTGCGCGATACGTCGCACGTCAGGATAGGTAGGAACACCTTCAAAAAACACCTGAGATGCACCGTTAATCATAGGGCCATACACCATATAGCTATGCCCAGTGATCCAGCCTACATCGGCAGTACACCAGTAAATATCATTATCTTGATAGTCAAAGGCGTATTTAAATGTCATTGCGGTATAAAGCAAATAGCCACCGGTAGTATGCACTACACCCTTAGGGGTGCCCGTTGAGCCCGATGTATATAAGATAAAGAGTGGATCTTCCGCGTTCATTACTTCAGGCTCACACGTCGTGGAGCACTCAGCCACAAGCTCATCCCACCATACATCGTGACTTTCGTTCCACGCTACATCTTCGCCTGTCACTTTCTTAACGATTACGTGAGTAATTGAGGGGCAGGCCCCCTTTGACAAGGCCTTATCTACATTGGCTTTTAAAGGTACAGATCGCCCCGCTCGGCGGCCTTCATCTGCTGTAATAACTACCTTAGCATCGCTGTCGTTAATACGATCGGCAATCGCATTCGGCGAGAAGCCACCAAAAATAACGGAGTGAATAGCACCAATACGGGCGCACGCCAACATAGCGTATGCAGCATCGGGGACCATAGGCATATAGATAGCGACTCTATCGCCTTTAGTTATACCAAGTGATTTAAGTGCATTAGCTAATTTACAGACTTCATCATGCACTTCTTGAAAGGTAATATCCTGGCTTTCTTCAGGGGAGTCACCTTCCCAGTGAATGGCCACTTTATCAGCATTGTCTGCTAGGTGGCGGTCGATACAGTTGTAACTGGCATTTAACTCGCCGTCTTCAAACCATTTTATGGAAACATCATTGTCACCAAAATGGGTGTTTTTCACTTTGGTCGGCTTTTTAAACCATTCAAGTAAGTTTGCGTGTTCAGCCCAAAATGCTTCAGGGTGTGCTACAGAATTAGCATACATCTCAGCGTACTGAGCATCCGTTAAATGGGTCGTACTTTTAATTGCGTCAGGAACAGAAAAAATCTTACTGGCAGTCATAAAAAATTGCCTCCAATATCAATAATGTGAAATGCTTTTATATACTAAACACTGTAATGATTAGACTATAAAGTAAAAATGCGACTTTGGTCTTACGATTCACGGACTTTAGTCCTAGGAATTCGACTGCTCGCCAATTACGACTATAGTCGTATGCGACCATTAGCTTATTCCAATTTGTATCAAGGTCGGCAAACCTATAGAAGTTAACTTTGAATTTACATTTATTTAACCACACTTTAGGGCAAATATAATGAAAGCCACAATAAAAAACTCAGTGCTAGCCGTATCGTTAGCACTTGCAGCGTCTAACGCCACTCTCGTTAGCGCCGCTGCCTTAGGCGATACCAGCGTTAAATTCACCGGCTACATAAAAGCCGATGCGATGGTGAGCAACTACTCTGAGGGCACGCTAGGTTCCGGTAGTATTGGTCGAGATTTTTACATACCCTCGCTGACTCCGGTTTCAGGCGGCGATGAAGGCACCCAATTCGATGCACATATTCGTCAATCCCGCTTTAGATTTAGCACCAACACGCCAACAGCGGAAGGTGACGAAATCAAAGGGGTATTAGAATTAGATTTTATCGTCACTAGCGGTGGTGATGAACGTATTAGTAACTCTTATACACCCCGTGTTCGCCACGCCTACATTCAGTATAAAGAATGGTTAGTGGGTCAAACATGGACCACATTTATGGATGTGGGTTCCCTGCCGGAATCTCTTGATTTCATTGGTACGACAGACGGCATTACATTCGGTAGACAAGTTATGGTGCGATACACCAACGGCGGTTTACAATTGGCGTTGGAAAACCCTGAAACTACAGTAACACCCAACGGTGGTGGCGGACGTATTGTAGCTGACGATAATGCCGTTCCTGACTTTGTTGCAGCTTACACTGCTAAACAAGACTGGGGTTACGTAAAAATAGCAGGCCTTGTACGTCAACTTTCATATGATGACGGCAGTGGTATAGATGCCGATGAAACCAGTTATGGTGTCGCCTTGTCAGGAAAATACAAACTATCGAACGGCGATGATATTCGCTTTATGGTGAATACAGGCCAAGGGATGGGTAGATATTCCGCATTGAATGCCGCAAATGGCGCAGTCATCACAGCCGATGGCGATTTGGAAGCTATAGATTCAACGGGTTATGCTATTGCCTATCGTCACCTTTGGAACGACAGAATGCGAAGCAGCATCATGTTTTCAGCATTAGATATTGATAACGACACTAACCTTACCGGTCTTAGTGTGACAGAAAGCAGCTACAGCGCACGTGCTAACTTACTGTATTCGCCTACCAAAGCGCTTACCTTTGGTGCAGAGTACGCGTTTGCACATCGCGAAATTGAAGAAGGTTTGGAAGGTGATATGAACCGCCTTCAGGTTTCTGCAAAATACGCATTTTAATCTGATACTTATCAGTAATGAATACGGGCGCCTCTTGAGGCGCCCTTTTTATCTTCGCCTGTCTGCATACGTATTCACATTGTTTACATTTAATTTACATTCTAGTGTCTAGTTAGTTTTCTCCATGCAGTTAAATAACGTCACTAGGACTCTTTTATGATTAACCGTAAATTGCTGGCTTCCAGTGCAGTCGCTACCTTACTAGGCTATGGTATAGCCTCCCCTGTTGCGCATTCACAGCCTTCCACATTTGTGCACTTATTCGAGTGGGATTGGCAGGATGTAGCAACCGAATGTGAAACCTATTTAAGTCAAAATGGGTTTGCTGCAGTGCAGGTTTCCCCGCCCAACGAACACATTAATGTTCCTCAGTGGTGGGCTCGCTACCAGCCTGTTAGCTATGATTTAGAAAGTCGCGGCGGATCTCGCGCAGACTTTACAAATATGGTTCAGCGCTGCAACGCAGTGGGTGTAGATATATACGTAGACGCTGTCATTAACCATATGGCCGCAGGATCGGGTACTGGAACAAACGGAAATACTTTTGGGAATAAAAATTACCCAATGTACTCGCCTCAAGATTTTCACGATACCTGCTCAGTTGATGATTATGGAGACCGGTGGCAAGTTCAAAACTGTGAATTAGTCGGTTTAGCCGACTTGAAAACCGAATCTAGTTACGTACAAAGCACCCTAGCAAACTACCTTAATGACTTGGTAAATATTGGCGTGGAAGGTTTTAGACTAGATGCCTCCAAACATATGCCTGCGGCAGATATATCGAGTATCATCAATCAGGTCAACGGCTCCCCGCTTGTGTTTCAAGAAGTAATAGATCAAGGCGGTGAGGCCATTAGTGCCGATGAATATTTCTCAAATGGCCTGGTGACCGAATTTAAATACTCAGTTGAAATTGGCAATGTTTTTCGCAATGGATCACTTGCTTGGCTTAGTAACTTCGGCGAAGCATGGGGTTTCATGCCAAGCTATAAAGCCGTTGTTTTTGTTGATAACCACGATAATCAACGAGGCCATGGTGGAGGCGGTAATGTTATTACCTTTGAAGATGGACGTTTATACGACCTTGCGAATATCTTTATGTTGGCATGGCCTTATGGTTACCCCAAAGTCATGTCGAGTTACGACTTCCACGGCGACACCGATGCGGGTGCACCATCAGTGCCAGTGCATAACAACGGAACACTTGAATGCTTTGCTGATAAGTGGAAATGCGAACATCGTTGGTCGTATATTTCAGGCGGCGTTGATTTCAGAGATAACACGTCAGATGATTTCGTGGTAACCGACTGGTGGAGCAATGGAGGCAACCAAATCGCCTTTGGTCGCGCAGACAGTGGATTTGTGGCAATAAACAAAGAAAGTTATACCATGGATACCACGCTAACCACATCCATGGCACCAGGCCAATATTGCAACGTATTAACCGGTAATATTAATACCGCCAAAACCCAATGTAGCGGCGAAGTTATTTCCGTTGCCCCCGATGGCTCTGTAGCCGTGAATATTGCTTCATGGGACGCCATTGCCATTCATCAAGGGGCAATGCTAACCACAGATGAACCCAATGCAGATTGGCAACGCACTATCATTTTTGTACAAGCCACCACCGAAAGTGGGCAAGACATGTTTATTCGAGGCGGAATCGATCATGACTATGCAGCATCAAATTTAGGGCTCTCTTGCACAACGAGTAACTATGCGTGTGCCATTCCCATCATCCACAACAATATGCGCAACACGACGACGGCACCTTGGAAAGCCAACGACAATTATCTTGATTGGTACGGTGTTGAAACTAGCCAAAGTAGTGAAGCTGAAGGTAGCGCGCTTGATTGGACTACGAATAATTGGCCTTCAGCGTGGGGCTCCATTAAAACCGTCGACAATGATGGTTTTGGTGAAACACCGTTGAACCTGTGGGGCGATCATTATTGGATGCTAGATGTTCAAATGGATTGCAGTAAAACCATAAACGGTTGGTTTGAACTAAAAGCGTATATTAAAAATGGGCAAGGATGGGAAAGTGACGTAACTCAATCAGGTACGCCTTATACATCTAGTAATCATATGGCGCAGTGTGGAAAGCGCAATATGTTTGTGTTTGGGCAAAGTAGCGCCGACATAACCGCATTCTAGCGCTACACATTTAATAACTATACTCTCTCAAACTACAATAAGGCAGGCCCCGCTGAGGTACCTGCCTTAGCTTACTGCTATAGCTGCGCTGGGAAACGCCTACACCGACATAAAAATGATACCTAACGGCATGCAGAAAAACAGTCCACCAATATACGCGACACCGTAAAATTTCTTCTCGGCTACAATGACCGACAGTTTATAAGACAAATCTAACGGAATATTGCGCAACATCGGCGTACCGTAAATTAACACCACGCTAAAAACGTTATATAACAGATGTACAAGGGCAATTTGTAATGCAAACGCGGCATTCACACCCACCACACCAAGCGCTGCAATTAACGCGGTAATACAGGTGCCAATATTAGCGCCAAGGGTAAAGGGATAAATATCTTTTGCCTTTAGAATTCCGCTCCCCACTAAAGGCACAACCAGCGAGGTCGTAGTAGAAGAAGATTGCACCAGCACTGTCATTAGCGCACCAGAAGAAATACCCGATATAGGCCCTTTACCGATACTTTTATGCAGAATGTCTTTTGCTTTACCCACCATAAGGGATTTCATGATTTTCCCCATGTAGGTAATTGAGGTAACAATAAGCCCAATACCGAGAATGATCTTAACAATACCGGGGTACACCGAAGGCAAACCGCTAACCATGCCTGTTACCGCGTTAAGAGCTGGCTGGGTAAGTGCTTTAATAGGATTAAACCCTTCAACGCCCATCGTGCCACCCGTATTGAGCATAGACACTACAAAGGCGCTGGAGTGCTCTAAAATGCCAAAGGCCATTTCTAGAGGTAAAAATATAATCACCGACATCACATTGAAGAAATCGTGAATAGTTGCGGCGTTAAATGCTCGTTGAAACTCATCCTTTCTGGCGACATGCCCAAGGCTAACGAGGGTATTAGTGATGCTGGTGCCAATATTAGCTCCCATCATCATGGGCACGGCAATGGTGATAGGTAATCCACCTGCCACCATACCAACAATAATAGAGGTTACCGTACTTGACGATTGAATGAGTGCGGTGGCTACCATGCCAATAATTAGCCCCATGATGGGGTTACTGGCAAAAGTGAACAGCGTTTTAGCGTGATCGCCTGCGGCCAATTTGAAGCCACTGCCTATCATGCTAACGGCTAACAACATTAAATAAACGAGGGCGAGAAGCAGTAGCCAACGGCGCCAGTTACCATGCTGGGTTTCGGTTTCACAAACAAGAGGCGAATCTGATAGAGACATACAGTAAAACAGTCTATAAATAACAGTGAATTTATACTATGACGAAGATGTGACAGATAAATGACCACCTTCAACAGAAAAATTCACCGTAATTTATAGCCCTACTGCATCCTATCTTTAGGCCGCTTAAAAACCTAGAGGATAGCGGCGTACCACCTCTCCGACTTGTTTCAATGTGCTTTCATCAAGGTTAAGTGAAAACGCAGACAAGTTTTCAGCTAACTGCTCGGAGGTCGTTGCGCCAATAATAGTAGAAGTAACACCTGGCACTTGTTTACACCATGCTAAAGCCAATTGCGAGGGAGTAATCTTTGCTCGCTTGGCAATTTCAACATAACGAGCGGTGGCTTCACGGGCGGGCTCTTTATCTCTGAATAATCCTTGGCGCTGAACCAGTGTCCATCTAGAACCTTTGGGTCTATCTCCATTCATGTACTTACCACTTAGCATACCCGTAGCGAGTGGCGACCAAGGTAAATAGGCAATATTTTCAAGTACACAGGTTTCAATCAGATAAGGCCAATCTTTTAAATGCAGCAAACTAAATTCGTTTTGGATAGAAACTGGAAAAGGAATATTCATTTCTTTGCACAGCGTCAAAAACGTATGAATGCCCCAAGGCGTATCATCAGATAGCCCCCAATGGCGAATCTTTCCAACATCGAGTGCTTGTTTAATGCCGGTTAAAATATCTCGCATACCCTCAATTTCTTGCTGCTTATCTATTTTTGTGGGGTTAGCACGATCAGGCCAATGCTTTCCAAAATGTGGCGTAACGCGATTAGGCCAATGTAATTGATAAACATCAACATAATCGGTATTTAAACGACTTAACGAATCATTCAGTGCCGCTTCAACCGCGCTGGCAGTAATAGGCCCGCCTTCTCTTATATAACTCAAGCCGCTACCGGCCACTTTTGTCATGATAACAAGGGAATCACGTGCTGATTGATTTCTTGCTAACCAGTGACCCAAGATTCGCTCGGTATCACCATAGGTTTTCTCGTTCGGCGGAACAGGGTACATTTCGGCGGTATCGATGAAGTTCACACCATGATCAACTGCTATTGCTAATTGCTCATCGGCGTCTTGCTGCGTATTTTGAATGCCCCATGTCATGGTGCCAAGGCAAATATCCGATACCGATAAGTCGCTACCGCCTAATTTGTTAAATTGCATATCTACGTTCACCCACCTTCAACTTGTCTCTGGTTTTCTCTGCTTTTGTGCTAGTTCTGCTTCCACAATAGCGAGTCGTTCTTCAATTGCTTGACGAGACTCTACCATTTCATTGGCAAGCTCAGCCAACGATTTGAACTCAGCAAAACCGAGTTTCCTCGGATCCATTCGCTGATATTGGCGCTTACACCGATAAAAGAACATAACGAAATTAGAAAAAGCGCGGTGAAATGTGGCAAAGCTCTTCACTAGGATTAAAATTAAAAGCACTGACGTGAGCACCGCAATACTAATACTGTATATTTTTACTTTTTGCTCTTGGTTTTCAATAATAGGCTGTAAAGCTTTGTCGATTAACGTGAGCTGTTGTTCCACACTATGCGCTTGTCGCCGAAAGCGTCCCACCAATCCTTCATTATGAGTAAGACCTAATGTTTGATGGGCAACAGCAAGTGCCCCCACTGCTTCTTTATATAAGCCAAGTAATTCGTTTACCTGTTCAGATTTGCCCGCACTACGCGCTTGCGCCAGCCGCTCTATACTCTGAACGGCAAGGGTAGCGTAATACTTATTGCGGGTTAACCGAAAATCGCGAATGGCCAACCTTGCGCTGTCAAGTTGAATGAGCGCATTAGATCCAACGTCGAAATACGACTGACTGAGCAATGCGCCCTCAGTCTCTATCATTTCCCCTAACAAACCAGATGTTGGTGTCAGCCCTATTTCGGTTTGTAACGTAACCACTTGTTGGAAAAGTTGTTGGTATTCATGTACTCCCTCGGCTAAGTTTCCTAACTGCGACGTAGGCATATCATAATCGCTAATTAATGGCGTAAGCTGGTTAAGCCGAGTGCTAAAACTCTCAGAACGCTCGATAAATAACTGAAAGTACTCCTGCTGATGGCGCATCAGAAAGTCTTTTTCATGCCGGCGCATCTGCAATAAATCTTGCCCCATACGAAGCAATAAGTCCCGCTGCTGATTTAATTCAATGAGCCTCTGCGTAAAATAATGCTGACTGACCACCAGCATGCCCATGCCAACAACACAAATCAGTGTCATTAGAACAAGCCTAGATTTTATAGAGTCAAACTTCATTCTTGGTATGTCTCCTAGAAAATGTTGTCTATTAACGCCAGGGCGTATCAAAAGCGAGCACGTGTATTGAAGATAGCCTAAAACCTGCCATTTAGAGCAACCGCTATACCCGCATCTACACCGGCACTGTTATTGGTACTTCCTCCCGTATATGCACTCTCCAAGTACGCAGTAACAGGAGTCAATATCAATGCTCGCTGACATATAGGGTGAAACCCCTATGTTCGAACAAAAAACAAACCGACATTATAAGGGCGTACCTTGCTGCAAAGGATACCTGAAGAAGATGACAGTCTTAAAACGGGATTATCTACACAAAAATGCAGTCTCATTTTGGAGAGAATAATGAAAAAGTTTGCCCTATCTACCTTAGCTGCGGCCATGCTCGCAAGCCCAGCGGCTCACACGTTAGCTGATGCCTACATTGGCGCTCAGCTTACCGAAACACTCACCACTCTTGATGCAACAGACTCACTTATGGCGGTCGTGACTTACGATCAGCTAGACCCGCTAGCCGAATCTCAATTACAACAACTCTTAAATCTCGGCATTTCAGAGGGGGTTCAATTCAAATCATTGCCAATCGTTGGTGTTATCGCCACGAAGGCACAGATAGATGCCATTGCAAAAATTGACGGCGTTCGCTCTGTATTTGCGAACCGTAAAATGAAGTTATATAACGCAGATGCTCGTGAAATTACGGGTGTTGCAGACCTTCAGAGCGATGGATTTATTCAGCGCAACGGTATGGAATTTACTGGTAAAGGCTCTACCGTAATGGTGATAGACTCGGGTATTGATGCCTCTCACCAAGATCACTTTTTCGGTGATACCGTAGTAGAAAATGTACAAGCCCTTACCCATGCTTCTGCAATTGGCATTACCGGTGTGACTGATGGCTTCACCTTGAAAGGCCAAGTAAATACCGACCTTAACTCAGGTCACGGAACGCATGTGGCAGGTACTATTGCGGGTAGCGGCAACATGTCCGATGGCAAATATATAGGCGCCGCGCCTGACGCTGATTTAATTGGGTATGGTTCCGGTGGGGCTGTTCTTTTACTAGATACCATTGGCGGTTTCGACTTCGCCATTAGTAATGTTTACAGCTACAACAACCCAATCAAAGTCATTAGTAACTCTTGGGGCTCAAGCGGTAAGTACGAGCCATTAGGGCCAGTGTCTTTAGCTACTTACAAGGCTCACAAGCTAGGTATGATAAGCGTTTTTGCTGCTGGTAACGATGGTCCAGGTGAAGATTCACATAATCCCTATGCGCAAATTCCATGGGGCATATCGGTAGGTGCAGGTGACAAATTTGGCGGCTTGGCAGACTTTTCTTCACGGGGATTAAACAGTGAGTCTGGTGATTTCACTATGCCTGATGGCACCGAGTGGACTTATAACAACGAAGTTTCCGTCGTCGCCCCAGGTGTAGATATTGTTTCTACCCGAGCAACAACGAATTTAGCGGCGAATGGTGGCGAAGCAGATATTGATGCCATTGAAGCACAGAATCTGCCGTTCTATACCATGATTTCAGGCACTTCGATGGCAACCCCTCACGTGTCAGGCATCATTGCACTCTTGCTAGAAGCAAACCCATCTTTAGATAACACCTCAATCAAACAAATTTTGCAAGAAACAGCTACCAATATGCCAGGTTACGAGCGTTGGGAGGTAGGAGCGGGCTACGTTAATGCTCGCTCTGCAGTAGCTGCTGCACTCGACTATGATATGTCTCACAGCATAACTGTAAACAACTTGCCGTCGAAAACCTTCAAGGCCAACGCATTGGTATCAACCAGTGAGCGTACAGAAGTGTTCGACTTGTTCTACGCACCAGTGGGAGAGCCTGAAGTAAAGACCTTTGAGGTAGGCGAAAGCGAAGTGCTCGTTAAGGCCTCGGCAAGCACCCTCGCCAATTTAACTAAACTGGTATTAGTCGCGCCCGATGGTACCGAGTACTTTGGAAACTTAACCACACCAGTATTGAGCACTACAATGCGTGTTTCAGCTCCAGCAATGCCGGGCACCTGGGGAATCTATGTCTACGGTTTAACATCTCTTTCAGGTGTTCAAGCGGACCCTCTAGGTATCACCAATGGCCCAGGCGTTCCTGAAACGTTTGATGTGACTGTTTCGTTCGAAGAAAGCGGTGGTTATGAAGGGATTGATGATATTGAAGGCCATGCACAACAAAACGCGATTGAATTTGCGATTAGTGAGCGCTTAATGGATGCCCTTAACAACCGAGGCTTTTATCCAAATGCGGGCTTAAAACGCAAAGATTTTGCCCGCTATGCTGTAATGGGCGGCGCAGTAAGACAATACCGTGACCTATTAAACGAAGACGTCCCTAACATTGGTGCCGTTCCAGGTTTTGATAAAGCATTTGTTGAGTCGGTTATGGTGAGTGGCGGCGCATTAAAAGATAACTTACGCAACCAATCACCCGTACTTTATAGCGAAGACGGCAGCGCCAACCCGTTTGGGGTAATGAGTAAGTTAGATACGGCTTATGCTATGGTGCAAATGCTAGGATTAGAGTCGGTTGCCACCAGTTTCGACCCTGATGCCGACATTATTGTCGATTACAGCGGTGAACAAATCGTTCTCGCCGATCAAGACCAAATTCCAGCGGAGTTAAAAGGCTACGTCCAATTGGCTATCACGATGTCGCTAATTAATGTCTCTTTTGGTACTGAACAGGCCCCTTTTAGTGTTACCCCAACGCTGACAGCAAGTTTTGACCCTGAGACGACTGTAACGCGGGCGCACTACGCTGTACTTTCATCAAGATTGTTTACCCAATATTATGAGTGATAACAGCTAAATGAGAAACGGAGCCGTTATAGTAGTTGATAACGGCTCCAATTCGGGTTACTTTTTGAACAAGGTTTAATAGAGATTGGTATTATGAAGATATCTCAAATGAAGTTTAAGCTCTTAATCA
Source organism: Alteromonas lipotrueae (assembly GCF_019249215.1). Taxonomy (GTDB): domain Bacteria; phylum Pseudomonadota; class Gammaproteobacteria; order Enterobacterales; family Alteromonadaceae; genus Alteromonas; species Alteromonas lipotrueae. The sequence goes on from NZ_JAESDI010000012.1 coordinate 122,969, forward strand.
GCGTTGCTACCCTTGCGGTAATGATGTTTTCTGCCGCCCAAGCTCAAGTCGTTCTACCCAATTTACTTACAGTCGATAACAACCGCATTCAAGCAAAATTATCACTAACTACAGCGATTGAAGTAGACCTTACCATCGAGTTTGAAAATAGTATTGGCCTTCATGCTAGTAACTTTGACATTACGGCCGAGCTTCTCGACCCTAGTGACTTATTAATTACCGACCGCCTACCATCATTATTAACTAGCGCGACATCGGGCTTTCCGGTATTGGTATCAATATCACCAAAAGCAAATTCGGGTTTTGGTTTTGAAGGCGTTGCCATGGTAGAGCTTTATACCAAAGCGCTTCATTACGTCCCTACCACTCCATTTCGGCTCTTTACCTCTCACGCAGATGGCACTTTTGAAGATATCACCACACTGACATCTTCCGGTAGCCTTCGCGCAAGAGGCAGCACGGGCCAATTCTCTGACTTCATTATTCTGCTTGATACGCGCGCGCCAAGTGCAGTCATTAGCGATAAAGTCAGTAATATCAGCCAAACCGTCAATAACAATAGAAGCGATATCTCTTTGGTACTTCAAGGAGCACTAGATAGCGGAATTAACGACATTCAAAATGCATTAGCAATAAATGATGATGCCGCTGCATTAACTGCAGTGGACAGCCTAATTTCGGTTGTTGATAATGCCTCTGGTAGTGAGATTCCTGATGTATGGCTTGCCAACGGTAGTGTGGTAAACGCAAAAGGGATATTGCTTACACAAATGCAAACCCTTCGTTTCAGTTTACGTACACTGTAAATCGCGAGTTATACGGAGCCTTGTTATGCCATTGCAAATTGCAGTATCTCAGCCTAATGGCAGCGTAGCAGAGCACGTACTTTTTGAGGGTAGACAGTATCGAATAGGTCGGGCGCAAAATGCTGACATTATTATTGCGCATCCTCAAATCTCTCGCTTGCATGCCGAATTACAGGCCACTAACGACAGTTTATGGCAATTAAATGATACCAGTTCAACAGGTTGCTTCAGTGGCGGTGTGCCCGTTAAAAATATTGCGATTAATAAACCTCAGCATTTATTTTTCGGCCCAATATCATGCAAACTTACACCGGTTGAGCATAGCAAAGTTATTCAGTTAGATAGTCAACGCGTATGGCGAGAGCGACAACTAAAGCGTTATCAAAACCAACTTCAAAACTGTAATGACAGTAGCGCACTAATTCATTTAGCTCGAGAATGTTTAATTCAGTCGTTAGCTTGCGAGCGCGCCTCACTCATCTTATTTGATGAGGAAAATAAAGCATTGTTTGGTTTGGGTCACGAGCCATGGATGAATTCGGAGAACTTCACCGGTAGCCGCACTATTATTCGACGTACGATGGAAACAAACGCGGTGCTGGCGGTAGGCAATATTGTTGCCGACAACTCTCTTAACGCTCAACAAAGTATTATTCGCAATGGCATTCAGGCCGCTATCAGTGTTCCCGTTTGCATAGACGGTAAACCAGTAGGGGTTTTATACGCCGATTCCCTTGTGGGGAGACGCTATTTCACCGAAACTGACATCGAGTTTGCCAGGTCTCTCGCTAATTTATTGTCTCTTCGTTTGTTATTCCACGCCATAGAGCATAAACTTTCTCTAATTAATTAGAATAATATTGGTTTCACTCGTTGCGATATGCCCAGCAAAGCGCGCGAGATGAAGCCTATGCTGTAGTAATTGTAGTGTGGAGATGCGTTTGACTGGGCCGGGGAATATACCTTCAACGCCAGAACATTTTCAAACTGAGGCTTTGTCATCAGGGCCTAGACTTGCCTCCGGAACCATACTTTCTGATAGGTTTCGTATTATTCAACAGTTAGGGGCAGGCACTCAGGCCAGTGTTTATGCCGCCAAAGACGAGTTACTTGCGGTTGATGTAGCACTGAAACTCATCCCTGGCGCCGCAACTGATCCAGCCAGTATGCAGGTACTTCGCAATGAAGTTGTTATTGCTCGACAACTTCAACACCCTAATATTATTCGTGTTCACGATGTATTTGCTGACGAGTATTACGCCTTTTTCACTATGGAGTACATAGAAGGTGAGCCATTATTCGAGCGCCTTCAACGCCCTATTTCTCGCACCACATATCAAAAATGGTCGCACCAATTACTTGATGCTATTGCCACCTGTCAAAGCGTAGATATTAAACACGGTGATATAAAACCCGACAATATCCTTATTGATTCGAATGATAACTTATTACTCATTGATTTCGGCATAGGCCAATCGGAACAAAATGGTGAGCAAACGAGTGGCCATTTACAGTACTCGGCTCCAGAAGTGATTCACTCGGGAACGGCAGGTGAATTTTCAGATACCTACAGTGCCGGTAAAGTGCTTAAGGATATGCTCGGTTGTGTGGCGTTATCATCATTTTCGTTATCTGACACTGTGTGGCTTAGAAAGCAAACTCAGTTTATTCGTAACCTTACCCATCAAATTCCAGAAAAACGCCCCACCCTAACACAAGCGCTGAACCACGCTAACACGCCCGCTTCATCGTCAAAATTCGTAGCCGTGTTCATCATTTTTATACTTGTGTTAGCAACGATTGCAATTACCTTTATGGTGAATAAAACAAAATCTAATCAGGATGGGTTCGGCAGTAAAACCTTACAACTCGCTATAATTCACGATAACAACTATCCACTATTAGGCACCATTAGTGACTTACTTCGCTACCCTCTTTCAACCCACCCTGATGTTGCTTTGGTCAGCGAAAACGAAAGCACTACGATAATTGGAAATTTAGCACTGTCCCCTATGGATAATGACAATGATAGAGTGGATTTCAGTGCAATCCTTGGTACCGATAGTCTGTTGTTACTTGATGCAACTCCCACTAGCAGTCAGTCTTACTTACTTCACGCCAGCGTACTTAGTATGCCGGCCAATACGCAGATATTTACGGTAAGTCATTCTATTACGACCAGCAGCTTGGCTAACGATTTAGATGCCTTTGCCGACAAGCTCGTTGAAGCATTGTTTTCTCATTTAAAAACCGAGGTAGACACCCCAGACTTACGTTACTTAAATGCGTTACATGATGCCTGGGAGGCCGGGCCGGCCCTTGCTCGTGAAGATGCTATTGAGGCGATGATAACCAGTACACCAGATTACCCTGGGGGGTGGGTAGCTAATGCTGAACTAGCGTTAAATAATAACGATATTTTGGTCGCCAGAGAGTCTCTAGATACCTTAATGGCAATGCCCGACATCGGCGAGTATTGGCGTTTGCAGGGAGAGCTACTTCGGGCGCAAATAGATGATAATCTTTCGTTGGCCCAACAATCCATTGATGCGTTAATTAGCCATTACCCTAATCGTGCCGACTTACTTGCCATGCGAGCTGATATCCATCAGTGGGCTAACGAGCCACTATTGGCCATGGACGATTACCAAGCCGCGTTGCAATTACGTCCCAATGATGGCCAACTTTGGTTTGAACTTGCGCGTTTGCAAATAATGGATGGCAACATTGACACTGCCATTAGTGAAACCCTTACTCAAGCGCTAATTGCCTTTAGAAAAGTTAAAAACAAGGTAGGTGAAAGCTTAGTACTTAATGCTTTTGGTATCGCTCACTTGCGTATTGCAGAGCACGCTACCGCAGCATCGTATTTTCAAGATGCACTATCACTTAGGGATGCTACATCCCAACCTTCTGAACGAGCCAAAACACTTGCCAACTTAGCTATCGCAGCATCACTTACTCGCAAAATCGAACTAGCCGAATCTTCGTTAAAAGAGGCTTTGTCACTCATAATGGATATTGGTGATCTGGAACAAGAAGCTCACATCAATGACACGTTAGGGTTTCTCTATGAAGAGCAAGGTGAGTTCGAAAAAGCGCTTTTGCACTATAAACGTGGTTTAGATATTCGGGTACAAATCGATGACAAAGTGCTAAAACCAGAAAGCATGAGTAACGTAGCTTATATGCACTTTTTGATTGGCGATCTGTCCCTTGCTGATATTTATTGGCAACAGGCGAAAACGTTATTTGAGAGGAACAACGATCAGTCTCATCTGCTTCGTACGTATCAAAACCTTGCACAGTTAAGTTTAGTAAAGGGCGACAATAATGCCGCCACCCGCTATCTTTCTGAAGTTGAGGGTAAGTTGAACCAGCAAAACGACCAAGAAAAAATGGTAAACCACCTGCTGTTAAGTTACTTCCATTTTACTAATGGGAAGTTAATTGAAGCCCTTACCCAAATAGAGCAAGCGAAGCAATTAGCTGAGCGTGCATCAGACACTCGAGCACTGATTGAGGTAAGTTTATGGCATGGCGAAGTCTGTCTTCGCACAGCAGATTGGCAATGCGTAACAGAGGTGCTTTCGAGTATCGACAGCGAAGTTGTTAAAGAAAGGCGCGATCAGCATGCTGTCATGCAGTGGCTACTGTTAGCATCACAACATCAACAACAACCAATAAATACAACCGGCTTTAGCCCGTCTTTCGACACATCTCATATTCCCGTAGTCACAGAACTTAAAATTTTATTGGATATTCAACACCGATTTAATCTTGAGCCTGACAGTGAAGTGATGCAGACGATTAATACGCTTATTAAGCCAACTTATTATCAGCCTTATCTACATTGGCTATATCTTGAGGTAAGGGCCGGCAAAACTGAGCTAGCCAAAACCCTAGCGCAACAATTAGCAGTGCATCCCAATTACTGGCGCAATCACGTTTACTATTCAGTTTTTCCAAAGTACGAAGCCAAACTACAGCCATTACGTACACAGTGGCTAGAGCAGCTTTCTGAAACGCAAGCATTAGAATATAGGCAGGCCTACCTTGAGTGATATTGAGCAGCAGCTGGCCTCAATTCGAGCCCTTCAAGATTCTTTAAAAAACAGACTTGATGACGAACAAGCTACACTTCAAAAGCTCGCTAAACGTTTATGGGCGCAACAAGAATCTGAAAAAGCAAAGTTATCCCGTGAATTACACGATGGTATTGGTCAGCTTTTAACAGGGCTAACTCGACGCTTGCAGGCCTTGTCAGCAGATTCGCCTGAGCTTGAAAATTTGCATGGTTTGGCAGAAATGGCGTTAAATGATGTGCGCCAATTATCGAGGTTGATGAGCCCTACCATTTTAGATGATTTGGGGTTAAAACCTGCATTAAGCTGGCTTTGCCGTAACTTGCTCAGCTCTGAAGATATCGAGTATGAATGCACCATTGATATTCCAGCAGATATTGCTAAAGATGTGAGTATTTTACTCTTTCGCATTGCACAAGAAACCTTGGTTAATACCATAAAACATAGCCACGCGAGCAAAGTAACGTTAAGTCTTGCCTTTCATAATAATGTTATTCGCTTAGATATTGTGGACAATGGTGACGGATTTGATAAAACAACCGTAGAGCCTGGTGTGGGCTTATCGAGCATTCGAGATCGAGCTAAGGCGTTCAACGCACAATTAGTGTTAACGTCGGCTATAGGTCAAGGCACAAGAACAACAGTAACGGTACCCGTATGACAATTCGTGTAGTGCTCGCAGACGACCATGTATTAATGCGCCAAGGCGTATCACAAATGTTAAATGCCACTGATAACATCAGTGTTATTGGTGAATGTGATGACGGCGTCGAGCTTGTATCGACGGTGGTTAAACTCTCACCCGATGTCATTCTCATGGATATTTCCATGCCTCGGATGAGTGGCCTTGTGGCCATTGATAAAATACTTTCCCAGCGATGCGATGCCAAAGTACTTGTGTTGTCGATGCATAACGAAGTTGAGTATGTAGAAGCCATGCGTGATGCAGGGGCTAGAGGGTATGTGCTAAAAGAATCATCTGGTGATGTACTTGTTGAAGCAATAAAAAAAGTGGCGGCAGGACAAACGTTCTTCCCCGACAGGGTGAGTGATAGCCAGGATGAACAGTTTCAAAAACACGTTAGTCCATTAAGCGTACTAACGCGCCGAGAGCGCGAAGTTTTCTTTTTGGTTGCCGCCGGTAATACAAGCAAAAAAATAGGTGAGTTATTGAATATGAGCCTAAAAACTGCTGAAAATCACCGAAGTAATATATACAAAAAGCTCAACTTGAGCAGTTCAGCCGAGCTAATAAGAATGGCCGGCAAAGCCGGCCTTCTTGAATAGCGATTGCTTTTATAACTGATGAGCCTGAGACACGACGAAGGCTGTTTCTCCGCGTGTCACTTCATCAGTAGGGTTGAAGTAAGCCACCAGCGTAGGCTCTAAATCAAATGGCCCCTGCTCTACTTCCACTTGCACTTGCATTAACCCCATGGCTAACGCTTGCTGAACATAGCCGCGCATTTCAGGCGCAATAAGTTCACTATCTGCAACAGGCACTGCTTGGTCAAATACAATGGCTACCAGCGTTTCAGCCGTGTCGAAAGATTGTGCAGATGCTTCCAGCCCTAGTGCCTGTATTAAAGAATAGGCCATCGTTTCTTTAGTCACAGTATCGGCAGCGCCAAAATGCTCACTACCTCCGGTAAGCATGAGAGGGCTATCACTGAAGGTAAGATCACGCAACACGCCGCCTTCTGACGTTACGGCGTTAACCGCTCCAGAAAACGCTGAATCCACGTCAAAAAACATCGCAGTGTTACCTACAAGAGACTGGCGTACGCTATTGCTAAGGGTAAGTACATCCGCAAATTCAACACGTGTAAGTGCATCGTCCGGCTTAAAGCCATCAGTCGCGGCATCCATTAATTCGTTGGCTACAACATATTCAACGTATGGCTGCGACGGGTGACCAGCGACATCGTCAATGCCCACATACCCAGAAGTTTCAAGTAATCGAATATTCACGTCTATTGTAGAGGGAATACCCACGCCATTCGTTACGCCCAACGGGTCAACAGATACACCACTGACGCTTCCAATACCGCTGCTATATAGTTTCCACTCACCTGCCATGCCGGGTGCTGCAGTACCTACTGAAGAGCCCAGAAGCGGCAAACCGATACCTGACCCGTAACGATTGCCCGCGGGATCTTCCAGTACGAAGGCCGTTGCCGTCTCAATCGTGGCACTTGCCAATACCATAGACACGTCTGGCCCAACATCGAAGGTTTCTACCGGAGGCTCACCAACAGGAAGGTAAGTGGTTGGCAGAGTAAAGCTTTCGCCTTCCGATACATTGGCAAAGCCGTTAAATTTTCGGTCTAGCTTTAACGTATCACCATATACTTCTACGCCGTTAACAATCGCATTCACTGCGGCATAGGCATTCGCGTAACCCGCACCTACTTCCCATTCAGCCAAGCCCGCCATTGGTGTAGCGGTTTGTTGAATAATTGATTTCACATCTTCCCACTGCAAACTAGGGTCAGCTTCTAGCATTAATGCCACTATGCCTGAAACATGCGGCGCCGCCATTGAAGTACCACTTGATACGGTATAGAAAGGTAAATGGGCAGGCTCTATCATCGCAGCGTCATCGGAAGCGCTAAGTGCACCTAAACTAGATGTAGATGCTCTTGCAGAAATAACGTCTACGCCAGGTGCTGTAATAGTAGGGCGATCTTCCCAAGTAAATACTTCACCATCGACAACCACTTGGCCGCCTTTACCATCTACGCCACGAGAGCTAAAGTCGGCCAAATTGCCTTCCTTATCGCCAGCCGCAACTGTGATAACCCAAGGCGCCTTTTTAAAGTTACCTGTAATTGTCGACTCACCAGAGCCTGAGTTTCCTGCTGAGAACACCGTAATAATGCCATTATCTGCCAATGCTTTCGTCGCGACATTTGTTGGATCATCTGGATTAAAGTCAGTACCTACATCACCTGTATTACCAAATGAGTTAGAAATAACACGAATGTTGTAGTCGTACTGGTGAGTAAGGGCATAATCGAAACCACCAAGGGTGTCTAATATGAATAGTGCGGCACCCGAACCGTAACCGATGATATCAGCACCTGGAGCCACACCAGCATGCAGGCCGCTACTTTTTGCACCATTACCACCAACGGTGCCAGCAACGTGAGTACCATGCCCACCGCCGATATCGGTGTTAGGCACATTTTCTTGATAAGTTATGGGTAAAATATCGCTAAAACTATTTAAGTTTACTTGTGCTAGTACGTTTTGTACCACGTGATCAGGATAAGCAATGTCGGAATGTGTTCCATCTACGCCTGAATCATTAACGACTACGCCAATGCCGTTGCCAGAATATGGTACGCCGTTATTACGCAAATCTCGGTCTGCTCGTAATGCTTGCACGCCAGTAATCTGGGTAGATTCATGATTTTCTAGTACCAGTGGATCATTATTCCACACAGACACGACATCGTCGCGGCTATAAAGGGCTTCAACCTGTGCTTTGGTGGCCATAATGCCAACAATAGGCAAATTCTGAAGGCTAACACCCGATGTGATACCCAGCGCGTCGAGTGCGGTTAATTGGTCAAATGAAAGGGGTCCATTTCCTTCAAACGTTACAATCACTTGCTGTAGCTCTGTTGGTGCCGCTAGCAATTTATCTGCAAGCGTAGTATCGAAAGTTTTTGCGTTAACCATGCTTGCTGGTAAAGCGCATGCTACCGCAACTGCTATTGCATTTTTCTTGTTTAAAATTTTCATAGTACACCTCGTTGTTTTTACCCTTTGAGTATTTCGTAAGCGAGGCGAACACACTATGGGGGGTTCCCCCTATAACCATAAGTCTAATAAAACGAGCTAGCCAAACACTGTGTTGAGCATAAAAAAAGCCCCCACAATAGTGTGGGGGCCGTGGAGGCACCAACTTACGAGAAACTTGTAGGTTGGCGGGAACGTATTGATGCGCTACAACGGTATTATCAACACCATTCGCGTTTTACTATTTTCTTGTTTTAAAAAAAAGAACCATCAACAACAATGGAACAAACATGTGTATCGGAGGCTCGCTTACTGATACAGAGCCATCTTGTGACGGCGTTTTAGTTAAACTAAATAACCCGTTAGCACATAAGCTATCGGTAGTAGTATAAAAACAGGTTTCATCTCCCCCCATACCGCCCCGTCCAGTAGCTAGCACATAATCTCCGTTAAAAAATGTGAAGACAAAGCCTTCTGGATCATCGTCACCGAAAATAAGGTCGTCTAGATCAATTATTTCAATATCGCTTAAATGATCTTCATCAAGTAGGAAGGTATCTCCATCATATTCAAAATTAAAACCAAAACTTTCCCATGTATAGGCACTAAAGTCAGAGACCGAGTCATCAAAAGAGATAGATCCAGAAACAAACGCTTGTGACGAACCGTTGGTTAACGTTAATTCATCAAAGTCGAAGGTAATTAACGCGCCCCATGTAGGTGAGGCAATGGTAAGCAAAATTAGCGTAAATAACGTTCTCATAAGGTTTCCAACTTATTAAATATTAGGGCTTAATGCGTTGTTTTTAATTCTTTATTTAACTTTTAGCTTCAATGTATAAGCGGCTATTAAGCTTATTACTTGGTATCTAGTATCTAGTCTTCGTTGTAAACCAGCCATAGGGGGTTCCCCCTACGTTTTTTTTCCATTAGCTACTAAACGAACGAAGGCGGCGTTTCTATAAGGGAGAACTCTTTTAGTACCATCTTTAAAACTCACAGCAACAGCACCTTGGTTTAGGTGGGTGAATGCTTTGATGGTTAACGCTTCCGCAGCATCACCAGACCAATAGTCGCCCTTATGGGCATGGGGGAAAAATCCGCTTTGAATATACGGTCCCTCGGGCTTTGTCGGGGGTTGAACTAGTGACAGCAGTTCTTGAGATGTCGGCAATCGCCACGTGCTGAGCCCGCACACTTTTTGCAAATTTGCTTGTGCAACTATATCGCTCACATTGCACCCTGGCGTTTTATAAAAACAACTACCTTTATGAGGCTCACCAATATGCAATGAAGATGAATACCAACTGTATGTCCAATAACTATCAAAAGGCGATTCATCATCTCGCCCCACCATCCAGTACAGACGTTGTTCATTGTCTTTAATACAATGCCAAGGGCCATCATTTTCTTCTATCTCTGTGCCTTTAGGGTCTACTTTTACGAACCGGCTTGTTTCAAGGGGTGGTTCTGGCAGCGCAGGTATGCTCAATAACCTTAAAATAACCAGCATGGTGATTAACAGCCCAGCGCGCAGCACAATACGCTTTTTCACAATAGCAACTCCCATACAGTTGGTTTTAAAATAAGCATTACTTAGATTGCGTTTGGTAGCGTAATTGGAGAGGTCTTACGTGGCGTGTATGGGCCATTTGTGCATGATCGAAGGCGCTTAACCACATGCATACTCCATCCTCGACGGCGATATCTAAATCATCTTGGGTTTGCTTTTTTCTTACCACCTCAAGGTGCCAATAACCAGAGTCGTAAAGCCCTCGCGCTCTGACATGTGCTCGCCCTCCCTCTAATTGATTTGAACGATACAATACTGAGGGTAATGTACTACCCACTGAATAATCATCGTCCGTCGGCGAATACGCTTTGTAACTAAACCAAGTCCGTTCTCCCTCAGCTGAAGTTTCAGTGAAACGAGGCAGGCGCTTAGGCTCAATACCTTTAGGGGAGTACCATTTCCAATTCATGATGTAACTTCCTCCTAATGAACTATCCTGACGATAACCCGCAGTATAGCGAGACATGCCTGCTATAGGTGCTGTAGGTTTACCAATAAAATTATCGTCCATGATAAACATATTATTGGTTCGCACTGCTTTCCAGTGCCAGAGATCTGCGGTGCGAGAGTGGCTGTAGTGATAACCTTTCTTGTGTGTATTAGCAGGCTTCCCTTTTAAAGGATTAGCCCCTAGGTGTGCAGTGCCTGCTGCGGCAATAAAGCAACTTTTCGAGAGTAACATGGCAAATTTATCTTCATAAAAGCTCAGTTCATTATTGTGCGCAAATCCATTTTCTTTCACCTTCCACCCCTTGTTCGTTTTGATTAAAGGCAGGTGAAGTAAACTTTCCGATGGGTCTTGCCATCGAATAAAGAAATATATTTCAGATTCATTGTGTAATGCTTTAACGCTAACCTTCGATGCGCCATTATTAAAGTTAGCGCCACCAAACGTCCCTATTGATACTTCATTAGCGCTTTGCCAATCAAGCTCGTCATCCTTTCCATCTATTCGAATAAAGCTATCATTCTCAATCTGGTACACAACTAACTTATCCGGTTTAGATAGTATGTACGCACTTATTGCCGCACCGATAACAATGGTAATTAGCAGCAACCCGACATTTTGTTTATTGAAAAATGGCGAGAGCAAGTAAGTCGATAAAACCCGTAAAGGCTTAGTTAAATAGTAACGAATAGGGTGTAATAGAAAAAAGAGAAGCAGCCCTAGTGCGGCATAATAATGTACCCACTTAACTTGAGCCTGCGCCGCTTCAGAAAACACCTGTAGTAAACCAGTAGTGCAAGATACAACTAACAGATATGACCCTAGCTTGTTCCATGCTTTAAAAGCCCCATTTTCTTGGCGCTTGTTGTATAGACACCACAACATAATAGGTAACGCGAGCAACAGGAATGATGCTGCCAAAATATGCCAAAGATGCACTAACCCCTGAGGAAGAAGCCAGCTTACATGCAGCCAAAAACTATGCTGTAAAGTCGCGATCCGAAGCCCTGATAAAAGCAAAATAACCACGCAAATCAATACAACGAAATGGCTTACCAGAAACAAAGAACGTGACTTCATACAAGGCCTGTTAAGCAGAAAAGTGAATGAGTTAAAATGCTACAGAATTATTAATTTTTTATGACTCACCCCACAATAGGGTGATCCCCCCATTTCTCCTCCTCTTTAAATTTCATTCAATACGCGGCATCAATTTATAGCTGCTTTAGGCACTCAAATGAAAATGTTACTTGCTAGTATTCTTATACCCGTATTGCTTTTTTTAACGATGAATTCAGTACAAGCTGCCACCCACCTCTACCGATTGAGTTGGGATAAAAACCCGCAACACGAAGCCGTTATTGGCTTTAGCCCGAAGGGGTTGAGTATTGCTCCTTATGTCATGTATGGATCGACTCCTAACCAAGTCTCTTGGCAAAAAGCTGATGTATCGCTAAATGCCACCTTCTTTACGCTTGAGTCACACTTTGTCAGGCTGGAAAACCTGCCCGCAGATAGTAATATTTACTTTCATGTTTGTGATCAAGACGGGTGCGGCCAACGAATGTGGTTCAAAACCGCTGCCGATTATCCAAAGCCATTCGTTGCTATTGCAGGAGGTGATACCCGAACAGGCTGGACTACACGTCAGGATGGAAACCGTCTTGTAGCCAAAATACGCCCACTATTTATTATGCACGGCGGTGACTTCACGAATGGAAACACTCCTTTTGAAATGGCTGGCTTCCTAGCGGATTGGCAACTCACTTTCTCTGATGACACCATTGATAACATCGGCTACAAGCGTATCTACCCCATTGTTCCTACCCACGGAAATCATGAAGACACCAACTACGCAACATTATGCGAGGTGTTTGGCGTTGACTACTTTCAAGATGGCGAATGCAACGAACAGGACGCCTATGGTGCAATGACCATCAACGATTTAATCCGTGTGTATACCCTGAACAGTCAATTTCAAGAAAGTGGATGGTCAGTTCTAGCGACACAAATGAACGATTGGCTGGCTGATGATTTAAGTACATATGCCAATGCTCCGCTTTGGCGCGTAGCCCAATACCACAAACCTATTTTTCCTCATTATGACGGTAAACCTAGCAACGAAGGTCTATTTAACTGGTGGGCGTCCTTGTTCTACAAACACAACATGAACCTAGTGGTAGAATCGGACACTCACATCAATAAACTTACACACCCGCTAAAACCAGCAGAAACCGGCATTGAATATCTTCAAGCTAACAACGGCGGCACGGTATTTGTTGGAGAAGGAAGCTGGGGGGCACCTGCTCGTTCAGCCAATCAGGCTTTTCCTTGGACAATTGATCTTGCCAGTATTCAGCAGTTTAAAGTATTGAGCGTTACCCAAGAGTCTATATTGATACGCACAGCTCAATTTGATGATAACGCCCGTGCGCTCTCTGCTGATGATCGCGAGCAAGACCCGCTAGCGCTACCAGAAAAGGTAGCATGGTGGTCGGCCAACGGGATTGGCGATGTATTCCCGCTAATTAAAACTACCACTGGGTTAACCCAACATGCAAAACAACTCGCCGATAATGAAAGAGAGTTTGTACTAAGTGTCTCCGATGATAGTTTCATTGCAAGCGAACAGCCTACCAAAAACTACAATGCCTACCCTACAGGCATGCGAGTGGGAAATACCGATGTCACCTATGGTGAAACAAAAGCGCTACTCAAATTCACTCCTGATGTAGTGGGTACCTGTGCAACGTTAACTGAAGCGAATCTGACTCTGTCGGTACAACCTACCGATTCAACGATCGAATCTAATATTTCAGCCTTAACTGAGACCGGTGCCACTTTCGCTGAACTTGGTGTCATGTTGAACCTAGCATTGATTGAGCCTCAATTCAGTGAAAGCGCAGTGAACTGGACTACAGGCAACATCCTATTCTCAAGTGCATCAAGTGGGGAGTTCGACAGCTTTGAAACCATTGCGGCAGGAAATACTATCACCTTCACATTCAATGAAGTGACGCTCGCAAAACTAAACGCACAATTTCAGCAATACCACGCTTTCGGGTTTGGCATTAGTGCAACCCATCCAATAGTGAACCGCTTTGTTAGTGATAGCGAAAATCATAATGCTGCTACACTGCGCACTCGCTTTAGTGCCACTGCGGCGTGCTTCGAACAGCCTAGTAATTCTCTAGCCGTGCCATCCCAAATTACCGAACTCAACGCGAATAAGGGTGATTTCCTTACTTACCATATTCCTGAAGTTTCGCGAGCGCGTTCACTCGAATTTGTTTTACTTTCAGGGTATGGCGACCCCGATTTATATGTACTGAAAAACGGTATAGTCAGTCTTAATCACTATGAATGCCGCCCTTATCTAAAACACGAAAGTGAAGTGTGTTTACTCGAAGTACCAGAGGGTACACCTGTTTCAATAGGCATTCACGCTCATAGCCTATACAGCGGCGCATCACTTACCATTACTGAAAAATAAGCCCTACTTAATTAACATTTTATTGCTGTGAGGGTGATAAAAGCGACAGCACTCACCTTCATCGCTTTGGACAAAAACAATGAATATTTCAAGACGTAATTTCTTTCGACATTCTGCACGCTACATGGGCGCTTCTGCTACGCTACTTTCAGTTAATGCCCTATCCACGCCACTACATTCTAGTTTGCTGGCTAATTACAAAACTGATAATCAGCACTATTTTAAACACGGCGTAGCCAGTGGCGACCCGTTACCTAACGCCGTCATAATCTGGACGAGAGTAAGTTCTTGCACAGACACCGTACCGGTTGATTTTTACGTAGCTACTGACGAGGGCATGACTAACTTGGTTGCAACAGGTGTGGCGCAAGCCTCTAGCGAGCGCGACTTTACGGTTAAAGTTGACGTGGAAAAATTAACTCCCAACACTAGCTATTACTACCAGTTCGAAGTATCAGGTTATAGAAGCCGTATTGGTAAAACCAAGACAGTACCACTTGAGGCGACACATGCGCGCTTTGCGGTTGTATCTTGCTCAAACTACCCTGAAGGCTATTTCAATGTGTACCATGCGCTAACCAATATTGATAATCTTGATGCCATTTTACACTTGGGCGATTACTTATATGAGTATGCAGAAGATGAATATGGTGATGGTTCGAGACTTGGCCGCGCCCCACTTCCTGATAAAGAAATAACTACACTAAGCGATTACCGCACTCGCCACGCACAGTATAAGACCGACCCCGACTTAGCCAAACTTCATGCTTTGCATCCCTTTATTACCGTATGGGATGATCATGAAATTACTAACGACGCCTATAAAGATGGGGCTGAAAATCACAATGAAGGCGAAGGGGATTATCAGCAGCGTAAACATTTTGCAATTAAAGCCTACTATGAATGGATGCCAATACGAGAAGGAAATATTTATCGCCAGTTTGAATGGGGAGGGTTACTCGACCTTTTTATGTTAGACACACGCATTGAAGGAAGAGATGCGCAAGTAGATTCATCTGTTGCGCCAGAGCGTAGTGACAGTAACCGCACACTACTGGGTGACGAACAAGAACGCTGGTTACTCGATAATCTTGCAGCTTCTAATGCACATTGGCGCTTTCTAGGGCAACAGGTTATGTTTGGCCAGTTAAAAGGCATCAATGCTCCAAACCTATCTGCAGCGGGTATTCCACTTACGCAAGATCTTGTTGCGCTGAATATGGATCAATGGGATGGATACCCAGAATCTCGGCAGCGCATTTTGGATGTAATTAAAGCCTATAAAATAGAAAATACGGTAGTGCTTACTGGCGATATTCATACCTCTTGGGGAATGGAAGTATTCGAAGACAGTACTAACGGGTATACCTATAACGATAGAATTCGCTTAGGAGAATCGCCTTTAGCGGTAGAGTTTGTGACTCCATCAGTAACATCTCCTGGGTTTCCTGATGAAATTGCAGACCCACTCGCCTTGCTTATTCCTACTATGAACCCCCACATGAAATACGTCGAACTTAAAACCCATGGTTTTATGGTAGTGGATGTTACCCGCCACAAGGTAGTTTGCGATTGGTGGTACGTTGATACGATTGAAGATCCTCGTTATACGGCACGATTAGCTAAAAGCATGTATACAGTTAGCGGTAGCCAACGTCTATCGGAACAGCCATCGCTTGGAGTATCTTTCGATTACACACACAATCCGTTTAAGTAAAAAGGTAGCTTGCCGCCAAGATTGTGTTTTTAGGTTATAAAGCTCAAAAAACAAAAATGGGGCGTATGCCCCATTTGAATTGATTCGTAATTAATTGTCGTTAATTAGTATTTGATTCATTTAACGACTTAGCCAAATTATAATTGCCTTGCGATAACGCAATATCGGCCACTGAGTTACCTGCCAAGTCTTTGTGCTGGGGGTTAGCGCCTTGCTCAATTAGCTCATTCACTAAAGACTGCCTATCGAACAAACTAGCGAACATGAGTGCCGTTTGACCTTGAGAGTTAGTTTCATCGATATTGCATTGTGCAAACATCAGTTTTCTAGCCACACTCAAATGCCCTTTGAAAATAGCCCCCATTAGTGCGGTGTTACCTTTGTTATCTTCCTGGCAGGCATTGATATTTTCCTTGCCAAGTAAATAAGTAACCGCATCGTTGTGGCCATGGTAAGCGGCTAGAATAAGTGCGGTATAACCTTTATCGTCAGCTACGTTTCCATCAAGACCTGCCTGATAAAAGGCTTGAAGCAACTCAACATTGCCCTCACGAGCGGCATCAAAATAGTGCGCTTTCAGGTCATCAATACTGGATTGCGCATGACATAGGCTCACGCTAAGCATTAAAGTAAAAAACAATAGTGTGCGTTTAACGATGTGCATTGTGGGTCTCCTGTGTCGTCGTTGGCAATGATAAATATGAGTAGTTGATATGAAAAAAGCTAAAAGGTAAAACAGGTGGTTCAAACGAAGTCTTTGATAACGATAACTGCCCTACCTAAATAGGTAGGGCGAGTTGATAGTGGTGTTACTTATTGCATAAGGGCAGTTAAGCTTTCCGCTACTTTCTTCGCTTTAGCAGCGCGGGCTGCTTGCTCGTCCATTAGTGCTTTTGCTTCTGCACGTACTTGCGAGATAGAAACCTTAGCTAGCTTAGCAACGCCGGTGCCGTATTCTTTATCAGCGTTGTACATGAATGCACTGATGATAACGCGAATCTCTTCTTCAGGTACCGATGCTAATGCACCACCCATGTTGTTGATCAAGTTCTTACGACCTTGCTTATCAAGGTTGCGATAGAACTCACCCGCTTGTTTGAAGTTCTGTTCCTTGTAGAAAGGAATTTGCTGTGTCATACCTGCAAGCGGCTTGCTTGAGTAACGGTATGCTGGATCTTCATTCAAGTCTAAGCGACGGCTAGGCTGGTAGTTAACATCACGGTTAGTTGATGTAGTACGAAGCTGGCCATGCTGCTCGTGGTTATTAATCTCAACATTTTTAGGCGCGTTTACCGGAATACGGTAAGCGTTAACACCTAAACGGTAGCGCTGGGTATCAGCATAAGAGAACAAACGACCTTGTAGCATTCTATCTTCTGACGGCTCAATACCTGGAATTAAGTTGCTTGGTGCAAATGCAGCTTGCTCAGTTTCTTCAAAGAAGTTGTCAGGTACACGGTTTAACACCATACGACCAATTTTGCGTGAAGCAACTAACTTCTCAGGCCAGATCTTTGTGGTATCTAACGGGTTGAAGTCAAAATCGTCTAACTGTTCTGGCTCAAGTTCTTGCAAATACAAATCCCATGAAGCGGTTTCGCCTTTCTCACCAATGCGAGTGTAAACGTCAGTAGTGTGTGGCTGGAAATCCATACCTTGTTGTTTCATTGCTTCTTCAGCAGTGAAGTTCTTAATAGGTTGGTTCGCTTTCCACGTAAATTTCACGTATTTAACATTGCCTTCATCATCAACAAATTTGAATGCGTGAACACCTGAACCATCCATATTTAGGTAGCTTGCAGGCGTACCATAGTCAGAGAACAACATGGTTAGTGTGTGCGTAGACTCTGGAACATGCGAGAAGAAGTCGAATACACGCTTAGCATCTTGCTTGTTGGTTACCGGAGACGGTTTAAATGCGTGAACCATATCTGGGAATTTAATTGCATCACGGATAAAGAACACAGGGAAGTTGTTACCGACTAAATCCCAGTTTCCTTGTTCGGTGTAGAATTTAACGGCGAAACCACGAGGATCACGAAGTGTTTCAGGCGAAAGGTGGCCGTGTACTACTGATGAAAAGCGCACGAATACTTCGGTCTTTTTACCTTCACCTTGGAAAGGTGCAGCAACTGTATCGTCAGACAAATCTTCGTAGTTTTCATAGTAACCATGAATACCGACACCACGGGCATGAACCACACGCTCTGGAATACGCTCACGGTCAAACGCCGCTAGCTTCTCAATTAGGTGAGAATCTTGTAAAAGCACAGGGCCCCAAGGACCAGCAGTTTGCGAGTTCTGGTTATCACCAACTGGTGCGCCATTTTGACGAGTAAGGGTATCCGCTTGAGCAGTTAAGCCCATGCTTAACATACCTACGGTTACACAACTTATAATACTACGGGTAAACGATCGCTTCATTTATGCTGCTCCTGAAAAACGAGTTTTATTGGTCGGGGTTTTCTGAGCGACACAAACTTGGTCGCCGTAATAGTTATTTGCATAGTTGCAAACCGATTGTGCTGGTTTAGCAACGAATTTGTGCGGTGTAAGTTTTTTTAAAATTGTGCTCACATCAGCTCTCCTTGTTAGATGCGAGGATTATTCACGTTCTGCGAAAACTATTAAAATGACATTAATTGATTAACTTAATTTGATTTATAGATGTGACTAAAGAATAGAAAACTGATTGAGTTTTTCGATTGGCATTTTAGACTGGGTGAGCTTGGGAAAATTTGCGATTTGTTCGATAGTTTAATTAACAAGTCAATTTTTAACTTAACACCAAAAGGTTAGTATCTTTGATACTTATTTCAGAGTGACAACGATGGTAGATAAGAGAATACACAAAGGAGTCAAAGGCAGAAGCAAAGGTAGGTAGGAAGATAGACAGAAAGGTAATGTACTTCACATACACAAAGCACATTACCGATAATCAGTTACTTGAACATGGTGCTAGTTAAAGCGCCATCCAGGGGCCTGTAATGGCCAAGGTCTTACTGGGAGAGTACATATTCACGAACAACACACTGCCGTCGTTAGTGAAGCACGCGCCGGCAAGTTCGGTTTGCGCGTGTAGTTTGGCAACGTTATAAATATCGCCCTCTGGTGTAACCCCGCGAAGGTGGTTATCTACCACTTCGGTGTACTGGTCTTCACATACAATCAAATGGCCATTAGGGCTTACTGTTAGATTATCGCCAAAGTTAAATAAGCTAGCGTCATCACTTTCAACGAATAATTGTAATCTGCCACCAGAGGTCTCTAGGCTTGAAGCAGAATCAGCTGTAGCGCCTTGTTGCTGAGAGCTTTGTGGTTGAGAGCCTTGTGGTTGAGAGCGGTGTGGCTGGTAACGCATTATCTGACCTAGTTGCTTTGCCCCACCATTGGTACAGCAAAAATAAAGCTCGTTGCTGCCCCAATGCAGCCCTTCACCTCGAGCAAACAACGTTGCGCCCGCCTTATGACCTTGAACGCGCAAGTCATCATTAGGGCTTTCTGGCGTATGTAAATCAACCCAATCCACATTTAACCATTCTCCCAGATTCATACGCGCCTTATCCCAGTTACGAGAGTCGAACTGAGGCACACCTTTTATGCGCAAAGCCTGTAACTTACCGCCTTTATCAAGCTGGCTTTTCACATTAGGAATAAAGCGATAAAACAAGCTATCGCCTCTGTCTTCCGTTAAATAAACAATACCCGTTTCTGGGTCGACACAAGTCGCTTCATGATTAAACCGCCCCATAGCCTTAAGCGGTTTAGCCTCTACTAACGTCTCAGCATCGGCAGGTACTTCAAAGATATAGCCATGTGCTTTAGAAATAACACCGTTAGGTTTATCAACGGATTCTTCGCACGTTAACCACGTCCCCCAAGGCGTAATACCGCCAGCGCAGTTACGAATAGTACCTACTAAGCTAACAAACTCTTTTTCAACAACTTTGGTATCAAGATTATAAACCAGCGTGGTGGTGCCTCCTGGCAGAGCGACACCGTTTTCAAAATGATCATAAGCAAGCTCAGTAGTATGAGTTTGAATAGATTCAGGCTGGATAGATAGATGAGCAGCCTGTAACTCGTGATTTCGTACTAAGGCAACCCTATTTTTACCTAGCGAGAAACACCCCATGCCGTCTGCACGATCGGGCACATTTAATCCATCACTCATGGCATCACCCAGTGATGAGATAACCTGGTAACTAAAACCCTGAGGCAAATCGAGAAGTTTCTTAGGATCAGGCACAAGCGGCCCGTAGCCTTTGGTGGTTGGCGTTAACACACCCGCATTCGCTTTACCCAGTGCACTTGATGCCAACCCAGCAAATGCCAAGGTACCCGCCCCTTTAAAAAACTGCCGTCTATTAATCATTATTATCACTCTTTGTACTAATACTTACGCATCTGATTTACGTGTACCCGATTAAACCAAATACTGCCTGCATCTATCATCACACACTATTGTTACATTATAACATTTATTACCTTTTCTCTATGACAATTACCGATGTTTTTATAGAAGACACCTCCCCTAGTAAACCAGTGCAGTTAAACCGGTCTATGATATTTAAAGAAAAGCACGACAAAGTTTACTTGTGTTGGTGAAAACACATGGCAATAGACCGAGAGATAAGGGATGAGTTCAGAGTGATAAAACTAAAATGAGTCAGCTTTTGAGTGCAGCTTAGGCTTCATATCAAACTTCTCATTGTTAAATAGAGTTTTGAGCACTTAGGAAACTTTCTACAGCATGGATGCTATAGCGAAGGCCCCATGGATGGGTTATCCCCTACTATAGCAATAGTAGATGCTGGCATTTACAAGAGAGGGAGTAGCCCCCATCTAAAACCTTCCACAGCATAGATGCGACTGCACAGGCTCCATTGATGGATTCACGCCGCATTTCTGATGGGATTAATCACTATCTGAGTACGATGGCACGTTTAGAAGGAAGGGCTTTGTGCGCCTCGGAAACTCTCTACAACATGGATGCTGTAGCGAAGGCCCCATGGATAGGTTTACGCCGTTACCTTTACCCTAGCAACAACAGTCTGCTGTGTTGACAGAAGCGGCAGTAGAAGCCTATGTGAAACCCTCAGCAGGCTTTATACCCTACTATTTCAATAGTAGTTGCTGGTGTTTACAAGAGAGGGAGTAGCCCCCATCAGAAACCTTCCACAGCATGGATGCTGTGGCAGAGGCCCCAGGGATGGGTTTACGCCGTGTTTCTGATGGGGGCTACTCCCTCTCAAAACATAATCCCAAGACACAAAAAAGGCGCTCAAATGAGCGCCTTCTTTTTATGCTTTGGTTTGCTTAGATTAAAGAATCTTAGCTACAAC
>NZ_JAESDI010000013.1 GCF_019249215.1 Alteromonas lipotrueae
CAATAAACCGACGAAAGTCGGTTTTTTTGTGTCTGGTGATTGATAAAGCCGCCACGAAGGCGTGGCGTCCGAGTGTCAGCCCAGCCAAAGTCCGCCCACTGGGGCCATCTCTTTTCATTACCAATGAAAGAGATAACAATAATCCGACGTAAAGTCGGTTTTTTGTCTACAGTGACTAATGCATTTCACCCCGATTTTTCTGACAGAAATTCCAAGTTAACTAACATTTTCTCGGCCAATCGCTGAAATTCCCACAACTCTTCTTGAGTTAAGCCTTCACTCAACTGTTCTAAAATATAGCGATCAATTTCTGTAACACGCTGGTAAAGGGCCCATCCTGTGTCAGTGCAAATTATTAATTGGCTGCGTTTGTCATTGGGATTAGGCTTTTTAGTTACTAATCCTTCATCCGTTAACGTGTTTAACAACCGAGTGACCTGGGCTTTATCACGCATCAAATCCACAGAAATTTGATTGGCCGTTATCTCGTTCTTTGCCCCTATTAGTTTCAAAACTTGCACATGCATGGGGCTTAAACACTCAACTTTCTTGGTATCTTCGACCTTGGGTTTTGCACTTTTTTTCAATGCCATGACAAGTTTAAAAATCATTTCAACGGGATTTAGTTCTGACAAAAGAACTCCTACCTAAGTGGCTGACATTGCCAATCATAGTAAATACTAGTTGACAATGTCAACTTATTTGAAATATAGTTGATTTTGTCAACAATATGTCAATTTATCCAATACAGCAACAATGTTAAAGGAGCTAATAAGTGAAACCCAACTTTAATGGCGAAACACCTGTTATTTTTAAGGTGGCCGCAATCCTTTCGATTATTAGCGTAATGGCGGGAACATTAACCTGCATCATGACATTGGTTAACTTAGGTTATGGACCCCATTTTATAAAAAACTGGTTAAGTTCTTTTGCCTTAGCGGTATGCATTTTAGTACCTGCTGGCTACTTGGTAATGTCTATCGTGAACTTGCTGGTGGAACGCCTTTTCTCTGCACTTCCCCCCCTTAAAAAGAACATATTAGCCGGGGTGTTTATGGCTATTGTTATGGAGTCAATTATGGCGGTAAGCACAGCGGCCAATACCATTGGATTTACTGATTTAAATGTATTTTTTCAAGCCGTTTTTGATGGTTTTATTACCGCTCTTCCCGTAGGTCTTGTACTTAGCTTAGTGATGACCCTGACCATAAAACCCAAACTTGAACAATTTATGGCTAGTTAGCCAAACAGAAGCTTAAAAGACGATGAACATTTTAATTACGGGTGGCCACTCTGGCATTGGACTGGAATTAACCACGATACTGCTTGAGCAAGGTCACAAACTTGGACTGGTCGTAAGAAATCAGAATAGAGCCGATGCACTAGAAAAAGAAATAGATACAACAGATATCGATTTTTTTTATGCTGATTTAAGTAAGCATCAAGATGTCGTTTCAGTGGCTGAACAAGTTACTACCCAATGGCAGACTATTGATGGTTTGTTTAATAACGCAGGTGTGATGCTTGACGATACATATTTTTCAGACAGTAACAATGAAATGCACTATGAGGTGAATGTATTGGCACCTTATAAATTGGCAACCTTATTAGCCGAAAAGCTAGAGGGTGGATTTATTGTTAATACTGCAACAGGTGGTCTACACAATCAGTCAATCCTCAAGGTTGATACCTTGTTGGCTCCAACCAAGTTCGTAAAACTAATGGGTGCGTATTACCAGTCGAAACTTGCGCTCACTCTGTTAATAAATGATTTCGCAAAATCACATTCAAACACTCTGATTTTGAACGTTGATCCTGGTTTATTGAAAACCAAAATGTCAGGCAATAAGGAATCAATGCCTTTGTTCATGAAACCAATTGTAAAACTCTTTTTTAAACCTCCTGCCGACGGTGCTAAGAAGTTATTGAATGCAGCTTTTAATGAACAGTTTAAAGATAAAAGTGGTGTTTATATAACAGGCAATAAGGTGAAGCGGATGAAAGTCGAATTAACCAATGAATGGAAGGATAAGTTGCTCGCAGCAATGAAATAGAGGTTCCAAAGCCAATACACAACAGTCCGAGCTCACAGACAATCTGTGGGCTTTCTGATCCAAAGCGGACCATAGCAAAGAGCGTATACGCAATGACTTGAATCAGCCCAAACCCATTAATTATTTATCATTTTATAGGAGTTAATTATGTCAAAAGTAAAAACCGTACTTTCCTGGGTACCATTGGTTCTGTTAGGTTTGCCAATGATAGCCGCTGGCGGCGCCAAACTTGCTGGTGTACCAGACCTTCACGCCAGTTTTTCTCAAATGGGATTGCCTGGTTGGTTTGGTTATTTTATCGGCGCCTGTGAACTAGCAGCTGGTATTGCTATGTTTATTCCTAGGTTCACAGCCCTAGCAGCGACAGGCCTGATCCCGATCATGATTGGAGCAGCCTATTTTCATCTTTTCTATGCGGTACCCTCGCCGGCTCCAGCCATAGTCTTTATCGCACTATGTATTTACGCGATTGTGTTACGCAGAAAAGACGCCATTTGGTATCCAATTTGATGGTAATTTTTGAATCACTAACGGAGCGATAGTAAGCCCGCCAACTGGTACCAAATATTTAAACCAACTTTTTAGTTGGTTTTTTGCGTCTGGTGGTTAGCCCTCTGATGACAATGTACTCTCACCCCTTAATTCTCGCCGTAATCCAACTGAAACATAAACAGTATAGCTTTATAGAATTCGAGTCATTGTGTGTGAATCTATTCTATTCACAAAACAGAGCAAAGCGAGTTGATATAGTTTTCTATGAAAAAACTGAAACGCTATCAATACGAGCGATACGCCATTCTTTGCCAACTCTCCTACCCCGACGCTGAAGCGCACTACCGCCAAGTATTAAAACCCTTTCACGAACGTCACTTAGTCGATAAATATGGCCGGATGAGCGTCAGGATCTTATGGGTAGATAACAAAAAAGAAGCCATTGTGGTATTTAGGGGTTCACTAGGACTAAAAGACTGGCTCGCAAATTTGGTATTCCTGCCAACTAAAATCCAACAAGTCGATAAAAAGTTCTATGTACACTGGGGCTTTAGTCGACTACTTCATCAACCCATGTATTCAAGCACGAAGACGATTGAAGAGGCGCTGCCATTGCAAGAACTTTTGGTTAAAGTACTAGAACCTCTGCAAAATCAAGGTAAGCGTTTTACGTTTATAGGCCACTCTTCAGGAGGCGCAGTAGCCGTACTGATGGCCGATTATTTTGAAAGAAAAAATGCTAAAGCCGTTAAACGAGTAGTGACTTTTGGCCAACCCGCAGTGGGCAGTCGTTCATGGTACAAAAACTATCTATTACACCACAAAACATACCGCATTTGCTGTGACTTAGACGTAGTAACGTTTATGCCTCCCTTCCCTTTTTACTTTTGGCATGTGGGTAAAATGCTATGGCTGCATGACGATCAAATCTATGAAAACACGCCTACGCATAAGCGTTTTTTTAAATCTTTAAGTAGCTGGCTATTAAGACCTATTACCTACCATTACATGAGAAAATACATTAGAAATAAATCGTTGTTCGATGAACATTAGTGTGTGCTCATGCTAAAGGTTTTTTTAAATGTGAAGGCCGAATTTAAAAAAATAAAAAACCGACTTAACGTCGGTTTTTTATTTAAAGTGTGCCGACATTACTATCGAACACCGTCATGGTACAAAGTAAAACTCAACACATACAAACTGCCTACAAACTGTCTAAATCGAAAACGCCCTTTTCAGCAAGCGCTTCATTGACTGGCTTAACATTTTCTCGAAATAGAATTTCTAGCTGCAGTTTGTACTGCTGCCACCTAGCCTCTAAATCGTCTAAACGTTGCACTGCCCCAGCTTGCGCTGGCGCGCCGGTTCTATCGAAGTTATCCATTAAAAAGCGAACTTGTCGGTCGAGCATATTTGGCCAGTTTATGTCATCTTCAAAGGTTTGGTGTTTAGGTTGGATCACCAATGCCTCCCAATCATCAATAGCACTGACAATACGGTCAATTGAAGCTGACACTTCGCTGGCTAGTACCACATTCGACTCAGTTACCCCATTTAGCGTTTCACGCACGTTACGGGCTTTTTGCAAATGTTCAAATAGCTCATTTAATAAGTTTTCACTGGCCTGAATGCTTTGCTCAACAATTTGTAATTGGGCGGCATCAGCTTCTTCCCTTGGGTCTGGCAGTACTTTAAACGGTCGGGTCTGAGACTGCTCGCCTACAGTGATAGTTGCTTTATAGTCGCCAGGCATTACTCTGGCGCCATTCCAACCGCCAAATAACTTCACATTATCAATACAGTTCAAAGGTGAGCGTCGTAAATCCCATACAAACTCGTTATAACCTTCTTTTGTTGAAGGGTGTTTAAACTTCAGCGGGCTACGTGCGTCTTCGTTACCCTTGGCGCACTTTTCAAACGCATCTGCGGTTGACGATAACGTACGCACGAGTTGATTTTTCGAATCAAAAATATCGATACGAAGACTTTCACTCTCTTCAAGCTCATCTTTTAGGTAGTAACGGAACCTTGCTCCGCGAGGAGGGTTTTTCGCTTCTGGTTGGCCGCTCATATTGCCGCCAGACA
This sequence comes from Alteromonas lipotrueae, assembly GCF_019249215.1. GTDB lineage: Bacteria > Pseudomonadota > Gammaproteobacteria > Enterobacterales > Alteromonadaceae > Alteromonas > Alteromonas lipotrueae. The sequence goes on from NZ_JAESDI010000013.1 coordinate 4,632, forward strand.
ACAAGCGCACACCGTCGACAGGGCTAAATTGAAACAGAGCTTCATTGTGTAATGAACCACTGACTTCACGCAGCGGGTTTATGTTGTCCAAAATCCAAAAGCCACGACCTTGAGTTGCCACAACTAAGTCATCACCTTTTACCTGCATATCAGTTATTGCAACAGGCGGCAAATTAAGTGCCATTTCTTGCCAGTTTTTACCATCGTCAAAACTAACAAACATACCGCTTTCAGTACCCGCGAACAGCATACCTTCGTGCTTTTTATCTTCACGTACCACGCGAACAAACGCATCTTCAGGCAAGCCTTTATCTATGCGAGTCCAGCGTTTTCCGTAGTTTTCTGTTTTATAAATATAGGGCTGATAGTCATTCAGTTTATAGCCAGTTACCGCTACATAGGCTTTACCCTCAGCGTGAACGCTTAGCTCAATAGCATTAACCTGTGCTTCTTTTTTATGAGGCGTAATGTCTTTCCAGTTTTTGCCTTCATCTTTGGTTAAATGTAACTTGCCATCATCTGCACCTACCCATAGTTCACCTGCATTTGCTGGCGATTCAGCAATATAGAAAACCGTATTGTAATATTCAGCACCGGCTTGCTCGTTGGTGATAGGTCCGCCGTTTAAGCCCTGCTTTTCTACCTCGTTACGGGTTAAATCTGGGCTTATCTCTTGCCAGTTAACACCTCTGTCGGTGGTTTTTAATATCATCTGCGTACCGTAGTACACTGTTTTCGGGTCGTGCAGCGACACCAATACCGGTGCATTCCAATTAGTACGGTATTTCTGATCTCGCGCATTTCGCCCAAATACGTATTCAGGATAAGGCATGATAGGGCGAGTAAGCCCTGTGTCTTTGTTGAATTCAGTTAATGTGCCATTAATAGTGGTGGCGTAAATCAGCGTAGGATTGTCGGCATCAAAGGCGATATGTGCGCTTTCACCACCGCCTACGGCGAATTGCTCCGCGATTCCAATGCCCCCATCATAGGTAGAAGAAGGGGTCGCCATTGTGGTGTTATCTTGCTGGCCGCCATAGACATGGTAGGGTTCAAGGTTATCGGTAACTACGCGATAAAACTGCGCAGTGGGTTGGTTATAAATACTCGACCACGACTTTCCACCATCAAACGTTACGGTTGCGCCACCGTCGTTGGCATTTATCATATTCAGGCTGTTTTCAGGGTTTATCCACATATCGTGGGTATCACCGTGTGGCAATGATTTAATCTCAAAGGTTTTGCCGCCATCGATAGATTTATGCAGCTGTACATTCATCACATACAGGGTGTTTTCGTCGTTAGGGTCAACCTTAATATGATTGTAATACCAGGCTCTGGCTTTAAGAATATTATCGCCATTCATTAGCTGCCAAGACGCGCCAGCATCATCGCTGCGGTACAAGCCACCTTTGTCAGCTTCAATAATCGCGTAAACGCGCTTCGGGTTAGAGGCAGAAATATCTATTCCCACCTTACCCATAAGCTTAGGCAAGTCTGTTTCTAGTTTATCCCAAGTCTCACCACCGTCGGTGGACTTATAAATACCGCCGCCGTCGCCGCCTGATTTTACGAACCATGGTGTTCTTCCGTGGTGCCACATGCTGGCGTACAACACTCTTGGGTTCGACGGGTCTAGTGCTAAATCTGCTGCTCCCGTGTCGGCATTAACGTTAAGTACGTGCTTCCAGTTTTTACCACCATCGGTAGTTTTAAACACACCGCGCGCTTCATTTGGCGCCCAAATATTACCTTGAACAGCCGCCCACGCGATATCTGGATTGGTGGGGTGAATGCGAATTTTAGGAATTTGACCACGGTTTTTTAAACCGACTAGCTCCCATGTTTCACCCGCATCGGTAGACTTATATACACCTTTACCATGGCTGGTAGTTACACCGCGAATAGGACCTTCTCCGGTGCCCACATAAATAACGTTGTGATCTGAGGGGGCTACAGCAATTGCTCCAATACTACCTACTTCAAAGTGCTTGTCAGACAACGGCTTCCAAGACAAACCGGCGTTATCTGTTTTCCACACGCCACCACCTGCGGCCCCCATGTAATAAAGGTTGGGGTTACCATCAACGCCTGAAACGGCAACAGAGCGACCGCCACGAAAAGGGCCAATATTACGATATTCCATTTTGTCGAAAAGCTTGGGATTAACGGTATCTTTTAACGCAAATGCCGGAAACGAGAGACTAACCAGCGCGCTAATAGACACAACTAAAGCCGCTAATGTTCGCCGTAATATCATTGTTAAAAGCCTTATTGTATTTAGTTTTTTAGGAAGGTTTGGTGCTTAATGTTTATATAGTGCAACGTATTTAGCCTTCAGGTGAAGACGTAAATGTTTAATGTATATCTATTTTATACCACTTTCTTACGTACAGAATAAAGCGGTAAAGAAGAGAACTGTTATGATAAGTCACACAAGGTTGCAATGCCGACAGCATTCTTTCCTTTATGCTTGGCGCTATACAATGCTTCATCTGCGCTCGATAGCATTTGGTTCGACAAATCGGTCATCGTTAGCCGGTCTGGGGTAACACTGACTATGCCAAATGAACAAGATGCACTAAATGAATAGTCGTCCTTCCCGAAATCTGTTTTTGCAATGCGCTCACGAATTCGCTCGACCGTAGTAGGCGCATAATTCTCACCTTGTTTGCTGGCAAACAAAATAACGAACTCATCCCCTCCCAACCGCGCGATGCAATCAGACTGGCGAATATTTTCTTTTATAATAGTAGTGATTTGGGAGAGCAATGCATCACCATTAGCATGCCCGTATTGATCGTTGATGTTTTTAAAGTCATCTACATCAAATACGCATACCGATAACCAGCTCAACTCTCCACGTCGCATTAGGTTCACAGCTTCAGTTAAACGTATCTCCAAATAGCTACGTGAGAATGCTTGGGTTAAATGGTCATACATAAGGCGGTTACTGAGCAACCGCCTTTCTTCATAAAGATCATCTATATGTAAAACCAAAACCCACGCAATACATGAAGTAACCGAAAATGAGCCTATCCAACTCAACGGCGGTAAATCAACGACCTGAATGCCGGTGAACGTATCACAAAGGCCTGTAATCACCCACACGACATTTGCCACCAACAACAATAAAACCGTGTTCGTATTGCTATTTTCTTGCCTAATGCGTTGTCGATTAAACACTCTCACGAGTATAAAAATACAATAGGCGGCGAGTACTAATATCCATGCCCCCCACAACTGGAATAAAGCCCCATATTCTAAGCCTGTGTAGTACTGAGATGTTGAGTAGAAAGCATTACTAAGAAAGTACTGGTTAGGCACCATGGTCAACAACGAAAAGACACCACAAATTACGTAGCACCACTTTAGAAAGGTTGGCACTTTGTATTGAAAAAAAGCAATGTAAAAATGCAGACTCAACACTATGGTAAACATAGCCGCGATAACGGTTATTCGGTTAGAAATACTGAGATAAGTAAGGTTATCGCTTGAGTTAACGAGTACCGCAAAGGCACCAAAAAAAATGCCACTGGTTAACGCTGAAAGCGCGAAAATCAGGTAATACTTCACGGACTCTTCATGGCGGGAAATCAAGCGATAGTATAGAAGCAAAAAGAAAAAGCTTAAGAGCAAGCAGATACTGGCAGTAATAAACAAAGGGATAGAAGATGCTTGAACCATACTACTTGCCCATCTCCCCAACTCCCTTTAGTTATGTGCCTTCTGTAAGCGTCTTAGCGTAGAAAAGCTCAAACAGAAGGCAACACTAATTCAGCTTTTACGCTCATATGTTAAGTGTATGTTAGCGCAAAAGCACTCTGCTCGCTTGCTCTTAGTATAACGAACTTTGTCAATCTTGTAACGATGGAGGGTTTATTTTACGCTGCCCCGGTGGGTAGAAACCCTTACATTTTGGATAAACCTATCATCAACAATAATAATAAGGGTAGCGCCCTAAAGCGCCGCCTTCCATGCCTTTTCAGGAAGTAAATATAACCCACTTTGGTGAGTGCTACCTTCCCCGACAATATGCCCAACACCTGCAGCCATTACAGCCAAGGTAACGTCAAAAGCATTCAAGCTATCACCATAGCCCGCAGTAAGGTTAAACATAGAGCCATCAGCCAGTAAGAATAGGGTTTTACCATTTAAGGTATAAGCATTCACGTAAGGCATGGGTTCGCAGTGGTTGGCATGTGCTTTAAGATATGGCACATCGATTTCTTGCGCCACATGCCCAACATTCAATATAAAGGTGCCTTCTTTCATCGCATCCAAATGCTTTGCACTTACCACACCGTAACCGCCAGTGGCAGTGGCAATAACATCGGCATCTTTTACCGCGCAGCCCAAATCAACTACCGGCCAACCATCATATTTAGCTTGCAGCGCGCGAGCAGGATCGAGTTCTGCTACTTGCACTTGTGCACCAAAAGCCTTTGCAGATGCCGCCACGCCCTGCCCCACTAAACCATAACCTATGACGACTACTACTTTTTCATGCAGGGTAAGATGTGTGGTTTGGAAAAACGTTTGCCAAGCACTTAAACCCACCATATGACGATTGTGTAAGCCTTCTTTAACGGGCAAATCATCCCAGTTAAAAATAGGATATTCAGGCTGCATACCGTTTAACCGCGTAATACCTGAACCTGTGGCCTCTAAACCAGCCACAATGTTCGGGACCTTCGCGTTTGCTTGCACTTTTTCATGTAAGCGCGTGGTTAAATCGGCCCCCATTTCACACAAATGAGTGGGTTTCCAAGCCAAGGCTTTGTCAAAAGAGTCTGACCAATCGGCGTTACTCATGTCTCGCCATGCATGAGCCGCAGCCCCTTTATCTACCAGATACTTTACCACATCATCTTGAACGGTAGTGGGGTTACAGGTTGTTAGAAAAACCTCACACCCACGAGATAATAACCCTTCAACCAATGGAGCCATCTTTAAATCTAAGTGCATATTACAGGCTAGCCTAATGCCGTCTAAGCTTGGAAGAGAGGAAATAGCTTCACGAGTGCGCGGCATATGTAAACTGGCCCATGAAAGCTCAGCTTGAAAATCTTGGTACATAGAAAAGTCTTAGTGTCGAAAAGGAGAAGGCACTATAGTACGCCACAATATCTTCGCCCTACAACTATCAATGCAGAACAAAACTAGCTAATCAAGGTATTGATATATAAAGATAGTTTTATATAGTTATGCTGCGCGCTGAGTTAACGACGCTTATTCAGCACAACAAGCGCAGCGCTTTAACTCAGTGCCATTATCAAAACTTCCAGTAGTTGAGTTTCTTTCTAATTTTGAAGTTTCTTAATAGGTTTCTAGGTTTTTTATCAACCCAATTACTGCCCACCATTACTTCAACCGCTTTCACCACCCGATGTGACGACTTTCCATCTAGATAGGGGGTAATTGATGGCCCGTATTTTTGAATGCTATCGATAAGTTCGGGCGAAGGTGACAACGCTTGTTTTATTGCACCTTCTAGCGCATCGCTTTCTGTAATGTTAATAAAACAATCGAGCGGGTCGCGGTTATTTACCGTCACGACAGGTTTATTTAAAAGTAAGAATTCTTGAAAAATAGAGGAGTTGTCACAAATCATCACATCCGCTCTGTGCAACGCTTCGATGACTTGATTATTTTCAAAAAACATTAGGTTTTCACTTTCTAACGCTTTGTATTTTTCAACCGTAGAGGCGGCCATTTTCGGGTGCAGTGTCACTAACCACTGCCAGTTCCCGCTTTGACTTAACCGTTTAACCTCATCATAGACGAACTCGGCGCAGGACAAGGATGCAGAGAAAGTAGAACCAAATAGCACCTGCGGTTTATCGTAGTGTTCTGTCGATTGATATTGAAATAATGAGTCTAATTTTACCCACCCGGTTTCAACCACATTGTAATGGCCTTTATTACTGCGTGCTAATGTACCCGTGCGTTCAGGCCCTTCTGTGCAATATAAGTCGAACAGCCCACGTTCGGGATAAACATTGCCTCGTTTACTTTCATTAAGACCATGAAAGACCTGCACTTTAATGCCGGGAATGAAATTTGGCACTCTATCGCCGGGGACGAACACAGCATCAGGTTTAAAGCTTATCGCTTGCTCAATGGAAGCTAATGCCTGCTCGCTTTCGTGTAAAAAGTGTTTGGACGCATCATTTCCCACCACCAACCATTTAACCTGATGACCTTGCTTTATCGCTTCATTTTGTATGGGGCGAAGTATGTCGAAGGAGTAATTTTGTTCTACATATAAAAGAAAATTTAAGGGTTTCCCCACAGTACTAGATGGCGATGCATGCATATTCTTACCCTTCAATTTCAAACTTAAACCAAAACAACGAATAGTAATGAGGCTGCAACTTTTTAGCAAATGGCTTTTGCAATCGTTACGCTGCGATCAATATTTACGCAGAATACGTACAAAACACTTAGATCATTCAATGTTTTTTGCTCATCGATTTTATACTGAAACCGATGGGTATATTAGCTATTAAGGGGAAGGCTCAGTGCCATCTGAATTACATAAATCACGGGCAATTGCGGCGCTTAAAAACGGGTTTATTGCTGACGCTTTGGCAATGCCAGTACATTGGTATTATAACCCAGCGGACATTTTAAAAGATTTCCCCGGCGGCATTCAGCAATTTGAAGACGCACCATCATTTCACCCCTCCTCTATTATGTCTTTGCATTCCACCAGCCAAGGGGGCCGGTCCAAAGTATCTAAGCAGGAAAAGAAAGACATTGTGGGCGACGTAATTTTAAAGGGTAAGCGACAATATTGGACTGGCGCTAATCAGCATTACCATCAAGGCATGAAAGCCGGAGAAAACACCTTAAACGCTCATTGCGCTAGAGTGGCACTGCGGGCTTCAACCGGTATTTATCAACAAGCTGCTTTTTTAGATGGGTACATTAAACTGCTGTGCGCAGATAAGCCAGCTCACCCAGACACCTACGCGGAATCGTATCATAGAGGCTTTTTTGCTAACCTAGCTGCCGGAAAGCCTGCCAATGATTGCGGCGCAGTGACTCACGATACGGCATCTATAGGTGGCCTTGTTACCATTGGGCCTGTAGCGCTTAGCTGTGCCCTTAAGGGGGATGCACTGAATGACATTCAACGTCTCTGCAGAAATCACTTGTATTTAACTCACCCCAGTGTAGACCTTGGTGCGGTTTGTGATGATTATGTCGAACTGCTGTATCGATTGCTCTACCGCACGGACGAATCGCCTCAAGACATACTTGAAGATATTGCCCTACGGGGGAATCATATATCTTTGGCAAAGCTGGTTGCCAATAATAAAAGTGATATCGAAATAGTGGGTCGTCAATTCTCTCCTGCATGCTACATTTCTGATGCATGGCCCAGTGTGCTGTATTTTGCCTACCGCTACGTAGACGATGAAAAAAAAGCACTCACAGCCAACGCCAATGTAGGAGGGGATAACGTGCACCGCGGTTTTGTATTGGGTACAATCATGGGTTTGATTGAAGGCGCGCCAATTCGCGACATGTTTGGACAACTTGCTGATACAGAAGAGTTAGAGCATGAAATAATAGGCGCTTGTTCGAATGAGCAGAAACGCTAGGGTTGGATAAGCCAATTAATAAGCAAACTATAAATCTAATCACATAAATCCATGGATAAACCACCTATGACCATAGAGCGAATAGAAACAAAGCAGCGTATGAGCCGCATAGTAAAACATAACGGCACCATCTATTTATGCGGCCAAGTGTGCGCCGATGCAACCCAAGGTATTACCGAACAAACCCAAACTATGTTAGATAAAGTGGATACCTTGCTAGCACAAGCGGGTAGCGATAAAGAACATATTTTATCAGCCACTATTTACATCAAAAGCATGGAATACTTCGCCGAGATGAACGCCGTATGGGACAACTGGGTGCCAGAAGGCCAAGCCCCTGCTCGCGCTTGCGTTACCGCAGATATGGCTCGTGAAGCGCTGTTAGTTGAAATAACCGTTATCGCTGCCGAGAAGCATTCGTAACAACCACAAATTGACGTTAGCGTGGCATATCTCACTTAATTAGCAGTTGTCAGATAAAGCGATGTTGTAATAATTGCTATACCCCATTACTGGTAAAGAAATAGCCTGCCATTTTATTCAAAGAGTCTGGCCGAATATTTACCGCCGCCAACTTTTTACTATATAAGGGCGCAAGCTTTTCTCGTAACGTGTGAGCTAATTCATCAGGTGTGTATGTGCTCTCTGGTTTGCCTAGTGCAATAACATCTAAATCGATTTGTTTCGTTAGTGGGTCCCAACTAATATTAGTTGGGGCAAATTGCCCGGTCACCCCAGAAGAAACCGTCACTGCGGGGTCGGTTTGGATCTCTTCCTTCTCGTCGTACCGATTTTGATTCGCCGGCGTAGTGACTGATACCGCCTCTTTTGTATCCTTAAGTACCATTAGCCTAGACAGCTGCCGGCGCCAGAATGGTGCACCTAACCCAGCCAGTAAACCCGTTAATACACACCCAAATATCCAGTCGATAGACATGCGATTGACGCCTTGTGCTAGCGGGCCAACTGAAAATGTTTTCGTTTCTTCGGTAGAAAGTTGATTCAATCTGTTTCTCAATTCAATCATTATACTACCGGCGTTAGTCGGATCACTCTCCGCCTGTAACTTATCGTTTAAACTTTCGACCTGCGTTTGAAGACGCGCCACCTTGTTTGCATCGTTACTTTCTAGCTCACTTATCAATGACACACTATTAATGTTTAGCGCTAGGGAAATTACGGTGGCTACACATGCCACTTTGATACCGGTCCTCAAACGAAATTGACTGGTGGCTCGATGGTCGCACTTCCCTACTCTGTCGGGCAACACCTGCTCTAATGTAGTAACCACTTTGGGCGTTGACACTTTAAGTGCCGTAGACAAAATATTGTTCATCAGTACCGACCGATTTAAATAAGGCTGTGGTTTGTCGCGTTCAGATGCCATTAACATATTAAGCTGCTCAAGTACGCTCGCACTTTGCGTGACATTAAGCTCAACATCATCCCTTAACGACAACCTCACTTCTTCAACTACACATTGACACCATTCCTCAAAGCCTCGCGTTCGGGAGCCAGCCATTAATATAAGCCTATCTGTTACTAAGGCAGAAAACTCAGCCACAGTAATAATCACCAATGTAAGCACTATGGCCGTATCAAGATAATCCATAATTTACCTCACAAGTCTAAAGATAAAGTATCGTTTTTAAATTTAGGAATAAACCGGTTGGCATTTTGAATAAAATCAACGGCGGGTAGCATGTACCCCTTATTCCCATCGCCAGCGATATGCATACCCAGCAGCGTTTTCCCATCACTACTAAGGACTGGTGAACCACTATCCCCACGCTTCGTCTCTCCATCGTAACTCGCAATAAGGCGATGTACCGCTTGAATACGGTTAAGCTCAGGCCCATAGGATACAATTTGTTGGTTGCCTCTTTTAGCGCATACATTGGATAGACTGATGGCACTTGCAGTGTTTTTAGGGGCAGTGACTTTGCCGCGCGGACTGTGCATGATGGCTGTCTTTGGTAATTCATCCATGTAATACAAAATTTTTGTCGGCACGGGCCCTGGAATAGCATTGCGTGCAAGCTCGAGGTTCTGTGGTTCTACTTTTGCAAACGCGACATCGAAGCTCCATGTATCAGTACCAAGCGGGGCGATATTTCCGCAAATACCGGTATAGCTCGCAATAACCTTTCCCGCATGTTTAATGGTGGCCTGCTGACAAGGCTGCTCGATGTTGTTAGCTAATAATCCAAATAGGTGAAAACAGCTTACAAGGTAATGCTCTGTATCACCTATATTACCCGTGCATCGCACTAACGCTACAGCACTACCGGAATCCGTTTCTTTTGTTTGAGTATTGATGACATCGATATAGCTCATTGCACTTTCCCCTCTTGTAAACTTTCAATCTTGGCTTTTATTTCCTCATAATTACTGAACTTTAAATCGATGTATCTTAGTGTTTTCCCCCATGGATAGCGCTCAAGCGACTTGTTAATCGTCACTTTTGCTTGAGCGGCCAAATCCTCTACTTTATCTACATAAAGTGCGGGGCAAATTGAATCTAGAGCACACAGTGTCACGGTTAATACACCCTTGCTAAAATTCGAGTAGGCAAACGTAAAATCATCACCACAATCTCCAGCTTCCATAGGAGCGCGCAATGCACACTTTAGCCTTCCTACATCATCATCGGCTTCGCAAACATCAGGTGTTGAGCTCAAGGCATTTGCTAAGCTTGCATGAGGCGTTAGCTTCTCGTTACTGGTAATGTTTTTACAATGTAGACTTTTTAGTAGAGGGTCGGTGGCGAGCTTCGCGAGCAATGCGCTTTTCACCGCGTCTATATTCTTCGCTTCAGGGGGGAGAGAAAACTGACCGGCAAGCGCTATTTCTCCTGATATAGTGCTTCCTAATAACGCTGGGTTTTCCAAAACAATACCATTCGCATGTGTTCCCATTACCGGGTAGCCAATAACACCGAAGGTTTCATTCCATGTATTGGTTTTGCTATTTTCGCAGTTTTTCAACGCTGCTTGTGGTACCTCTATAACGTTCTCTTTCGCAGCATCACTTTCAGTTTTTTTAACTGGCTCTTTAATCGACACATTAATAATGGCGTGCTGAGTGCTGCTATCTTTCACTTTAATTGTGAAGGATTCGTCGGCTTTTGCTTCGCTAGTGAGTGTAACAATAATGCCTGAGCCACCTGCCACCGTCGAGACGTTTACCGATGAGTTAGGCGTTCTAGTTAACTGTGCGGAATAAGGCTTAGTTCCACCAGATACTTCAACGATTGCCGTTTGAATTACGCCCTGTGTAAATGCTAAAGAGGAATGATCGAGTTTTAGCTGGGTAGTAATATTATCAGTAAGGGCACCACAAGATTTAAACGTAGCTTCATTTAAGTTGAGGGGCATCGCCAATAAACCATTTAATTCGCTGGCTCTTGCCAACATAATTTGACGCTTCGCTTGCATCTCTCCCATGGCAACACTGATGTTAGAAATGACTTTTTCGTAAACGCTTATAATCGCATTTTTAACGTTCTTAGCATTCTCGGCGTTCTCTTTGTTTTTTTTATCGAAGTCCCCCTTCGCCTGCGCTAACATGCCATCGAGAACTTTATTAACATCGGAACCGTCCGCACTAGCGAGTGTGGTTTGTAGTATTTCAGCGAAGTCTAACCCGGGCGTAAAATATTGTGCGTAATCACTCAATGCAGCTATTTGCGAACCGATACTATCTGTACTCGCCAATGTTGACGTTAAGGCTTCATCGACGGCCACACGAATGCTATCCACTTGCGCAAATACTCTAGGCCCAATCGTGGAAGACTTTGCAAGCAAGATGTTGGTGCTTTGAAGTAACTGTGCGGCTCGCTCTCTGTCGCTGTCTATCACCTTTAACTGGGCCTGCGCTGCCGCTTTTAAGCTCTTGGTGGAATCATCATAAAGGAAGAGTTGGTTCACGGCGTTGGTCAAGTCTCCAGCCGCTATGGCGTACTCATCCATTGCGCTACGAAGCCGTTCGGCATTGTTTTGAATATGCTGATAATTGCTAGTAATTCCCACCATAGGGCTAACAATATCTTTTATGCACACCATTGCTCGCATACCAGCAATATACTGCGCACGCCTGCCAACATTTTCATTTGCCGTTCCTAAATGATAGGCGCCCCCTCCGAGCAACCCCGCCGCTTTGAACGTATCAATATTGGCCTCGAAAGCTGCTAAACCCAATGTTACTGTGCCAAGGGCAATCAGGCCTTGGCTTAAATCTTGGCTCTGCTTTGCATCTTCTAAAAGCTTTCTGCGGTAGCCGTCGTAAGTGTAATCGACGTAAGCCATTGCCCGCTGAAGCTCTACTTCGCTTGACTCACACGAGGTGCAATTTTTTGTGTTAACGGGGCGAGGGTCCTCAACATAAGGAAAAGTAGTACAACCAAGTAGGGAGCTTACCAAAATACACATTGTCGATAATCGACTAGTGGTTTTTTCTCGGTTCAATAACTTACCGAATAGCGACTTGCCAAAATTGGCATAGCAGTCGGAATTAATCACGTTCATGTTGCCCTCATAATCCATTTTTATTGGTATATATGAGCAGTGCACGAACCTTTATAATTCTCTCACCTAAATAGCATTTTTATTTTTTTGGGTAGGAGCAATACCAATGACGAGACGATAAAGACAGGATTTAGCTGAGCCAGGCTTAACCTCTAGCCCAGCGCAACTACAAAGTAAGAATACAGCTAGCTAGTTCACGGTTGCGGTACCTATGTACCTATACCACCACCGTGGGTAGTATTGTGTTTTAAAACTTCGAATAAATCTTTATCATGCGAATGAGAGCCATCACCATCGTGATCATGAGCTCCATTGTTACTAAATTGCTTATCTCTATGAAAAACACGATACGTCATCCCATTTTGATTACCCCGATAAACGTATATTTGCATGGAATGGGGATGATCTGTCACGGGTTGAGCACCTTCTGTTCCGTGTTTAGGGTTATCTAAAGTCGGTATATAAAGAACCGTAAAATTTCCCGTTTCATAAACCTGATAGCAATTTCCGCTATAGCTGATGTCGTCAATATTATCTTTGTCAATTCCACTAGCGCCTGTAAATCCAACACTTATATTAGGTTTTGGCGTGTTTTGGCTTTTTGATTCGAACCTACAAGTACTTTCAAGCGCTAAAGCACTGCCACTTTTATCTAAAATTAGCGCTCCAAACCCGTTTATTCGTTGTGATTGAAGGGCGTCATCCGCCCCGCGAGTATCTATATCATTACCTAAAAATTCGACGTCATAACTAGCAGTAATTTTCGATAGCATGCACTCTGCATCGTCATCGTTGCACTCTTTATTTTCATGTGAACAACCAAGTAAGGTTAAAAGTAATAATGTCAGTCCTACGGTTGATATCATTTTTTTGAATAAAGTCATTAGGGTCCGCTCCTAGTTATTGACTAATTAAATTGTATTAACCCACTGTGCAGTGGTGTTTTTGTTGTATTGTTGTAGCCTGACACTTCAAAATCGTATACTCCTGATTCAAAGTGCTGTAATCCCATGTTTATGAAAATTTCGCTTGTAGAAGTTAAATGTAAAGCGCTTGTCGTGAACACTTGCTCTCCTTTTTGATTGGTTAACGTGAACCCATATTTGGGATAATCAAATTCAGGTATTTCAGTATCAACGTAAATTGCAAACACGAGCTGGCTGACCGATTGAGTCACCTTAACCGCATCAAATTCTGAAGCTCGAACATTCGCCATTTCCAAGCGATAAACATTTAAATCGGAATTTGGTTCTAAGCGCTGAGAGGTATTGAACGGCGTTGGCATTAATAAAACGAGAATCAATGCAGCGGCGGCTGCCCAAAGCGGAATTGGCTGCTTCCACACGCGAGGTTTGCTTTGAATAGGCGTTACCTTATCTACGCTGTTTGCTTGCATTCCCTTGTACAAACGCTCTGTAAGCTCTAGTTGATCTAAACACGCTTGGTTAGACAAAAAATAAGCTTCAAACTCCGCTTCTTCACTCGGTGTCATTCTACCTAGCACATACCGTTCTATTCTTTCATCTTGCTTCACTACGCAAACTCCTAACCATGAATACTCTGGGTCTATTGTTTGTGAAATGCCTATGCTCTTGCGTACTAACGTCTTGTGCACTAACTAGGCCAAACCTCTCAGTGAAATTCATATCAGTTATCTTCCATTACCGCTAACCACAGCGTTTTAAACCGCTGTTTGCAGCGATAAAGCACATTGTCGAAGTTTTTAGCGTTAACATTTAGTTCGTTACAAATCAGACTTTTATCTTGTTCATGTATATAGTAACGATGGAGTAATTCTCTATCTCTCGGTGTATTCAACTCTTTAATAACCGTTTGAACAAGCAAGCCCAAGTTATGTCGTTCTAATACATCCTCGGGCGATTGTGTTAACGGGCCAGAATACTCAGACTCCAACGCTTCCCCTATACCCGTTTGTTGGCGCTTAACGTCACTTTTTCTAAAATGCATCAGTAGCTGATTTTTCGCCGTCTGAAGAATAAACGCTGACAACTTTGTGGCATCTCGTAGTTCATTATTCCTAATACGTTCAATGACGATGCGCCACGTTTCTTGGCTAATATCTTCAGCCAAATCAGGGTCGTGACATTTTCGCCTAAGCACAAAGCGTAACCCCCTTTTATAACGCTCTATCATTTGTAATTCTGCGGCAGTATCTCCCGCTAAAATCCCTTTCACGATAGTGGCTGCAATATCGCTCTCAGACTCAGTCATGCCGCGTTACCATGCAGAACAAATCCCGCCCAGTAATAGGGCGATCGCCACGGGCGAGTTCCATTTTTTCTTTTGTGATTTTTCACCGCCACTTTCGCTTTTTCTAATGCTTCAGAGATGGGTAATTCGTGTTGTAGTAAATAACGATAAAACTCCTTCATCAGCTTCGCTGTTGCATCATCTTGTACTTGCCACAAACTGCCTATAACACTATGTGCTCCAGCTTCGATGAAGGCGCGGGTTAAGCCAAGCATGCCTTCGCCCTCTATCAAGTGTCCTTGGGTAGTTTCGCAACCACTTAACACAACAAGTTGGGCCTTTAGCCTAAGCCGCCTGATTTCCGAGGCAAACAGCAAATTGTCGGCACTTGAAGCGTTTGATAAAACGAGTCCACCCAATTCAGGCACTTGATTATTTGCTAGCCCATGTGTCGCCATATGTAAGATATTAAAGGTAGATAAATCTAATTCTGCTAACGCTTGTTTACTGGCTTTACCTTTATTTAGAAGGGTTATCGGTTGAGCAGAGAACTCGTTTATGTAACTTGCCTCTTTTGCTGTATAAGGCAATGAGGAAGACTGAAAACCATAGACTAGCGGGCTGCTTTGGTCTTTTGGCATAGTCTTCATTAAAGGGTCTGACACAACAAGAATACTGCCTTCATCCACAGCCGTAGCGTAATTATCTCTTCTCGAATCTACTATGTTTTGTAAAGAATGTTGATAGCTTACTGACCACCCGCTCTGCGCGGGGGAAGATGTTGACAGTAATGAAAATGGTAAACGGGTTAACGCGCCATCCGGTATTACAATTAAGTTCGTTTTGCCTTTGAATAGATACTCTGCATTGCTAGGAAAAAGTGTATTGCGTAGCTCTGCCACCTCTTTACGCATTTTACGCAAAGGCAGTTTTTGCGATATCACATTCAGTACAGCGCCCACACGTTCACTAAAAAAACGCTCATGTTCACTCTTAAAGCTTACAATCTGCTGCTGATCAATAAACCACAACCTAGACTCCACTTCTGCGGTATCAATAAATAACACCACGTCATGCTCTGTTAAAGACTGCTGAAGTTGGGCCAATGATTTGGCCGAAAATTTAGCGGTAGACTGCGGAACAACATAATTGTCACTCTCAAGCTGATATAACGCTTCTGACAATACCCGTATTTCTCTGATGGTCTGTTTTCGCTGCTGTGTTTCAATTTGTGTACTAAGCTCAATCAATTTCACCTGCTGTTTTTGATTGAGCTTTTTTTGTTCACGTTGAATGTCGTTATTAGTATTGTTATCGCGGTAAAGCCCGTACCCTATGGTTCGTGATCGCGCCCCCTCAGCAAGTAATAAGCTCTGCTCTGCCGAAAGTGAGTTATCAACACGAACCAGCAAACTGACCACCTTCTGGTAGGTAGAGAAATACCCCCTACGTAAATCGGTTCGCTTTATTTTTGAAAAAATGTCGTTGATCTGCTTGCTAATATCACGGCCTATTTGTAGTGCAAGTACTGGGTCGAGATGGGCTACTTCATTGGCATAGGCATATGTACTTTCTAACTGTGACAACGTGGAGCGCGTTTGAATAAGTTTGCTCGTTCCTTTGTTAAAATAGGTCTCAGCACTTTTAATGTTACCCATGGATGCATGCAGCGTGGCCATTTGTATTTGTGCTAAGCCGATTGACCGAATATCTTGCGTTTGCATCAGAACATTTAACGCATTTTGCTGATATTTCATTGCCTCATCTTTGCTACCAAGTAACGTAAGGGCATGCGCTAGATTTGAAGCAGCAATAGCATGCTCGTAATCCGTGGCAATTCCATCAGTGTTAAACAAGTAACTCTCTATCCGCTCTTTCGCCTGTTGATGCTCTCCAAGTTGCATGTTGAGTAAACCAACAAAAAAGTCGATTTCACTCGCCCCCTTTGAAGCATTCAATTTAAAAAATCTGCGCTTTGCTATATCAAACGTATCCTTCGAATAAATATACTGCCCCGTTGCCTGCAGAAGCTTCGCTTTTTCTACATTAGCCCACGCATCTAAGTATGCATGCTTAAACCTACCGCTTAGCTTTAGCGCCTGTGTAACATGATGATTGGCTTGCTCGATATTGCCTAGTTGTCGATACACACCCGAGAGTTTGATATGCAAGTTCGTGATTGCGTAGTTATCTGAAACTTGGGTTGCTAATTTCTTGGCGAGAACGTATTGCTGCATGGCGTTGTTAAAATCGCCCGTGTGATAAAACAGCCATCCTAAAGAGGTCATGCTTTTAATAGCATTTGACACATCACCTTGTTCCAAGAAAATTTTGCTGGTTTCTTCAAAGGCCGTTACAGCATTCAAATAGCTTCCATTTTCAATTTCTATTGACGCTTCTAACTCTTTCGCCTCTGCATACAACAAGGGATAGTGCCCAGAATTTAGATGGCCGAACACAATGCTTAAGTACGCCACCGCGGTATCAAATTCACCTTTTTCATAAATATAGTGACTCGCTAAGTCATTATGAATTTTAATAAGGTAGGATTGGGGAATAGATGTCTGCTGTAAAATACGTTTTAGTAAATCAGCTTGATTGTCGTATTCTCCAAGGTAGTGGCTCACTATGGATTGCATATAGGCACTGAAAACAATGAGAGAGTGATCTTCTAACGATGTTGCAATATTCTCTGCTTTTTCATAGTGCGAACGCACATCATGTAAGGCTTCTTTATACTCCATCTCTACAAGCTGATTTTCTGCCGCAGACCACGTTAAGGAAGCGAATTGAATGGCATTGTAGAAATTCCTATGAGCATCCAATCCGGTACCAATTGCACTAAATAAGATATCGCTGCGACCTTGCGTTGGCGATGATGCCGAAGTATCTATTTCAACGTAACAAATGACACAGTCGTTCGCATCGAAGAGTAGGTATTCAGGTTGTCTATAGGCGGCTGGAATATCAAGAGTGAGTAAGGGCTTGCTAGTTTCATATTCATCGCCATAAAGCGCTAAGCGAACATTTGCTGCTGATTGCGTTGCTTTAATAAGCACTGTCACACCCGACGTAGGGATAACTCTAAACGTTGTTTTTTCATTAAGGCTTACTTGGAAATTCGCCGTGGTAGCGTCCGATACTGTCACGGTGGGAAGCAATGTATTTTCTTCCGCCCATCCAGAAAAAGAAAACATATAAAGCATAGAAATAAAGAAAGGAAAACCACATAGCAAAGCTAGTGATCTTTTGATGAAAGAGACGCTTGGAGTTTCCATACATGCTTTTACGCCACCAAAGTATCGTTCAAAAAATACACTAATTTATTTGAACACTCAAGTCGCCTCATACTAGCAGGCCTTATTTACCTAGCCTTGGATTTTTCTTTTTTCCTCTAACGAACTGCAATACGCCTCTAAACGAGTACTAGTGGAGATCATTCTCGTATAAGCCTGCAATATCAAATACATTCAGAACCTAATATTCTTGTCATAGCGAATCACTGCAAACATGGCTTTTAAAAAGGCTCATCGATAGCTTTGCTTGGTTCAGTGAACCACACTGCGCCAGTGTCAGATACATAAAAGTGATCTTCCAAACGAATACCAAACTCGTTGGGAACCACTATCATGGGCTCATTGCTAAAGCACATACCTGGTGCCATAAGGTGTGGATTATCCTTCACCAAGTATGGCCACTCGTGAATATCCATACCAATACCATGCCCTGTTCTATGGGGCAAACCAGGGAGATTATAATCTGGGCCTAAGCCATCGGACGCTAAACTGTCTCGGGCGGCCTTATCAACATCGCCACAGGGTACGCCTGGTTTTACTGCATCAAATGCGGCGTACTGCGCGCGTTTTTCACTTTCCCACATCGCCTTTTGCTTCACCGTTGGCTTACCAAAGCAGTAGGTTCGCGTAATATCAGATAGATACCCATGAACTTTGCAGCCGGTATCAATAAGCACCAAGTCGTTTTCTTCTAATATTTGTGGGTCTTTTACCCCATGTGGAAATGACGTTGCTGTACCAAAAAGTACAATACAAAAGTAATTGCCACTGGCACCCACTTTTTTGTGGGCATCATTGATAAAGGCTTCTACTTCTGTGGTAGTAATCCCTGCATAGAGCATACTGGCTGTAGCTTTATGCACTGCAAGGGTCATATCCATAGCACGCTGTATAAGCGCAAGTTCGTTGACCGATTTGTGCATTCGGCAGTGGGCAGTAACCTCTGCGCCATTAATAATACTGGCGCCTTCAGGGAGTGCTTTATTAAACCCATCCACAACGAAGAATTGGGTCGATTCATCTACCGCGATTTTCTTGCCACCAGCAGTATCAATTTCACCCAGTAAATGAGCAATCAGTGCATAAGGGCTTTCATGCTCTTGCCACCCAATAATGTCGCCGTTAATCACTTTACGCTCTTCAAGGGAGTCAATTTCAAAGTAAGGCGCTACATAGATGATATCGCCAGAGGCAGGAAGAATAGCGCCCACTAAACGCTCGCTGGCATACCATTGCATGCCCGTAAAGTAAGATAAGTTAGTGCCGGCATTAAGGTACAGCGCACCAATACTATTTTGCTGCATATATTGCTGTGCTTTATCTATGCGAGTTAAGTATTCACTTTTTTGAATAGGCGCTACATCGCTAGTCATATTTGAAAGACTGCCCAGTGCTTCTTCCTTTGTTTTCCCGCCAATAAGTGTTGTCATAACCTGCCCTTATAATTTTATACGTCGATAAAGCAGTTGCACTGTACAACACTGAAGCAAAAAGTCGAGAAAGCCAAATAAAAGCTTATTCGCTGATCAACGAATAGGCATGTTAAACCTAGGAAGGCGTTAAGTTATTTATCTCCCACCTGCTTGGGTAACTTAAGCGTAAACGTGGTATCTAGGTCGCTCGATTCTTCCATAGGAGCAAGTGCTAACGTCCCTTGCATTTTCTTCGCTAAATTAGAGCAGACAGACAACCCCATTCCAGTTCCTTTGCCAACATCTTTAGTCGTGAAGAAAGGGTCAAAAATATGTTTTCGACTTTTTTCTGCTATTCCCCCCGCGTTATCCGAAACATTTATTAGCACAAACTCTGGTTTTTCCGCGACTGCGACCTTTATAATTTTCTGCTGAGTTTGCTTATCTGATGTAGCGTGAGCCTGAATCGCATTTTTAATCAAATTTGCAATTATCTGTTGTATGAAGCCTTTATGAGAAGTTATCTGAATATCACTATCAATCACTAGTTGAACCTCAACGTCTTCTTTCAATTCATATTTGAGCATTCGAACGGTTTCTCTGGTTACCTCACTGATGTTTAGCAACTGATTCTCAAGTGACTCTTTTCGAGAATAGCTCCCCAAATCACTAATGATATCCCTTACCCTCAGTAAGCCTTCTTTCGAATCATGAACAAGTGCTTTAATGTCTTCGGTCACAAAATCAATATCACTGGTTTGTTTAAAGCTTTGTATTGACTGGGTGATCTTCTGGTTTACTGGCTGCTCAATCTCGTTAATGGATTGAATGAGCTGTTCATGCAAATCCACCATGTGGATTAACGTTTCCACATAATGGTCGAGGGGGTCGAAGTTGCTAATAACAAACGCTAACGGGTTGTTTATTTCATGGGCAATCCCTGCTGCCATGTGCCCAACAGACGCCATCTTTTCTACATGAATTAAATGATCTTGGGTCGTTTTTAGCTCGGCCAAAGTTTCTTTTAAACGCTGATAATGCGTGGCCATTCGCGATTCTGCAAATCGCCTTTCTAATATTATTTTAAGCTGTAAAGAAGCATCACGCATAACGTTTAGCTTCGTGGTAGATACGCTATCTAGCGCTTCCTCGCTTATGAAACAGAGAATGGAAGCCAAGTTATTGTTGTAAACAATTAGCGGAAATACCAAATAGCTCACTACTGGGTTTGGCAACATGTCAATTAATGACCGCATAGGCGCAAGCTCTGGTGATAAGTTAACCACGGGGGCTTTACATTGCAGGGCTAGGTTGATGATGTATTGCTTTGTATCATGGTCTACTTCATCAAGTTGGCTCTGGCTAATTGAGGGCTGTGATGTGGGTACACAGGTAACTTTAGCGGGAGTAACCACTAAACCACTGTGCCCACCACAAAAATGCAGCAACGTTTCCGCATAGGATGCGATTAATGCCTGAATATTCTGTCGTTGATGGGAAAATCGATTCACCGAGGTGAGCATATTCACTTGCGCATCTTTCTCTATTAGATGCTTATTAGCAATGCTAATACGCTTAATAATGCGAGCAATTTTACGCTGTACAAACGCAGCGTCCTCCTTATTTAAGCGGATAACATCGTCCACATCGGCCCTATTCATTATTTGGCTCGGTGTGGTAGAAACGGCATCACTCGCGCAGATAACCAAGGTGCTACTATGCGATGCTAATGACGTTCGCACATAGTCTACTATTTCTATGCTGTCTGACTCACTTTGTGCATCATTAATATGGAAGAAGATTTTGTCTGGCGTATTGGAACGCAGTGCTTTTTTTAGTTTTTTGACTGATGAATAACAATGAGTGACAAGGCCTGCGGGTAAAAAATCAGCCAACTCAGATGGCGCGTTAGTGTATATCATTGCCATTTTAGGCAGATTAGAATTCACCATACAGTTGAAGATTTCATCCTTTTGCTCTATCTATTCTTAATAGACTTATAGTTTGTTTTTACCAAAAGGAGTATTAATAATTCTATGAAAAATATCGTGCGCTTAATCTATTTAAGTTCGGCAACCAGAGATATGTCGCTCTCAGATATGAAAGATATCTTAACTGTTGCCCGTAAAAACAATCAATCGCTTGGGATTTGCGGAATGCTTTGCTATGACAACCGCTATTTTGTGCAAGCTTTAGAAGGTGAGCGCGAAGCGGTTAATGAATTATTTTTCCATATTTCAGACGATGCTCGACACTCTGATGTCATTATCTCCAGCTACGAATATATCGATAAACCCACCTTTACAGAGTGGAATATGGGTTATGCTGGCAGTACGCCAATTTTTACTGAGTTACTCGCTCGATTATCGCAAACCGAGTTTGAACCAACCAAACTTCCACCAAAGCAGATATACGCTTTGTTAAGACACCTTTCAGCCCATCAGCAAACGGTTTAGTTTTAACGACATTTCGCATTTTTGAGCGGCTGTTCGATAACAAGGTTTATGGATTTACGTTAAGGTTTACGTCTTGCCTCTGACTCCATCCATTGAAGAACACTTTATACCTCAACGGTTGTTTTTAAACTGGGGTAAAGATTGAAAAACTCACACCAATGAGAAATCGACATGGTGTTGTCATTCTTATCTACGTTAGTTGGCGGTAAGCCTTTTAAGTGGCTTGCTCCGGTGTACTTAACGACCTGCATGTCAGCGGCCAATGCTCCTTGTATACCCGCTTCTGAGTCTTCAATAACCAAACAGTGCTTAGGCTTGACGCCCATCTTCGATGCGGCAAGTAAGAATATATCGGGGGCTGGCTTCCCATGTAACACTTCGGTACTTGTGGTAATACGCCCTTTAAAAAAAGAACGAAGCCCTGTTTTTTCTAGCGCAAACGCAACCCGCTCTGGGCTACTGCTAGTCGCAATGCAGCTTCTGACATTCAAGTGCGCGAGCACACGGTTAAGCTTGGGAGTAGTTTGTAACTCTTCAGCAAACACCTGTAACAACGCCGTTAAATAATTATCTCTGAACTCAGCTGGAAGTGAAATGGTGAAGTCGGTTAAAATCTGCTTTTGTGCAGATTCATAACTTTTACCTAAAAAATGCTCGTCAAAGTAAGCACTTGAAACCACTACACCTAAGTCGGCCAACATGGCAATGATTACCCGCTTGCATAGCACTTCGCTATCTACTAACACCCCATCACAGTCGAAAATAACGAGCTGAATGCCTGTACTGTCAAGGGAGATTTTACTGCTACCCATTTGATAATCCTTGTATATTTCGTCCTTAAAAACGTGCAGGCTACTCTTGAATGCAATAACCCGCACATCAACTAAAAACGAATTATGCTACACGCTCTTCGCCCCAAGAAAGTGAGGGAATAGTTACGCCACCTTTGTCAAAATGCATAATTTTACTTTCTGCAGCAGTTAAGTTAATCCTATCGCCATAGCTCACCGGACAATCACCGTCAGCTTTAACCGTGAGCGTACCAGCGCCTTCTACATGCACATGTAAAAAGGTTTCAGAGCCAAGGTGCTCTACTACGCCTACCTTGCCTGACCACAACCCTCGCTCTTGGGTAATTTTTAAGTGTTCTGGTCGCACGCCAATGGCATGTGTGTCGTCGCCAGCTTTAGGCATCACATCAATGAAATTCATTTTTGGCGAGCCAATAAACCCAGCTACAAAGCGGTTAACTGGCTTTTGATATAGCTCTAGCGGCGTGCCTACCTGCTCGATAATACCGCCATTAAATACCGCAATACGATCAGCCATAGTCATGGCTTCAACCTGATCGTGCGTAACGTAAATCATGGTGGTATCTAAACTTTTGTGAAGCTCTGAAATTTCCAAACGCATGTTAACCCGAAGCGAAGCATCGAGGTTAGATAAGGGCTCATCGAACAAAAATGCCGAAGGTTGGCGCACAATAGCACGGCCAATCGCCACACGCTGACGCTGCCCACCCGATAGCTGACCAGGCTTGCGATCAAGATAATCGGTTAGGTTCAGCATTTTTGCGGCTTTTTCAATTTTTTCGTCAATCACTGCAGGGGCAACTTTTGCGCGCTTAAGCGGAAACGCAATATTGCTGCGCACAGACATATGCGGGTACAACGCGTAAGACTGAAATACCATAGCCAAGCCACGTTTCGCTGGCGGCATATTCGTGGCATCTTCACCATCAATATCTATGTTGCCGCTAGTCGTATCTTCAAGCCCTGCAATCATACGAAGTAAGGTAGATTTACCGCAGCCCGATGGCCCAACAAATACAATGAACTCACCGTCGCGGATATGTAAATCTAGCGGCTTAATAACATTTACGTCGCCAAAGCTTTTTGTCACTTGTTTTAAAGTAATGCTTCCCATTGGAATACTCCTACTTAACCGCGCCGAAACTTAATCCGCGCACTAATTGTTTTTGACTGAACCAACCAAGAATGAGGATTGGCACCACAGCCATCACAGAGGCTGCTGATAATTTCGCGTAAAATAAGCCTTCTGGGCTTGAGTAACTGGCAATAAAGGCAGTTAGCGGGGCTGCATTCGCGGCGGTAAGAATGAGTGTCCAAAATGCTTCATTCCACGCCAAAATAACGTTGAGCAGCAAGGTTGACGCAATGCCGGGTAAGGCGATTGGTAGTAACACGTGAAAAATCTCTTCTTTAATGCCCGCGCCGTCCATTCGTGCCGCTTCAAGAATTTCATGAGGAATTTCTCTGAAATAGGTGTAAAGCATCCACACCATGATAGGTAAGTTAATGAGGGTCATTACAATTACCAAACCTAAGCGTGTATCTAGCAGACCGAAATCACGGAACAACAGATAGATAGGAATTAGCACCCCAACCGGTGGAAGCATTTTGGTTGATAACATCCACATCAATAGGTTTTTAGTTCGCTTAGTTTGCACAAAGGCCATCGACCATGCAGCCGGAATAGCAATCAGCAGTCCCAGCAAACTTGACCCTAATGAGATGATCACAGAGTTCATAAAGTGATCGAAATAAGGTGAGCGAGCTAACACATCTTTGTAGTTCTCTAGCGTCCACTCAAACATAAATAAGCTTGGCGTGGCTGAAATCGCTTCAGATTCCGTTTTAAAGCTGGTGATCATGGTCCAAAGAATAGGAAAGAAAATCATCCCACTGATGGTCCACGCTAAAATGGTGTAAATAACTTTTGATTTATTCGTGCTGTTCATTACCTAGCCCTCCAAATTCTTGCCGATAAGGCGCATTAAGAAGATGGCAACAATATTGGCAATAATGACTGCCACAATTCCACCTGCTGAACCGCCGCCCACATCAAACTGAAGTAGCGATTGGGTGTAAATTAAGTACGTAATATTGGTAGAGGAATAACCTGGGCCACCACTCGTAGTAACCAGAATTTCTGCAAAAATAGACAGCAAGAAAATGGTTTCAATAAGAATGACTGCGGTAACTGCCCGTGATAAATGCGGCAGCACAATGTAAATAAATTTACTGAACGGGCCGGCACCATCTAAATCCGCCGCTTCCAATTGCTCTCTATCTAACGATTGAATAGCGGTAAGTAAAATTAGCGCTGCAAACGGCAGCCACTGCCACGACACAATAATGATGATTGAAAGCAACGGGATTTGTGCAAAGAAATCGATAGGGGTTGCACCAAAAAACTCGGCAAGGTGAGCAAACAGCCCGTTTACCGGGTTCATAAACATGTTTTTCCACACCAATGCGGAAACCGTTGGCATAACAAAAAACGGTGCCAATACCATTATGCGGACATAGTTTCTGCCCCATATGGCTTGGTCGAGCAATATGGCTAAACCAATACCGCCGCAGATGGTAATAAACAGCACACCGCCGACTAGCAATAAGGTATTGAAAAATGACTCTATAAAAGCAGGATCGGTAAGAAAAAACTCGTAGTTCAAAAAGCCTATGTATTCATTATCGCCAGGCATGAGCAAGTTATAATCTAAAAACGAGAAATATAACGTCATGCAAAGCGGAACAATCATCCAAGCTAACAGCAAGGTGACCGAAGGAAACAGCATCATTTTGGCTAGGGTACGAGATTGGGTAGTCGCCATTGCTAAGCCCCTTACAAGTGAGAAAAGTGGGTAAGTGCACCTTGCACCTACCCGTAGTTAACGTTTTATTATTTTGGGTAACGCGCTTTGCGCATGGCTCTTTCAACTAGTCGCTGAGAGCTTTGAAGTGCTTGGTCTACCGTCATGCGGCCCGTTAGTGCTGCACTAAACTGCTGACCAACTGCTGTTCCTATGCCTTGAAACTCAGGAATAGCAACAAACTGGACACCCACATAGGGCACTGGCTCCACCGTTGGATTTTTTGGATCTGCAGAGTTGATAGAATCAAGGGTAATTTGCGCAAAAGGTGCCGAATTCATGTACTCAGGGTTTTCGTAAAGCGACGCTCGCGTACCTGGAGGTACATTCGCCCAGCCTTTCTTTTCACCCACTAATGCAGAGTATTCTTTTGAGGTAGCCCAGCTGATGAACTTCATCGCTGCATCGCTCTTCTTACTGCTAGAAGGAATAGCTAATGTCCATGCCCACAACCAATTTCCGCGTTTACCTAGGCCGTTATCCGGTGCTAGTGCGAAGCCAACTTTATCGGCAACTTCAGAATCTTTCTCGTTTGTCACAAAACCGCCTGCAACCGTTGCATCAATCCAAATACCGCATTTACCGGTTTGGAACAGCGCTAGGTTTTCATTAAAGCCGTTCGCTGATGAACCTGGAGGGCCGTATTTCTCCATTACATCAACATAGTATTCTAAGGTGTCTTTCCATGCTTTGGAGTCAAACTGAGGCTTCCAGTTTTCATCGAACCAGCGGGCGCCAAACGAGTTAGACATAGACGTTAGCAATGCAATATTTTCGCCCCAGCCCGCTTTACCACGAAGACAAATGCCATAAACACCTGCGTCTTTGTCGGTCATTGCTTCGGCTGCTTCACGGATAAATTTCCATGTAGGTGCTTTTGGCATTTCAAGACCGGCTTGGGCCATTAAGTCAGTGCGGTACATCACCATTGAGCTTTCGCCGTAAAACGGTGCTGCATAGAGTTTGTTATCTACTGACAGACCACTACGAATAGCAGGCAGTAAATCTTCTACGTCATAATCAGCACCAAGGCCATCAAGCTCTTCCAGCCAACCTTGGTTACCCCAGATAGGTACTTCATAAGTACCTATTGTCATGACATCGTATTGGCCGCCGCCAGTGGCTACGTCGGTAGTGACACGTTGGCGTAGAATGTTTTCTTCCAGCGTTACCCACTTTAAATCAATACCTGGGTTTTTCTTTTCAAAGTCGCTACTCAGTTCTTTCATGGCAATCATGTCGCCATTATTTACCGTTGCGATGGTAATAGTTTCAGCTTGCGCCGCCGTGGTTATCACCAATGCACTGGCAATCACTAAAGATAATTTTTTCAACATCGGGTAGTTCCCCTTTAGGTTTTGAAGGGTATGACTTCCTCCTCCCCTTCATTTTCGATGGGGATAAAAGTCATACTCGTTTCATTACTTAATGTTTTGGTTGGTTTGAAAGCGTCAACGTTTTAGATAAAACCGCTGACGCTGTTGAACGTTTATTAAATTAGAACTTCACTGAAATTTCAGACGTGATGCCGTCGAAGCCAGTGCCAATTTGACCGCCTGAGTTAACGCCTTCATCTTGATTAACGTATTCTACTTTCCACAACGTTCTGTCGTTAATCCAGTAACCTGCTGATACCTGTAAGCGGGTTACATCGTTATCAGTTTGTTCAATAAGGTCAGAGGTATTTTCTGACTCTGCGTAACGTGCAGCTACGTAAAGCTTCTCAGGAAGAATATATTGCTGGGCTTCTAGCGCCCAGTACTGCACCGATGAATCGCCTTCAATCACTTGGTTTGAATCAAAGGTTGTACCGGTTGGGTCTAACACGCCACCGGTACCAAAGTAAGTAATACCCGCCACCGCGTTACCATCGGAATCGGCAAAGGTGTAGTCGTCAGACGCTTTACCCAACATCACAATAACACTCGTTTGATCAGACGGTTGGTAAGCTAAGTTCAATTGCATAATTGACTGGTTCAAGCCTGGCAGTGCACCGACATGGGTGTCACGCTCACTAGATGCAGAGGCTGAAAAGTTATAGTTTTCGCCATCGCCGAAACGATAGTTAGTGGTCGTAACGCCATCAAGGCTTGCTACACCATCAGCGAATACAAGCTGGTCGCCCTGATTAGCTTGAAAAACGTTTAAGCCGGCTTTGAACCCCCCTTTAAACTCAAGGGTACCTTGCAACCGATAGTTGTAGCCTCGGTCTTCTTGGAACGCTTCGCCGAAGCTAGACGTAGTCATGTGACCCGCCACGTTGTATGAACGAAGAATGCCGCTGTCAAAGGTTTCGGTGTAGCTCAACTGAATACCGTTTTCAGCTGTGGCGTAGTCGTTAATTCCATTTCCAATTAACGCGTTACCTTGGTTGTCAGCGCCATCTTGGAATCCTTTGAACTGAAAAGGAGATGCGCCAATGTTACCTACACGCAAAATAAGGCTTGAATTCTCTTTTTGATAACCCGTAAGGCCAAACATATCAAACTCGATGCCAGCGAAATCTTGGTGGAACGAGAAGTCTCTGTCGCCATTATTACCAAAGTCATTAGGTTCTTCAGCAATATCAATATCAGCAGTGATGTTGTCGGTAATTTTAAACTTGAACATCAAGTTAACGCGCAAACGGCCAAAACCATCTGACTGAGTCTCATCCTCTGGGCGAAACGCGCCGTCTTTTGCTTGAATAGCCTGATAGTTCTGCATAGCGAGAAAATTAACTTGAACACGACCATCTAGAAACTCATTAGGTTCACTCGGCGGCACATACATAGGTTTTGCTTCGCTTAATTCCTGAGCCACTACAAGTGACGGCGCCATGGCAGCCATAATCGCTGATGCCAGTACGCTTAACCCTGCAATTTTAAAATTAGATCGAGAAGTCGCTTGTTGAAGCTGGTTATTTTCTAACATGGTGAACCCTCAAGTTTCTATGTTCGGTTTTATAAAGTGATTGGAATTTTCATCAGACTCGTGTCTGCGCATATTCTCTGTTCGCTATGAGCAAAAACCGTTGGGACAAATCAAATAGGTCATACGCTCAACATTGGGGCATATGACCATTTTTAAAATTTAACGTCAACAACTTTTTTAACAAATAGTTTTCATTTATATTTCAAATAAAAACAAACCATTTAAATTCAACTAGATAACAAAATAAAATCCAGATTACATTTACACTTAATGTAAACACTACCAATTAAGCTAAAATGAAAAACGACTGAATTTTGTTATTGAAAGTGCATATTTAGAAAGGAAAACAAAGAGCAAAAGATAACAATGATAGCAATAAACCAAATTAGTTCTTAAACTTTTGACCGTAATAGAGGATATTTTCGAAAGGTTTTTTTTAGGTGCATAATATTATGGTAGGACGAGGGTGAAGAACGACATCATGATTTAGACCATGAACGACACCATGCTATTTTGAAATTGAACTAGGTTTTGTAACGGGCTTTCCGGCAGGCGTTCTGTTTGGCTTCTGCCTAGGTGACAACTACTCGAATCAACGTAGAACAGCCGCAATAACTCTATTGCGCCCCGCATCTTTTGCTTTGTATAAGGCGTTATCTGCACGTCTGAATGCGTGAACGATATCGGTAGCGTTTTTACATATTGTCCAACCTATACAAGCGCCAATTTTTAAACCGCTAAGCTGCTGAAGGCTCAATGCATTAATTTGCGTGTGAATATCGGCTAGCGTATCGCTAAAACGCTGTTCACTTACGTTTTGTTGAATGATGGCAAACTCTTCACCACCAAATCTACCAGCGATACATTGCTCACTATTCAAAGGTCGCAGTATATTCGCTATTTCAATCAATACCGTATCACCTGCATCATGCCCAAAGGTGTCGTTTATATTTTTAAAATGATCTAGGTCTATCAGTGCCACAGCAATATGATGATTATCCGCCTCGGATGAAAAGCTGGCGTCTACGAATAAGTCGATGCTTCTTCGGTTTGGTAAGTTCGTTAACCCATCGTTAGCAGCCAGCTTTTTTAGCATCTCATTTGATGCGCGTAATGCTTTTGTCCGCTCTTGAATTAATGCTTCAAGTTTCGACGCCTGCTCGCTTTTTAATAATGCGTTGGCCTTCTCGGTATCTCGCTCTTTTTGAACAATCTTCACGAACAGCCGAGACGCTAATATCACCATGAACATGCACGTGATCAATACACCAACCATGAACGTGGTGATGGGTTCTAATTGAAGGTCAATACCGAAAAGGGCTATAAGCACGAGTGAAAAGGCACTTAATACTACAGGAAAAACTGTCACCGCCAGCCACTTGGCCCTGTCGGAACCATTTTTGTGTTCTTTGTAAATAACAAAGCTTGCGAAAATAACAAAGGGAAACAGTAAAATAACGGGTAAACGTAACGCTTCATCTAACCCTATGTAGTGCCATACCAGCAAGCCGAGAATAGGCAAGATTAACCCGCAAACGTTAGCAAACCTCAAGCCATACACAGTCCTATTCGGGCGCTTCAAACTAGAAAAAACGGTCCATCCTGCCGTTAATACCACGGCGTAAATACTCCCTGCATAAGTGATATCATTTAACTGGGGCGTGTTTGGCCATAAAATTTCAAACGCGTAACCAAATACCCTAAAAAACCAAAATGATGTGGCAAAGATAAAAGCGGCGAAACTCAAAAATGCCACCTTTCTAGTAATAGTAAAAACAACCAAACTAAGAATGGTTAGTATCGACATAGCCCCGAAAAATGTCATATCACGCTGCAGCGTGTCGACATACATTTTGTTCACCTTTTCGGGGGTGGCAACAAAAAAGTTATAGCGCAGTATTTTACCTTCCATATAACCATAGATTTGCATTTTATCTTGGGCGGGAAGAATGAACGGGAAATGGTAGTTAGGTACCAGCACTTCTCGGCTTGAAAATCGCAACGCGTCGCCGGTTATCCATGTGTTGGTGCCATCTGACACGTACAGATGCTCAATCGAAGGAAAAGTGATAGAAAACCAAAGGGGAACGGGCTGATTAAGTGCATTTTCAATGGTCACCCGAAAGTGCAAATATTGATGGGGTTCGCGGCTTATTTTACTCTCGTCATCTACCCATAATTCGTTTCCTACTAGGGTATCACCATCAGCAACTGCAAATTCTATCTGCCCAGCTAAATCGTACTCTAACGCCTTATCTTCAAATAAAGCAGTGCTATAGCAAGCTGTACTTTGCATGATAAAAAACAGTGCGAAAAGCATAGGCATAAGCCTAACCATGTAAGATCCTTATACAAACAACACACACTTTAAAATAATAATATAGGTGTGTTTAATACCTCAGGTACATCAATAATCATCACGTCCGTCATGAAATAAACCTATTTCTGCAACATTAAAAGTATATCACTAAAGGTTTGCTTTCAAACGCTGATTTCACATATCAAAATGCGTGGCCACAATGTTTTACACCTAGTTTGGTGTCTACTTCTAGTGAACTGTAGAAATACTTTTATGCGCTTCGGTGATCTCCCAGCTTTGCTTTCAAACCACCTAGGCTATATAACACCTGAGATGTTTCGGCCTCACTTCCTAAAGAAGTCGCATTTTTTAAAGCCGCTTGATATGCCGTTATTGCACCTTCGTAGTCACCTGAGCACCCAATGCTAGCCCAATATAGCTCGTTACAATACTCAAGCTTTTCTTATCATTTAAAGCATAGAAAATACGCTCTCCACGAAGGTAGTCATTTAAGGCCAATGGGTAGTCGGACAAATTGTAATAGGAATAACCTAGCTGTGTGTAAACATAATAAGCCGGTTGTTCAAATTGCCCCTATAAATGTCCACGTAGATACTTCGCTTAACTGTGATGAAGTATCAGCTAGTCGCACTGCAGTGAACCACCTCGTTTCTCTGGGGCATACCAAGATAGGTATTGTGAACGACTTAGTTGGCCATGCTGCTGGTGAATGGCGTTATCAGGGCTATTGTGAGGCAACCCATTCGCGAACTGGGTTTTAGAGCCGCAAAAAAACTTATTGAAGAGCAAGTACTTAAACGCCATGAACCACAACAATACACTTTAGATTGTGAGCTTATTATCCGAAGTTCATGTGGTCCATTGCTGTAATTTAACCGCACAAAAAAGCCGGGCGATTTCTCGACCCGGCCGACAAAACGGGAATGTATTTAATCTACTTCAATCTCGCCTTCTTCAATTGCTACTATTCTTCGTGCTTCTACATAGGTTTTAATAGCCCATAATGTCTCTTGATCTAAAATAGGCTCTGATTGTCCCTCGGGTATACCCCCTAATGCAGGCATGCCTTTTGATGAACCAAAACGAAGTCGCTCAACGTACCATTCATCGTCTTCCATACTTTCTGGATCGAGCAAACGCAAATCGGGGTTTATGCCACCTGACTGCGCATGCAAGCCATGACATACGGCGCAGTTATTAGAATAGGCTGACTCACCAAATTCATACACTTTTTTGTGTGTCTCTTGGTCTAAATTACGATAAGGGTTTTCAAACACCCAGCCATCTTCAGACTCATCACCATCGGTAATTTTTTGCATTTCAGAGCTGTCAGCGCCTTGTGGCGTCACGTTGCCATGTGCAGCTAACTTGTGGGCCGTTAGGGCCAGAAAAAGCGTTGTAATTAAAAGGGATACTTTAACTTTCATCATTCATACATCCTCGGAAGCTGATGAAAAAATTATACTTAATGTGATAATTGCGGTAACTCTACTTTGGTTTTGAAAGGCTCCTCCTTTGGGAGGATAAAGAGGAAATCAAACATAAAAAAGCCGATACCTTTAACAGTATCGGCTTCAATTGTACTTATAGGTGGTTAGTTTTTAGCTACTTGCTCGTAGCGTTTAGGTAACTTAAATGTCCATACCGTGCCACCTTGGTTAAGGTGTTTAACCCGCTTAGCTACTTCACCGCCCCATAAAGGTACTGCGCCGCCCCAGCCAGATAGCACAGACACATATTGCTCGCCTTCCATCTCCCAAGTTACAGGTGAACCTACAATGCCTGAGCCTGTTTGGAACTTATAAACCATCTCTCCGGTTTTATCGTCAAAGGCCATTAAGTAGCCCTCTGGATTCCCTGTCCAGACCAACCCGCCGCCAGTGGTCATCACCCCACCCCACAGCGGCGCAAAGTTATTATAACGCCACACTTCTTCACCAGTTTTAGGGTCTATGGCGCGAAGTACACCAATATAGTCTTCATTGACGGATTTGATGGTAAACCCAGCACCTAGGTAAGCTGCGCCCTTTTTATACGAGGTGGTTTCGTTCCAAATATCCATTTCCCATTCATTGGAAGGTACGTAAAACAAACCTGTATCAGGTGAATACGCCATTGGCATCCAGTTTTTTCCACCTAAGAAAGCAGGACGAGCTACAACCTGTGCACCTTTCTTACCGTCGTCCGACAATGATGGGTTACCTGGGCGAACATCTTCAATATATAGCGGTCGTCCATTTTCATCTAAGCCATTGGCCCACGTTAATTTATCTACAAATGGAAAGCCTCGGATGAAATCTCCATCCTCACGGTTCAATACATAAAAGAAACCATTTCTATCGGCTGTTGCAGCGGCTTTCACTGTTTTGCCAGACTCTTCATAGTCAAAGGATATAAGCTCGTTTACACCATCAAAGTCCCATCCATCGTGAGGCGTGGTTTGAAAGTGCCATACAATTTTGCCGGTTTTAGGGTCAATTGCTAAACGAGATGAAGAGAAGTAGTTATCGCCGGGGCGAAGGTGTGAGTTCCACGGTGATGGGTTACCTGTACCAAAAAATAACAGTCCTGTATCAGCATCATAAGTGCCGCCTAGCCAAGTTGCAGCGCCGCCAGTTTTCCATAAATCTGCAGGCCAAGTTTTACCCGCCTCGCCGCCAGAAATACCATTCTCGGTTTTTTTGCCGTCTTTCCACATATACCCCATGTGGCCTTCAACGGTAGGTCTAACCCACACTTGCTTGCCAGTTTTGGCGTCAAAGGCATATACCTTGCCCACAACACCAAACTCGCCGCCCGAATTCCCTGTGATCACCATGCCATCAATAATAATAGGCGCGGCAGTAATAGAATATCCGGCCTTGTAATCTTCTACCTTTTTCTTCCACACGGTTTTGCCCGTGTCTTTATCAAGTGCGACTAATTTGGCATCCAAAGTACCGAATATAACCAGGTTGTCGTAAAGGGCAACGCCACGATTAATTACATCACAACAAGGCATAATGCCATCGGGCAAACGGGCTTCGTACTGCCACAACTCTTCACCAGTCATAGCATTAATGGCCCAAACTCGAGAGTAAGAGCCCGTGACATACATAACGCCATCTTTCACCATAGGCTGAGACTCTTGGCCCCGCTGCTTTTCGCCGCCAAGTGAAAATGCCCAAACTGGGCGAATTTCTTCGATAGTGTCTTTGTTAATTGCAGATAGTGGGCTGTATCGCTGGGCGCGCAACCCCATGCCATACGATACGATATCGTCAGTAGTGGCTTGGTCGTTTTGTATATCTTTGTCGGTCACGTTAGCTTGAACGGGGGAGATTGCCCCCGCACAAACCAATAAAGCTAAGGCAATTCTTTTTAATGGTAGTGGTTTATTCATAACGTTTCCTAATTGCGTATTGGCCATGAATGGATCTGACTTGCAGACTATTCGATAGAATTAGAATAGCGGTGCCCGATGGGCGTGCCTATGGAACGGCTGAGTGAATTGTCCCCTCCTTTAGGAGGAGGAATTAATAGGAAGCATGCCCAAAGCACTTGAGCAATTTGAGGAACTAGAGCTCGATTGCATAGTAAGCAGGCATTTCATAGGTGGCATGATACTGACTGAAAATCTGCGCCATTTTTTCGGTCTGTACCATCTCGGTAATTACATCACCAACTTCATACGCGAGGGTTCGGTAGTCGTTATGTACCGCAATACCTAAATCCCACTTCTGCTTCCCTATCAAGGGGAACGCATTACTAGCAAGCTTAAATTTCGCGTTATCAACAAATTGAGACAAATAACTGATTTGTGTTCGAAGCCCCATTACCGCATCAACATCACCTTTTTTCATGGCATCAATGGCGAGCTCATTACTGACATATTGCGTTGTGTTATCTCGTAACCTTCCGCCAAAGGCCGAGGTGAGGTAAAAATGAGGAATACTGTCAATTTCAGCGCCAATCTTATGGTATTGAAACACCGCCATGGTCTCTACCTCTGGCAATTGTTCTGTGTTGTGAATTATCTGCCAACTTTCTTGTTGATACGGTGCGAACATGTGAACTAACTCATTCGCTAGCAGGCCAATATCGTCCCGTTTTTGGGAAAAAGAACGGTCGTAGGGAGCACGCATCATTAAGTCAGCTTTTACTTTGTGAATAATGTGCCCTTTCCATAAAAAATTACGAAAATCATCTTCCGTCGTTTCTCCCGGGGTCATCCAAGTTAACACTAGTTCAACATTGAATTTAGCAGCAATTTCTTTAGCTATATCAACATCTATTCCTTTCGCTGAACCCGCTTCCATGTACGAGTAAGGTGGATAATCAATATAAACCGCGATATTAATCTTCTTACTTTCGATAATGTCATCAAAAGACCGAGCAAAAACACTGGCACTTAATACACTCAAGCTTAAAAGTATGAAGGGAATAAAATAAAAGGTCCGCAAACAAGTCACTACGAGAAACTCTCTTGACGCTAAGTACTTTCAATACTAATGCGCAGACAGGCATTCACTAATGCTACTTTAGCGCCATAGCATTCCTCCTTTAGGAGGATGTTATTCGGGAATAATGCCATATACCCTTTTTGTATCGCGACTGACAAAAGGCACACTTTCAAAAAAGAAGTGTGAATAGAAGTGTGAGAAAAGCCCTTCGCTGGTTCATGGAAAAAGTAAAAGTATGGATAGGAGTATCAATCCTATTGATAAGCGTATCGGCCTTGCATGCCAATGTTCATGCCCAATCTGGGAGTCAGTCTGAAAGTAAATATGGAGGGCAAGCTGAAACCCAACCTAGCGCTACGAACATTGTTTATATTAAGGTGGAACGCCCTACCCCCGCAGGGACGCCTTCGTATTTAATCCGCCCTAATGACGAAGGAATTGCGGGTGCCGAAATTGGCATTGAAGATGCCAATATTACGGGAAAATTTTTGGGCTATTCGCTATCGCTTGCCCACCAAGGCGCTTTTGACTCAGCGGCTACCGATGTGATTGCCAATACCTCTGTGGTGCTTATCGATAGCCCAGACGCTCAATATGAACAAGCCGTTCGTTCGGTGGTGTCTATTAACCCCAGCGCATTAGTGGTGAATGTAGCCAGTGGCAAGGATGCATTTCGCCAACAGCACTGCGAACTTAACGTACTACACACCTACCCTAGCTACCAAATGAAAACCGATGCGCTGGGTCAATGGCTTAGAACTAAGCGTTTGAGCTCGGTATTAACCTTGCGCGGCACCCATGAAAGTGATCAGGCTTACTTAAACGCGTTTTTACGTACCGCGAAGAAGTTTAAGTTAAATATTGTTGAAGAGAAAATATGGCAGGCAAGTTTTGACTTACGACGCTCTGCATTTTCTGAAATTCCCCTTTTTACTCGAACTAAGAAACCTTACGACGCTATTTTTTCTGCCGACACCCAAGGTCAGTATGCCTACAGCTTACCCTTTAATACCCACCTTATTGTGCCCATTATGGGGTCGGCAGGTTTGAAACCATTAGGGTGGCATTTTACTCATGAGCAATGGGGCGCAAGGCAGCTGCAAAATCGTTTTAAGGAAAAGTTTTCGCGCAATATGAATGACGTAGACTTTGCTGCTTATGCAGCCATTATCGCCATATCGACCGCATTGCAGCGAAGTGAAAACAATGATTCTGATACCCTTGAGCCTGTTACAGGTACAAAATTATTTAACGCATTAGTAGATGACCAACTCAGTATTGCAGCGTACAAGGGTAGGCAACTCACCTTTAGAATAGGCACCCGCCAACTTCGCCAGCCCATCGCGTTAGCACACGAAGAAGCGCTAGTGATCCACGCCCCCCTGCCTGGCTTTTTACACCAACGCGATGAACTAGACACCCTAGGTGATGCCACCACTACTTGTAAGGACGCCCTATGAGAACGCAATTTGTAGTTACTAGTATTTGGTTACTCGGTTTATGGGCCACTAGTCTGAGTGTAAGTGCTATGCCACAGGCATATGTGACGAATGAAAAAGACAATACGCTTTCAATTATTGATATGAATACATTTGAAGTCACCGATACGCTAGACATTGGTGAGCGTCCAAGGGGCTTTATATTAAGCGCTGACCAAGCCCATGCTTACATTTGCGCATCAGACTCTGATCGCATTCAAATTATCGATTTAGACACCCATACTATTGTTGGCGACTTGCCGTCAGGTGAGGATCCTGAAACCATAGCCCTTCACCCCAATGGCACTACCATTTACACCGCCAATGAAGATGATGCCCTGCTCACCGTTATTGATATTCCCACCAGCCAAGTAATTGCACAAATAGATGTTGGGGTTGAACCTGAAGGGTTAGCGGTAAGCCATGACGGCCGCATGATGGTTGTTACTTCAGAAACAACAAACATGGTGCACTGGATAGACACCAACACCCACGAGAACATTGCCAATAGCTTAGTAGACGCCCGCCCGCGAGACGCACACTTTACTGCTGACGATAAGTACCTTTGGGTAAGTTCTGAAATTGGCGGCACAGTCACTCTATTTGATACTCAAACTAAACAAAAAGTACATACCTTGTCTTTTGCAGTTAAAGGCGTGTACCGCGACAAAATACAACCCGTTGGTATATTGCTGATGAAAAACTCCCCTTACGCGTTTGTCGCCCTAGGCCCCGCAAATCGTGTTGCTGTGGTAAACACTAATACGTTTGAAGTAGAGAAATACATAGTCGTAGGTAGGCGCGTGTGGCAATTAGCGTTTAACCAAGACCAGTCATTACTACTCACAACAAACGGGGTAAGCGGCGACGTGTCGGTTATTAATACTGAAACTCTCGATGTTGAAAAAACGATTAAGGTCGGTCGTTACCCATGGGGAATTGCCGTTAAATGGAAATAGATATCCAAGGGATTACTCACGCTTACGGCAAAGTAACAGCCCTTGATGAAATTTCACTGACCCTTAAACCGGGCTTTAATATTTTACTTGGTCCTAATGGTGCAGGTAAAAGTAGCCTATTTGGGTTGCTCACAGGGTTACAACGAATTGGCCAAGGAAATATTTTATTTAATGGCAAGCCGATAACAAAAAACCGCGCTTCGATTATGAAAAATCTCGGCGTGGTGTTTCAGCAAAGCACGCTAGATATCGACCTTACCGTAAAGCAAAACTTAGCCTATTTTGCCTCGCTTCACGGCCTCGCCCCAGACAAGTCAATTTCACGCATTAATAACTTATTAACTGAACTTGACCTGAGTGACCGCCTAGATACCAAGATACGCCATTTAAATGGTGGCCATAGACGCCGTGTTGAGTTAGCAAGATGCCTTATTCACCAACCTAGCGCCTTATTACTTGATGAACCCACTGTAGGGTTAGATATTGCCTCTCGGCAGTTAATTCATTCGGTGGTTCATGACTTAGCGCTAAAACAGGGAGTGACTGTGCTGTGGGCTACTCACCTATTTGAAGAGGTATCGCCCACTGATCCCCTCGCCATATTACTAAATGGACGACTAGTAGAAAGAGATATTTGTTCGGCATTGCTTGATAAACATCAGGTCTTAGATATTCATCAGCTATGGGAGGCACTTACTCATGCAAACTAATACCCATACCCTCTATAAGTGCAAGCAAATTACACAGACTAAGGTTCAGGCATGATGTACTGGCGCTGTTTTATGGGTGTATTAACCCGAGAAATGTTGAAATTTTGGCAACAGCGCTCGCGATTGTTGAGTGCTTTAGTTCGCCCGCTATTGTGGCTGTTCGTATTTGCAGCGGGGTTTCGTTCGGCGCTAGGGCTTTCTATGATCCCGCCATACGAGACTTACATTCTGTATGAGGAATACATTGTGCCGGGGTTAGCCGCCATGATTGTATTGTTTAACAGTATGCAAAGTTCGCTGTCTATGGTTTACGACCGAGAAATGGGTAGCATGAAGGTACTACTAATGAGCCCAGTACCCCGTTCATTTTTGCTATGTAGTAAATTGGTGGCTAACACGCTGGTATCAGCAATACAGGTTTATTTATTCTTTTGCTTTGCGTTACTTGTTGACGTGAAATTACCCTTAATAGGTTATGTCTACGCGCTTCCAATCATTGCATTACTGTCTATTTTTCTTGGCTCGCTGGGCTTATTGCTGGCGAATTCCATTAAGCAATTAGAGAACTTTGCTGGTGTGATGAACTTCGTTATCTTTCCAATGTTTTTCCTTTCAAGTGCGCTTTATCCATTGTGGAAAATGCAAGAAGCAAGCGAATGGCTGTATCAAGTGTGCGCCTTTAATCCGTTTACCAGTGGCGTTGAGCTACTGCGCTTTGGGTTGTATGAAAAGCTTGCAGCAAATGAGCTAATGATTGTACTTGTGCTCACTCTTATTACCTTTACCTTCGCCGTAAGAAGCTTTAGGCCAAAACCTGCTGCTAGCTTTTCAATTAACAGCGCTGGAAACAAGGGAGCTGGAAATAAGGAGACTGGAATTAAAGGGATTGGAAATAAGAGCTATGGGAAAAAACAGCGCCTAAAAGCAAACCAACAAGGGCGCCCATGACAAACGTAACATTAGCACCTCACAGCAACTTACACGAAGTAGTCGCCGATTGCGTAATATGGCTTTGCTCACCCACTGATATACACCCCACAATTCAAAAAATGCCACATAGTACTCAAGCATTCATTCAGCAGATATTCAACGATGAAGAATTTGTAGGCTCGCAAGGCCAAAAGGTGTTACTTCACCGGCCTATAGAGACGGCGGCAAAACAATGGCTTATATGGGGAGTGGGTAATTTAGAAGAGAATATCAACCTCAGCTTTGATCATCCTTCGGCTTGTCACGGCACACGTAAGCTATTTGTTGATATGTTTAAGTACGCCCTTTCGTTAAAGGCGGCAACGATCACTTTGGTACTGCCTTGTAAAACGACTTACAGTACTATCAACCACACTACTTCCCACACTATGCAAAGCGCAAGTAGGCAGAGAAAGCTAGATATAACACTTGTTAGCCAATTATTGCGGGCATTTCATTTTTGTTGCTACCAGTTTACAGGATATAAATCCTCCCCTCACTTGTCATCTAACGAGATGCCTAGCTTAAGCATACAAGTACCATCAACAGACGTGGCATCTAAAGTGGCTCTAGATGAGGCATCATATGTCGGTTCTGAGCTAGCTTCCGGTGCTCCCTCAAACGCACTACTAGCCTGCATTAATTATGAGACAGCGCTGGCAAAAGGTATGAGGTTAGCGCGAGATTTATCTCACATGCCAGCGAATTTATGTACCCCCGCTTATTTGGCCGACCAAGCGACAATACTCGCGGATACGTATCCTACAATTACTACCGAGATTATCGACCAAGATACATTGGAAGC
The DNA here is from genome assembly GCF_019249215.1 of Alteromonas lipotrueae. Classification (GTDB taxonomy): domain Bacteria; phylum Pseudomonadota; class Gammaproteobacteria; order Enterobacterales; family Alteromonadaceae; genus Alteromonas; species Alteromonas lipotrueae. The sequence goes on from NZ_JAESDI010000013.1 coordinate 44,418, forward strand.
ACTAGGCATGAATGCGTATTTAGCGGTTAATCGCGCATCAGCATTCCCTGCTTCTATGCCGGTAATTCATTATTCAGGTAATGTTCTCACAAATGAAGGTGGCGATGGTGGCAACGACAATGGGAAAAACGCCAAGCCTATAGTCTTAATAGGTAAAGGAGTTACATTTGATTCCGGTGGCATTACCCTAAAACGAGGTAATGATATGCACCACATGATTTACGACATGGCGGGGGCAGCTTGCGTACTCGGTGTGATTAAAACCGCAGCCGAACTAGACTTGAATATTAATATTATTGGAATATTGGCTACCGCTGAAAACAGTATTGGCGGTAATGCATACCGGCCCGGCGATATCATCACTACTCATTCCAAACAAACCGTTGAAGTTATAAGCACTGATGCAGAGGGGCGAATGCTAATGTGTGATGCGTTAAGTTACAGTGAGCGTTTCGCCCCCCACTCTGTCATAGATATAGCAACCCTAACCGGTGCTGCTATAACGGCGTTAGGCCACAAGTGCAGCGGCGTAATGAGTAATTCCCGCTCGCTAGAACAAGCGCTGATTAAGGCTGGTGAACACGCCCAAGATCCAATTTGGCCATTCCCATTATGGCCTGAATATCAAGACGCTATAGCCTCTTCTCATGCCGATATGACAAACGCAGGGAAAAACTCGCCAGGTATGATTACCGCAGGCTGCTTTTTGTCTCGCTTCGCTAAGCGTTTTCCTTGGGCTCATATGGACGTGGCTGGTACCGCATTTAAATATGGTACTGCTAATTCGGCTACCGGCCGCCCTATTCCTTTGCTGCTGGCCTATTTGCAACGGCTAGCCACTGCCCAAACATCATCATGATTCATGGTAATTCTCCTCCTTTAGAAGGATATCTGTTAACAGATAATCAACATATACTCATATTGAACTCACCCAAAAAGACAGAGGAAATGACGATGTGGACTAAACCTCAATACACTGAAATGCGCCTAGGTTTTGAAGTAACGCTATATATCAGCAACCGTTAGACCTAAGCCATCGTGATAAGTAATCAAAAGGCTGCTATTGCAGCCTTTTTCAAATACCCAAGGAGTAGTTATGCAGGTATTGATTCTTGGCGCAGGCGCAGGCGGCGGGTTCCCTCAATGGAATTGTCATTGCGAAAATTGCAAAGGCGCACGTCAGCACACCATTAAAACAACCCCCCGCACCCAATCGAGCATTGCGGTAAGTGTCGACGGGAGTAAATGGGTATTAATCAATGCCTCTCCCGATTTACGGGAACAAATAAATAGCCATCCTCAGCTTTGGCCTGAAGAGCACGTTGCCCGAGGCACACGTATTTCATCTATAGTGCTTACCGACAGCCAAATAGACCATACCACCGGCTTGCTTACGCTAAGAGAAGGGTTACCGCTTCCTGTGTACTGTACCGATGTGGTAAACGAAGATTTAACCACCAGCTTTCCTTTGTTTACTGTACTGAAACACTGGCACGGCGGCCTTCAGCAACGCTCAATTAGCACCGACTTTACCGATACCTTTGTGCCTGAAGGCGCAGAGGGGCTTATATTCCAACCTGTAGTGCTAGAGTCAAACGCGCCCCCCTATTCTACTTATCGCGACAACATTGTTCCGGGCAATAATATTGGCCTTAAAATTACCGATACTCAAACAGGGCACGTTCTTTTTTATGCGCCAGGGTGTATGCAAGCCAACGACACCGTGAAGCAGGTTATGGCCGACGCAGAGTGCGTGCTTTTCGATGGCACCTTATGGGTGAACGAAGAAATGATTGATCATGGCTTTAGTCAAAAGTTAGGTACCCAAATGGGGCATATGCCAGTGAACGGTGAAAATGGTGCTATCGCACTGCTCAATCGCTTTGACGTTAAGCGCAAGGTGCTGATCCATATTAACAACACTAACCCCGTGCTTAATGAAGATTCATCAGCTTTCCATGCATTACAAGAGCAGAACATTGAGCTGGCTTACGATGGCATGCAAATAGAGGTGTAACATGTTGAAACCTGCATGGACAAAAGAAGAATTCGAACAGCAATTACGCGCAAAAGGTGCGTATTACCATATCCATCATCCCTTCCATAAACGTATGAATGCAGGCCATTGCAGTAAAGAAGAAATACAAGGCTGGGTGGCAAACAGGCTGTATTATCAAATGGCTATTCCAGTTAAAGATGCCGCCATATTAGCAAACTGTGAAGACCAAGAAATAAGACGCACCTGGATTCAGAGGCTTATCGACCATGATGGCCGGGAAGGTGATACCAGTTTAGGCGGTATTGAAGCATGGCTTCGTCTAGGGGAAGCGGTAGGGCTTAACCGCGATGAATTACTTAATGAATCTCACATATTGCCCGGCGTAAAATTCGCGGTAAATGCCTATGTGAATTTTGCACGCCGCGCATCGTGGCAAGAAGCCGCTTGTTCATCACTTACCGAAATGTTTGCGCCTGAAATACACCAAAGCCGTCTTGATACCTGGCCCACTCACTACACGTGGATAAACCAAGAAGGGTTTACCTATTTTCAAATGCGTTTAGGGCAAGCAAGGCGCGATGTAGAACACGGCCTTCAAATAACGCTCGACCACTTTGTTACCCGCAATCAACAAGAGCGTGCTTTGAACATTCTTCAATTTAAAATAGATATTCTGTGGAGCATTGCCGATGCTATTTGTTTCGCTTATGAATATGGTAGAAAGCCTTTTGATGGCATTGCAGATCAACAGATTTGCCATACGGGGAGATTCTAATGACAAACAAATCTAACACGCCGTCTATGAACCCTTTGTTTCGCTTACAATATGAAAAAGTACAAGATGGATATGTGCTTCTATTTCCTGAAGGTATGATTAAACTAAACCCTTCGGCGTCTGAAATTTTAACCCTTGTTGATGGTGTGCGCTCTACAGAAGACATTGCAGTAGCGCTTAGAAAGGCCTTCCCCGATGCACCTGAGGATTTAGAAGAAGACGTAACCGTATTTTTGCAACACGCTGAAGAAAAAAAGTGGGTGGTGTATGACTAACCACGCATCGCACGCTACCAAGGCTTCACAACCTACCAAAGCCACTACTCCACCTTTATGGCTACTCGCTGAGCTAACCTATCAATGTCCACTTCACTGCCCCTATTGTTCTAACCCCGTGAATATGGAAGAAACCTTTAACGAGCTCACTACGTCTCAGTGGAAGAGGGTGTTTAAGGAAGCCAGAGAAATGGGTGCAGTTCAGTTAGGTTTTTCCGGTGGAGAACCCTTGTTGCGCAAAGATTTAGAAGAGTTAGTCGCCTATGCCCGCGAGCTTGGCTTTTACACCAACTTGATCACCTCCGGCATTGGCATGACGGAAAAGCGCATTGCCAGATTAAAAGATGCGGGGCTTGATCATATTCAGCTTAGCTTTCAATCAGCCAATGCTGAAGTTAACGACCTTATTGGCAATAAGCGCCACTCGTTCAAACAAAAACTGAATATTGCCAAGTTAGTTAAAGCCTACAACTACCCTATGGTGCTGAATTTCTGTATTACCGCCCAAAACATTCATGAAATTGAAGAAGTCATGGCTCTTAGCACTGAACTTAAGGCCGATTTTGTAGAACTCGCGACGGTTCAATATTATGGTTGGGCGTATGAAAACCGTGAGCACTTACTACCTACACAAAGCCAGCTAGAAGAAGCTGAGCAGGCCATTAACCGGTATAGAGACCAGCAATGTGGCGGCCCTAAATTTATGTTTGTCACACCCGATTACTACGAGAATAGGCCAAAGGCGTGTATGAATGGATGGGGAACTACTTTTTTAACGGTAACCCCAGATGGCAGTGCGCTTCCTTGTCACAGTGCCAAAATCCTTCCTCTCACCTTTCCTAACGTGAAAGGCTCATCGGTACAGCATATCTGGGAACATGATTTTAGTTTTAATCACTTTAGAGGCGATGACTGGATGCCTTCGCCATGCAAGACCTGTGATGAAAAAGACAAGGATTTTGGCGGTTGTCGTTGCCAAGCCTTTTTGCTGACCGGGGATATGCACAAAACCGATCCGGTTTGCGATAAGTCACCCGATCACCATTTGATGAAAACTATTACCGATAATGCCGGGCAACCGGCAAGCTCTACTTTAAAATTTCGCACAGTGAAAAATGCTATCCCTGTAAAGATGATACAAGACGTGACCGCTTAAGCGCTTTGTGATGATTAACATCCGGTATGTAACGCACAATGCTCAAAGGCCTGAAGATGGCTCAAGCTGTTCAAGTCACATAAGCAGTGCTGGCAGTACTCGCTTTCATAACAGTTCTGGCAATGGCACTGATACAGATATTGCGACGAATACAAACAAGACAGGCAACCTAGAACGCAGAAAATCACTTTTTACGGGTGTATTTGTTGTTAATACGCCAGCACATGATCATTCTGGCGTATCTCACCTTGCTGAACACATGTGTTTTCGTGGGTCGCTGTACTACCCTGCCGACCATGAGCTTTTTGTCGCAAATGCCCTGCTACCCTTGTCGATAAACGCGACGACCTACTCAGGCTGTACGTATTTTTATGTGCAATCTTATAATAAAGCGCTTTTTATCAGTGCGATTCAATACCTGTATAGCGGCCTAGTGAATACCCATTACGAAAAGAGTAAATTTGAAGCAGAGCGAAGTGGCGTTCTCGTTAATGAACTCACGCTGCTTGAACGCAATATCGATTATTTGAATAACATGGCCATACGCCGAAGTGATACCAGTACTATGGCTTACAAACATGCCGGAGGGTTTTCTGATTCGGTATTAAAAATTGGTTTTGACGACCTCATTGATTATAAGAAGAGATGGTATGACGGTGAACACATCACCCTTTTAGTCAGTGGTGCAGATACTGACGGCGATGAAATCATCTCATTAAGTAGACAGGCTATAGCAGAAATTAGTGCCAGAGGCTGTAATACAAAGTCATGTGATGCTATGCCTTTTAATAAAGCCGCTGAAGCGCCCGCATTTACTTTAAAACGAAATACCTCAGTTCCTGTTTGCCTAATGAGCCGTTACCTTACGAATAATCACCAAGTGAAGCCTATCGAAAACGATGTGTCTACCTGGTGGGTGCCACAGGAATTTACTTACGACTTACTTGATGTCGAACGCCAGATTAAAAGCAGGTTTATCGCTTTAGGCCACTTCTTTATCGATGATGAAGTAAACCATGCAGGCATGATTGCTCTTCGATTTGTGCATAATACCAAGACCAGTACTCAAGCTCTTACAGATACTCATAAAAAAGTGGTGTCGGTATTAACTGAGTTCAACGTAGAAGCCAAACCTCGTTTATTTACAGACGCTAAATTACCCCTAGCAGTACAGCAACTTATTCGAGATTATCAACAGCAAGCGAATTCTCGGTATAGCGAACCACACTCGCCTTTAAAAATATCACCATTTGGCGACTACCTTAATAATGTGCATGTTTGCCGAACAGGTAAGCATGATGCGAATGTCAAAAGTAAGAACGCAGACTCGCCGATAAACAATAATTGGGTTCGTACAACGGAGGGTGCTGTAGAGTTAAAAGGCAATAAAAGCGTGCAACTCGCGGCCAACTTTACCGCTTTACTATCATTAGATCACTTACCAGCATTACCTAAATTACTGCATAAGCTTGCCGCGCTGACTGCACAGTCGGCTCAAAATCCTGCGGAAAGGTTTCAGTCTGCTGACAATCACTGGGTATATAGGGTAGATACCCAATTCCATCACCTACTTATAGATATTATGACGGGTGCCTCGTTTTGGCAGCCTCGTACTAGTGGAGAATGTTATGCGCTGGGTGTAGCGCGTTTTCATGAGCATATCTTTATTTATGGGGCGCAAGATAGGCAGGCATCGCTCCGTAATTTCTGGTGTAAAAACACGCTCACTCAAAATGACCTTAATACTGGTGTAAGTAAAAGCCCTGCTTAATAAAAATCCGTTACTCGGGATTTTCATGTAGTACCAATTTACGAGCTTTCCTCCCTCTTTAGGAGGATATTTTTCGGGACCCACCTACACGATACTGATTGCATACTCGTTCATAGAAGAATTAGGAACATGCTAATAAAAAACACAACGCCTTTAACTTACGCATTCATCGCTTCAAGCGTTTCTCTAGCGCTTTGCAGTAACGCATACGCCAATACTAAAACAGACAGTCAACTAGCAGACAACGATGTAGAAGTAATAGAAGTCCATGGAGCAACCGCACTACAAACCGGGAGTGATGCAGCGCCAATTTTTGGTACCGTTCAATCGTTGTCTCAAGAGGAAATAGAAGCAAGTGTAAGTCGCTCTTTGCCAGAACTCTTGAAATCACAACTTGCCAGCGTGAATTTGAATGATGCACAAAACAACCCGTTTCAACCCGATTTACAATACCGAGGTTTCACCGCGTCTCCATTGCTAGGCTTGCCTCAGGGCATTTCGGTATACCTAAATGGCGGCAGAATTAACGAGGCGTTTGGCGATACCGTAAATTGGGATCTAATGCCCCTTGATGCTATCGATACAGTGTCACTTTATTCCGGCTCGAACCCGCTATTCGGTCAAAATACACTTGGGGGCGCACTGGCATTAAATACGAAAACAGGCTTTTCCTTCGATGCCAACGAGGTAGATGCCACCGTAGGGCAATATGGCCAGTCTGCGCTGTCGATAGAATCAGGTGGGAACAATGGTAACTGGGGCTATTACATTAATGCCAATCATTATGAAGAAGATGGATGGCGTGATTACTCGCCTTCAGAGGTAAACCAAGTATTCAGTGCAGTGTCTTATCAAGACAGTAAACGACTAATAGATTTTAACTACTTGTATGCCGATAGTGAGCTATTGGGCAATGGGGCTTCACCGATTGAGCTGTTAGAAATTGAAGGTCGTGAAGCGGTTTATACCCACCCGGATCAAACCAATAATGAGCTACATCACTTTAGCCTTTCAGGCGATTTGCAGCTAAGTGACAATCACCTACTCTCGTTCAATGCTTTTTATCGCGACAATGAAACCACCACCATAAACGGAGATGACAGCGACTTTGGCGCCTGTCAATTTACAGATGGCCGCATCACCTTGTGTGAACTGGAAGATGATGACGATGATGACGATGATGACGATGATGACGATGATGACGATGATGATGACGAGCTAGCCACGGTTGGCGATGATGTAGAAGCCGTTGCTTTCATTGGATACGATGAAGATACTGCGCTATCTGACATTTCAGATGTATCTCCCGACGAGATAGACGGCACATACAATACTGGGTTATCAAGTTCAGAAGCCTTCGGAGTTTCTACCCAGCTTGCCAGCAACTATGAATTATTAAGCAAACCATCTGTGTTAGTCATAGGCGCTACCTACAACAGAGGTGATATCAACTACTCTGCCGATACCACCTTTGGGATATTAGAAAATGACACCGCAAGTGATTCCCGCACGGTCATTCCTTTACAGGGACTTCAATCGGCTGAAGCGAGAGTAAGACTTGATGTAAACACGACTGCGTGGTCCTTACTCTTTGTTAATACGACCCAGCTTACAGACAAGGTTTCGCTCAACATAGGTGGCCGGTTCAATCGCGACCATGTACTGATGGAAGATTTAAGCGAAGATGGTGATGATTCCCTTGACGGCGACCATAGATTTACGCAGTTCAACCCTGCCATAGGGCTAGATATTGCGCTGAGCGAAACCTCGAAGTTAAATCTTGCGTTTAGCCAGTCGTCTAGAACACCAAGCCCTGCAGAGTTAAGCTGTGCAGATGAAGATGACCCATGCCGCTTGCCCAATGGCTTTGTTGCAGATCCACCGTTAGATCAAGTAGTCACACAAACCATTGAAGCAAACTATGCCGCGACCTTTAACAACATCGACATGATGCTAAACGTATATCGTAGCGAAAGTGAAGATGACATCATTTTTCAGCAAGCAGGCTCGGTGGCATCCAGAGGCTACTTTATTAACATTGATGCCACCCGTAGACAGGGCGTTGAGTTCAGCATTAACTCATTTTGGAAAAAGCTGAATTATCGATTTAATTATAATTATTTAGACGCGACGTTTGAGTCTTCCTTTACGTCTTTCAGCCCCTTCAATCCGTTAGGAGCAAATAGACAAGTTGAGGCAGGTGATACCATTCCTGGACAACCTAAACACAATATCAAATTTTACCTAGACTACGGGTTTAGCCAACAAACCACAGTGGGCGCAGAAGTCATTTCAGCCTCGAACCAATACTTTCGTGGTGATGAAGCCAATGAAAATGACACCTTAGATAGCTATATAATCGCTAACCTTTATTTGAATCATCAGTTCAATCAGACCTTCAGTGCCCAATTGCGGGTGAACAATGTATTTGATAAAGACTATGAAACTTTCGGCACTTATGGCGAAGCTAATGAAGTATTAGAAGACATTTACCCCGATGTAGAAAGCCCCTTATTTGTAGGTCCAGCTCAACCTCGCATGGTGAGTTTAAATGTGAAGGCTAAATTTTAATTAAGAAGAAATATAAAATAAAAAGAAAAATTAGGCACTTTGTGCCTAATTTTTCTTAGTCCTAAAGAACGAGGCTAACAAGCCTTACGTCCAATGGTTCAAAAGCTATATAAATCTATTATCAATTTTACTGACACCCGAAATTTACATTAGGGCATATGGGAAAAATAAATTCTCATTATTAAAAAACACCACTCACACTGGGACAGTAAAATGAAAAATAAATTACTTGTTAAATCATATTTATCTATCGCTATTTTAAGTACGTTAAGTTTGAACAGCTACGCAGAAGAAGAAAAATACTCTTGGAATATTTCAGGTTGGATCAATGAAGGATTAACTTTTTACGATGATGGCATGGGCAGTGATGTTGCCCAGCTTTCAGATAATGGCACCACACTTGGCAGTCGTATTACCCTAGCGGGAGATTACAAACTTGAAGAACATGGCTTAGACGTAGGTTTTGAAGTTATTATTGAACCACTTTCAGGTACACCAAACTATGGTGGTGGCGGCCACCAAACACCATTGTTATTTGCCAATCAAGATAACTTAGATACCTTCAATGGCGGCGATATTGGGCTTCTAGGTAGTAGCCTGCATATCGGTGGAAATTGGGGGAAAGTCACTATCGGATTACAAAGCTTACCCACAGATAATATTGCTGTACTTGCCGATCCGTCTGGCACTATTTGGTCTGGCATTTCGCCACTATTCCGCGCCAATGGATTCTTCATACGAGGTATAGATGAAGGTTCAACCAATGTGGCATGGGGACAGTTTGCACAGTGCTTAGCCACACCAGGACTGGGAATAGGCCTTGACTGTAATGGCATTTACCGCAACGGCGTACGTTATGACTTGCCTAAAATGGGTAATTTCAGTGTGGCGGTAGGCTATGCCAACGATGAAATATACGACATCGCAGTTAAGTACTCAGCCGAACATGGCGGGTTTAAAACAAACCTACATGGTGGCTATTCAGTAAATAAAGACGGCGGCACTAATGTGGGCGGCGACGGCTCTTCAACTTTGCAATTTCAAACCGGCGTAATGCACCTTGAGTCTGGTATTTTCGGTGTGGCTACTTATCAAATGGAAGAAACTGATGATGCGATTGTCGGTTCTGGTGATGACACAGATGCTTACTACTTTAAAGCGGGTATTCGAAAACAATACAACGGGTTTGGTGATTCCGCTTTTTACGCAGAATACGCAAGCTATAACGACCAATATGGTATGGCGCACTTGGACGGCGTAGTTGGATCTGAGCTTACTCAATGGGGCATAGCTGCGGAACAGTACTTTGGCTCTCGTTTTCTCATTTACGCTAAGTATGAAAATTTGAGTTTGGATGTCACTGGCTCTGAAAGCGCTCAGTCAATATATAACGCTGCAAAGGATCTTACGCTTATTCAGCTAGGCGGAACCATTTTCTTTTAATTTTCAGCCTAAATAGGGAGCAATATTGCTCCCTATTTAGATAGTTTTTTAAGAGCAAGCAGCTTTAAGGGCAAGTGTATTTAAATGATGCTCAGATTTAATTGGTACTATATTATGATGAAATTAACGTTAAAAATTCAAGTGGCTATTATCTCTATATTTTTCGCCACATCATCATTTTCATCAGATACTATTTTATGGAGCGAGGATGAAAATTCAGTTATCAAAATACAAAACAATAATTTTGAAGGGATATATTTAAAAAAAGGAAATATCACAGAGAGTGAATTAATCGAACAAAAGAAGTCTCAACCAGTCGAGATAAATGAACAAGACATATTTACATTTTTATCCAGTATAAAAATAATAAAAAATAAAAGTACAACTGAGTCACTATTTACAGAGAAACAACAAAACAACCTCGCGAAGCATTTAAGCATAGGTCTAAAAAAAGCAAAGCCTCATCAAGATATTTTATTTTCCTTGGCGAAAGAAAAAATAGCCCTAGGGGGACTAAAGAAACAAACTTACTTTATTGCAGGTAGAGCGTTTTTCAACGATGGCTTACTTAATCTCATCATTGGTGAATACAATAGGTTAGCTAACAGCGCTTACGAAATGGCCTATGATCCCACTAACCAAGGTCTTGTCGAATACAACTTTAATTACGGTGAGAGAGTCGCACCAAAATTCCCTTTTAATGAAAAAATAGTGTTCACTTTATCAAGTGTAACCATGAAGTCGGGGAGAACTGATTGGGTAACCGTAAATGTAGAAGAGTTACACAAAACGACACTGTCGAATGATATCGTTAAGAAAGGATCAAAATCGAATAAAGATACGCTAATACAAAGATTCAAAATCCTTGAAAAGCTTAGAAAAGAGGAGCTAATTACAGAAGAAGAATATCAACAAAAGCGTAAAGTACTTTTAAGAAATTTATGATGAATTTTAAGGCTTTTTTGTTATAAGACTTCGGTCGTATTTGCTTGCCCACGTTGTAACTATTTTGTTAAAATGAATTTAACAAACATAGTGGTAGATTACGTATTGTGTGAGTGCATTTGGGTACTTACTAAGCCGAAGGTAGTAATAGTATGCAAAGAATTCTTATCATTGACGATCACCCTATTTTTCGTCACGCCATGGTGACGATATTAGGAAAAAAATTTCCCGACTCTCAAACCCTTGAAGCTAATTCACTGTCTGAAGCGCTTGAGTTACTCGAAGCCGATCCTGCTTTCGATCTTGTGATGCTAGATTTGAACATGCCTGAAACCTGTGGGCTCAATGGTTTACTTGAAATTAGGAACCAACACCCTAATCTTCCTGTTGTTATCATCTCGGCGGAAACGGAAAAGCACAACATTCTGCAAACCATTTCTTATGGTGCAGTAGGGTTCATATCAAAGAGCAGTAAAATAGAAGAGATTGCCACGTCGGTCGAATCTATCTTCGAGGGCAACGTATGCCTACCTTCTGAAATTTTGCGCACATCGTCGGTAAGAAACCGCGTGAAAAAAGAAGATGCTATCTCTCTTGACCAAATTCGTTCATTAACCAGAAAGGAATTAGCTGTTTTAAAATATTTAACACAAGGGCTAGCGAATAAAGTTATTGCTTATGAGCTCAATATTTCAGAAACAACCGTGAAATCACACGTTTCATCTATTTTGAAAAAATTAGGGGCAAGCAATCGAGTAAAAGTGGTCGCCAGTGCTGCCAATATCGATTTTAATCAGTACGTATTTAACTAGTACGTACTCAACACGTACTAACTAATGCCTGTCATCCATTGACCTTAGTGAGCTGCACTTAAGAAACCGCCGATTTAAGTGCTTGTTTTAAACGTATTGAATTAATCGGCTTGTGCAACAACTGTATATTCGTCCCTTCTAACTCATTTACTAGCGCTTTTGAGTGATTGGCGGTACACAGCAAGATTGGCATAGCGGGCAGTATTTGCTTAATATGCTTCGCAATTTCCAGTCCGTTCTCTCCGTCATCTAAATGATAATCGACGATAAGCAAATCACAGTCGTCAAAGCAGTTGTGCATCACCGCCATGCATTGCGTAAAACCAGCAAATGTAACCACCTCCATTCCCCAATTTTCGAATAGTGTTTGCATGGCTATTCGCATATTGGTGTCGTTGTCGATATGCCAAATTTGCTTATCTAAAAGATTATCAGGCAAGCTATCGTGAGGCATGGCATCAACCGTAGCCTCGTGCTCAACTTCTTGAACAGATGCAAGGGGCACCGATAAAGTAAAACAAGATCCTACCCCTTGCGTAGATAAAACACTGATATCATGCTCTAGTAGCCGACTCATCTTATCTACGATATAAAGACCAAGCCCCAAACTATAAGAATAGTTAAAGTCATTTTCCAATCGACTAAATTCTTTGAAGATTACAGTTTGATCTGCTTGGCTTATTCCCACGCCTTGGTCGTATATACTGATGCGAAGATGGTTGCTCATCGTCCTTGCAGTAAAAAGTACTTTTCCTTTTGCACCGTATTTCATTGCATTACTCAGTAAGTTACGCAAAATTCGAGATAGTAAACTTACATCTGTATGGACAATAGCGTCTTGAAATTTGTAGCGAAAATTCACCTGATAGTCTTGGCTGATGTGACTGAACTCCTCGGCTAACTGTGTTAGCAAAGGGAGTGCATTCTCACGCTGTTTATCAGGCTGCACTAAACCCGCATCTAACTTCGAGGTCTCAATGAGTGTGCGTATTAGGCTGTTCAAATCAGACAGTGAATTATCTAAGGCACTAACGATTGGGCCCGCCGAAGCTTGTACTTGATCTCGTAAAGACTCATTGAACAAAATAGCCGCACTTAAGGGCTGCATTAAATCATGACTGATGGCCGCTAAAAACTTACTCTTAGAATTCATCGCTTCTTGTAGCGCGATATTGGCGCGATTGAGTTCTCGGGTACGCTTTTCGACATTTGACTCAAGCTGATCTTTCGCTGCTTGCAGTTGTTGTTTACTTCTTACTTGTTCCGACACATCAGTAGCTAATACAAAATGCCCTTCTATTTCTTGCTTGTTGTTAAAATGAGGCAGATAGACTTTTTGCAAGAAACCCGTTTCGCCGTGAGCATTAGTCTCCTCACTTTGGAAACTGACAATCTCGCCTCGATTAACCCGTTCTACATAATGGATAAGTCGAGGATAGACGTGTTTGAGGTGGCTTTGTTCCATCGCTACGCCGTACAAGGGTTCTTCTCCTAGCCCATACCAATCTCGATAACCCTTGTTGGTGTATAAGAAGTTTTTATCTGTGCCGATATAGGCGATAAGTGCGGGCACATTATCGGTGATCATACGGATCCAACTTTCATTTTGTTTTAAGGTTTCCGCATAATGATGCTGAGAAGTGACATTAGTAAAGGTGCACAGGGTGTTACCATCGGGTAAAATGGTAATACGTCTGTCTACTACCAAGTTTTCGTTGATAATTTGGGTGGTATCGCCCCCTTTCTCAAGGTTTAAACCGCTCCAATCCACATGCATTTGCAAGGTATAAATATTTTTGCAATCGAATAAGGTTTGCTTCGACACATTTGATTGAGTTAAAAACGTCTTATTCCAGAAGGCAACACCGCCCTCTTGGTTTATCAGCAAGATACCGACATCAACACTATCGATAAGGCTTTGCAGCAGTTTATTTTTCTCTTTAATAACCTGCTCATACCGGTTCGACTCATTCAGTTTCACTTCGGTAATATCGTTGAACAAGATAACTTTGCCGCCTTCTTGGGTGCGACGGATAGTGAGTTGGTACCAGCGGCTATTAGACAGTTGATAGATGACACGACCTTCAGAGTCTGGAGGAAGTACACGGCGGATTATCCCTAAATGCTTAGCGAGTTGAGTAATATCATAATAATGGTCGCCAATTTTGGGCGTAATTGAATGGTTGTCCCACACGGAGGTAAAGTGCCGATTGAAATAAACCACCGCCCCTTTGCTATCGAGTAACACCATAGCTTGGTTGATACTTTCAATAGCATCATTCAAGCGCTGCTTTAACTGATTGGTCTCTTGATGGGCTCTTGCTATTTCGGCATTCGATTTTTCTAACTTTTGCAGTACAATTTGCAGGGCTTCGGTTTTTTCATTGACCTTTTCAGATAGCTGTACCGCGTGTTCAAAAGCCCGGTAACTATGGTGATCGAAGCCGCCTTCTTCAATACGGTACATAAGCGCAGCATTAATTTTTTCCAGCTTTTCATTTTCTTCTTTCTGACGCGCAAGTTCTCTACGAAGATTACTCATCTCAATATCTTGAGTGAGTTCGATTGCACCTGGTTGTCGAGTCGATTTAATCTTTGGCAAAGTACACCCCCGTAAAGGTTTGGTTTAGGTGTACAGAATGGATATGCTCACCATAAGCGTTAAACCCCGCGACACGGTATTTTTCTTGGAGCCGCTGAATTTCAGCCTCATTTTTATTTTGCTCTATTTCAATACGCCTTAAGAAACAGTCGCACGCGTAAACAAATTCAGCTTCTCCTACTTCACGGCTCAAGCTTTCCAATTTTTGTTCCATGGCATCAATACAATCACCAAGCTGAACAAAAGTAAGAATAATGCCAATATCTACTGCACAGTAAAAAGTGATCGCATTAGTCGCTAAATCAACTTTTTGAATAGAGCGAATAAAATACTTTCCACCCACTAATACCGCTAACGGAAATACTGAAAATACGTCAGGGGTTAGATCAGAAGCGTTTAGGCCAAGTAAACTGGCGTAGTACTGGGCTGCAGGTTCACCATTAATTTCGTAAACCGTACGAGATTCTGGGTCGGCATTGGTCACTACCAGTTTAGATACAGGTGAGTCTATGTGGTCTACTGAAAAAACCGAGAAAGGTTTACCGGTTCCTACCAACATTAACACTGCTGCATTCTGATGAAACTTTCCATTATAAAAAACATAGGTGGCTTGAAGCTTTAAATCATCGCCGGCACTTCCTCCTAAGTGAGGAATATTGCCAAACGCTGTGGCGAACGTTTCGAGAAAGTGCTCCTCGTGGCGGGTAAGCCCATCTAATACGGAAATAACAAAATGCTGATTGGTATCATATCGTTTATCTCTTCCTTGCAGGGTATTGCGTAAGCCGCTTGCAATGTCGTGAGCCTCGTTAAAATTGATTTCATCTAAGTTTGAAACCAATGCCGTAGCAATGGAGAATTCACACTTTAAAAAAGCAACCACAATAAGACGTTCTGTGCAGTACCCATTTTGATTAAACTCCCCCGCACTGGTGCAGCCTACCGTTGGTACATTGGCAAAAAGCGACGTCATATTCTGCGCTACGGCATCTAAATCAAATGATGGTGATGTGTGGAAAAGTACCAACTCGATTTCATCAAGCGTCGCATTAGATAGTATTTCACTGGCCACATCGTGACATGCATCTGCCGCTAAGTAGGCGGTATGCGCTGATTGACTTGCAGGTTTACTCAGCGCGGACAGGATGGAAGTTTTTGACACGTGTTGGCACCTTATTTTTCTTATATTTATCAATTTTGCATAAATTGGGATTATCTAGCGTTACGACACATTCAAAGCACTGTACACATTCTGTGTAATCAATGCTGCCGTCTTGCTCGATGGCATCTACGCCACACTTTTTCTGCTTACACAGTTGGCATGGGTTACCACACTCTTTGCGACGTTCTAAAAGCTTCACGATAGGAAAGCGACCTAAAATGGCTAAACCAGCGCCTAACGGGCAAAGGTAGCGACAATAGACTTTGTGAATTTTTAAGCTAAATCCTAGTAGTAGAAGTGCATAAAGTACGAACGGCCAGTAGCGCACAAAATAGAGCGTGATTGAGGTTTTAAATGGCTCAATCTCGGCCAGTTTCTCGGCCAATGTCAGTGAGTAAAACGACGTTGCAACCAAGCCAATCAGCATCACATACTTAAGTTTTTGCGCATATTTATGATGCTTTGGCTTTATTCGAATCTGCCTTATTTTCAATTTTTGTGCAACAATTGCCATGATCTCCTGAAGCGCCCCAAAGGGACATAACCAGCCGCAATACAGCCCTCGCCCCACAATAAATAACGACACAAATACAAAGCACCACAATACAAAGATGACAGGGTCAAGCAGATATACTTCAATAGAAAAGCCATCGGCTAAATCGAGTAACAATGTATAAATATTGACGACCGACAATTGCCCTTGTGCGTATATGCCGATAAAGAACAAGACAAAGAGCAATGATGCTCCTCTGACTATATGCACCATACGCGTATATTTCATTAGCTTTCGTTGGAAACCAAAAAAAAGTGAAAGCACAACTAGGTAAACAATCGTAATACTGAGTTCCAACCATCTGCTTTGCCACAATTTTTTCCAAAGCGGCACAACAGCATTTTGTTGTGCATCGGGGTTTTCCATGAACAGCGCATCAGGTAACAAAAAAGTGTGGGTAAATAAATGCTCATCTTGTTCCATAAATCGTGGGCTGTAAGGCAAACTAATGGAGATATCCATTTCTTGGTCAAGCGATAGCCCACCTTGTGATTTAATCCTAAGTACCTTAATGCCTTCAAATTCTGGCATTGGTTGTTTAAAGCTAGGATCATAAAAACTATAAAAATCTAAATCTCTAGCATCGATAGTAAATGCGGATTGCGATAGACGAAAAAACTCGGGCGCGGTTTGGGGGATAAATTCATTACTAACAAAACTAAAGCCTTGGGTATTCATTACCAACAAGGCCACTTCGCCAGGCTTTAAGCTCTCTTGAAGCCTGATATATTCCTCTTCCTGTAGTAGGTTTTTCCCCACAATAGGTAAACTAAGAAAGCCATAAAAGTGTTCAGAAAATAGGGGCGCTTGCGGGTCGGTAACACTATCTGCAGCGTCGATAATTTCGGTTTCAAGGCCATCTATTTCGTTACGGTAAATGGTTTGTTTTTGGATATAGCCGGCTTTTACAAGTTGCTCAAAGGTTAGAGTTTCAAAAAAGTCAGGATCAATAATTCGTGTGCTGGGTAGCACAAAGCCATCTAATTTAGCCCGCGCTACCGCCAACGCCGACGTCACGATAGTATCGTTAATGACCAATACCGATACCGTGGCTTTAGTCACGCCATCAAAGTAGGTCGCGTTGTTACCTACATGGCTCTTCCCTCCCACCACGAAACGTTCTTTCACATTGTGGCTTTTGTATTGCGCGATAAAATCCCTTAGCGATTGTTCCCCTAGTCCATGCAAAAAGATAGGTTCACTGTGTTTTTTAATGGCAAGATCGACAAAATCACCTTGAGTATCCAGTCCAATTATCACATTGACTGGCTTTCCAGAGAAACCTATAAAGTCGACAAAATCTTTCGATTCAAACACGTACCCCAGCAATTGCTGTAATTGATAAACTGGTATTACGTTAATGTCAGCGTGCGCATCGCCTATTCGGGTAGCGGTAGGAAATAATTGGTGAACGTCTTCAGGGATCTCAGTGGCGTCTGATTGCGCAAAGGCTAACGATATAGAGGTTATCGTAACAAAAAAGAATAGCAACGCTTTCAACATAAAGAAATAGGCAGCACCTAGGTGCTGCCTTCCCACTTAATTAAAAGAAACCAAGTGGATTGATGTCGTAGCTCACCAGCAAGTTTTTAGTCTGCTGATAGTGATCCATCATCATTTTGTGAGTTTCACGGCCTATCCCCGACTTTTTGTAACCACCAAATGCGGCATGGGCTGGGTAAAGGTGATAACAGTTGGTCCACACGCGCCCAGCTTCAATAGCTCGGCCTACTCTAAAGGCAATGTTCGCATCTCGGCTCCAAAGCCCAGCACCTAAACCAAAGCTGGTATTGTTCGCAATTTCAATGGCCTCTTCTTCAGTTTTAAAGGTTTGTACTGCTATGACGGGGCCAAAAATTTCTTCTTGGAACACACGCATTTGGTTATGCCCTTTTAGAATAGTGGGCTGAATGTAATAACCCTTATCTAAACCTGGTAACTGCTCTTTTTCACCACCAGTCACAACTTCAGCGCCCTCTGATTTACCTATATCAATGTACTTAAGGATTTTATCAAACTGTTCGCTAGAAGCCTGTGCACCTACCATTGTCTCGGTATCAAGCGGGTTGCCACGCTTAATCTTGTGAATTTTTTCAATCACTTTATCCATGAAGGCATCGTAGATATCTTCGTGAATAACCGCACGAGATGGGCAAGTACACACTTCACCTTGGTTAAAGTAACCAAGTACTAAACCTTCGGCACATTTATCAATGAACTCAGGTTCATGATCCATGATATCGGGGAAGAAAAGGTTCGGCGACTTACCGCCTAGTTCAACCGTAGATGGAATAAGATTTTCAGCCGCGCAGCGAAGAATATGCTCGCCCACTGGCGTGGAACCTGTAAATGCGATTTTGGCAATTCGGGTACTTGTGGCAAGCGCTTGGCCCGCTTCTGCGCCAAACCCATTTACAATATTAAGCACGCCTGGCGGTAGCAAGTCTTGAATAAGTTCAGCGAAAACTAAAATAGACACTGGCGTTTGTTCTGCAGGTTTTAACACCACTACATTACCGGTCACGATAGCCGGTGCGAGTTTCCATGCCGCCATAAGTAGTGGGAAGTTCCATGGAATGATTTGCCCTACTACACCGTATGGTTCGTGGAAGTGATAAGCCACTGTGTTCTTATCAATTTCGCCGATAGTGCCTTCTTGGCTACGTATACAGCCAGCATAATAACGGAAGTGGTCAGCGGCTAATGGGACGTCGGCGTTAAGTGTTTCACGCACGGCCTTACCGTTATCCCATGTTTCTGCAACCGCGAGCATTTCAAGATTAGCTTCAATACGATCGGCTATTTTTAACAGAATGTTCGAGCGTTCAGCGACTGATGTATCCGCCCACCCTTTTTTGGCAGCATGAGCAGCATCAATGGCTAGCTCAATATCTTCTGCAGTAGAGCGTGGAATTTGGGCTATATCACTGCCATCTACAGGAGACGTAGTAATAAAGTATTCGCCCTTAACTGGCGCAACCCACTCACCACCGATAAAATTACCATAACTTTCTTTGAAACTGAGTACTGAACCTTCACTTCCTGGATTTGCGTAAATCATAATGACACCTTTTTTGAATGCTTAGCGCGTCAACACGCTGCTAGTTATCGCTTACTGTGTCATTTGATAATCGTACTTTTACAGTCAATCCACCATAATGCGATAGGCCGATTTGGCTCCTACTTTAGGAGGGGAAAAAGTCTATGCCTTGCCAACATAGCCATGTTTTGTTGCCAGCTCAGCAAATTCTGAAGGGACGGTATTTAACTTTCGCTTTATCACTGTTAGCGCGTTCGACACTGTTTTCGCAGACAGGGCTAATTCATTGGCAATATCAAAGCGAGTTTTACCCATCGCCGTTGCGATGAAGATTTCAAACTCACGCTTCGTCAATTTTTCAGCAATATCGACATCGGCGTTCAACAATTGATTAGCCAAATTAACCGCCAATGAACGTTCTATGTATTTTTGCCCTTTGGCCACCACTTTTATGGCTGATATAAGTGTATCTGGCGGGCTACTTTTACTGATATACCCCATAGCACCAGTTTGCATGGCACGCTGCAAAATCGCGCAATCCTCAAACATACTAAAAAATATGATTTTCAAACTAGGCTGCTTAGCCAAAAAGTCGGAGGCTAATAGTAATCCACTCTCTTTCGCAAGATTAATATCCAGAACTAACGTGTCGATGGTAAACATTTTCAATAAATGGTGAGTTTGCTGGCCGTCAGCGGCTTCCAGCACTGTGTATTCAGGCAACATGGCATTCAGTAAAGCTTTATAGCCCTCTCTGACTACAGCATGGTCATCTACTAGCAAGATATTCATGCCACGTTAACCTGGCGCAAGTCTTCAGTGTCGAGCAAACTAAGCGACAACTGAACCCTTACACCACCCTCTTTGGGTGATTTTACCGCGCAAGTAGCGCCAATACACCTCGCTCTGCTTTGCATAGATGACATACCAACATTTTCAATGGCGTCCCCGTCAAACCCTTTTCCATTATCTCTAATATTGATAGTAAGCCCTTGCTTATCACCAGATATATGCACCCATACTTTTGACGCATCGGCGTGTTTTACCACATTATTAATTGCTTCCTGAACGAAGCGATAAATATGAATATCTCGCTCATGCTCTTGGGCAAATTTGTTCAAATTGATAGAAACTTGCCACTCGGTTTTAGGCTGAGCTAGTTCTTGTTCGAACACCAGTTTTTCAAGGGATTGCTGCAACGATACTCTGTCTAACACTAACGGATGAAGGTGGGCGGTTAAGTGTCGGATGGCGTCACTGATTTGCTGGCTCATGGCCTGCACTTTATTGGCTGACAACTCGAGCATACTGGGCTCATTTGAATTCACTAAGATGTAGGCGTGGGCTTTAATAGTGGTAAGTAGCTGTCCTACATTGTCGTGTAACTCTCTAGCCAGGTAACTCCTTTCTTGTTCCTGCAACAATGCTAACTTCTTATCTATTTTAACCAACTGCCTTTCTTTGCTTTGCAGTGAATATTGTAAACGCTGAAATTGCCCTATAACCCGCTTTACTTCTTTAATATCACTGTCTTCAAAATTGTTAGTCGCTTTACCGTCTACAAGTTGTTGCAGCGCGTCTCCCAGTTGATTTAAAGGCTTCAACCGCTGCCTTACGGCAACCTTAAGCGTAAATAGCAACACGCTCAGCGTTGTAAAAAACAACGCGGCCACTAGCCAAAAAAGGTTCATGTTTTGAACTAACTCGGCAGTATCGTGTGCTCTTACCACCAAATATTGATTTTCATGGATGGGAAGATAGATAGGCTGATTATCAGAATGATTATTTGCAGGCATTGATAACCGACCAGCAAAGCCGGTTACCGATAAATGCGGGCTTTGCTCTGCAACTGCTTTAATATCGCCAGCATTCATATTCGCTTTGAGCATCTCTTGCACTTGGTTTAGCGCGCTTGATGTTTCATCGTTTATATTTTGGCGAATTTGGAAATAGACCGAACAGGAGAAGACAATAAAGCACACGATGAAGACGGCCACGATGGCACTGGATATTTTCTTAAATCCCGACATGGCTACACCATAATTACTAAATAGACGTGTCTATGCTAAACATTCATCGTTAACAAACACATCCTGCAATAGCGCTGTTTTATTCATTCAAAAGGAGGAGAAGGTGAAGGCGGCTACTAAGGTGAATACCCACTCCCCCTTGTTCCTGCTCACATAATTAGTACCAGCGCCTATGGAGGAGAGCTCAGAAGTGGTTGCTCCTTAGAGCTGCAGCAATACTCAAAATCTTTTAATATCTAGGCAAAAATTCATGAGTGGATATTCATACTGTCTTTGGAAACCGGGTTCGTAACATGATTATGAATAAACAATTATGTTAACGCCGAATAGAAAAAACAGTAAAAACCGAACGTAAAATGTTAACCAATTTATAAGCCAAGGCGTAAAAAATGGCTCGAATTGTTGACCAATCGAGCCTATATGCTATAACTAAGAGTAGATAAAATCCTTGAAACCCTTAGTTTTTGAGTGCTTGCGGATGTAAATAGTTTAATTTTAGCCCCGTTGGCGCACTTAAATATATGATTTGATAAGCCTCTTTTAACAAATACTTCTGTATTTGTAGAATAAGACGTAGAATATCCTGAATTGATTGTTTTAAATGGTAGGTTTTGTTAGCGAAATTAGCAGAACAAACGTAGCTAGGCACCGGTATGCTTGAACCTTTTAAAGCAATTGAATTGTGTTGAACAATAAGTACAATTTAACCGATTAAGTTGTATCTGTTTGTACCTAATTATTGCAGTTATAAGGTTTAGTTGATGAAAAATCGTCGCATGTTCTGGCATATCGTTGAAAAAATAGAAGCGCAAATCGACGCTGGCCGATATCCCCCTGGAAGTCGCTTGCCACCAGAAAGAGAACTTGCTGAAAATTTTGATGTCAGCAGACCTACCATTAGAGAAGCCATTATTGCACTTGAAGTGCGAGGCCGCGTGGAAGTTAAAGTAAGTTCTGGTGTTTACGTGCTAGACAATCAGCCTCAACAAAGTGAAGTGCAACGTATTAGTGCTTTTGAGCTTACTCAAGCACGCGCGTTGGTAGAGGGCGAAGCTGCTGCACTGGCGGCCCTTTCAATCACCGACGAAGAGCTTAGTAGTCTTAACGATACTCTTATTGCAATGGAAAACGACGACGAGCCGGAAAAAGCCGATAGAGAATTTCACTCTATTATAGCCAAGGCTACACGTAATAACGCGTTGGTGTTATCTATTCAGCATTATTGGAAATTAAGAGAATCTCAACCGCAGATTGTCTCATCATATAAAAGTGTGTGTGGTACGAGTAGCAAAGACCGTCTTGAAGAACATAAGCGTATCTTTACAGCATTGAAATCACGAGACTCACAAAGCGCTAGAGCGGCGATGCACGGGCATTTTAATCGTTTGATCAACGCGCTTTTCGAAGCTTCAGAAGCAAAAGCGCTTGAAGAAATTAAAAAGAAATCAAGCGAGACCCGAGACAGATACTCTATAACCCATTTGGTAGGTTAAGCCGACAGCTCGAATCTATCACTTGATATTAAACCGCTTAATTCACCTTAAGCGGTTTTTTTAATCCTTCCTACTCTTCTTTAATATATTTAGCGACTAAAGCCCCTACCATTACGGATTTACCAAAGTGTAAGAACAACGCGGCTTTTTGGTATGACATAATTATTGGATAATACTACCTACGCCTATATACTTGAAACCAATTAATTACATTGCGTTTACATTAAGGAGTGCGCTGTGTTTTCTCAACAAGTACTGACCAATCGTTCTTACCTTCCTCTTCTAACCAGCTCGTTGTTCGTTCCACTACTGCTAACAGGCTGCGGTGGAGGAGGAAGTTCCGGCGGTACATCTTCTGTTGAAACTCCCTCGCCTCCTGCTGTTGAAACCCCTGTAGTAGAAGTTTGCACTAACGAAATGCATACCTTAGTAGGTGCAAGCGATGATGGCAGTTCAGCAACCGCATTCTCACCTGCTAATGCTATCGACGGAAACACCGCTTCTATATCAAGATGGTCAAATGACGGGGTGAACAAAACTCTTACATTAGATTTAGGTGCGTCAAAAACAGTGGGGGCGCTCGCAATTAAATGGTTCAAAGGTGCCGAACGCATAGCGAGTTTTTCAGTTGAAACCTCTGACGACCAAAACACTTGGACATCTGTTCTCACTCAAGCGGAATCGAAGGGTAACCAAAGTGGCTTCGAACTCGTCAATGTCGACGCGTCGCAAGCGCGCTATGTCAACATTGTTGGCCTAGGCAATAGTTATAATACCAACAATGGTATTGTTGAAGTGCAAGTGCACAGCTGTGAAGACGCCACTGGAATCTACACTGACGTGTTGCCCAACGAGGTAGGTATTGAGCTAGTTGATTGGTATTTAAGTGTGCCGACCGATGAAGATGATAGCGGGACATCCGACTCTATCTCTGAAACCGAACTTGCAAACGGATATAGTAATTCTGAGTATTTTTACGCCTCAGACGATAATGGAATCGTAATGCGATCGCCAAGCTATGGATTTAAAACGTCAACGAATACGAATTATGTGCGTGTTGAGCTGCGAGAAATGCTGCGAAGAGGCGATCGTTCCATTAGCACACAAGGTGTGAACAAAAATAACTGGGTGTTCGGCAGTGCTTCAGATGAAGGACAGCAAGCGGCTGGCGGTGTAGATGGTGATTTACGAGTGACTTTGGCGGTAAACAATGTAACTACCACAGGTGAAAATTACCAAATCGGTAGGCTGGTTATAGGGCAGATTCACGCAAACGATGATGAACCTATTCGCTTGTATTATCGCAAGCTACCGGGTAATGAATTAGGTTCAGTGTACTTTGCCCACGAGAGTCGCGTTGAGGACGCCGAAGGTGACAATATTGAGACCTACGTCGAACTCATTGGTTCAAGAAGCAATTCAGCAAGCAACCCATCTGATGGTATTGCACTGGATGAAAAGTTCAGTTACCACATTAACGTAAATGTAAATTTGCTAACGGTAACGATTAGCCGAGAAGGCAAACCTGATATTGCTGCGCACTATGATATGAGTGAAAGTAAGTACGATGAAGATGGCCAATATCACTATTTTAAAGTGGGTGTGTACCACCTTAATAACTCAAGCGAGCCGGATGAATTCGCACAAGCTACTTTCTATGAGATTAAAAATAGCCACACTGGTTATGCTCAAAGTGAATAAGTAAACTTTTAGCGTCTAAAATAAAAATGGCTGCCCAGAGGCAGCCATTTTTTATATTGGTTAGGGTAAAACTGTAAAACCAGCCCTCCCCTAATTTGCTATTAGTTAGTACTTCAAGCTAATACCGGCGAACAAGCGAGGGCCGTAATCGTTCACTTCACCTAGGTTACCTTGTACATAGTAATCCTGTGACTTAGGTGCACTGAACAAGTTAATCGCTTCAAGTTTTACACGAACATGTTCGTTAACTTTGTAGGACATACGTGCTTCCCATACTCCTACTTCATCTACGTAACGTAAACGAGTACCGTTACTGGTGTAAGGCTGGAAGTATTCGCTACGATATTTGTAAATAATGGCAGTATCTAAATCGCCAATTTGGTAGTAAACCTGAGTACTGAACACGTGCTCAGAGAAACCTGGTACCGAAGCTGGGTCAACAATACCTGCTGTTAACTGCGTGGTGTTGCCATCTACATCTGTGATGAAGGTGTCACCGTACAAGCTGTCTTCGAATTCGAAGTCTGTGTCAGCGTAGTTGTAGCCAATCTTAATACCTAGGCCATTATCCCAGCGGTAAGCAATAGACGCCTCTAAACCAAAGATATCGCTTTCCTCATCAGTGGTTACAGAGTTGGTTACTGGAAGCGCAAACTCTTGACCATCAATAACGAAGTTTTCAAGGACGGTACGCTGTTGGAATCCACCTTGGAATTGCTTGTAGTACAAGCCAAACGCAAAGATTGAATCTTCGTTAGGATACCACTCGAATGCAACGTCATAGTTCCACGACATTAGAGGTTGGGTATCTGGGTTACCTGAACCATTAACACCTACTAGTAAATCGGCAAGTGAAGTTGGCGCCAAATCATCATCGGTCTGGAATGTCCGGCTATAGCCTAAGTCAGATGGATCGGCACGAGACATACCACGGTAAATACCACCACGAATTAAAATATCGTCGCTGTAATCAACTACCAAGTTAAAGCTTGGAAGTACTTCAGTGTAATCACCGCCGCCTTCAATTCTTTCAAGCGAGTCACCGCTCACTAAGCTAATTACACCCAGCTCGTCAGTAACAACATCGAAAGAGTTTCTAAAGCCCACTGAGGTGACTTCGGTATCAACAATACGCACACCAAAGTTACCACGAATGAATTTGTCGAACATTTCTGTATCGTAGCTGGCCATCACGTAAGCAGAGTTAGTTTTCTCCGTAACATCGATAGTACCGCTATTTTCATATTCTACTTCTGGGTAGCCAAACTCGCCGTTTTGAGACGCAACCACAGCTTGAGAGAAACAAATGTTATCGTAAGTTGCCCACGAAGAACCGCTACCTATAACGTTGCCATCGCTATCAACGTTAGTAATAAGATCGCCATCAGAAACGCTATCTAAGAAATCAGTTTCTGGGAAATCTTTTTGGCAGCTTTGCAATAACTCAAGCGCATCGGCGTTAGCTGTGTCTAGCGTAAACTCGTTTCGCGAACCATTACCTTGGCTTCCACCATACTGGATAAAGCTAAGCTCTGACGTTCTTAAACCTGCTTGTACGCTGGTGAAAACTTCGCTATCTAATGCATACTCAAAGTCTAAACGAGCAGATTTAATTTCGTTGTCACGTGTATTCTCTCTATCAATACGAGTACGTAAACTATCTGTATAGTTAGAAATATCAGTCACGTCGAAATCAGTCACTGTGAAATGAGGGATGTTCTCTCCCATGTCCCAGCTAAAGAATTGTCTATCGGCAGTTCTAGCTCGGTTAGAGATTTGTAACTCTTCACGAGATGTTTTTGAGTAGGCTAAATCTAATTTAACGGTTAGCGCATCGGTAGCGTAGTGCTCAATGTTTAAACCATAACCGCGATAGTTTTCTTCACGTGAGAACTGTTCACCAGAAGACTCAATACGATCTTGCCCTTCCCAGTGCAAAATACCACCTACATCATTCGTTACTAGCGTAGGGCCTGTAAGCCCTGGAATTGCACGTTTTTGTAAGAAGATTAAGTCGTGACGAGACTCTTGCTGTGTTCTATCTGACACTTGAGCGTCAAAGTTGATATCCCAAGACTCAGAAGGTTGGAACTGAAGCGCTAAGAATAAAGCATCACGTTCATCAGACGTTTCGTTTTGACGATAACTACGGCTGCTTCCTGTCCATGCATAAGGAGATCCAGCGCTAACCGCTTCGCCTGTTTCAGGGTCGATAGCAGTATCGTAGCCTTGGTTACTGCTGCCGTTAACTTGGTCTTCACAGTCTCCTGCACTACTACGGTAGAAGCCTTCATTGGTATTTGTAGGGTCGTTTAAGCACGCCCATAGCGAAGAACCTGTAGGGCTTGAGCTTCTGTATTCGGCTTCTGGCTGGCTGATATCTTGACGTTGCAAACCAAAAGAAATACCTAGTGCTTGTCCGTTATCAAATTCAAACTGATCGACATAACTGAAGGTACCGCGAAATCCCAAATCACCTTGAAGCGAGTTATCAACGTTGCTTTCATCTGGGTTGTAGTTGGTTTTAACTTCACCTTGAATGCGTTGTTTGCCGTAATCTAGCGGCTGAACCGTTTCTAAGGAAATAACACCTGCCACACCACCTTCAATCATAGAGGCATCTTGGGTTTTATAAATCGCCACTTTCTTCACAAGTTCCGAAGGGAACTGAGAGAAGTTTACTGAACGGTCACCACTACCATTGGTAGCTTCACGACCATTGATATGTGTTGCGCTTAAGAAAGGACCAAGGCCACGAATGGTAATTTCAGTTGCCCCACCGTTTTCACGGTGAGAGGCTGCACCTGTAATAGACTCCAGAGCTTCACCAATTGAAAGGGCTGGCAAGTCACCGATGTCCTCTGAAGACAAACCGTCAACAACGGTTGTAGACTCACGCTTAATAGCAATTTGGTCTTGGATAGTCTTACGTGTACCTACCACGTCGATAACTTCGACGTCAGCCTGATCTTCTTCAGTTACATTGGCTTCTTGAGCGTGAAGTGAGAACGCGCTGGTAGTGGCTACACTAGCAATTATTGCAGTGCGAACCCACTTGGCCACCGGGCGAAGCGTGAATTCAGCATTCTCCACTTGATCACCATTCAAGGTTTTGTTTTTTAGTGTTTTCAACGACATTACGAGATCTCCGTTGTGTCTTTTAATGTGTGTAGGGCTGTGTGTGTTGTGTTATTCATCATCTGCCGTCCAAGTGGAACCTACGCCCACATCTGCTGCTTGGATGTAGTAAAGGCCTTTTGCACCAGCAACTGCCTGAGCACCACTTCCGTCTGTTTCGATAAGCGTGCTTTCAGCAACTACAAATTCAGGAACTTCTTTGCCATTTCCGGCAGGGTCTTGGTCAATGGCACCATCGGTATCAAACTCGCCATTGCCATCGATATTTCTGATATCTACCCAGTCGTCTGAACGGTCACCCGACATGTAGCTGTCGCTGAAACCAAAGTTGTTAGTCAGGGTTGATTCTGTGTGGTTAATTAGGTCGCAGTCGTACTCGAAGGAATGGTCACTGAAATCGCCGCTTGCATTTAAGTACAACCCTTCAGTCGAAGCGTCATTGTTCAAGCCATTTGCAATTAAGTTAGCGTCAAAGTCGATAACGAAAAATTGATTACTAAGGCCGTATAGTGTTGAGGTTTCGGCTAAGTCGTCACAATCACTAACACCGGCTTTCGAACCAATCTCAGTACTGAAGACAATAGGCTGAAGTGAATTAAGTACAGTATTGTTCGTTACTGTAAGCGATAGGTCGCCAGAACCATCTAATACCGCCTGGTTACCGGAATTCGGAACACCGCCATCAGCTTGAGAGAATGGGTTTACGGTAAATACGATACCGCCAGCTTCTTTGTTACCAGAGCGAATACCAGCAATGTAGTTGTTGGTAACGGTGTGGCCTAATGGTGTTACTAACACACCGCTTGGTCTATCGTCAGAGCTTACAATATCGGATGTACGAATAATGATGTTATCGCTAACCGTATTAAAACCGCCGTCCTCTAGTGAAATACCACCGCTAGCATCTACAATAGTATTGCCTTTGATTGTTGCACCTGAGGTTTGAACACGCATTAAGCGGCGGCCAGTAGTCACATTGTCAATTAAGTTGTACTGAACAGTGAAGTTAGCCATGTCGGCCGAGTCGTCACCTGTAGTGCTACCTAAGTTAAGTAGAAGAAGACTTGAATTATCAAAGTTGTCATTTGGGCTTTCGCTAAACAAGTTATATTGAATAACGTGGTCAGAACCAGAAGAAGATAGCTTGATGATAGAGCCTTCTGCGGCCACTGAGCGACCAGAGAAAGTGTTACGCTCAATCAAGGCGCCGCTGCCTTTCAATACCATCCAATGAAATGAATCATCTGGGTAGTTCAATGTAGCTTGCTCATTGCCCATGGTGTTTTGTGAGAAAACGAAGTTATCGCCTTCAGAATAAATCATTGCCTCTTCACCGCTATCACAGGTTGAACCTGAAAGTGTATCTATATCAGTGAAGGTTAAACCGGTTACTGCTGCACCATCGGCTGTGCCGGCTACGTGAATACAGAAATCACCAGTAAAGGTAGGTGTTTCACCTTCAACGGCACGAAGTTCAATACCGCTGGTTAATTCAAGGGCAGCCATACCTGTGTAAGTGTTGGTGTTTAACCCTAGCACGTCACCATCAGCAAGGGTTACGAGCGTAGACTCAAGCGTTGCAGCGTCACCGACTACTTGGGTATACACCACTGAGTCCAGCGCATCTGTTACTGTATCGGTGAACGAATCATTATCCGTATAAGCAGCGCTGACTGAGATAATCGCGCCGGCATAAGCCGATGGCGTGAAGGTTTTAGCGTTTGAATCGGCAATTTCAACACCGTCTGCGGACCAGGTGTACACAACGTTTGCTTCGTCAACGCCATTGTTATCCGTGATTTCAGCAGTTAATGTGGCACTGGCTAAATAAGGCGCAGTGCCCATAATCTCAATGCTACCCGCTTGGTCAACCGCAACACTGGTAACGGGAATAGTGGGTGCAGACGTAATGTCTTCTTCAAAACCGTTGTCATCTACATAGGTGACTTGCACGGTGATCACAGTACCCACCAATGAGGCATCTACCACGTAGGTGCTGTCGGTTGCGCCATCAATAGCCACATCATCAGCATACCACTGGTAAGAAATATCACCTGTTGCACCGTCTTCGTCAGCAATTTCAGCGGTAAGGGTATTGCCTACCGTCGGGGTACCTGTAATAACAACTGCACCTTCAGAGTTAACTCGCGCCACTACATCCGTTGCCGCTGAAGTGACAGACTCACTAAAACCTCGGTCGTCTTCAAACGTAGCACTGGCGGTAATAACGGTACCGAATTGAGCATCGGTAAGCATTAGCTCTGAAGTAACTTCATCTTCTATTTGCGTATCGTCCGCGAACCATGCGTAAACAATAACCGCATTTTCGATTCCGTTTTCATCAGCCACGGTGGCTGTTAACGTTGAGCCTACAAGTGCGTCGCCACTAAGGGTAATTGTCGCATCTGACGCAATGGCCATTACATCGTCGGTAGGGTCACTGATGTGAGATTCATTAATACCACCGTCATCGGTATATAGCCCTTGAACAGTAATTGGTGAACCAATTTGATCGTCAGTAAGAGTGAATGATGAAGAATTCGCACCTTCAATAGCAACGCCATCAGCGTACCAGTAATAGGTAACTGTACTAGAAATGCCATCCGGATCGCTTACGGCTGCATCTAGTGTTTGGCCGCTAATCGCTGTACCCGAAAGAGTAATAGACCCCAACGTATTAGGGTTGTTGTCTGAACTAACATCTGTGTCAACATTACAGCCTGTAATCGCTGCTGCAACTGCACAAAGTGCGAATGTTTTTAATTTCATAATGGCTCTATTCTCCGAGTTATTGGTTTTGGCTATTGAGTAGTGAACCGCACAATATTTTTATAATTAACTATTATTACCAAATTAAAGAGTTATAGGTTACCAATTGAAATTACATTAAGACAACATTGTTAACCTGTTGGAACATATAAACACAATAAAGTAACTTTTGCCACCATTATCATGCCATTGCGATAACATTTAATTCACAATATTGTCTATAGATACGATTAGTTCGCCTCCGCCCTTATGACCATTGGTGATCACATTGTTATTACCAATTTATTTTTACTGTGAATATTGGGTATAAAATTGCAGGATGTATGCAGAGAGAGCGGCCAAATATAACGCGAGGCACTGAATATTCAGCTGCCCGAGCGGAGAGAATAGGTGCTAAAGGCTATATGAAAGAGGGCTTATTAAACGGGGGTTAATGTTGATTATCTAGATGATAAAAGGTGGCTTGAACATAATCGTTCTCTGCCCCACTGTTGTTTTGATTGTAAACACCAGCTTTAAAATACATATATTGGTTATTCTTGTTATAACCACTTATACTCATATCAACACTTTTGGTTAGGTTTGGTTTGCCTTCGCGGACTAGAGTGACAAATAAAATATCGTTTTCAACCGTGATTTTATAACTAAACTTTTCGTTAAGTGCGATGCCTTCTTCAGGATTGTTTAGCGTGTGAGAACGGCTTCCTACCAGGTTTACCCATACATCGTCGCCACCATTAATTTCATGGGCGAAGTAGATTGAGCCCTTTTCGTTGCCGGGTAGTTTACGGTAGTACAGTCTAATGGGCTCATCATCGGTAGCATGTATTTGCCCAATGATCACTCGCCCTACTTTTTTCTCGTCTCCGGTGGTAGAAACGCGATTTACGGCAAGGGTTGCTTCAAGACTGCCTTCCACTGCTCCCGCTTTTCGCTTGACTGAACCGTGTGCCGAGCTAAATACCCAGTTGTTCTTAGTGACACCTTTAGTTTTAAAACGGGAGTTACCTCTGCGGAGCATTTCCCGCAATTCAGTTCGGGCGTACTTGGTGTTTTTTGATGTTTTTGCACCGGCGTTAGTGCAGGCAAATACCATTCCTCCGTCAGCGGCAGTGTAAAAAAGCGGTTTGAGTGAAAATTTGTCACTTAGCGCTTTTTCATAAATGATATCGGCTTTTAAATCTTTATTTAAGTCGGTAGGTAGGCTTAATGTCCAACTCAATAAGTCAAAGTTTTCGCTTGGTGGCTTTGATGGGTCGAGAGAACTAAAATCACCAAGTAATTCCCCTTGAGCAAGTATTTGATGTGAATCAGGAAGTGTGTGGGTAGCAGCTAAATCTTCTGCCAGAGAAGTGTTTACTACTAGGGTATTAGTCAGTGCTAATGCAATAACAACTACACTGCGTAATAACGCTTTTTTTACTGCTTTCATAAACGTTACCTACCCAATTAACACAAGCAAAGTAAAGCTAAGCGATTATTATCGCTTAGCTTCAACCGGTTCAATCTTCGGGCATAAAACCCAAATACTTAGTGTAGCAACGATGGCGAGTGCCGCACCAATCACAAAGACCACTGTGTAACTTCCGTCAGCCGTTAACGAAGGCACTGCGTATATCAAAAGCCCTGCCGCTAGCTTAGCCGCCATACCCGCAAAACCCGCCAGTGTACCTACCGACTTTCCGCCGAATAAATCACTTGGTAATGTTTGTACGTTTCCAATTGCCGTTTGAAAGCCAAACAGTATGGTTGCCATAATCAGTACCGCAGCAACTTCACTGTTTGGGTTAGACAACATCAACAGTGCTGGCAACATGATTAAGCAACCAAGCGTAATAACTAACTTACGGGCTTTGTTTACCGACCAACCTGCTCCTAGTCTATTTTGTGCAAGAAGCCCGCCAAACCAAGCACCTAACATAGCACCTACATAAGGCACCCAACCATAAATAGCCAAGCCCTTCACATCCATGGCATAAACTTCAACTAAATAGGTGGGGATCCAAACAATAAATAGCCACCAGATGGGATCGATTGCAGCGGTGGCAATAATTACGCCCCAGCTTTGTTTATGAGATAACAACTGCCCTGTTGTAGGTGTGTATTCGGCAATAGCACTGCCATCGGCGTTGGTAGCTTCGTTTCTTTGGCCTGTAAGAATGTACTCTCTTTCTTCGTCAGTGATCCAAGGGTGTGAACCTGGTGGCGATTTAACCACGATGATCCAAGGAATAAGCCAAAGCAGGCCAGTACAACCCACTATTACGAAGATTGCTTTCCAACTGAAAAATAAGGCAAGGTAGGCAATGAGAGGTATAGAAATAATGCCGCCAATGGCTGCACCAGAGTTGAATATACCTTGAGCTAAAGCACGCTCTTTAGTGGGAAACCACTCAGCGTTAGCCTTAGCAGCTCCAGGCCAGTTACCCGCCTCTGAAACACCCAAGATAGCGCGGAACACACTGAAGGTTAGTATCCCTTGCGCAAAGGCATGCAGCACGGTGGCAATCGACCAAATACCAATAGAAAGAACAAACCCAATGCGCGTTCCTACCCAATCAAAAACCTTACCAAATATGGCTTGACCGAAGGCATAGGAAAAAAGAAATACAATACTAATGATACCGTACACTTCTTTTAATTCGGCATCCGTTTTATCAGGGTAAATTTCTTTTCCCATAAACGGCCACAATACGCTAAGCGATTGTCTATCTATGTAGTTAATCACCGTTGCCAGTGCAACCAGTGCAATTACCCACCATCTCAAATTCTTCATGTTACTACCTTACCTAATATTACTTCGTCGTCATTTTTATAAAGCGTACTGTCTAAAGCGTTAGCCCGCAGGGTGTCACTTCGACTGGTTCCCTTTTACCGTCGCCGTTGATGCCCCTTTAGTAAAGGTTTCGGTCACTTCAGGAAGTGGCGTAGAATCAAAGGTGTTATTGAGAATTTGAGTTTGCGGCTCACCTACCGTGTGATCGATAGTCACTAGCTTGCTATCTACAAACGTATTGCCGCTAATTAGGCTCTGCTGCACACCCAATAGAAAAATAGAAGACTTGGATTTATTGCGTTTACCCTTTCCAACATTCGATATATCACTGTTAGTTAGCGTGAAGTGCGGGCCAAAGGTACTTTCATCTGTGCCGCCGCGATAAATTTTTGCAATGGCACCTTCAATGTTTGAAAAAGTAGAGTTTTTAATGATGACGTATTCGGCATTGTAAATACCTAAGTCATCTTGCTCTTTGTCTAAACGTAGTACGTCACCGGTAATGTTTTTGAACACACTGTCAGTAATATCGATACTGTCGGCTAAGCTTCTGTAACCCGCATCGAATACATGAGAGGAATGGTTCACATTCAAGTCGGTAATGTGAGTGTTATGAATGGCAAGCTTGTGATTAAACAAGGTAGGTAACTTAGTGTTGCGGATAAGCACATTGCCAGCGCTGTCTGGCGATTTTTTACCTGATATATTCAACCCATCAAGTTTTAAGCTTCCCCCATCTTCAATCTCAATCATTAAAGAGCGCATGGGGTAAAGGGTAACTGAGCGCGGTGACTCAGCTTTTAGTGTTACTACGCTTTTCACCTGTAGCTGCTTATTCAGCGAGTAACTCCCCGCTTTCAGCAGTATTGTGCTTCCGCTTTCTGCTTCGGCTACTGCGCTGTAAAGCTCATCCGCAGAGCTCACGCTAACTGTTTTACCCGAATCAAAATCTATGGGTAAGCCAGCTTTCTCATACCAGTTTACACCTGTGTCTTCTTTTAGCGTTGGGCTTAAAGATGCTGGTGCGCCAATATCTAATTGCTGAGCTTGCTTACTTTGCAACAACCCATTTTCGCCACGCACTAATTCGATATTTTTAACATCGAAGCCTTGCGCTAGTTCATCTTGAGGCAATTGGCTGGCTAGGTTATTTTTAAATGTAATTCCTGATACATCATCAAAAATTTTAAATGGATTTTCGCCGCTATTATTTACCACTACGTTGTTCGCGAAGCTGCTATTGATAGGCGTTGCCGTACGTTCTGCGTCACTACCTGCTGCAAGGTTGATATTGTCCAAATTCACCAACGTATTGTTATCGATTTTGGCATTTTTAACTTGGTGGTAGCGGTTAATAGATGAATTCGGCACACCATTCATAACGGTAAAGCCGCCACCAAATCTTATGCCCGTTAACCCTTCCATGTAGTTATTGCGAACGGTTTGGTCGGCATTGATAATACGGATACCACCGGTATGGTGTTTGCCATTACCAAAGAACACATTCCCTTCCACTAGGTTTCCATTGCCGTGGCGAAGCGTTAGCGTACCTCTGCTTTCAAAAAACACATTATTTAAAAACTGATTCTTGCCAGATTTATTCGAAATGATTTCTACTTCGCCATTACATCTGTCGAAATAGTTATTCTCTACAATGGTAAATGAGTCACTTAAGGAGTATTTACTGGTACCAATGCGAAGGGTTTCACCACCGTTAGATCCCAAAATTGGACGAGGGCCAAAGTAGTTGTGATCTATACGGTGATGATTTTGTTGGCTATCTTCCGTATTTAAACGCACAGCCATCGTTACGCCCGCATTACTTTTACCTTCTAGATGACTGTGGTCGAAGCGGTTGTTCCTACCATACATAACAACCCACTTATCAGAGTTAAATTTGTCTGGATTACTGAATCCATCAATAACCACCTGAGTAACTCGAGAATGATAAGCAAGGTTGTCGTCGTTCTCTTTAAACGATACCACTTCACCTGTAGGGCTATATCCGTCTTTAAATACCAAGCCTTCTACTACAAGATACTCACCTGCTAGTCGAAGGTTAGATAGCCCTGATAACACAACACCGCCGTTAGTTTGCGCTTTTAACGTAATGGGCTTTTCTGGTGTACCGACACCTTTAAGTAAAATTTCAAAATCTTCCCAAACGCCATCAGCAAGTACAATGGTATCACCCGCTTTTAACGACTTAGTTTGTTTGAGAAATTGCTTTTTATCGGCAACTAAAATGCCATCTGATTGCGATACTTGTAACAAAGGATTGGATACATCGGTGCTGTCTTCTTTTGCACCAGCTTGTGGAGAAGTTGAATTACAGCCAGCAACAAAGAGTAGGCTACAAGTGACTAAAACAGGAACAGAAAACACACTAGCATTCATGCAAACAACCTAAGTTATCTGAAAGACGATAATCGCCTTTATATGATTAAAGAAGGGGCTCTTCAAACATTTAACACTTGCATCAAGCTTAGGCAGCGACACCATATAACGAGCACTGATTAGTGGCATGCAAAAAGTCAACAATGTTTCAACTCGAGCCGAAAGATACTAGGTATCAATGTAACCAACCCCACAACACAATGTCAACCAGTTGTTAACTTTCTATATTACCAATTAATATACCTATTGATATTACCAAACCAAAAAAGATAAATGTCACCTTGATTTAAATGAATTATATTAGTCTTTCAATTGTAAACCACACAAAAATAAAAGCCTCTAAGGAGGCTTTTATTTAACTATCGGTAATAATTTATCAACATCATCTATATTGAAAAAGTTCATTTGTTTATTGCTATGAGAAAAGCAAGCCTCCGTTGATATCTACATTATTACCGGTCATGTAGGAAGCATCATCACTCGTTAAAAATGCCACCAGCTTAGCCACTTCTTCAGATGTGCCTTCTCGTTTGATACAGGTTGCTCCCGCGACATTCGAACGGACAGTGTCTGGGGTGAAGGTGTCGTGAAACCCGGTAGAAATCATACCTGGGCACACTGAATTCACGCGGATATCTGGCCCTAATTCTTTCGCTAACCCTCTTGTAAAGGTCGAGACAGCGCCTTTGGATGTTGCGTATGGAATAGCACCGCCACCACCACCATCTCGTGCTGCTTGCGACGAGAAGGTGACAATTGAACTACCGGCTTTCATGTGAGGGATGACACCTTGCACCATCAAAAACAAAGACGTTAGGTTAATATCTAACACGTTGCGCCAATGCGCTAAATCCATTTCCAGTATCTTTTTACGCTCTACCAAACCACCTGAGACATGAACTAAGCAATTTATTGCCCCGTAGGTAGACAAAGTGGTTTCGACCGTATTATGAACATCGGCTTTTTGAGTGAGGTCTGCATGAATAGCAATGGCGTTACCACCGGCTGCTACTATTTTTTCAACAGTTTCTTTCGCCCTGTCGGCACTTGCTTGATACGTAATAACGACATTAGCACCACGAGCAGCAAGTTCTACTGCACAGGCAGCACCAATATCTCTGCCACCACCCGCTACAATTGCAACTTTACCTGTCATCGACATGGTCTTATCTCCCGAAGTTCATGTTTCAATTTATGTAGATATTCACGCGAAAGGCTCGTTGATAGTAAACCAGTGAACTGGATGACTCGAATCTGTGGCGAAAACTGCTAGAATGAATATCTGAATCTGGTTTAACCCTCAACCTGTTCAAAGACTAACCAAGCCTACGATAGTCGTCAACCCTCCAGCAAACTACTAGTTACCAATTAAAATTACCAAATAGATCAAGATATTCACGGTTATTAAACATTTAAAAAACACCACCTATTAAGAATAAAAACCATATATATTAATCTTATAGAGCAACATTATCACTTAAAGGTTACTTTTAAGATAAAGAATTTTTTTAACCGAAAGTTCAAAATCAAGTTAAAAAACAAACCAAATTAGCACCTCTCTTTAATTATTGGTTGACAATATGGCATGATACTAATAATGTTTTTGATATGCTGATTGGTTCAATAAGAAAAATGAACTGTCATCATACTAGTCGATAAGAGACACGAATTAAGTTTGGCATTGGTTAATGGTGAATATTTAATTGGTAAGTGGTCTTTTGGTAGGAAGCATTTATTGCCCCTTTATTTTAGTGGGTACATCTATCAATAGTCACACTGTTCGACACAGAACCCAATTATTTAGCGAGACGTTAATCTCAGCTCAAATTACTTATTAAATTAATTAGAAGCAAGATAGCGCACTCGGCTATGAAGTGAAGTTCACATCACTCTCAGTACAGCCTGCGCCATGATATTTTAGGAGTTATACATGTCAAAACCTGTCATCGGTTTCATCGGTCTAGGCCTTATGGGCGGCAATATGGTCGAAAACTTACAGAAGAAAGGCTACGAGCTTAATGTAATGGACCTTAACAAAGATGCGGTAGCAGCATGTGTTGCAAGAGGTGCCAAGGCAGTTTCTTCGGCTAAAGAGCTAGCTGAAGCATCTGATATCGTTATGCTTTGTTTAACCACTTCAGCCATTGTCGAAAAAGTAATGTATGCAGAAGATGGCATCCTTGCAGGCATGAAAGAAGGTTCTGTATTAGTAGACTTCGGTACTTCTATTCCAGCATCTACTCGCAAGATTGGTGCTGACCTAGCAGAGAAAGGCGTTGGTATGATTGACGCACCGCTTGGTCGTACACCCGCTCACGCTAAAGATGGTTTGCTTAATATTATGGCTGCGGGCGATATCGATACCTTCAACAAGGTTAAGCCTGTATTAGAAGACCAAGGCGAGAACGTTTTCCACCTTGGCGCATTAGGTGCTGGTCATACAACTAAGTTAATTAATAACTTCATGGGTATGACAACGGTATGTGCAATGTCTCAAGCATTTGCTGTTGCTGACTTAGCTGGCGTAGATCGTCAACAACTTTTCGACATTATGTCGACAGGTCCGTCTAGCTCACCATTCATGCAGTTCTGTAAGAACTATGCCGTTGATGATGTAAGTGATCTTGGTTTCTCAATTGCAAATGCGAATAAAGATCTTGGCTATTTCTTACAAATGGTAGAAGACTTGGGAACACAGTCTAAAATTGCAGAAGGTTCGTCTTCTAACTTACAGGCTGCGTTTGAAGCTGGCATGGGTAACGGAAACGTACCAGAGATTTTTGACTACTTTCTAAAGTTAAAAAAGTAGATCCTGTCTGAGCTACTAGGGTGCTTGATGCCAACCAATAACTCATGCTGGTTAGTGTTAAGCCCCTCGTTATATTTCAATTTATAAAGCAAATAGCAAAACTACTGTGATTTTTGGGGTTACAAGGCAATAACGAAAGCACACGACTGTCGTTAATGTGCTGTGAAGTTAACCGAACTCTTACTGTGTGAGTAACTGAACTGTTTCATTAACAATAAAAAGTGAGGTAACACCCTATCTGCTTCTTTTCCTATATCACACAATTAAGATCCCTTTCTTCTTGCGTATTTGCTTCGTTTGGTAACAACACACCTCACAAAGACACTCGTTTCAAATTCACATAAGAATTCAAACCCTATTTGTTAAATGGTAGACCGCCATTTAAGAGCTATTTAATTATTAGGAGCAAGTAAAATGCAAAAGCAAAGCGCACTTTTTTTATCCGGCAACGAAACTGAAATAGAAGATATCGGCGGCGGGCTAAAACGCCAAATGCTTGGATACAACGAAGAATTAATGATGGTTAAAGTCTTTTTTGACAAGGGCGCAGAAGGGTACGTGCACGCGCACAGACACTCTCAAGTCACTTACGTTATTGAAGGCGAATTCCACTTCAGCATCAATGGCGAAGTAAAAGTGATGAAGCCAGGTGATAGCTGCCTTATTCCTCCTCATGCAGATCACGGCGCAGTTTGTCCTACTGG
Source organism: Alteromonas lipotrueae (assembly GCF_019249215.1). Taxonomy (GTDB): domain Bacteria; phylum Pseudomonadota; class Gammaproteobacteria; order Enterobacterales; family Alteromonadaceae; genus Alteromonas; species Alteromonas lipotrueae. The sequence continues at coordinate 83,339 of NZ_JAESDI010000013.1, forward strand.
TGGTATATTAATTGACACCTTTAGTCCTCCTCGCGAAGACTTTTTAGAGGAATAAAACTGTGAAATTAAATGGCTTACGTTGGTGGGTAATCGCATTAATTGCGCTTGCCACTGTGATTAACTATATCGACCGTCAGGCACTTAGCGTGTTGTGGCCTGATATTGTTGAAGAGTTATTTCCGGATGAATCAGCGTTAGAACGCAAGCAAATTTACGCTAATATTTCTATTGTATTCGTATTTGCTTACGCGTTTGGGCAAGCCATTTTCGGTAAAATTTTTGACTGGGTAGGTACCCGCTTAGGCTTTGTGCTGTCTATCGGCGTATGGTCGTTGGCCACCATTGCCCATGCATTTGCACAGGGCGTACTAACCTTTAGCCTCTTTCGCGCCATATTAGGCATTGCTGAGGCAGGCAACTGGCCAGGTGCTGCGAAAGGAAATGCAGAATGGTTTCCTACCAAGGAACGTGCTCTTGCGCAGGGTCTTTTCAATTCAGGCGCTGCCATTGGTGGCATTGTTGCCATCCCCTTAATTGCATTTTTAACCGTTTATTTCAGTTGGCAAATGCTGTTTGTTGTTGTGGGTGCAGTAGGATTACTGTGGTTAATTCCTTGGTTAATTCTGGTGAAAGCACCACCTGGGGCACACCCTTGGATTACTGACGAAGAGCGTGAGTATATCCTTACTGGCCAACGTCAAACTACGATGTCAGCAGACATGGTTGAAACAGATGTAGAAGAATACAACCCTTCTACCGGTGAACTACTTAAGCGTAAACAGAGCTGGGGCGTTATTTTAGCGTCTGCTGCTATTGACCCTATTTGGTGGCTGTTTGTATTTTGGATCCCCATTTACCTAAATGAAGTGTATGCCATGGATGTAAAATCTATTGGTATTTACGGCTGGGTACCTTATGTGGGCGCTTGGTTTGGCGGTTTACTTGCCCAAAATAGACTTAAGGCCGGATGGAATACAGATAAAACTAGAAAGCTGACCATAACGCTTGGTTGTTTAATTATGCTTCCATCGCTTTTAGCCATGTCGCAACCGGGTTCTCCTACCATGGCGGTTATTATCATGGCGGTCATCTTGTTTGGTTTTCAAACCGCTATTGGCAATGTACAGACACTACCAAGCGATTTGCTAGGCAAAAAAGCCGTAGGCACCTTGGCTGGTTTTTCAGGCATGGCTGCAAAGTTAGGGGCGGTTGGGTTAACCGCATTGGTCCCTTACCTTACCGCCGATGGTAACTATGCCCCTGCGTTTATTATTGGTGCTTCGCTCGCCATTGTCGCAATGGCTGCGGTATGGTTATTGATTCCTAAAATTGAGCCACTGAAAAAGCTAGACTAAGCTAAGTACTGACGATGGCTACAACATACGTTGTGGCCATTTACCTGCAGGCTTGAATGTCTTTTTGAAGTAATAGCCTCAAATAGCAGCAACCTACACAATACTTTCCGCCCAAACCCTCTACCTAATACAAACTCTCTACCTAATAACGTGCCCGCCTATTTTAGAATAAATAGTGGCTACATAACTTACACCTGGCTTCGTATTTTCCATGCTAATGTAAAGCGGCTTTACACTTTATTGCAGGCAATAGCACTTTATTTACGCTAGGATAGCGCCTCAGAATACCGCCTAAATTTCACCTATTATGCTATCGAGCTTGGCCGACGCTCACCTTGCTTCTTAGTTTACTGACTTACTAGCTACAGCCCGGTAGATTTCTACTTCAGAGGAAAATCTTATGAAAATTTTATCTTTATTCGTTATTGCTACATTATCATTCTCGGCACACGCTTCTGCCAACGACACGCTTAACAAACTTAACGGTATGTTGGGTGATGCCACTATTCCATCTTCACAAACCACAGAAGCGGCTGAGGCTAGCTCGATGGATGTGTCTAGTTTGGTAAGTATGGTGTCAGAAAATTTGGGCGTAAGTGAAACACAATCTGAAGGCGGTTTAGCATCTATTTTTGATTATGCTAAAGGCAACCTGACGACTTCTGATTATTCAGAACTTGCCAGTGCGATCCCTGGTTTAGATTCTTTATTAGAAAACGTACCTTTAGTTGCAGCAGATTCTACAAATAGCGGCTCAACCATGTCTGGACTACTAAGTAAAGCCTCTGAATACAGCAGCTCTCTAGGCTCTATTAACGAATTAAAGCAACAATTCGATGCACTTGGTTTAGATGCAGATATGATAAGCAGCTTTATCACACAAATTAACACTTACCTGAACAGCAATGAAGAAACACAATCTTTACTTCAGTCTGGCTTAGGTAATTTAGCCTCAATGCTTTAATATTTATTTTTGGCGGCTGTATTAGTGATTGACCTATGCCATCACTTATTCGCCGCCTTTTTCTCTTCTATTTAATACGTCTAGAATAATTATGCCCATAAAAAACTTAACCACCTCATTTAAGCAGCAACCTAAATGGCGGCGTATTGCTACCTACTTTCTGTTGGCATACTTATTCTACGCGTTAATACTGGGCCTTGTTGCGCCTATGGTTCTTGAATCCAAAGCACCAAAAATATTGAGTGAACAGTTAGGCCGAAATGTCAGTATCGAAAGTATTCGTATCAATCCTTTCTTGCTACGCGCCAGGGTGTCTGGATTTTCTATCGAGGAAGCCAGTAACGACGAACCATTTATTGCGTTTACACGGCTTGAAGTTGATGTGGGCTTTTGGCAAACCCTATTCAGCTTTACCCCTACCCTAGAACACTTCTACCTAAATGCGCCTTATGCACACCTTGCGAGGGTATCGGAAGGAGATACCTCACCAGGGTCTAATCAAAATACCACCGTATTTAATTTTTCTGACATTATAGATACGCTCGCTAAAGCTAATGAGGATACAACCGAGCCTGAAGCGCAAGGGCAAAGCGAAATACCTCATATTCGCCTGGGAGAATTTCGCCTGAGCAATGGCCATATTTCAGTAGCCGATAATGTCACCGACACACAACTTGATTACCCAGAACTGTCGTTCACATTGACCAATCTTGATACCTTCGCCAGCTCTTTGAATGTAGATGCAGTCAATAGTCCGGCTCATGCAGATGATACTAGTGCGAATAGCACTGTGGATAACAACCAAGACAAATCCGCTAATCATTATGCGTTTACCTTAGCGACCACCGAAGGCGGCAGCGTTCAATTCGATGGGCAGTTTCAGCTGTCTCCCATAGATATAGCGGGTAGTTTTGAGGTTAGCCAAATTGCATTAGCCCCGCTTTGGCCATTATCTGATGACGTGATTAATGCAAAAATAACAAACGGCGCCCTAAGTTTTTCCCTCAATTATCATCTATCACAAGACAATAATGATTTTCGCTTTCAAGCAAATAATGCCGACTTATCTTTGTCTCAATTCGTTATCTCAGACAAAGAAAGCCCTAGAATTAAGCTTACTGAATTACGTGTTAGTGACATAAAGCTAGATACCAAAACCCAGCAGGTTGATGTTACCAATGTTAGCTTAGAGCAACCTTGGGTAAGTGCTCAAATCGACAAGTCGGGCGTAGATTTAGTATCAATGTTTACCCTAAAAGGGCGTGATGAAAATGCCCCGCCAGCGGCTACGAGCACACCGTCAACAACAGTGGCAGCAGCTACAAAAAACTCACCTGCGACGCCACCATCAACCGCAACAGCGCCAACTTCATCAGGTTTTAGCGCTAGCTCAGCTTCTGTGAATTCCGCACAAAGTAACAAAGCGGCGTGGCGGGTAGTACTGCAAACGTTCGCGCTAAACGGTGGCGACGTACTCATACAAGAAGGTATGGTTTCTGACGGGGTTAACTGGCGAGTATTTCCGCTAAATTTAACCACGGGCGTGATAGATTCTACCCTTACAACCCCAATCGATTACACTATTGATATGAAGCTCGGTGGCAGCCTAGCGCAATCTTCCACTTCAAGCCTATCAGCCACGCCATCGATAGCCCCACCCGCTTCATCAATAAGCAGTAAAGGCGCTATTTTGGCAAATGTTCAAGCCGTGTCGGGTACTATTGATATCCGCCAGTTCGGCCTTTCCCAACTTCAGCCTTATGTGGGGCAGTATTTAAATCTTGCTCTTGAAGATGGCAGTGCAGATCTTTCAGGTAGTTTTGAAGCCAACAGTGACAGTAAAGTAATATTTGATGGGCAGGCGAGCATAGCGTCACTTACGGTTATCGATGACTTAAAGCAAGAGCCTTTGCTGCAATGGGCCGACTTTCAAGTCAAAGGTATTAAGTATAATTCTACTGACAGCACCCTTTCTTTAGAAAAAATCACGCTGGACAAACCCTACGCTAAGCTTCTGATTGCAGAAGATAAAAAAACTAATTTCAGCAATATTCTCATTGACCAAACCGCTTCAACATCTCCTCCTACTTCCACACCAGTAGTGGGTTCTGATACCCAATCTGAATCAAATCAGGAAGCAAACCCCACCGCTGGAGAAGAAGCGTCTGCGCTTGTTATCCGCATTGATGAAATAGTCTTTAATGATGGCAGCGCCTACTTTGCTGATAACTCTTTACGCCCCCGTTTTGCATCCGGTATTGAACGCTTAAACGGCAGTATTACCAAGCTTTCATCAAATGCCGACACCGCCGCCAATGTTGACGTAAAGGGCAAAATAGATGGCTATGCGCCAGTCGCTTTGTACGGCGCGATTAACCCATTAATAGATGATATCTTTTTAGACCTCACCTTCACCGTAGAGGGTGCTGAACTAACGTCTGTAAACCCTTATTCAGGTACCTATATGGGGCACTTTATTGATAAAGGTTTATTGTCCCTCGATATACAGTATTTATTGGAGGATAACCAATTAGCGGGCAATAACCATGTAGTCATCGACCAACTTACCTTAGGTAGGAAAACAGACTCTGACCAAGCGCTTAGCTTACCGCTTGGGCTGGCCATAGCTTTATTAGAAGACTCAAACGGTGTTATCGATCTAGGTCTTGAAGTGTCTGGTGATTTAGATAGCCCAACCTTTGGGTTTGGCTCTATCATATTAAAAGCAATTGGGAACTTGATCACGAAAGCGGTGACTGCACCATTTTCGTTGTTAGCGAACTTAGTCGGCAGCGACGACGATGAGCTTAACGAGATTGACTTCACGCATGGCGCATCACAGTTAACTGATGTTGCATCAAGTAAACTCTCTACCCTCGCAGATGCGCTATCAAAACGCCCAGGGCTTCGCGTGAATATTGAAGGCACTGTAGATGAAGTACCTGACGCTTATGAACTAGCAGAACAGAAACTGCAACAACAGCTGTTGGCTCTTTCTGGCCAAGAGGCGCTCCCAGAAAGCTTGTCGCCAAGTACCATGCCGATAAGCGGCCCTCTCGCTGACGCATTAAGTGAGTTATTCGTTAGCAGCACCGGCAAAACAGTAGAAGAAGAACGCGTAGTGGTAATAGCTAAATTGCAGCAAAACGATACCGGTGACAATAAAGGTAAAGATACTGCAAATAGCGAAACAACACCTGTTCAAGTAGCACCTGATGCCGCACAAGTTGAACAAGCGCTGTATATCGCCATGTACAACCAAGTAAGAAGTGCCATTGACATACCGAAGCGGGAACTTGCCCAATTAGCTGATGCGCGCGCCAAAACGGTGAAGAACTTCTTGGCAAATGACCTTGCGGTTGACGCGAATCGTTTGTTTTTGCTGAATAGTCGACAACACTTACAGCTTAAAAAGAGCGGCGTAGCATTAACGCTTGAAGCTAACTAGTTCTTCAGCTAGCTCATTCATATTTTTCAATACTACTTGTTACATATTAGTTATTGCATGCTAGCCGCTTTATTAAGACGCGGCTAATACTGCAATAAGCAGCATTGATAGCATTTCTGAAGGCTCTTCTGAATAATGCCCATTGTCTTCGCCACCTTTATTTGCCACAGCCTTGAAGAACGGGATGCTATGCGGTTTGGTGAGTGCGATAACGTTATACGACGCATCCCCACGGCGGGTTGCGTTACCTGTGTACATAGCCATTACACTACGTAATTTATTGCTCGATATAAAACTGCCTATGCTATTTAAGATTTCAGTTTCATAGTTTTTACTCACCTGAACGCCTCTTCCTGCATTAATTAACCTGTTTGCCTGAGCCTCAGATATGGCGTAAATATCAAAACTTCGTGAGCCAATCATTTCATAAGGCCCCACATCACCGATAAGTACGTAAGCTTTTCGTACTTTATTATTTGGTGGTGTGAACATCGCCATGGCATTCGATACCGCTTCTGGCACATCGGTCTCTCCAGGCAAGAGCTCAAGGGCGTCTATCCGCTGAATAAAACCCTCTCTTGATGCTTTCGTGATAACAACACTTGGTACAGTAATAAATTTTCCATCTCCACCATAGGCCACCACACCAATCTTAAATTCACGGGTAACTTTGGGCACTTCAATGGTGAGCCGCTTAATCGCGTCTTTCAAGCGCTGTAAAGGCACCGCCATTGAACCACTAATATCAATGGTGATAACCAGTTCGATGGGGTATTTATTAATACCCTCGGCAAGCTCTTTGTTCGCCTCATCTAAACTTTTCTGAGTAGACTCTAACGCTTTTTCGGTCTGTGCTGTTTTTTCTTTTGCGGCATCGAGTTCTTTTTTAATCTCGCTTATAGACTCAGGTGAAGACCCAGTATTGGGGAAAAAAGGCAGTGCAATAATGGCTAAAAACATGAATGCCCCCATTGCCGAGGCAAACAGATCAAGTGCAGACATACTAAATACGTTGACTTCCCTGTTACGTAATTTCATAAAGCCTCGACATTAATGGAGCGCTAAAAATCGTTTGCCAACACATTAAAGGTAATCATTCTGCTAGCGCCAACAGCACGGTCCCTACAAAAGAGCCGCCACCGGTGACAAACTTGCCGCCCCCTGTCTCTGCTAATTGTTTTAAATAGGCACGTCCGAGGGCATTTTGAGTTGGCACGAAAACCGTTGAAACTTGGCTTTTCTCACCACTTTGATTAAACCGACTCGCCTGCCCTAGCACCTGGGAGGATACGCTGGCGTATGCACCATTATCGCTAATAAAAATAATAGTTTTAGATTTTGAAGAAGCGCGCCACTTCAATGCTAATGCTTTGTTCATTGCAAGATTTATCGCTTCTTCGCCATCTTGGTTACAGTTATGACTGCCAGCACTCATGGTATTCACGAAGCGCTGTAACTGATTAACTGAACTCGTATTTAGCTTAATGATATCGTGACTTTTTATTGCCCCTCTTGGCTCACATCTGTCTTTAAAATCAATGACGCCAAGTGCCGCATCAGGGGATAACTTCATCAGCAAGTTGGCAATATCAACAATTTCAGCCCTCAGCCCCTTAACTTGTTTATCCATGCTAGCGGTTGTATCAAGCGCAATAACCATATCCATGGTAGGAAACGATATCTTGGATGTGCTTTGCTCTTCGTCTAGTTTCTTTTGAACATCATCCCTTTGCTTTGCTATCTCCGCTTTCTGTTTTTGTTCTTCGGCAATTTGCGCTTCCGCTTTTTTAAGCTCGCTTTTAATGTCAGCCACTCGCTCAGCTGAATCTCCCGTGTTAGGAAAAAACGGCAGTGCGATGATGGCCAAAAACATAAAAGCGCCCATGGCAGACGCAAATAAGTCTAATGCCGACATACTAAATACGTTTACTTCCCTGCTGCGCACTTTCATTTGGTTTCACCTGTTCTTTCACCTAAGACGGTAAAAAATGGACAGAAAAAGTCACCGTTCCTATTCGAAGGGTATCGCCATTTTCTAGTTCGGCCTTCGTGTTTGGCGCTAAGTCTTTATCATTTATTGCGGTCCCATTTACACTGCCTAAATCGTCAATCATGACCTTATTGTCTATCAAAGTAACGTTTAAATGCTCTCGTGAAACACCCGGCACATTAATAACGTAGTTTGCTTTTTGTGCCGAACGACCTATCAATATGCCGCCTTCGGTTCTGGCTAAAGTAGACCCAATAACTTTAATACGATGCTCACCACCCGCTTCATCTTTGCCATCGAGAATAATATCGTCGAAGGTTGCTGACGCCATGCTGAGCGCTTCTTGCGCAGAGGCCACTTTGGCTTTCTCTGCCGAAAGTTGCTGCTTGTTTTCCGAGGCCTCCTGTTCTACTTCAAGCAGTTTTTTTCTGCGGCGGCTTAATACAATAAGCACCACAATCAGTACCAGAATGATTGGAATTGCATAGTAAATAAGTTTCTGTTGTTCACTTTTCTTTTCTTCTTCGAATTCCTGCTCTTTTTGTTTACTCTTCGCTTCGGTTTCTTTTACTTTTTCTTCTTGTTCTTTAATGGCTTTTTCAGCATCTTCGAGCTTTTTCTGTTGTTCAATGGTTTGTTGTCTAGCTTCTTCCAATGCTTCTTCGGCCTTTTGACGTTCCGCATCTTGTCGTGTCGTATCAGCTTTAGCTTCTTCTAGCGCTTTTTTCTTTGCTTCCGCTTCTTTCTTTAACTTTTCAAGCTCTTCTTCCACTGCCTTTCGTTCGGCTTCTTGCTTCTCAAGTGTTGCTTGCTGCTTTTTCTTTTCTTCTTCTAACGCAGCCAGTTGGTCAGCTTCAGACAAACAACTATTTTCTGATTCTGTGAAATCTATATTTTGCTTAGTAAGAAACGCTTTTAGGTTAGTTAAGCTGGTTGCGGCTGAAAATGAGGAAGACAGTTTAAGTCGCTTGTCGAATACCCCTTTGGTATCGCTAACACTAACGCCTAGTAGCTCTTGGCAATTGTTCACTAGCGGTGCACCAAACTCTCCTTCTGTAAATAATGCCGTATGCTGCCACCGCTGTTCAGGGTGGCTTTTATCTATAGGAAGTATGGAGTGAAGAGTGCCGGCCGTAGAGAGGCCATTTAGCTTCACCAAATAGATTTTGCTACCAATGACAGTATTCTCTTTCGCCACCACCGCAGGGGTACCTGTTAACCCGTTAACATGCAGAATGGCTAAGTCTAAGTTTTCGTCTTTTGCTGATAAGTCAGCAATCAACTTTGCCTTGCTGATAGGGTCAGTGACGACAAACTGATTGCCCTGCGCTAGCAGTTTTTGGTTGATAATAATGGTTTCGTTTGCAACCAGCGTAGCAATGCCTGTTTGCTCAATTTTTCCATTATCAAGCACCTCTATAGCGACCGTAGTAGAAGCATAGGATGGCAAAGTAAATAGTACCCAAAGTGTAATAAACATCCCTACTCTATACACAAGTGTATTCCTCAAATTATCTGTTAGTTAATGGGTAGATGGCTCTTCTAATGTTTCACCCGCTTCCGGCTGCACTGTAGCGGGCTCATTTACCACAGGTTCTTTTACCTGCATGACAACAAGCGTCGCGTTATCTTGCTTAGGTCGTTCTTGTGCTTTAACCGCGTTTAACAGTGCCATTACTAGTTCGGCACTATCATTTGAAGACTGTTGGCATACCCCAATAATTGTTTCATCACTACAACTTTCCACCCCGTCGCTAGCCAAAATAAGCAAATCATGTGGCATGAGTTCTCTGGAATGGTCCGGCGCATCAACCCGTTCAATATTTTCGCCCATTACGGCTTCGAGTAATTGAGAACGAACCGGTGATGTCCTTGCTTCCTCGCTTGATATTTCGCCCAGCTCTACTTTTCTGGCCAACACTTCCGACATAGAATGGTTTTCGTTAAGTCGCACCAACGTTTTGTTACGCAGTAACCACATTGGGCTGTCTCCTACACTTAACCACTGTAGATGTAAGCCATCAAAAACTGCCGCAATTAACGTGGTTCCCATACCTGATAACTCAGGGTTTTCTTTTACCTGATGATAAATAGCAAGGTTGGCCGCATCTAACGCGTTAATTAAACGCTGCTTAATATCCTGTTCATCGCTTTCAATAAATTGCTGTTTGAATGTATCGATAACCAAGCTACTGGCGATATCTCCCCCAACATGCCCCCCCATCCCATCAGCTAACAGCAACAACCGGAAACCGTTAGGCCAAGTTACTACTGAGGCACTGTCTTGTTGGCTTTTTCGAGCACCAATTATTTGAGACCACGCCACCTGAACCGAATACATGATTAATCCTCTTCCATACTTTCCCAAGTGAAGTTTTCGCCACACAAAGGCACAAACCTCAGTGTGGTTTCACCAATAGAAATATGACTAAAAGCAGGTAATATCATGGGCTGCAGTACGGGCGCAGGCTGGTTATCTAAATAGGTCATATTGGTACCTGAGCCCGGCTGAATATAGAACTGGTTACCTCGAGGATCGTAAGAAATGGTGGCATGATTAGCCCTTGATACTTGCCCATCACCAAAATCAACACTGACTCTTTCAGATGCACTTCGCCCAATACTATTTTGGCCAAAGCCCAATTTTAAAAAGTGCCCTTTACCCGGCCCTTTTACCACCACTAGCCAACCAGAGATGGGGTCTTGCATAGGATCAGGCATAGAATGTGGTGACTGCACGGCGGTTTCAGTCGTACTGACTGGCGGCGCACTAGGTCTTCTGTTTCCCCCTACCACAGTGGGTAGTGCATCAATGTCATCGTGATTAGATATACTAGAGTTTTCGCGAATATCAACGGTCTCAGCAGGTGTTGTCGTATGCTGACGGTTGGCTGGAGTTGTTGAAGGTTCATCAAATATTAAACCAGACGTTGCAGGCCTTGAAGGCCTAGTACTTGAGGGCATAGTATTGGTGGGAGAAGGTGTGGTAACCGTTGGCCCATCATTAGCGGTATTGCTACCCATACCACTTGCCCGAGTTTCAGGTTCGGTTGGAGCTATACCTTTAGGAGCTCTGCCTTCATGAGCTATGACTGACGGCATATCAACTGGAACGCCATCTGGGCCTCGTTTAATCGCCATGGTGCACCTCTATTTGTTTTCGTAAAGTCTATTAATTAAATTGTCCATACAATATTGACCCGCACTATTAAGTGCCATTTCTTCCCTAGCCTGCACAATATGTAGTAAGAAAACCAAAACGGCAGACATAATCAAGGCCACTAACGTGGTGTTAAACGCTAAGCCTAAATCTGTGGTTAACAACCCTAACCATTCACGAATCGCGTCTGTGTCTGATACATCGGGCATGTCTGCCGCCGACGATAACGCTAATGCAATTCCCACCACCGTACCGATAAACCCAAGCGTAGGTATTAACCATACAAGGTATCGCAACATATTAAATTTGAGCTCTATTTCATGCTGCATTAACTCAAGGCTGGAATTCATTAAAGAGTTGGCTTGGTCCGCTGAATTGCTGCCTTGGAATTGAAGGATCACCCGTTTGGTGAGCCTTTGTACAAAGAAATGCTGAGCAACTTTTCGCTCGCATATACCGGTATAAATAGGTACTAGATCTTTCGCCCTCAGCATAACGTCATCTTCTTCAGGCAAAATATAAAGCTTAAGCTGCTCTAACTCTTTGGCTGAACGATTGTGCCTAACCCACATTTCGCCTAGCCCGATAAAGAACATGAGCCACATTAGGTTTTGCAAGGTAGCGGGAAACATACCACTGCTGCGATCGAACAATACGTCGCCCACATTTATTTGACCGGTTTTGGCTTCGCTGACAGGAAGTATTAATGCAAATACGCCAACCACAAATATGGTGATAAATATGGCGACTAAAGCCACAATAACCCGATATTTCTGCTCGTCTGATTCCAATAAATTCATAACGTTTACCAATCCATGTTTCATGTTAGCTATTTACGAGGACGATTCAATTTCACCCGTAGCAGTGTTGCGAATAGGCTTAAATGACATAGGCTCAACATCTTCATTCACTTCTTTTTGCTTTAAAAAGCCAGCCACTGCGGGCGAATTTATAATGCTACTGAGCTTAATTTTTTTCGTTCCCAACACGAGGGAATCGGCTCCGTCTATGTAGCCTTGCTTAAGTGGGCTCCACTCTCCATTCTTTTTACAAAAAGTGCCGTGAGTCGACCTACGATCTGCGCAAAAGTAGCGCCCGTCATTGGTGACAGTTATTTCCATGTGAATGCGAGAAATACTCGGGTCTGCAATACAGATATCAGCTTGGCTCGACCTACCTACCGTGTAAGTTGCAAACGCCATATCACTCTTCCAATGAATATCGGGTTCGCATGGCAACAATGTCTTTGATACCGGTAGAAACAATGCCTACTTGACTTTCAACACTACCAACTTGCGAATCTAACTGCTTTAGGTCTTCAACCAGTTCATCCTTACTCCCCTCTTTCTCCTGCAGTTGTGCATTCTTTTGCTTAATGAGTAGTGCACTGTCTTTATTCTTCTGATTCAATGCTAAGGTTTGCTTTTCAACTTCCTCAATTTCCAACTTTAAATCGGTGAGTTGTTGCTCGGTAAGTTCGTAGCTAGACAGCTCTTTTTTGACCAAGTAAAGCTGGCTCATATAGTAATCAATTTCTTCATCGATTCCCTTCACTCGGCTATTTAGCCCATCGAGCTTCTCTTGCATACTCGCAATAGTTTTTTCATCTAAGCCACTTACACTCGCCCAGATGCGATCACTAGTACTTTGTTCTCTGGGATCTGCCGAAACCGCACAACCCACTACGACTATGCTAAGTAGCACTACACCTAATTTATATAACTTGTTCATATCGTGGCTCCTTAACCTGCAATTAAGCTGTTAAGTGCAGTATTTTGCTCATCCAATTGTGAAGATTGAGTTTGGATGGCAGCCAGTTGCATGGAAAGTTGATCTCGCTTGGCAAGTAACTCCTCATGGGCCTCTTGTGTCTTGGCTTTATCTTCGGTTAGTGACGCAATTTCTTCTTCACTGTCTTCAAGTGCACTGTTCAAATATGAAAGCGTATCGGTATAGCGGTCTTCGAGTAGTTGATTCTCAGCCCGTAAAGCTTCCCCTTCCGCAAGCAATGCTGTCGCCTCAGCAATTTCTGCTTCAGTGAGTGATGCTTTGCTTTTAAGTAAATCAATTCTTTCTTCCATCGTTGAAATGTTTTGCTTAGTTTTTGCTAACTCTTCTTCTCGGGTTTGAATCGCATTTTCAGACGCTTCAATTTCTGACTCTAGAAACTCATAGTTACTGGCATAATTCATACGTCTAACTGCAATCGCTTCACCTATATATTTCCCTAACTGATCTCCGGCAATACCGCCAATGCCAGCACAACCAGCCATAAGCAATTTATTTCCGCCAAATTTCTTATAACACGCATAGCCGCCCACAATCGCACCGATGATTTGGCCCACCGTTCGTGAAGTACTAATATCCTTCTTACCCAACTCTTCAACGGGCGAACTTACGTCAAACGAGCTGAAGTCCATGCCGCCTTCGCTACTGTTACTTTGATTACTCTCTGGTGTTAAAGCCCCCATCAAGCTTTCTGCTGTATTTGCACACCCTGTCATGAGTAAACATGCAATGGTCGCTGGCACTACTTTGTTTAACGTATTCATTTTTAAATCCCTATTAAATTGACAGACGTCTTTCAAGTTCGTAATTCTAGGTTGGCTTTAACTGCAAGCTTTAGGAGTAACGGTTATTCGTTTTTCTAATAACTCAACGACTTCGCTCTTTTCATTTAATTTAGAAGCTTCTTGAACAAGTAACTTTAATGAGGCTAGGTATTCTGCTTTATCGTACTTCCCTTTTTGTTTACTCGACTTTATGACTTCATCGAAGACATTATTGATATGTTTTGAGCTTGATTGATGACGAGATACTAAATCGAAGGCTCGCTCTCTGGCTTTCGCTAAATTCTTTTCAATATTTAGCGTTCGGTTTTCAATGCCAGAACGAAGTAGCTCCATATTTCTCGTCCCAGCATCATCCATATCATCGATTTCTTCCATTGCACATAGCATGCGGTTTTCAATAGTATTGCTGTCGTTATCCATCTCCGCTTTAGTGACCAGAGAGTAAATAATATCGATTTCTTCGTTTACTAAAATCTGACTGGAAGCAGTGCTACTTTTGGTCGACTGCAAGCCATAAAAGCCGCCTAGCAGAACGACAACCGCCGCACAAAGCGCGCCTACCCACATTTTGAAGTTGTTTTTAGTTTGTGGAGTTGTCGGTTGATGTTGATTCGCGTTCGCCCCAGCATTATTGGGAATAGAGCCCGCGCTGTACCCCGTGTTACCGCTAACAGATATAGGTTGAGGCGCAGAAACCCCTGTCGTATTTGGCCCCGAGGCGCTATGTGACTTGAGTGAACCAGGATTGGAATGGGTAGCCTGTGGATGAGCAACATGCGATGGATAGCTTGGTGGAAACTGAGATGCTGAGGCCGATGAATCTAACCGAGTAGTTTGTTGTTCGTCTAGCCCAACCTGTGGTGTTACGGGTACACCTTGTAACGCAGCTATAAGTTCATTTGCAGTTTGAAAACGTTCACTAATGCGAATTGATAGCGCTTTTTTAATTGTATTAATAAAATTTTCAGAAAACTGCCCTTTAACTTCATCCAGTCGGGTTAGGGCAGGATCCGCTTGTCCTTGCAATACTCTGGCGGTACGGTCTTCAACCCGAGGAGGGTTGGCATTAAGAACAATTCGCCACATCATCGCGCCAACTGCGTGAATATCTGTCCAAGGGCCAAGTTCGCCCTCTGAACCTACCTGCTCTAGCGGAGCATAACCATAAGTTTGCATTTGATTTTCAGACTTCTGCGTGTGGCCAAAGTTTTGTTTTGCAGCTCCAAAGTCAATCAACAATGGGCGCTCGTCACTTGAGCGAACAAAGATATTAGCGGGCTTAATATCTCTATGTAATACACCTTGGTCGTGTATATACTGCAAGCCTTCTAGCACAGGTATCATTAGTTTTATTATTTGCGCTTCAGTGAGTGGACATTCCTGTGCTGTGTGAGCTTTAAGGATCTGAGCGAGTTCTTTTCCTCGCTCTAAATTCATTACTAGATACGCCGTTCCATTGTATTTGAAGAAGTCTTTGCAGCGAATAATATTGGGGTGGTCATCAAACTGGACGAGCTGCTTTGCTTCATCGAGAAATTTTTGGATACCGGTTTCAAATTCTAGTTCGTCTGACTGGCTTAATGGATAAACGGTCTGACCATCACGAGTAGCACAGTGCTGCGGCATAAATTCTTTAATGGCCACCAAGGAATCAAGATGCGTGTGGCGCGCTTGATAGACAATACCAAACCCACCAACCCCAAGGACTGACTCTATTTGATACTGTTGAAGTTGCGTACCAGCTGGTAACGCGAGCTTGTGCACCTGACTGCTCATTCTTCCCTCTGCAGTGGTAAATACTTACCTGTATATTTGCATTGTGTGTTGCACTTTATACTACCCTTAGTGTGCAACTTTCTTTCTAATTAATGGCGCAGTTGTCAACATCTTTTGAGTCACTAAAAAAACACCAGCTGATCAAAATTTAAACAACAATAAAAGATATACACCAAAGAAAATAACGAATCAATCTTTTAAACGAGCACAATATGTTTATTTTTTGATCGGTAGCATTTGTATGAAAAACGATCAATACTACAAAGCGCTAGTGAAAAGTATTTGGCCTTTTCGTTGTTCTACGCACTTACAAAAATAATGAATTGCGATTTCAACGGCACCAAGGACAGGTACAAATATGATACTTTCAGCTCCCTCTTTTTTGTCTTTCCGCCTTTTCTCTTTAGCGAAACAAAGGCGATTTACCCAGTTATCAAGCCTTCTCTTGCTTCCTTTTAAAAAGATAAAGCCTGTAGTGAATCTACTGAGTTGCCAATTTCGGCGGTGACTTTTCAATAGCGGCTTTTCTTAAGGAAGAGAAATATGTACAACAAGTTTCGCGTTTTTTCTGCTAGTCATATTGGCCATCGCGACGAGAATCAAGATGCTCATGCGGTATTAACAAAACCGCAATACGGCGAGTTTCTATGTGTGGTTGCAGACGGCATGGGCGGCCATAAAGGGGGGGCGTTTGCAGCAAAAAAAGTGGTCGACATCTGCACACTAAAGTGGAATGAAAATGAAAGTATTGAAGAGCCCGAAAATTTTCTTACCGAATTGGCATTTTTCACACATAGTGCAATTGTAGATTCACAAATTCCAGAATTCGCACAAGCTCAATCTCTCGTCTGCATGCTCTATGTCAACCTAGCACAAAGTATCTTCATGTCGATGCATGTGGGCGACTGTCGAACGTTTCAGTTTAAAAACGAAAGCTTCGTTAAACGAACCGTAGATCAATCTCTCGCTCAACTTCATGCATTAAAAGGCGATATTTCAGATGATGAAATTGCATCGCATCCAGACCAAAACAAAATTTATTCTAGTTTAGGCGGTAGTGAGCCCCCTTCCCCCCTTATTGAAAGTTACGAGAAAAGCGGTAACGTGTTTTTGGTTTGCTCTGATGGTTTTTGGGAGTTATTCACTCGACAAGCATTAGGCGAAGCACTTGAAAATATTGAGAGCGACAAGGATTTAGAAACCCTAATACAGCAGCAATTAGCCAATAAAAGTCAACATGACAATACCACCGCTATTTTAGTAAAACTGTGCTCTGAAGAAACTACAGGTTCAGGGCAAACGCCCCAGGCACAATATGGCATTAAATCGCCGGTAACAGAATTACATAAAGCTGGATCCACTGAGAGTGAATCAAATCGCATTGAAGTTTCAATAGAAGAGAATATTGATTCAACACAAATTCACAGTGACTTAGAAAGCAGCACGCTAAAAAGCACGGCAGAGCAATCTTCACATAGTCAGTACAAATTACTGTTAGGGCTGGGGGTTCTCATCATCCTAATTGCATTAGGATATTACTTTCTGAGTCGACCTAACAGCATCGACAGTGCGTCACTACCACATCAAAAGACGAGTAAAGCTAACAGTTCCGACGCTAACCCGTCCACAGAATCTAAACAACCTATTCCAACACCCCGCCCAGACTCAAATAGTCCGACTAAGCAACAGGATAACTTACCGTTGGAGTCCGCTGGAAAATCCTCAAAAGAAGTCGTAGGAACCGACACATCTTCTGCTGACTCAGGAAATATCCAAACCCGAAGAAGCACTCCAGATATTCCTGTATCAAGTATTGATGATGCTATCAAGAAAACGGAGGAAACCCTTCGAGAAGAAGGCGGCTTAGGTGAAGACGATGAACTAAAAGTAGCCACCCGCGGGCGTGAAATAGGTGATAGCCAAGTTATTAAACTCCAACAGTTCTATAAAGGTTTACCTGTTTATGGCGCCGAAACAATTACCCTTGTTCGTGAAAACAAGATAGCTAGCATAGATAGCAAAACGCTTAACGATATTAATATAGACACCTCTCCGGCACTGTCAGCTGACGAAGCATTTACGTTAGCGCAAGACGAGGTTAAATCGTCATTAAGAATGCTTCAGCAAGCGCAGCTCATCATTTTCAAAAAAGGAGACAACTACTTACTTGTATGGCGCGCTGAAGTTGAAAAAGCAACCGGTGAACAGGTAATGCTATTCCTAGACAGCACTAATGCCTTAATTGTTGAAGAAATTAGCCTACATATTTCTGAAGGCCTTGTAGATGAAACAAAGTGAACGTCAACCAAGGTACATAGGAACCAAAACTATTAGTATATGTTTGGCATTTATCTACTTATATCAGATAGAACCTGCGGTAGGCGCGGAGAAAATTGGCATTAACCGCGCGCCTCAATCACTGGAAGAGCAATCACCGCTTAGTACGCAAGCAGAAAGACAAGAGTGGGTAAAAACTGTCTTATCACAGCGATTTAATTTAAGTAAAGAGAGCGCACTTCACACCACTTCAGAGCAGCAACTACATTCCTTTAAAATAGTTGCAGTAAACCAAACATATCAAAATGTTCCGGTAGTTAATTCAGCATCTCGTTTGGTTTTAAATGCGCGACATCAACCTATATATATATTAGGCACACATAGGAATATTAAATCCGCAGAACCAGCGACCCCCACACTCAATATTGAACAAGCGTTATCAACACTAAGCATTGCAAATGGGGCTGATGTAGCATCGAGGCTAGTATATTGGCCTTCGCCGCAGGGCCAGCATATTTTGGCTTATGAATTTGAAGGAGAGTTTACCACCACGTTTGGTTACGCTCTTTCTCAACGTGTATTTGTCGACGCTACCACAGGTAGAGAATTGGACCGGGAGCCTTTATTTCACACTGCCATGCACCGCCAAATCAACAACTTTTCCGCAGCTTGTGAAGAATTCAAAGTTAAATTTCCGCTTATCCCACCGCTAACCGATAGAGTTGAAGCGCGAGCAATGAAAACCCATGCGCGAACAGAAGGCAGCGCGCCTAGTAATGATGATTCTGTAGAAACCGCATTTACATTACTAGGTAATGCCTATGAATTTATGGATACCGTGCTCGGTATGGATAGTATTGATGGGAATGGCTTGCGCTTAAATATGTTTATCAACGTTCACTTTTTAAAGGGCATGCCTACTATTCAGTGTTATGGCGATGTATTCAATGCCATGTGGATGTCGAGAAAACAGTCACTATATGTGCCGAAAGAGGGGCTTAAATACATTGAAATTACCATGCATGAATTGGCACACGGCATTGTTTCAAATGGCAGTAATCTGGAATACTCTTTTCAATCAGGCGCGCTGAATGAATCTATAGCCGACTCAATCGGTATCGCCTTTCGCATTTGGTTAGAGCATGCTAACAAGCAGACAAATTCAACTAAGATTCCCAGGGAGTATTGGTTATTACGAATGCCTTCGGGGCCAGAAAGGGACTTAGCCGATCCTAGTTCGCTGAGTTTTGGAGAGGGTGCCTACCCAGACCATATGAATGACTTTCTGAATTGGCCGATAAAGAAAGACCAAGGCGGTGTTCATATAAACTCCTCCATAATGAATATGGCATTCTTTTTAATGGCTAACGGGGGCCAGCACCCACGCCATTCCAGTACGAGTACCGTAACCGGCATAGGATTATACCCAGCAGTACACATTGTTGCGCAAGCGGCTTCAAAATTACTTGTTCAAAATGCTAACTTTGAAGATGCTCGCTTTGCGTATGCTTTAGCCGCCGAAGCTTTGCACGGTAAAGGCTCAAAAGAGTGGGTAGCGGTACATCAAGCGATGGATGCAGTTGGTGTGACGGGAGCATGGAGCCCGCCTCAAGAAGTTCCAGAGCCACAGCCAGTACCCACTCCCGAATCCGAGTCTTCGCCAGAGCCAGAGCAAGAGTCACAACCTGTTCCTCAGCCAACAACGCCCCCACCAAAAGCAGAGGAACCTTTGGAAACAAATGACAGAGTCCATACGTCTAATAACGAAGCCGATAACAACCAGCTCGTTATAATTTTGATTCTAGGGAGCGTAGGTCTTTGTATTGCTTTGCTAGCGCTTTTTAAATTAAAGCCGGCGTATAGCAGAAGCGAAAGCCCCAAAGGTTATTCAGCTGAAAATACGCAAATAAATACGTCAATGGGTACCTCAGGAGCATCCCCAAATGCGACGCCGGACTATCTTGTTCCCAGGCCATCTAAACAGCAAAAGGGAAATACCAACAATAGTGGAAGTGCTCCGCATCAGCAGGCTTCGCCTTATTACTTACAATCCCTTGAGGGTAACCAAAAACTCAATATTTGTTCTTATACTGCATCGAAAGGTGAAGGGTTTGTTATTGGTAGGTCACTAGAACTTGTGCACTTGCAACTTCGAGATGAGCGAATTTCCAGACGTCACCTAAGAATTAAGTCTCATAGCGACTACTTTACGGTTGAAGATTTAAACTCAACCCACGGTACCATGATGGACGGAGAACGACTTAAAGCCTTTTTACCAGCACCTATTAAGCACGGACAGCTCCTTCGTATTGCTGACTTTAGCTACATATTTAAAGTCAGTTAATCGTATTACTGAGAGCGCCACTATATTTTAAAAAGAGAATAAAATGGCAGGATCACAAGCAGTCAGCGTTAAAATAGTGTCTTTTAGAGGCATAGAATCAGAATTTATCTTATCTCAAAATGGGGACTACGATATAGGTCGTTCCGACACTTGCTTCGCCAGCGTTAATGCCGAACTACTCTCCCGTCAGCATTTAGTTATTCGCTACCTCGATGGGCGCGTTTGTGTTACCGATAATAATAGTTCCAACGGCAGCATCATCGGCGACTTAACACTAGTAGGCGGTCAACCTTATGAAGTTCAGCTTCCTAGTACGATTTTATTAGCGAATGGCAGCATCCATGTCGAGCTATGCTCTTCAACTTTAGCCTCTTCAACCTCACACGCTAATTCTTCAGCACCACAGGTTTCACCAACAACGTCCCAGCCTCACCTTGGGCCCATCACTCATAGTGGCTCTGAAAATAACGAACTTCATCAATTACTATTAACCCGTGGGCAAGTACTCATTGGTCGCTCTTTCGACTGCAATTACGTTATCGACTCCCTTCAGGCATCACGAAAGCACGCTTTACTCACGTTCAGTGATGGCCAGATAACATTAAAAGACCTTGATACCACCAACGGTACGTTCGTAAATGGTGAAAAAATTAGTGGCTCAGTGAGTATCTCCACTACTGATGAAATTACCATTGGAACCACTACCTTTGCTATTGAAAGCGGTAGAGTTGAACTTGAATACGCTATCGTGGCAGATAACATAGAAAAAGTGTATGCCCGTGGCTTCGTTGGCCTAAATACCATGAGCTTAAAAATTCCGAGTAAGCAATTTATTGCCTTGATGGGCCCCTCTGGCTGTGGAAAATCAACCTTATTGAAGGGCTTAAACGGTGCCAACCCTGTAACCTCTGGGGCTATTACTGTACAGGGGTTAAAGCTAAATAATAGTAATTACAACACGCTCAAAAAATATATTGGCTATGTGCCGCAAGACGATATTGTTCACGGGGAATTAAGCGTCCAAAGAACCCTGTTTTACGCCGCCAAATTGCGCATTTCCGACGATGTAACAAAACGGGAAATCAAAGATAAAATAAGCATGGTATTGGCAAGTCTAAACTTAGATAGCGATGCCATAAGAAAAAGTAAGGTCAGTGATTTATCGGGGGGGCAGAGAAAACGGGTATCTATTGCGGTAGAACTGCTCAATGACCCTAAAATATTATTTTTGGATGAGCCCACCTCTCCTTTAGATCCAGAGACGATTGAAGATTTCCTATCCTGTATTAGACGGTTAGTGAGCAAGGGGCAAACCGTTATCATGGTCACCCATAAACCCTCCGATTTAGACTATGTTGATCAAGTTATCTTTCTATCAAAAGGAGGTTATCAAACGTATTATGGTGATAAGAAGCAGCTTCTAAACCACTTCGAAAAAGACAATATTATTGAAGTGTATTCCATGATGAAAAACCCAGAAGAAGGCCAACAGTGGTATCAACATTGGGTTCGCCAAAATCCTGCGTCTGCCCTCGAAGTAAAGCAAGAAGTACTCGCGAAGAAATCAAACACTGCTCTCATGGGCCAGTTTTTTTGGCTCTCAGTTCGTTATTTCAATATTAAGCTCAATGACCACGCAAATTTGCTTTTGTTACTCGCGCAACCACTCATTATTGGTGGGCTACTCGTTTTTATATTTAGTAAACTTCAAGTGAGCGTGATGTTTATGATGGCAGTATCTGCGGTTTGGTTTGGGGTAAGTAATGCAGCTAAAGAAATAGTCTCTGAGCTCCCCATCTACGAACGGGAGCGCATGTATAACCTAAATATCTTCAATTATATTGCGTCTAAGCTAACGGTACTGTCATTTATCGCTTGTATTCAAGTGACTATATTTATCGCTATAACTCATCTTGCGTATCGCAACGTGAATTGGGATGCTAGTGAAGTACAACTTTGGAGTGTTAGCGCAACAGCGCTGTTTATGCTGTTATTGTCGGTTTCAGCCACCTTATTTGGCCTCTTTCTATCCGCAGTATTTACCACCACTGAAAAGGTCATGACTTTTGTACCTATTGCCCTTATGCCGCAAATCATGCTGGCGGGAATTATTGCGCCGCTAGACAATAATATAAAAGTTCTGCTCAGTTACCTTACGTTAGGTAGATGGGGAACTGAAGGGTTTGCGCATATTCAGGATGGTGCAGCCAGAGAGCTGGAAAAGTGGACGAATGAAAAAGCGGACATACCCGCTTCCGTTATGGTGCGGGTATTCAATCCACCCGCAGCCACAAACAAAGGTGATGCAACAGAATTTGCCACCCAAGGCGCAATGCAGCAACTTAATTTATACAATGACAATACTGAAATGGTGAGCTTGTTTCCAGAGAGTTTTACTGGTGTGCTTATCGCTATTACGCTAATAAACGTGCTCGCGTTTGGCGGGTTGTTACTCGCACTTCGTAGTAAAGACAAACGATTTATTTGAACCGTTTGTGTACCGCTAACTAGCAGCAGGTAATGTTACCTGCTGCTACAAAGTCACTATGCTTTACTGGTTGGTGCTCTGCGCGAGCTAGGTTTACCAGCGTTAGAGCGACCTGAGCCTCCCGGTTTGCCAGAACCACCCGGTCTACCCTGACCACGAGGTCCGTTTCGGCTACCAGAGCGACGCGCGGGTCTGTCGCCTTGGCTATTGCCGTTACCACCTTGAGATTGACGTGGGCGCTTAGGCTTGTTTGGTTTCTTAGGCGCTGACAATGTGGTTTCAGGTACTTTAGCTTGAGGCTCAAAGCCTTCAATAACTTGACGAGGAAGCAGTTGTTGAATAAGGGTTTCAATATCTTTAAGTTGGTCTAGTTCATCAACACTAACAAAAGACCAAGCTTGACCGCTCGCTCCTGCTCTGCCCGTTCTACCAATACGGTGAACGTAGTCAGCGGGCGTGTTTGGCAAGTCGATATTAATAACGATAGGAAGCTCGTTAATATCGATACCACGGGCTGCGATATCAGTCGCTACTAGTACATCAATTTCGCCACTTTTAAACTCAGACAGCGCCTTAGTACGCGCACCTTGGCTTTTATTACCGTGTATTGCTGCACTAGGAATACGCGCTCTGCTCAGTTTGTCTGCAATACGGTTAGCGCCATGTTTAGTTCTGCTAAACACTAGCACCTGCTTCCAACCATTTTGCTTAATTAGGCTAATTAAGGCCGCTGTTTTTTTAGACTTGTCGATAGGCACTAAATGCTGCTGAACCGTTTCAACGGTAGTATTAGCAGGTGCCGTAGACACTTTCTCAGGATTGTTAGTAATCGTTTGCGCTAACGTGGTTATTTCAGACGAGAAAGTCGCAGAGAACAATAAGGTTTGACGCTTAGCTGGCAACAATTTAAGAATACGCTTTATGTCATGGATGAAGCCCATGTCTAGCATTCTATCGGCTTCATCTAACACCAAGGTTTCGAGTTGGCTGAACTTAACTGCGTTTTGTTGGTATAGATCAAGCAAGCGACCTGGGGTGGCGATAAGCACATCAACACCTGATCGTAAGGCTTTCATTTGCGGGTTAATACCCACACCACCGAAAACCACTGCAGTTTTAAGTGGCAAAAATTCGCTAAACGATTTTACGTTTTCTTCCACCTGCGCCGCAAGTTCACGGGTTGGCGTTAAAATAAGTGCGCGAACACAATTTGATGCCGCGGGTCTGCCATCTAATAAACGGTGGAGCAAAGGCAAAGAAAAGCCCGCGGTTTTACCTGTACCTGTTTGCGCTGCTGCCAGTATGTCTTTGCCTTCAAGAATAATGGGAATAGCTTGCTGCTGAATTGGCGAAGGCGTTGTATAGCCCTGTTTTTCAATAGCTTGTAGTAGCGGGGCAGCTAGGCCCAACTGAGAAAAAGACATGGATAACTCCTGGAAATAAAAATTAGGTTACGCAACGTAACCGGTCTGCGCTGAAGGGTTATCAGTCTGAAGCAGGTGTAAAACGGTAAAGTTCGTAATGTGAAACGCGAGAGGGACTTGCAATAGTAATCATAAAAGCAGAAACAATTATCAAATTAAAATAGTACCTACAAAATGCGGGCGCATACTACCACTGTTTGACCTTACTCGCTAGGTTAATTTTTAACCTCGACCGTTAAGTTAATATGCAACGAAGGTAGAAAAAGCGTATCGGTGATTTTATCTTTCATATTGCAGCACTCATTGCTCTACGCTACCGATAAATCTGCTAGAAACCTTATATGGAAAACTACTCTTGTGTCTAATTGAAATAATTTGAGAAAACGACATAATTGTGCGCAAAACAACCTATTATTAACTATCGCATTAGTGCCAACACTGCGGTTAACAATCGTTTCGCCAGCGAAACCAATTAACCAGTATTATACTAATCGTTATATGCCTTCACATTGTCGTTTACTAATAAAGAATAACTCGGGCGTGTTGACCTCTGCACATTGTTGCAGAGTTCAACACGCCCTAGGCATCAAACGACATTAGGCATTTTTAATTAACTTGGGTTTCTTAATTGAAAAGTCTTCGTTCTGACATTGCACTTACATCTATAGCTTCTGTTGCGATTATCAGTGTATTGATAATGGCTTTGTCTATTCGTGTTTACGAAACCTTGTATCAAGATTTTGTTGCCTACCAGTTTGATGCACTGGCTGAAAATATGGCGGTCGATTTATTACCCGTCATTAATTACAGCGCAGGAAGCTTTGACCAAACCCAAGTGCTGCTAAGGTTAGACAAATACGAATACGTTGAGTTTGCTCGTATTTACAATGAATACGATGAATTGGTCAATCATTATGTGGGTAACCCAATTATCGATAATGAGTCAGCACCGGTCCCAATCATTAACGAAGTTGACTACCTTCATTTAGATAATGGCTTTCACACCATCAATAACAACATCTTTGTTATTAAAACGATAGGTGAAGTGGATCTTCCCATAGGAAAGCTCGTTCTATCCTACGACATTCAACATCCGCTTGCCGAAAACCGATGGAAATTTATTGGGCTCGTCACGCCGGTCGTCATCATTTTGCTTCTCATCACAGTCATTACTACGGTGCGCTTACAAAGACGTTTGCTCACACCACTGACATCATTAATTGCGAAAATGAAAAAAGTGGAAAAAGAAGCAAACTACGACGTAAAAGTGTCGGAAGAAGGCAAATATGAAATTGCTTCACTTGGACGCGGTTTTAATAGCATGATGCTACACATAAAGAATCAAATAGATATTAATAAGCGTAAAACACTGTTACTTGAAAGGCAGCAATCTCAAATGGAGAAGCTTGCCAACTTCGATACGTTAACAGGGTTACCCAACAGGCAATATTTAATGAAGAGCTTATCAATTGAATTGGCTCGAGCTAAAAGAGAAAAATCGCAAGTCGCGCTTATGTTTCTCGATTTGGATGGGTTTAAGCAAGTTAATGACTCTTATGGTCACGACGCTGGTGACAAACTACTTTGCGGCATTTCCTCTGAAATTTCTGATGCCATGCGTGATGGCGACATAGTGGGTCGTCTCGGCGGCGATGAATTTCTTATTATTCTAGTGGGTAACCCTACGAATTCACAATTAGAAGCAATAGCGAAGCGGCTCATCAGTAAAATAACCAAGTTGCATCATATTGATGGTTGGCGAGTGGATCCTAGCGTTAGCATAGGTATTGCCCTCGCTACCGACAGTGATTACGCCGCGTCCACGTTAGTGACAAACGCTGATGTGGCTATGTACAAAGCGAAAAACGAGGGAAAAGGTCGTTACGTTTGGTTTACCGAATCGATGCAGGAGGCAACTAGGCGCAAAATTCAGGTGGCTACTCACCTTCCTAAAGCTATCGAGAACAATGAATTCCATTTGGTTTATCAAGCTAAAGTCAACGGCCAAGGTAACGTAGTAGGTTTTGAGGCCTTGTTGCGCTGGTTTGATAATGAGCTTGGAAATGTTTCACCAGCAGAGTTTATACCCATCGCTGAGCAAAGCGACAGAATTTCTGAAATCACGCTTTGGGTGATAGTCCAAGCTTGTATAGAAATACCCCATATTACAGAACACTATGGCGAAGATATTAGGGTTTCAATCAACCTTTCTGCTTACGATCTAAAAAACGTTTATGTGACTGAATTTATCTTAGAGGGTTTACGATCTGGTGGGATCCCCAAGAATAACGTGGAATTTGAAATCACCGAATCGGCCTATATGAATAATTTCTCTATCGCAAACGCCTTTTTAGCCGAACTCAAAAAAGAAGGGTGTAAGATATCTTTAGACGACTTTGGAACCGGTTATTCATCATTAAGTTACATTACAGAGTTTAACATCGACACACTTAAAATAGACCGTCAATTTGTCAGTCAAATTGGCATTTCTAAACGATCTGAGCTTATCACTATCACTATTATCGAAATGGCAAAAAACCTTAATTTAAATGTGTGTGCTGAGGGTATCGAAACCCATGAGCAATCCGCTTTTTTAACCGAGAATGGTTGCAACATATTGCAAGGTTTTTTATACAGTAAACCAATCCCTCTTGACGCTTTGTTTTCGCAAGAAGAACGAGCTTTGTTACACCTAGTAAATTAAATTGATACATACACCACGGTTAGTCCCTTGGGAATAACGGTTCCCTCGGGTAAATAGCCAACACTTAATTTATGCTCTATGAGAAAAGTGACCATTTCTTCAATATTACTAACATTCGAAGGCGGAATACTACGCCCACTGAATCGCATTTGCGCCCAGAAAGATTGAATACGTGCTTCAGGTAATCCAATAACCCGAGTATTAAAGACTTTTCGAATATAGGAGCCTGGCTCGAATTCTACTGGTGAAAGCCCATTCGTAGCGCCTCCCATAAACACATTACGTATTTCGCTTTTACTCAACTGAAGCGATGGCTCTCCTAAATTAGCGACCACCCAAACACGTTCACGAGCGTGCACTAACTGCGGAAACGCTAAACAAGATAGGCACATGAATAAGGGTAAATATCGCATTAAAATACCCATTCTAATCCCACCTGATAAAGACTTGCCCGCCTATCAAAATCAGCATTCTCTGGAGGGACATAAAACAACGATGTTTTGCCCTCTTTACCCTTCAAAAACGAAACCTCTGCTTTGAATGCAAGATTGGTACTGTGATCCCAACGAACACCAAAGGTTAAAGAATCTAAGTCATCAGTGGGAAATAAAGCGTTAATAGAATCAACCGATGTTGATAATAGGTCTAATAGCGGACTGACACCTAATGGGATGGTATTTTCAATACTGTTCTCGTCTTGTCGTGATGTTGCTATCGTTGCGTGGAATAGCAGCGAGTTATAATAATGCCCTATAGTAAGGTAGTAGCTGTCGATACCAGATAATACATCGAGATCAGAATCTACCGACATAGATTCTGCGCTAATAAACCAATCTAACGATGTATAGCCTGCGCCAAATACGTAAACGGATACGCCGTCGTCCAATCTAAATTTTGCTGCGAGTTCATCAAAGCCAGCCGAAGTAAGCCCCCCAACTAATTGGTCGATTAGCACGCTATTATCTACAACTTCTGTCACTCTCATAAAAGAAGAACGAAAGCTAAAGCCATCATAAGTCAGAGAAAGTACCGCACCGTAAATATCATTGATATCAACATCAAACCCTTCTTGGCCGGAGAAAAGTTCGCCATCGAAATTTCCCCAATAACCCTCAATATCAAATCCAACGTTTTTAAATTGTGTTTTGTGTCTTACGTTCACGCCTTCGTAACCCGAATAGAAAAGCCGTCGGCTGTAAACTTGCTCGGGTGCATTTAGCCAAGGGTAAGAAAACCCCACATCGATAACATCAGAATATTTAAGTACAGGTATCCGAAGTCGCCCAGCGTTGAACTGCCACGATGATGAAGGTTGATAAGTAATATAAAGCCAATCTAATCCTGAATCTCTATCTGGTCCAGTGTGGAGTATTCCCTGCGCAGAAATTGAAAACTGGTTATTAATAGCATAATCGGCTTGCAGTGCGAAAAGTGAGTCTTCAGAAAAGCTCCACGAGCTATCGTAATTTGCATAAGATGCTTCGCTTGTGGAGAGCTGACCACCTACTACCCTAGCAAACCCAGAGAACGTTAGATCGCGATGGGTATCTGCAATCGCAAAAGGGGTAAACAGGGCTAAGGTGAGCAAAGCAGCAGTGATATATTTCAGCATCTAGGTCACAACTCAGTAAATATCAATAGCAGACGGTGGCACATGAGCTAGCTGCTGTTTTAGTTACATAATTAATAGCATAAGCGCTAACAATTACCAGCCAGACTTAAGTATTAGGAAATATTTATGCAGCCTACAAAACCACTGGATACGAGGCTGATTAACACTAATCTGTTATAAAAATAACAGTAAGACTATCTGGAAGCTCAACGCCTTCAGGTAAATAACCTATGCTGGCTTCGTTTTCATTTAAGTAACTTATCATCTCATCAACATTACCAACACTGGTGGGTGGCTTATTCCTACCGCTGAACTTCATCTGTGCCCAGTAAGACTGAATTCTAGATTCAGGTAGCCCTATAACATACGTGTTGAAGACAACCCGAATATGGGAGCCGCTCGCAATTTCTACGGGAGTAAGATTAGATTCCGATACTCCCCCCATGAAGATATTGCGGATTTCCCCTTTACTCAAGGAAACAGGTTGATCAGCTAAATGCGCAACCACTACCACTCGCTCGCGCTCTTGGGCAACCGCACAAAAAATAAAGGAGATGATGAATATAGCGAAGGCAAATTTCGACATTAAAACACCCACTCTAGGCCTAGCTGATACAGTGTGGCTCGCCGGTCAAAATCAGAACCGATGACATCTAATTCAAAAAACGATGTTTTTCCTTCTTTTCCTTTTAAAAAAGACACTTCAGCTTTTAACGCTAAATCGTTTCGAAAATCCCACCGGGCCCCTAACGTTAATGAGTCTAAGTCATCCGTTGGAAAGTACGTTTTTACTTCCTCCACAGCGAAATGAAGCGCATCAAGTTGCGGTGCAATGCCAACAGGGATCGGGTTTTCAATATCGTTTAAAGATTGGCGAGATGAGCCCACGGTGGCGTGTACTAACACTTCATCGAAGTAATAACCAAAAGTAACATAAAAACTGTCGATACCGCCTAGAATGTCTAAGTCTGATTTAACCGACATCCATTCAGCAGAAGCAAACCAATTCAGCGAGTCGTAGCTGATACCGAACAGATAAGAGGTGGCTCCACCGTCAATATCCAAGATATCTGCGGTGTCGGGAAAGCCTGCGGCGCGTAAGCCTTGAATTAATGGATCCAACTCGGTTAAATCGGTGTCGGTATCGTTCGCGTGTATAGTGGCAGTTCGAAATTGAAAACCTCGGTAACTTATTTCTACTACTCCACCATACATGCCATCGACAGTAACATCAAAAGCCGTTCCGCTGGAGTGTATTTCATCACTGTAGTTCCCCCAGTAAGCTTCTAAGGAAAAGGCGACCTCATTAAATGAACCTAGGTAACGCGCATTCACGCCTTTGTACTGGGAAAACAGGTAGCTGCTGTAAAGTTGCTGCGGCGCATTTAACCATGGATAAGCGAAACCAACGTCTATCACATCAGAATATTTCAAAAAAGGCGTGCGTATTTGCCCAAGGTTAAACTGCCAAGATGCGTTAGGTTGGTAGGTTAAATACAGCCATTCCACACCCGATTTTCTCGTCTCATCGCTATGCCATAATAATTGTCCAGACAGAGAAAAGTAATCATTAATAATATAATCGGCTTGCAGTGCTGCTAAGGATTTTTCAGAGAAGCTTACCGAATTATTATAGCCCTCGTACTTAGCTTCATCGGTAGATAAGTAACCGCCAACCAATCGCGCAAACCCAGAAAATTGTAAATCATTTGAAGTTTTGGCGGTGGCTCCAAAGGAGATAAAACTCTCGATTATAAACAGTAATGTGAACCGACTAACCAAAGGGAAACCTTATAAGCAAACAAGTGTGAAATTAACTATCACAAGCATCTAGTGATTATTAATCTAAAATCCACTTTTCGCCAGTTTGGGCAGTAAGTTAAGAGATAATTATTTAGAACGGAACACGATGAGCTACCAGAAGTAAAAGTGATCCCCTCACTCTGGCAGTAATTTGTAGAATAGACGATTTCTTTTGCTATTTAACGTCTAGGCATGCTTGTGTGATGGCTTGCCAGTTTTTCGCCTCAACCCACTCAGGCTTTGCTACCCAAGTTCCACCCACAGCAAAAATATTGCTCATGGATAAATAATCTTGATAGTTACTTTCTGACACACCGCCGGTTGGACAGAAGCGTGTATCTTTAAACAATCCGCCTACCGCTTTTAAAAACGCTGCGCCGCCAGATAGAGATGCAGGGAACAACTTCATTTCACGAAAGCCATGCTCTCTTGCTAATACAATATCAGCAACAGTGGAAACGCCAGGTAACACAGGTAAACCACAGGCTGTTAATGCAGTGAGTAAGCGCTCGGTGACAGCTGGCGTCACAATGAAATCAGCGCCTGCGTCTTTAGCAATTTGCAATGATGTTTCATCAATAATGGTGCCCGCACTTACAATCATCTCAGGTAGAGCAGCTTTTATCGCTGTAATTGCTTCGGCTGACTTTTCTGAACGAAGTACGACTTCTACCGTGCGCAAGTTCGCTTCATACATCGCTTTTGCGATATCTACACCGTCGTCTGCATTATTGACTTGGATAATAGGTAAAAGCTTCTGCTCTCCCATAATTGAAGATATAGAATTCATAATTTTCTCTGTGTAATTTTGCGTAAGGATCAGGTTAAATTTTGACTAAAGAGGCTATAAGCGGTGGCATCCACAATGGCGCCTTTTTGCTGGATAACAAACCCCGCACTCTTGGATGCTTTCTCGACTGCTTCTTTTTGCGACGAATCTTCTAGTCTTGCCCCAAGGTAAACGCCGTTGAAGGCATCTCCTGCAGATGTTGTATCTACGACATTCTCAACTGGCGTAAGCGGAACTTGAGAGATATCGCCCTGCTGATTAATAACGGTAACAGCGTCACTTCCATTTTTTATAATCACTTCATCGAAGGTGTAATCACTTAAAAATTTCAGTGTCTCGTCAATAGTGTCTATGCCATACAAGAAATCGAAGTCTTCAATACCGGGAAGAATAATGTCTGCTAACTCATAAGCTTTTGCATAAAGACGCTTAGCGTCATCTTTACTTTTCCACAACGAGGGGCGGTGGTTGATATCAAAGACTAACTTAACACCCGCCGATTTTAACCGGGCTAACAAAGAGAAATACGTTGAGAGATCTTCTTCGTTTATTATCGCTAAGCTTATTCCACTAAACAACACCATGTCGAAGGCGGTCATTGCGGCAATATCGTTGCTATCGAGGGTTTGCATCATGCTTTTTGCTGCAGAATCCGAACGCCAATAAACGAATGAGCGTTCACCACTATCATCTGTATATATGCGGTAGAGACCTAGATGCTTCTCTACATGCCTGCCTATAAATCGCGGATTTATCCCTTCATTTACAGCATGCATGACCATTTCATCACTTAACGCATCGTTGCCAACGGCACTAATGTAATAAACGTCATGTTGGGGAAACGTACGTTTCATATAAACAGCTGAATTATAAGTGTCACCTGCGAATCCTTGAGAGAGTAAGCCGTTTTCAGCTTCTCTAAGCTCTGACATACATTCGCCAATAAAACCAACTCTCATGCTACACAGACTCCAATTTAATATGCACTGTCTACTCAACGAAGTAGCCGTTCAATCCGAGGGCTAGCTAAATCTTGTTGGTACCAGATAGACTTCACTTACCTAATCCTCACATTTATGGGATTATCAACGCTATTTAGCCTAATTACACTGAACCGATACTGATTTCACTATTTGCTCGCCAACCATGGCCATATAAGCCATTTACGATCTTCGCTTTGTGTAAAAGAAATGTCACACGAAAAACACAATCTAACCAATTGAGCGCCCAAATACAACCAATTTATTTTACCATAGAAAGTATTTGTTATTACCAAGAGCAAATAACTCGAGGTTTATTCGTGCATATAATCGTGATTGGCACCAGGATATTTCTTGCACTTTGCGAATAGGCACACTTTCAGGCTACAATCCGTGTAACAGCGACGTTACCAATATATTTAAATAAGGTTAAATCATGAAATCTCGCCGGCTTTTCTGGAGTATTGTAGAAAAACTCGAAGACTTAATCGATCAAGGTATATGTCCAGCAGGGAGTCGACTGCCAGCTGAACGAGAGCTTGCGGAGACCTATAATGTGAGCCGCCCTACTATTCGCGAGGCGATAATCGCGCTGGAAGTTCGCGAACGAGTGGAAGTAAAAACGGGGTCTGGGGTTTATGTAACCGCGCAAAAAAATGCCCAGCACTCAGCAAAGCCTATTAGTGCCTTTGAGCTGACCCAAGCCAGAGCATTGATTGAAGGAGAAGCGGCTGCACTTGCCGCATCCACAATAAGCGACGACGAGGTTTCTGCGCTTGAAAAGGCCTTATTAGATATGGCCGCCCCAGATACTGCAGATGAGGCAGACCAGCGCTTTCACCATATTATTTCCCAAGCCACACATAACCATGCGGTGCAACTTTCGGTTGAAAACCTATGGGAACTTCGCCGATCAACGCCCGAAATAGTAGCGGCCTATAACGACGTTTGCTCTCAAGGTGTAGAACAACGAATAAATGAGCACACAGAAATTTTCAACGCAATCGCTAATAGAGATACTGCAGCGGCACGTAAAGCAATGCATAGCCATTTTAATCGCCTTATAAATGCGTTATTTGATGCAAGTGAAGCAAAGGAGTTAGAAGAGATTAAACGGAAAACAGATGAGACTAGAGGCTTATATTCAATTTCTCATCTCAGTAAATAAAGCACCGGCCTTGGTGAAAACCGTTTTTACGTAAATCACAAACAAAACAGGCTTCTTTCGAAGCCTGTTACTTACTAGGGTACTCAGAGTATTTTTGTTTTTCTTGTATGAGTTTGTATTTGAGTAAATCTGTTTTTACTAATACGGGTATCTGAAAATTAGCGCGTCAGCATTAGACCCGTTAACTTCAGCTAAAAATATATAAACATCACGCCACTTTGTCAACCACAAACAAGAAAGCGCATTACCAATAAACATTACCAATAAGCAGTAGATGAATATACCGTTACCTTCTTCTACTCGATTGCTTTTATTTAAATACGCATTCGGTGTACGGATTTGCTTTACGGCATGCAAAATACAGTTTAAAAAGCGCGCTATTGTTTAGTCTATAATTTCGAGTATTCTGCTCGTCATGGTTTTGCGAATTATAATCAAATGATCCTAAATACGTTTTTCGACTTTCTTCAAGAAAAATGGACACTGATACAAGCATCGGTGTATACCTCGACATTTCTTATTCAAGTAATGCTTATTGTGGTGATATACGCTCTTGCCTTCATTCTAGCAAGGCAGGTTAGAAGGCCTTTTAAGTTCACACGAGAAACGCCACAAAGCGGCAGTCATACACTACACAACATGCTATTCAAACTTGGCGGAACACTGTTTCCCGTGATTACCATCAGCATACTGAAGCTGACTACTGTTTTGGGAGAGCAGTTTCAGTTCGACGCGTGGGTACTTGAAATAGCTGTTGTAGTGGCAGTCATGCTATTTGTTGCTTCCTTGATCAGAGGATTCATCGACAACCCCGTTTTCGCAGGTTTCATGCGATGGATAGGTTTGCCTATTTTATTTTTACATTTAATCGGCGTATTACCTATTGTTACCGGTGCGTTGGAATCGATGTCACTATCGATTGGAAATGTCGAAATTTCAGCTTATGGAATAACGCGTGTATTTCTCTTTGGCGGGTTGTTGTTTTGGTTAGGTCGAGCATCTAATACTCTTGGAAAAGACATTATTCGCAGCCACACCACGCTAGATGTGTCTACCAAAGAAGTGTTCGCCAAGCTCTTTGAAGTTGCCTTATTTTGCATTGTATTCCTGCTACTACTAAACGTAATGGGAATAAACCTAACAGCCTTAGCGGTATTCGGTGGTGCGCTGGGCGTGGGGTTAGGTTTGGGGCTGCAATCTATCGCTTCTAACTTTATATCAGGCATTATCATATTGCTTGATAGGTCTCTAACGGTAGGTGATTTCGTAGAACTTGAAGACGGCCAAAAAGGTATAGTGCGCGAATTTAAAATGCGCTATGCAGTACTGGAAACCTTCGATGGTAAAGATATTCTCGTGCCTAACGAGAAGTTTATTAGCTCATTATTAATAAACTGGACCCATAAAGATCCCAAACAGCGTTACCGCATCGACTTTTCAGTCGCTTATAAAACTGATATTCGAGCAATGGTAGAGATTATAAAAGAGGCTGTAGCTCAACACCCTCAGGTCATTAGCGGGGAAGGTATACCCTTTGAAGAACTGCCTGATTGCGAAATTGACAGTTTTGGTGACTCAGGCGTTAATATGTTTGTTGAGTTTTGGATGGATGGCGTTGATGACGGGAAAAATCGCGTTGGCGGTGACCTTCTATTAACCGTATTCGAAACCCTGCGAGAGCACCAAATTGAAATCCCCTTCCCTCAACGTGAAGTGCGTGTGGTTAACGAAAATGGTATTGGTATTCGTAATACCACTCCCTAGTAGCGAGAGAGTAGTACATCCCACTGCCATTGAGCATCGCGTAAATTTAGCAGGTCGATAAACTTCTGATAATCGGCCTGCCCCATGGCATTAGCCACCGTTTTTAATTGAGACTTGGCTCTTATGGCTTTTACTTGAAGTAACTCTAAGCGTTTATCGGCATTTTCACCAAAGTTACTGTCTAAAATTTGATTGGCCTTTTGATTTGCATCCCAAAAGGTTAGCACATAACCAATGAGTTTTAGATGTACGCCTATCATCTGCTTGCTTTCTAGAACGTGGGCCAAAGTAGACGTAGCCAGCCTTTTTTTAAAGCCACTTTCCGTTTCTGGTTTTGCACTAACTGATAAGTGCTCAAGCGCTTCTTTATATTCTTCAATTAGCCTAATATGCTGCTCACCTCCATATTGCTCACTTGAAAGTGAATCCAAATCCTCGGCCAGTATTTCTAGGTTAACGAGCTGTCGCTGTATAGTTGCCATGATTATTTGTTAAATACTTAGGTATGCTTGATGGTTTATGCGTTTTTAGGGTACATCAGTTGCTCTCAATCACTGAATTTTGTCATTACTTTGAGGTTACTACTCAACCTTTACTACTCTGTCTTCACATTTTTGGCTGTCATTTTTTCATAACCACAACTATGCAATCAATATTAGGTGACTTACGACACCGCTAAAGCGCGCATTGTTTTTTATTTAAGCTATTCAGTGTATAGAAAGTTGGCGAGAGGTGCAGCGTTAATCTTGGGTATCTTTTTAACGCCTTTTAGTGTTTCCTTTTATTTCTTAGCAAGAAAAAACGCGGGCACTTAAACAATGCCCGCGTTTTTATTCAGTAAGTTAGCCTTAAATATTACTTATTTAATGGGCTGCTTAAGTCATGACGTAAATCGAAGCGATCGAGGGTCATCACTTTTGTCCACGCATCTACAAAATCCTCTACAAATTTAGTTTTCGCGTTGTCGTAAGCGTAAACTTCAGACACCGCACGCAATTCACTATTTGAACCAAACACTAAATCAACAGGTGTAGCTGAGTAGAGTACCTCACCCGTTTTACGGTTTATGCCCTCATAAACAGCGGCGTCGTCTGTTTTTCTCCACTTCACATTCATATCAAGTAATGTAGTAAAGAAATCATTATTGAGTGTACCCACATTATTTGTGAAAACACCATGGGTGCTATTGCCATTGTTCGCACCTAATGAACGCATACCACCAATTAACACTGTCATTTCTGGCACGGTTAAGTTTAGTTGGTCTGCTTTATCTACCAACATTTCTGCAGGTGAACGATAGCTTGCATCTGCATTATAAAAGTTGCGGAATGCATCAGCCGTAGGCTCTAACAGAGAGAACGAGTTCACATCAGTTTGCGCTTGGGTTGCATCACCTCGCCCTGGTACGAACGGCACCGAAATCTCAACGCCTGCATCGGCAGCCGCTTTTTCAATAGCCGCCCCACCTGCTAATACAATTAGGTCAGCCAACGAAATTTTAGGGCTTGATGACTTTTTGCCATTAAAGTCTTTTTGGATCTCTTTTAATTTAGCGATCACGGCTTTAACGGTTTCAGGTTCATTTACTGACCAATCCATTTGTGGTGCAAGTGCAATACGAGCGCCATTTGCACCACCTCGGTAGTCAGATGCTCGAAAACTTGCCGCCGAGCCCCAGGCTGTTTTAACCAACTGTTGTACGCTAAGGCCCGACTCTAAAATAGTCGCTTTTAACTTTTTCGCGTCGCCATCACTAACGAGCTTGTGATCAGCATGAGTTACCGGATCTTGCCATACAAAATTTTCTTCAGGAATATCATTACCAAGATAACGTGCTTTAGGGCCCATATCTCGATGGGTGAGCTTGAACCAGGCTTTGGCAAAGGCAGTTTGATATTCTTTTGGATCAGCAAGGAAGCGTTCTGCTATCTTGCGATATTCAGGGTCGTACTTAAGCGCTAGATCGGCCGTTGTCATAACCGGCGCATGTCGCTTCCCTTCTACATGAGCGTCTGGCACTGCAGTTTGCGCCGACTCATCAGTCGGTATCCATTGAATAGCGCCTGCAGGGCTGCGAGTTTGTTTCCACTCAAAGCCAAGCAAGTTTTGTAGGTATAAACTAGTCCAACGTGTTGGAAGTTGTGTCCAAGCACCTTCTAAACCACTGGTAACTGTATCTTCAGAATGTCCTTTACCACAATTGTTCTTCCAACCAAGGCCTTGTTCTTCCACACCTGCGCCACCGGGTTCTGCTTCTAAACAGTCCGCAGGCTTGTGAGCGCCGTGCATTTTACCGAAAGTATGCCCACCAGCAATTAGCGCCACTGTTTCTTCATCATTCATGGCCATACGCTTAAACGCGGTACGAATGTTCTTCGCTGAACCCAAAGGATCAGGTACACCTTTAGGGCCTTCTGGGTTAACGTAAATTAAACCCATGTGAGTCGCGCCTAATGGACGTTGTAACTCTCCGCCTTTTTCTTCCCGATCGCTAGCGAGCATTTCTACTTCAGGCCCCCAATAAACCATATCAGGTTCCCAATCGTCGGTACGACCACCCGCATAACCATAGGTATCAAAACCCATGTTTTCCATACCTACCGTGCCGGCAAGTATCATAAGATCACCCCATGATAATGCTTTCCCGTACTTTTGCTTTATTGGCCAAAGCAATCGGCGCGCTTTATCTAGGCTTGCATTATCAGGCCAGCTATTGAGCGGGTCGAAACGCATTTGGCCACCATCGCCCCCGCCTCGACCATCTAACGTACGATATGTCCCCGCACTATGCCATGAAAGTCGGATAAAGAAAGGGCCATAGTTTCCATAATCAGCAGGCCACCAATCTTGCGAAGTAGTCAGCAGTTCATTCACATCCGCTTTAACTTGGTCTAAATCGAGTGAAGAGAATGCTTTTGCATAATCGAAATCGTCACCGAGTGGGTTTGAGCGACTGTCGTGGTCACGAAGTTGAGATAAGTTTAATTGTTCTGGCCACCAAAAATTATTCGTTCTTGCTTGAAAAGGCTGAACCATGCCTGTTCCTTTTGCGCCAGCTGGCTTGCTAATTTCATCGTTAGCAAATGTATGTGTCGTTCCTAACGCCAATGAAATCAAACCCGCTAATGTAGCTTTGCGTACCCTGGTAATTTTCATGTCTTTGTCCCATTTAGATGTGTATACACCCGCAAATGCATGAGTTCGGCAATTCGCCGACCCATTGCAATTTGCGATTAACAATTAATTCACATAAGTAAGATAGTTAGAGGGCCGCTTAAAAGACAGTTAAAAAATTGAATGACTACGATAGGAAATACTGATTAAGGCATTTATCCAAAAACAGATACTTAAAAACGTTGGCTCAATCGAGCTCTGAGGTATGTTTACGCACTTTAGGGGTCATGTACTCTTTTCATACCGTAAGAAAGTTATGCCGTACAACTTTTAATCGGCGGCTAAAAATTGCGCAACCTGAACATAAAACTGAGTAAGACCGTGAAACTCTTTCCCAATATTTCCCTTGTTTAAGACAATTTTACGCTGGCACGCCGATTGAATAGTCAGTGTTATCAAACGTGAAGCATTTCATCTTCACGTGGATCTTCCTTATTGGAAGCTAATGGAACGTTGGAAATTAAAACGAGGATGTCATTATGAAAAACACACTTACAGCACTTGCAGGTATTGCAGCACTTACATCATTCGGTAGTTTTGCTCAGTCAAACGACTACTCTCTCGACGAAAGTGGTTTCTATGTTGGTGGTAACTACGGATACCTTCGCGTAGAAGGTGAAGACGATTTTGATGACGACAAAGATGTATGGCAAGGACTTGTTGGTTATAAGTTCAACGAGTGGGTTGCGGTAGAAGGTAGTTTTATCGACTTCGGTGACTATGGCAACGACATTGCTGGCGGGGATACCGATGGGTACACGGCGGCGATTAAAGGAATTCTTCCAATAACAGACCGTTTTTCACTGTACGCTAAGGCGGGACAGTTGTGGTCAGAAACAGAATATAACCTAGGCGGTGTTTCTAGCGACTATGACGACGAAAGTCTTTTCGTTGGCGCAGGTTTAAGTTATGCCATCACTAAAAACTTTTTGGTAAACGCCGAATACACAGTGTATGACGCCGAGCTAGATGCGGAAGAAGCCGTAGATGATATCGACGATACTAACTTTGAGACAGATTTGAAGCAGGCAAGTATCGGTGTTGAATATCGATTCTAAATACCAAAGTTAATTGAGTTACCCCTAAATGCGGCGCTTTACAGCGCCGCATTTTTATTTACATCCCTTACTAAAAACAGTTACCTCCAAAACAGGTTAATGAATGTCAAGCTAACGACATGTTTTTGAGATAGCATAAATCATTCCTGTAAACGAAAAGACGGCAGTAGACCTTATGCTAACACTTGCTCTTATCTACCTTGGTGCTGCGCTAATTGCTGTACCTATTGCTAAACGCTTGGGTTTGGGCTCAGTGCTAGGCTATCTCATTGCCGGGATTTTAATTGGTCCATTCGTTTTATCGCTCGTGGGTGACCAAACCGAAGTGATGCACTTCGCTGAGTTTGGGGTAGTGATGATGCTGTTTCTTATTGGCCTGGAGTTACAACCTTCCCGATTATGGACGTTAAGGCATTCAATCGTGGGGTTAGGTGGACTACAAGTGTTGCTCTCGACCGGGGCTATCTTTGCCATCACCTATTATGGATTGGGGCTTGCTTGGCAAAGCGCATTAGCAATTGGCTTGATGCTAGCGCTCTCTTCAACCGCTATTGTTATCCAATCTCTGGAAGAAAAAGGCTGGTTAAAATTAGACGCCGGCCAAAATAGTTTCTCGGTACTGTTATTTCAAGATATCGCCGTTATTCCTATATTGGCACTTATGC
The DNA here is from genome assembly GCF_019249215.1 of Alteromonas lipotrueae. Taxonomy (GTDB): domain Bacteria; phylum Pseudomonadota; class Gammaproteobacteria; order Enterobacterales; family Alteromonadaceae; genus Alteromonas; species Alteromonas lipotrueae. Next base: position 122,856 of record NZ_JAESDI010000013.1, read on the forward strand.
CGCTACTCTCATTCCTTCCCGCCAGTGCTGTTGATGGGTCTAACCACTCACTGGTATCGGATTGGTCTGCCATGGGCAAAGTGGGTATTTCTATTGCCGTAATTGTTACCATTATTCTGGCGGGCAAATACATTTCCACCCCCATATTCAGGTATATCTCCCAAACCCATATGCGAGAAATATTCACGGTTTTCGCGCTATTCTTAGTGATTGCAATAGCACTACTGATGCAGACCGTCGGCCTTTCTCCTGCATTAGGCACCTTCTTGGCGGGCGTGGTGCTTGCAGAGAGTGAATTCAGACATGAACTTGAAGCTGATATTGAGCCCTTCAAAGGGCTGCTACTAGGGCTATTTTTCGTTACCGTTGGTGCATCCATTGATTTCGGATTATTAGCTGAGAACAGTTTACTTATATTACTGCTAGTTGTTGGTCTTGTGGCTATTAAAGGTTTAGTGCTTTATGGCTTAGCCCATCTCTTTTCGATTAATTCTCGTCAACGACTATTGTTCACTTTAGCCTTAGCACAAGGCGGGGAATTTGCTTTCGTGTTACTTTCTCTATCGCGAGAGTTAAGTATTTTAAGTTCTGAGGAAGCCAATATTGTCACCTTAGTAGTAGCGCTTTCCATGGTCGTTACCCCGTTGCTGTTAATGATTTACGACCGCGCACAAAAATTCCAAAAGTCATCCGCACCTGAATTTGATAAACCAGAGGAAATAGAAGCTTCTCGGCATGTGATTATTGCGGGCTACGGCAGATTCGGACAAGTTATAGGGCGACTATTGAAAGCCCAAGGTTATGAAGTAAGTGTACTTGATCACAGCCCTAGTCAAATTGACTTGTTAAGACGATTCGGCAATAAAGTCTTCTACGGCGACGCAGCGAGAAAAGAATTATTAGAAGCGGCAGGGGCAAATTCTGCCGATCTGCTTGTTATTGCCATTGATGATCCACACAAAACAATCGAAATTATCGATATTGCTCGTAAACACTATCCAAATTTGAAGTTGGCGGTACGGGCCAGGGACAGGCGCCATGCTTATGAACTTATTCGTATGAAAGTCGGCACCTTTAACCGAGAAACTTTCGACTCTGCATTGGTACTTGCGGTTGAATCGTTAAAATTATTGGGGAACGATGATGTAGATGCTGAGCGCGCAGGAAGGTTATTTAGAGAGCATGATGTTGAATCAATGAACTTACTTGCCGAATTGTGGGGCGACGATCAATCTTATGGTGTAGCAATTAAACAGCGGATGGATGACCTCACCCAAGTATTAGCACAAGATACTGAAGCAAAGGATATGTTTAATACCTGTGACAGTACCCGTGATCCTAATGAAGCTAGCGAGGCGAAAGAAGGATGAAACTGAATATCGGCAAAACTGCAACGATAGAATAGCCACAATAAAGTATCAAAATTAATAACTTTATCTAATTTACGATACCAGCCTTAGGATGAGTACCCTATTGCTCTTTTTATACTTTGGTATAATCCTCTCTCGAATTAATCTTAAGGGCTGTGTGTTGTACTTTTTTCTAGCCACCTGCATTATTGTTTCTATCGCGATATGTGCGGCACTTTGCGGCTACTTCACGATAAAAACGGTTTATCAGAAAAAGACAATATTTCGCTACTGGTCAGTTGCCAGTGGTTTGCTTTGCTGTAGCTTAATTTCTCGTCTTAGCGATACACTACTTTCACTCCCCTCTTCTTTTTTCATTTTAGGACTCATTACATTTGTTGTGGGTTTCCATCAGGTATTTTTGGGGTTGGAGTCACTTCAGAAGCACAAAGACTACAAACTTAACCGCCATGCGCTTCCTGTACTAGGGATAGGGGTAAGTGGAATATGTGCATTGTGGACAATGCCTGCGCTGGCCGAATCTGTGGCCATGTTTTTTTGTGCCGCCCTTGTGCTTTTAAGCGAGGGGGTGCTATATAACGACAATAGAGTAAAAGAGGATAAACGCGCCTTACTTCGCCGCTTGCTGCTTATCTCCTCTTTTTCGCTTTTCTTACATGGCACTGTGTCGGTGGTAAATTCTATTACTGGTGGTATGGATGACTTATCGTTGCTGTTCCAGCTCACTTCTATGCTGATGGTGATAAGCGCTGCATTAATCGTTTTATCGCTGATGCGATGTAGCACAGAGCCAGTATCTCAATCACTTTATACTCGTTCACTTAGAAGCTCGGGCGCGGTGGTGCTAACCCGTGACGACTTTATTCAACAAGCCATTAGGAAACTTCAACAAACTGACAAACATGAAAACGTAATTTTGTTAGTTGAAATAGATGGCTACCAAGACGTAGTAGATAACTACGGCGCAAGTGCCGGTGAAAGCGCCAGTTATCAAGTGGGTCAATCTCTTATTCATTTTACCCGCTCAAATGATATAGCGGGGCAAATAAGCGAAAGTAAGTTTGCGATTATGCTAAGCGGCGTCACCATTGATTCGGTTCATGTGGTTGCTGATAGATTGGTAAAACAAGTATTTTCAAAAAATGTTCAAACACTAGACAGCGCGCCCATGTTTACTGCCAGTATTGGTATTGCGCCTTCCTCTGATATTGTATTTTCGTGGCAACAAGGTGAGCCGTTCGATGAAGACAGCATAAAACGACAGGACGGTACTAGTTTGGTCTATATGCTGTCACCACTTAAAACGGCCTCGCTGTAAGCTTTACGCTGAATTATCGCGCTTTACCTTCAACTTCCCTTCAGTCCTCAATTACCCTACTCCTATGAAAAAGTTACATTCTCCGACTCCAACTAAATGAAAAATCTTCACTCAAACCGTCTTAAAAACAAGATTTATTAATAAGTTAGCGTCCAAACATAAAACCACTTTGACCCGGAACGTTTCCTGCAACTTCTCTTGTATATTTACTTTATTACACGGAAGCGATTTCGGGAGACGACATGGTTGATAACAATAATATATTCAAACCAGGTGAAAACTGTTGGGTTAGCAGCAAAGCAAATTTTGTTGCGCCACTTATAGACTGTGGTAACTATTACAAAGCGCTACACAGCGCTATTGTAAAAGCCAAACACAGTATTTTTATCATTGGGTGGGACATTGATAGCCGTATACGCCTTTTAAGAGGTGATGACGAAGCAAACAGTGAAGCCCCGAGTGTTGTCAGTGATTTACTTGCATGGAAAGCAGAAAACAACCCCGATTTAAACATATACCTACTTCGCTGGGATTCTTCTCTCGCATTTTTCTCAAAACGAGAAATGTGGGCAAAAGAAGTGTGGGAAGAAAAGACCCCAGATAACGTGCAAACCGAGCTTGATGACACCATCCCTATGGGTGGCAGTCAGCACCAAAAGATTATCGTGATTGATGATGAACTGGTTTTCTCTGGCGGCATGGACATTTCAACGAACCGCTGGGACACCCGCGACCACCCCGTTGTATCAGAAGAACGAGATGGGCCTGACGGTGAGTACCCCCCGCTACACGACGTGCAAATGGTATCTTCCGGTCCGGTAGTGGCCGACTTTTCTAAACTGGTTCGTTGGAGATGGTTGCGGGTTGCCGAAAGTGAACCGGTAGAGATTCGAGAGCAAGCCGATACATCTCTAGATGGTCCGATCCCCGACACGTGGCCAGAAGATTTTCCGCCTATCTTTGAGGAAGTTGACTGTGCGCTAGCCAGAACAATTCCGTTTATGGACGAAGTTGAGCCAGCGCAAGAAGTACGCACCATGCTACTTGATTTAATCGGTCAAGCCGAGTCGCTTATCTACATTGAGAATCAATTTACTACTCGTCAGGAAATTGCTGAAGCGCTGAACAAACGTATGAAGGCACGCCCTGACTTACACGTCATTATTGTGAGCTCTTATGAGCCAAAAGGTAAATTCGAATGTGAGGCTTTTTGGGCAAGTCGTATTGAATTTAAATCTATTCTTGAAAAAGACATCGCCCCTAAAAGAGTAAAGTTGACTTACTCGTCGTGCGAAGACTTACAAGGCAGAAAAGCCTACAAGCGCATACATTCTAAGGTAATGACCGTTGACGACAAATACTTAGTGATAGGCTCATCTAACCTAAGTAACCGTTCTATGACGTTAGATACAGAAATTGACGTTGTACTTAGCGGCAACAGTGACTTAAACCGAGCGGCAATTTTGAATGTTCGTAACGATTTACTTGCTGAGCATACTGGCAGAGACATTTCAGATATGCCTGCACTGTTTGCAGAAGAATATCCAGTAGAAGCATTGATCCATGGGCAAATTGCACACGGGTATGTATTAACCGAAGTCCGTGATGAAGTTTTCACCAGTCAGTCGGTAAATAACGTATTTCGTTCTTTGTCAGATCCGGAGGAGCCTTTAATTTCTATGCCTTCATTTGATGGCGGGGCGCTTCCTGCACGTAACCCAAGACGTAGAACCATTATGATTATGTTGGGGCTGGCCGTTATTGCTGTGCTAGGTGGCCTGATGTTCTGGGCGAGCCAATCCATTTCGTGGTTAAGTGGTGAGAGTATTAATGCGTTCCTTGAAAAAAGTAGAGGAACCTACTTTGCACTGCCTACGGTATTATTGGTTTACGTAGTAGGGGGTATACTCTTCTTCCCTGTTACTGTGCTGTCATTAGCGGTTGCCGCTATATTCGGGCCTATTTGGGGCCCAATATATGGCATCATGGGCGCACTGTTAAGCTCCGCTATTTTATTTGCTATTGGTAAACTTTCTGGTGATGCAGGCCTTCGAAAGGTAGGTGGTCCTAAGGTAGAAGCATTGGATGAGAAACTGAAAAAAAGTGGAATAGTGGGCGTTGCAGCCATTAGAATGCTGCCTATTGCGCCTTTTAGCTTAGTGAACTTAGTTGCGGGTATTTCATCAATTGGTTTATTCCAGTTTCTAATTGGTACCTTCTTTGGCATGTTCCCTCCAATGATTGCGAAAGGACTGGTAGGTGACTCTATAACTCAAATCTTCCGCAACCCATCAGTTGAAACCATCAGCTATTTAGTAGGCGGTATCGTGCTTTGGGGCTTAATGATATGGGGCTCTCAAAAGTTTGCTCGCTACTATCAGGAAAATCGTCAAAAGCGTGCATCAGATAATGAAGCATCGGAAAGTAAAGAATGTGCCGCATAATTAGTTACAACATTCATAGTGGGCTGGGCAGAGACAAGTTACAAAATTATCAACGAATTGGGCAATTTCTAGCTGAATCGGGTGCCGACATTGTACTTTTACAAGAGATGGATACACGCCCGTCCGAGCGTGCGATTGAGCGAGATATTGATGATATTTGTGCTAAAAATGTCTACAACTTGGTGTCATCTCCTGCCCTGCATGAGCTAAGCGGATGGTATGGCAACGCTGTACTGTCGCGCTGCAACGTTATTGAACAAGAAACCTTTGATGTGAGCCAGCATGGGCGACAGCCCAGAAATGTACAAGTGGTAGTGTTGCAAACTGACAAGGGGCCGCTGACCGTGGTTAACACGCATAAAGGGCTTAAGCGACTAGAGCGCCGCTCGCAATTTGCGTTGTTACATGATTATCTTGAACAAAGGATGCAAGCCAACCCCATGCCATTGGTATTAGCAGGGGACTTCAATGAGTGGCAATTCTTTTCACGGGCTTTCACATCGTTAAACAAGCTCTTGAATCAACAAAAGGTAGGCCCGACCTTTCCTAGTCAATTTCCTATCTTTTCGTTAGATCGTGTGTGGGTAAGTGATGACATCACTGTTTCACAATGCAAAAAGCTGACATCTAAAAAGGCAAGCGTCTTTTCTGACCACCTGCCAGTTCAACTCGACATTAGACTTCCAGAAGCCAACACCCCTTTCATTTCTGACTGATCAGTAAATGCTAAGGAACCTCGCCAGTGTTGCAGCGCCTGCTCACTGGCGACAACTCGCTTAATCACTTTAAGCATTTTTAATACAGCTTCGTTCAATGGGCTAGTTTTGTTTGTCGCAGCCAGCACCAAACGCTGCATTTCCGGCTCAACGATTTTTAACGTAGAAACCAAGCCCGATTCTTCAAGATGAAAAATGGCCGAAGTCGGTAATATCATTACCCCTTCTCCTTGCATAACTTGTCGCAATCCTGTCATCAACTGCCCCGAATAGGCTAAATTATGCTGCAAACTTACCCCCGTGGCATTTTCATAATGTTCGATGAGTTTGCCTAATGCGTCTTTATTGCCAGGCGATAACAGAGGGAATTGGCTCAACGCCCAAAACGGGATACTTTCTCTGCCAGCAAGATGGCTGTACTCACTGGATGTTGCTTGATTGGCCATCACTAAATGTAAATTTTCACGAATCAGCGGAGATACCGTCATAAACCTTGGGTCAACGTCTTGCTCGTAGGTCAATGCAATATCGACTTGTCGCCCCTCTAACCACCCCTTTACCGAATAGGAAGGGCCGGTACTTATTTCAAGTTTCAGTTTTGGATGATTTTGTTTTACCTCTGCGATAAGCGGCATAGAAAGTACATTGCCAATAGACGGAAGCATACCCACTTTCACCGTACCCGCAGTTTTCCCCACTAGCTCTCGCAGTTCAGATTTAGCGGTATTGATATCATCCATGAGCTTAGTGGCATGGCTGAGAAACAAATCGCCTGCTGGGGTTAACGTTACCCCAGAGAAGGTTCGGCTTAACAACTGCGCCCCCATCTCTCTTTCGAGGCTTGCCAATTGCTGACTAATGGCAGGTTGAGCGATATCAAGCTCACGTGCTGCACCTGCAATACTGCCTTTGTGTACTGTGGTCAAAAAATACTGAAGTTGCTTAGAGTTCAATGTCTAGTTTCCCGAATATGACAGTTTTGTAACACATCGCCATAAAGCACAGGTCGCTTTATTGAGATTGAAATCAGCAAGTTACATGCCACAGGCCAGTAAAGCTGAACTAACACTTGTTAAAATAAAGTTAAACCGAAAGCTGGGTTTATTTTTTTATCAGCAAACTGAAACAATTAAGAGCATTAAGATCAATAAGTTAAATAGAGCCTCAACAATTTTCTTATACCCCTCAATATTCTTTTTTCTTTCGCGGTTTTAAAAGAATTTTTAGCCTGAGTAGTAACACAGGTATCCACACAAAAAATTTATAAGATGCTGGATGCATCAAGGTGGTGCTTGTTATGCCAAACGTGGGCGGCATTAGTCCCTGCTCCAAGTGAAGAATAACAACTCATAACGGCTCGTTTTAGGGAACACACATGAGAAAAAACAAGATACATAATGCAATTGCACTAGCGTTCACTGGAATCACTCTATCTTTGGCAGCACCACTCGCGTTAGCGCAAGAAGCTGAAGCTGAAGAAACCGCAGTAGATACTCAAAATGTTGAAAAAATTGCTGTTGTTGGCGCACGTGGTGCACCTCGCTCGGTAACTAGCTCACCTGTACCTGTTGATGTATTAAGTGCTGAAGATATTGAAGCAGTAGCCTTCACCGACATGAACAACGTACTGATGACATTGGTTCCATCATATTCAGTATCTCGTCAACCTATATCAGATGGTGGTACTTTCATTCGCCCTGCAACCTTACGGGGCATGCCCACCGACAAAACCCTGGTGTTAGTTAACTCTAAACGCCGCCACAGAGCGGCATTAGTATCGATTGGGGGCTCTGGTACACAAGGCCCTGATATCGCGACTATACCTACCGCTGCAATTGGCAGTGTAGAAGTTCTGCGCGATGGCGCGGCAGCCCAATATGGCTCAGATGCTATCGCGGGTGTTATCAACTTCCAATTAAAAGAAAATACCGAAGGTGGGTCGTTCACTGCTGATTACGGTAGCTATTTTGAAGGTGACGGCGACCAAATTACCATTACCGGAAACAAAGGTTTCGCACTCGGTGATGATGGTTTCTTAAGCATTTCAGCGGAATATTCAGACAGCGAAGCCACCTTCCGTGGCGAACAGTACTGTGAATCTTGGTTTTGTGTAGATGACCAGTCAGAGCAATACATTGCAGATGCCACTGCAATGGCGAATTCAGTTCACGGTTCTGATGAAGTTCAACCTTGGGGGCAGCCCAACTCCAGTGGCACGCGGATATTCTTTAATTCGGGGTATTCGTTAACCTCAGAGATGGAACTATATGCTTTTGGTAACTATTCAGAGAGTGAAGGCGACGGTTCATTTTTCTACCGCTATCCAGGCAATGGCACAATTGAAGATATTCGTTTAGAAGACGGTTCAATTTGGAACCCTACTGAATTTTTCCCTGGTGGCTTTACACCACGTTTTTCAGGGGAAGTTACTGACTACTCTTTCGTGGGCGGTATTAAAGGAATGTCTGGCGACCTAGGTTATGACATCAGTGGTCGTTACGGATACAACGATATTTCATACACGCTTGCTAACACCATTAACCCGTCTATGGGTAATGAGTCACCTACATCATTTCAACCCGGTGACTTAACCAACGAAGAAACACAAATTCAGGCTGACTTCACTTATGACCTTGCCGAGTATGTACTGGCCTTCGGGGCAAGCTATCTTGACGAGTCTTATAAGATTTCAGAAGGCGAAGTAGATTCTTACTTTGCAGGGCCTTACGCAACATCTGATCCCTGGGGTTTCTGTGACGGAGATGCGGCTAGTGCAGCTGGTTTAGCCGTCATAGCTACCGGTTCAACGCTAGATTGTGCCGACAGTGATGATGCGGTTTATACCGTAGTGGGTGTAGGCTCAAACGGCTTCCCGGGCTACTCTCCAGATTATTCTGGTACGTACAGCCGAGACTCTTACGCGGTATATACCGACATTTCAGGTGATATTACTGATGAATTGTTCGCACAAGCAGCTATCCGCTATGAAGACTACTCAGACTTTGGTTCTGAAGTGGTTTATAAAGTAGCTGGTATTTATCAAGTAAGTGATGTAGTTGCTGTAAGAAGTTCATACGGTACGGGCTTCAGAGCACCGACTCCAGGACAGCAAGGTACTACAAACGTATCTACTCGTTTACCTGATGGTTTTCCAGTAGCAACTGGCTTGTTCCCTGCTGGTGGCGATGTGGCGCAAGCCTTAGGCGCGGAAGAACTACTACCTGAGAAATCGACTAACTTTACGCTTGGTTTAACTGCAAGCTACGGTGATTTAACCTTTACGCTTGATTATTACAATATCAAGTTAGAAGACAGATTGTATTCAGTATCTACACGTGACGTGTCAACCACAGTAGTAACCGACCCAGACGCTGATGGATACGATGCCTATCAAAACTTCTTGGCATTAGATGGTGCTGGTGTATCAGGGGCAGCATCGATTGGTGGCGTATTCTTCTTCCAAAATGCTTTTGATACTGTTACTGAAGGCGTTGATGCCGTTGCGACTTATAAAATTGAATCAACCTACGGTTCTACCATGTTAACCGGCTCCATCAACTATAATAAAACCGAGTTCGACTCAGATCCGAGTGAGTATCTAAATGATGAAGATCAATTTGACTTAGAAAACGGAACGCCTGAAATGCGCGGCGTATTCTCTGTAACCCACAGTTACGATGTCTGGTCTGCGGTAGCGCGATTAAGTTACTACGGTGAATACGAAAATGCTGCCGATAGTACGTTAGACCCAGAGACTATTCAAACCTTTGGTTCTGAGTTCATGTTTGATATCGAAGGTTCGTATCTGATTAACGAAAATCTCACCTTATCAGTGGGTGTACGCAACTTGTTCGATAACTATCCGGACGAGGGTACAATCGGAGAAACCTGTTGCGGTCGGATCTACCGGTCTGATTCCGTGGTCGACTGGCAGGGTGGTTACTACTACACCCGCCTAGCAGCAAGATTCTAAAAACAACCACTTAATAAACACCGGCAAATGCCGGTGTTTATGTTTTCACCCTTCGTTTTGTAAGTAAAATTTAAAGGTCTATTCATGTTATTAGAAGTATTTGCTGGAGATGTAGTTTCATGGAAATAGAGCTTCTCTGGTTCGTGGTTACTCTTTGTATTACTGGCGCTATTGCAGGTATTACTGCTGGTCTTTTCGGCAATGGCGGTGGGTTTGTTGTTGTTCCCGCTCTATTAGCTGTATTTCCTTTCTTTACGCCCCCATCCCAAGAGCTAGTGAAAGTTGCCATAGGCACGTCTTTAGCCTCTATTGTGGTCTCAAGCACACGCTCCGTGATGGCTCATCATAAAAAAGGGGCGGTGGACTTTGATATTTTGAAATCATGGAGCATCTGGATAATATTGGGTGTAGTAGGCGGTATTTTTATTGCCAGTAGCACCAGTAGCGATGGTCTCACGGTCGTTTTTGCTGCAGGTGTTTTGCTCTATTCTATTTACTTCTTATTCCCAGAATTTGTAATTCGCCCTGGTGTTGCTTTATCTATGCCTGAAGGTATTGCTAAATCAGTACTCGCTTTTGTACTAGGTGGCTTTTCGGCACTTCTAGGGATTGGAGGCGGTACGCCTATGGTAATTACAATGGTTATCTGTCAACGCACAATCCAGCAAGCGGTAGCCACTGCCGCAGGTGTTGGTTTCCTAATAGGGCTGCCCGGCGCTATCGGATTTTTGTTTATGAAACATCCTGAAGCCGCCATCCTGCCTGTAGGTACGATAGGCTATATCAATATCCCCGCATTAGTTGCTATTAGCATAGGGGCTATTATTACGGCACCAATGGGAGCGAAAATGGCGCATAACTTCAGCGAGAAAAAATTAAAACGAATGTTTGGTATTTATTTAGTAATTGTTTCTAGCGCTATGTTTTATAAGGCCCTATAGGCACTTACGATATTTGAGATAAGGAATTAACAATGTCACATAATATTTCGAGACGCCTATTTTTGGGCGGCAGTGCTGCTGCAACCGCCATTGGTGCTTCTGGCATAGTCACATCAGCGAGTCTTCAAGCTGCCACAAACGTTGCACCTAAAGTGCTATATGGCCCTAAACCAGGTATCGCTAAACTAAACGCCAATGAAAACCCCTTCGGCCCAAGCCCTGCAGCATTAAAAGCAATAGCTACCGCATCAGCTGAAGGTGGAGCCTACTATGCATACCCTGCTGCAATGACGCTGTTAGGTATGATTGCAGAGCGCCATGGCATTACGCCTAAGAATATTTCGTTAAGTGCAGGCTCCAGTCCTATTCTTTCTTATGCGGCTCTTGCGGCCAGCAAAAAAGGAAAAATATTAGGCCCCGATCTTTTCTGGGATACCACTTCAAAAGCACCGGAGAAACAAGGTGCTCCTGAGATTGTTCGGGTACCTAACACGAAAGATTTGGCAATCGATTTGGATGCCATGTATGCCGCCATTGATGACAGCGTTGGTATGGTGCATATCACCAACCCTAACAACCCAACCGGACGCCTTCTAGACCCTGCAAAACTTCGAGAGTTCTGTATCAAAGCGTCTAAAAAGACGTTAGTACTGGTTGATGAAGCTTATAATGAACTCACTGACGCTCCGCCAGCAAACTCAATGATTCCGTTAGTAAAAGCCGGGCACAATATTATTGTTGCGCGAACCTTTTCTAAAATTTACGGGTTAGCCGGTATGCGAGTTGGTTACATGATTGCTTCTGAAGAAAACACTGAGTGGATCAATCGCTATGGCATGGGTGGTTACACATTAAACCAAGCAGGTTTAGCTGCAGCCATTGCTTCATATAATGATGACGCCTTCCTAACGTTTGTTAAAGATAAGGTTATAGAAGCAAAAGGCTTAGTGATGGATGGTCTCAAGGCCAATGGCCTCTCTGCACTTCCTTCAAGTACTAACTTTGTATTTGTCGATCTTGGTAAAGGGGATGCTGAATTATTTAGAGCGGCGATGGCCGAAAAAGATATTCACATTCGTGGTATTTATCGCACCTATACTAATTGGTCGAGAGTCAGTATGGGAAAAATTGCTGATGTGAAGCGGTATGTCGATGCTATTCCGCAAGCACTTGAAACCATGACTAAAAAACAAAACGCTTAATTGAGTTAAAACATCTTTATATTATGCGTGCAGCCACTTTAGGCTGTGCGCCTCTCTTGTTGCATCCTTATCAATTAGCATTTACACGTAAAGTATAATGCTCATAAATGCCCTCCTTGTCATATACTCTTAATGTTCCTTGCGTAAATACACCTACCTAGGTTTTAGAATCTTAGTATGTCTACTAAGCTTCTTGCAGGCGCTAAGAAATTGCACACACTGTACTAACAGACGTTAAAGGAGGCTGTTGATGGCACTATCTGTTTTAGTTGCTGACGACTCTAAATTATCACGCCGTAGCGTAAAAAAGTCGTTACCGCCGGAATTAGACTACGACATTTCAGAAGCAACTAATGGCCAAGAAGCCATAGATTTGTTAGCTGAAAACACCTTCGATCTTGTGTTGCTCGATTTAACCATGCCAGAGGTTGATGGCGTGGATGTGCTGGAGTACTTATCCAAGCGTGAAGAATGCTTCCCTAATGTCATTGTGATCAGCGCTGATTTTCAGCCGGAAAAACAGCGCATCGTGCTTTCCTTAGGGGCACAACGATTCATTAGAAAACCATTAGACAAAGAAGAACTGGCAATGACTATGTTCGAGTTGGGGTATCTATGAGCGCTGTAATACCATTAGACGAAGAACAACGCGATGCGCTGCAAGAATTGCTCAATATTTCAATGGGCCAAGCAGCAAATTCACTCGCGCAACTTATTGAAACCAAAATTGATATTTCAATTCCTAAAATAACCTCAGTGACCCCCACTCAGCTATACACCTTGCTGTTTGGCTCTGACGATACATTTCACACCCGCCAGTCTTTTTTAGGTGATATTCAAGGTGAAGTGATGTCTGTACTTTCTCGTTCTGGACTGAGCGAGATGGCAAAATTGATGGAATACAGTGAACCGCTTAGTAAAGAAGATGTAGAAGAAATTATACTCGAGCTTTCCAATATTTTAGCCGGAGCTTGTCTGGCAGGCTTATCAAGTCAATTAGAACTAACCACCAATTTGAATATGCCAACGTTGTTTACCCCTAACAAAGAGAATTTCGATGAGCTTAAGTGGCAACATAGTTTAGTCATGGAAGTACAATTCACGGTAGCCGTTTCATCCTTTTCTATGCGTGTTGTTTTCTGCTTAGATGACGATTCACTGACAAGAATGAAAGATACCTTAGATGAACTTCTAGAATAATGTTTGAGCAACTGGTTGAAAAACTTCCGGTTGGTATTGGCATCGTTGATGAAAATTTTCTCGTTGTTTATTTAAACGACTTTTTTAGAGATCGCCTTCCTCACGAGAATCGCGCTTCGTACAAAGACACACCGGTTACCGAGATTTTTAGCGATCAAGGCAAATTTCTAAAGCGAAGGCTAAAATCGGTTTTTGTTCTACAGCATCCTAGCTTCAGCTACTGGGAGCAGCGTCCCCATATATTTCCTTTTAAAAGCAGTAGACCGATAACTGGCGAAGAAACGCAAATGTATCAAAACATGGAGATACTGCCGGTAAAGGACAAAAGCACAGGCAAAAAATACGCGTGTATTTTCTTACAAGACGTTACCGCGCAAGCCAGCTACTTTCGTACCCAACAAAAGCTATCTGCCGCATTAAAAGACGAACACGAAGCCCAACGCAAACTTATCCGTAAACTTGATACCGCCCAATCTCAACTCATTCAAGCGGAGAAGATGGCATCAACGGGTCAGTTAGCTGCTGGTATTGCACACGAAATAAATAACCCTATTGGCTTTATCAACGCAAATTTAGACACCCTTTCACAATATGCGAATAACCTAACGGCTATCTGCGATGGCGTGGAGGGGCACGTTGCCGATTTTAACGATGAATTGAAAGAACAAATAAAAAACCTTTTCGAAGCACAGCACTATGATTTGATAAAAGAAGACATTGAAGAGTTACTCGAAGAATCAAAAGCAGGCTTAAATCGAGTAAGAGATATTGTCGATAACCTAAAGCAATTCTCACTCGACAGTACACAAGGCAGTCAAATTGTAGATTTGAACGATATTACTTCACAAACCATCAAACTCGTATCTACCCAATATACTTCTCATCACTATAAGGTTGAATCACCTGATGAAAAGATAGAGATAATGGCAAACCCTGGAATGATAAAACAGGCCTTAATGAATGTGTTGCTAAATGCTGCCCAAGCCATTACCGGCAAGGGCTACGTTAAGTTAACGTTATTAAAAAATAACGAAAATATTACGATTAAGGTGCTAGACAGCGGTGAAGGTATTGAGCAAAAAAATATGAAAAGAGTTTTCGAACCTTTCTTTACTACTCGTCCTGAAGGTCAAGGCCAAGGGCTGGGATTATCTACCGCCTATACCATTGTAGAAAAGCATAAAGGAAAAATTTCAATCAATAGTAAAGTGGGCAAAGGCACGGTCGTGACGATAGAGCTACCTATCGCTTCAGAAGATGATTCAGCTACAGCACCTCAGTAACATCAATTGTTACGCCGCATACAAGTAAACCCCCTCGTCAGATAAATGTCGTGTTAGTTTTCCATGAGATAAGAGGTAGTTTAAATGGGATATGCACTCGGCTACGGCAAACACGATATTTCTACCACTAAGCTCCCGTTTAAATAATACAGGCAACAATTCGACAGCGGTCTGAGGCTTACTACAAGCCTCCAAAAGTGCATTTAAGTGACGATGGTGATGCTCAATGAGTTCATTCACACGGTTTTTCACCCCAATAAAGGGTTGTCTGTGTGCAGGTAACACCAAGGTTTTCTCAGGTAAGTCAGTAAAAGGCAGTAGCGTAGCCAAATAATCTTGAAGCGTATTGCCCTCGGGCTCCGTTGAATATACCCCTATATTAGGGGTTATCTGCGGTAAAATATGGTCGCCCGCTAGCAGTATTCCAAGCTCCTTAGAATATAAGCATACGTGCTCTGGTGAATGCCCTCGCCCTATCATCACTTCCCACGAATTACCATTTAGCGTCAGCACATCACATTGCTTTAACCGTCGGTAACTGATTGGAATTGGCGATACGACATTACTGTAACCTTTATTTCCAGACATTAGCGATGTCACCTCATCAGCCTGCAAACCTGCACGGTGATAGTATTGCTCATCCCGCCAAGCAGAGGTGTCGCTTTTCCCCCCAGTGAACGCGCGCGCAGTAAAATACTCAACCTGCGACATGTAAAGTGGCACTTTGAATTGGTCGGCTATCCAACCGGCTAAACCAACGTGATCAGGATGCAAATGAGTAACTAATACTGCTGAAATGGGTTTATCCAACGCAGCAAAAATCTCATTCCACAAGGCTTTAGTTGTATTCGTACCAAGCCCAGTATCAATAACCACCCAGCCATCATCATCTTCAACAAGATAAAGATTAATGTGGTCAAGTTCGAAAGGCAGTGGCATACGAAGCCAAAGTACGCCTTTCGCTATCTCTGTCCATTGACCTGGAGACGGTTGCTCAATTGCTGGGTAATGCATACATCTTCACCTTTTCGCTGGTATACTTACTTCTATAACGATAGGTAGGCAAAAACAAACGTATCTGTTTGATAATCAACTATAGCGTTAAGTAATAGCACAGCGATACCGAGAGTTAGTGAGAGGTAGCGAGCATTAGTGAACCATTTACCGCTCTGTTCTCGAGCAAAGAAAATCTGCCCTGTATCATGGGTCCTTCAGTATTTCACCAACGAAAATTAACTTGCCGTGATTAGAAAAGGTTACATTCTCAGTAAACACACTATTGTTAAGCATGGGACCGGTAAACATAACGGGCTTTGTATTGAAGTGTGGGTGTCTACCGACCAAGGCCCTGTGTGTCTTCAAAGTGCACCGCAGAAACCCTCATGCTTTGTTGCAACCGACAACACGGCGAGCATACTGGAAAAGGCTAAACGAGAAGGTATTGAGGTTGAAGTTTCCTCTGATAGTTTCTTTACCCTTGAGCAAGTGGAAGTAGACACCCTTAAAACCACATCTGACTCCCACATGCATCAATTAAGACAGCTTGCTAAAAGCTTACACATCACTCTGTATGAAGCTGATATAAGACTGGCGGACAGGTATTTAATGGAACGGTTTATTTACGGTTCCCTCGAGTTTGTTGCTGCTGACGAAAAAGCAACATTCATACCCGAAGCTAGAATTAGATCCGCCACCTACACACCAAGCCTTTACTCAGTTAGCATAGATATTGAGTGCGATGAAAATGAAAACCTATTCAGTATAGCGCTAGCTTCCCACGATGTTAATGAAGTGATGTTGGTTTCTGCTTCCAGTCACCCCAAGACGTTAGATGTTCCAGACACATTTTCACTTAGCCAGTTTTCTACTGAGTCAGCGCTGATCACTGCGTTTGTAAAGCGTATACGTGAAATTGACCCAGACGTTATCTTAGGCTGGAACGTCAAACAATTTGATATGGCCGTGCTTGCAAGACGCGCTAAAAAGCAGGGACTGAAATTTACACTAGGCAGAGACAAACGGGAAGCCTTGGTTAGGGATTGGGATGGGCAAACTATTGTCGATATACCCGGTCGTAGTATTGTAGATGGGATTGAAGCGCTAAAGACCATGACCTATCAATTTGACTCTTTCTCGTTAGACAATGTAGCACAGCAATTACTGGGTGATAAAAAACTCATACAAAGTGAAGACAAACTTGCTGCAATAAAAGCCTTGTATTACGAGGACCCTTATTCACTTGCCAGCTATAACCATAAAGATTGCGTGTTGGTAAATGATATTGCTGCAAAAACCCGATTTATTGAATTTCTTATTTTGAGAGGGACATTAACAGGGCTCGATTTGGGAAGACCCGGTGGGTCAGTAGCCGCGTTTCTAAACGTCTATTTACCAAAGCTACATCGCCGACGTTATGTCAGTGGAGTTCGTCCTGAACACGGTGGCTTGGCTAGTCCTGGCGGCTATGTCATGAATTCACAGCCAGGCTTGTATTCTGACGTACTCGTGCTTGATTTTAAGAGCCTATACCCGTCTATTATTCGCACGTTTAAGATTGATCCAATGGGACTTGCCGAAGGTCTTAAAGACCCCGACAGCGCCATTGAGGGGTTCAAAGGGGCTATGTTCAGTCGTGACAATCATTTTTTGCCCGATATTATAGACAACCTATGGCGCCAAAGAGATGAGGCTAAAAAGCAAAACGATGCACCACGCTCGCAAGCAATAAAAATTTTAATGAATTCATTTTATGGCGTATTAGGTAGCGGCGGATGCCCCTTTTACGACCCACGGTTAGCAAGCTCTATTACCTTGCGTGGGCATGAAATAATGCAAACTACCGCAAAATGGATAGAAGAAGCGGGGTTCTCAGTCATCTATGGCGATACAGACTCTACCTTTGTACATGTGAATAACAACACATCGTTAGGTACGCCCTATGAAACAGGACAGTCGCTAGCAAACACCATCAATCATAAGTGGCAAAGCAAGCTCCGTGAAAACTATGATATAGACTGTCATTTGGATATCGAATTTGAGACCCACTTTGAAACCTTTTTTATGCCTACTATTAGAGGCTCTGCCTTAGGCAGCAAGAAACGGTATGCAGGCCTAAAGCAAATTGGCGACAAAAAAGAGTTGGTGTTTAAAGGGCTAGAAAACGTTCGTTCAGACTGGACCGAATTAGCCAAGTACTTTCAGTATGAGCTGTATCGACGGGTTTTCGAAAAAGCCCCTGTATCTGATTTTATTAAACAAACGGTTGATAATATTCGCCAAGGCAAAGAAGACGGAAGGCTCGTTTACGCAAAGCGACTCCGAAAGCCCTTAAACGACTATATCAAATCATTGCCTCCCCATGTAAAAGCCGCGCGCCTTGCAGATGATATTAATAGTAAAACAGGACAACGACTACGTTATCAGCACAATACAACTATACGCTACATCATGACGGTACAAGGCCCTCAAACTACAGAGCATCAGATGGCACCGCTTGATTACGATCATTACATTGAAAAACAAATTATGCCCATCGCGGACAGCATACTCCCTCTCATCAACCTATCCTTTTCTGAATTGACCAACGAACAATTGTCTTTATTTTCAAACTGACCGATTAGTAACGTTGCTTTCATAACAAGAATGCCTGCTTCTATGCGCAGCAATGTGACGATCGCATCCTTTGCCTATATTGGTTATGTAGTGCAATTAAAAGACGGCTGCATTTTAGTCGTCACATCTGTCTGTCTCCCTCCACATTGCCTTTCTCCGTGTAATGTAGCGGTTACGTAGAACAAGAAGGGGAATATCTATGTCCTATTCGGCTGCTTGATAGCCTATCCTAAACCCACCCCAGTGTTTCCCATTGACCATTATAGGAGCAGACAAGTCATGCATGACTTCGCCAGTGTCTCTTTTATAGGTCTGCAGCAAAAATGAAGAAGTGTTACTACCGCACCTCGCTCCCGTGTAATCGTTGAATATACGTTTAGTTCGACTTTTCACAATATCCACTTTCAAATCCCCCGTTAATGGATGGCTAAACTTTTTGTTGTGGGTAGGAAAGTAACCGTTCTTATCTACTGCGCCAGCGTATACAATAAATGAATGTTGTTGCAGGATAGGTTCTTGAATGTCAGGTAAAGCCCTGTCAGTAAAGCTATCGAACGATGTGGTGAACTTCTCTGGGTTGCTATTTGGCACTGGCGCATAAGTGAAGTTAAATAATGCACTTTCATTAATATGGCCTTCGGCTATCGCTTGCTCAAACCGTCTTGCAACCTTGTTAGCTGCGTTTATGGCCACATCCCTAACTGATGCATTTCTGTCATCTATATCGAATACTTCGATATGCCTAAAAATATCTTCAGTTTGATGACTAAGTGCTAATGACTTTTCTGACACTTCGGATAAATCTTGCTCTAACATTGAGGTAGAATCACGAAGTTGTACTATGTTTACGCTAATACCCGAACTGTGTTCTGTATAGTCAGCAACAGTCTTTTGCATTTCCTCCATAGCATGGCGTGCTTCACTTGAAAGCACACTGCTTTCGGTGATAAGTGAAGCAGATTTACCCAACAATTCGTTCATCGTTTCACCCGTTTTAGACACTTTACTCATGGTAGTAACTGACTCTTCACTACTGAGACTTACATCTTTAAGCAGGTTTTCAATACCCAGTGTTGCATCGGTGGTCTTTTTTGCTAGCTCGCGAACTTCATCAGCAACCACCGCAAATCCCCTACCTTGGTCTCCTGCACGAGCTGCTTCAATAGCAGCATTCAATGCTAGCATGTTGGTTTGGTCGGCGAGTTGGTTAATGGTATTAGTGATAGAGCTTATACCTTGAGCGCGCTCTTTGAGTAGCCCAAGCGCATTAGATGATGCTGCTATTTGCGCAATCAAATCATTCTGACGCGCTAAGAGGTCTGACAGTAATGCGCTACCATTTTGAGTCTTTTCATCTGAAGCCTTTATGGCATCTGTCGCGGAAAGTGCGAGCTGGTCTAAAGCGCCTCCTCCTTCTTCCAAGCGTTCTAGTCGATCGGCCATTTCACTAATATTTGAGACTTGTTGTTTGAATGTTCCCGATAGCTTATCGAGAAAATGTGACACAGATGCTCCTCCAATAGCGATTCGACTAGATGCCTCGCTAATCGCATTACCCACAGCAGATTCTGCTTTTGGTGGATCTTCCGCATTAACCTTGTCTGGGCTGGAAGCTGATTGACCACGCATAAACCAGCTTGTAGCAGCCGTTAGCAGGAAAGTTAAAAGACAGATGACCCATACGTTGTTAACAATAAAACTGGCAAGCAATATAGTAGCTACTGCGATAATAGCGGGAAGAGTAAACATTTACAGGACCATTTATTTTACATTTATTTTACATTAGTACAAATCTACCGTAATACCATTTCCTTAACTATACGCTGTTAGTCTTAGTTAACCGAAAATAAGGAATACGTGGTACAAGAAAGCCCTTATCTTTCGACAAGGGCTTTCTTTGAATGGGGTGGCTTCACAACGAACTATGGCAGTATGTAGGGCCAGCCCGAGCTAGCTCTTACAACCATTGGCAAGCACATTGTCACATTTTTGGACCCACTATGGGCTGGGGCACACTGGCTGGGTCACACTGGCTGGGGCACACTGGCTGGGCCGGTCACCGGAACCCCACACTATCCCTACGCCAGTTACTGGTCGCCGAGTCTCGGCATGCGCTAATAGGTTTCACTTCTGAGTTCGATGGCTCATATACCACGGGGTGCAGAATCATGATGCTTTTTTGGAATGAGCGCGCAAGGAGGACCTGCAGTACGCTCAGTTTTTTACTACGGCGTAACTGCTAATATTATTTTCTATTAGACATAAAAAAAGCCCTTATCATACGATAAGGGCTTTCTTCGAATGGGACCTGGCAGTGTGCTACTCTCACATGGGGAA
>NZ_JAESDI010000014.1 GCF_019249215.1 Alteromonas lipotrueae
AGAAGCAGAAGCAGAAGCAGAAGCAGAAGCAGAAGCAGAAGCAGAAGCAGAAGCAGAAGCAGAAGCAGAAGCAGAAGCAGAAGTTACTGAAGTCGTCAGCGAGCCTGTTGTTGAGGAAGCGCCAGCTCCGAAAGAGAAAAAATCACTCTTTTCGCGCCTTAAAGAAAGTTTGTCTCGCACTAAAGCAAACTTAGGTAGCGGGCTAGTTAGCCTTTTCAAAGGCAAGGCGATAGATGATGAATTATACGAAGATTTAGAAACCCAGCTATTGGTTGCTGATGTGGGAATGGATACCACGCAAAAAATCATTACTCACTTAACAGACAGCGCGAGTCGTAAAGATCTTAAAGACGCAGAAGCCTTGCTGGATATCTTGAAACAGCAAATGGCGGGTATGCTCTCAAAGGTAAATGAACCGTTGAGTGATGCCATTAATGCTCATAACAGCGATGAAGGACCCTTCGTTATTCTAATGGTTGGCGTGAATGGGGTAGGTAAAACTACCACCATCGGTAAATTAGCTAAACAGTTCCAGCAGCAAGGCAAAAAGGTCATGCTGGCAGCGGGTGATACCTTTAGGGCTGCTGCAGTAGAGCAATTGCAAGTATGGGGTGAGCGAAATAGTATTCCTGTTATTGCGCAGCATACGGGAGCGGATAGTGCGTCAGTACTTTACGATGCGCTAGAAGCCGCGAAATCGCGCAAAACAGATATTCTTATCGCCGATACCGCAGGTCGTTTGCAGAATAAAGACAACTTGATGGAAGAGCTCAAGAAAGTGGTTCGCGTGATGAAAAAGTTGAACCCTAACGCGCCTCACGAAGTTATGCTTACCCTTGATGCGGGAACGGGGCAAAATGCCATTAGCCAAGCGAAGTTATTCAATCAGGCTGTTGGTTTAACCGGTATTACCCTTACCAAACTAGACGGTACTGCAAAAGGTGGCGTTATCTTTTCAATTGCTGATAAGTTTGGTATACCTATCAGATATATAGGGGTTGGCGAAGGTATTGATGACTTACGCCAGTTCGACGGCCAAGAATTTATTGATGCGCTATTTAGTGAAATTGAGAGCGGCGAGTAGACAGCATTAATAGCTAATTACGGGAATAGGGTAGTAGGAAACATGCATGATAAAGTTTGAGCAAGTAAGCAAAACCTACCCCGGCGGACAACGTGCGCTGAGTAAGGTCGACTTTCACATCGCCCCTGGAGAAATGGCTTTTCTTACTGGCCATTCTGGCGCTGGGAAAAGTACGCTGCTTAAACTTATCAGTATTATGGAACGCCCAACCGTAGGTCGTGTACTGATTAATGGTCATGATCTAAATGCTATTACCCGAAGAGATATTGCCTACATTCGTCGCGATATAGGCATGATCTTTCAAAGCCATCAATTGTTGATGGACAAGTCAGTTTTCGACAATGTGGCGCTACCACTTGTGATAGAAGGTTACACCCACAAGGAAATTGGCAAGCGTGTCGATGCTGCATTAGAAATGGTAGGCCTGCGAGATAAAAGCCGTAACTTACCCATTATGTTATCGGGCGGCGAACAGCAGCGTGTTGGTATAGCCCGCGCCGTGGTAAACAAGCCACCATTACTTCTTGCTGATGAACCTACCGGAAACCTCGACCCGAAACTGTCTATGGAAATTATTCGCTTGTTTGAAGATTTCAACCAAGCCGGCGTGTCGGTGTTCATCGCTACTCATGATTTAGGGCTAATTGCTCGAATGAAATATCGCACACTGACGTTGAAAGATGGCCAAATGATTACCGACGGCTTAACCGATGATTTAAATGGGAATTGGCAATGAGTATTCTATTTAAAGGTAGGAGCCAAGGCGCGTCGTCTAGAAAAGTAGGGCTAGTACAATCTATTGTAATGTTCTTCGTAAGCCATGTCAGGCAAGCCCTTTCAAGCTTGGGCGAACTATGGCGTCAGCCTGCTGCATCACTAATGACCATAGGGGTGTTGGGGTTAAGTATTACCCTTCCCAGCACCCTTTATATCATGGTTAAAAATACCGAAAAAATTACCGCAGGGTGGGAGCAAGCATCAGAGATATCTTTGTTTTTGAAACCTGATATTTCAGCCGCCAGTTCACAGCAATTGGTCGCTAGGTTAAACACATGGGAAGAAATCGATTCTGTGGTGTTTATACCTGCTGATGATGCCTTAAAAGAGTTTCAGCATTTATCAGGGCTAGGCGACGCTATTGCGTATTTGCAAAGCAACCCACTGCCTGATGTTGTTTTAGTGACACCCATTGATAAACATGCCACGCCGAATGCGGCTAAAACACTGCTTGATAAGCTTAAGCAGCAGCGTGAGGTTGATATAGGTAAGTTAGATATAGAATGGCTGGAGCGCTTGTATGCCGTTATTGATATCGCAAGCGACCTTGTCACCTTTATTGGAATTTTGTTGTTCTTCGCTGTGGTGCTGATCATTGGCAACACTATTCGACTGAACATTCTTAATAAGCACGATGAAATAGTAGTAATGAAGCTAGTGGGTGCAACCGATGCCTTTATTCATCGGCCATTTTTATATACTGGTTTTTGGTATGGTTTGCTTGGCGGGCTGATGGCATGGTTTGCTGTCATTATCATTTTATGGTGGATGGATAGCAGTATTGAGACCTTTGCCGCCATGTATCAAAAAGATTTCAATATCACTGGCCTGACCGGTACAGCGCTATTAACGATGTTGGGGCTATCTATTGCATTAGGGTTGCTTGGGTCGCTTATTTCAGTGCAACGCCATGTAAGACAAATCGAACCAAAGTAAGCATTAGTTTACTGGCTAGCTTTGAACGGCAGCACGTGGGAAGTGCGCAGAAATGGCGCTTCTCACACCGTTACCCCAAACAATGGCTTGGTTATAAAGAATATGCAGCTGCTTTTGGTCAATATCTAATACTTTCGCCTGCTTAATCACATTCATCCAAAGCGCTCCTTCAAAAGCGCGTACTAGGCTCATGTAGCTATTGAATTCAGGCGTCTTTCCTAAAATAGCGTCATTTAGGTCTTCAGATAGCGGAAGTTGTTTAAGCACAGCTTCTATGGATTGATCTAATAGTGCATCGAGTAACGAAAATAACCCAACTAAAAAGCCGATAGGTGGGTTAGCTTTTAAGCCACGCTTTGCTGACAATAAGTCGAAAAATTTGGCCCTAACTAACGACATGTGAATAATCTCTAACGGCTTATCATCACCTAAATTAGTTAGGCTGAGCAGAGCGATAAACTTCTTCACCTCCACTTCACCCATATAATTAAGGGCATGTTTGAGCGAGGTTATCTTGTGGCGCTTGTTTATCATTGGGTTATTGATAAATTTAAGCAATACGTAGCTCAGCGCGGCATCACGCTCAACAATTTGGCTAACTCTATTAATATCAAATTTATCATTTGAACATTCGCCAATAAGGTCGACAATATTCATCTTTGACGCAGGTAATTGGCGCAGGATGCGGGCTTCCGGTTGGGCAAAGAAATACCCTTGGAAGAAATCAAAACCTAAATCCATGCTGGTCGCAAATTGGTCTTGGGTATCAACTTGTTCGGCCACTAGTTTAACGTTTGCATCAAGGTATCGTGGGATATTCTTCTCTATATTTTCGAAACGAATTTGCGAGACATCCACTTTTACAATATCAACAAGGGGCAGAATTTCATGCTTGGCACTTAGCATCATAGGGTCGTCAATAGCAATACGAAACCCAAGATGCTTAATGTGTTGGCACGCTTCTAACAACCCGATTTGAGCGAAAGGATTGTCAGCTAATTCAACCACAACTGACTCTGGGTTCAGTGTGGTAGGAAAGCGAGAAATAATGGTTTCAGATGAAAAGTTGATAAACGAGGTCTTTTCACCGCTAATGTCGTCTAGCCCTAAAGGATGAAAGTGCTCAGAAATATATTGCGCTTTTTCAGGAGAGTGTTCGGGGTACGCGCCAGCCTTGCCATCTCGAAACAAAAGTTCGTAAGCAAATACATCCTTTGTTTTATCCAAAATTGGTTGGCGAGCGATAAACGCGAACATACGAGTTCCCTACTGGCACGTTGAACAATCATCAACGAATATTATTGCAATTTACACCACCATAACATGCATTTACGGAAATCGCGTTAATTTGCGCATTACATTTCGTAACTTATATTAATGAATGGATATTCCTCAGTGTTATTTCTCTACCTGAGCTGAAACATGTACGTGATGAGCCCATTTCATCGCTTCATTATAGTAGCCGTGAAGCAGAGTCTGCTGAATTTTATATTTACCTGAAAATTTCTTGATGCCTGCCCAGTTTGCCCTTTCAAAGTACTTAGCCAGAGTAAGACAGTCTTTCAACACGCCAGGCTCACCACAAAGCGCATCTTTTACATTATCGCTAATGGGTACTTTGCTAACCAACTCGTCGATATGCTGTTCCATCATGGCATCAAGCATAGATAATAGACCGGTTAGAAAGCCGGTGAGCGGATTTTCTCTTTCTTTAAAAGAGATAAACACAAGCTCACAGAATTTTGCCCGCACAAGGGCCATCTGCATCAACTCTTGAGGTTGACCGTCATTAAGGTTGGCCAGAGCAAGCAGCGCGATAAATTTTTTAACTTCAACTTCACCCATAAAGTTAAGCGCATGCTTAAGGGATGTAATCTTATTTCGCTTATTAATAAGCGGGTTATTGATGAAGCGTAATAGCAAATAGGTAAGGGAAGGATCGCGCTCAATGATTCGATTTACTTCATCAAAATTTAGCTTGGATTGGCTACTTAATGTGAGTAGCTCCATCATGGTAAGCGCACTTGGACCTAATTTGCGATGACGTACTATTTCGGGTTTAGCTAGAAAGTAACCTTGAAAATAGTCGAAGCCCATTTCTTTGAACTTGTGAAACTCTTCGTAGGTTTCAATTTTTTCGGCCACAAGTTTGATGTTATGCGATTTGAAGCGTTTAACCAACGAAGGTATGGTTTCGTGAGCAATTTCCGTAATGTCGATTTTAACAATACTGGTGAACGGGACAAAGGCATCCCATTTATCCTTCATATCGTAATCATCAAGTGCAATGGGGTAGCCGAGCCCTCGAATGTGCTTGCATGCGGCAATAAGGGCATCATCTACATCAACGGTTTCAACAATCTCAATAACCACTTTGCTTGCATCTAACGAGGTAGGAAATCGGTACATTAAGGTATCGCGGTGGAAATTAATAAATGCTTTTTTATCACCTGTTATTTCTTCAATACCCAAGCTTAAATGGGTAGACGTTAGAATTTTAGAGGTCGCCTCATCGGGCGGAATATCTGGAAAGCAATTATCTTCCCCTACCCGAAAAAGTAATTCGTAAGCGTAAACGTTCCTGTTTACGTCGAATATGGGTTGTCTTGCTACGTATGCGAACATCGAGTGCCTCTTTGCTCTCGCCGCGTAAAAACGCGATTGAAGTCGTTAAAAAGAAAATGAAAATCTTATTATTGTTATTATGCCGAGCGATTCTAAAACATAAAATTTATATCTCATTGTAAGTAAAAAAGCGATGCTAGCAATCGAAACTTTGTAATAGTCTTCGTATCTGAGAGTGGGTAATATAGATTTGTTGATACAGGAAAAGAATACGACCGAATTTAAGGTTGATATAACTTTTTGAAAGATGAATGGCATGTTTTATATACATTTTGAATGTATAATGGTGGCGTATCGTGAATATCTGCTTCGATAAGCTGTTTCCTCTGGGGAAGCGCTTATTCTTCTGTGAAGCGTTCGGCGATATTTATTGAGCGTTGTAGCGTAATAATGAATTCGATATACAACGTATGAGTGATTTGGAAAGAGATAGACGCTAATTGAACTGTTTTTTGGGTTTGTGGTCTTGATCTTTAGAAGATGGGTACTACATACCAATAACTGGTTTAGTTTCTCATCGCAATTAAGTCTCGCGCGGCTGATGTTACTTTGCTAATATCGAGTTGCAACGAATGAGGTGAATAATGAGCAATAAATTGCAATCCCTAGCACTATCAGTTCCTCACAGCGGTAGCATTGAAGGCTACGTACAAGCTGTAAGTCGTATTGATATGCTAACTGCAGAAGAAGAGCGCGCATTAGCGGTGCGTCTTCGTGAAGATGAAGATTTAGAAGCAGCACGTAAGCTGGTTATGTCTCATCTACGCTTTGTTGTGCATATAGCAAAATCTTATTCAGGATATGGTTTGCCACAAGCCGACCTTATTCAAGAAGGTAATATTGGTTTGATGAAGGCGGTTAAGCGTTTCGACCCAACAGTGGGCGTTCGTTTGGTTTCTTTTGCCGTACATTGGATCAAAGCTGAAATTCATGAATTCGTACTTAAAAACTGGCGCATTGTTAAAGTTGCTACTACGAAAGCGCAACGTAAATTGTTCTTCAATTTACGTAAAGCGAAAAAACGTCTTGGTTGGTTTACCCACGAAGAGGTGCAAACGGTAGCTAGCGAGCTGGGTGTGAGTACGAAGGAAGTGCTTCAAATGGAAGCGCGAATGAGCAGTCAAGATCAAGCATTCGATCTTTCTGCTGACGAAGACGAAACGGGCAATTTTGCGCCGGTTCAATTTCTTGAAGATAAATCAACTGATGTTGAAATGGACGTTATCAATAACGATTGGGATACTAATGCGAGCAAGCGTTTGTATTCAGCCATTAAAACGTTAGATGACAGAAGCCAAGATATTATTGAGACTCGTTGGTTGGCTGACAGCAAAATTACACTTCAAGATCTTGCTGATAAGTACGAAGTATCTGCTGAACGTGTTCGTCAAATTGAAAAGAACGCGATGAAAAAACTTCAGGCTGCCATGGTGGCTTAAGTAAGAGCTGCTTAAAAAAGGCTGCCCTAGTTAAACTTAATTGAAAAAAGCGCCTATTGGCGCTTTTTTTGTACGTGTCAATTATGAAAGCAAGAAGCGGTTAATAATATACCTTTGCACGTTACGCCTCAGTTTGCTCTGGAAGCACCCAAAACACCCCTTCAAACTCTGCCACGGCATTATCGCCATCTAAGATATCTACGTTCAAAGCGAATCGCGCCTTTTCCCCTTTTTCCAAAGGCTTAAATTTGCCCGATAAGGTTTCTATATTACAGATTGCACGAGGCTTCATGGTAATAGGCTTATGATAGTGGATATCGCCGTCTCCCAATACAATATCACCGGTTAGCCCACGCTCTTTTAGCTGTAAGTAAATCATTCCCCAGCCAGTTAAGGTGGCTAACGAAAAAATACTGCCGGCAAACATAGTGCCGTGAACATTAATATTCTTATTAAGTGACGCGCGGGTTTCTAATGTCCTGCCTGTATATTGATATAATTTAATGCCCATATGTTCTGTAATGGGAATGGTATCAGTCCAGGTTTGCTGTAATGATTTACACCATTTAGGATGCAGCACTAAGGTGTTATTTTCAGTTAGCTTTTTCACCATTTGCTGGCGTCTTAGCATGCCTAATTCGTTAGGCGCTTCACGTTCAACAACGAAGCCGCAGGAACTGAAAAAGTCGATAGAAACTTCTCGGCTGTTTGTCACCGCACGTATAGCACCCAATTCTTTCGCCACGTTCTCTAAAGCATCCATTATCATCTGTCCAAGCCCTTTACGCAGATGGTCAGGGTGTACGGCGATATGACGAATTTGTGCTTCTTCAGCGGTATTTAAATGGACACGGCCACAGGCAACAATGTCGCCTTTACCATTCACTATGGTGCGGTGCTCTGCCACCTGTTCATATTCATCTTTCTCTGAACCAGGAGGAAAATTCCATGGCTGGCGAAGGTAAGCCCAGCGAAAATGAAAATAGGCTTCGAATTCAGTATCGCTTTTAGGAGTTACAACCTTATACACAATAGAGAGGCCTTGTATGAAAGAGTGAAAAAACTATTTAACCTTACGCATGAAAACTGCACAAGATTAATTCTGGTATGTTCATTATACCTGAAACTGGAAGGTAGCGGGTCCGTCATTCACTAAGGCCACTTTCATTTCAGCGCCGAATTGACCTGTTTCCACGGGAATGCCTTTCTGTTTAAGAGATTCCACAAATTGCAGATATATAGCATTACCATGTTCAGGTGTCGCGCCCCTAGAAAAGCCAGGACGATTTCCTTTTTGCGTGTCGGCCACAAGGGTAAATTGCGATACTACAAGAATTTCTCCCCCAATTTGCGCGACGTTTAAATTCATTTTTCCATCGCTGTCTGAAAAAATACGGTAGCGGCATAACTTATTAGCTAGTTTTTCTATTTCTTCAGGGCCGTCATCTTTCTCAACACCAAGCAGCACTAGCATACCTTGCGCAATTTCTCCGATGATTTCATTGTTCACTGACACGCTCGCTTCAGACACCCGTTGAACTAACCCAATCATTGCTTTTGCTCCTTTAAAAACTTTGCCATATCTTTGGTTGCGCGGCACAGCGCATAAGCAATGCCCGGCTCAGACGTGCTGTGGCCAGCATCAGGAATGATTTGAAGTTGGCTTCCTGACCACGACTTATGTAATGATTCTGCCGCTTCAGTTTTGCATATCATGTCGTATCGACCATGGATAATAGTGCCAGGAATATCGCGTATTTTTTCTATATTATCAAGTATGTAGCCTTCGTCTATGAAGCACTTGTTCGTTAAAAAATGGCATTCGAGAGTGGCTAAGCTGGTGACAAGGGATAGGGGGTATTGGCTGGTGGAATCGCCAGTGCCAGGAGGTAAGGATATCCGAGAAAGCCTCTCCTCCCACTGATACCAGCGCTTTAACGCTGCATGACGCTGTACTTCGTTATCGGCTTTCAATGTAGTGAGGTAGTGCGCACAAATAGTGGAAGTACTTAGTGGGGCGTCTACCCCTTTAACAAACTGGCGATAGTATTCTGGAAAAAGCTGAGCAGCGCCACCTTGCGGTGACAAGAACCAGTCTCTGTCTTGCTGGCGGGCTAAGAATACGCCACGAAGAATAAGGCCGCTGACATGAGCAGCATACCTAAAAGCATAAAGGAGCGCTAACGTTGAACCCCATGACCCCCCAAACACTAACCAACTCGGTACGTTGAGCTGGCGCCTTAGTATTTCAATATCTTCTACATTTAGCCATGTATCGTTGTCTTTTGTACTCGCTAACGGCGTTGAACGCCCACATCCTCTTTGTTCGAATCCAATAATACGGTATCGGTTACTGTCGAAGAAACATTTATAATTCGGCGGTAAACCAGCACCTGGACCACCATGAATAAATAGTACTGGAATACCCTCAGGGGTGCCGCTCTGCTCGTAATATAGAGAGTGCCCACATCCCACCTCGATAAATCCATTTTGATAGCAGGTAACATCTGGGTAAAGTCGTTTCATTTTATTTCCGCGCGTTGTGCGGGTGCCTGTTTTAGTTTAGTTTATTCTTATGAAATACTACATAATCATATTCTGATAACAATTGCGAGGAAGTTTATATGTCAGGGCAAGGATCTGGCGGCAATGTAATTGCTGCAATTTGTAACTTTTTTATCCCAGGGTTAGGGCATTTAGTACAAGGGCGAATACTTGGCGCGCTATTTTATTTTATTGTGGTGGGAGTGAGCTATGCGCTTGCCGCAACCGTAGTATTAGCAATTGTATTTTGGCCACTTGGCGTTATTTTGCACATTATTTGTATTATTAGCGCGGCCCGCTATCGAGGGAGAGAGATGTTATGAGGCTAATAGCAACCGCTATTATTGCTATGTTGGTATTAACTGGCTGCCAATCTGCGTATTACGCAGCGTGGGAGAAAGTAGGCGTTGAGAAACGGGATATCCTTGTTGACCGTGTTGAAAACGCAAAAGAGTCGCAAGAAGACGCTCAGGAAGAGTTTAGCTCTGCGCTGGAAGCTTTTAGTGCTGTGGTGGCATTTGAAGGTGGTGAGTTAGAAGATGTTTATAACAAGCTTAACAGCGAGTATGAAAACAGTCTTTCTGCTGCTAATGACGTAACTGATCGTATCGATAAAGTAGAAAGCGTGGCTGAAGCGTTATTTGATGAATGGGAAGACGAGCTTGATAAGTATCAAAATGCATCGTTAAAACGAGAAAGTACTGCGAAATTGCGTGATACTGAGCGCAGATACAGCGCACTCATTAAAACCATGCGTAAAGCAGAAAGTAGAATGGCCCCAGTATTAAGTGCGTTTCAAGACAACGTTTTATACTTAAAACATAACTTGAACGCTAGCGCGATTGGCGCGTTGCAAGGTGAACTTTCAACTATTCAAAATGATGTTGACCAACTTATCGAACAAATGAATTCAGCGATTGCTGAATCTGATGCGTTTATTGCCGCTATGTCTAACTAATGAGTGTCTAATTAAAGCGTGTCCGACTACAGAGTGACAGGCTCGCTATTACCGATAACACGCCAGTACCCTACTAAAAAGGCGTTGTAGTTCCTACAACGCCTTTTCTTATTCCTCTGGTATTTGCCTTGGCTCGTCTTCCGCTTTTCGGTTTTCAAACGCTTGGCCTAAGCTACACGTAAACTCGGCGCCTAATAGCACCAATATCCATGAAATATAGACCCACAAAAACAAGATAGGCACCACAGCTAGCGCTCCGTAGATCAACTCATAGGAAGGGAAGTTGGTAATATATAGGGCAAAGCCAGACTTCGTTAACTCGAACGCGACAGTGGCCAATATGGCTCCTGAAATAGCGTGGCGGGCAAAAACGCGTCGGTTGGGTACTATCATGTATAAAATAAAGAAAGCCAGCATGGCTGCGAAGCTAGGTACAAGAGTAAGTAAAAATGTGCCTAACCCTGGCGTATATTCTTCCGCAAAAGCAGCAAGGCCTGCTAAATAAGAACTGATAATAACGCTAGAGCCAATCAGCATGGGGCCTAAGGTAATTACCATCCAATAAATGGCAAACGTATAAATGATAGGTCGATCGCTTTGCGTACGCCAAATCCGGTTGAGGGTTTTATCAACGTTGGATATCAACATTAGTGCCACTACCAGTAGCGATAGAATACCAATTGCGCCCATTTCAGAAGCATTGCCAACAAAGTCAGACATATACTCATGAACCGTATCGCTAGCGGTAGGCACAAAGTTATTAAAGATAAAGTATTCTAATTTACCTCGCACAGAAGCAAACGCAGGAAACGCTGACATGATGGTGAAAGTCACCATGATAAAAGGAACGAGAGAAAGTAGCGTAACGTAGGCTAAGTGGCCTGCGGAAATGGTAATATTGTCTTCACGGCAACGCTTGATGAAGATAGTGAAAAGATCGACAACTTGTGGTGCGAGCTTATGATAGATGGCTTTTACCCGATCCCAATTCACACTTTACTCCTAGTTATAACTCGCCTTGGTCATTAGCTACTCACCTTGGCATTTAAGCAGCGCAGGAAGGTGACAACGAGGCAAACGAGTCGTTCAAATACCCAATAATAGGTAAATGGTATACTGGTCTGCCCTATAGGAGCAAAGGTTTAATCGAAATTAACCTGCTCGAACACCTAGCATGTGGCAAATAGCGTAGCTTAATTCACTTCGGTTAAGGGTGTAAAAGTGAAAATGCTTCACGCCTTCTTTGGCGAGTACCTTAACCTGATCCATTGCGATGTTAGCACCAATGAGGTTCCGAGTAGCTTGATCGTCATCGTCAAGGCCATCGAACATTTTGTGCAAAAAACCAGGTACGTGCACATTGGTGAAACCAGCGAATTTTACCAAGGTTTGGTAGTTAGTTACTGGCAGTATGCCAGGTACTAAGTCTAGGTCGATACCCGCTGCTGCCGCACGGTCACGAAAACGCAAGAATACACTGGTGTCGAAGAAAAACTGTGAAATTGCTTCGCTCGCACCGGCTTCTGCTTTGCGCTTAAGGTTCAGTAAGTCGAATTGGGCATTAGGGGCTTCAGGGTGCTTTTCAGGGTAGGCGGCCACTGATATATCGAAATCAGCCACGTCTTTTAGTAGTGCTACCAAATCAGAGGCATACATTTCGGTATCTTTCACGCCAGGCGGTAAATCACCGCGCAAGGCAACAATACGACGAATGCCAGAATCCCAGTAGTCTTTTGCAATCTGCTTAAGTTCGTCTCGGCTAGCATCAACACATGTAAGGTGAGGCACGGCTGCAACACCAGTTTGTTGTTGGATACGTTTTACCACGTCATGGGTGCGATCACGCTCACCACTGTTTGCACCATAGGTAACCGACATGTAACTCGGCTTTAATGGTGCTAAACGTTCAACTGACTTCCACAAGGTTTGTTCCATTTTCTCTGATTTTGGCGGAAAAAACTCAAATGACACATCAATGTCACGCAGTTCCGAAAGGGACTGATTGAGTGCATCAACACCTTGTGCGTAAGAAACCATGGTAAATTACTCTTTTATAGACGTTTAGACGTCTAAATTAAAGAATTTACGTCTAGACGTCAAGAGGTTTACACTGCTCAATTGACCTTTTCGTCAACTTGTTTAGAATTTCTCTTCATAACATAAATAAGATCAGACAGAGTTAGCATTATGGCAGAGTGGAACGGTAAGTATATACACCCCTACGCAGAGCACGGTAAAAAGAGTGAACAGGTTAAGAAAGTTACCGTTTCTATTCCTATTAACGTGCTAAAAGCATTAACCGATGAGCGTACCCGTCGGCAGATAAACAATTTACGTCATGCGACGAATTCAGAATTATTATGTGAAGCATTTCTTCATGCATTCACAGGTCAGCCTCTACCGGATGACGAAGATTTGCGAAAAGACAACCCTAACCGTGTACCAGCTGAAGCTAGACGTATAATGGAAGACATGGGTATAGACGTTTCTATCGAGAACGAACAAGAAGATTAAAAAAAACGGCAATGAAAATTGCCGTTTTTTATAATATTTGAATACTAAGCTGCGCGCTAAATTCTACTTCTATATTGCCTTTACTCTGCGCGGCTAGGTACTTCTGGAAGCCTTGCAACGC
This sequence comes from Alteromonas lipotrueae, assembly GCF_019249215.1. Taxonomy (GTDB): domain Bacteria; phylum Pseudomonadota; class Gammaproteobacteria; order Enterobacterales; family Alteromonadaceae; genus Alteromonas; species Alteromonas lipotrueae. The sequence continues at coordinate 12,999 of NZ_JAESDI010000014.1, forward strand.
CAGATTCAATCGCCGCTTTCGACACGGCAGTAGCAATGCGTTCACAAAGGCGGGGGTCCATTGGCTTAGGGATAATGTATTCTTTGCCGAAGGTCAGGCTTTTACTATTGCTAGCCGCTAACACAGATTCAGGTACGGGCTCTTTGGTAATAGCGCGAAGTGCTTCTACCGCTGCCACTTTCATCTCGTCATTAATGGCCGTTGCGCGAACATCTAATGCGCCACGGAAAATGAACGGAAAGCACAGAACATTGTTTACCTGGTTGGGGTAATCAGAACGCCCTGTTGCCATAATTAAGTCACTTCGAACCTCATGTGCTAGTTCAGGTTTAATTTCAGGGTCGGGGTTAGAGCAGGCAAAAACAATCGGATTAGGCCCCATTAAAGCTAGGGTTTCTGGGGGTAATACATCAGGTCCAGATACACCAACAAAAATATCCGCGCCTTCCATCACATCTTCTAGCGTACGTTTATCAGTATTATTGGCAAACATGCGTTTGTGTTCAGTAAGGTCTTCACGGCGGGTATGAATAACCCCTTTTCTGTCTAGCATGTAAATGCGCTCTCGTTGTGCGCCACACTTAATTAGCAATTCCATACATGCTACTGCTGCTGCGCCAGCACCCATACAAACTATTTTCGCGCTCTCGATATTCTTGCCTTGAATTTCAATGGCGTTCAACATGCCTGCAGCCGTAACAATAGCAGTACCATGTTGATCATCATGGAATACAGGAATATTGCAGCGCTTAATGAGTTCTTGCTCTATTTCAAAGCACTCTGGGGCTTTAATATCTTCAAGATTGATACCCCCAAAGGTGTCTGCAATGTTCGCAACAGTATTAATAAACTCTTCTGTTGTACGATGTTTTACTTCAATGTCGATAGCATCAAGCCCTGCAAAGCGCTTAAACAGCAGTGCCTTACCTTCCATAACTGGTTTAGAAGCTAACGGCCCTAAATTACCCAAACCTAAGATAGCGGTACCATTACTGATCACCGCTACCATGTTGCCTTTTGCGGTATATTTATAAGCATTATCAGGATCTTCAGCAATTTCTCGTACCGGTTCAGCTACCCCTGGACTGTAAGCCAGAGCAAGATCATCCACACTATCTGCTGGTTTCGATAGCTCCACGCTAATTTTACCTGGCGTGGGTTTGGCATGATAATCTAGCGCACGTTGTCTGAAATCTGACATTAGTAAACATATCCTTCGATGTAGGGGTTAGGCAATCTTCGTTACCGTAGGGGCAATCTGCGTTGCCGCAGTAGAATGACTTCGACTTTATCACAGGGTCATTTAAGTACATATCTGATCTGCCCTTAATACCTTTCAATCTAGGACAGTCTTGCTTGTATGACCAGTGACATCGTCGAATATTTGCCATTCACCACATTAATGACACTTTTGAATTTAATACATTATTTCTATTTTATAGACATATGTATAGTGGGTATCGAATAGGTCTTTGCAAAAAGGCACTAAGTCGACCGTTCAAGACGCTGGTGAGTGGAATAGGTATAATAGTAAACATGAAGAAGAAAGCGTAACTTAACATGTCTGAAAAGAAACTGATTGAAGCGCTAACTGCGGTGTGTGAGTGGGCAAAATCTGAGTCGGTAGGCTTTGAATGGCTTACGCATATGGGACACTGGCGCAGGCCAGAAATTATTGCGGTGTTTAAAACCGAAAAGCAAAAAAGCGAAGCACTTTCAACAAACTGGATCCAAGCATTCGAACTTGAACTTGATAATGTTTGCCCCGAATTGAAGGTGCACATTAAAGGAGTTCGCTACGACAGCGAGCAAGCATGCACTTTGCAAAGTAACGGCAACTGGGAACGACATCTAAAACGCCGGGATTTTCACTAACAGAGCTTTTCAATAATAGAGCATTGCATTAGCCGAGCATTCCACTTCGCTGCTCTATACTGGGCGAGCACGGTATTGGTTGAATACAGAATGAAGTGCAGATGTAAATCGCGGACACAAAAAAAGCGCCGATAGGCGCTTTTTTTAAAGAAACATAGTGTTTCTGAGTACTGAGCTTATTTAGCGCCCAAAGCACCGAAACGTTTCTTGAAGCGGTCAACACGACCACCGGTATCAACGTTACGTTGCTTACCAGTGTAGAATGGGTGACATGCAGAACATACGTCTAGGTTAATATCTTTACCTAGAGTAGAACGGATTTTCATTACGTTGCCGCAAGAACATGTTGCTGTCATTTCAGCGTATTCTGGGTGGATACCATTTTTCATTTTGGATTACCTTCAATATGAGGCCGTATCGCTATTTGGCCCGAAGCCAAACACCATACGCAACTTTAAATTCAATGACCGACCGCAGAAATTGCAGTCAGCCGCAAAAGAGCGGCGCATAATAAAGGAAGCAACTAAAGTGATCAAGCACTTTTTGTATGCGAAGTAAACAGAGGCAGCGTTAATTAAGCCCACTGGCGAAAATAAATTCCCTTCCCTTATTTGACATTATGTTTAAATGCCAGATCATTAGCGATTCTGAATTTACGTTTACTCACTTTAGGTTCATCAATTTTGGGGTATCAATTTTAATGGTATTCATTCAGGTGGCTGTACCTGTGCCACTTCGCCAGCTATTTACCTATTCTCATACCGATACGCTACAACCGGGTGTGCGGGTAAAAGTGCCTTTCGGGCCACGTCAACTGGTAGGCATTGTGGTTGAATCCGGTGTAGACATAGATGATACCAGTAAGATAAAAGCCATTATTGAGGTGGTAGATAGCGCACCTGTTATCGACGAATCGCTAAGAAAAATGGCGCATTGGTTATGGCAGTATTATCACCATGCGCCAGGGGAAGTGATACATGCCATGCTTCCTGTGCCGCTTCGTAAAGGTGAGACAGCCACGCCATCACCCGCACAATATATTCAAGTCACGCCAGAAGGTGCTGATACCGATATTAAGAGTTTAAGCCGAGCTCCGAAGCAGATGAGCTGCTTAGAAGCGGTTCAAACCACATCACTTATTGCTAGCGAAGCGCGTAAGACCTTTTCACCCGCAGTAGTGAAAGCGTTATTAGATAAAGCACTTATTGAGCTCGTAGAAATTACGCCTGAACTCACTGCACAAGCGTGGTTAGATACCTTCGAAATTGGTGAAAAACCCGTGCCTGATAAAGAGCAAGGGGTAGCGATAGCGGCATTAAACCAGCAACATGGCACCTTTGCGATCAGCTTGCTTGAAGGGGTGACAGGTAGCGGTAAAACCGAAGTGTATCTGCAATCTATTGAACCTTTGCTTAAAGCCGGTAAACAAGTGCTTATATTAGTGCCTGAAATTGGTTTAACGCCGCAAACCGTTTCGCGCTTCGAAAAGCGCTTCAATATTCCTGTAGGCGTATTGCACTCTCAATTGACGGACGCAGCGCGATTATCGGTATGGCAGCGGGCAAGGGCAGGCGAACTAGGTATTATTATAGGTACTCGCTCAGCGATTTTTACGCCCCTTAAAAAACCCGGCATGATCATTGTAGACGAAGAGCATGATGAATCGTTTAAACAACAAGACGGGCTTAGGTATCACGCGCGCGATTTAGCGGCCATGCGAGCCAAAGAGCACAGTATTCCTTTGTTGCTCGGCAGTGCTACCCCAGCGCTTGAAACGCTTAATAACGCGTTAAACGGCCGCTTTGCGCATTTGCAACTAACACGGCGCGCAGCAGGGGCGCAAAGTACCAAGCAGTATTTACTAGATGCAAGAGACCAACCTATTCATTACGGCATTTCAGAAGGCTTGCTGACAATTATGCGTCAGCATGTAAATGCAGGGAACCAGATTCTGGTTTTTGTGAATAGACGAGGTTATGCCCCCGCGCTTTTATGTCATCACTGTGGTACTACGGCAACGTGTAAGCGTTGCGACAGACCCTATACCGTGCATAAAGGGCAAAACAGACTGCAATGCCACCACTGTGGCGCTACCCGTTCAATGCCCAAAGAGTGTGAAGCTTGTCACAGTCATGAAATGGTAACGGCGGGAACGGGCACCGAGCAGGTAGAAGAAGGATTAATGAAGCTCTTCCCCGATGCCAAACACGTGCGCATAGACAGTGATACGGTAAGAGGAAAAGACAAGCTACATCAAACCCTCGATGCGATTAACCGCCAAGAACACCAAATACTGGTAGGCACGCAAATTTTATCGAAAGGGCATCATTTCCCTCACGTTACACTGGTGGTGGTGTTAGATTGCGATGGGGCGCTATTTAGTGCTGACTTTCGAGCTCCTGAAAAGCTAGCGCAGCTCGTTACGCAGCTTGCAGGGCGAGCAGGGCGTGCAAGCAAACCCGGAGAAATGTGGCTGCAAACCCACAATCCTCACCATCCTTTATTACAAGATTTAGTGAACAACGGCTATGCCCACTTTGCTCGTCATGCATTGATGGAGCGAAAAGCATCTGCATTGCCTCCTTATATTAGTCAATTTGTGATTCGGGCTGAGGCAACCGAGAGCTCATCGGCCTATGCATTCCTGCAACAGGCTAGGGGTGTACTTTCAAACTCAAATACTGCAAATGCAAATTCTAAGGGCTTAGTTCCGCAGATGAGTGGGCCATTTCCCTGTTTAATTGAAAAACGACAAGGGCGTTTTCGCTTTATGCTGGTGTGCAGTCATGAAAAAAGAGCGCCGTTACATAACGCATTGCGGCTAGCTCTGCCGTATTTACAAGGGCTACCGCAGGCGGCAAAAGTACGTTGGTCGGTAGATATCGACCCCACCGATTTCAGTTAGCGCACAGGTTGGGAATACGGTAAAATCTCAACACTAATGTATACAAGTGTTTCAGGGTTGTGCACTATGTCCTCGTCTGGTGGCACCACCTGTTTAAAATAACGATAAGTAGTAGGAAAACTGCCGAATATGGCTCAACGCGATTATGTATCTCGTGGTAAAGCACCACAAAAAAAGAAGCCGGAAAACAAAAAGCGCGGTAAATCACAGGTGAAGATTGGCGCCACTGCCTCATTCCCTATTGTTCGCCTTGTCATTGTGGTGATATTGCTTATAGGCTTTGCGGTTTTCTTATGGTCTATTAAAGATAACGCCAGTTCTGAGGTAGATACCGAAGTTGTACGCCCTGTTGCGCCTACCCAAGAAGCGTTGCCTGAATTGCCTAAAGAAGAGTGGGAATATATTCGTACTCTGCCGGGGTATGAAGTGGAAGTAGATGTTGCTGAGCAGGAAAAGTCGGACAAACGTTATCTTATGCAATGCGCGTCGTTCAGAACCCGCGCTCAAGCTGAAGAAATGAAAGCGAAAATTGCCTTTCAAGGTTTAGAAGCACTTATTCGCCAGAGTTCTGGCAGCAACGGCGAATGGTTCAGGGTTATTTTAGGGCCATTCGAATCGAAACGAGATGCCGAGAAAGCCAAGCACAGCCTTCGTAAAGTGAATATTGCGACCTGCCAAATTTGGTACTGGAATTTATAAGCGTAAACGTTTTTCATTCACTCATCTATTGATTGGGCATTCACCGCATGATGTGGTGGATGCCTTATATTCACCTCATAATAACCATCTCATAATAGCCACCACATACTACTTTGCAGCGCTTAACGCTTTAATACGTACCCGTTTACTATATGTCTTCACTGCTTTTTCTTTTAACAGCCCCTTTTAGCTGCCCGTTTTAACTGCTCCCCTTGAAAACCAAAACCCTTCCCCCATTTCATAACAAAGTCTTTTTTCAGTTATCGCCCGAGTCTGCGATAGCGCCCACCTTAAATGGGGATTAAACGTGACAACGATTGTATCTGTAAGACGTGGAAATCAAGTTGTGATGGCTGGCGATGGTCAGGTGTCACTCGGCAATACCGTAATGAAAGGTAATGCACGTAAAGTGCGCCGCTTGTACCACGATAAAGTATTAGCTGGTTTTGCAGGCGGCACTGCCGATGCCTTCACCTTGTTTGAACGCTTTGAAGCAAAACTTGAAGCTCACCAAGGCCACTTGACCAAGGCGGCGGTTGAACTTGCCAAAGATTGGCGAACCGATCGCATGCTGCGCAAATTAGAAGCGCTATTGGCCGTAGCCGATGAAACCGCGTCATTCATCATTACCGGTAACGGCGATGTCGTACAGCCAGAAAATGACTTAATTGCTATTGGTTCAGGCGGCAACTATGCCCAAGCTTCTGCTACTGCGTTGCTAGAAAACACCGAACTTACCGCGAAAGAAATTGCGGAGAAAAGTTTGACCATAGCTGGTGATATCTGCGTATTCACTAACCATAGTCAAACGGTAGACGTACTCGATTACTAAGTGGCTGTTTAATTAACAATTAACAGCCACTTGTGCCTGCTTGGCACCAAAACAGATAAGGGTTTATGCATGTCTGAAATGACACCTAGAGAAATTGTTCATGAGCTAGATCGACACATTATTGGTCAGCAAGATGCTAAACGTGCGGTATCAATTGCACTTCGAAACCGCTGGCGCCGTATGCAGCTTGAGCCTGATTTGCGCCAAGAAGTGACGCCTAAAAATATTCTTATGATTGGGCCAACCGGTGTGGGTAAAACTGAAATTGCCCGCCGTTTAGCAAAATTAGCGAATGCACCTTTCATAAAGGTTGAAGCGACAAAGTTCACCGAAGTCGGTTATGTGGGTAAAGAAGTAGAAACCATTATTCGCGACCTTGCTGACATTGCCGTGAAGATGACCAAAGAAACGGAAATGAAAAAGGTGAAATTCCGCGCTGAAGAAGCGGCGGAAGAACGTATTCTTGATGTGCTTATTCCACCCCCTGAAGATGCATGGGGCAAGAAAGAAGACGTTGAAGATAGAGGCACTCGCCAAGCGTTCCGTAAAAAGCTTCGTCAAGGCGACTTAGACGACAAAGAAATTGAAATTGATGTGGCACTTCCACAAGTAGGCGTTGAAATTATGGCACCTCCTGGGATGGAAGAAATGACCAATCAGCTTCAAGGCATGTTTCAAAACTTGTCGGGTTCGCAAAAGAAAAAGAAGAAGCTAAAAATTAAAGATGCACTGAAAATGCTGGTGGAAGAAGAAGCCGCACGTTTGGTGAATCAGGAAGACTTAAAAGAAAAAGCGATTGAGTCGGTTGAGCAACACGGCATTGTGTTTGTTGATGAAATTGACAAAATTTGTAAGCGTGAAGGCAATACGTCAGGCGATGTATCGCGTGAAGGTGTGCAGCGTGACTTACTACCCTTGGTAGAAGGGTCAACGGTATCGACCAAGCACGGCATGGTGAAAACAGACCATATTTTGTTTATCGCCTCTGGTGCGTTCCAAATGAGCAAGCCGTCAGATCTTATTCCTGAGCTTCAAGGTCGTTTGCCTATTCGCGTTGAATTATCAGCCTTAGAAGTAGGTGACTTCAAACGTATTCTTACCGAGCCCAATGCGTCGCTTACCGAGCAATACAAAGCCCTTATGCTGACCGAGGGCGTAAATATCGATTTCGTAGAATCGGGAATTCAGCGTATTGCTGAAGCTGCATGGCGTGTGAACGAACGTACTGAGAACATAGGTGCGCGCCGTTTACACACGGTACTTGAACGTTTAATGGAAGATATTTCGTTTGATGCGTCAGAAAAAAGCGGTGAGTCTTTCGTGATTGACGAAGACTACGTAAACAGCCACTTAGAGTCGCTTGTAGAAAACGAAGATCTATCGCGCTTCATTCTATAAAGCCCTAAGGCTAGTAACACAAAAGAGCGCATTTATTTAAATGCGCTCTTTTTTTATGTGGTTAATAATTTCACTAAACGGCCGGTAATATCAACACCAGTCTCGTTTTCGACGAACAAGAAGAACGGGCAAGGGTTGGCTTCTAAGAAATAATATTCACCCTTGGTGTTTTTACGCCAATCGATAGCGCACCAATGCATGCCTAAGCCGGTACATATCTTTCGTGATAAATCCTGCATTGGTTTAGGAAGAGGGGTTAGCAAAGGACGTGCGTTTATATCTTCTCTGAAATCGAGATTGTGAGAGTCTATTTGTACACTGACTACTTCATCGCCAAGTACGTAACTTCGAATATTCGTCCCTTCAACAAATGCCTGAAAGGTGACAGGGCGCTCTTTTAACAAAGCCTGCACTAAGCCGCGAGTATCGTCCCCCTGTTGCACAAATTTCGCTGTTTCGCCGCCTTTAACGGGTTTATAGACCACCTCGCCTATGTTCGCACAAAACTGTAAAGCTACATCACAAGCGTTACCTATGTAGGTATATGGCACCTTAGCGCCTAGCTTTTTTGCCATCCGCAGTTGAATTGGTTTGCAGTGATGGGCGCGGATGGCGTCAATACCATTAACCCACTTAGTTTCACTGAATAAAAACCAGCATAACAAGGTGCTGGCATATTCCTGATCTAACCATTGTGAAGACACACTATCAGAGGCTTTCACAGAGGGGGGAATATATTGATGCCAATAGGCAGATGTGATGTCTGATAGAGGAATTCGAAACAGTCCGTTGCGGATAGGCTGGTTAAAATGTAACAGGCCATCATTAAAATCTGGGTCGTAGCTGAGTTGCCAGTGCTCACCAAAGTAGTTGGTATTAATAATATAGGGGTCGTTTTTATCGGCAATTAAGGCTTCAGCCACATGTACAATTTGCGGGTCGGCCTCGCTCCCTATTAATGCAATCTGCATTGAAATATCCTTTTTAAATGGTAAAAGGAGGACTGCTTAACCTCCTTAATCTGCTATGACAATAAATCGGGTAATTGTCCGCCGTCCTCACCAATGGCTAAGGTGATATAGACAGGTGGTTTAACAAAGCGAATGGGGTCTTTGTCTGCGCCTGCAGATACCCCAGACTTCCCGCCCGTCACTTGCAGCAACTCTTGGGTCTCAAGGTGAAGGCCAGAGCCGTTCTGTGTATTTTCTTGTGTATAGCTATGCGTGTTATGTTGCATTTTTCGCTCCTTATATAAGCGTTTTAGTGTAGTTAAAAAGGCTAGCGGTTAGACCAACCTTAGGGGGTGGTAAATGGATCGAAAGCAACTCGCGATGAGCGCAGTGCGGCTGCTTATTTTCAGTTTCTTGTAGATGTTGGCGCAGTGGAACTTAACGGTGCGTTCGCTAATAAATAGCTCTGCTGCTATCGCTTTATTCGACAAGCCTTCCATGATCTTTCGCGCAACCTGAAGCTCGCGTTTAGACAGGGTGTCGATAGGAAGGGCATTACTATTTAAGTTATCTACATGCTTAACGATTTGTTGACGCTCAATATCGGTGAGCAAGGGTGTAGATTCTCTAACTTCGGGCGTTATCATTATGAATCTCCTAGTGGGGTATTATCATTTTCTTCTACTATTTCAGAAGCTGGGCAGTGCTGCAGAATGCCGTCTACCAACTGATAGACAGTATTTGCAAGGGCAATCGTTTGAGGGCGATGGGCCACCATGATGCGGGTAATATTGAGCGCCTTTAGATGTGTATTGATAACGTGCTCATTTTGAATGTCTAAATGGCTACTCGCCTCATCAAGAAACAAGATATCTGGCTCTCTGTATAGCGCTCGCGCGAGAAGTAGCCGTTGTTTTTGACCACCACTTAAGCTACTTCCCATATCACCGACCAACGAGTGATATTGCATAGGCATGGCACAAATTTCGTCATGGATACAGGCCAATTGGGCGGCACGTATGACCTTTTCTTGATTTGGTATCTCATCAAAACAACTGATGTTTTCAGCCATAGAGCCACAAAGGCACATGTCTTCTTGCAATACAGAAGCAATGATCGGGGCATGATTTGATGAAATAGTATTGTGACTAACCGTTCCTTCAAAAGGTGCATATAGGCCCATCAGACATTTAAGTAGGGTGCTCTTTCCACTGCCGCTTGCACCAACGATGGCAATTATCTCCCCTGCGGTAACTGATAAGTTGAGGTTTTCGAAAATACATTTACATCCCTCACCATAGCGATAACTGAGGTTGTGGGCCTTTAAGTGAATGACTGGAGTATTTGAAGCGATGGCATGAGAAGAACCCACTGCTGATACTGATGCTACGCTTGAATAAGGGCTAGATTGTTTTGACAGCACCGTGGTTTCAGCAGGCTCCGTTAGAACAATATCGCTCAGGCGAGAAAAGTGTACGGCCAGCATTCGCAATTCGATAAATTTGGAAACTAACCCGTCTACTGCGGCAGTGAATTTTGTTTTGTAAGCGATGAAGGCAAGCATCATTCCTACCGTCAGCATATTATCCATCACCAAAGATGCCGCAATAAAGATCACAATGATGTTTTCAATACCAAATAAAACTTGGTTTACCGCGTCGCTTCCAATATTGAGTTTTCCCAGACTAATATCTTTATTCAAAGTGGCGACTAACTTGTTTTGCCACTGACTATGGCGTTGGGATTCTTGATGGTATACACGAATAGGCAGCATACCCCGAACGCTTTCCATAAAGTGACTTTGTTCAGTAGCGGCCAGTGCAATTTTCTCTGTTGTAAGCCGCTTAGTGACAGGTATTAACGCGATGCGGAAAAGTAAATATATTGCCACCACTAGCACCACACACAAGGTAAGTTTAACGGAGTAAAGGCCCATCACGACAAGCGTGATAATGGCCAATACGCCATCGAGAAATGCAGTCACAAGGCCCGTAGTGAGGAACTCACGAATATGTGCAAGGGAACCAAAGCGAGACACCACATCGCCCACGTGCCTTTTGGCGAAAAAATCCAGCGGTAGCGAGAGTAAATGTTGAAAGACGGAAGCCGACATTTGAAGTTGAAGCCGGCTCGATACAGCCAGGATAAGAAAGCGACGCAACACACTAGTGAAGATGCTTATTACTAGCAAAAAAGTAAACCCAATGGCAAGCGCGGTTAACAATGCTTGATTCCCTTGCAACAACACATCATCAACCACGGTTTGCACGTAATAAGGAGACGCTAAAGCAAAAAGTTGAAGTAGTGCAGATAGCGCCAGCAAGGTGGCTAAATTACGTTTAAACCCTATCGTTCGAGTGAAGAAGTTTCTTAGCTTTAATAAAGGCTTTGCGGGGGGCGGCGAAAAATTGTCTTTAGGCGTAATTTCTAACGCTATTCCCGTTAGGTGTTTACTCGCCTCATCAAAGGTGAAGGTGCGTTTGCCAATACTAGGGTCGTGTATGGTTAATCGCTCTTGCTTTACCTTAGTCAGTACAACGAAATGACGCATATCCCAATGTAGAATTGCTGGTAGGGTTAGTTGAGATAAATCCTGAGGCTCAATTTTTAGTGCACGACATTGAAATGCCATTTGCTGCGCAATATCCATAATATCTTTAAGTGTGATACCACGAAGTGAAACGCTAATGTGCTGGCGAAGGTGGGTCATATCCCGTTTGTCGCCATAATACTGAGCCACCATGCTGACGCAGGCCAAACCACATTCAGCGGCTTCAGTTTGAAGCACAACCGGCACTTTGTTTTTAGGTGATAAGGCGCTAAGTGCAGGTGAAGCAAACCCGTGAGTAATAGTCATAATTACAACCTTTTCGTGACGCTTAACAGCGGCTCTAAGATCCATTCCAGTAAGCTACGCTGGCTAAGTGCTACGTCTGCAGAAAACGTCATTCCAGCTTTAAGCATTACCGGGTTTCCATAGGCAATAATGGCGTCGCTATTTACTCGAGCGGTAACCAAATAAGCGGGTTCGCTCACGGTTAAAGGCGCGTTCGCCCATTCACCAGGCAGTAAAATGGTTTCGGAAATGCTAATTATCTGTCCCTGTTGCAAACCAAACTTCTGATAAGGAAAGGCATCGTAGCGAATAGCGAGTTGTTGCCCTTTGGCGATGAATCCAGCGGCGCGCACAGGCACTAACAATCGTGCTTCTATAGGGGAATTTTCTGGAAGTAAGCTGAGTAGCGGTCTGTTTTGATCGACCATCAACCCAGCACTCGCCTGCAGACTTGAAACCACACCGTTCTGCGATGCATATAGAATGCGCTGCCGATCGCGATTTAATGTCAGCAACTGCTGATTGATATCACTTAGTTGGTTTTCGTGTACGGTGCGCTCATTGGCTTGAATCTCGGGTAAACTGGCAATTTCATGTGTCAGCCGGCTTACTTCAGCTTCGCTTTTCAGGTTATTTCGCTCAGCTTGTTTCCATTGTTGCTGGCTACTTAAAAGCTCAAGCTTATAATTATCGAAATCTGCGTTACTTACATGGCCAGCATTGCGTAGCACCTCAAATGAGGTAAATTGACTGAACGCTAACTGCCACTGTTGATAAGAAATCGCTAAAATATGGCGTATTGATTCAGCGTCTTTTTGCGCGTGCTGAAGTTGTTTTAAAAGCTGCGTTTTGTCATTTTGGTGAATACCAATGCTGCGTGCCAACGCGTCGCTTATCCGCTGTTTTTTAGCAAGAAGCTCTTGTTGCAGTTTTAGCTCTACGGTTTCGCCTTGTGGCTGCTGAACCCCGTATTCAATCGACAATAATGGTTCGCCTCTTTTAACTTTTTGCCCCTCGTTTACATACACTTGTGATATGCGGCCTTTTCGGGCGTCGGCGTACAGTCTTAATACGCCGCGGGAGGGCTCTAGCCACCCTTCAACAGTGGCTTTACGAGCATAGCTACCCTGTGTGAGATATATCCCCACACCCACTATCCATAAAATTAGTATTGCCGTTATCCCCATATGGGATGGTCGAGGCGTCATCAATAGATCGCCTTGAAATGGCGAGGTAGGCTGCATTGCCTGATGACGGAATAGTCCTTTTCTCATAACAGTTCATCCCATGAAATTAAAAAAATGGTATTCAGTTGCCATTTCCCTATGGACATAGCGCTTAATCAGCAATCGATGCTTTTTAAGCAGCGAAAACCTGAATACCGACAAGTGGTCTTGGGTAAAGCCTTGACGCTGTAAACGTTAGATGAAGGAGGCTCGGTATATCGAATAAGGCGAAGTCAGGGCGTTTGCCGCCCTTTATTCATAAGGTGTTGGCGCAAAATTTAATGAAGTTTTGATGAAATGGCTCAAATTTAAATGTGGTTAAAAATTGATGGAAATGCAAAAGGTTAGTGATACTGTACAAAGGATGTACTATAAAAAAGTAGTGTACTTAATTCACGCAGTGGCTTAACCAAAACGGAATAGGAACTCACATGTTTGTACCAAGTATTTTACTCAAGCAGCTATATACTCACGGAAGCCTAACCAAAACTGACAACGGCATTTCCTTTGCACTAAAAAACCGTTTAAAAGATGCCACACTAAAGGAGCTTAAATGGATTTCATTTGATGGTGAGAAAGTTCCAAGCCATAAAATTTCTATTCAAAGCAGCAACGACAGTGGCATTAGTTTTGATGCGCTTAATAATAACGGCGGCATGCCGTTTTCATTACGACAAGTCATTACCGTACACCTAGAACTGAATGAAGAAGTCAGCCCTGAAAAACGCAAAATAGGTATTTGTTTTTCAGCGTCTCCTTTTGGAAAGCTTAAGTTCGAAGTAGAAGATAATGTAACGTCACCAGCGAGTCGCAAGCTGCATATTCCCCGCGACGATCACGACGATTATGGCGATAAAATCATTAAGCAGCGTCAGTCATACTTTGAAAGTTTTACTGGCGCCAAAATTGATCATGTGGGCAAGTACTCAGTCGATCCAGACAAATTAAAAGGGAATATTGAGCACTTTATTGGGGTGGCTCAGGTACCCATTGGCATTGCAGGGCCATTAACTATAAATGGCGAGCATGCTAAGGGTGAATTTGTTGTGCCATTGGCAACAACAGAAGGCACCTTGGTGGCGTCGTATAATAGGGGGATGAAGCTGCTTAATATGAGTGGTGGGGTAAAGGCTACGGTGGTAGATGATGCCATGCAGCGAGCTCCGGTTTTTATTTTTAGCGATGCCCGTGGTGCAAGAGATTTTGTTACTTGGGTAAACCAAAACATCAGCAAAATTCGCGAAGAGGCTGAAGCAACCTCGAGTATTGCCAAACTCACTTATATTGACCACTTCTTATCAAACAAATTTGCGTTTTTGCGTTTCAACTATTTAACCGGTGATGCGGCAGGGCAAAACATGGTGGGGCGGGCTACTTTTGCGGCGTGCGGGTGGATTTTAGATAATTATGAAGGTGTTGAAAACTTCTACTTAGAGTCTAACTTTGCTACCGATAAAAAAGCCTCGCAAATAAATATTATGCGTACACGTGGTAAACGGGTAACCGCAGAGGCCACGATAAAGCGTGAGCATTTACTGCAAATTATGCGGGTAGAGCCTAAGCAAATTGACTATCACGGCAGGGTAGCAGGAGTAGGCTCGTTTCTATCTGGGGTGAACAATACGGGTTTACACTCGCCTAATGGTATTACCGCCATGTTTATTGCTACGGGGCAAGATGTTGCGAACGTAGCGGAATCATCGGCTGCTATTATGTATTCAGAGCTTACTGATGAGGGCGATTTGTATGTGTCTATCACCATTCCTTCGTTAATAGTGGCCACCTATGGTGGTGGCACTGGAATGGGCACTCAGCGTGAGTGCTTAGAACTTATCGATTGCTATGGCAAAAACAAGGTGTATAAATTCGCCGAAATCGTTGCCTCGGTAGCCTTAGCGGGGGAAATATCGTTAGCCTCAGCCATTAGCTCATCAGATTGGGTGTCGTCTCACGAACAATATGGACGCAACCGCTGACGGGGACAATACGAAGTGTGGGGCACACAAACACAGGCACGCCGTAAATCCATCCCTGGAGGCTCCGCCCCGGCATCCCTGCCGGGGAGGGCCTGCTTATTGTGTGCCCCACACTTCTAATACAGACCTAGCTCCCAACAAACCTATCCATGGGGCTCTGCCACCGCATCCATGCGGTGGAAGGTCTATCATGGTGCTTCCTACCCTCTTGGATAAATCTGCTGATGGCTTGAGGGAAATGTGGGACATAAGGTGAATCAGTAAGCATAAAAAAGCCGGCGATTTACGCCGGCTTGATAAGTGCTAGTAACTTACTAGATTATTAGTGTTTCCAATGGAAGTGATGTGCTTTCGCGTCAATCGCTTCCGCGGTAGTTCTTGGCATAAAGGTGGCGTTGTTTTCTTCAAAGAAGAAAGGGGAGCGCTTGGTTTTACTGCCTACTTCGTTCATGGTGGCGGCTTCGTATACACGGCCGTTAAGTACGGTAAATTCTACATATTCACTACGGCGTAAGTCTGCTAATACATCGCCGTCAATCACGACTAAGTCAGCCAATTTACCTTTTTCAATACTGCCGATGTCGTTACCCATACCTAGGTGTTTTGCGCCATCGATAGTACCGCCGCGTAATGCTTCCCACGCGGTGAAACCGCCTTGCTGCATTATCCACAGTTCCCAGTGGGCGGCTAAGCCTTCACGTTGGCCATGAGCGCCAATATGTACACTAACCCCATTATCTCGAAGCTCTTTGGCGTAGCTGGCAACGTTTTGGTGGTTGTACTGGTTATCGGGCGCGGTAGGGCGTCTTATAGAGCGGCTATGCAACATGGTGGCAGGTGTGTAGCGAAGTAAGCGTGGGTTCTTCCATACTTCTGTACGGTCGTACCAATACTCTTCACCCATCATGCCGCCGTAAGAAACCACAAATGTAGGTGTGTAACCAAACTCGGTGGCTTTCCATAGCTGGGTTACATCACTATAACCGCGCTCAATAGGCAAGCTGTGTTCTAGCCCTGTATGGCCATCGACCAACATGGTTAGGTTTTGCTGAAACTTACCGCCACCCTCGGGGACTACCATCATGTCTTGATTTTTCGACGCCCATAACACTTGTTGGCGTTGATCCCGACGTGGTTGGTTGTAGCTTTTCACCGAAATTGCGCCGCTTTCTTTTAAGCGTTCTACGTGGAAGTACGCATCTTCATAGTTATTGATGATGGCTTTGTAGCCTAGGCCTTCTGCGCCGTACAAAATAGTACCGGTAGAGTAAATACGCGGTGCCACTATGTCGCCTTTACGCTGAAGCTCAGAGGCGGCAAAAATCTCTGTGGTATCGTTTGATGGGTCATGAATGGTGGTAACACCAAAGGCCACATTCGAGTATTGGCTCCAGTTTTTATCTGGAATAATCTCATTCCTGCCTTGTGCACCATGAGCATGAGTATCAACCAACCCAGGTATAATGGTTTTGCCACTGGCATCTATTTGCATAGCACCTTCAGGAATAGCAATATCTCCGCGCTTGCCCACAGCTTCAATACGATTATCTTTAATGATAATAACGCCGTCTTCAATCACTTCTTGGGTGTTGTCGGCATCACGCATGGTCACGACCTTTCCACCAATTAAGGCTTTGTAACCGCTTGGTTTATCGGCTTCGGTAGTGAACGATAAATTAATACCATCGGCTACAGGGTCGGGCAGGGTTTCTGGCGCGCCATCTACAAACGCAAAAGCTTCTTTAAGCGAGCGACTGTAGAAAGTGGGGCCATTAAACCAGCTCACCGTTTCGTTATCCGGCGACCATGTTAAGTACTCACCAGCTTTAGATGAAAGCTGAGTAACCGGAAGTGAAGTCATGTTGGGGCCAATGGTCACTTTCTTACCATTTTCCACAAACGGGGTAACGAAGGTTTTGAATTGGTAAACAAACGCCACCCATTTTTTGTCATGTGAAAGTTTGTACTCACTTACGTCATCAGCTCCGTATAAATGAGTTCGTTTGTCATTGCCTTGCAAGTTAACACTTGAAAGTTGTGTTTCTCGATACGGCGTGCCGCCTACCGATTCAGTGAAATACACTCGTGAATTGTCGCCTGCAAAGTGTGGGTTAATACCCCCATCAGACACTTTCTTTTCGGTTTTTCTATCAAGGTCTGCTACATAAATACCAGGGTCCACTGAGTATTTAGGGTCGAGTAAATAGCCGCCAGTAAACTTGCGGTACACCACCTTTTCACGATCACTTGAGAACGATGGTTCTATATAATGGCCAGGTTGCTTAGTAATCACTTTACCTTTACCGCCGCGGGCCGAAACAATGCGTACTGATCCTAATTCATCATCATTCCACGTGGTGTAAACAATGGCTTTGCCGTCGTTAGAAAAACGCGGGTAATATTCGCCATGGGCATTTTGCTTAGTCAGGCGTTTCATCTTGCCCGACTTTACGTCTTTAACGTAAAGCTTACCTAATGCTTGAAACAAGAGTGTCTTACCGTCAGGTGACATTTGCGACCAGCGAATCATGTTTACATCAAATTCATCCGGTGCCACATTTACATCAAAGCGCAGTGCATCCGCATATTGAAGGGTAGCTTCTACGTTAATGTTAATATCAGAGATAGTCTTATCGTCAATATTGATGCTATGGAAAGTACCACCAGTCCAATACACAATGGCTGATGAATCTGGCATCCAGTCGAAGTAGGCGAAGTAACCTTCAGAACCAAAGCCTTCTTGCATGTCACGTTCAAGTTCTGTGGTAAGCGGTGTTTCTTCACCGGTTCTAATGTCTTTTAAAAACAGAGCGGTTTTTTCTTTTACCCGGCGAACAAACGCAACGTATTTACCATCCGGTGATGGCGTAGGTACCACTGCACCGCCGGTGCCACTAATATAACGGCTTTCGTCGCCGTTCTCACGGTCAAAGCGGGTGATGGCGAATATGCCACCTAATGGGTCGCGGTTATAGTCGAAACGACTCCCAGGCACTGTGTTCTCTGTGAAGTAAATATATTTACCGTCGTGAGAAAAAACAGGGTCAGCTATGTTTTGCTGGTCTTTTTTACCATGATTACGAGCTTTAATTTGCAAGCCGTCACCACCGGTATTGTGGTACATCCAAATTTCACCTGCAGGAATACTGCGGCTAGACATAATGCCTTTCGATACCAGCAAGTATTCACCATCTGGGCTCCATTTAGGAGAGTGAATAAGGTTGTTCTTTTCTTTGGTCACTTGGCGCAGATTTTCGCCATTGCTGTCCATTATCCAAAGATTATTAATGCCATCGCGGTCAGAAATAAACGCAATCTTTGAACCGTCCGGTGAAATACTTGGGTGTATGTTCCATGCGAAATCTTGCGTGATAGGTGTGGCATCGCCGCCATCAATATTCACTTTATAAATATCACCTAGCATATCGAACACCATATACTTGCCATTCGGGGCTATATCCAAGCTAGACCAAGTGGTTTCGGTGGTATTGATAGTGACTTCATTAAGTGCAAATGGCGGGTTACTTACATCCCACTTTTCTTCATTAATCGTTGCTTCTTTTTTGATGTCGTCAGCTGCATGCGCAGAGTACGCGGTACTTAAGCCTAAGGCGCTGACAAGTGTGGCGGCTAAAAAGCTTTTTGTTGTTTTTATCATAATGTGTTTCCAATTGCTTGAAATGCGTTTTCTGTCTATTGATGAGTATGCCCGTGAGCGTCTCATCTATTTGTAAATTTGTCGTTAACCTTAACCTAAAATGGTGGGGTGCTACCTAACTTATGAGATTTTACGCATAAATCTAACGACCAAATTACAGTTTTACCACCCACCCGTCTATTTATCCATCACTCACGATGATGCTTGTCTATTAAGTGGATAAACGCTAATTTTGCAACAAGCTGTTAACAATGTTTGATGTAGGTGCTATTCGTGGTTAATTCAAAGCAAGATGTGGTCATTTCAGAGCAGAAACTCCATTATTCAACCTGTACGCTGTGCGAAGCTATGTGCGGCATTGAAGTTGCCACACAGGGTAAACGCATACTATCCATTAAGGGCGATAAAGATAATCCTTTTAGTGCCGGCCACGTATGCCCCAAAGCCAGTGCGCTGAAAGATTTATATGATGATCCTGACAGGTTAAAACGACCGGTAAAAAATGTAGGCGACGAGTGGCAAGAAATACCGTGGAGTGAGGCCTTTGACTACGTTGCTGAAAAACTACACCATATTCAGTCCCAACATGGCAAAGATGCGGTTGGTGTCTATCTAGGTAATCCGAATGCCCACAACATGGGGGCTATTTTGTTCGGCCCTTATTTTTATCGCGCCCTTGAGTCACACAATAGATACTCTGCCACCTCGGTGGATCAGCTCCCTCATCATATTGTTAGCCGAAGGCTGTTTGGGCATATGTCACAAATTCCTATTCCAGATATCGATCACACCCAACACTTTGTGATTATCGGTGGAAATCCACTTGCTTCCAATGGCAGCATCATGACTGTGCCCAACGTTAAAAATCGCTTAAAAGGCGTGCAAAAACGGGGTGGTAAAATAGTGGTCATCGACCCTAAACGAACAGACACTGCTGATTTAAGCTGCGAGCATCACTTTATTCGCCCCGGCAGCGACGTATTGCTATTACTTGCTATGTTACATGTAGTATTTGAAAAGCAATTTCACAATGCCGAGGCGCTCTTACCTTACGCCGAAGAATTGCTTGAAGTTGAAGGCTACGTAAAAGACTTTTCTCCCGAAAATGTTAGCGAACAAACCGGTATTGAAGCGTCACAGGTAATCAAATTGGTTACCGATTTTTGCGAAGCTGAATCGGCTGTATGTTACGGACGCATGGGCGCGAGTGTGCAAGCATTTGGCACACTCACTCAATATCTCATCATGCTGTTTAACATGTTGACCGGAAACTTAGATAGGCAAGGGGGGATGATGTTTACCCAGCCTGCTGCCGATATTTTACCGGTATCAAGCAGGGGCAGCATGTCAGGCTATAGTTCACGGGTAAGGGGTTTACCCGCTTTTGCTGGGGAATACCCAGTGGCGTGTTTAGCAGAAGAAATATTAACGCCTGGTGAAGGCCAAATTAAAGCCATGGTCATAGGTGCTGGAAATCCAGTGGTGACTACGCCTAATACCGAGCAGCTGGAACGTGCGTTTTCACAACTCGATTTTATCGTGTCTGTGGACTTCTACATTTCTGAAACTTCTCGGCATGCAGATATTATATTACCTCCCGTTACACCGTTAGAGCGGGACCACTATGATGTGGTTTTTCATAATTTCGCAGTAAGAAACTACGCCACCTATTCTGAGGCAGTGGTCGATATAGATGATGATCAATTAACAGATTGGCAGATATACCTATCGCTGGCAGAGCGTCTAGATAAATTAAATGGCAAAAGTACCGCGCACTATCAAACACTATGGCAAAAACAGCCCAAAGGTGTGATAGACGATTTATTAAAAAGTGGCCAATACGGTGCACATGCTCGCGTAAACTCCAGTGCCAGTGATAACGCGAACGGCAATAAAAACGCTAACGCTCAGGGACAAACAGACGGCATTGGCAAGGAAGGCTATAACTTGTCGCTAGATAAGCTGAAAGCGCATCCACATGGCATTGACCTTGGGCCATTGCAGAGTGCACTACCTGACGCCATTTTTCATGAAGATAAAAAAATCAATTTAGATTTTGATTACTTTATGCCAGATATTGCCCGAGTAAAGACGCATTTCTTTGACCAGAAGCGTAAGGAAAATCAAATGGTACTCATTGGCAGGCGTCATATTAAAACGAACAACTCTTGGTTACACAATAGCCCTAGAATGGTGAAGGGAAATAATCGATGTACCCTACAATTGCACCCTGAAGATGCTGCTAAATACCAAGTCCAAGAGGGTGATAGCGTTAAGGTCACTTCAAGAGTGGGGGAATTATTCGTAGAGGTTGAAATTACCAATTCTATTATGCCAGGCGTGGTCTCTATACCGCATGGTTGGGGCCATAATAAGAAGGGAATAAAGCTGGGTGTTGCTAGCCAGTACCCTGGCGTGAATACGAATATTCTGACAGACGAAATGCAGGTAGATACCTTGTCGGGCAATGGTGTATTAAATGGTGTGCCGGTTTCGTTAGAGAGGATGTGAAAGAAAGGCGATAATCAACATATTGATTATCGCCTTACATTTTATAAGTACGCTATCGTTTTTACTAAGCTTGGTTAACCTGAGCTCAGCTACAGTCTAACATTCCAGAACGCGATCTACATAGTAACGTATTCTTCAGCACTAGTAGGGTGAATGGCCACACATGCATCAAAATCGGCTTTGGTCGCGCCCATTTTTATGGCGACGGCAAAGCCTTGTAGAATTTCATCCATACCGTGGCCTATACCGTGAAGGCCAACCACTTTTTCATCATCACCTGCACACACCAATTTCATTTTGGTCATTTGGCGGTGACGGGTTACTGCGGTGTACATAGACGCAAAGCTCGACGAATACACTTTAATATTGTCTTCACCGTACTGTTCTACCGCTTCTGGTTCGGTTAAGCCCATGGTGCCAATAGGCGGGTGGCTAAACACCACGGTGGGGATCATGGAGTAATCCATGTGCGCGTCTTCTTGGCCGTTGAATAAACGTTCGCTGAGTAAGCGACCTGCTTTTACTGCCACAGGCGTCAATTCGGCTTCACCAGTAATGTCACCCACAGCATAGATGTTCTTAGCTGTCGTGTTTTGGTATTTATCTACTTTCACGGTGCCGTTTTCGGCAAGCTCTACACCGGTGTTTTCAATCGCTATCACATCGGTTGATGGTTCGCGGCCAATGGCCCAAATTAGGCAGTCTGCTTCAAGGACTTCACCATTAGTTAGATGAATTGAAAGGTGCTTACCTTCACCGCGCTCTACTTTTTCAACGCTGGCGTGGTTGTGTAATGTGCAGCCTTCAGCGTGGATCATATCAACTAGGGTTTCATGGATGATAGGGTCGAAGTGACGTAGTGGAGCATGTTTACGCACCACTAAATGGGTCTCTGTCCCCAAACTATGCAATACGCCAGCGAGTTCAACACCAATGTAACCTGCACCCACTACAACGGCTTTTTTAGGTTGTTCTTTTAGCGCAAAGAAGCCATCAGAGTTAATACCGTGCTGTGCACCTGGAATATCAGGTATGACAGGGCGACCACCAGTGGCAATAGTAATGTGATCAGCGGTATAGGTTTCGCCATCGACTTCAATAGTATTGTTATCAACAAACTTAGCGAAACCACGAATAAGGGTGACGTCGTTAGCACTGAGCGAGCGGTCATACGATGCATGAATACGTTCGATATAGGCTTGGCGGCTGGCAATTAGGCTATCCCAACTGAAGTGGTTTACTGTTATATCAAAACCATATTCTGGTGCGTAGCGGTGAATAGCTTCGGCAACTTGTGCGCCGTACCACATGGCTTTTTTAGGCACACAGCCTACGTTAACGCATGTGCCGCCAATGTCTTTAGCTTCAATAATAGCTGCTTTTTTGCCATGCTTGGCGGCGCGGTTTGCAGACGCAATGCCGCCACTACCGCCGCCTATGCAGATATAATCAAAATGTTTCATGTTAACCGCCTTATTATCCGTTAGGCCTAAAATTGTCATTTATTGTGACACGAAATTGAAGGAATACACACTGTATACGCGTTTAAGGGACCGAGGCACAAGGTAGAAGATTTCATTATCGTAGGCATCATTTGTAAAAAAAAAAGAAGCACTAATTGCATTAGTGCTTCTTTGTTCCAGTGTTATGGGTACTGCCACAGATACACTTAAGATCACGCGTCTTGAGGTGTAGCACCTTCTTCGCTTTCATTTAATGGCGTATCTGGCTCAATCAAAATGCTGAACTCTCGTCGACGTTCTTGTTCAAATTGAGTCAGCTTTTGAATAGTGGCGTCAGTGAAGATATGCCCTTCAGGCAGTATAAGAATATGGCTATCATTGTATAAATTCTTGGCTAACACCATGCCTGCTTTTAGCTGTGATGCTTTCATGGTGTTGTAAATGTATTTTGACGTGCTCACATTTTCATCTGCAAGTAAGAACGACAAAATTTCACCATCATACCGTGTGTTGGTATGCTTTTTCATTTCCGCTTTTGCATCTCGTGGTGTCATCTCTTCACCACTCATTCGGCCGGTGACTAAACGCCAGTAGTCTCTGGCTATTGAGACTATACGGGCACCTATGGGAATTTCTTTCGCCACCACATTACGTGGGCCAGCACCGTTATAATGCTCGAATTGAAATTCAATCATGTCTGATACAGGTTGTAACTCCATTGCGGGAGCAAGCATTAGTGCAGCTTTTTTGGTTTGATCCAAGTAGTTCTGTTGCTGCTGATACTTCAGCTTCGCAAACGGCGCTTGAAAATCATCTGTACTTAGCCCCAACAGGCCCAGCTCACAGATTAAACCCGCATAGCTAACGCGTTTAACTTCTTCAGGAGAAAGTTGAAGGTACTTCGCTAATTTAGCGGCAAGTTCGCTCACTTCAATGGCAAATTTTCCATCTATGTTCGGGTTTATACTGATAACGTTGAACAGTACTTGTTCCATTGCAAGATTATGTTTTTCAATCTTGTTCAGGGCAGCTTTAATTTGGCGAGTACGCTTATGTACCATTTGCTCAAGCGACGTATTAACTTCTTTTAATTTACGGTTTTGTAACCGTGTTAATTTTTGCAAACGGGCATTTTCATTTTTTAATTTTACCCGCTCTAACCCGTCTTCAATGGCAGATATAAGCTCTTTGTTGTCCCAAGGTTTTTGCAAGTAACGATGAATTTTTCCTTCGTTAACCGCTTTGATGGTAGATTCGATATCGGCATAACCGGTTAGCACCAACCGATAACTTTCAGGGTACAACTCTGCAACTTGTTGAAGTAATTCAGCACCAGACATCTGTGGCATTTTCATATCTGAAATGATCACGTGAACATCATTTTCTTTCATGATCTCCAATGCTTTTGCGCCACTGTCAGCCAGCAATAAATTGACTTTTAAAGAAAAAAGCGCGCGCTTAATGGCGCGAAGAATATTAGGTTCATCGTCGACAAATAAAACAGTGTACACGTCTGCGTTTTGGTCAGTGGTATCATTCATAGTGAATCGTCCTGAAAAGAATCTTCGGCGTTGTCGTCTAACGGGTTATGTATTGGTAGGCATAGTGTGAAACAGCTTCCTTCCCCATCTTTACTTGAAGCATGAAGGGTGCCGCCGTGCTCTTGAGCAATGCCGAAAGAAATAGAAAGCCCAAGCCCGGTACCTTGCCCTTCTGGTTTGGTAGTGAAAAACGGGTTAAACAATTTATCTAAGTGACTCGATTGAATACCGCAGCCAGTGTCTTGAATGCTAAGCTCAATGTAGCCATCTACTTCTCGCGTCGTAATCGTAATCGCACCCTGCACACCAGTGCTTTCGATAGCTTGCCCAGCGTTTATAAGAAGGTTAGTCACCACTTGGGAAATTTTACCCATGTTCATCATGGTATGGGGAATCGACCCTAAATGGGTTTCTACGCTACATATGTATTTCAGCTGGTTGTTCACCATCGCTAGGGTGGTTCGAACGCAATCATTTAGGTTGTAAGATTGCATTTCATCACTGTCTACGCGAGAGAACAGTTTTAGCCCTTTAACTATTTCGGCCACCCGAATCAAACCATCTTTCGAATCGGTGATGAGTTCAGAGATATCGCTGTTGATAAACTCCATGTCTTGCTGCTGTATAATGTTGCGCAGCTGTTTAATCGCTTCATCCTGATGGATAGCGGTATCTTTTGAGAGCACATCATTAAGCTGTTGGAATATCATTTGATAGGTGGATACATATTCGCTGAGGGTATGCATATTACTATTTACAAACCCGATTGGGTTATTGATTTCGTGCGCTACACCCGCAGCCAACTGGCCAACCGATGCCATTTTCTCTGCTTGTAACAATTGAACCTGTGCTTCTTTTAAGTCTTTATTTGCCTCTTCAAGTTGGAAGTTTTTCTGGTTTAACAACGAGGTACGTTGTTTAACTTTTACCTCCAATAAGCTATTGAGTTCTTTAAGTTCACCTTCAACGCGCTCGCGATGCGTATTTTCTTCTTTTAAAAGCTCAACCAATTGATTAAAGGCTTCAGCAAGCTCACTGAGTTCATCTTTGCCGCGCACTTTTACAGAGATATTCTGGTAATTTTTATCTTTAACTGCCGCCCCTAAATGCCTAGTACCTGCACGTAGCAGCTTTAACTGCGACATTAAGTACGAGCCAAGCAAATATGAGCACAATGCAATGAGGCCTAGTTCTATGGCGGCAAGTGTTAATGTCCAAGTACGTACCCGTTTTACCGACTGATTAATAGAATCAACATCAAGGCCTATTTCTACTCTGCCAAATAAGGTTTCGCCAACTTTAATATCAGCTGCGGTATCGTAAATACCATCCACTGCACTCATTACATCGCTGTCTTGCTGAAAGGGGTGACTGAGAGCTTCAGGCTCACCTTTTTCGACATATACATTGTTGTTGTTATCGAGAACCCGAACATAACTGATATTTGGGTTTGAAAGCATTTCAGTTGCATCTGCCTCTAGCGAAGCGAGGTCGTAGCTTAAAAAAGCATTTTTCGCTGTGGACACAAATAGGTTTGTAGTGGTTTGGGCTGACGTATCAACACTGGTGTCGACTAAGTCATTTAGCAGTTTAAATACGGTTGTGATAAGAATTAAAAACAAAATGGCAGCAATAAGCGCCACCCCAACAATGGTTTTTGTTCGTAGCGATAGCGTAAGCAACGCATCCCTTTTCACAATTGTGGCCTAGCCAATGAGGTGATGCCAAGTGCCCGTACGTCGTCCCAATCTTCATCTGCTGACGACATAAATCCTTTAAAGCCAATATTTTTCAATAGCTGATGATTGTCTTTGTCCTTCGACAGGGTAAGCAATGCATTTAATAGTGCGTCTCTTTGCGCCTCGGTAACCCGAGGGTGGGTGGCTACAGCATGAGGGGTGTACCCATCACTTTCCCATAAAATACGAAGGGCATTTTGAGTACTGTCATCAGTGTTATTGAAGGTTCTTATTATGCCGCCGCCGGCGTCAAAAAAGCCTCGTTGCACATTGAGGTACACCGAGTCATGAGAATGCACATAGCGCGGTGTAAAGAGAATATCTTGTTGTCTCAAATATGCACTAGGGATAATGGTGGCAGCGAATGCAGCAGGAGAGGGAAAGGCTATGTCCTTACTGTCCAGATCATCAAGTGACATAATATCGCTGTTCGCATTCACAACAATAATGCCTTTAATTCGCTTATCTTTTTGACGAGCCAACGCGCGATAGCCAACCGTGTCATGAAATACCACAAAGTGGTATGGGTTCATGTAAGCAACGTCATATTCACCCTCAGCCAGTCTTTGTTCGAAGGTAGGAATATCTTTGGCTGTTTTAAACACCACATTAATGTCTGAGTGCGCAGAGATATAGTTAATAAGTGGCTGCCACGTTTCAGCGAGCTTCTTCGCAGACTGTTGAGGCACTATGCCAAGCGTTAACGTATTGCATGCACCATGAGCAGCGAACAATGCGAGCGCTAAAAAAACAAACATATGTCGTGCAGCTTGAAAAACTGATTTTTCCACCATGATTCACCTCAAACCGACCCAGTTAAAAAGACCATATTAAAAACATTGGCCACAGCTACTTACTATGAACTTACTCAAACATAAACTTTTCGATAGTTTCAATAAGTTCGCCATTCGCGAATGGTTTGGAAAGCGCTGCATTTGCGCCAAGGTCTATTGCCCGCTCAAGACTAATGTCGTCAAGAGCAGAAATGACAAGAATTTTTAAGTTTTTGTATTTAGGTTGCTCTCGAACAAACTGGATAACGCTGTAGCCATCCATGCCAGGCATACTCAAATCGAGAGTCATCAACTTTGAATTATACTGGCTCAACATAATGCCAGCTTGAAAACCACCCGTAGCAATATGGCTTTCGAATCCCCCCCGGCGTGCCACGCGTTGAATCGACTTTGCCACCGGCATTTCATCATCGACAATGAGAATGGAAGGTGAAATCTCACTTTGGAGGTCATCAGGAATAGGAATGTTATGATGTTCAAGAAAGGAAACGAAGTCTGATACTAGCACGCGATTATTGCCACGACCTGGCAGCTTAAACCCTTTAAGTTTTCCGCTTTCTATCCAGCGGATCACAGTTCGAAGGTTTACATCACAATAAGTTGCGATTTCGCCCGATGTTAATGTCTTCATTGTTCAATTCCTATTGCCAACTTGTAACGTTATAGCACTGAATAGGATTGTTCACAATTTAGACAAAAGTAGTGAATGTGACATTTGTGACACTCTTTTTTCTCGTTTTTAGTCGCCAAATTAATGAGTTACATGATTCACACCACGCGTTTAAAAAGAAATAATTAGTCAAAATTTGATCTGCACGCTTACCGTTTACAGTAATCCTAGTATAGAACCTAGAAAAATCACTGTTGTGTTGAACAATTACAGCGCTTGTTTTTATTGCAATCAACCCCAACATAACTTGCTATACGAACTGAAAAGAGTAGACGGATTATGACGACCCCAGCAATTGAATTGGTAGATGGTTTGCCTTTGTTTTCATCCATTAAGCCCGCACAGATAAAGCCCGCCATCGAAAAAGCGATAGCTAAATGCAAGCTTGAAATTGATGAGGTGGTTGCATCTAAAGATTACTCTTATGCGAACTTAGTACTGCGCTTAGAAGAGGTAGACGACAATTTAAGTAAGATGTGGTCACCGGTTTCTCACATGAATTCAGTGGTGAGTAGCGACGAACTGAGAGAAGCGCATGATGCTTGCTTACCTTTGCTTTCAGAATATGGCACTTGGGTAGGTCAGCACGAAGGCCTATATAACGCTTATGTGGCGATTAAAGCGTCAGACGAATATGCCAACCTTGATGAGCAGCGTCAAAAAGTTATTGATAATGCTATTCGCGATTTCACTTTAAGTGGGGTGGCACTGCCTAGCGGGGAAAAGAAACGCTATGCAGACATTCAAGCGAAGCTAAGCGAGTTATCATCCACATTTTCAAACAATGTGATGGACGCGACTATGGGGTGGAGCAAACATGTCACTGACGAAGCCATCCTCTCTGGTATGCCAGAATCAGCCCGCGATGCAGCTGCACAAGCGGCACATCAAAAAGACTTACAAGGCTGGCTATTTACATTAGATATTCCTTCTTACTTACCTGTTATGCTGTATGCAGACAATGCAGCGTTACGAGAAGAAATGTATCGCGCTTATGCCACGAAGGCGTCAGATCAAGGCCCCAATGCGGGTAAGTGGGACAACACCGACATTATTCAACAAACACTGGCTCTTCGTAGTGAAATTGCACAATTACTCGGTTTTAGCAGTTATTCTGAACGTTCTCTTGCCACCAAAATGGCTGAGTCGACTGGTCAAGTTACCGGCTTTTTACGTGATTTAGCTGCTAAATCGAAGCCACAGGCTGAAAAAGAGTTAGAAGAAGTGCGTGCCTATGCGAAAGATACCCACGGGGTAACAGAGCTTAACGCGTGGGACTTACCTTACTACAGCGAGAAGCTGAAACAGGAAAAGTACACCATTTCAGATGAAATGCTGCGTCCGTATTTCCCTGAAGACAAAGTATTGTCGGGTTTGTTCGAAGTGGTGCATAGATTGTATGGCCTTAAAATCATTGAACAGCCAGGTATTGATACATGGCATAAAGATGTACGCTACTTCACTATTACCGATAGTGCAGATGCCCTGCGTGGTAGCTTTTACCTAGACTTATACGCTCGCGCTAAAAAGCGAGGTGGTGCGTGGATGGACGAGTGCCGTGTTCGCCGCGAAAAGTTAGACGGCGAATTACAGTTACCTGTGGCGTATCTCACTTGTAACTTTAATGCACCAGTAGGGGATAAGCCTGCCTTATTCACGCACGATGAAGTGGTTACTCTTTTCCATGAATTCGGACACGGCATACACCACATGCTAACTAAAATGTCGGTGGCTGGTGTATCTGGAATTAACGGTGTGCCGTGGGATGCCGTAGAGCTACCAAGTCAGTTTTTAGAAAACTGGTGCTGGGAAGAAGACGCACTTAACTTTATCTCGGGTCACTTCGAGACGGGGGCCCCCTTACCCGCTGATTTACTTGACAGAATGTTAGCGGCCAGAGATTACCAAGCCGCTATGCAAATGGTGCGTCAGCTGGAATTCAGTTTGTTTGATTTCTTATTGCATAGCGAGTCTGGCGACAAGGTTGATGTTCAAGCCATTCTTAATAGCGTGCGCGATGAAGTTGCCGTTAACACACCTCCAGCATTTAACCGTTTTCAGCATAGCTTTGGGCACATTTTTGCTGGTGGTTATGCAGCAGGGTATTACAGCTACAAATGGGCAGAAGTGTTATCTGCCGATGCTTACAGTAAATTTGAAGAAGATGGTATTTTTAACCGAGATACGGGTAAAGCATTTTTGGAAAATATACTTGAAATGGGCGGAAGCCGTGCGCCTATGGACTTATTCGTTGCCTTCAGAGGCAGGGAGCCAAACGTAGATGCCTTACTTCGCCATAGCGGCATTCGTGGCTAATTAGTATTAGGGTAATAATCATGGGAATAGAATCTTTCTCCACCATTTACCAGCGGGCATGCAAGCGAAAAGGTGGTGAAAAGGCGCTTGAAAGCATGCTTTCAGCGCCGCTTTCCTCTGAGCACGTTGCCAAAATACCGGACGATCGTTTTTTAGCAGCCATGACGAAGCAAGTGTTTCAGTCAGGCTTTGTTTGGCGCGTAATCGAGAAAAAGTGGCCTGAGTTTGAAACCGTGTTCTTTGGTTTTGATATCGAAAAAGTGCTGCTGATGCCTGATGAGATGTTAGAGCAAAAAGCATCTGATAAGCGCATTGTGCGTAATTACAAAAAAGTAATGACCGTTCGCGACAACGCCATGTTCATTAAAGATATTAGCCGTGAACACGGCGGCTTCGGTCAGTTTGTGGCTAAATTCGACGCCAGTAATATTACCGATTTATGGACCACGTTAAAGAAACGTGGGTCGAGACTTGGTGGGAACACGGGGCCCTACATGCTGCGTGCGTTAGGCGTAGATACCTTCTTGTTCTCACGCGATGTTGAAGACTACTTAAGAAAGCACGATATCATTGATGGTGGCCTCACTAGCAAGAAAAGCTTAACCGCTGCGAATGCGGCTTTTGCACAGTGGCATCAAGAAAGTGGCCGCACGTTACAAGAAATAAGCGTTATTATTGCGTTCAGTTGGGGCACAAACCAGTATTTAGCATAAGGTAAATACTGTTGCTGGGCGCTACAATCCGATACACTTCAGCCTTTACTATGAATCACTATTGCAGGAATGCCATGAGCGACAACCATAACAACACATCGCCCACCGAGGCATCGGATGCACCTACTACTCATTTCGGCTTTAAGCAGGTTGAGAAAAACCAAAAAGCGTCGTTAGTAGCCAATGTATTCGATTCTGTTGCCGCTAAATACGATGTCATGAACGATTTAATGTCGATGGGTGTGCACCGTTTATGGAAGCGCTTTGCCATCGATTGTTCAGGTGTGCGTGCAGGGCAAAAAGTGCTTGATATCGCTGGTGGTACTGGCGATTTAACCGCAAAATTTTCTCGTCTTGTTGGCCCTACGGGCAACGTAACGTTGGCCGACATTAACTTATCGATGCTAAAAGTTGGCCGCGATAAACTAAGAGATCGCGGACTAGTTAGCAATATCGATTACGTTCAAGCAGACGCTGAGGCGTTACCTTTCCCTGACAACCACTTCGACGTGGTTACCATGGCTTTTGGTCTAAGAAACGTGACCGAAAAGCAAAATGCACTTAATTCAATTTACAGAGTGTTAAAGCCGGGTGGTCGGCTCTTGGTATTGGAATTTTCTAAGCCAACGTCAGAGCAATTAAGCAAACTTTACGACACGTATTCGTTCCATATATTGCCTAAAATGGGGCAGTTAGTGGCCAACGATGCCGAGAGTTATCAATACTTGGCAGAAAGTATTCGTATGCATCCTGATCAAGAGACCTTGAAAGGTATGTTCGAAACCGCTGGATTTGACCAGTGTGATTACCAGAACTTAACTGGTGGAATTGTAGCACTGCACCGAGGCTATAAGTTTTAATGCCAACGTCAGCATTGGTAAGTGCCGTTATTGAAACGGCAGCGAATAAAATTTTAGCGTTAGATCCAGACAGCGTTGCCAGAATGGCCTCGCTGAAAGGCGCGCGACTTATTGCTTATGTAGACCCCTTACCTTTTGCTGTAGTGCTTGTATTTTCTGAGCAGGTAGATGTACTGGCCTTACATGAGCCGTTTCAAGACACAGTCGCTACGCTAAATCATAAAGACTGCTGTATTAAAACATCCTTAGATACCCTGCCTGAACTTAAGCACATCAATCAGCTAACCCGACTTATTCAGCAAAACAAATTGCAGGTTGAGGGGGAACTTGCTGTGGCTCAGCAGGTTAGCGGCTTATTTCAGCAGCTAGATATTGATGTAGAAGAGCTGCTGGCTGCTAAAACCAACGATGTGGTAGCCCATCAAGCGATGAGCTGGTTTAGCGCTGTTAAGCGCAAAGCGACGGGTGCCCTGTCAGAGTTTAATAAAGTCGCTAGCAATGCCTTGATAGAAGAAAAGCAAATAGCAGCGCCCAAATTAGCGGTATTACATTTTAGTGATGAAGTGAACGCACTACGTGACGATGCAGCGCGATTAGACGCCCGCTTACTTCAGCTAGAACAAAAATCAATTTAAGAGACAAGCATGCGCATTGTTAGGTTGTATAAGATTAATAAGGTGTTGTTAGAGCATGGGCTAGACGACCTTATCCCTGCGAAATGGCTACCATGGTACGCACGCCTTATGCGTCACAGCATCTTTTGGATCTGCAATAAACACAAAGATAAGACTGCCGGTGAGCGCATTACGCTTGCACTACAAAGCCTTGGCCCGGTTTTTATCAAGTTTGGCCAAATGCTCTCGACACGCAGAGATTTGCTCCACCCTGCCATTGCTAATGAACTTGCTCGTCTGCAAGACAAAGTGCCTCCGTTTTCGTCAGAAGCGGCACAACAGATTATTAAAACCTCCCTTGGTCTAACCCATTTATCTGAGTTATTTAGTGAGTTTGATGAAGCGCCGTTAGCTTCAGCCTCTATTGCGCAAGTGCATGCTGCAAAATTAAAAGCGAATAATGAAGATGTGGTGGTTAAGGTTTTACGCCCAGATATACGTGAAACGATTGTGGCAGACATGGAGCTGCTTTTTAGTTTAGCGTCAGTTCTGCAAAAATGGCTGCCAGATGGCAAACGTCTTCGCCCCGTTGAAGTGGTGGTGGAATATCGCAAAACCATAGTAGATGAATTAGATCTTCTTCGTGAATCGGCAAGTGGTATTCAATTAGGGCGCAATTTTGAGGGCTCAGATTCACTATATATACCTAAAATATACAGCGATTATTGTCACAGCAATGTCATGGTGATGGAGCGCATATACGGGCTACCTATTTCCAATATAGATGCCTTGCTGGCACAAAACACCAATATGAAAAAGCTAGCAGAGCGAGGCGTAGAGGTCTTCTTTACCCAAGTATTCCGCGACAGCTTCTTTCATGCTGATATGCACCCCGGTAATATTTTTGTTTCTACCGAGCATCCAGAAAACCCCAAATACATTGCAATCGATTTTGGCATTGTGGGCACGTTAAACCGTGAAGATAAACGTTATTTGGCTGAAAATTTTATTGCGTTTTTTAACCGAGATTATCGCAAGGTAGCGCAACTTCACGCCGACTCTGGTTGGGTGCCAAACGACACCAATATTGATGAGTTCGAAATGGCGATACGCACGGTATGCGAGCCCATCTTTCAAAAGCCCCTTGCTGAAATATCGTTCGGTAATGTGCTACTACAGTTATTTAATACTGCCCGCCGGTTTAATATGGTGGTGCAACCTCAGCTAGTTCTGCTGCAAAAAACGCTGCTTTATGTTGAAGGATTGGGGCGTCAGCTTTATCCGCAATTAGATTTATGGAAAACCGCAAAACCCTTTTTAGAAAATTGGATGCGCGAGCAAATTGGCGTAAAAGCCATGCTGGGTAAGGTAAAAGCAAACCTGCCGTTTTGGTCTGAAAAGCTACCTGAAATGCCGGATTTACTTTACGACAGCTTACAGCAAGTTAAGCGGCTTCCTTTGCAACAACAACGAGCTCAACTCGCTCTATTAGAACAGCAGAAAAGAAGCGCGCAATCCATTCAATGGGGCGTAGCGGGCGCTACCCTTATCTTGTTGTCGGCTATCTTACCCATGTATGAATTGAACTGGTGCTTCCCTGCACTTTCTGCCTGTGCAGGATCCCTCTGTTGGGTATTGGCGTGGCGTAAGAACCGTTAGCGACTGTTACGCTGGGGTGAAATTTTTATGAAATGCATTTTTTAGTGAATAAATTGTATATTAATCAGTTCGAAGAGTGTTATAGTTGCTTTGGCTTTAAGCCAAAAGTCTTTAAATAGACGAGATATGAAATTATTTGCTATATGTAAAACCGCTCAAGTTACCTTGTGATTTGTAGTAAGTTGTTGCCCATTCGTAAGTAAGACCAACTCCGCCTATTAAAGACACTCGCTATACGCGCTTATTGCGCAATTTAATATGATATTTGAGGTCTATACGACATGTCTAAAGTTACAGGCACCGTTAAGTGGTTTAACGCTGATAAAGGTTATGGTTTTCTAACTCAAGATAACGGCGGTAAGGACGTATTCGTTCATTTCCGTGCTATCGTTTCTGACGGTTACAAAACTCTTCCAGAAGGTCAGCGCGTGGAATTTGAAGTAGAAGAAGGTCAAAAAGGTCTTCAAGCTGCTAACGTGCACGCCATCTAAGAAATTCAAAAACGGCGGTCTGAAAAGACCGCCGTTTTTCTTTCTTTTATAAACACTACATTCGTTAATATAGTTGGTTTTCCCGCTATTAAGTGCTTTACTGTTGCAGTAATAGACTTAATGAAAGGATTTGCTAATGTTAAGGATGAATAGTGTTTTTTTCGCTTTTATTCTACTTACCGCGTTTATATCTTCTTCGTCATTCGCGCAATCATCCAGTAATATACAAAATACTTCCCAAGGCACCCAAGCTGCCAGCAGCGCCAGTAGTAAACAAACTAATAGCAAACAAAATAGTGCTATTGCCAGGCTATTCGGTGAACCGATT
Source organism: Alteromonas lipotrueae (assembly GCF_019249215.1). Taxonomy (GTDB): domain Bacteria; phylum Pseudomonadota; class Gammaproteobacteria; order Enterobacterales; family Alteromonadaceae; genus Alteromonas; species Alteromonas lipotrueae. The sequence continues at coordinate 47,053 of NZ_JAESDI010000014.1, forward strand.
ACCCTAGCTGACATTACTCCCGACCAAGACACTATTTCGAAGATTCGAAAGCAAGCGCCAGATAACGTCACACAGCTTGTTACTCAGATGCGAGCTATTAACCTAGCGAATCAGATTATAGAAGCCGTGCTTAGCGACTACGCTAGCACACACAATATCAAGGTAGACTCAGCCTTGGTTGATATTTTTAAGCAAAAATTTGGGGCAGAATATGAGAAGAACAACCAGAAAGTAGCTGCTAAGAAAGATGCTCAACAAAACGATAAAGGGTTAGAGGAAAGTGCTAGCGCTGAAGACATTACCAGTATTGATGAGATTGCATCAACGCAAGTAGAGCGCTGGCAAATAGAAAAACACTTGTATAACACCTATGGCGGGGTAGTGATTTTCGAGCAGTCTAACCCTTCAATGCCAGTAGAAGCATACTTAACACTAATGAAAGAATATGAGAGCAAAGGCAAATTCCAGGTGGTAGATGAAGCCTTGGCCGAGCGCTTTTGGGAGGCCTTCAAGCCGCCATATGAATTTGTGATCGCGGCGGAAGATGTCGACTTTAGTCAGCCATGGTGGCGTTAACGTTTAAGTGGCATTACCTCTGGCAACACCGCTATTCGCTGTTAGTCGGCGAATAGTGGCGTAGAAAAGTAACGTTCAGCGCCGTCGGCAAGAATGACCACAATGTTTTTACCCTTACTACTAGGTTGTTGGGCTAATTGAGTGGCGGCAAACAGAGCGGCTCCCGAAGAAATGCCTACTGCTAAGCCTTCTGCCCTGGCGATCTGCTGGGCGTAGGCTATGGCCTCGTTGTCTTCTACCGTAATTACCTGATTAATTTGGCTTACATCAAGTACATCAGGAACATGGCCTGAACTTAGCCCCTGAATATTGTGCACCCCACCATGACCTTTGCTTAACACCGGACAACTTGCTGGTTCTACAGCCACTACTTCCAAATGAGGAATATGAGCTCGCATGCTTGTGGCTAAGCCAGTTAGCGTACCACCAGTACCCACACCCGCAACCACAATATCAATATTCCCATTAGTATCGCGCAGCAGTTCCTGAGCGGTAGATTGGGCGTGGGCGTTAGGGTTAGCTTGGTTTGAAAATTGGGACAGACCCACAGCATTCGGGTTTTGACCGATAAGTGCAGCAGCTTGCTCTATAGCCCCTTTCGTTCCGAGGTGCTTTGGCGTAGTGATTATATCGGCGCCATAGTGGCGAATCAGTTTCTGGCGCTCGATAGACATGTGTTCTGGGATGCATACCGTCAGCTTAATACCGTTGATGGCGCAAAGCCAAGCACAGGCCACACCGTTGTTTCCTGACGACGCCTCTATTATTTCAGTTTTCTCATTAAAGTCAGAACTCTCCATTAGCGCGTTAAGCATGGCCATTGCCGGCCTGTCTTTTATCGAGCCAGCGGGATTAAAAAATTCCACCTTGGCTAAAAGCGTTGCACACACGTTATGGCGTGCAGCAAATTTACTCAAGCGTATTAATGGTGTGTTTCCAATGGTTTGCGTTACATCGTCAACCACACCAGGCATGGCATTTCTCGCGTAATCAAGCATTTCAAAAATCTCTACAAGTCAGTCTTACTTAATAGTGACAGCTAGAAAAAGAGAAATTTACTCATTCCTACCCTTTTGATAAGCTGAATGTAGTAAATAATTCTAACTTAGTTGTTAAATATGAAAAATATTACTCTTGATGGTGTCGATAGAGCTATATTGTTGTTGCTTCAGCAAGATGCCGATGTACCAGTCGCTGACATAGCAGAGAAAGTTGGGCTAACGGCAACGCCTTGCTGGCGACGTATACAGCGTCTTGAAGCTCAAGGCGTTATCACTCGTCGTGTGGCGCTATTGCAGGCGCACAAATTAGGCTTGGCAATGACGGTATTTGTTCAAATTAAGGCCGCACGTCACGACGGAAAGTGGTTAACAGACTTCGCCAAGCATGCTTCGTCATTTGAAGAAGTGGTTGAATTTTATCGCATGTCTGGTGAATATGATTACCTGCTTAAAGTCCTGGTAACCGATATGGCAGCGTTCGATCATTTTTATAAAAGACTAGTTAATGGGATTGATCTCAACGATGTCACCTCTAGTTTTGCCATGGAACAGCTTAAATATACCACTGCACTTCCGCTTACCCATCTTTAATAATGTCCGAATAATGCTTCAATGGTTTTTGATTTACGAAAGTAAAAGAGCGGAGATCGGGTCTATGTTACTTATGCAGTACTAAAGACACTATTATCAGTTAGTTATTAATTCATGCTTTAAGGTGTTTTTAGTATTGCTTCAAATTAACTTTTTCCCCGGAAGGCAGTATGTAATGTTGAACACTATAAAAGTACGAATTTTAACGGGCTACGCGGGAATATTACTCGCTACTCTAGTTGCTGCCGTGGTATTAACACTTAATAATAAGCAGGTGACGCATCAGGTCGACACCTTTGTGAGTGAAACCTTACCCGCGTTAAGTACATTGGATAACGTGCAAAGTAATAGCAAGCAACTCGTGTTAATTGGTTACTCACTTTATGGCACAACGTTATCGGGCAATGCCTTTAAAGAACAAAAACAAGTATTAGTGCAACACGTTGATGCTGGATTCAAAGCACTAGGCTATATGGCCGGTGATACCCTTAAATCCCAGTTTAATTCGCTGGTTTCTAGTATGGACTCACTTCATGCAACTATGTCTGCATCGCGGGTTGATTGGGATCGAGCCCGAGATGATTTGCAGTCACTTAATGAATTAGCCTCTGTTTTTGATAACGCATTAATTGAAGTAAGAAATCAGGTGGCAAGCAAAGCCGGTGAGCGTTCTCAGGCGATAGGAAGTCAGTTACAAACCAGTCAATTCACTATTTATTTTCTTGTAGTCATTCTGGCTGTTGTTGCCATGGCAGGTTTCTATAGCGCAAAAAAACAAATTGCTCAGCCTATAGAAAGCATGGCTGAGAAGCTCGATAGTTTAGCAAAAAGCAGAAATTTAGTGGCGCGCCTGCCAGAACAAAGCACCCATGAGCTTTGTCGAATGACCAACAGTATTCAAGGCTTGGTATCGGTTTTTCAAGCGGGCATGAATGAAGTAAAGGGGGCGGTTTCTGGGATAGAGGGTGCAGTTAGTTCTTTATCTGCATCATCTGAACAGTCAAGTTCGTCTGTTGCGACTTTGCTCACCGATATTACCGGCCTTGTGAACATCATGGACTCATTAGAGGCTGATATGGTGGAGAGCCTTCAGCGTTCACAAACTGCAGCAAGTGCAGCCCAGGACAGCGCAAAACAGGTGGATGCAGGTCGTGTGCAAGTAAAAGAGACCGCCGACGCTATTGCTGACTTAGCAAGCGATATTGAGCAAACGGCGAGTATGCTAGAAACCCTTCAAGTTGAAGGGAACAACGTTTCAAGTGTAGTAAAGACCATTGCAGACATTGCCGATCAGACAAACCTACTGGCATTAAATGCCGCTATAGAAGCTGCAAGGGCTGGAGACTCTGGAAGAGGTTTCGCGGTAGTCGCTGATGAAGTGAGGACCTTAGCTGTAAGAACTCACCAATCTACGGTCGAGATAAACACCATGCTAGAAAAAATTGTGGTTTCAATTACCTCTGCGGTATCCACTATGAGCTCAAACCAAAATAAGGCACATGACTCAGTGGGGCTAGCGAATGATTTGGTATCAACCCTTGAAGCAGGAACGCAAAGCATTTTGGCGTTAGTAAGTGTTAGTGAAGAAGCGGCTGTCTTGGCGAAACATTCACAGTTGCAGGCCAATGAAGCGAAAAATGGTGTTAATCAATTCAAAAATTTGGGAGATAGACTGTCTCAGAACAATAGTCAGGTAAACGATGCGGCTGAAGATTTGTCTGCACTTGCAAATGGATTAAGTGCTAATGTGAACCAATTTAAAATAGGCTAATGCAAGAAGGGCCCTGTTAGGGGCCCTTCGTTACTAATGCTGTTGTTCTTCAGTTTGCTTGCTAGCAAAAATCTTGGATTTCTTTTGGATCTTACATCCTAAAATATTTTGAGCATTTTTCCGACCTATATAGTAAGCCACTGTATAGGGGTGAGCACGCCTGAAGAACCTTGAAAATGATTTAACTACATTATTCATAATGGTCTCCTTTTAATTCTGCCCAAAATAAGCATACGTATATTTAATAATTATGTCAACACTGTCACAAAAGAAATTCATAACAAATTTATTTTATTTTTAGTGTAATTGTTTGTTTACATTAGGGAGGGATCTAAATTGGAAAGAAAGTGATCTAGTAATTTAGTTATGAAGTTAATGTGTTCTGGGTGAAAAAAAGGCTCCGTAACCAAGTGGTTAGGAGCCTATTATCTTTTTTAAGGGTGAACTGGTAGACAGGCGCTAATAGTAGCTAAGCTTTTCTGATTTACCTGAAAATATTTTGTATACCATTGCGGTGTAAGCCAGAATGCAAGGTACTACAATAACGACACCCACTAATAAGAAGCGAAGTGAGTTCGCGTCGCTGAGTGCATCTTGCACCGTAAGATGTCCTGGTATGACAAACGGGTAATAGCTTACCCCGAAGGCGGTGAAGCAAAGTACAAACACGGTTAATGCTATGGCAAAAGGCATCCATTCGCCTTTCCCGCCCGCATCAGGTAGCTTTTTCAATAACACGCCACATAAGCTAAGTAATAAAAAGCAGGCAACAGGAATAGCCATCAATACATAGCCAATAGTGGATGATAACCACAAGTCACGCACATCATCATGCAAGGTTAAGTTTGCTAGGCTTACCGCGACTATCCCTATAGAAAGCGCAAACAACCCTCTGCGCGCCCAATAATAGGCTTTGGCTTGTAAGTCGTTCTCTGCTTTTAATATTAACCAGCAAGAGCCAATAAAAGCATACGCAGCCGTTACGCCAATAGCAGACAATAAGGCAAACCCTTGTGCCCATATGTCAGTACGCAAGCCGGTTACATAGATGCCTAGCATATAACCTTGCGCCAGCGTGGTAAGTAGTGAACCGTACTTAAAGGTGAGGTCCCACTTACGTTTATGTACTTGAACGACCTTTGCCCTAAAATCGAAAGAGACGCCACGCAAAATGAGCCCCAGTAACATGATAGTGGCAGGGATATATAAGCTTTGAAGCACCTCACTGTGTGCCTCGGGAAAGGCAATCAGCAAAAGTCCAACGGCCAATACCAACCAAGTTTCATTGGCATCCCAGTAGGGGCCAATAGACGCAATCATATCGTCACGAAACGTTTCTTCTCGGGGCGGTATTAAAACACCTACCCCTAAATCGTAGCCATCTAAAATAGCGTAGAGCAATACTGCTAGCCCAAGCAGGCCAACGTAAATATTCCCTAATGTTTCTGCTGATACATTTTCGAATAACATAGCTGCTCCTTAAGTATTGGCCGGCGACATTTTGCTGGCTTTAGCCATTTCACGCTCTTCTGTAGAAATCTCTTCAATTTCAACGGCGCGCCGACACATCAACATGAGTGTACCCATATAAGCGAACAGCAAGATGGTATAAATCGTTGCGTACATGGTGAACGAGAAAGCGATATTAGAAGGAGGAAGCGTTGTTACCGCTTCTTGGGTGCGCAAAACACCACTGACGAGATAAGGCTGTCTACCTATTTCAGTCACATACCAACCCGCTAAGGTCGCTATCCAACCACTAAACGCCATGCCTGCGAATACACGCTTGAGCCAAAGTGGGAAAGATTTTCCTCTAAGTAAATAGCTACTACCAAGCCACGAAACCGCCAACATTAAAAAGCCCATGCCTACCATCACCCGAAACCCGAAGAACACAGGCGCTACCGGTGGATGTTCGCCTTCAAAGTCGTTCAGGCCTTGAATTTTGCCATCCATTTTATGGGTTAAAATTAAACTTGCACCGTTGGGCACTGGTATTTCAAAGTGATTTTCTCTGCTTTCTTCATCGGGAATAGCAAACAGCAGTAAGGGCGCGCCTTCAGTGGTATCCCATAAGCCTTCCATTGCGGCGACTTTTTGTGGCTGATGCTCAAGGGTATTTAATCCATGCATATCACCCGCAAAAATCTGTAAAGGAATAAGCACTGCTGCGGTATAAGTCGCGGTTTTAAGGGCAAGCTTTGGCGCTAGTTTGTCATCACCTTTCAGCATACGATATGCAGATAAACCGGCAATTAAGAAACTGGCTGTCAAACCCGAGGCTAGCATCATGTGTACAAAGCGATAGGGAAACGAAGGGTTAAAAATAATTTCGCTCCAGTCTACGGCATACACTACCCCGTCGATAATTTCATGCCCTTGAGGCGTTTGCATCCAGCTGTTAAGCGCCAAAATCCAAAAGGCTGACATGGTAGTGCCCACCGCCACAATCAATGTTGAAAGGGTGTGCAACCAATTGGGTACCCGACGAATACCAAATAACATAATACCAAGGAACGTGGCTTCTAAGAAAAACGCAGTAAGGACTTCGTAACCTAATAGTGGGCCCGCCACATTACCCACCCGCTCCATAAAGCCAGGCCAGTTGGTCCCAAATTGGAAAGACATGGTCACGCCACTCACTACACCAAGAGCAAAACTTAGTGCGAATACGCGCACCCAGAAGCGGTACATACGCATCCATACAGGGTGACCGGTTACATTTGAGCGAAATTTGAAGTAAAAAAGAAACCATCCCATTGCCATGGTGATAGTTGGAAACAGAATATGAAAACTAATATTTAATGCAAATTGTAAACGAGACAGCAAAAACGCATCCACAGATAGTCTCCTTAGTTAACGGAATTTTTTCCCGGCAGAATTTTGTCTTTCAGTTCTAACATACGGCCTACGCCCGAGCCGAGTTTCATCAAGGTGTTAAGTTTATCTGGGCCTAGGTTCTGAAGCTCTTGTGACCACGCGGTCACCGACTCTAATAAGTCGTGAATTTCATTCAGCTTATCTTGCGCATTGGCTTCAGTTTTGTTGGCGGGGGTATCTAATAGCAAATCCCGCAATAAGCTCATGGTAGGGTCTATTTCACGTTTACGGCGTTCTTCGAATACGCGGTTAGCAAGTGTCCAAATGTCACCGCCGGCAATAAAAAACTCTTTGCGCTCACCGGGAACAAGGTGTTGCTTAACCAAACGCCATGATTGCAATTCTTTTAGCCCCATACTGGTATTGCCTCGGGATATATTTAGCGCGTCGGCAATTTCTTGTGCTGAGATGGGCTCATCAGCAAGTACAATCAGCGCCAAAATTTGGCCCACAGTACGGTTAAAGCCCCAACGACTGCCCATTTCGCCGAAATGCATAACCGCAGAAGTAATAAGTGGTGTCATTTTCATGTCTATACCTGCTGAACTTTCAGAAATTACTGAAAGTTTATGCCGAAGTTTGATTGAGATCAACAAGTATCAGATGATAATTATGTTAGGAGGAACTCGAAGTCTAAATTGAAGGGCATAGTGAATCTTATGTGTGTTGATAAGTTGTCTCGTGACGTTTCGATTTATTGTTAAGTTTTAAAGATAGATGCTATAAACAATTTAGAATTAAACAGGAAACGCGATGTTGAGGTTTTTTTGCTTTTAACACGCTAAAAAATAGGAATAAATGGTGAAAATATTTTCTGCGTTATTATGCGTGTTATTGATAATGTTCAGTGCTACCTCTTTTGGCAATGGCAACAGCAAAGAAGTTAAAGCCGCCAAAATAATAAAAAATGCTAACAAAGTGGAAGAGGCCTTTACCTCGCGCGGAGGGATGGAAGGTTGGACAAGAGTTTCATTTATAATAGACAAAGACGGTACAACGAAAGACATCGTTGTTTTTGATTATTCAGGCAAAGACAGATACGTTAAAAAAGTCACTAAATACATAAGAAACCTTCAATATTCTCCTGCACTCGTTAACAATAAGCCAGTAGCAAGTGCTCAAACCCTGTTTGTTAAACACACATACTCAGAGGCTGGCCATAGCGAAGGTAGTGTGACGCCTGCTTTTGCAAAAGAATACCAAGCTACCATAGATGCGCTTTCTAGCCCTACCGCGGATATGCTTAGCATAAAAAAATCCATAGACGATTTGGTGGAAGACCATACTAAAAATTTAAACGAACATGCTTTGGCTGCGTGGTTAAAGTCTATCTATTATTATAAAAATGAAGAATTTTTAGAATATATGCGCCAATCCCACATTACAGTAGATTTATACGAACACTTGCCTATAGCAATATTGGCTAAGTCTACGGTGAATCTTTTTCAGTCACAGCTTTATTTCGGCAATTTTAATGGCGCCGCCGAAACCCTTTCGCGTATGGGGAGTGTTAATGGCCTTAATTTATCTGAAGAAACCTATCAACAATTTGCAGACGCACTTAACGCTGCTAAAGCGACTGAATCAGCAAACGTCACTAAAGGTCAGCTTAGTAGTTTGGGCGCGTGGTCTCAATTTTATGAATTCTCAACATTTAAAGTTGAAGTGTCTCAAGGGAATGTTGATTCAGTGGAACTTAGATGTAACGATTATCAACAAAAATACGTAGAAGGTTGGGAGAACAAAATAGAGTTTCCGGCGCATACTTCTGATTGCATTTTGTTAATCAGAGGGGATGCGGGCTCAACATTTGATATTCTCGAAATTACTAGTTGAAAACCAAGAAAGCGAGAGCGGTTTCGCAAAATCATTGACTACAAGGCCGCTCTTCTAGTTTGCTAGCAAAAGACGCTGCTAAAAAGCGCGGCTAAATAATTACCAGCGCCTAATCATGGTTTGATAAACATCAGGGTCGAGTAGACTTTCTCGCTCGGCTTTAACGCCATCAAGCATAGCCATCGCCTCAGCTTTAGTTTCAACGATAACACCATCAATAACGTAAACACTGCTATCACCAGGTAATGCTTTATCTAATGGGTAGGCGATAAGTGCACTTGCTGGCACAAGGCTAACGCTAGTTTCACCAATATAGTCGGCAATACCATCGTCGTTAATATCTTTGGTAAGCCAAGGCAGCCCTAGAATTTTATTGTAACTGCCATCTTGCTGCATGACGTCAATCGTTTGTTCAAACGCTTTAATAGTGGCCTTAGCGTTAGGCGTATTGTTGCCCAATGCTAAAGAAAAACCTGCGTTCATTAATGCTGCTGAAGACACATGTAAAAGCTCTTCACCGTCTTTATCAAGAAGTAAATTAAACTCTTCAATAAGCAAACGGGTGGTAATTAAGTACGGCGCTCTGTCATCGGCCAATTGCTTAAATGCGTCGTACGTACTGGGATTACGTGACCACTTCACTTCTTTTAGCATGCGGAACTTTGGCGTATTAGCAAAGCGGTTTTCTATCGCTACGCGACTGTCTTTTAAATGCGGTATCAGCTTAATCTCTTCCACATCGTATTTTTTGCCCGTGGCATACAAATAGATGGGTAAGTAGGGGGCTGAAAGGGTAATCGCGTCTTTTCTTTCGCCTAAGTCTATATAGGCGAACTCGCCATCCACCTTACCAGAACGTACTGCGCTACCTAAGAAGGCATCGCGCATAACCTGAAGCTCTAGGTCGGTTTGCATTCGCGAGAACGCCGCTTCAACGATAGACGTGAGTCTTGAAGGTTCGCCCTCATCGCTTACGTAAGTTTCAAATGGCGCTGCGGCAAGGGTGACACTGTTTGCCTTTAACGGCGCCACCACTGTGATAAAACTTAATAAAGCGATGACTCTCACCAACACGGGCGACATCTCCTAAACAACGTTATTATTATCTATAGGCGCTATTACCTATTAACAGTATAACCGTTACTGGCCAAAACTGCCTGTAGCGCCTGGGAATACAACTGGGCTTTCAATGCCATCGTTGTTCACACTGGCAACCCCGAAAAAGTAGTTATCAATCACTACGTTTTCTAACGTGGCTTCGTTCACCTTACCAACAAACTTACTAAATTCCCATTGCGGTGCATCGGTATGACGCCAGTAAACTTTATAGCCCGACAGTTGAGGGTTTTGCGCTGTATCTGCTATATCCCACATTAATGTGGTAGAAGGCTGAACGGCGCCTTTAATTTTTACATTAGATGGTGGGTTGGGCGCCCAAGCCATAGCCGCTAGCGATACTGCGTTTAAACCAGTTAGCTTGGCTGCGTAATCAAAATTCACACCGTCTAAGGTATCGCCATACTTGATACCATCTTCTTCTCGAAGGTCCTGATGCTGGCGAGTGTAGTTTTCATTGGTTTCCATAATACGAATACCGGGAAAACCTAAATCGTTGAAGGGGCGATGGTGCCCGCCACGACCAAAGCGATCTAATCGATAAATGACCATGGTATCTAGATTCTCAATGTATTGGTCGGCAATTTTATCAATGTATCTTGCTAAGTTTCTGCTTGGTGAATCGACTTCTCCACCTGTGAAGCGGCGGGTGCGAGCTTCATCTGTGGTTTCGGTTACGCGAGTGCCTTCAGCAAATATGCGCGCCGTGGTGTTGTTGATAACCCCATTAACGCCCTCTATATTGCCAATCATGTCGTTGTTCAATACGGCTTTTAACCGCCAGCCGTCTTTTTGCGCTTGGTTTGCCATAATACGCCCACCAAACAGGCCTTGTTCTTCACCTGCCAGCGCAGCATAAACAATACTGCCGTTGAATGTGTATTTTGATAATATTCGCGCAGCTTCCAGTGTGCCAGCTACGCCCGATGCATTATCGTTTGCGCCAGGTGAGTCTGATGTGAAATCCATCACATCAGATACGCGAGAATCTATATCACCAGACATCATCACGTAACGTTCTGGATCGGTACTGCCGCGTTGAATAGCAATAACGCTTACTACCTCGACAGGGTCGGGTATACGTTTTTCACCGCTAATGGTTTCAGACTGAAAATACACGTCTAAGCAACCACCACATTCGGCTGATATCTTTTCAAACTCAGCCTTAATCCAGCGCCTTGCGGCCCCTATGCCTCGGGTATCTGATTCGGTTTCCGATAAGGTATGTCGGGTTCCAAAATTCACAAGGGTGGTGATATCGCTTTCAATGCGCTTTGGGGAAATGTCTTCGGCTATTTTGTATAAGGCTTGTTGTTGTTCATTTTGCGCTTGCGCTGTAAAGGTCAAGGAAAGTGGTAATACTGCTAGCGCTGAAATTTTTACGAATGTCGGAATGCTTTTTATCATTGTTTTCTCCATCTCTTTTTTATCACCATACTGGATACGAGAGAAAGCAACAAATAGCCTTAACGTGTGGAGAAGTTAATTGTCGAATTAAAAGGTGTATTAAGAATAGCCTCTTCAAAAAGAGGCTATTGCCAAAGGTGAAAGTAATTTGCTAACTATCTTGCTATATAAAGGGCACCAAATGAAGAATTACTCCAATCAGATAAAGATTCAAGATAATCAGTTGTATTTAGTACGTCTTCTACTCGCAGATACAAGAACCCTGACTCTATTTCCTGTGTTATGTCTAAATCTAGTTCGAAAGGTAAAACAACATCATCAAAATTCAGCGTATCAAGAATGCTCATTGAACCTTGAGCGGGAGTGGTCAAGCTGAAAGAAAATTCACCACCTGAACTGAAATACAGGTAAACATTGTCGGCACCGGTATTGGAGAAATCATAATCGTCGCCTGAAAGCATATCTTGAGCGGCTTCAAGGAATGGGGTTGGTTCCATCACGGTAAAATCGACGACGCCTGCATAATCTGAATCGACCGAAACACCAGACACCATGTCCATCCAAACGAAACCTTCTATGTCATCAAAAAGTATCTCATCATAGGTTGTTTCTTGAAATGTAAGATAGGTTTCCAAGTTTTCGCTTTCGCTGTAAATAGGTAAACTTTGCGGTAAAAAGGCGAGTGAGTCAGCGCCTTTGTAAAAATCAAAAGAGTGTAAATCTTCAATCTGGCTAGAACTTGATACGCGGTAAACGCTTTCAGTAAATACAGGTGTATTGGTGACTAAATAAGGAACGTTTGTATTAAGGTGTGCATCTGATAGCGAAATAGTATTCGTGCTATCAACGTCATAATCAGATATCTGAGTGCTGTACACCTCTATTTCTTGGTACGGCTGGCCGTTAATGGGAGTTGAAATAACGACTGCTAAACTAGGCCATTCGCCATCAACCGTTCTACACACTTCGGCTTCAGCCACGTCGTCAATGCTAGATAAATACGTTTGCTCATTAGTATTGGCCGCAGATGCACGCACATTAACACTGCCTGATGCCGTAAATTCACTGATATCAAAAGTGACACTCTCGCATTCACATTGAGTCACATTATCATCGGCACCGGGAAAGGAGATCATATTAAGAATTTTATCGGCAGTAACCGACACGTAGGTTTTTACTTCAGGAAAGCGGCCATTGTCGCCGATTGAGAAAGTAATTGAGCTGAAAGTGGCTACATCACCATAGTCTATCGTAATATCGCCATTTTCATCGGCTTCATAGACTTCTACAGCGTCGCCTGATGCATCATGCCGTACGATAACCGCTTCAGGTTGGGGAGTAACAGTGCCGCACTTCGATGTGTAAGAGGCGTTAACAATATATTCAAATGATGAGTTTCCGCCACCAGAGCCGCCGGATGGAGGCGTTTGAGTGTCTGGGGTACTATCGCTACCACCGCAGCCAATCAAGCCCATCGCGGCTGAAGCAACAAGAAGATTTTTGGCGTTAAACATGATTTACTCCTACATACGTTAAGAAAAGGCGCAAGCAAAAGCAAAAACAAACAATTAAGGTGCCAATGCTTCTTGCTAGGCCAAAAAGGGCTATCCCGCCCTTTGGATACCGATTATAACAAAGCAACTCGTTGAGCAGTCAGTGGAAAGGTGCTCAACGCTTTGTTAATCAATTTTCATACTATCTCTATATGTACAGAGCCACCATTTTAAAATGTAACAATATGTATGTATGTTTAAATAAACGCGAAGGCATCGCCAAATAGATTTTCTACTTTTAAGCCGCGAACGGTAAAGTCTTCACGTACGGTTTTAGCCATTTCAAAACGTCCAGCAACATACACTTGCATGTGTTCGAAGTCTGTATGGTCGGCTAATACTGCATGGTGAACCCATCCTGTTCTACCTTTCCAGTCGTCTTCGGCAAATTCCACTACAGGTACAAAGGTAAAGTTATCGTGCTTGGCAGCGAGTGCATTTAGCGCTTCTGATAGATATAAATCACCGGCATGACGGCCTCCCCAATAAAGGGTAATAGGCGTTTTATCACCGCTGTTCAGATGCTGCTGTAAGATAGAGTAGGTATAGGAAAAGCCTGTGCCGCCAGCGATTAGTACCATCGGCAAGCCGTTTGATTGCAAAAAGGCTTCACCGTTATTTACGCTAAGACTAATTTCGCCTTCTTCTTTCATACGACTCAATACTTCACCGGCAAAAGTATTGCCAGGCTCTGCGCCAATGTGAAGTTCAATGCGTGAATTATCATAGGCGGCATTGGCAATAGAGAAGGGGCGCTTGTCTTTTTCGCCCATATCAATAAGTGCGTACTGGCCTGCTTGAAAGGCAACTGGCGCGGGAGGTGTTAATTCAATTTTGTATACTACGTCGGTTAACGGCGTGATGCTGGCAACCTTACATTTAATTTCTGACATGTAATCTCTTCTTACGTTTGCTGTTAGCGTTTCGCCGTTGGTAAGTCCATGATACCAAGTTCATCCCAGATATCATCCACCCGTTTTTTCACGTCTTCGTCCATCACAATGGGTTCGCCCCATTCACGGTCGGTTTCACCGGGCATTTTATTGGTGGCGTCCATCCCCATCTTCGACCCAAGGCCAGACACTGGCGAAGCAAAATCTAAATAGTCGATGGGAGTATTTTCAATCATAACCGTATCGCGGGCCGGATCCATACGCGTGGTAATCGCCCAAATTACGTCGTTCCAGTCGCGGGCGTTTACGTCGTCATCGCACACTATCACAAACTTGGTGTACATGAACTGTCGTAAAAACGACCATACACCCATCATTACGCGCTTAGCATGACCCGGATATTGTTTTTTCATGGTAACCACAGCCATGCGGTAAGAACACCCTTCTGGCGGTAGGTAAAAGTCTACAATTTCTGGAAACTGCTTTTGCAAAATAGGTACGAATACTTCGTTTAATGCTACGCCTAAAATAGCTGGCTCATCAGGCGGGCGACCGGTATACGTTGAATGGTAAATAGGATCTTTACGATGGGTAATATGGGTTACCGTAAACACAGGGAAGTCATCAACTTCGTTGTAGTAACCCGTATGATCGCCGTAAGGCCCTTCGGGCGCGACTTCGTCTTGTGCAATATAACCTTCCAGAACAATTTCAGCACTCGCGGGTACTTGCAGGTCGTTACTTATCGATTTAACCACTTCGGTTTTATCGCCTCGTAACAACCCTGCAAAGGCATATTCGGAAAGGGTGTCAGGCACAGGAGTAACGGCACCTAAAATAGTGGCCGGATCGGCCCCTAGTGCTACGCTTACTGGATAGGGCTTTCCTGGGTGAGTTTGGCACCATTCACGAAAATCGAGCGCACCACCACGGTGAGATAACCAACGCATAATAAGCTTGTTCTTACCGATAACCTGCTGGCGATAGATACCTAGGTTCTGGCGGTTTTTATGCGGGCCTTTGGTCACACTTAAACCCCACGTAATAAGCGGCGCGGCATCACCGGGCCAGCAACGCTGGATAGGCAGTTTACCTAAATCGACATCATCACCGGTTAGTACGACTTCTTGGCAAGGTGCTTTTTTTACGACCTTGGCGGGCATATTCAGTACCTGTTTAAAAACAGGCAATTTTTGCCATAAATCCTTTAGTCCTTTAGGTGGTTCGGGTTCTTTTAAATAGGCCAGTAATTCGCCCACTTCTCGAAGTGCCGCAACCGACTCTTGCCCCATTCCCATTGCCACACGTTCTGGTGTGCCAAATAAGTTGGCCAATACAGGCATGCTATGGTTTTTAGGGTTTTCAAATAATAGCGCAGGGCCACCGGCACGTAGTGTGCGGTCAGCTATTTCGGTCATTTCTAAATCGGTATCGATTGGCTGGCTAATGCGAACCAATTCACCTTTGGCTTCCAACTGGTGAATAAAGTCACGTAAATCTTTGTACTTCATTTGAACAGGGGGTATCCGCAGACTAAAGTTAGGAACAAGAATATACTATTTCGACACAAAGTCCGATCAGTTCAGTGGGCTAAAAGGGTGGCTTCTCAGATTTTAGCGGCGTATGTTGATAAAATAATCTGGACACCCTGAGTAAATGGTAGTCTGATAGCGTTAGTGCGGTTGAACTTCAAGTAGTTGAACTGTCTATACAAAAGAGTGAATAACAATAATACCCTTTTTTGCCTAAGGTGAGTGTATGACAATATTTGACCAGGACATGCTCGACGAACTTAACTTATTAGTTAAGTTTCCTACAGACAGTTTATTACAAGGCCTAAAAATACATCACGATGCCAGCCAATCAATGGTGAATGCCGCATCAAGACTTTATACAAAGGGTTTGATTACTCAGCCTGATGGCGGTTACCTTACCGATTTAGGAATAGATTTGGCCGATCACTCCCGCCATCTACAGTCCGCGCTGTGTAACCGCAAAAGCAGCCACTAGCGAATACGGGCTTGAAGCGGGGCTGCCACAAAGCCCCGTTAAATTACCATTAAGTATTCGCTGTAATGGCCGATAATTAAACATAGCCAATAAGGCCTAGATGCAATAGCGTTATATACATACCGTTATTTGTTTCCCCGCCTTTATATCTGAACGATTTAAAAGTGTTACTTTTAAACATTAATTTCTAAACAAAGAAGCCATTGATATGAAATTGTATTCACTGCCCACAATTTGTTTATTGCTTTCTTCGCTTTTCAGCGCAGCGGTGTTGGCTGAAGGGGAAACTATTGATGAAATTCGTGCGGTGCAGTTATACGATCAAAATGCGCTTATCGATATGATTAATGCCAATACCCACTTAGATAAAGTGGTCACTGATAGATGTCAGCTGGTGCAAGACATAGAAGCCCGTGCCGATATACTTAAAGTGCCCGCGTATCAGTTTTTATGGGGTGACATGTTAGCGTGGGGTGTGTGTGTCGACGCAGAGCCCGCTCGAGGTATGACTCACATTGAAGACGCAGCAAATCAAGGCTTTCCAGCTGCTTTAGAACAGCTTGGCCGTTATTACGCCAATGGTACATTGGTGCAACAAGACAAAGAAAGAGCGGTGGTGTATTTGCGAGAAGCCGCGGCAATGAAAAGCTTAAAGGCGCAATTGCAGTTAGTTGAATTGTTTCTAGACGGCTACGGTAGCCCCTATGATTATCAAGATGCTTACCAATGGCTGCACAATTCAGTCACTAACGACAAAGCGCAACATCAAAAAATAGCCAGTTACTTAAGCAAGCTTGAACAGCTAATGCACCCTAAAGCAGTACGCGCAGCAAAACGCCCATTGGACAGCTAATCCACTTAGGCTAGCAATCACTGGTAGCACGTTCGCTCGCCATTAAGCACGTTCGCTAAAAAGTATATGGCGCGCTCGAAAACTTCCCCCACTGCAACAATGCTTGAGCAAATTCACTTCGCCCGCAATTCATTTAAACTGCAATATAGTTCGTCCGCAATTCACTTAAACCGCAATATAGTGCGACTTTAATAAATTAAGATCGCAAGAAAAAACATCCAGTAGGCTATCAATAGCCTCTTACTCCAATCCAACACATTCATTGTGTACTTATATACGTGCATGATATTTATTGGGTTTTGAAACATGTTGTCATAAAACTGCCTCTTACCTGTCACCTTCGCTTCATCATTTCGTCTTATAACAAGATTAGATTCATCTGCTTTGCAGAGCTCTGACCACTACTGCAATAAACCATGAAAAAACACACTCAATCAAGCGCACAACACACTAACGAAATATTCATTAAGGGACAGACACATGTTTTCAAAAACCCTATTAGCCAGCGCTATTTTTAGTGCATTGGCCGCTCCAACATTTGCTAATACAGATTCACCAGCAGATGAGAAAGACTACATTGAAGAAATTACTGTTACTGCTCAAATGCGTGAGCAATCGATAATGGATGTTCCGGTAACCATGGATGTAATTTCAGGCGACTTTCTAGAACGCACTAACATTATGGAACTTGATGAGCTATCTCGCGTTTTGCCAAACGTGCAAATACAAGAACAAGCGGTAAGCCTGCCTTCATTTAATATTCGTGGCGTTACAGACGACGGATCTTCCGTTTCGGCCACGCCACGTATCTCCGTATATCAAGATGGCTTCGATATCAGTAAGAAAACCGTATCAAGTGTGGCGCTTTACGATATTGCTCGCGTTGAAGTATTAAAAGGCCCGCAGCCCACACTATTTGGTGTTGCCGCGGCTAACGGTGCTATCAGTATTCACTCTCACTTGCCTACCAATGAAAAGGAAGCAACGGTTCAGGTAGGTTACGACACTGAGTCGGGTAAAGAAGCCGAGTTCATGTTCAATACACCTATTAATGACAATCATAGCGTGCGTATTGCGGGCTTATATCGTGAGATGGACGGTATTGTAGAAAACAATGCGTGTTCTGAAGACAGTTATTATGGCAACGCCGACATGATTGACCATTTAGGCAATACCGTACCCTGTAACAGCGAAGACTTACAAGGCATATCAGTGCAGGCCCTTCGTGGTACATGGAAGGCCAGCTACGATAACTTTGAAATAATCGCCCGTGCTTCAATGGAATATAACGACCAACCGGGTATTGCCTTTAAATCAGGTTCAATTGCCCCTAATGGCGGCGATACCAGCCCGTTTACGGCTGCTGAATTTAGTATGGGGAGCGAGCTTGGCATTGAGCGTACGCTGCAGGCCTACGATATTTCACTAGATTACGATATTAGCAACAGCTTAATGTTTCATGGCGATGCGTATTATAAAGACGTAGAAGTGAGTGAAGGGTTTGATGCCGATGGTTCAGCCCTTAGAATTCAAGATGCATACTTCGATAACGATGCAACACTAAGCGGTGGATCTATGCGCTTGGTTTATGATTCGGGCGAAAAGCTGGTGGCTTTTGTGGGCGCCTCTGTAAGCCAAGATGATTCGATACTGCCGTATTACGTTATGGTAGACCCGTTTGTACGTGGCACCTTCGACGCGGTAAAAGCTCAACTAGAAGCCTCAACCAATATTCCGTTAAATCAAAATATTGCTACCGATGCCTCGCTTGAAGAAATTGAAGCTTTGCGTGCTATGTTAGTGTCTTCATTGTTTAATGCCGACGGCACGCCAATTTCAAGTGCAGACTTTCCCTCAACTATTATTCAAGGCCCTTATATTTTTGAGGCAGAGCTAGATATCACGTCTTATGTGGCTGAGGTATCTTACTTTGTGACTGACAAGGTGAATGTGACCGCTGGTGTACGTTATATTGATGAATCACGCTATACCAAAAACACCTATACATTAGATTCAGGCACATTTGAATTTGAGGGTGAAGGCGACTTCGACGATACGCTACCTCGCTTTGCCGTTAGTTATGACATGAACGATAGCTGGAATTTTTACGCAAACTACGCGCGCGGCCGTCGCTCACCCGTAGTTAATGCGGATTTTTCTGGGGTATCGACAACCAAAGCTGAAATTGTTGATAGCTACGATTTAGGGGTTAAATACCAAAGTAACAATTTCACTTTCTCAGGCGCGATTTTTACGTATGAATATAGTGATTATCAACAGTCTTATACTGATCCTGAAACTTTGCAATCCATTACCGTAACTGTGGGTGATTCAACCATGTCGGGCATTGAAGGCATGGGAACTTACCATTACAGCGATACGTTATCGATAACCGGTAGTATCGGCTTCCTAGACGCAGAGTTTGCTGATGAAACGGCTGATGGTAGTCCATTCCAGTATGCCGGAAATAAGTTTCGTCTAGCACCTGAGGTGAGTGGTGCTATTAATATTAATAAGGAATTTGAAGTTCAGAACTGGTTAGTGAATGTGAATTGGCTAACGAGCTTCCAGTCTGAAGTATTCTTTGAAAGCAGTAACTACCCTGGTTTGTCGCAAGATACTCATTCATTGACAGATATCTCTGTACAGTTTTCACAAGAAGCAAGCAGCTTTGCGTATGAAGTGTATTTAGAAAATGCCTTCGATAAAGAGTATGTGATTGATGCTGGTAATACCGGCGGTGGTTTAGGTATTCCTACTTATGTTCGCGGTATGCCGCGCATTGCAGGCGTGCGTTTCTACTATAGCTACTAATATCGGTAGCTTTTCAATAATAAAAAATCCCGTTTCGCTTTTGGCGGTAACGGGATTTTTTTTGTCTTGGTGCTAGGTGGCAAGTAACGCGGCTAGCGCTTTACTAGTCTCAATCCAGCCACTACTTACTTTTTTTACTTAGCCTCTACTCGGCCACTAAACAGGCCTTCGTCAGGCCTCAATGACAAACTCATGACTATTTACTGTGCTGGCAGACGTGGATTTAATGGAATCTACATAACGCCACGTGGCAACCGCCTGTTTTTCAGTAAAAGATACCGTTAAATATCCCCGCTGATGCAAATTGCAATATGCTAAATCATCGATAAGTACAGGAAGATCTTCCGCCATGGTTGTCGCAGCGTCAGCATCCATTTTCAAATAATGCTCCATA
This sequence comes from Alteromonas lipotrueae, assembly GCF_019249215.1. Lineage (GTDB taxonomy): Bacteria > Pseudomonadota > Gammaproteobacteria > Enterobacterales > Alteromonadaceae > Alteromonas > Alteromonas lipotrueae. Next base: position 66,748 of record NZ_JAESDI010000014.1, read on the forward strand.
CCCGGCGATGAGACACTGGATGTGGCCAGCTCTGTTGCCACCGCTGTGCCATCTTGCAAGGTTAAGGTGTTATGCCACGCATTGTGCGTGTCGCCTGCTAACGCGATCACAGGTTTATTTAATTGTTGCACTGCCGTTAGCAATTGTTCCCTTTCTACCGGATAGCCATCCCAGGCATCAAGGTTGTATGGCATGGCAGCGGCTAGCAGCTTTTCTTCTTGTGCTGAAATGGTTTCTCCGGCTAGCTTTCTGCGTTTGCTATTTGCAAGGGCGTGCACATGAGCAGGAATTTTTTCAAAAGGGACACCATTAAAGATAGAGGCAGGAAACATCATGCGGCCAATTAAAAGCTGCTGCCCTAATACTTGCCATTTCGCTTTGCTATTGTTCATGGCCGTATTAAGCCATGTTCGTTGAGCAGCACCCAGTAAGCCTCGTTCTGGCGCACTAATCGCCTTGGTAAATCCGGGTAAATCAAAAGCCTCGGAATCGGGCGCATCAGGGTCGCGAAAGTCGCTATAGGCTAATTGCTTGTCTCGCGCGAGAACACGGGTATCTAGCATGTATAGGTCAACTAAGTCGCCAAAGGTAAACTGGCGGTATATTTCTAATCTGCTTTCGCCAAAGGTAGGTCGAATGGGTAGCCACTCATAATAGGCCTGCACCGCCGCGGCCCTGCGCGCATAAAAATCCCCTTCATCTTCTTGATGATTTTCTGCGCCATCTTTGTAGGTGTCGTTAGTGATTTCATGATCGTCCCACACCACAATAAAAGGCTTAGCACGGTGTAAATCTAATAAACCTTGGTCGTTACGATAGAGCGCGTAGCGTTTACGGTAATCTTCAAGAGTATAAAGCTCGGTGTCGTTGTCTTTAGCAAACGTGCGGCCTAATTCTTTAGCATGCTCGGTGGCATAGCCTTCGCCATCATATTCGTAAATGTAGTCGCCTAGATGTAATACAAAATCAATATTCTGTTGTGTCGCAGCATCAGCATACGGCGTAAAAAAGCCCGCAGGGTAGTTAGAACATGAAAACACCCCGAACATTACCTGGCTTACGTTGTCTTTCGGCAAGGTTAATGTTGTACCTACTTCGCTCATGTTATTTGCGCTTTTAAAACGATAGTAATAGCGGGTGGCTGGATTCAAACCGGTGACATCAACTTTAACGGTATAGTCTCGTGATTGCTTGGCCTCGGCAATATCACTGGCAACAAGAGTACTAAAATCTTTTGAAGTTGATACTTCCCATAAAATGTTGGCGTTTGCTGCGCTTTTGTCGGGCAAAGCGCGGGTCCAAAGTATAACGCTATTATGCAGTGGGTCGCCGCTTGCAACCCCATGAGTGAAGCTGGCACTATCTTGAGGCTTTTTAGTAGAAACACAGCCGGCTAAGCCCGTTGAAATGGCAACACTGGCACCGGCGATAGAACTTAATTTAATAAAAGAACGTCTGTCCATAAGGCGTGTCCGTAAACGTTATTTTTTTAGTGATTGAGAACTAAAGATATATCGAAAGAGTATGACACTGGCATGGCAGTTTTATAACGCAATGTTTTGTGTAGATTGCTGTTATACTGTGCGTAAATCGAACGCTTTAAAATTGCCACCCCTTGAACAGGGCAACAGTGTTTGAAAAATGAATAAACTAACGAGGCGACAGAACAACTCTATGAGTGATGATCCGCATTATCAGCGCGAGAAAGAAAAGTACGAAAATCCGGTAGCAAGCCGGGAGTTTTTGATGAGTTTATTGAAAGAAGAAGACAGACCTATGTCTTTTCTTGAAATATGTACGGGAGTGAATGCCGAAGAAGAAGATGCTCGCATTGGCATTCAGCGCCGCCTTCGCGCTATGGAGCGAGAAGGGCAAGTTCAGTTCACCCGTCAAAAGAAGTATATTCTTCAAGATCAAGATGAGTTGTTCCGCGGTAAAGTGATTGGCCACCGAGATGGCTACGGCTTTTTGCGCCCCGAAGATAAAAGCGGTGATCTGTTCATTAGTGCAGGCCAAATGAAACTGTTTTTACATGACGATATTGTAGAAGCGCGAGTAAGCGGTACTGACCGTCGCGGTCGTAAAGAAGCCTTTATTACGCAAGTGGTAGAGCCGCGTTCAGAGCCTATTGTTGGTCGCTACTTTGTAGAGCAAGGGTTTGGCATGGTTGTGCCAGATGACAGCCGTCTACAGTATGAAATTGTTATTCCCCCTGAACATGTAAACGGCGCCCGTATGGGGCAAATAGTGGTGGTTGAGCTTACGCAGCGCCCACGTCGTAAAATGAGCCCAGTGGGTAAAATTGTTGAAGTACTAGGTGAACATATGGCGCCTGGTATGGAAATAGAGATGGCGCTTCGCACCTTTGATATTCCGCACCAATGGCCAAAAGGCGTTACCAAACAGGTTAAAAGCCTTACCGAGCAAGTGCCCGATGAAGCAAAAGAAGGGCGAATCGATTTACGTCAGCTTCCACTTGTTACCATCGATGGTGAAGACGCTCGTGATTTTGATGATGCCGTATATTGTGAACCGTTAGATGATGGTGGTTGGCAACTATGGGTAGCCATTGCGGATGTCAGTTACTACGTACGAAATGGTACTGCATTAGACGATGAAGCCCAGCAACGGGGCAACTCGGTGTATTTCCCCGAGCAAGTTATTCCTATGCTACCGGAAGTGCTGTCTAACGGCTTGTGTTCACTGAACCCAGAAGTTGATCGCTTGTGTATGGTGTGCGAGATGACCATTACCGCCCAAGGTAAGTTAGATACTTATCAGTTCTATGAAGCCGTAATGAACTCTCACGCTCGTTTAACTTACACCAAGGTATGGAAAATACTGCAAGGCGACAAAGACCTTCATCAACGATATGAAGCACAAGTGCCGCATTTGCGTGATCTTCACGACTTATATCGTTCGCTGAAAAAAGCCCGTCAGCACCGTGGTGCTATTGAGTTTGAAACCCAAGAAAGTAAGTTTGTATTTAACGCCCAGCGTAAAATTGAAAACATCGTGCCGCTTATCCGTAACGATGCCCACAAACTTATTGAAGAGTGCATGATTTTAGCTAACGTTAGTGCTGCACTAACACTGTCTGAAAATGAAGCACCTACACTATATCGTGTACACGATAAACCCGATGCCGATAGGCTGACAGCTTTCACCAGCTACTTAGCTGAAATAGGCGTGCCGCACAAAATTACCGATGAAGCCTTACCGGCAGATTTTACCGATGTGGTATTAAAAACCCGTGGTCGTCCTGACGAAGAGCTGATTCAAACCATGTTGCTTCGCTCAATGAAGCAGGCTATTTACGATGGCGATAACCTAGGTCACTTTGGCTTAGCCCTTGAAGCCTATGCGCACTTTACGTCGCCTATTCGTCGTTACCCAGACTTAGTGGTTCACCGTGCGCTGAAAGGTATTATTGCTAAGCAAAAAGGTAAAAATACGGTTTCAGGTGCGAAGAATTACACGGTTGAAGAAATTGAACAGCTAGGCGAACAATGCTCGATGACCGAACGTCGTGCCGACGACGCTACCCGTGATGTTGCTGATTGGCTTAAATGTGAATTCATGCTTGACCACGTTGGCGATACCTTTGAAGGCGTAGTCAGTTCAGTGACAAACTTTGGTTTGTTTATTCGCTTAACCGAATATCACATCGATGGCCTTGTGCATATCACCTCGCTAGATGATGATTTTTATCACTATGACCAAGTAAAGCAAATACTGGCAGGTGAGTCTGGACATCGTCAATTTAGACTAGGCGATACCGTAGAAGTGAAGGTGGCTGCGGTTAACCTTGATGAAAGAAAGATTGATTTATTGCTGGATAAGTCTATGCTGCGCGGCCCCGGCGGCAAGAAGGTTAAAGTAGCCAGTGCGAAGAAGCCGCCTAGAAATGCCAAGCGAGGCCCTAAAAAGGGCGCGCCAAAAGGCAAAGGGGCACCATCGCGTTCGAAGAAAGGGGATAAGCGTTAATGGCACAGCAAGAATGGTTATATGGTTTACATGCAATGCAGTCGGTTTTAGAACAAGAACCAGAGCGTGTAATGGAAGTTATGGTATTAAAAGGCCGTAACGACGAGCGTTTGACTAATATTGTTAATCAAGCACGTCGATTTGGTATATCAGTACAGTTTTGTCAGCGTAAAGCACTAGACGACAAAGTTAACGGCGAACAGCACCAAGGCGTGGTCGCCAGAGCGAAACCCGCTCGTGTAATGGATGAAGCTGACTTAGATAGAATCTTAGACAAAGAAAGTAAGCCCTTATTGCTTGTGCTTGACGGTATTACCGACCCGCATAACTTAGGTGCCTGTTTGCGTACCGCCGATGGCGCGGGTGTGCATGCAGTGGTAGTACCGAAAGATAAATCGGCCAGCCTTAACGGCACTGTGCGCAAAGTCGCGTGCGGAGCAGCGGAAGTTATCCCACTTATTCAAGTGACTAACTTGGCGCGTACGTTAAAGCACCTACAAGATAAAGGTTTATGGATTGTGGGCACAGCGGGCGAAACCGACAAAACCCTTTACGATATAAAACTAGATGGCCCAACCGCACTAGTAATGGGCGCTGAAGGTAAAGGCATGCGCAGGCTTACCAAAGAGACCTGTGATGAATTAGTGAAGTTACCAATGGCAGGTAGTGTAAGTAGCTTGAATGTATCGGTAGCTACTGGTGTTTGCTTGTACGAGATAGTGCGCCAACGTGGCTAATTAGCTCATTTCGTCGCTAAACAATTATTCATTACACATGTAAGCCGTTAACCTAACCGTAAGCGGCTTTTTCATTTCTGAAACACGTTAGGGCAGAGATAAGTTTGACTTAAGTTATTTTTAAGTTTTTCTAATTTCTGAATTAACATTTACTTACAAATTGGTGCTTTACACTTAAATATCACGCCCTGCCTGCATTTGCCAAAATTCCAACGCTACTAAAGCACAATCCAATCTGCAACTTACGTATATATTTTCAACATAAGGAACGTAACGTAATACTTAACTCGTTGATTCAATGCTTAATAGTTAATTGGTGCGTATTGGGTGTATTACCTAATGCCATGATAAAAGGCATGTGGGCCGTTGGCGAATTCGAGCATGGAGTGCTTTCGTAGGAAGTAGCGTTTGCCCTGAATGTCTATTAATAACAACGAAGTTTCAAAAACGCTGTAAAGCGTTGAAACACGACAAGACAGACAACAGGAAATAACAGTGAATATGAAACACACAAGTATATCAGCCATTGCCCTTGCAGTATCTGTAGGGTTGGTCAGTCACGCTGCAACAGCAGCAATAACAAAAAATGCGACAGCGATAAACACCACCAATGCACCAGTAAAAGTTGAAGAAAAAGCATCGCTTCAATCTTTACTCGGCAAAAGACTTGTAATAAAAGGTAAGTCTGCACAAGAAGAGCAGCGCTATATTATTAAATTCAAAGAAACATTAACTACAGATGTCATTAGCAATGCCAGTAGCAGTAAATCTGGCTCAGCTGAGCTAGTTCAAGCCACTAAATCTACTGTAAAGCGACCTTTTGAAGTGCAATCTGCCCGCAGTGAAATACAGAAGGTGGGGGGAGATGTTCGTAAAGAGCTTGGAAAACATCGCATGATGGCGGCGTCTTTAAGCCGAAATGCCCTGAATAAACTGCGTAACAATGCAAATGTAGAAAGTATTGAAGTAGATGTAAAACGCACACCTATGGCACAAACCACCCCTTACGGTTACACCATGGTACAAGCTAATCAGCTTTCGCAAGCAGATACTACCGCTCGACGTGTATGTGTTATCGACACGGGATACAACCTAGGGCATCCAGATTTACCTGGTACCAACGATGGTGTAACCGGCCAGGCGAATAATAGTGCCGTAGGGAATTGGTATAACGATGGTAACGGTCACGGTACTCATGTTGCCGGTACCATTGCCGCTTATGACAATAGTGAAGGGGTTGTTGGTGTTTATCCTGGCGTGAATCTACATATCGTTAAGATATTCAATGACAATGGCGATTGGACCTACGCCTCTGATCTTATTGACGCTATTTCACAGTGTCAAAGTGCCGGGGCTAACGTGGTAAATATGAGTTTAGGCGGTGGCAGCGCTTCAACGACAGAGCAAAACGCGATGCAAGATTTCACTGATGATGGCTTACTTCTGGTTGCCGCTGCAGGTAATGCAGGTACAAGCGCTAAGTCATATCCAGCCTCTTACGACGCAGTAATGTCGGTAGCCGCGGTTGATTCAAACGAAAATAGAGCAAGCTACAGTCAGTACAACGACCAAGTTGAAATAGCTGCACCGGGTAGTGCTGTTTATTCAACATACCCCACCGACACATATGCTTCTTTAAGTGGAACTTCAATGGCTACGCCTCACGTAGCGGGTGGTGCGGCCTTAGTGTGGAGTTATTTCCCTCAGTGCTCAAACACCCAAATACGTAATGCGTTGACATCTGCTGCCGAAGATAAGGGGGCAAATGGACGTGATAACTTATATGGTTTTGGCCTTATGCAACTTGAGGATGCTTACAGCTACCTGAATACTAACGGATGCGACGGCAGTGGCGGTTCAGATCCAGGTACCGACCCAACTGTTGAGCCGGTATCAGGTCAACTGACGGGACTATCTGCATCACAAAGTAATTGGAATCGTTATACGTGGACTATTCCTGAAGGCGTGACGACCATGACGGTACAAACGTCTGGCGGTAGTGGTGATGCAGACTTGTACATGAAGTTTGGGTCGCAGCCAGAAACCAGTGACTTTGATTGCCGCCCTTACGAGAATGGTAATAACGAAGTGTGTACGTTCCAAGCACCCGCTGCGGGTACGTGGCATATCGGAATTCGTGCTTACTCGACTTACAGTGGCGTAACGTTATCGTATTCCTATGAATAGTTAACCCACAAATAAAAAGCTCGCCCCTATTACCTTATGAACAGGTAATAGGGGCTTTTTTGTATAGAAAGACAAAAATACTTTTGTAGTGAATTGTCAGCTTTGTAAAGGCTGCGTAAAGGTGTGAACTATAACAAGCTTTGTAGTGCCATACGGCAGTATAGTTCACGCCTTTCTGGGCAGTGTAACTCCCTTCAAACAATCACGAATTTAGTAAGGACGTTCAGTATATGCAATTTCAATTTCCGGCTTGGTTACGAAACGTAGCTATCGGTCTGGTGGCAATTTCAGGGTTAGCTGCTTGTGGTGGCTCTGACAGCAGCTCCGATTACTCGTATGCTTATATACAATTCTATAATGCTTCGCCAAATGGTGCGAATGTAGAAATGCGAGAAGTCGATGGAGATAGCTTTGGCTCTGCGCAATTTGGTGATACTACTGCGATGTACTCAATGGACAACGGTGAAATTGAACTTGAGTTCATTCGCACCGACTCAGATGACCAAGAAGTGCTTATCGATACTTACACCGTTAATCTTAAGAACGGTGACAAGCACCTTATCGTTATGAGTGGCGATTTTGCATCACCGATTCTCAGCGATTACAGCTATACCCGTGAAACGCTAGAAGATCACTTCAGGTTATTCGCATTGTCTGTAACCATTGATGAAGGTTCTTACGACTTTTATTTAGCTGAGTCTGGCGACCCGTTTGAAGCTGCAAACTTCTTAGGTACGGTAACTGCATCTGAAATGATTGAGTTTGACTACTGGGATCCAGATGACGACAGCGACTACTTTGATGAAGATGAGTACACCATTTATTTAACCGAGCCAGGAAGCACTGAGGTGCTATTTGAATCACAGACACTAGACTTTGCGTACGAAACTGAATATCTACTCACAATGCGTGATGTAAGTGGCGCAATCCAGTCAGGTTTGGTTGTAGATACTATCTTGAATTCATCATCAGTGACAGCGTTAACCGACGTTGAAGCAGATTCACAGTACCGTATTTATAACTCGACAAATATTACCACTGCACTTGATGTGACCTTTGGTGGTAACACTGATGAAGAGGATGTTGCTTTTTCTCTGGATGCGGGGGAATTATCTGAATTCACTGAGATTGGGTATGGCGATTACCGCGTAACAGTAACGGATACATCTGGTGAGGCCACAACGCTAAGTAATAAGCTTATCACCTTGAACCAAGGTGAAAGTAAAGCAATTCTAATCTACGAAAAAGCGGGTGCACTTGGCGCGGTAACATTCGTAGAAAGTGGGCTGCCTCAAGCGTACGATAAAACAGTAAACTTCATTAACTTGGTTGAAGACTTTGATGATGTGGACTTCTATCTAGTGCGTAACGATGAAACTATCGATACCGCAGAATACGACCTGCAAAATCTAGAGTTTGGCGAAACGGACAGTGAAGTATTACCGTCTGATTACTACGAAATCATTGCCGTTTACGAAGATGATAATGAAGAACAAATTCTGCTAGATCGTACAGCCTTGTTCGGATTTAACGAAGAAGAGAACTATATTGTTACGGTAGAACCAGCAGATACCGCAACTGGCTATGAAATTAACATTTTGTATTAATCACTTATGTGCAAACAATACTAATTGTTAATGCTGGTCTGCTTTAAATACCGAGAGTTTCAGTTACCTTTAGAAAAGACTATTACTTTCCCGTAATGGTCTTTTTTGTCTCTAGGGCTTTTTAAGGGAGGGCTGAAAACCTCATGAGTGTAATTAAAGATCTTCACAAAATTACCACTGATGGTGCTTTGTCTTTCAGTGAAAAAGTGGCTCGATTACTCGAAATTGGCACTGAAGTTTTAGGCCTCGAAACCGGCATTGTTAGCTACGTGCATAACGGGACCTATACGGTGGTGCAGGCTATTTCTCCATTAAATGAAATTGTAAGCGGCGCTGAATTTCCGTTATCTAATACCTATTGTGCTGATACTGTAAATGCAAATGGTATCGTGGCCTACAACGACGTTGACGTTATGCCAGGCAATAGACATCCGTGCTATTCCCTCTACACATTAAAAAGCTACTTAGCCACCCCTATACATGTGAATGCTGCCTTATATGGCACACTGAACTTTTCTTCCACTACGTCGAAGACCGATGGGTTCACCGCTGTAGATTATGATTATTTGCTGTTACTTGCCGACTGGATAGGGGCAGAGGTGACACGTGAAGAAGCGTTAAGCGAAATCATTTCTCAGAAAGACGCATTAGAAGAACAAAACGCACTGCTTAATCAAATTACTGAATTGGCGGGGGTAGGTACGTGGGAGCTCGATTTAGAGACAGGTGCACTTACGTGGTCAGCGTCTTTGAAGCGCATGTTTCAAATCAACGACAAACAAGAAGTCACACCAGCACATGCACTTAAGTTTGTGGCAAATACAAAAGTGCGAAATGTCTACGAATCTAAAATGGAGGAAATTGCCAGAACCGGGAGCGACTGGGCTTACGAGTTCGAAATTATTACCGATGGCGGAGAAAAGCGGTGGTTAGAAAGTCGAGCACACCCCATCATGAAAAATGGAACCTGCCTTAAAATCATTGGCGCGACCCGAGATATAACTGAGCGTTTTAACACCACCCAATCTTTGAAACAAAAAACCGCTATTGCAGAACAAGCACTAAAAGCACGTAGTGAGTTTCTTGCGAACATGAGTCATGAAATACGAACCCCTATTCATGGTGTACAAGGCATGCTCGAAACCCTTTGCAGCACGTCTCTTAATGAAAAACAGAAAGAATATACACATGTCGCAATGCGTAGCTCGGAATCGTTGCTCAACATCGTGAATGATATTTTAGATTTTTCAAAAATTGATTCAGGCCATATGACCTATGATGTTGAGCCTGTAAACTTGAAAGAATTAATTGAGCAACAAGTTCCCATGTTTAGCCGCTTAGCCGATAAAAAGGGGATTGAATTTATCACCGAAACGGCGGCTGTTTCAGATACATTATTTCTCGCTGATTCATTAAGGCTAAGTCAGATACTGATGAACCTTTTGAATAATGCGGTGAAGTTCACTGAGAAAGGGTCAATTAAAATTAGTACGCGATGTACTAAGTATGGTGTGGGGCGCTTTAAGGTTAAGCTAATCGTTACCGATACGGGTATTGGTATTAGCGATGAACAGCAAAAAGTTATCTTTTCGCCATTCCTTCAGGCTGAAGAGTCGACACAGCGACGCTTTGGCGGCACAGGTTTAGGCTTGGCCATTGTGAATAATATTGTTGAGCATTATGACGGCAATGTAGAAGTATCAAGCGCGCTTGGGGAAGGGGCGCGATTTATCGTTACCATGACTCTCGATTGTGCAAATGCCGGCGTGTTGAAAGAAAAGACTATCGCAGCAAACAAGGCAAAGCCGCTTTGCAAAAAAGTGTTGTCAGAATCACGAGTGTTAGTCGTGGAAGATAACGAAATAAATCAGATAGTCATTAAAGAGCAATTAAAAGAAATTGGCGTGTCGGTAGAGCTAGCCAACAATGGTGCCTTAGGCCTAGCAAAGGTGAAAAGTGCGATAGCGCGGAAGAAGCCATACGATCTTATCTTCATGGATTGCCACATGCCGGTGATGGATGGGCTAGCTGCCACGAAAGAAATAAGGGCGCTAGGTGAAACAGTCCCTATCATTGCACTTACTGCAAACGCGATGAGTGGCGAAAAAGAAAAGTGTTTGAGAGCAGGAATGGATGACTTTATATCGAAACCTGCAGGCGTTACGCGGCTAGGTGACTGTATTAACTACCACTTGTCTCATAAACAGGAGAGGTTCAGAAATCCTGCTTGATAGCCAACATTTGGTTATCAGCCCCGACAATGCTGAGGCTTTTTTATGTGTACCTATAAAACCACAAGACAAACGATAAAATTCTGAGTATAATGCGCACAAGTTTCCGGCACATTTCGTGCGCCCCTCGCGCTTTTCATAAGCGATTTACTCAAATTCCCCATCGATTAAAAATAATCCAATTTAACGCTATCTCTAGCTCAAAATTTCTGTTATAGTTTCGCGCCCTTTTTATGGGGGTATGTATATAAATTCAACAATGTTTGTTGGGTTTAGCAGCAATAACGACTCGGCAGAGTCTCATAATAGAGCGGAGCACTAACATGATCCAAATGCAAACTAACCTGGACGTTGCAGATAACAGCGGCGCTCGCAGGGTTCAGTGTATTAAGGTTCTTGGTGGCTCGCATCGCCGTTATGCAGGTATCGGTGACATCATCAAAGTTACTGTGAAGGAAGCAATTCCTCGCGGTAAAGTTAAAAAAGGTGACGTACTGAATGCAGTGGTGGTGCGTACTAGAAAAGGCGTTCGTCGTGCAGATGGTTCATCCATTCGTTTTGACGGCAACGCAGCTGTTTTGCTTAACGCAAACAAGCAACCAATTGGTACGCGTATCTTTGGACCGGTAACCCGTGAGTTGAGAAGTGAAAACTTCATGAAAATCATCTCATTGGCCCCAGAGGTACTATAAGGAGTCACGATAATGGCTAATAAAATTCGTCGTGATGATGAAGTAGTCGTATTAGCGGGTAAAGACAAAGGCAAACAAGGCAAAGTCCTTAAAGTGCTTATTGCTGATAACCGTGTAATTATAGAAGGTGTTAATCTTATCAAGAAGCACACTAAGCCAAACCCACAATTGGGTGTAGCTGGTGGGATTGTTGAGAAAGAAGCTTCTATTCACGTTTCTAATGTTGCGATTGTTAACCCGGCAACGGGCAAAGCAGATCGCGTTGGTTTCCGTTTCGAAGATGAGAAGAAAGTTCGTTTCTTCAAATCTAACGGCGAACTTGTTTAATTATATTGGAGAGTACGATGGCGAAACTGCATGATTTCTATAAAGAAACAGTAGTAGCTGAACTTGCTAAGCAGTTCGGGTACAAAAGCGTCATGCAAGTCCCTCGGATTGAAAAAATCACTCTAAACATGGGTTTAGGTGAAGCAATTGCTGACAAGAAGGTGCTTGAGAATGCTCAAGCTGACATGGCGGCTATCGCCGGTCAGAAGCCGATTGTTACAGTTGCTAGAAGATCAGTAGCGGGCTTTAAAATCCGTGAAGGTTATCCGATTGGCTGTAAAGTAACCTTACGCGGCGAGCGTATGTGGGAATTCCTTGAGCGTTTGATTTCAATCGCTATCCCACGTGTTCGCGACTTCCGTGGTTTGAACCCTAAGTCATTCGACGGTCGTGGTAACTACAGCATGGGCGTGCGTGAGCAAATCATTTTCCCTGAAATCGATTTCGATAAAGTGGATAAAGTTCGTGGTATGGATATTACTATCACTACCAGTGCGGACTCAAATGAAGAAGCACGTGCTCTGCTGGACGCGTTCAACTTCCCATTTAAAAAGTAGGGTGTAGGGTTATGGCAAAAGAATCAATGAAGGCCCGTGAATTAAAGCGCGCTAAGCTAGTAGCTAAGTACGCAGAAAAACGTGCCGCACTTAAAGCGACTATCAGCGATGTTAACGTATCTGAAGAAGAGCGTTGGGACGCTGTTCTTAAGCTACAACAACTGCCACGTGACTCAAGTTCTTCACGTCAGCGTAACCGCTGCCGCGTAACTGGTCGTCCACATGGTTACCTTCGCAAATTCGGTCTTAGCCGTATCAAACTGCGTGAAGCAGCGATGCGCGGCGAAGTCCCTGGCCTTAAAAAAGCCAGCTGGTAAGGAGTAGCTGATAATGAGCATGCAAGATCCTATCGCGGATATGTTTACCCGCATCCGTAACGGCCAAATGGCAGAAAAAGTTTCTGTAGTTATGCCTTCTTCTAAACTTCGCGTAGCAATTTGTGAAGTATTAAAGTCTGAAGGTTATATTACTGACTTCGCTGCATCTGGTGACGTTAAGCCTGTTTTAGAAGTTACGCTTAAGTACTTCGAAGGCAAGCAAGTAATTGACACTATTGAGCGTGTAAGCCGCCCAGGTCTGCGAATCTATAAGAAAAAAGATGAGCTTCCTAAAGTAATGGGTGGATTGGGTGTCGCGATCGTGTCGACTTCTAAAGGTGTGATGACTGACCGTGCAGCGCGTAACGCTGGCATGGGCGGTGAGATCATCGGTTATGTAGCATAACGGAGGAGTTGAAATGTCACGAGTAGCAAAAGCCCCAGTAGACTTGGTTTCAGGTGTAGATATTTCTATCGCTGGCCAAGAAATTACCGCAAAAGGTAGTAAAGGCACTTTGACCCGCGTTTTTAACGACGCTGTAGAAGTTGTACAAGAAGAAAACCAACTGAAAGCACTTCCTCGTGAAGGTTTCGCTGACAGCTGGGCGCAAGCAGGTACTGCTCGCTCTCTTCTTAACGCAATGGTTCAAGGTGTTTCACAAGGTTTTGAGAAAAAGCTTCAGTTAAATGGTGTTGGTTACCGTGCGCAAGCACAAGGTAGCAAACTAAACCTGACGCTTGGTTTCTCTCACCCAGTAGTATACGAGATGCCTGAAGGCATTACCGTTGAAACGCCTACGCAAACTGAAATCGTCGTGAAAGGCGCCGATAAGCAGGTTGTAGGACAGGTTGCGGCGAACATTCGCGCTTACCGTCCACCAGAGCCTTACAAAGGCAAAGGTGTACGTTACGCTGACGAACATGTACGTCGTAAAGAAGCTAAGAAAAAGTAGGTGGGTGATACGATGGATAAGAAAACAGCTCGCATTCGTCGCGCTACACGCGCACGAGCAAAAATTCGTGAACTGGCCGCGCATCGCTTGGTAATTAACCGTACACCTCGCCACATCTATGCTCAGTTAATCGCTCCTAGCGGTTCTGAAGTATTAGCAGCGGCTTCTACTGTAGATAAAGAACTTGCAAAAGATCTTAAGTCAACAGGTAACGCTGAAGCAGCGGCGATAGTCGGTAAAGCAATTGCAGAACGCGCTAAAGAGAAAGGCATTGAAAAAGTGGCTTTCGATCGTAGTGGTTTTAAATACCACGGTCGCGTTAAGGCATTAGCTGATGCAGCTCGCGAAGCTGGCCTTCAGTTCTAGGAGTTTATAATGGCTAAACAAGAAGTTCAGAACGGTGAACTATTAGAGAAATTGATTGCTGTTAACCGCGTATCTAAAGTGGTTAAAGGTGGTCGTATCTTTAGTTTTACTGCATTGACAGTAGTGGGTGACGGTAATGGTCGCGTAGGTTTTGGTTACGGTAAAGCACGTGAAGTGCCTGCTGCAATTCAGAAAGCTATGGAAAAGGCACGTCGCAACATGGTTGACGTTGACCTTAACGGCCACACGTTACAGCACCCAATTAAAGGTCGTCACTCTGGCTCTAAAGTCTACATGCAACCAGCATCAGAAGGTACCGGTATCATCGCCGGCGGTGCAATGCGTGCAGTACTTGAAGTAGCTGGTGTACAGAACGTACTTTCAAAATGTTACGGTTCTACGAACCCAATCAACGTTGTTCGTGCAACAATCAACGCGCTGACAGAGATGAATTCTCCAGCGAAAGTTGCTGCGAAACGTGGATTGTCTGTATCAGAAATTTTGGGGTAATCAGACATGGCAACGATTAAAGTAAAGCAAACTAAAAGTGCGATTGGCCGTCTGCCAAAGCACAGAGCTACGCTTAAAGGTTTAGGCCTTCGTAAAATCAACCATGTTCGTGAACTGGAAGATACGCCAAGTGTACGCGGCATGATTCACCGTGTTAATTACATGGTCGAAATAGTCGAGGAGTAAGTTATGCGTTTAAATACTATTGCTCCTGCTCCAGGAGCTAAACATTCTGGTAAGCGTACTGGTCGTGGTATCGGTTCAGGTCTAGGTAAAACAGGTGGCGCAGGTCACAAAGGTCAAAAAAGCCGTTCAGGTGGCCGTGTTAAGCCAGGATTTGAAGGTGGTCAGATGCCACTTCAGCGTCGTCTTCCGAAATTCGGTTTCACATCACGTAAGAGCTTCGTTACTGACGAAGTAACTCTTGCAGAAATCGCAAAGGTTGATGGTGATACAGCATCTCTAGAAACTTTAAAAGCAGCTGGTCTTGTGAAAAAAGAGATTCAGTTCGTTAAAGTTATCAAGAGCGGTGAAGTATCACGCGCTGTTACAGTAAGCGGTTTAAAGGTTACTAAAGGCGCTAAAGAAGCGATTGAAGCTGCTGGCGGTAAAGTAGAGGAATAAGCTAGATGGCTAAACCAGGATTGGATTCAGGCGCGAAAAGCGGCTTGAGTGAGCTTAAAGCAAGATTGTTGTTCGTACTCGGTGCGATTGTTGTATTCAGATTAGGTTCTTATGTTCCTATTCCGGGCATCGATCCAGCTGTACTTGCTGACTTGTTCGAGCAACAGAAAGGTACCATTGTAGAAATGTTTAACATGTTCTCCGGTGGTGCGCTTGAGCGTGCATCCGTTCTGGCTTTGGGCATCATGCCATACATTACTGCATCAATTATTATGCAGTTGCTCTCGGTGGTTCATCCACCGATGATAGAGCTTAAAAAAGAAGGCGAAGCAGGTCGTCGTAAAATTAGTCAGTACACACGTTATCTAACGTTGGTATTGGCTATCTTCCAATCAATTGGAATATCGACGGGTCTGCCTAACCTAATTAATGGACTGGTATTGAACCCTGGCTTCGGATTCTACTTTACGGCAGTAGTGAGCTTGGTCACAGGAACGATGTTCCTAATGTGGTTAGGTGAGCAAATTACTGAACGAGGTATCGGTAACGGTATTTCTATATTGATATTTGCTGGTATTGTTGCCGGTCTACCAACAGCGATAGGTCAGACGGCAGAACAAGCAAGACAAGGCGACATTAACCTGTTGTTCTTGTTGTTGATGGCTGTGATTGTTATTGCGCTTACATACCTTGTGGTATTTGTAGAGCGCGGACAGCGCAGAATTGTGGTAAACTACGCAAAGCGTCAGCAAGGCCGTCAGGTTTTTGCCGCGCAAAGCACGCATTTACCACTGAAAGTCAACATGGCTGGTGTTATTCCACCCATCTTTGCTTCCAGCATCATTTTGTTTCCGGGTACTATCGCAGGATGGTTCGGACAGAATGAATCTACGGCGTGGTTGCAGGACGTAGCACTTATGCTATCTCCAGGTCAGCCCCTGTATGTGATGTTATACGCAACAGCGATAATCTTCTTCTGCTTCTTCTACACGGCGTTGGTTTTCAACCCGCGTGAAACAGCGGATAACTTGAAGAAGTCTGGTGCGTTTGTACCAGGTATCCGTCCTGGTGAGCAAACATCACGTTATATCGATAAGGTAATGACTCGTCTGACTCTGGCAGGCGCGCTGTACATAACCTTTATTTGTTTGGTGCCTGAATTCATGCTAATTGCCTGGAATGTTCCGTTCTACTTCGGTGGTACGTCGCTTCTAATTATTGTGGTGGTTATCATGGACTTTATGGCACAGGTGCAGACACATTTGATGAGTAGTCAATATGAGTCTGTTCTGAAGAAAGCTAATCTTAAAGGCTACGGCCGTTAAGTTAGCCCCTTAATTTATAAGATAGGGGAGTGATGTAATGAAAGTTCGTGCATCAGTTAAAAAGATTTGCCGTAACTGTAAAGTTATCAAACGCAACGGTGTTGTGCGCGTAATTTGTACAGAGCCGAAGCATAAGCAAAGGCAAGGTTAATCTACGCGGTACTGAATACTCGCAAAGCCAATAAGCAGGGCCTGACTTATACTTATCAGGTTCTGCTGGTTTTGTTTAAAGTGTTCAGAACCTAAATATTTGCAATTTAGTTGACGGGTAAGTATCCTATCGGGCTTTTTAGGTCGTCAACAATAAATTAGAGGAGTGCTGTTAATGGCCCGTATCGCTGGCATTAACATTCCT
Source organism: Alteromonas lipotrueae (assembly GCF_019249215.1). Classification (GTDB taxonomy): domain Bacteria; phylum Pseudomonadota; class Gammaproteobacteria; order Enterobacterales; family Alteromonadaceae; genus Alteromonas; species Alteromonas lipotrueae. The sequence goes on from NZ_JAESDI010000014.1 coordinate 83,523, forward strand.
GAGCACAAGCATGCTGTAATCGCTATCCAAGCGATCTATGGCGTTGGTCCTACACGTGCTAAAAGCATTTGTGTAGGTGCTGGTGTTGCAGAAGATACAAAGATCAAAGAGCTAGACGAAGCGACTATTGATAAGCTTCGTGACGAAGTGGCTAAATTTACCGTTGAAGGTGATTTACGCCGTGAAGTCTCTATGAGCATCAAACGTTTGATGGACCTGGGTTGCTTCCGTGGTATTCGCCACCGTCGTAGCTTGCCTCTACGTGGTCAGCGCACTAAAACAAATGCGCGTACCCGTAAAGGTCCTCGTAAGCCAATTAAGAAGTAAACGGGGAATAAGTTATGGCTAAAGCACCAGCTCGTAGTACGCGTAAGCGCGCTAAACGTCAGGTTGCAGACGGTATGGCTCATATCCATGCGTCTTTCAACAACACAATTGTGACTATTACAGACCGTCAAGGCAATGCATTAGCATGGGCGACATCTGGTGGTTCAGGTTTCCGTGGTTCACGTAAATCTACCCCATTTGCTGCACAGGTTGCTGCAGAGCGTGCAGGTGTTGCTGCACAAGAATACGGTCTTAAAAACCTAGAAGTGTTTGTAAAAGGTCCAGGTCCAGGCCGTGAGTCTGCGATCCGTGCTCTTAACGCTACTGGTTATAAGATCACAAATATTACCGATGTGACACCAATTCCTCACAACGGTTGTCGTCCACCGAAAAAACGTCGCGTTTAATCGACGGACAGTTGGAGAAAGATCATGGCAAGATATTTGGGTCCAAAACTCAAACTTAGCCGTCGCGAAGGAACTGATTTGTTCCTTAAGAGCGGCGTTCGCGCAATCGATTCTAAATGTAAAATCGATACAGCGCCTGGTCAGCATGGAGCCCGTCGTGGCCGTTTGTCTGACTACGGTGTTCAGCTGCGTGAAAAACAAAAAGTTCGTCGTATGTATGGCGTTCTTGAAAAGCAATTCCGTAACTACTATAAAGAAGCTGCACGTCTAAAAGGGAACACAGGTGAAAACTTGTTACAACTTTTAGAAAAGCGTCTTGATAACGTAGTTTATCGTATGGGATTTGCTAGCACACGTGCAGAAGCACGTCAGCTAGTTAGCCACAAGGCGATCATGGTAAATGGTCAAGTTGTGAACATTCCATCATTCAACGTTTCTGCCGAAGACGTGGTTTCTGTTCGTGAAAAAGCTAAGAAGCAAGCTCGTATCGTAGCTGCTTTGGAACTGGCTGACCAACGCGAGAAGCCAACTTGGATTGAAGTAGACAGCACTAAAATGGAAGGTACTTTTAAGCGCCTACCAGAAAGAACTGATTTGTCTGCGGAAATTAACGAACAGTTGATCGTTGAACTTTACTCTAAGTAAAGCTAACTAAAGAGGAAGCATTGTGGGTTCTGTGACTGAATTCCTTAAACCGAGATTAGTTGAGATCGAAAACGTTTCTCCTACTCGTGCCAAAGTAACTTTGGAACCACTAGAGCGCGGCTTTGGCCACACTCTAGGTAACGCCCTACGTCGTATCTTGTTGTCATCCATGCCAGGATGCGCAGTTACTGAAGTAGAAATTGATGGCGTTCTTCACGAGTACAGCACCAAAGAAGGTGTGCAAGAAGACGTAATTGAAATCTTGCTAAATCTTAAAGGTTTAGCGGTTCGCCTTGAAGGTAAAACTGAGGCAACCCTAACTCTAGTGAAATCTGGCGCTGGCCCTGTTGTTGCTGGTGACATTCAGCATGATGGCGACGTAGAAATTGTTAACCCCGACCACTTAGTTTGTACTTTAACTGGCGAAGCTGAAATCAGCATGCGCATTAAAGTAGAAATGGGTCGCGGTTATGTACCAGCTTCTACCCGTCGCTCCTCTGAAGAAGATGATCGTCCAATTGGTCGTTTATTAGTTGATGCTTCATACAGCCCAGTAGAGCGTATAGCTTATAGTGTAGAGTCTGCCCGTGTTGAACAACGCACAGACCTAGACAAATTGATTATCGATATGGAAACGAACGGTACTTTAGATCCTGAAGAAGCGATCCGCCGTTCTGCGACTATCCTAGCTGAACAGCTTGATGCATTCGTAGATTTACGTGATGTGTCTGAGCCAGAAGCGAAAGAAGAGAAGCCGGAATTTGATCCGATTCTACTTCGCCCAGTTGATGACCTAGAGCTAACTGTACGTTCTGCTAACTGTTTAAAAGCAGAAGCTATCCAGTACATTGGTGACCTGGTTCAGCGTACTGAGGTTGAGCTACTTAAAACGCCAAACCTTGGTAAAAAATCGCTAACTGAAATCAAAGATGTTCTAGCATCTCGTGGACTTTCTCTAGGTATGCGCCTAGAAAACTGGCCGCCTGAGAGCATCGCTGAAAAAGATTAATCAGGTTTTTAATAAACTGATTTGTAGAGAAGGATAAAACTATGCGCCATCGTAAGAGTGGTCGTCAGTTGAATCGCAACAGCAGCCATCGTCAAGCTATGTTCAAGAACATGGCCGGCTCTTTGGTCAAGCACGAAGTGATCAAAACGACGTTACCAAAAGCGAAAGAATTACGTCGCGTTATTGAGCCTCTTATCACTATGGCTAAGCAAGACAGCGTTGCAAATCGCCGTTTAGCTTTCGCCCGCACTGGTGATAAAGAAGTTGTTGGTAAACTATTCAACGAGCTTGGTCCTCGTTACGAAGCTCGCCCAGGCGGATACACTCGCATTCTTAAATGCGGACTCCGTGCTGGCGACAATGCCCCTATGGCATACGTTGAACTAGTAGACCGTCCAGTTGTTGAAGCTGAAGAAGAAGCAGTAGAAGCAACTGAAGAGTAATAAATACTCTTAATTCTGATAATTCAGAATTATTAAAAAACCCGGCTTAGGCCGGGTTTTTTGTTTATGAAAATTAATATCCACATCAAGTAATAATTAATCCGGTTAATTGCAGGAAGCCCCGTTTCATACCTAAACAAATCTTTGTATACTTAAAGGATAATAAAGTATCAGGACGTGAGAGTTCTCTCACCCATTAAGGAAGTTAATATGAAACCAGTAGTACTTGCAGGCGGCACTGGAAGCCGCTTATGGCCAAAATCAAGAGCGGCGTTACCTAAACAGTTTCTGTCACTTACATCCGATAACACCATGTTGCAAGACACTATCGTTCGGTTGAATGGCACTAAAGCCCAAAGCCCCATTTTCATATGTAATGATGCCCATCGCTTTTTGGTTGCAGAACAATTACGTCAAAAAGATATTAACCACGGCGGTATTTTGTTAGAGCCAGTTGGCCGTAATACTGCACCTGCTATTGCACTAGCGGCGTTGCATGCAACGATGAATGGCGAAGACCCTGTTTTACTCGTGCTAGCAGCTGATCACTTAATCAAAGATGAGCCTGCATTCCATACTGCAATCGAAAAAGCAGAAAAGTTAGCTGAGCAAGGTAAATTAGTGACGTTTGGTATAGTGCCAGATCAACCACATACGGGTTACGGCTACATCAAAGCTGGGAGTACACTCGGTGATGGTTATGAAGTTGCTGAGTTCGTTGAAAAGCCAGCGCTTGAAACTGCAAAAGGATATGTAGATTCTGGCGACTATTATTGGAATAGTGGCATGTTTATGTTCAAAGCTAGCAGGTATTTAGAAGAGCTAGAAAAATACAGCCCTGAAATGCTAGACGTATGTAAACGCGCCATCGATACAGAAGCCCCAGACCTAGATTTTATCCGGGTTGATCATGATATTTTTGCTACCTGCCCAGATGATTCTATCGATTACGCAGTAATGGAAAAAACTGACAGTGCTGCTATGGTACCGCTTGATGCACAGTGGAGTGATGTAGGCAGCTGGACGTCATTATGGGAAACTGCGGAAAAAGACCAAAATGGTAACGTTTCTGTTGGTGATACCATTCTAGAGAATACAAAAAGCAGTTACGTGAATGCTGAGCAGCGCTTAGTATCAGTTATTGGTTTAGAAGACGTTATTGTAGTTGAAACCAAAGATGCGGTGATGGTCGCTCACAAAGACGATGCACAGAGCATCAAGAATGTAGTCAATAAACTTAAAGCTGAGAAACGTCCAGAATTTCAATTCCATCGTGAAGTTTTTCGCCCATGGGGAAGTTACGATTCAATTGATAACGGTGCCCGTTTCCAAGTTAAGCGTATTACTGTAAAACCTGGCGAAAAGCTTTCGGTCCAAATGCACCACCATCGCGCTGAGCACTGGATAGTAGTATCGGGCAGTGCCAATGTCACCATTGATGATAAAACCACATTAGTCACCGAGAACCAATCGGTTTACATTCCTATAGGTGCGGTTCACGCTCTAGAAAATCCGGGTAAGATCCAATTAGAGCTTATTGAAGTTCAGTCAGGCGCCTACTTAGGTGAAGACGATATTGTGCGTTTTTCTGATAGGTATGGGCGTGTAGCTAAGTAAAAAAGACAGTTAAAATATTTAAAAAGGCACCCATTGGTGCCTTTTTCTTTTTGTGCAATTATGTCATCGCTTAATATCATCATTCTCGTGTGTTTCAATTTTATTAAATGCGGTATGATTAGCGCCGTAAAGGTATGTAGTAAACCTTCTACGTAACAAATGAAGTTTAAGGAAAGCATTCTAAGCTTTATATAGGAAAAGGTGTCCACCCGTTTTGTTATCTAAAATTCTCAAGCCTGCAACTTTAAAACGATTAGCCTATCGGCTAGCCAAAAAGTTAATCATTGTTCCCCATCATGAGTTAGCGCCAGTCAAGGCAGACAATAGTGGTTCCAGTTGGGTATCAACGGGAGATGACCCGCAATTCATTATTCATCCTGCGCGACGCATTCCCACTCGTAGCTTTAGTAAAGGGTGGTACCTTTTGCGTATAAAGATTAACGAGGCAAATCATCAGTCGCACATAGGAAAGCTTTATTCTAACCTTCAAAAGGGTGAATTGGTGTCTATCGATGTGCCTTGGCATAGCACTAAGTTCGTGAATAGAGTTTTCTACCTTGAAAGTGCAAACGCTATGCTCAGGTTCGACCCTTGTGATGCAGAAACAGAGTTCACAATAAATACTTTCATGATTTCAAAAGTGCCCTCCTTCATTGCAATGAGGCACATGAAACAGCGCTTGTACAAGTTACTTAGTCATGTAGATAACATTGAGGAATACTTGGCCGCGAACTGCAGGCTGAACGGTGGGCGGTTAGTAGATACCGTTTACCAAGAATACAATAATACATTTACTCATGGTGCAATGGAGAAAAGCTATCCGTTTTGGGTAGAGTTTGATGAGCCGCGTGCCATAGAGAAGATGAAGCAAGCTTTCACTGCAAATCAGTCTGAAGTAAAGTTTTCTATCATATTGCCGACGTACAATACCGACCCTGTGTATTTAAAAGCATGTATCGATTCTGTAGTTCAACAAACGCATCAAAACTGGGAACTTTGTATAGCAGACGATGCATCAACTAACATGGAAACCATCGAAGTATTAAAGGCATATGAACAGAAGTATCCTAATATAAAAGTGAAATTGCTCAGTGAAAATGGGCATATTTCCAAAGCAAGTAACGAAGCATTAGCCTTAGTGGCTAATGATTACGTTCTCTTACTTGATCACGATGACACTTTACCTGCACATACGTTATCGTTCTTTGCAAAGGCCATTACAGAGAATGCATCAGCGCAAGTTCTGTATGCCGACGAAGATAAAATAGACGAGCAAGGAAATCGGCACCAACCGCATTTCAAGCCAGACTGGAATCCAGATTTACTGCTAAGTCAAAATTACATATGCCACCCAGCAGTTTATAAAACCAGCTTACTTAAAAAGGTTGGTGGTTTTAGAGTTGGTGTTGAAGGTTCACAAGATCACGATTTACTATTAAGAGCTACAGCTAATCTTAGTTGTGAAGAAGTGGTGCATTTACCCTTCATTCTTTATCACTGGCGAGTTATCGAAAACTCAACAGCGTCGAATGCATCAGCTAAATCGTACACAACCGATGCAGGAATTGAGTCGATAAAGCATTTCCTTTCGCAGACAAAGCAAAGTGCATCTGTTGAAAAAGGGGCATACCCCAACACCTATAAAGTTAATTGGGCTTTGCCTGCTAAACCACCTTTGGTGAGCTTGGTTATACCCACAAGAGACGGCTACGACATTCTGAAGCAATGCTTAGAATCTATCTACAATAAGACATCATACGAAAACTTTGAAATTATTGTTGTAGACAATCAAACGAGCTGTGAGAAAACATTAGCCCTCTTTAATGACTATTTAGACGGAAAAAGTAACTTTAGCGTGTTGAAGTGGGATAAGCCTTTTAACTATTCAGCAATTAATAACTTTGCGGTATCACAAGCAAGCGGAGACGTCGTTGGCTTAGTAAACAACGACATCGAAGTTATCAGCGAGCATTGGCTAACAGAAATGGTCTCCCATGCTTTAAGACCTGAAATTGGCTGTGTAGGGGCCAAGCTCTATTATCCTAATGATACTATTCAGCATGCTGGCGTTGTTTTAGGAATAGGCGGCGTTGCTGGCCACTCACACAAATACTTCCACAAGAGTGAACCCGGTTATTTTACGCGGTTGCATCTAGTCCAGAATATGTCTGCCGTTACCGCAGCTTGTTTACTAGTGCGTAAGTCTGTTTTTGAAGAGGTAGGCGGGCTAAATGAAGAAGACCTCACCATAGCCTTTAACGATGTGGATTTTTGTTTGAAGGTACATACCGCAGGCTATCGAAACCTGTTTACACCTTGGGCAGAGCTTTACCACCATGAGTCGATAAGCCGTGGTGAAGAAGATACCCCAGAAAAAATCGCCAGATTTAATAAAGAAAGCGAATATATGAAGGAAAAGTGGATGAAGGTGTTATCGAATGACACTGCCTATAATCCTAACTTATCTATTACCCATGAAAATTTTTCGCTGCGATAGTGATTGAATATTTAGAAGTATTATGAACAATTTCCCCCTATTTTTTATACATATCCCTAAGACCGCCGGTTCTAGTTTTCGAGTGGCGGCTGAGCAATATTTTGGTTCTGACGCTACATATTTTGACTATGGAAAAGGCTCAAAAGAAACGCATCCCGATATAGTAAAGTATGAATACGAGTTGAAGGACAGATATCTTGCTGCAAAATGTATCAAGAGCAGCGCAAAGCTTTTGTCTGGGCATGTCATTTACCCCAAGTATGCACCGTTTTTTCAGCCTAAGAGCGTAGTAACTTTTGTTCGTGACCCTGCTCAACAAGTACGCTCTCATTTCGAGCACTTCTCAAGGCTCCACGGGTATAAAGGAAGTTTCAAAGATTTCATTAAAGAAAATCGATTTGCCAATATGCAATCTAAAGCATTAAATGGTGTATGGGCCGATGCTATAGGGTTTATTGGTATAACTGAAAGATACAACGAGTCAATCGCGCTATTTAATCAGTATTATGGTACTGACATTAAAGTACTTGATATAAACAAAAATACTGCGAAACCTTCAGGTGCTTATACGTTCAGTGAGGACGAGATTACATTAATTCGTGAAATGAACTCCCAAGACTTTGCATTTTATGACTATGCCTTGAAGCGATTTGACGTACATAAAAATCTTTTGAACAAAGGGCTTCCATTGGTTAGATTCGGTGAAATGAACTTGGCACCTAAAGACAAAGGAAAGCAGCTTAATATGTGGGGCTGTTGCTACGAGCAAGAAGAAGCTTTAGAAGCTTATATTTTACTAGACGACGAAGTTGTAGACCAACTGAAATTATCCGACTACAGGGCGCAGGGCGCTGAACGAAACATGCATCGCAGTGGCTTTGTGGGTAAGGTCTATAGATATCCAGCGACCTTTGAAAAAGGACAAATTGTAAAAGTCAGAGAAAAACAAACTCAGTTAATAATGTTTAGAGACGTAGTTAGCTAATATGTTTTTCAATCTATTACATAATATGAAACACGCGCTTACAAAGCGCTCGTCTGATTCGAAAATCAAGCTGGTTGCAATAGCAAAAAACGAAGCCGCATATTTAGCTGAATGGATTTTTCATCACCTCTATTTGGGAGTCGATGAGATTGAAATACACTTTAACCGCTGTAGCGACAATACGCTTGACTATATCGAAATATTTGAAAAGGACAGTCGAGTTAATCTCGTTAATGCAGATGATCTTTTTGAAAGCCACAAAGGAAACCCGCAAACTAAAGTTTACCAGGATGCTCTAGCGTCTAGCAGGATCCAAGGGTTCACACACTGCCTATTTTTGGACATCGATGAATTTTTGGTGCCTCCCGATATAGGCATGAACATTAAAAGCTTGATCCAGACATTAGATGAGCCAGAAGTTGTCAGCTTCCAATGGGGAAATAAATGTGAATCGGCTGAAGCGTTTACTCGGGCGATAGCACAACAGATTGATATATCGCGCTCCCTCCATGTTAAGAGCCTCATATCAACTTCTCTTAATAAGCCATTCCTGACCCCCCATGGCCCTCGAGACGATAAGTTTGAAAGAATATTGCCTAATGGAGACAAATTCGTATCAGATGGGAAAACTGGCGCAATCTTGTCGCATGAATTTCTTAATAGGCCTATAGATTCTTGGTTTGTGATGCATCGGATGTTTCGCAGCCAACGAGAATATGTAGCCCTACTAGCTAGAGGAAGACCAAACATCATACATAAAGGTGATGGAGTTTCTTCTCTAAAAAGTAACCGAAATGGCTATGGTCCATTTCCGCATCGTCAAAGTGTGAACTTTACGAGCTCTTCACTTAAGAAATACGAAAGCTATATGAATAAAAATTTAGAGCGACCAGCTCTTCAGCGCGCTATCGTAAAAGGAAGGCGCTATGTATCTAGCAACTTCGAGCTCGTTTTGCAGATAATAGAGAATTCGTCATCAGAAGATTTTGACCTAATCAAAAAGGTTACTCAAAGAGTGACGCTATCTGAAGTTCAAAATGCGCTTATTAATAGAGGTGTAAGGACTGAGTAGCTAACTTTTAACTTTATTGACAAAGGTTTCAACCCAATTCAATAATGGTCTAATTTTTCTTTATAACCACTAAGCCTTATTCGGAATAAAAAGTATGGATGCGATAAAACTGTTGGGCTTGTCCTTCTTAGTCCTAATATCTGTGTTTTCCTGTGGTGGCGAATCGCAACCGTCTTCACAGCAACCACCCTCAGACCAAAATCGACTAGGAAGCTCTTATTCAATAGACTTGGCGCAAGAGATTACCTCTGATGCAACGGTCTTTTTAACTTTAAACTCATCGCAAGCCAATAATACTCAGAATGTGACTGTCGAATCGTGGAGCTCATCGTTGAATGAGCCCCTAGATGTAGTAAATACAAGCGAGGGAATATTCAACTTTACCGTGCCTCAGGTAAGGAAAACTACCCCTTTTACAATTACTGCAACCTTAGTCGACGAATCTGGCAGTAAATTTACTGTCAGTGCACAGTCTTTGATTGTTCCTTCTAAACCAAATCTTATTGTAATTTTTACCGATGATCAGGGGTATGCCGACGTAGGAGCCCACAATGTTGTTAACGACATCGAAACTCCGAATATAGATAAACTAGCCGCTAACGGCGTACTGTTTTCTAATGGTTATATTACGGCTCCGCAATGTACCCCCTCAAGGGCGGGAATGATTACAGGCATGTACCAGCAACGATTTGGGGTAGATGATAATAGGTACACTCCAATCCCCAAAAACGTGGTCACAATGGGTGAGCGTTTTTCAGATTTGGGTTATACCACTGGGTTAGTGGGGAAATGGCATCTTGAGATCGATCAAAATTCAAAACCATGGTTTAGGGAAAATTTTCCGGATACTCCTATTGAAGAGTTTAATCCAGGAAAGTTACCATCATCACTAAAAGAGCAATTTTATCCTTCATCGTTGGGCTATAAATATAACTATTTCGGTTATGCAAATCGCTATTGGACTAACTACGATTTGGAAGGCAATAAAACACAGTTAGGGTGGGTGAACAATTCAGACTACAGGCTGGATGTTGTTTCAGATGCGGCATCCCAATTTATTGATATAAACCACAACGAGCCGTTTTATCTTCACGTAGCTCACTACGCTCCTCATGTTCCCTTAGAAGCTACTGAAGATTACTTATCCTTATTCCCGGAACAAACTTCAAATCGCCGCAGGTATGCGTTAGCAATGATGTACGCCGTAGACTCTGGAGTTGGCAGCATAGTATCAAAGCTTGAAGAACACGGAATTTTAGATAATACGATCATCGCGTTTATTAGCGACAACGGCGCACCGATAGGTCTTGATTTTACCGATGCCCCTATTAGTGAGAAAAAAGAAGCATGGAATGGGTCGCTTAATACGCCTTTGCTAGGTGAAAAAGGCATGTTGACTGACGGCGGTATAAAAGTCCCCTTTATCGTACACTGGCCAGACAAGCTGCAAACTAACACTGTTATCGAAGAGCCAGTTATTAGTCTGGATGTTCTATATTCGGCAATAAAAGTTGCTGGGGCGACTGAAGATACATTGTCTGAGCTAGATGGCGTCGATATTTTCCCAACAGAAGGATTTAATAAAAACTACCTATCAGAAAGACCACTTTTTTGGCGGTTTTGGAATCAGTCAGCGGTTAGGCTAGGGAAGTATAAATATCTAAGAATGGGCCCAGATTATGAGTTTCTATTCGATTTATCCTCTGAAGAGTCGAGTTCAAACAACTTAATTTCCAACATGCCAGAGAAAGCCGCAGAGCTCAGAAGTTTGTATGAACAGTGGAATGCAGAAATGCTAAGACAACCTCAGCAAGATAGTCTAAATTCTCAAGAACGAGATTGGTTGTCTTTTTATTTAACACCTTGATACTTTGCAAGTGCTGTTGAGACAGGTAGCTTTTTTGATACTTAACAGTATTCATGAATTTTAAGTGCAAAATTCCAGTGCAAAGTTAATTCATGGAAAAAGAATTGAAGTCGCATGTTAAACTGAAGCCCAGCGTACAATGCTAATCTTTCAATCTCCCATGAAATTTTTCTATTAGATAGGACAAAATGGAAGCAATAAATTACCCATTATTTTTTATTCATATATCTAAAACAGCAGGTTCTAGTTTTCGCGTTGCGGCAGAGCAGTACTTTGGGAAAGAGCATGTTTTCTATGATTATGGGCCCAAAGCGAAAGAGACTAATCCAGAAATTCGAGCGTTAGAATATGAAAAGCGTGACAGGTATGCTTCTGGGATAAACATAGTGGAGAAAGCAAAGTTTGTTACAGGGCATGTGAATCATCCCAAATACGCTCCATTTATTCCTGCGAAGAATGCTATTACCTTCGTCCGAGACCCTCTCCAACAAGTCCGTTCCCACTACGAGCACTTTACGCGGCACCATCGTTATAAGGGCTCTTTTAGTGATTTTGTTAAAGAACCTCGGTTTAGAAATGCTCAAAACAAAGCGCTACAAGGAACTTGGCCTGATGCTATTGGCTTTATTGGTTTGACTGAGCGTTACAGCGAATCACTAGCGCTAATTAACAAGATGTATTCTATTGATATCCAGGGGCTCGATATCAATAAAAATAAAGAAAAAAAATCATCTGAATATCTATTATCAGAAGAAGATGCTGCACTCATTAAGAAATACAATGAACCAGATTTCGAATTGTATGAATACGCTCTTAACCGGTTCGAGCGACAGAAATTAGCTGCCGAGTCAGAGCTCCCCTTCATTCGCTATGGCAAAACACACATGACTAAAGGTGTCGAAGGGAAAATAATGAAAGGCTGGGCGGCCGATTACGCTAGCCAATCTCCAGTAGCGTTAGAAGCACGTGTAGGTAAGAAAAAAATCGCTGACATTCTAGCAAGCGAGTACAGAAGCACCGCGAACGAGAGAAATATCCATCGAAATGGCTTTGTTGGGTTTAGTTTCCCTTATCCTAAAAAGCTTAAAGATGGTACCCAAGTAGATTTCGTAGTTAAAGGGACTGGGGAGTTACTTATAAGGGATATAGTGAATCGCTAAAAACTTAGATTAAGTGCTCTCTACTTAAATGCCCTAACATCCTAGTAATAAAGAAATGTACTCTAACTCTGAACGATACATGCGATGTGAAATGTATGCAACGTAGTGGTCCTTTAATGCTTTGTTTTGAAGCCTTTGTCGTTCTTTAGAGGAATGTAAAAAAGGCTTACCGTTGAAGAGCATCTTAATTCCTAAATTACTTTCAACAGAGGTAGATGAAGCTGAATTTTTTCTATTTTGGTGGATGGGTTGATAATAGACTTAACCGAAAATGTAGGTTACACGTGAACTTCCCTTGCTAGTTGGCTAACCTCTTAATCATTTAAAATATTCAACCAATGAAAGGACAAGGTGTCGAATGGTGAGGCTTGTTTTAAAATATCGCTAATAGAGCTTTTGAAGTCACTAGGGACTAAAAGCTCATTGATGTATAAAAAGCATAGGTGAGACAGAGTGAATCGACCAGACTTTCGTTTGAATTCTTCTAGCTTTTCATAAGCCAGTGAGGCATATTATTCGCTTCATCATGGGAATACTTAACAAAGCATAAAATGGCCGAAACCTCTAATTATGGATGTAACTAATTAGGGGCGTTTTACATTATGAATAAGGCTTGTCGCTGCATTTTTCAAATCTTCACTACCTCCAGAAACTAACTCCTCAACATAATTTGAGAATTGCTTATTTGTAATAAAAAGTTCTCCATGTGATTTAAGCATAAGAATGATGTCTTTATCTTTTCTGTGCTTTAAGAAACCTATTAGACGATTACAATGCTTAGCGTCTTTAGGCATAGCAAATTGGTTGTAGGACATCCCTTCTAAAATTCCGAAAGCTTGTTGGTATTTCCAAGATGTGCCTGTGTTAGAGTCAATCGATTTAAATACACACCCTGTACCAGAAAAGTATTCGTTGAAATCTAGCGTGTTATCTTTAGTGATCCCATATAGATTCGTATAAGCTGTAATTGCTCCAGGCCCGGTACAACTCCATACATCGTACATGAGAGTTTCAGTTTGAAAGCATCGGTCAATAAATTTCAACACATCAAGTGCTAGTTCGTGCTTTTCGGTGAGGTAAAACGCCATATTAGTATGCCAATAGCCACCAAACTTGTCCTTCCTATGAAACATCACGAAATCTTGATTATTACTTAGGTAAGCTAGGTGCCGCTTTATCTGTAAGTCACAATCGAGATACCAACCTCCATACAGATAAAGTGCCATCAATCTGACAATGTCGGATTTTGCAGCAGGGATATTTATAATATCTAAATTAATCCGAATACCTGTATCAGTATGAAATTCTTTACATATCCTTTTGGCTTTTTCAGCATCAATTAACTCAATGTTAGCGTCGTAATGTATAGCTTTCGCAGTTTTTATATTATTGGAATATGCATTTGGGAAATTAGCAGGATTATCCCAGTAAAAAAATATATTCAATTGTCACCTCTTTCTCACTAATGAGCTTACTAATTTTTGTATGTGGATCTCGCGGATGTACAAAGAATCAACTAAGTGATGGTCATCAATGGAAGGTATATGGTACTTGTTAACCGCTAACGTACTCAGATCACTCGTTTCCTTTACCACATCAAAATAGCCAAAATTATTATTTTCACATTCTTTTTCTAGCATTTGGTTGAAGTAAAGATGCGCGCCATTTCTTTCAATATTCGAAGCAAGCAAGTCTTTTAGTTTTTGACTTGCATATTTCCTCTGTTCGGGGTCTGAAATATTTTCTGATATGATACGGCTAGTGTAGTTTATGGCTTTGTTTCGTGATTCAGTTAACGTTGATAGATTAATTCCTTTAAATGTAATACTCAATTTTGGATGGGATTCAACAAAATCAAGCGTTCGATTGATGTAGTTTTTAATTAAATCTTGAATAAAGTCAGTATAATTAACGTCATCATCTTTAAAGACTTTACGATAATAGTAACCCAATTCTATATCAACCTGGCCGAACGCGAAGCAAATATGATCAGGGGAAAACTCCTCAATTTCAGATACTAAAGTACCGTAAGAGTCTAAGCTAGAACGCCGGCGTCCAAATCCTGTTATCGTAGCTCCTGAAAGTGGGATGACCTTTATAGACAGGCCTCTCGTGTTCGGTACGCAGTCTCTTAACTCTGGTGTTATGTTGAAATACTTAGAATGGCTGTCACCTATAACGAGAATTTTCATAAGTATGCTTCTACTACCTTTTTATATTTATCAATTTCTATACTTTTGTTTTGCTTTGCTTCGTTTAGTATTTCTAATGTGATTTCTGCAATCGCACGTGCTGGCTCCGTATAAGTGTGAACGCTAGGGCTGTTTAAACAAGCTAACAGATCTTTATCTAAATCTAACATTGTATTGTCTTCATAGAATTTTGAAAGAATATTTGGTAGCCTCAATTCCTTATTTACGAGAGTATAGTTACTGTCATTAAAGCTTAGTTCATCGACATAGCTGACAATTTCTCGCGGTGCCTTAGTTTCTAAGAGGAAATGTTTAACTTTTGTTTTAACCACGCCTAGCCCCTCGTTTATCTTAAGTGACTTGAGCGGCTGTTTTAATCGTAAGATGGATGAAAAGTCTTTGCATACACAGCCATCAACAAGAACTTTCTTGTCATATATTCTTAGGACAACGTTCTGGTTACCGAATATTGCCCGCCACTTCTCTATTTTACTTTTAAAATCAAGGTAATTTAACAATGTAAATGTGAATTTAGGCATTACGGAGTCAGAGTCGTGACCGCAAATGGCGCTACTGGGTGATGCCCCATAGAAGGGTTGCTTAGCTGCTTGTTGTTTTAGGGAAATCGCCAGCTTATCTTGACGTCGCAAATAACAAATAATTTTAACGTCATCGAAATATTTTTTGGAGAAGTTAAAGAGTTCTTCAATCTCTTTTTCATCCTCTATGAAAGATAAGTGTTCTGCTGATATTACAGCATTTCCTTGCTTTGCATTAGCGATTAACTCATAAAAAGATTTTTGTGGTTTGGCAACAATATGGCTTCTGTGAGCGGTCACGGAAATCAATTCAGAAGAGTTACCGCTTCCATTTGAAGTCAAAAAGTTAACACCTGCATCAGCAAGCTGGTGTTCTGATTGTTTCAAAGACCATTGAAGTGATGTCGTTCCCGTTTTGTGATGTCCCATGTGAATGTAGAGAGTTCGTGATCCTTTTAACAAATATGCTTTATTTGCGGTTGCATCGGGTCTACCTTTCCCTGCCCAACCATCAAATATAGAGCCTATATCTATACCAATACCACCTTTCTTTTTGATAATGTTGCAGTAGTGTTTTCCCAAATATCCTGCTGCGACTAAAAACACATCCCCTCTTCTCTTTACATTTATTTTAGATTCTATTTCTGGATATAGTGTAGGGTAGTGAAACTCTCCACTTTGCATGAATGATTGGTGCCCAGGGATCTTTATATGATCACACTTAGGTAAGTTAAAGTGTGATGCTATTTGGTCAGTTATGTCAGTATGGGATATAACTGTTAGTTGATCTAAACCTTTTAAAAGCTGGTTGAAAAGGCCTTCTTTGTGAAAAGGTTTAAATATGAAATGATCAAATATGGGTACGCTTTTTTCGACTGACGCCTCAATGGTTGTAAGACACACTGATTGTGCCGCTTGTGGAATTATATTGGTGTCATTGGTGCTATCTCTGAAATGAAGCCAACTAGGAGCACCGATAATATCTGCATTTTTTACTGCGTCTAAAATTAACGATTGAAGATGAGTCATACTAGGTTGGAGATAGTCGTCACCAAAGATTCGTTTTAGCTCTTCTACAACACTTCTGCCAAACTGGTATGTTAGAACTTGATTGAGAAAAATGTCTTTATTGAACAGATTGGGGTAAGCTAAAACTCTTCCTTCACCATCTCCCAACCTAACCATCGAAAATGGCTCTTTTTTGGTTATCGCATGTTTTAGTAGTTCATATAGCTCGTTAGTACAGTGAAAAGGGTTTTTGTCGGTACTGTAGAATAGTGAACGTTGAAGTTTTTCGGTCTTTCGTATCTGCTCTAGAAGTATGTCTTTCATTCAAATCCAATAATCTTGTATAAACTTGTCAGCCGTGACAATGATGCAATTGCGTTAATTGATATAATACCCAAAACGCACTGTATGTTCTATTTCATTATTCCAGTTTAAGATAGCTACTTCGAAGCGGACCTCACTGGTCACTATTAAGCTTACTGTGGTAGCATACCTCTATAAAATAAAATATATACTCAACTTAAATTGAGTATAGAGGTTGTTATGGATATAAAGAAATTAAAGCTCAACCGAAAGCCTTCTACGCTTTCTCCTAAGGGATCTATTGATGGCCTGCAAGGTGGTAATCTTGAAGGGTGGGCGGCACAGATTGGAGTCAACGAGCCGTTAGTTGTGGCAGCATATACGAGTGAGGGTGAACTACTCGGTTATGGTAAAGCTGACCAAATGAGGGAGGATTTATTGGAGCATGGAGTTAATGAAGGCTACCATGGATTCAGTATCGCTATAAACGAGGACAACCTATCGCCAGGAAGTGAAATAGTATTAAAGGACTATGTTACCCATAAAACTATACAAACAAACAGTTACATCACCCCAACCTACGATAAGCAGTTATCAGTAAGTGTGGATAGTGTTATTAAAAACCGTCTGAACTTCACGGTAACAAGTAGCGTTGCTATTGGCACCGCTGTACTAAGGTTTTCCCACAAAGGAATAGCTTTCTGTGACCACGCGATAGAGAGCGATGGTACATATATAAACGATCATATTTGGTTACCTGCTGTTTTACTAAACGGGCATGAAAATCAAGTTGACATTCATGTTATCGGTGCACACGATCGTGCAGGATGGGGAATAGTCAACAGCGACCCAATATTAACGCCGTCAGAATATCTAACCCATAGTAATACTTCACAGTCTTTTATCTCCCGACAAGCAGGCGCGGATTGGAGATATGAATCTCTGGTCTTACAATTGGATAGTTGTGGAGGAGATGCATCGGCGATTGATCGTATAACAACTGCCCACCGCGTGTTAGTAGAGTCGCATGAAGGGCGGAAATATTATCCGAAGCTCTCTTTGCCGTTTCATAAACAGCCTCAGTTTAGCATTATCATTCCTGGCTATAATAAGTTTGAGCTGACGTATCATGCCATCGCGTCAATAATATTGTCTTACAATGAATGTTCCTATGAGGTGATTATCGCAGATGACTGTTCTACAGATGAAACGTCAGAAGCGGAGAATCTAATAGAGAATATCGTGATCTCTCGTAATGAAGATAATTTACGGTTTCTGCGGAGTTGCAACAAAGCTTCAAGCTTGGCAAAAGGCAACTTTATTGTTTTTCTCAATAACGACACAGAAGTTAAGTCTCATTGGCTTGATGCTCTATACGAGCAACATGCAATAGATGAAAGTATTGGCTTAACCGGAAGCAAGCTGCTAAACCTAGATGGAACTTTGCAGGAAGCCGGCGGCATTGTTTGGGGGAATGGTGAGCCATGGAATGCCGGGCGAAATGAAAACCCTTTTGCTCCTGAATGGAACTACGCTCGCGAAGTAGATTATCTCACCGGCGCTGCTATGTGTATCAAAGCAGATGTATGGAATGAGGTGGGTGGCTTTAGTGATGAGTTTGCGCCTTGCTATTATGAAGATGCCGACTTGGCTTTTAAAGTCAGAGAGGCTGGCTACAGGACAGTTTATGTTCCTCATTCCGAAGTAATTCATTTCGAAGGGCAGAGCCATGGTACCGACCTCAAAAAGGGCTTAAAGTCTTACCAAAAGGTAAATGAAAAGACTTTCCGAGCGAAGTGGTTCAAGCAATTTCGTAACCGGCTAAAACCCTCTTTAACTGACCTTCAACTGGAAAAAGACCGGAATATTGAGCAGCGGGTTCTGGTTCTTGATTATGCAATCCCCCAGCCTAACCAAGATGCAGGCAGTTATGCGGCGGTTGAAGAAATGAAGCTCATGCGTGCTTTGGGCTTTAAAGTAACATTCGTGCCGGATAACCTAGCGCATATGGGGAAGTTTAATCGCCAACTAGAAGCATTAGGTATAGAGGTACTGACGGTGCCATTTTATGTATCAGTCAGGGACGTTTTGGAACGTAGACTGGATGAAATGGATGCAGTGTATATAACCAGATACAGTGTCGCTGAAAAGTACATAGACGTAATCAAGGCCAAAGGGAAGCCTGTAATATTCAATAACGCTGACTTGCATTTTCTTAGAGAAATTCGAGCAGCGATTACCGCAGATGATGAAGGCCTGCTAATTAGTGCGCTACAGACTAAAAAAGCCGAACTCGCTGTTTGTAAAAAGGCGGACGCAATTCTCTGCTATAACGACAAAGAACATGCGGTTATTACGAGTCATATCTACGAAAGCGATAAGCTATTTATAACGCCTTGGGTATTAGGAGAGCGTCAGTTTAAAACTCCAATAGATGAACGAGAAGGAATAACTTTCTTGGGAGGATTTAACCACATGCCTAATATTGAAGCAGTGCTATTTCTGGTAGAGGAAGTTATGCCTAAAGTATTGGCATCGAACCCAAATATTAAGTTATATGTTTACGGTAGCAAGATGCCAGAATCTATTAGTAAGCTAGAGACTGAAAATATCAAGATGGTAGGCTTTGCTGAAAGTTTAGATGATGTCTTTAACAATCACAAACTGTTTGTAGCTCCATTGCTTTCTGGGGCAGGTATTAAAGGAAAAGTTCTTGAAGCGATGGCTTATGGTACGCCCTCAGTGGTAACAGATGTTGCCGCAGAAGGGACTGGCTTAGTAAGCAATGTCAATGCTGTGATATCCAATAATGCAAGTGACTTTGCTGCGGCTATTGTTGACTTATATTCAGACAATGAAAAATGCCAAAACTTTTCTGAAGCAACAAGAAACTTATCCGCTGATAAGTTCTCAAGAAGCTCAGGGCTAGCGAAATTTAAAGAAATATTCGAAAGTGTCGGGCTATATACTACGCGTTAACTTTCGAAACTTTTACAAGGCCCAAAGCGAAAATGTATGTCAAAAATACATAACAATGAATTTTATAATTTACAAAGTGAGGAAAGTTATTAGAGTGCTCTAATAATATTAGGGCGCTCAAGAGAAAGCTAGAGGTTAAAATTAGACTAGATAGTATTATTGATTTTGGATGTGGGGTTGGGAGCTGGCTTGCTGCTGCAAAAAAGTGTGAGGTACAGGCGGAGAGTACGTCCCGAAAGCTCGTCTGATGATAGAACAGGATGAGTATCATACCTAATGACTTATCATTGACTCTAAAGATTAATGTTGTTGAAGATCAATTTGACCTAGCAATATCACTTACGCCAACTGTTCGACAATAAGTTCGTTAAACTTCTGCAAGAAGTATAAAGTTGATTTTGAAACTTACAACGAAATTTTCGAAGTGAAAAAATTTATACAATCTAAGAAAGTTGATAACTACCATTTCTCGGTCACATCCAAAAACGATGAGGCGCACTCTGCTCAGCCAATTAGTTTATTGAGGGGCAATTGGCGGCACGCTTTCTTACAACCAAATACTTGTAGTTATTGTGATGCTTGGTTACCAGAGCTTAATGATGAATGGCGTAACACCAACATTTTTTGAAGAGGGTGACCAAGCTGCTTAGATTGTCACGGAGAACTTAAGTTTGGAGGAATTTCACATAGAAGGCATGGGGGATAGTTCGAACGAGTGATGATAAAAGGACGATCGTAATTTTCCAAGCAAGAGGATTTACTCGCTATGGTTAACCTACCGTTTTGGCGAGTTAAGCTTCTCAAACAAAGAAGAAAAATGTCTAACTTGAGTTCGAAGGTATTTGCCGAGGCAAAGACAGTAAATAACCTTAAGCATTCTATTTATCGAATGACAAGCGAAATTGCAGTTTATAGTTGTATTGGAAGTATAAAGAAAAAGAATCTATGGTGATCCTTTTTGAAGGTTAGTAAACTTGAATTAGCTCCATTTAGTGACAACGCTGATTGGTTCAATAAAAAGCAATGTTAAAGCTGTACACAAATAATTATAGAATTAGGATAGGTATATGAAATTTGGTTTTATTGGCTTTGGTAAGATGGGAAAAATACGAGCCGAAGCTTTTTCTGCGTCGAGTAAAGTAAGTGTTTATAAAATTTATGAGCCAAATCTAGAGGGAACAGTTGATTGTCTAATTGCTGATAGTGCAGAAGAAATCATTGACGATAACAATATTGATGTAATTTGTATCAGTGTTCCAAATTATTTCAACCACGAATATACAATTGGTGCTTTAAAAAGCGGCAAACATGTATTTTGTGAGAAGCCTCCTGCATTTACTGCAAAACAAGTAAAAGAAATTAGAGCTGCAGAAAAAGAAAGTGGTAAGAAGTTAATGTATGGCTTCAATCACCGTCATCATGACGCTGTGATAAAAATGAAATCACTCATTGATTCAGGAGACTATGGAAAAGTTCTTTGGATGCGTGGACGCTATGGCAAAAGTGTTGATGAGACATACTTCGATACATGGAGAGCGAAAAAAGAGCTTGCTGGTGGAGGTATTTTATTTGACCAAGGTATTCACATGCTAGATCTGTTCTTACATATGGGTGGTACTTTTGATGAAGTACACGCATTTGTTTCAAGCCTATACTGGAAAATGGAAGGCCTCGAAGATAATGTGTTTGCCATCATGAAACAGTCTAAAACTGGTGTTGTAGCGTCATTACATTCAACAATGACGCAATGGAGACATCTATTCTCCTTGGAAGTTTTTTTAGAATCAGGGTATATGGTTCTAAATGGCCTTAAAACTGGATCGGGTACCTATGGAGATGAGGTACTGACTGTAGCGAAAAATAGATCTACGGCACCAGCTGCAACTTGGGATGACGAAGAGTTATTTCGCTTTGAAACAGATAACTCTTGGAATTACGAAGCTGAACACTTTCTTAATGCAATTTCGAATGATAAGCCAGTGCAAATCGGTACATCTAACGATGCTTTAGAAGTTATGGAACTCATTGAAGCTATATATGAAAATGAACGCCATGAATCAAAAGAATTAAATACAACTTTAAAAAATATTAGGGAAAAATCATGAGTGATAATCAATTTTTAAACGACTACTTTGCGGAATATGAGAAGTTAGCTTTTTCTGAAGACGTATATGCTGAATTAATTGCATTTAAAGAGTTAGCTTTGGAAGTAAAGGCAAGCGGTAAGAAGTTAATGCTTGCTGGAAATGGAGCTAGCGCGGCAATTTCTGCTCATGGTGCGGTTGATTTCACAAAGCAAGGAGGTATCAGAGGAATAACATTTAATGAGGCAGACTTAATAACGTGCTTTGCGAATGATTATGGATATGATAAA
The DNA here is from genome assembly GCF_019249215.1 of Alteromonas lipotrueae. GTDB lineage: Bacteria > Pseudomonadota > Gammaproteobacteria > Enterobacterales > Alteromonadaceae > Alteromonas > Alteromonas lipotrueae. The sequence goes on from NZ_JAESDI010000014.1 coordinate 104,947, forward strand.
TGGATGGCAAAGGCTGTAGAGTTTTATGGCGATTCAGGTGATGTGGTCGTTTTGACGAGTGTAAGCGGGACTAGCCCTAGTGTTGTTGAAGCAGCAAAGTATGCAAAGGCGAGCGGCATGAAAGTAGTTACCTTCACAGGTAAAACGGCAGATAACGCATTACGTACTCTAGGAGATATAAACTTCTGGGTGGATAGCAGAGCATATAACATAGTTGAAGGAATTCACATGATGTGGCTGACAACTGTAATCGACTTAGTCATTGGTAAAGCCGAGTACTCTGTTTGATTAGTTGTCAAGGGGCTACATAGCCCCTAAACCTTCTCAAAATATAGGTAATCAGTTTCTGTTTGTTCAGATATATTTAAAGGAAATAAAATGAGTTTAAGCTTGATAGCGAAGAAAATTAGCAAATCACGCCTTAATAAAATTATTGAAAAATCTGCAATATCCGAACTTTCAGATCATGACCCATACCATGTTCAACAAGCGGTTGCCAATCTACTCCCCCCAACTGGTGCATGGAAAGCTGGTGGTACAAATAAAAAAACTCAAGAGTATTTTGGTACTGCAAATCCCTACTATGGCCCCATTGAAAAAAGTAAGGTCCATGTTGGAAGTCACTTGGTAGTTGACACGAAATCTTTAGCTCAACCTTTGAAAGGCGAATTAGAGATAGGCTTTCTAATACCACCAGAAGTTTTCACGAATGAGAATAAATTGGCGGATTTGATGACGGGAGGTGACATAAGCGCATTTGTTTGTGTAGAGCTTCCATGGACGATATTTGAGCAGCCCGATACGGGCTTGAGTCATCTTATTGCCGACGTGTGTGGCGCAAATGCTCTTTTGTGCGGGCCAGAAATCCCGACGAGAATGCTTTATGGAAATAACAAGATAGAGTTGTCATTACAGTCGGGCGACGAAACGGTCACACGCGGCTTGATAACTGATGCAATAATACCGCCTCTAGACGTGCTCGTTGATTTTATAGCGTTTATCTATAAGCAAGAAATTGAGATAATAGAACCTATCTATTTAGCCACAGGAGGAATTTCAGCGTGCGTTTCTTTAAATAAAAATACGAAATATTCAGTGGTGATAGATGGCACAAAGAACTTTCATTTTACCCTTGGTTAAAGGAACAATATGAGTACAGTTATTGTTACGGGTGGTACAAGAGGAATTGGTTTAGCGATTTGTGAAAAATTGCTAGAAGATGGTTACAAAGTTATTGCAACAGGCAGGAATCCTTCTGAGGATGACAAACTGTCCTCTCCAAATATTAGCTATCAATCACTTGAATTAACAAGCGAAGCATCAATACGTAAGTTTTGTGAAGTTATATCTAACGTATCATCACTATCTGGCTTAGTAAATAATGCAGGTATCAACATCATTAAGCCTTATGCTGAAATCACAGATGAAAACTTTGACCAGGTAATTAGTACCAATCTAAAAGCAAGTTTTGTAATAAGCAGAGCCGTAGTAAAAAAATTACAATCTTCTCAGAGTCATGGGCGTATTGTGCATATCGGCTCGATTTGGAGCGTAATCTCTAAGAGTGGTCGAGCTAGTTATAGTGCTTCTAAATCTGCATTAATTGGCTTGACGCGAGCGATGTCGGCAGAATTGGCGTCGCAAGGCATCTTGGTCAATATGGTTTCCCCTGGTTTTGTTAATACCGAGTTGACCGCAAGAAGTTTAACCCCTGAAGAAACCAAATCGCTTACATCTCAGGTGCCTATTAATCGAATGGCTGAACCGAGAGAAATTGCTGAGGTAGTTGAGTTCCTCCTAAGTAAAAGGAATTCTTATATATCAGGTCAGAATATTGTTGTTGATGGTGGTTTTTCTCATGTTTAAAAATTTTTTAGTTCAGTCGTTCAAAGGTGAGTACACAGTAGAATTCACCGAGCATTTAGATGCGTTAAAAAGTAATTTACTAGAAGGTGATGTTGTTATCTTGGACAGCAACATTCAAAAGTTGTATCCCAACATATGCGATTTATTGGATGAGCACTATATAGAAGTGGTAGAAGCTAATGAAAACGCAAAAACTTATGAAAAAATAGGTGAGCTGATCAATCGTGTTATTGGCTTTGGTTTTTCTAAAAATAACCGTTTAGTGGGGATTGGTGGGGGAGTTGTTCAAGATATTACGGCGTTTAGTGCTTCGATAATGTTCCGAGGCGTGGATTGGGTATTTTTCCCGACTAATTTGCTGACGCAGTGTGATAGTTGCATCGGTTCAAAAACTTCAGTGAACATAGGTGACTATAAGAATCAACTTGGTGGTTTTCACCCTCCTCGCCAAATATTTATTGATTTCTCTTTCATTGAAACTTTATCAAACTTAGAAATTTGCTCTGGATTGGGCGAGATGATGCATTATTTTTTGTTACAAAAGGATACAAATTTAGAGGATTTGGGGAGCGAAATTGTAGCCGCCCAAAGCGACAAAATAGTTTTGGCAAAATTGATTGAGCGCAGTTTAGGCATTAAGAAATCAATGATTGAAATAGATGAATTTGACACTGGTCCAAGGAATATATTCAACTACGGACATTCGTTCGGTCATGCTATAGAGGCTTGTACTAATTTTGAAGTACCGCACGGTGTGGCAGTGGCTTATGGGATAGATCTAGCTAACAGTATCTCGGTTCAACTTGGCTTAGTTGACAAAGAATTTAGAAACAAAGTTAGAACGATATTAGCTTGTATATGGAAGAGCAAAGCACTACCTGCAGTGGATATATCTGACTACTTTACTGCACTATCAAAAGATAAAAAGAATGTTGGAAAGCAAATCAAAGTTATTTTAACTGAAGGGATAGGCAATATGTATAAAACTACATTGCCCGTAAATGATGATATCGAAGCGCTAATATCGTCATTCTTTAACAACAGAACATATGAGCGAGATCTATGAGAGATTTAGGTAAAGTAGTTGCACATATTCCCGCGAGAGCTGGTAGCAAACGTGTAAAGGCAAAAAATTTAAGGTACATCGATGGCAAGCCACTATTGGCTTACTCAGTAGAGTGTGCTATTGCTGCAGAAGTGTGCGATGAAGTATATGTAAATTCTGACTCTGAAGATATGCTCGCATTAGCGGAGTCTCTAGGCGCTAAAGGCTACAGAAGAAATGGGCAGTTGGCTTCAGATACTGCCTCAGGTGATGACTTCACATACGATTTTATAAAAACAATGGAGCCAGATACTCTGGTGATGATTAGTCCGGTATGTCCCTTAATTACGGTTGTAGAAGTGAAAGCGGCGCTAGAGAAATTCCAAAATTCAGACTGCGATACAGTAATTACTTGTGAGTCCACGCAAATGCAAACGTTTTGTGATGGTAAAGAAGTCAATATAGACTTGTCTGGTCAACTAGCCCCAACTCAAGAAAACCCTAGTGTCCAAATATTGAACTGGGCTGTCACGGTATGGGATGCAAAGAAATTTGTTGAAAACTATGAAATTCTTGGATCTGCATATATTGGCAAGAAGCGTGAATTGTTGACAATTGACCCAATAAAAGCCGTGAAAATTAGTAAGGAAAGTGATTTTGAATTGGCAGAGTCTCTGTTAAAAATTAAAAAATTAGAAAAAGAATCAGAAGTTAAATATTGGACCAACAAGTAGGGTATAAAATAATGGAGCCAAAAGTAGCCGTTTGTTCTCGCTCATTTTCTCAGAACAAAATACTTCGTGAAGAGCTGATAAAACAATTTCCGAATACAAAATTTAATGACGCAGGTATTAGCCTAAATGGCGATTCATTAGTCGAATTCTTAAAGGGGATGGAACGAGCTGTTCTTGCCTTAGAATACTTAACTGAAGAAGTTATCCAGCAGCTTCCAGAACTAAAAGTGGTGGGTAAATATGGAGTTGGTCTGGATAAACTTGACTTACATGCTATGTCTAAATCGAATATAAAACTTGGTTGGACAGCTGGCGTTAATTCTATCGCCGTTGCCGAGCTGACAATTGCTCTGGCCCTAGATATTGTTAGAAAAGTATCCGAATCTCAAGCAGTAGTTGCTGGTGGAGAATGGACACAAGTTAAGGGGCTGCAATTGTCATCGTTAAAAGTGGGCGTGGTTGGATATGGGCACGTTGGTTCTAAGGTTTCGCGTTTGTTTAAGGCTTTTGGCTCAGATGTCGTTGCTTATGATATTAAAGGGTTAGAGCAAGAAATGGAAAATGATGGTGTCACTCCTTCTTCTTGGAACAAAATAGTTGAAGAGTGTGATTTGATTACAGTACATGTACCTTATCATAAGCAAAACCATCACCTTATAAGTGATAAGGTGATGTCTTCAATGAAGCCTGGTTCTTATATATTAAATACAGCTAGAGGTGGGTTGATCGATGAGTTTAGCTTGCTTCAGCATTTGGAGTCCGGCCATATTCATGCCGCTGGATTAGATGTATTCGAAATTGAACCGCCTAAGAATAATGCACTAGTGAGACGAAGTGACGTAGTTGTAACAAGTCATATTGGCGGAAGCTCAAAAGAGGCAATTTTGGCGATGGGCAGAGCTGCCATTGCCGGATTATCTGACTTTACTGATCCACTTGATTACTTATAGTTTTGAATAGGTTAAAGAATGAAGTTGATTGGAAGAGTAGACGAAAACACGATTAAATTAGAGACAGAAGAGAGTGATTTACCGGGCCTTAATATTAACTTCATAGGGCAAGGAAATAAGCTGGTTATAGGTAGAAATTTTAAATGCTCTAGACTAGACATTAACTTTTTTAAGGATAATTGTACTCTTTTCATCGGGCAAAATGTGGTTTTGGCAGGTAGTTTGAACTTCAAAGGTAAAAATACTCAAATGTCTATTGGGTCGGGGACTAAATGTAATGCTAGTCTATTCGCCAATCTAGGTGAGGATAATGATAAAATTTCTATAGGTGAAAATTGTTTATTTGCTCAAGTGAAATTTAGAACCTCTGACTCCCACAAAATTATGGATATTGAAACAGGTGCTCGTATCAACAGAAGCAAAGATATCGTTTTAGAAGATAGAGTATGGATTGCTGAGGATACCCTAGTAAAAGGGGGCGCACATATAGGGAGCGGAACTGTGGTAGGAGCAAAATCGTTTGTCTCTAAAGAACTAAAACAGAATTGCATTTATGCTGGGGCCCCAGTTCGTTTGATTCGTGAAAATATACGCTGGGAAGAATAAGGGTCGTAAAATGCAGATATTAATTGTAAAAAGAAAGAGTCATCTATTTTTTTTTGAAAATTTAGTTAACTCAGCCGAAGTTGAGTTATATTCCGAAGATCCTGAGTTGATTTCGCTTAGCAAATCCCGATTCAAGAAGAGTGTATTACTCCCACATCAAATTGAGTTGTTCGTTGAACAAATAGGCGCTGAAAATTGTCAAGTTCTTATCCCCTTAGATACTTCTAATTGTTTTAATTCTTGGTATTCAGACCCCATTTTAAGAAGTCTGCCCTCAATTGGCCTTTCATCAGGTGTTTTGGATACTGAATGGGTTTATGATCTGACAATAGAGGGACGTAGGGAAAAACTGGCTTCGCTAACTGGTCTTCTGAAGGGAATCTATACCCCAGATAATGATCCTGAACTAAATATATCAGATACTCCGTTAGTAAGCTCAGGTATATTTGTCGCCAAAGAAGACTTAATGTCTGAACCTAGTAATCAAGCTTTGATCGTTCCAGATTTTGCTGATTACCTTGACCCAGATAAAGAGCGCTGGTTAAAAGATGTTAGCAGTTCTCTAGATAATCTTGGAATAGCTTACTTAATTGCTGATTATGATTCAGCTTATGCTAGTCCAGATGAATTTTATGAGCTAAAGACTAAAGTCGCATCATCCCAATATTTAATTACACCAAGGTCTTATTTGTATTACCTCGCTAGAGGTTGGGGGGGGAATGCTATTGTTTACGACGTAGATAACTACGTCAGTCTATCATTCGATCGGGAATTAAGGCCTCCAGCTGCTCTAATTCGCCACAAGCGTGACTTTAGTCGATTATTTGAAAATCAAGACTCTCAATTTGATGATTCGAAACTTGACGTAACGTACAACGCCAGTGGTACGTTACAAGAATTTGGTGGTTGCACCTCACTTCAGATAACTAAGTCCCATATTGTATTGTGGGGTCGAATGCCGCCGCACAATTATTCTGGGGGAAGGTATCATGGATGGCTACTGGCTGAAGGTTTCGCAGCCCTAGGCTACCAAGTGACAGTTATGACAGATAATCGTCCGTACTTTATTGATGATTTTTCTCATATGCCAGGTCATCGAAATATCCATGTAAAAACCACTAGTAATTTCCTAGATCCAACTAGCTATCCAAGTTACACCGCTGAAAACATCATTGTTATACCGGGTATGGATAAGAATGGTGATATGTATAAAGGAGCGATTGACTACGCAACGAATTGTGGCGCGAGGTTGGGGCTTGTCAATTTTGAGTCTCCCAATTGGTTCAATTCTATGGTATTCCCCAATCGTGACCCTGAATTATGGAAATACTGGGAGGTGACTTCTAAATTTTCCAGTTTAATTTTGTCAACTACAGATGTTAGTCGGGGATATGCCCAAGAATACTACTTGAATAGTCGTGATTCTTGTTTGTTTGAATCGCTCTATGCCCCTATTAATTCGACATACGCCGAACGCTACTGTGAATTAAAAAACAAAGAAAAGCGAGTTATTGTTTTTTTTCCTCGTCACGGTTACTCCGCGCACAAAGGCTGGCAAAACATCGTTGATACGTTGGGGGATGGTTTCAAAAATCATACTGTAGTTTTTCTGTGCGGTGAGTCTGACCTCCCTAAAGATGTAATAGGTTTACTAAACAATTTAGCGACTGAAATTGGTTTTGAAATTGAATATAAGATCAAAATTAATGATCAAGAAAAGTTTGAAGAGCTAGCTCGAGCCTGCTTACTATTGTTTCCGTCTCAATTTGAAGGTTATGGCTACCCGCCTATAGAAGCTTTAGCGGTAGGAACTCCAACGGTAGCTTTTGACTTACCAGTTTTACGAGAGACCTGTGAAGAGCACTTGATATATGCTCCTAATGGCGATTGGGAGAGTTTCAAGCACCTAGCTAACAAAGCACTTGCAACAAATTATCGACTACAACCAGAAGCAGTTGAGCGAGCATTATATGTAGCAAGTTTTACTCGATTTACGGAAAGATTATCGTCGATAACAGACAAATGGATAGATGTCAAAAACGCTGAACTTAAGGCTTGTAGCGAAGATATTACAAAAGCATTTTTCGACTTGAACTCTTTGGTCAGTAAGTTCATCGGTCAGCGCAGTAAAAATATTGAGTCGAAGGCAATAATTAAAGAGTTATTGTATGGTGTAGGGTTTGATCCTAAGACTGATATTCGTATCAATAGCGCAAGTCGAGTATTGATAACTGTACAAAATACATCTGTAATCGATGTTGAACTAGGCTCAAATACTTTATTAGATCTAATTGTTCACCTAAATAAAAAAGGTATTGGTGTTGATGTTCTGTCTCAGGATTTTGCGATTGAAACGTTTGCACAGCGTTTTAAGTTCAGCCTTAATAGATTCATCAGTATTGGGAAGTCGGAGCTAAATGCCCCACAGGTTCGTGGCGAAGTTGGTATTTTGCTACTCAAAATGTTACATCAATATAGTTATTTCGAAATCATCTGTGTTGATGAATTTTTATATCCTGAACTCATCGAAATAGCCAATGTCTCAGTATGCCCCCAAGTTGCTAGTTTGGACTTGACGAGAAAAGTGCGGACAAGTAATAAGATATTTTCTCGTAATTATGTTGGGGAATTAGAAGGGGGGACTGGTGATAGTACCTTCATTGTTCCAAATAGTTTGTTAGTAAGTCGAGACAGAAAGGCATGGTTAGTCAATGGACCAAATCAGCTTGTAACTATCGTTGTTGATAATTTTTGTACTAAAACAATTCGTTTATTGGCTAACTTTGAGCAGGTGATGCAAAGCCTTCAAAAACAAGGGCTCTCAATAGACGTGCGGTTGGCGTCAAAATCTCCAATGACTTCCCTCCCTTATTTCGCAAGTTCAGTTATATACCAAAATAACGATGACCTTTATAAATTCATGCGACAAAGTATGTTTAGCGTAAATTTGTTAGAGGGGCAACTTGAATCTTATCTAAGTACGATGAATCGCTTAGTTGGCGTTATTGAATTGAGCAGTGAACTGAGTTCACGAGAGCTAGAAGCTATAATAGTGAAACTTTCTTCTGATTCTGAAGTGTGGAAGAAAGTTCGTCGAACCGCGTTTAATGATGAAATTAATAAAGCTGCATCATTAAACTACTATCGAGGTGTTCTCACTAATACCGGGTCTAAAGATGCTAATTTAATGAATAAGTTTGAAGCTGGTAAAAAGACTTTCATTCAAGACTTTGAAAAGCTGCAACCAAGGCTATTTCTGCAGTTCAAAGAAAAGTTAAACCTGGGGCTTATCGCTCAAGCTTGTGAGATTTTAAAACGTTATACATTAACTTCCGAAGATGATGTCGTCGCAAAAGCTTTACTGATAAAGCTATCGCTACTGGCTGGAATGCCGAGCTTTGCAGAGGCGCTCAACAGGGAACTTATAGCCAAGTATCCGGTCGAGTCGTTAGTGTATTCTTTAGGAGCTAAAGTCAAACAATACCTTAACCAAACAGCTTCTGCATCACAGTATGACTACTTTGGTCTAATGCTCGACTCTACTAGTATTGAAACTATCTTATGTGCGTCACAATCTAGTATAAAAGCGGGCCGCAGTATCGACATCGAAATTCATAAAACGATAGTACAAAACGTCGCTAGTTTTCAACTAGATGAAAATTTAGAAGGATTTAACTGTGAACGACAATCTCACTTATATAAAGCGTTAATCGAGGAGTATGCAAACAATGGAACATATTGATCTAATCAAGTTTGATAAGTCATTCCATGGTTCTGGTTGGTATGATCCTGAGCATTATTCCAGTGAGAATGGAGATGTTTTTTATCGCTGGATGGCTTCTGGGGAGGACTGTTCGGTATCATTGCTCTCAAATAACGAAAGCTGTTGTATTGTCTATTGTGATGTTATGTCAATGGTCAGTAGTGAAGTACTAGAGTACTTAGAAATACATGTTGATGGGCAAGCCGTAATTTGGTCGGCAAACGGCCAAGATGGTAATGGTGTTCGTTTGCAGTTTTTGTTGCCGGTAAAAACTGATTTACAAGCTTGCGAAGTTACTTTTAGGGTCACTAAGTCTTTTAAGGCAGGAGGACAAGACTTGAGACATTTAAGTTTCGCATTCAGAGAAATTTCTGTAACTAGAGTTCGCTTTGAGGCGTTAATGGAATTACTTGAGGTTGGGTGCTAATGGAAAAGCTTTTTGAAAACTTAAGTATGAAAGAGCTTAAAGCAATTAGGCGGAAAACAGGTGTAACTAACGCGGTTGTTTATTATCCGAAGTTTAAATCTAGTGAAGAATTAACCAATCATTATCATCGGGCTCGCTGGTATTTACCTTATGAAAAAAACGTGATTGAAAAGGTGAAACTGTTCTCAGATGATGATGCTAGTATTCAGGAGCGGCCTGAATATATGGCCCCCCCAATTTCATCTTCCGAGCATATCTGCGATCTTAAAGATATGGATATTGAATCATTGGTTGCAGCTAAATGTGTTTTATTATGGGATTATCCTAGTGAAATGCTAATACAAAAATTCCAGAAACTCGGTATAAGGTCTTTTAATATAACAACTAATGACTTAGATACTGCTGAATATGGTAATTACTGTAAAGTTTTATGGCAGTTAACTTCAAACGCCGATAAAGATAAAATTATAGAGTCTAGCCACTCTCGATTTAAAAATTATTTAAAAAGGCTTTCCAATAAAGAGTACAAAGCAGCAGCTGTATTTGGAACCGGCCCTAGTATAGATTTAGCGTCTGAATTTGACTTCTCTCGATGTTTTACACACGCTTGTAATACAATTATTCTGAGTGAAGAGCTCATGGATGCGATAAAGCCAGATTTTTTATCTGCTGGCGACGTTGTAAGCCACTTCGGTATCTCTGAATATGCACACCAATATCGGGAAAGATTGCACTCAACTCTACAAAGCACTGATTGTATGTTTTTGACAACATCTCAATTCGGTTATTTGTTTATGGTGCAATATCCGGATGTGGCAGATAAAGTGTTAGTTAGTGATCAACGGGGCTTTTTACCTAACTATGATTTAAATAGTGATTGGAACTTACCGTGTTTAGATAGTGTCTTTAATATTCATATGGCGCCGACGGCTTCGACATTTTCAGATACTGTGTTTGTTCTTGGCTGTGATGGTAAAAATCCCGATGAAAGCTTAAATGAGGATTTTTGGCAACACTCAAAGAAAGCACAGTTACATAACCTAGTCGATTCTGGGCATCAGTGCCACCCAACATTTGATGTCCATCGTCAGAAATCTACTTGGGACGGTTATCAAAATTCTGTTCAACAAACATGTGGTTTGGGAGAAAATCTTTATGGAAAGCGGTTTTTTACACTACATCCTTCGTACACCATAGGCTTAAACACGAGATTCATTGACAGCGAAGAGCTAGAGAAAAATTTCCCATTTTTAATAAAGCGAAGCCATGAAGTTTGATAATATTTTAGCACTGGAGCTGACCGACTCGTATGTATGGCTAGAGAAACTTAGGTCAGCGCTTGGGGAACATCAATATCAAAAGGCTAGCAGTATAGTTAAAAGCTATGAATCACAAGGCTTTCCTCATCGGAACTGGAAAAAAATGTTACTAGAAAGTTTCGCCAAAGGTGAATCTTTCCAAATATATAGCCGGAATATGCAGTTTGCTAATCTCAATGATGCGAGAGCTTTACTAGACGAATTGATTATAGACGACGTTTACGGACTAAATGCATTGTCAGATTTAGCTTATGTAATTGATGCAGGTGCAGCCAATGGTCTTTTCTCAAGGATTATAACTCATAAATTCCCGACCGCCGAGGTTCAAGCTATAGAACCAAATCCTCGGAACCTGACGATGATTAAGCATAACTTAAGTCGTGAAATCAAAAACGGTAGGGTAGTTCTACAGAAAGGAGCTTTGTCAACATCGCAGCATGATATCTGTATCGAAATCCCTAAAGACGTTAGAGTTTGGGGGGGCCTTGGGGCAACTTCTGTAGAAAGAGATCGACTTAACGTCCGTGAGCTATTAAGTGTCGAAACAAAGAGTATTGATTTAAACACCTTTTTAACTAAGCCTGTTGATTTACTAAAGTGCGATATTGAAGGTGCTGAGTTTAATGTATTATGCTCGGTCGAAGATAAAATCAAGCTGTGTAAAAGATTGCTAATTGAAATTCATTCGGACGTGAAGGATTTTTCACAAAAGTTCAGCCAATTAATTTCGTTTCTTGATAGCCATAATTTCGACTTTGCATGCTATGAAGGCGTAAAAAGTAGTGGGAACATGTTTCTAGGTAAACCTTTCCCGTCGTTCATGTTATGTGCAGTAAATAAACACTGAGAAAGTAATTCAAAATGGATTTAGAAATTAAATTTTATGTTTGTGAATCTCACAAATTTGCAGGGACATTTGCTTTCATAGCGGAGCTCGTTGAAGTTAGAGTTAATGAAATAAGTAAAGCTTTTGTTTCTAAGTCAACTTCCCCATTAGCGGATTTTTGGGTTGAAATTCGGAAGGAGCAACATAAAACTATTCTCGCGGGGTCGGGATTCCTTTATGACAGTTCAATTATTGGGAGTTTGAAGCTAATAGTTGAATTTGAAGATAATGTATTCCAGAGTTTTACTTTCCCGTCACCATCCATCATTGAACAAGGTGTATTGAGTTGTAATATAGACGATGATTATTTAAAGGTTAAATACTGGAGTAAGAATGGTTTATCTGACTTGGCTCCCATTGATTATTTAGAGAAGAGTAAAGAACAATGGTACGCACCTCTCAGCAAAGTCTATATTCATGAAAAGAAAATTGCAGATACCCAAGCCGATTTTGTCCCTATTCTTCCAAAATCTGGGCCTGAACAGCCAATTCCAAAAGAATTACTCAATGATACTCACCACCCTCAAATGAAAGAGTTGTTAGCCCTTAAGGGACTTCATGAAGGAAAAGATGCCGTTTTTATTGGTAATGGGCCAAGTTTAGATCTCAACTTGCTATCAAAATTTGATAATCATATTTTTTTTGCGTTTAATCGTTTCTATTTAGCCTATGATCAAACAAGTATTAGGCCAGATTATTTGGTCAGTGCAGACCAGCAAATGATAGAAGATTTCGGTAAAGAAATGATAAACAAATCTCAGGCTAAAGTTTTTTTAGCAGGAGAAAGTAATTTACCGTTGAGCGGAAACTATATTTGGTTGAAATTGGTCAATATTTTTCCTGCTTTATTTTCAGAGGATGTTGCTAAGTTTGTAACGCCCGGGGGGTCAACACCATATGTAGCAATGCAAATTGCAGCCTATATGGGTATTAAGCGGATATTCTTATTGGGCTTTGACTATGGGTATCAGTTTGATGAGCAGGATAAAAATCGAAGTTCTAATGTTGTAAGTGGGGAAGGTAATCACTTCATTAAAAATTACCGGGATGGGAAGCCTTGGATACCGCCCTCTTTTCGCAACATAGGCCAATCATTTTGGACCGCTAGACTTTATTTCGAATCAAACGGGGGAGAAATAGTAAATCTATCGCCTTCTAAAAGTTTAAAAGCATTTAAAAATTAGTTTAAAGTTAAGCCACGTTCTCTTATCGCTTTAGTCAATTAATATCATCTTAGGCCGCTAGGCCTTTAATTCGGGGCTGTGAGATTGGTAGTATGGCTACATTCAAGTTATGATGTTCTACACATGGAAATCAAAAGATTTAATATAAGTGAGCTGTTGTATGAGAAAAGGAATTATTCTAGCTGGCGGATCTGGCACACGTTTACATCCGTTAACTAAAGTGGTGAGTAAGCAGCTTATGCCTGTTTACGACAAGCCTATGATTTTTTATCCGTTAACGACGTTAATGATGTCGGGCATTCGTGATGTACTTATCATCACCACGCCAGAAGAGCAGCAACGTTTTATCGACCTTATTGGTGACGGTTCTGCGTTAGGTATGAATATCCAATATGCGGTACAACCATCGCCCGACGGCCTTGCGCAAGCTTTCCTTATTGGTGAACAGTTCATTGGAAATGACAGTTGTTCGTTAGTGTTGGGAGACAACATTTATTACGGCCACGATTTAAAGCTTTCGCTGCAAAACGCATATAAGCAAGAGCACGGTGCTACCGTATTTGGCTACCACGTAAACGATCCTGAGCGTTACGGTGTAGTGGAATTCGACGATAATTGGAACGCGCTTTCAATTGAAGAAAAGCCTGCCGTTGCTAAATCTAACTATGCGGTTACTGGCCTATATTATTACGATAATCGCGTTGTCGATTTCGCAAAAGAAGTGAAGCCTTCACATCGTGGTGAACTAGAAATAACCGACCTTAACAATCTTTATCTGCAAGACGGCAGTTTGAAGGTTGAATTAATGGGCCGAGGCTCAGCTTGGCTTGATACGGGAACGTTGGATTCATTACTTGATGCAGCAAACTTTGTTGCCGCGATAGAAAAGCGCCAGGGCTTAAAGGTTTGTTGCCCTGAAGAAGTGGCGTACAGAATGGGTTATATAAACGCTGAACAGCTCGAAAAGCTAGCAGCTCCACTTAAGAAAAGTGGGTATGGCGATTATCTGCTTAAAGTCATCAACGACAGGGTTAAAATTTAACATCACTTCAACTTTTAAAAGGTGGCAATGCCACCTTTCTTCTTATCTAATTTGCCAGTTTGTACGGAAAGTAAATGCAAGTAATTAAAACAGACATCCCAGACGTTAAAATCATTGAGCCTAAAGTATTTGGCGACGAGCGCGGCTTCTTCCTAGAAACCTTTCGCACCGACTGGTTTAAAAAAGAATGTGCAGACGTTGAATTTGTGCAAGACAACCATTCAAAATCTAGCCAAGGTATTCTTCGTGGACTGCATTACCAGTTAGAACAAACTCAAGGTAAATTGGTTCGCGTAGTCAGCGGCGAAGTATATGATGTTGCTGTTGATATGCGTAAAGATTCACCTACATATGGAAAGTGGGTGGGCGTTTTACTGTCGGCGGAAAATAAGCGTCAACTATGGGTACCTGCAGGTTTTGCTCACGGTTTTTATGTAACCAGTGAGTCCGCTGAGTTTGTATATAAGTGTACTGACTACTATCACCCAGAGTCAGAAGTGTCGGTTAAGTTTGACGACCCAACTTTAAACATCGATTGGCCTTTAGTTAACGGTGAAAAACCTTCTTTATCTGGAAAAGATGAAAACGGCGTAGCGTTTGTCGATGCCCCTACGTTTTAAGGATTAAACATGAGTATTGTAGTTATTGGCAATGCTGGCCAATTGTCATTTGAGTTGGTGCGTATTTTAGGTGAAGACACTATTTGTTTAGGCCCTGAAGATACTGACATTACCAACGAATCTGTATTATCTGAAACGCTAAGCAAACTAGCGCCAAGCGTTATTATTAACGCAGCGGCTTATACTGCGGTAGATAAAGCAGAAGAAGATTTCGATTTATGCCACGCGATAAATGCCACAGCAGTTGAAAACTTAGCAAAGCACTGTAAGCAATCAGGTGCATTTTTAGTACACGTATCTACAGATTACGTATTTAACGGCCACAAAGGTTCGCCTTATCTTACTGATGACACTATTGAGCCTCAAGGGGTTTACGGTAAAACCAAAGCGGATGGCGAAAAAGCCTTGCTGGAACTACTTCCTAACTCAAGTTGCTTAATTCGTACTGCGTGGGTGTATTCATCACATGGCAATAACTTTGTGAAAACCATGCTGCGTTTAATGGCAGATAAACCGCAATTGTCGGTGATTGACGACCAAATTGGCACGCCTACGTGGGCTAAAGGGTTGGCAGAAGTGTGCGTAAGTGCAGCGCAAAATAAAACCCAAGGTGTATATCACTGGACTGATGAAGGCGTAGCTAGTTGGTACGATTTCGCGCTAGCCATTCAAGAGCTTGGCATTGAAAAAGGTTTGTTGTCTTCGGCTATTCCGGTATTGCCTATTCCTTCTTCTCAGTACCCCACACCGGCTTCACGACCGCATTACAGCGTGCTAGATAAAACCAGCACACGAGATACTTTTTCATCACTTAATCTTACACATTGGCGTACTCAATTGTCTGCCATGATGGATGAGTTAAAAGCATAATTATTGAGTAACACACGTATGAAAACAATTTTAGTAACAGGTGGTGCGGGGTTTATTGGCTCGGCAGTAGTTCGCCATCTTATTAATGATACAGAACATAAAGTCGTAAACTTAGATAAGCTTACTTACGCGGGTAACTTAGAGTCGCTTTTGTCTGTATCAGATAACGAGCGCTATGCGTTCGAACAAGTCGATATTTGTGATGCCGACGGCGTAAAAGCCGTTCTTAATACCCATCAACCCGATATCATTATGCACTTAGCGGCAGAATCTCATGTAGATCGTTCAATTGACGGCCCTGGTGAGTTCATTCAAACCAATGTTGTAGGTACTTATACCTTGCTTGAGCAAGCACGTGCATATTGGTCAACGCTTAATGATGTGAAAAAAGAAGGCTTTAAATTCCATCATATTTCAACTGATGAAGTTTATGGTGACCTTCCACATCCAGATGAAGTAGAAGAGGGCGCTGAACTGCCGTTATTCACTGAAACTACGCCATATGCACCAAGCTCGCCTTATTCTGCAAGTAAAGCGTCTTCTGATCAGTTAGTGCGTTCATGGTTACGTACTTACAAGTTACCTACATTGGTAACCAACTGTTCGAACAATTATGGCCCATATCACTTTCCTGAAAAGCTAATTCCGTTAGTTATTCTAAATGCCTTAGCAGGCAAGCCACTACCGGTTTATGGTAAAGGTAATCAAATTCGCGATTGGTTGTATGTGGAAGATCATGCCCGCGCATTGGTGCTAGTGGCCCTTGAAGGGAAAATTGGCGAAACCTATAACATAGGCGGCCATAACGAAAAGCAAAATATTGAAGTAGTGAATACAATTTGCGACATTTTGGATGATGTTCAACCTAAAGACAGTAAATATTCAGAGCAAATCACTTATGTGGCAGACCGCCCTGGTCACGATATGCGATACGCGATTGATGCATCTAAAATTGAACGTGAGTTAGGCTGGTCACCCCAAGAGACCTTCGAAAGCGGTATTCGCAAAACCGTTGAATGGTACTTAAACAACGAAGGCTGGTGGAAAGCGGTACTAGATGGTAGTTATCAAGGCGAACGCTTAGGTGCTGGCGATTAAAGGTTAGTACCCCACTGAATGAAAGTGCCTTAGGAACCCTGCTATGAAATGATAGTAGGGTTTTGTGTTTATTAAGCACTAATAAATACAAATTTAATATTAGGCGCGTATATTGCTTATTTATCGCTAAATTACGATTTTTCACAAAAACGCGTGTTTAGAGTAAAGAGTAATTTAGTATTTGAGGTCACTAGGCACCTTTATGATGCATTTTCATGATTATTTCAAAAAACTCATGCACAATGTTTAGAGTGAGTCTTATTTGTATAGTTACACCTAAAAGAATTGGAGATATAGTAAATGGATAATACGTCGAAAAGTTTAAAAATAGCCGTTGCAGGCACAGGCTATGTAGGTTTATCTAATGCAGTATTACTAGCACAGCACAATGAAGTGATTGCGGTAGATGTAGTTCCTGCAAAAGTGGATCTTCTAAACGACAAAAAGTCTCCTATTGAAGATAAAGAAATTACAGACTACCTAAATAACAAGCAGCTTAACCTTAGAGCAACGTTAGATACTGAACTTGCTTATAAAGATGCCGAGTTTGTCATTATCGCAACGCCTACAGATTACGATGCGCAAACCAATTACTTCAATACCAACTCAGTCGATGCGGTAATTAAAGAAGTTATGCGAGTAAACCCTAATGCGGTAATGGTGGTTAAGTCTACCGTTCCAGTAGGTTTTACTGTTGAAGCAAAAGAGCGCCATGGCACTGAAAATATTATTTTCTCACCAGAGTTCTTACGTGAAGGTAAAGCCCTTTACGACAACTTGTACCCAAGCCGGATTATTGTGGGTGAGCAAAGCGAGCGTGCAAAGACATTCGCAGCATTGCTAGAGCAAGGTGCTATTAAAGAAGACATTAATGTACTTTTCACTCACAGCACTGAAGCTGAAGCTATCAAGCTTTTCGCGAATACGTACTTGGCCATGCGTGTTGCTTACTTTAACGAACTAGATAGCTATGCAGAGCGCAGCGGTCTTAACACGAAACAAATCATTGAAGGTGTGGGGTTAGATCCGCGCATTGGCGATCACTACAACAACCCAAGCTTTGGTTACGGCGGTTACTGCTTACCTAAAGACACTAAGCAGCTGTTGGCAAACTACAGTGACGTGCCTAACAACATGATTCAGGCTATTGTTGATGCTAACCGCACCCGTAAAGACTTTATCGCCGATTCTATTGTGAGTCGTCAGCCTAAAGTGGTGGGTATCTTCCGCTTAATCATGAAGTCTGGGTCTGATAACTTCAGAGCGAGTGCCATTCAAGGCATCATGAAGCGTATCAAAGCGAAGGGTATTGAGGTAGTGGTTTACGAGCCAGTAATTACCGAAGACGATTTCTTCCACTCCCGCGTAATTAAAGACTTAGAAGAGTTTAAATCCATTTCTGATGTCATCGTTGCGAACCGCGTAACAGAAGACATTGAAGACGTATTAGAGAAAGTGTACAGCCGTGATTTATTCGGCGCTGACTAACACTCATTAGCTTATGAACACGTAATAAAACCAGCTGTTAAGCTGGTTTTTTGTTTTCAATATTCACAGTATCTTACGCTTTCCATTTATATCTCTATCTGTGCCATTTATTTACATTCGACTTTCTAAGTAATGCATTTCGAACTTCCGTAAGCTATTATGCTTTGGAAATTAAATGGTATTGTTAAAAAAACTATAAAAATTGATAAGGACGTTTAGTAATGAAACATAGCATTATTGCGCTTGTTGTAAGTGCAACTTTTCTTTCTGCCTGCGGCGGTGGTTCAGACGAAAAAAACCAAGCTCCCATTCTAACTGCTGATGCTGCAGCCACGCTGAACGATTCAGCTGTTACTGTTGACGTGTTAGCGAATGACAGCGATCCAAATGGTGATGCGCTTACTATTTCTTCAGTCGGCACGCCTGATGTCGGCGAAGTCACCATTACAAACAATACATTGGTTTATACGCCTTCAGCGCAAGCAATGGGCGATGTGAGCTTTTCGTATGAAGTTACCGATGGTGAATTGTCATCAAGTTCAACGGTTACGATCACTAACCAACAGTCTGTCACAATCACTGGTATTGCAACTGATGCGCCTTTAAACAATGGAGAGGTTACTGCTACTAACAATAATGGTGACGTTCTGGCGACTGCAACTACTGATAGCAGTGGCAGATATTCACTTCCAATTCTTGTAAGTGAAAACCCTGGTTATTTAGTGCTTAACGCTAACGGGGTGGGTGATCAAATCCACGTAAGCCTAATGTCGCGGGTGGGTAATTTCTTAGATTTAAGAGCGCTTGCAAGTGAAAACAATACTAGTGAGCTTTCGGATGCACTGCTCTTAGAAAGTAAAATCACCCATGTAAGCACCGCGCTTTCTATCATGTACACTCAGTACGTAAACGACGGTGGGGAAGCAAGCTTTGACGTTTACGTCGGTGAAGCCGATTTTGAGAAAGTGTTAGACCTTGCAAGCTTTATAAAGGTACTTGCTGACAATGAAGACTTTTCGTTACCTGAAGGTACGGATACGGTTTCATTCTTTGCCGACAGTGAAGAAAATATTCTCACTACCATTCGAGCCTACTTAAATGATTTAGGGCTGATAAATGAAGACGGTACCTATGCCGATGCGTACGCGGATGCAATTAATGCTGCCCGTGTTGAAACATTAGAAGATGACACGCTTCAACAAAGCTACAGTGAATCATCGATAGCGGGCAAAACCTTTGCAACCTATAGCGCAGGAATGTACCAAGCGGCTAAAGGTTCGCCTGTTTATACATTCAATGCCGATGGAACAGGAAGCAAATCGTCAGCCGAAAACTATTACAACATTTTTTCAGATAGTGTTAGTTGGTCGGTAGATGATGGGGTGCTTGTAGTGGTGAACACCGATGCAACCCCAAGCCTTGAATTTCCGCCAAGCCCATCGAACTACCTTGAATACTTCGATGAAGAAACAGTATTGCAAATTCTTGCAGCAGATGAAGAAGGTTACTCTGCACAATGGAGAATAGAAAAACGTCCAGTTTCTGAGAGTTTCGAATTAGTGTACGAAAATGGTGGTAATGCGATTGCTCACGTTTCACAAGTTATAGAGCTAACGATAACGCCAGCAGTTGATGAGAGCTATGGAGCGCCTAAGTTTGTCACAGAGTATCCTCAAACTTACACCTCTATTTACAGTGATACTTCTGAAGTCATTTCGCTTTCTCGTGAAGATGTGTTGGCATCGCCTTGGGTAGTCGCTTACAACAGTGAGTTTGAGTACAGCTTAAACGACCGAGAAGGTAACCCGATTTCCCTAGAAGGCATGGTGAGCGATTACCTTACTTTTAACGATGACAACACGGTCACTTCTCGTTTGTTTGGTACTCAGGGCAGTTGGGCTTTCGACAGCGGTACAATTAGTTTATCTGTAAATGGTAAATCATTTACAGTAACACCGTTCAAAAAGCAGAATGACTACTTAATTGCTGTGTACGAATATGAAGAGGCCGGAAACGTAATAAAGTATGCGGCTGATATGCATGCTATCGACTTCAGCATGCCTGAAAGTTTTGACGTAACCTCTACGCCACCAATGGTGTGGGCTTCTACCATGAATACTTCGCTTTTTGTTAATGATTTACCACTAGCGGAAGATTTGTGGAGTTACTACTTTGATAGTGATGGTACTGCCGGTAGGGTTTTTGCCGAGATAGATTATTCTGATCCAGACTTACCTGATTCTCGTTTTGTGGATGACAGCGCGCTTTATAACTTTCAGTGGCAAAAAGAGGGTGACCTTTTAACGCTAAATGGTCTTAGAGAGAACAGTGCGTTTGTCTTTCAGCGTCGTTTTAAGTGGGAGCTACTTGGTGTGACAGACTCGGGGTTAATGGCTACCATTGAATATCAAGTAGGTACTATTGACTACAGCGACGGCTACAGCGTTGAGCCAGTTGGTACAGTTCCAAGGCTTAACTTCTTTATGCCACTAAACCTAGAGGATGCTTATCCAGAGATTTGGGCAAATACGGAAATTAATGGTCTTAATACCCCAGACTCACAAAACAACAGTTCAGTTTCATCACTAAAGCGTGATCAATAACGTATTGTTGGTATTTGAACTATAATTTAAGCCGAGCCCATGCTCGGCTTTCTTTTGTATTGAAAATCTTAAGTTCACTCCAACTAAGCATCCATTAGCTTTTGTGAGTAACCTAAGATAATGCGAGCCGCCTTAATAATAGATTCAGTAATAGTAAAATCTACACGACTTTTCCCCGTAATCGCATAGTACCTTTCATTCAGCGAGTGAGCCTGCCCAATACAATAAACACCGTATTGTGCTTCCACATGATTTGATATGGCCGACGGTGCGCAAAACACGCCGAAGTCCTCGCTACCAAATAGCTTTAGCAGTGCGGTATCATCAAACTCTGCTACTATCTTCGGGTAGAGTTGCTCTGTTTCTAGCCAACTCATTAATGCGTGGTGAATACCCGATGTATTGCCCTGAATCAGCAATGGCATATGATTCAAACAATCGGGAAAAGTCTGATTGCTTGGAAGAGGCGCTTTGGAAAAAAAGCTGAGCGCGCTTTCTCCGAGAAAGTGGCTGTTAGCACTTACCTGTGAGCCCGGTGCAATCCCCCTATCGGCCACAATGAAATCAATTGCATTAATTGCGAGTTCTTTAAGTAATCCATCGAAGCTATCTTCTTTAATAACATATTTAACGTTAGCGAAATTGCGCATAGTGTCATGGACGAAGTCATAAAAAAGCACTTTAGGTATACCATTAGTAATACCAATCACAAATTCTTTAGTATTTACTTCATCACCGGCGTTTAGTATTTCTGCTAGCTGATGGCCTTTATGAAAGATCTCACTAGCATATTGGAAGCTTATTTTTCCTTTATCATTCAAATATAGGCGTTTATTAATTCTATCGAAAAGCGGGTAGCCAATTTGATCCTCAAAAGTACTTAGTTGCCCACTAACGGTTTGAGGAGTAACGTGAAGTAATTTAGCGGCTTGCGCAATGCTGCCTTCGCGAGCCACTAAATAGAAGTAGTAAAGGTGGTGATAGTTTAGGTGATGCATAAGTAAGATTTTTACGATGAACTAATAAGAATATAACAGGTTTAGTATTCTTTTATTTGAATTACACTGGATAAAAGGCGAAGTATCACTCGGCGCTATCGAAGGAATTATGGGAAAAGTCATCAATTTACACGCAACGAGGAAAACCTTGTTTGCTATTTTGAAACCAGAGTCAGGTTTCTTCTGGGTTGCCATTGCCTATGGGGTTGCTATTAGTTTAATGACATTAGCAGTACCTATTGCGGTACAAACATTGATTAATAGTATTGCTAATATTGGCTCTGTTCGCTCGGTTGTCATACTTGCTATTGTGCTGTTTCTAACACTCTTCGTATCGGGTATTTTCAGTGCGCTTCGAATGCGTATTATGGAATATTACGAACGCAAAGTGTATGCACGCCTTACTGCCATTATTAGTTTGAAAACTATTATGGCTGAACATCGCTTTTTTGAAGGCCGACAAAACACCAACATTACCCAACGTTACTTCGACATAATGACCCTGCAGAAAAATGTGCCTTCACTCATGGTGGATGGGTTCGCGTTGGTATTGCAAATGCTAGTGGGCTTTACACTAGTATCATTTTACCACCCCATGTTATTTGCGTTTAACTTAGTGCTTATATTGGTGATGTATGCCATATGGAAAATTTGGGGTACGGGGGCCAAACGCTCTGCTATCGAGCTTTCACATGCAAAGTACGATTCGGCCAAATGGCTAAACGACATTGCTGCCGCTCATGAATTTTTCAAATCGGCTGACCATGTTGAATATGCGGGTAGAAGTACCGACACCTTTATCAATAACTACCTCACTAAGCACAAAAATCACTTTCATTACACTTTTGCGCAAGTGGTTATGTTTTTGTTGCTCTATGCATTTGCCAGTGCGGCGTTGTTAGGTATTGGCGGTGTGCTTGTGGTACAAGGCCAGCTATCTATCGGTCAGTTGGTGGCTGCAGAATTAATAATGTCTGCGGTATTCTTTGGGCTGTCGCGTTTTACGCAATATTTAAAGCTTTACTATGAATTGTATGGCGCCGCTGAAAAGATAGGTTCTGCCCTGGTTATTCCGCAAGAAGTCGTTAATGAAAAAGCGGATCGGGTGCCAAACTCTTCGCAGTTAATTTTTAATAAGTTACACCTCACCCATGGTAGCGATACCTGTTTAATAGATTTGCAAATTGAAGCGGGTGGTAAGTACTTCATTACTACGAATAAGAGTTGGGTTCAAAAGCAACTTATTGGGCTAATGAAGCGCTACGAAAAGCCGCAAAAAGGTGAGCTACTGCTTGGTGACTTGAGCTTGTATGATTTCGATACCTATGAATTACGCCAAGCAATTAATACGCTAGACCGTTCTCTTATCGTTGAATGTTCCATCGAAGAGTATTTACGACTGGCAAACCCAAGAGCGAGCTTTGCCGAAATTAGAGCTGCTCTGGCGGCTGTTGAATTAGATACCGTTATCGATGCACTGCCTAACGGGGTTGATTCTAAGGTGTCGGTATTAGGGGCGCCATTGCAGCCGCTAGAATTCCTATTGTTAAAGCTGGCCGCAGTCATTATTGAAGAGCCCAAAGTGCTTATCATTAATCAACATTTCGACGCTATTCCGCTAGCACTGCGGCTACGGTTGTTAAACCGTTTGTCTGAACTTAGTTGTACGGTACTTTATTTTACCAACACACCTGAAGCTCATTGTTTGGACGGTGTTATTTATCTAAAAGACAGTGCCGAGGTAGTGGCAGCTGAACCTGCAAAAGAAAGCGTTGTTAGCCAAAGCGTGTCGCAGGAAGGAGCAAATGATGAATAGTGCAGAAAAGCGATTTTTAGATAATGTCAGTTCTTTATCTTCACTACATGTTCCGAAGCTTCATAAAGTGGTGTGTGGATTGGTGTTAGCGATGGTGGTGTGTGCTTCGCTTATTCTGTGGTTTACACCTTGGATGCAAACGGCTTATGGCACAGGAATGGTCGACTCTTTAGACCCAGTCGACAGAACGCAGGCGATTAGTGCCTTAGTTGATGGGCAAATAAAGCAATGGCATGTGCGAGAAGGTATGCAAGTAAAGGCGGGCGACCCTATCGTCACGTTAATTGATACCGACGCTGGCCGATTAGAAAAATTGCAATCTCAACTAGCGGCGGCAAAAGCTGGGCATCAAGCTAATGAAACTGCAGTAGCTAACGCTGAAAATAATTTAGCACGTCAAATGGGGTTACAAGAGCAGGGGCTAGTGTCCCGCAAAGATGTAGAAGCAGCGCAAATAAAGGTGCAGGAATTAAAAGCTAAGGCGGCAAGCTCTCTATCTGCCATTAACGATGTAAGCATGAGTTTATCGCGTCAGTCTATTCAAACAAAAGTGGCGCCAGTAGATGGCACTATCATTAGGCTTTACTCTGGTGGAGTCTCAACATTTGTAAAAGCAGGGGCGGTGTTAGGGCAGTTTATCCCTTTGAACGCCAAACGTAGTATACGTATAACGGTAACAGGGCTAGATGCGCCGCTAGTTAAAAAGGGCGCCAAGGCGCGTTTACAGTTTGAAGGCTGGCCAGTGTTTCAATTTAGCGGGTGGCCGGGTAGTTCTATAGGCACGTTTGGTGGCGAAGTGGTTTACGTTGAGCCGGTGGCAAGTACCGCTGGTACGTTTCAGGTGTGGATAATGCCTGATGCAGATGACGTACCATGGCCTAAAGAAAGCGCTACGCGGTTAGGAAGCCGCGTTAAAGCGTGGGTATTGTTAGAGGAAGTGAAGTTGGGCTATGAACTGTGGCGACAATTGAATAACTTTCCTCCCCAGCAAACCGCTGAGCCCGAATCATCTCAAACTAAAACGTCGAGTTGGTAAGGGATAGCATGAGAAAACTACATGTTGTTACGTTTGCCTTTGCATTGAACGTTTCTGTGATGAGCTGTGCAGTAGCTGCATCTTTGCCTACGGTAACTGAGCTTATCGAGTCAATGCAATATCACCATCCTTATACTCAGGCCATTGCTGAAGGTGAAATTCAAAGCGGTGCAGATATCGATATTGCGCTTAGCGAGTTCGACCCTTTTATAGAGCAACAAACATCTAGCAGAGTAAGTGGTTATTACGATGGTTTGGCACTACAGCAACGCGCAATAAAGCCGCTTCAGTCTTTGAACGCTTCAGTTTATACAGAGTACCGTGTGTCTGATGGTGACTTTCCTGTTTACGAACAAGAATATGAAACCCTCTCTGGCGGGGAGGCCAGCGTAGGAATTTCACTTTCGTTATTAAAGAACCGAGAAGTAGATAAACGAAGAGTAGGGGTAAGAAATGCAAGGTTAGCTGCACAGCAATGGGAAGCCGAAGCGCAAGACTTGCTGAATAGCTTTTTACACAAAGGGTTAACCGAGTATTTGTTATGGTATGAGAGCGCGTTGCAGGTGATATCGGTGGAATCATTATTGAGCCGCGCTGCTGAACGTGAACGAGCACTATCTACTCGGGTTGAAAAAGGCGATCTAGCACGGGCCACGCTTACCGAGTTTAAAGCGAATATTTTAGAACAGCGTTTATTAGTGGCTAAGTTGAAGCAAAAACGCAATGCACATGCCCGAACCTTGTCTTACTATTGGCGCGATACTCAAGGTGAAATGATACCGATAACAGAAACTAAATTATCGGCAGATATTCATTGGCCTTTTAGCGTAAGTACTGCGCAAATAAGTCAGCTACGTAAACAAATTACTCAGCACCCTCAGTTAGCGTTATTGCGCATGAGTAAAACGGTGGTTCAGAACAAGCAAGTCTTGGCTAAAAATGCGCTGTTGCCGAAACTTGACCTGAAGGCGTCTTTGGCACGAGATATCGGGAGTGGACCTAATTCACTTGACGGTACAGAGAGCAAAGTGGCTTTGGCGTTTTCCTATCCGCTAGGCAATAGAAAGGCAAAAGCTGAGCAAGTTAAGCTTGTGTCGAAGGGACGAGAGCTCGAACACAAGTATGTATCTAGCAAGCAATCCATCGAGCAAGCATTCGAAAAAGCTTATGAGTATTGGGTGCAAGCAAAAGAGATCGCTAGTTTACAGCAACAAAATGCAGAACTCGCCAAGCTACTATCAAGTATGGAGCTTCAACGTTTCGACGCGGGCGACAGTGATATGTTTACGCTAAACGCTAGGGCATCCAATGAAATCAAGGCGCAAATGAAAGCGATTGAAACCAATGTCGATTTATTGAATGCTGAGCTTATGCTTTATCGTGTCGTTGCTGTATTGCACACGGTTAATCACTAGTTCAGTAGATGGCCAAAACGTGTTTAATCTTAATGTTCTATTTTACCTTTAAAGCTGGCTTGCAACTAGACGAGGGCGCTTATTGACCTGATGCATATACTCGCGCTTGATTATATTGCATTAAGGTAGGTATAAGTGCGGCTGCTAACATGTAGTTGGTTTCACTAAACCACCGGTCGTCATATCGAATCTCAGCTTTACGTGTTTCACAATTTCGCATTGGGTTGCCGAACAATACATGATGTGTCGATTTTCCTAGGTTTTCGTTACGTGGAGTTTTTGGCAACGCTAAAAAGTCGTAAACGTTGTCTAGCGTTTCACTGGGGTTGAAACAAAACGGTTCGTAACCTACTACTTCGAAGGGTAAAGCGAGTTGGTTTAAAAGAGATTCCCTTTTCTTATTATCGCTTAGCCATCGCATCATCTGATACCAATAGTGGCCCTTTACCTTTTTTAATCCTTTGCGAGGCTGCGACCGGGCTAACCTAGCTTGTGAACTCGCGTAAGAGCGAACATCTCTGATCAAAAATAGCGCTCTAATATCAATAGTTTCAGAGCCCGCAAGCAACGTTAGGTGTTTTACTCCCTTAGAGGTATCTATGGGTTGGTAGTCATTACCATATAATTTAGAAAATTGAGCGAGTACACTAGCGTAAGCATCTGGATAATAATTTGGCTTTGCAGGGTTTACGATATCTAAGCTTCGCATTTTCGATAATACAGGTTGCCAAAATTCGCACTTGTCAGCGGGGGCTCCGCAACTACAAAGATGCACTTGTTTGTTCAGCCAGTAGGTCGGCCCCATCCGTAAAACCTGATATATTTCTCCAAGCGATATGAGGTTTTCATGGCATGCTAATGCCATTGAGAATACCGTTGACCCAGAATGAGATAGGCTGGTTAAACAAACGATGGGTTGTTTAAAAGGGGAGAAGTCGTTATTGTTCTGCGTCATAGCTTGTCGTTAGTCAGAGTAAATATGGAATTACCTACTCTGACTTACAAAAGCGACGAATGATCTTATCTTTACGTATTATTTACGTAAACTTGAAGCTTTGTGTAGTATTTCTGAATTAGTTATTAATAGCTGACTCAAATTCATCTTCAGATAAACCAGCGGCCATAGCATATTCTTTTAACTTGTCGTCTTGAACACCGGCATGTTGCGCAGTAGCTAATATACGAATAACTTGCTCACGTTGCTGAGACGATTCTCTTACGGCCGTTTCTACTACTGTTTTTGCATCGTTAGGAAATACAGCTAACAGTGCATCTACTACGTATTCACCAACAAAAGGCACTGCATTAAGTGCGCTCGTCATGATATCGACAATCTTGTTTGGGTGTTCTTGAGACAAAGTCTGAACAATACTGTCTGCTGCATCAGGTTGCGTTAGCACGGCAACGCGAACAATCTCGCTTAGTTCTTCAGGCGTTGCAACAGCAGCAGCTTGAACAACGAAGTCTACATAAGTAGGTTCTGCCATTATCGCCAACTGAACGATGTTAGGGCATGAGCTTACTTCTTTCTCTATAGCCAACTGTACTATTTCTTCTGTAGATGAAGGCTGAGAGGAAATAGCTGCAAAGATAATCTCTCGGTACTGATCAGGATATGTGTCTAATGCGATATCAACAATTGAAACTACATCTTGAGGGTAATGACCTGCTATAGAACTAATAGCACGTCCAACAGACATGTTTTGATCAACCTGACGTTTTAAGAACGAGGTTTGAAAATGATTTGATTGATTAGAGGTAGCTTCTTCCGGTGAAACAGTTCCATCCTTTACGTTCATACCTATCGCTGGTGTACTTACTGCGAGTACCAGCACTGCCGATGAAAGCAATGAAGTAATACGAAACATATATCCACCTTATATTTATTGCGTAGTCTATTACCACTAACGGACTACCACTTTATAGGAATTATAAACCCATCCTATTAGTAATTAGTCCATATTGTCTACTTATTATCTCATCTGAGTGAAAATTAACCGAATGGTTCAGTTTATTACACTTTTCTTAAAACAAGGGTTGACGCAGGCTCAGAAATCTCTAGAATGCGCATCCGCTTCGACAGGAAAGTGAAACAACTTACACTGGCAAAGCAAGTCACTACTTACCTTTAAGGTCAAGTGTGACGGGGTTTTAAAGAAAATGCTTTAGAAAATAAATTTTCAAAAAGTGTTGACACTGAAAGCTTCAAGCGTATAATGCGCACCTCACTCGAGCAGGGTGAGTCACGAAGAAGCAATGGCTTCTAGTGAATTGCGACAAAGTCGCAACGTTCTTTAACAATTTATAACAAGACAATCTGTGTGGGCACTCATTAAGAGTGTCACACAACGACGATTCATATTC
>NZ_JAESDI010000015.1 GCF_019249215.1 Alteromonas lipotrueae
TTCTTACAGAAGTACTAAATTTTTGTCACTGGTAATTTCAAAGATTACCGGCCTAACTTAACTCAAAAGCAACGCTTTTGAGATTTTTTGTAAGGTGAAGCGAGCTCTGCGAGCTGAGCGACATTATCCTTACAAAAGAATTTATGCCCGAAGGTAAAACCTTCAGCCTAAACCACAATATAAAACTGTAGTTAGATTTGGTGGAGCCAGGCGGGATCGAACCGCCGACCTCCTGCATGCCATGCAGGCGCTCTCCCAGCTGAGCTATGGCCCCGTTGTGTCATAGTCACTATTGTGTGACTGTTCCGTGACAGCGGGGCGCATTCTAGGCATCCACCCCATTTATGTCAACGGTTTTTTTATGAATTTTCTCTGTTTGCTATAAAAGTAAGCGCTTTGTCGATTCTCTCGCCAACTTTCTCTTTTGACAGCAAATTAAGGGTTACATCTAAAGACGGAGAATTGCCACTTCCGGTGGTAGCAACACGCAATGGCATCCCTACTTTACCCATACCCACTTCTAATTCTTCAGCTGTTGCATTAATAGCAGCATGAATATTTTCCGGCTCCCACGCTTCAATAGCCATCAACTTCTCTTTAACTAGCTCTAGTGGCCCTCGTGCTACTGGGCGTAAATGCTTTTTGGCAGCATTGGCATCAAATTCTTCATAATCTTGATAAAAGTAAGTAGAGATCTCAGCAAGTTCTTTTAACGTTTTTACTCTGTCAGCTTGAATGGCAATAACAGACTCGAGTGCTGGCCCCGCAGTTAAATCAACTTCTAACCCATCAAAGTGCCATTTTAAGTGTGTGGCAACTTCACTGGCTGGTAAGCTTTTAATGTAGTGCTGGTTCAACCAAATCAATTTTTCAGTATTAAATGCAGAAGCCGACTGACCAATTGCGTCTAAACTGAATAACTCAATCATTTCATCAAGAGTAAATATCTCTTGGTCACCATGTGACCACCCTAGCCTAACTAAATAATTCAGTACCGCTTGAGGTAAGAAGCCATCATCACGGTATTGCATAACACTTACTGCGCCATGACGTTTCGACAACTTTTTACCGTCATCACCTAAAATCATAGATACGTGAGCATATTCAGGTACAGGCGCACCTAATGCTTGCAGAATATTAATTTGACGGGGCGTGTTATTGATATGGTCTTCACCACGCACAACGTGTGTGATGCCCATATCCCAATCATCTACTACAACGCAGAAATTGTAAGTTGGCGTGCCGTCGGTGCGCTGAATGATTAAGTCATCCAATTCACTATTGTTAATTTCGATTTTACCGCGTACGTGGTCGGTAATAACAACCGTGCCTTCTAATGGCGTTTTAAAACGGATGACAAAAGGTTCGCCTTCGGGGTGATCTGTACGGTCACGCCATGTGCCCGGGTAACGAGGTTTTTCCCCACGTTCTTTCTGCGCTTCACGAATCGCATCCAGCTCTGCTGCACTCATAAAGCACTTATACGCTTTACCTTCGTCTAACAATTGTTGAATAAGCTCTTTATATCTGTCGAAACGATCAGTTTGAAAGATAGGACCGGTGTCCCAAGTCAAACCTAGCCATTGCATGCCATCTAAAATTGCTTGCTTCGCTTCTTCCGTAGAACGTTCAATGTCTGTATCTTCAATACGAAGTACAAATTCGCCGCCATTGTTTTTAGCAAGTAGCCAAGAATATAAAGCGGTGCGTGCGCCACCAACGTGAAGGTAGCCAGTAGGGCTTGGTGCAAATCGTGTTACAACCGACATGATAAAAACTCTCTATCTTTATTAGATTGTGAAATTGCGCGCATTCTACCAGTCTCCGCTTCACGACAAAAGCAGCACGATGCATTTGCTTGGCATATAGCTACCAATAGAAACTTATATTTATGCTTTAATGAAGTCTTGTTTGATAGCATGGCGTCGCATCACGCTTACAATTTCATCAATTCAGATAAAAAAAGGGCAAAATGTTCACTTTTCAGGCATACAGTCATTTTTCTTTCATTTTATTATTGACAGTATGAGAACCGACTCTATAATACCGCCCCACTTGCTTAGGCAAGATAATAAACAAGATGGACGCTTAGCTCAGTTGGGAGAGCATCGCCCTTACAAGGCGAGGGTCACTGGTTCAAGCCCAGTAGCGTCCACCACTTTTTTTGAAAGTGTATGGCAAGTGCCACTGGTTCAATAACTTCGTTACGATAACTTCGTTACGAACCATAGCAGTCGTCACCAATTTTGTTTATTAGAAAAAGTATTCGGACGCTTAGCTCAGTTGGGAGAGCATCGCCCTTACAAGGCGAGGGTCACTGGTTCAAGCCCAGTAGCGTCCACCATCTTTCTTATTTTCATACAATAAAATATCACTGGTTCAACAACTTCGTTGCGAACCACAGCAGTCGTCCACCACTCTCTTTATCTTTATAAAATCAAAAATCACTGGTTCAATAACTTCGTTACGAGCCACAGCAGACGTCCACCACTCTCTTTATCTTTATAAAATCAAAAACCACTGGTTCAATAACTTCGTTACGAGCCACAGCAGACGTCCACCATCTTTCTTATCTTTATAAAATCAAAAATCACTGGTTCAATAACTTCGTTACGAGCCACAGCAGCGCCCACCATCTCTCTTTATCTTTATACAATCAAAAATCACTGGTTCAACAACTTCGTTACGATAACTTCGTTAGGAACCACAGCAGACGTCCACCACTCTTTCAAAAGAAAACTTACTTCCCCCTGCCCTCTACCTGTTTTTCATGCCATGCATCGCAATCTTAAAGACCCTATTTAACGATGGTGATAGGTTAATTAATCAACTAAACTCTGATTAGGTTGTTTACACAAGTAAGCATTGACGCATATACGAGGTTGTAATGAACCTACAGTTGGCTAGACAAACCCGTTTATTAATAGCGGAAGATCAGGCTTTGGCAAAAAGTCATATAAAATATGCTTTGGAGCAGCTTGGCTTCCAACATATTGATTATGTAGATCGTGCCGCGTATGCCCTTACCTCACTTCGCACCCGGCAGTACGATGTTATCGTTTGCGCTTATGACTTAAGGCACGAACAAGGCGGCTACAATTTATTCGAGCAACTGAAAACTGAAAAAATTATTCCTCTTACTACCGGCTTCATTTTTACCAGTGCCGACACTGCTATAGATGTGGTCCATGCCATCATCGAACTGCAACCCGATGAATTCTTAGCAAAACCATTTTCCGTCAACGAACTAGATAAACGACTTAGTAAAGTCGTCACTCATAAAAAGGTGTTTCATGATGTATATCGTTACATGGATGACCAGAATCCCGAGCAAGCACTTAAAGAATTAGAGTTTATTTTAGTTGAACCTAAAAATGCTGAGCACTTCCCATTAGCACTTAAAACTAAGGGCGACTTATTGTTATTGAATAGCCAGTTTGAAAACGCGAAGCTTTTTTACCAATCAATCATCAATATTCAAAATTTTACGTGGGCAAAGCTCGGCCTCGTTCAATGCTATATCCACCTAGATGAGTTTGATGATGCAGAAAAAGATCTTATTAAGCTAGCGCTGCAACCAGAAAGTATGCTGAGTGCATACGATTTATTGGCCGAGTTGCAAATTAAGCTAGAAGCCTATGATGAAGCACTAGAATGTGTAAATGTAGCCAGTGACATTTCACCTCGAAATGTCATGCGCCATATTACTGCGGTGCAACTCGCGAGGCTAACCCACGACTATGAAGGGCAATTTAATAGCGCTAAAAAAGTGGTTCGTTTCGGTAAAAACTCGGTACACGATACCCCAGAGATGTACTTGTCTGTTGCTAGGGCGGGTATTGATTTTGCGATGACGGCAGAAACCTCACAAACAAACAAAATTATTAAACAATCCAATGAATATCTACGCCAATTGAAAAGCGCCTACCCAAAGGTGAATCTCGATCATCAGCTCCACGTTATTAGCGCCCGTATTCACTATCTAAAAGATGAAAATGATAAAGCAAAAGATCTGCTCGACGCCCTAGATACTGATAACCTAGAAGACCAATCTGTCGAAACGTTATTAGACTCGGCAAAAGCCTTCCACGACTTGGGGTTAAGAGGAAGCGCCCTCAAATTACTCGACAAGGCGACGTTACGACAAAAAGAGCTGGATGCGCCAAATAGTTTACTCAGCCGTTATATTAATCAAGAAGTAGAGGAGAAAACGGCAATATCAATCAGCCCTAAAAACCTTAATGACGTGGCCGTCGTGCAATATAAGCGTGGCGAATTAATGAAATCTTACCAAACCTTTGAGCAAGCATTCAGGGTTATGCCCCGCAACCCTGCCATTGCGTTAAACCTACTTCAAGCGTCAGCAATGCGGCGTTCCCGTGAAGGAAAAGCAGAAGCCAGTATGAATGCGGTAATGAAGAAGTGCCGCTTTACGCTGGAAAGTGCTTCTTTATCTGAAGAACAAAGCCAACGCTATGAAACGGTTAAAGGGCTGTTAGATCAAGTAGTGTAAACCACTACCTTTTCTTGGTAGAGGTTATCTTTATATTCAACTTCGTGACTAAAACTCATGCCTAGTTTTTCCATCACTTTGATGGAATTTAGATTTTCAGGTTTTGCCATAGCACAAAATTTGTCGATACCAATTTGATACAGGGCGTCTTTCACTTGTATCGCAGCCTCAGTGGCATATCCCCGCCCCCAGCTAGCTTGTTTGAAACGCCAACCAAGTTCAATATTATCAATCTCAGGTTCTTTTGTGAAAAAGCCAAAAGGTCGAACTAAAACCCAACCGATATCCTCTTCACTCTCTTTTTCTTGCACTCGCCATAACCCCCAACCTAGAGCAGGGTTTGAATACGCTTGAAAGCGTGGTACGAACGTGTTGGTAATATCTTCACGAGATGTTTTTTTACCACCACTTATAAATCGCATTACATCTTCGTCTTGGTCAAGCTCCCAAAGGAACTCAACATCAGCATCGGTGATATAATGGAAAGACAGACGCGCACTATCTTCAATAAACATAGACTTCCCTTTCTTATCGTTATTTTTACGAGCCACTTTATACTAGTGCTTTCGTATTTTTTGGCGCAACAAACGTAACTGTTAGCCGCCTAACATGGCTAAATGCTTCGTTGCCCCTGTGTTGCCTTCATGTAAAAAATGCGTCGCATGCTTTTCACCTAAACACTCGACTAAGAACTGTTGTAGCCCTACTACATCTTGGTCAGCTAATAGATGTCGCATATCAATGCCGTGCTCACTAAATAGGCACAAATGTAATTTACCATTTGCCGCAACGCGAAGTCGATTACAGCTTTTACAAAAATCTTTGCTGTACGGCATTATGAGGCCAATTCTACCCGCATAATCAGGGTGATAAAATTCCTGCGCCGGCCCGGCATCTTTGCGCCTAACCATGGGTTGCCATCCAGCATCTATAAGCGTTTGCTTAAGTGGTGTTCCACCTTGATGCTGCGCTTTGAAAAATTTAGTGGTATCGCCGGTTTCCATCAATTCAATAAACCGCAATGTGACAGGCATGGTTTTCAGCCAATCAAGGAAGCGATTCAACCTAGCATCAGAAAAGTCATTTAACAGCACCGAATTTACTTTTACATCAAGACCGGCCTCAACCGCAGCATCGAGCCCAGCTAAAACCTGCTTCAATTTATCTTGCCCAGTTATTGCGGCAAACTGCCTGGGATCTAAGCTATCAATACTGACATTCACTTGGTGTAAACCCGCCTGCTTCCAAGCGGCAGCATATTCAGCCATACGGCCACCATGGGTGGTCATGGCCACGCGCTTAATACCAGGTGTATTTGCCGTTGCGCTTAAAATATCAAGAAAGTCGCGGCGAAGTGTTGGCTCGCCGCCTGTAAGCCGGACTTTTGTTGTACCCAACCCTGAAAACGCGCTCAATAGCGTGTTGATTTCGCTTAAGGAAAGAAAATGCTCACTAGAAGGACCTTGATAACCGTCAGGCAAACAATACTGACAGCGAAAATTACACGCCTCCGTTACTGATAAACGCAAATAATGGAATTGTCGTCCAAAGCTATCTTCTAACAAATTTTCTCCCTTAAGGGCTACGTGAAACAAATAGTGTGGTTAAATAGACTATGATGTCTTTGAGCCAGTTTACGCGGCTGCAAATAAGAATGAAATGCTCGATAACGCATAAATTAGAACGTTTTATCGTACCGTTGCCTTATTTATCTTAAATAAATATAACGGTTCACCGTAGACGATTTAGTTTAGAGTTCGTTAATCTACCATAATTCACCTTTGTACAGAGGCTTTCCTTCCTGCCTTCCGCTAGCGTCATCGTTTTACAACGTCACAAATATGCAGTGAGAACATAATTACACCATGCGAAAAAATCGATTCCCGCTAAACGAGAATGAGCCTATCAAATGGCAAGTGCTCAAACAGTTATGGCCTTATCTTCTTGAGTTCAAAGGTCGGGTAGCATTAGCGCTACTGTGCTTAGTCGCTGCCAAACTTGCCAGCATTGGTCTACCCTATGTACTCAAATACACGGTAGATAGTTTAAATGGTGATGTGGAAGCATTGGCCATTGCCGTGCCTATCAGCTTAATTATTGCGTATGGCGCACTTAGGCTCACCAATGTTTTACTTGGCGAAGTAAGAGATACTCTGTTCGGGCGTGTTACCGAACGTGCTATGCGCCGGCTAGGTTTAAAGGTATTTAATCATCTGCACAATCTAGATTTAGGTTTCCATTTAAACCGCAGAACGGGCGGCTTATCCAGAGATATAGAACGTGGCACAAACGGCGTAAGTTTCTTAATGCGGTTTATGGTGTTCAATATTGTGCCTACCCTTTTAGAGATTGGCTTAGTCGTGGTATTGCTATTGATTCAGTTTGGCTGGTCGTTTGCGATGATCATTGTGGTCAGTGTCATCAGCTATGTCATGTTTTCGATGAAAGCCACCGATTGGCGCACGCGATTTGTGCAGCAAATGAATGAAGCCGACTCCACCACCAACTCACGCGCGGTAGACAGCTTACTTAACTTTGAAACCGTAAAGTATTTCAACAATGAGCGCTTCGAAGCAAATCGATACGATACAGATTTAGCTGGCTGGGAAAAAGCCAGGCGTAAAAATCGGTTATCACTGTTTGCCTTAAATGGCGGACAGGCCAGCATTATTGCCCTAGCAATGACAGCCATGATGGCGAATGCAGCTTATGGCGTAATGGAAGGCGAGATGACCATTGGTGATTTCGTGCTAATTAACGCCTTCACCATGCAAATATTTATGCCCCTCAATTTCTTGGGCTTTGTGTATCGGGAAATCCGTGGCTCGCTAGCGAACATTCAAAACTTGTTTTCCCTGCTATCCCAAAAACCTGCAATTGAAGATAAACCCAATGCTACCCACCTCTCAGCAAAACAGGCCAACATACGTTTTACTAACGTTCAATTTCACTATCAGCAAGCACGGCCTATTTTAAAAGGAATCAGCTTCGAGGTGCCATCAGGCGCTAAGATTGCTGTGGTTGGCGAAAGTGGTGCGGGAAAATCCACCATCATGAAGTTGCTGTTTCGTTTTTACGACCCCACCGAGGGTGGCATTTTCATAAACGGGCAGGATATTCGCGAACTTAGCCAACACAGTTTACGAAGCCATATCGGTATTGTTCCACAAGATACCGTGTTGTTTAATACATCCTTGGTAGAAAATATCCGTTACGGCAACCCTGATGCTAGCGACGAAGAAGTTACTCATGCTATTAAGCTTGCGCATTTAACCCAATTTGTTGAAAGCTTGCCAGACGGACTAGACACAACAGTAGGCGAACGTGGGCTAAAACTCTCTGGCGGCGAAAAACAGCGAGTTGCCATCGCTCGTGCGCTATTAAAAGGTGCGCCAATAATGATATTCGATGAAGCGACCTCTTCGTTAGACAGTCAATCAGAGCAAGCGATATTAGGCGCGCTGCGAGACGCCGCAAGAGGTCACACTAGCTTGGTTATTGCGCATAGACTGTCTACTATCGTCGATGCCGATACCATCTTAGTGTTAAGCAAGGGCATGATTGCCGAACATGGCACCCACGAGACTCTTTTAGCACAACAAGGTATATACAATCGGCTGTGGGCTACTCAGCAGCGAGATTCAAATCATGAAAGTATGGGCCAGTGAAGACTAAAGAAGTGATGCGGCTTGAGGCTCTTACCGAATGTACCCATTCAGCATATTCGACATTTATATTCAAACCGTGAACACAAGTGCATATACCTGCTCATCGCAGACGAGAATATTGACACCTTGTAAGCACTCTAACAACCTAACGACATTAAAGTAATTTTGAGCAATATGGATCCAGAAGCAATAAAAAGTGCAATCAACCAAACCATGCCATTCGGAAAGTATGCAGGACGGCGCCTGTTTCACCTACCAGAACCTTATTTAGTTTGGTTTAACAAACAAGGTTTTCCCGAAGGAAAGCTGGGGCAGCAACTCGCGCTCATGTACGAAATTAAACTAAATGGATTAGAGTCAGTTGTTGAGCCACTCCTTAATGACGACTAAGTTCGGTTCACTATTTTATTTTTAATGGTGCATAACAAGTAAGCGCTTAACCCACTCTATTATCCTACTACGAGTTTTTATGCGCTGTGAATGACACACCTCAAAAGATAACTTATGCAAAACCGGGATTAATTAAACACAAATCCATCATTTCTGTAATAAATAAAAACACCATAAAATACCTCCATTAACAGCTCACACAACATGTAGATATTATTATGGATACCAAATCATCCCCCTCTCTCACAACAGGTAAATTGTTGCTCATGTCGAGCGCGGTAGCGGCTACCGTTGCTAATCTATATTACAATCAACCTATATTGCCGCAAATAGGCAAAGATCTGGGGCTAAGTACCCACCAGCTCGGTGCTATTCCGTCTGCTGGCCAGATTGGATATGCTGTGGCCTTGTTATTTCTATCTCCTTTGGGCGACACCGTATCCCGTAAAACGATAATTGGTTTACTGTCTCTTTTACTTGTTATCGCTTCACTCGTGGCATTTTCAACAACTAGCTTATTTATGCTCGTTGCCGCCTGTTTCACAATTGGTCTTGGGACCAATATTACGCAACAAATTATTCCATTCGCGGCGTCCTTAAGTACCCCAGAGAATAAAGGGAAAGTTATCGGTACTATCATGACAGGGCTAACCGTGGGCATATTATTGTCTAGAACCGTAAGTGGGTTTGTAGGAGAGTTCTTTAATTGGCGCGCGGTGTTTCTCATGTCAGCACTACTAGCTACATGTTTTGGCATCTTGCTCCATTTATACTTACCTGCGAATAAACCCGCCAGCACAATGCCTTATCCCAAGTTAGTATTAAGTATGATTTCGCTAATAAAACAACATGCTGCGCTTCGTCAGTCTGCGTTAACCGGAAGCTTGTGGTTCGCTGCGTTTAACGCCTTGTGGGCTACCTTAGCTTTACATGTTCATGAGTCTCCTTTTAACTACAATGCGCAACAAGCGGGGCTTTTTGGTGTAGTGGCATTGGCAGGTATTGTGGGTGCAAAAGTATCGGGGAGCTTGGTAAACAAAGTGGGTGTTCGCAATATGATAAATATAGCGTTGGGGCTTATCTTTCTTGGGTTTACTATTTCAGGTTTGTTCGGTGAAAACTTATGGGGGTTAATTGTAGGTATAGTTCTTATCGATCTGGGGATATTCAGTGCCCAAGTGTCCAACCAAGTTCGCGTATTTTCAATCGACCTTTCAGCGCAAAGTCGAATAAATGGTATTTACATGCTGGGGTACTATCTCGGTGGTGCACTAGGCTCTTATACTGGCCTCATTGCATTTAACACATTTTCTTGGTTCGGTGTGGTTGTGGTTAGCCTAGCATTTGTTAGTAGTGCGTTATTCGTTAATAATTTGAATCGCTTGTGCATAAAGAATCTTCATTCTCATACTAGCGTTTAGTGCTGTGCACGTAGGTGATGATTTAATCTAAAGGTCAGACAAAAAAAGGGTAAGTCGACATGCGATTTACCCTTTTCACTCTGTTTTGCTAACGCTTATGCGTTGCGCAAATGGTCTGCAACTAAGAATGCCATTTCAAGTACTTGATCGGCGTTTAGTCTAGGATCGCATTGAGTTTTGTACGCTTGTGCTAAGTCTTCATCACTAATTTCATACGCACCGCCAGTGCACTCGGTCACGTGTTGGCCTGTCATTTCAAGGTGAATACCACCAGCATGCGTGCCTTCATCGTTATGTGCTTGGAAGAACTGTTTAATTTCACGCAAAATGGCATCAAAATTACGAGTTTTATAACCGCTTGATGCAGAGAACGTATTTCCGTGCATGGGGTCTGAACTCCATACTACGTGTCTACCTTCTGCTTTAACGCGACGTAATAAACGCGGCAAGTTATCAGCTAGGTTATCAGCCCCCATACGGGTAATTAACGTCAGCCTACCAGGGTCGTTATTCGGGTTTAGTGCATCAATCAAACGAATAAGTTCATCTTCTTCCATGCTAGGCCCAACTTTCACACCAATAGGGTTGTGAATACCACGGAAGAACTCAATGTGAGCATGGTCTAGCTGACGGGTACGCTCACCAATCCAAATCATATGCGCAGAACAATCGTAAGGCTTGCCAGTTAGTGTATCAATTCGTGTTAGGGCTTGTTCATAGTTAAGCAGCAATGCTTCATGCGACGTAAACAACGAGGTTTCATGTAAAGTTGGGCTAGATTGCGAATTAATGCCAATCACGTCCATGAACGACAATGTATCTTGAATACGCACAGCCATATCGTGGTAGCGTTCTTTTAGCGGGTTGTTTTCAACGAAAGCCATATTCCAACGGTTTACTTCGTGAAGGTCGGCCAAACCACCTTGAGAAAAAGCGCGAAGTAAATTAAGCGTCGATGCACTGCGGTGGTACGCCTCAATCAAACGGTTCGGATCTGGGCGGCGAGCGGCTTCGTTAAACTCGAAACTATTAATAATATCGCCGCGGTAGCTTGGCAGTGTAACACCATCGCGGGTTTCAAAATTTGATGAACGAGGCTTAGCATATTGACCCGCCATACGAGCCACTTTGGTGACTGGGCAACGGCCTGCAAAGGTTAAAACAATAGCCATCTGAAGCAATACTTTAAACGTATCGCGAATTTTTGGCGCATTAAATTCGTCGAACGATTCGGCGCAGTCACCGCCTTGAAGCAGAAAACCTTTACCTAAACTAACCTCACCAAGTTGACGGCGAAGATCACGGGCTTCAGCGGCAAAAACCAGCGGAGGATATGTACTTAGCGTGTGCTCTACTTGTTTAAGTTGTGCCGCATCATCGTACTCTGGTTGTTGAAGGATAGGTTTTTGCCTCCAACTGTCTACTTGCCAATTACTCAAGGGGTTCTCCTGATTTAAATGTTTTTTACGTTTAGGCAAACGTTAATCTCATTGTGTGTGAGCGCTTATCTGTATGCGCGCTACTTTACCACATTTGATCTAATACAATAGGTGCGCAAACTTGAATATCTAGAAAGTCGTCGCGCTTATTCACTGCAAAATGACAATCAAAGGTATGTTCTAGGTTTTTGACTGACAATACCGACTCGGGCAAACCGAAACTTACGCTCGTACCGAGTTTCATTAGCAGTACTGTATTACTATAGTTTGCGCTTAATAAAATGTCATGACTGCTTAGCACTAAGGTATTCCCTTTATTGCATAAGGTTTGAAACAGCGCCATCAGCGCATATTGGTGTCGAATATCCACCCCTTGCAAGGGTTCATCTAATAGCAAAATCGCTTCGCCCCGCTTAATGGCAGGCCAAACTTGCAGTAATGTGCGGCAAATTTCAACACGCTGGCGCTCCCCACCTGAAAGTCTATTTAAGGGCGTAGGAAAAAAACCGGTTACTTCCAGTGTGGCTTCTAGCAAATTGGGAAGTTCAAACACGGTTTCACTTGAAAAAAACGAAAGGTATTCTTTTACAGAGACCGCAAACACAGCTTCACTTTGCTGTGCCAATAAGGTTCTAAATGTCGACAATACACTTAAAGGCCATTGATGTAGGGGTTGTTCTAGCAGCAAAGCCTCGCCATGTTCAGCGGCTAATACGCCAGCCATTATCGATAACAGGGTAGATTTTCCTGCACCATTCGGGCCTAAAATATGTACGCAATCGCCTTGATTGATATCAAGGGTAATATTAGTTAAACGCTTTTTCACATAAATATCGCGCAATGAAATAACTGGGTTCATCGAAGCTGCCCCTTCATTAATGCCCAAATGAGTAAGGGGCCGCCTAAGGTGGCAGTGATCATAGATACAGGCAGGGTTATCGCACGAGTAAGTTCAGACATGAGCACCACAATAAGTAATAAACTGGCGCCACATAACGCGCTTGCGGGTAACAGT
The DNA here is from genome assembly GCF_019249215.1 of Alteromonas lipotrueae. Classification (GTDB taxonomy): domain Bacteria; phylum Pseudomonadota; class Gammaproteobacteria; order Enterobacterales; family Alteromonadaceae; genus Alteromonas; species Alteromonas lipotrueae. Next base: position 12,447 of record NZ_JAESDI010000015.1, read on the forward strand.
ATTCTATTGTCATGGCCAAGAATAAGCCGAAGAATGTGCGGCACTAACAGCCCAACAAAGGCAATAGCCCCCGCAATAGACACCGCCGCTCCTACCCCTACGGCGGTAGCAATAAGGCTACGTTCGGTAAGTTGTTGCACATGCACGCCGCTGCTTAACGCGGCTAAATCACCAGCATACAGACGATTGAATTTGGCAGATTGACGTATTTGATACCACAAACTCCCTATAATAAGTGGGCCACTTACCCACAAAATAGGCCACGTGGTTTGATACACACTTCCCATCAGCCAAAATGTTAGGTTACGCAAGGATTGGGCATCACTAAACATGTACATCCAAGCAATAACAGCCCCACTCAAGGTAGAGATAGCAATGCCAGATAAAATAACAGCAACCGCTGAACCCAGAAGTTTTCTTGCAAGGCGATAGATAACAAACGTTGTTATTAATGCACCAATGAAGCAGCCTAGAGGCAATATATAATGGAGATAAGGCTGTGCCCACAAAGGGGTGAGTAATAACAGGGTTGCAGCCACTAAGCTGGCGCCGCTAGTGATACCGATAATACCTGGGTCTGCCAGCGGATTGCGTAATACTATTTGAAGGGTAGCACCACTGACTGCCAATACACTACCGACTAAAACGGCGGTAATGATAAGCGGAATTTGAAGCTGTAGTGTGATGTGTTGTTTTAATGCCGTGGGTGAATCGGTTAGCCATACCGTGGCTAACACGCCAACGGTGAGCAGGAAGGTAACACCACAAAGTAGGAAGGTAGCAGCCCTTCCCTTTAACACAGTGTGCATATCTAGCTCTGTTGAATATGTGCGATTAGCCCGTCAGAGGCCTCTTCAATTAAATCTAACACTAATTCAAAGCCCCGTTTTCCGCCATAATAAGGGTCGGGAACTTCCTTATCTTCACTGTCAGCGAAGTCTAAGAACAAGTGAATTTTTTCGTGGTGTTCCGGCGCGGACATTTCACGTAGATTGTCTAGGTTGCTATTATCCATTGCCAGAATGTAGTCGTACTTTTCGAAGTCTTTTTCATCTACCCGCCTACACTTTAAGCCTTTGAAGCTATAACCACGCTCCACGCCAACCGCTTGCGAGCGTTTATCTGGTTGTTTGCCAATGTGATACCCATGGGTTCCTGCAGAGTCTATGTCTAGTTTTAAGCCAGCTCGAGCAGCCTTAGCAAGAAACACAGCTTCGGCCGTAGGTGAACGGCAAATGTTACCCAAGCAAACGAATAACACCGATGTGTTCTGACCCATATAAAAATTCCTTTAAAACCAATAACGGCACTAAGCTAAACTTTATGTTAACTTTCACGTAAATAACGCCGTTTAAAAAAATTGTGGAGCAGTAATGACCGCACATGTATTAATGTTAAGTAGTTCTCGTCAGGGCGACGAAGCGTACCTTGAACATGCGAGAAGCCTTATTCTTGCACACTTAGGTGGCATTCGCGACCTACTATTTATTCCCTACGCAGCAGTGACACAAAGCTACGACAACTATGTATCAGCTGTCGCAACAGCCTTGCCAGAATGTAAAGTGACAGGGCTTCATACCTTTGATAACCCTGTACAGGCTATCAAAAATGCAAAGGCAAATAATCAAGCCATTGTAGTAGGCGGCGGAAATACCTTCCATTTGATGCATACTATATACCAACAAAACTTATTGGAACCACTTCAGCACGCCATTGCTGAAGGCACGCCATATATTGGCTGGAGTGCCGGCTCTAATATTTGTGGGCAAAGCATTCGTACAACTAATGATATGCCAATTGTTGAGCCAGAAAGCTTTAATGCGCTCAATGTAGTCCCTTTTCAGTTGAATCCGCACTACAGCGATTATCACCCGCCGGGGCACAATGGTGAAACACGTGATCAGCGATTGGCTGAATTTACGGTGCTAAACCCCACCACCCCCGTGGTAGCCATTCGTGAAGGTACCGCTCTTTCTTTGTCTAAGCAGCAATTAACACTGGTGGGTGAGAAAGGCGGGTTTATCTTTTTAGGTAATGAAAAACGCCCAATAGCGCAAAATGAAGATTTAACAGAGCTTATGAATAGCAGCCGTTAAGGCATCTTTACTTGGCGCGCTTGAAAAAGGCACTTCCAGCAATAAGGGCGCTGGCATAACGTTTTTAAGCGTAGCCAAATTGTCATTGTATCTAGACATACAACCGGTGATATCGTTAGCTACCCAACCTACAATATTAAGCCCGTCATTTTGAATTGCTTGCGCGGTAAGCAATGCATGGTTTAAACAGCCCAGCTTCATACCCACCACTAAAATCACGTCCATTTTTAAGTCGCTAACCACATCTGAAAGAAACAGCGTATCGGTTAACGGTAATCGCCAACCTCCCGCTCCTTCCATCAACAAAAGATCTGGAGTCTCTTGTTGCAGGCGAACTAGCCCTTCAATCACAGCTTCACTGGTTAATGTTACGCCCGCTTCTTTAGCTGCGATGTGCGGCGCAATCGGCGGAACAAACGTAATAGGATTGATAGTACTGATAGGCAGTTTAATACTACTTGCTTGCTGAATTTCAGATGCGTCTTCGTTTACCCAGTCGTTTCCCACTTTTTCACAGCCTGCCGAAATAGGTTTATAACCTAAGCTCGTTTTTTGCTCACTTTCAGCGGCTTTTAGTAGGTGACAGGTAACGTAGGTTTTACCTACTTCGGTATCGGTTCCGGTAATGAAATACTGCTTCATGGTTTCTCTATTCTGAAATGACACACTTTGTAAGTAAGGGGTAGCACGCCATCGACAGCGCTAATATTTTTATAGGCCAACGACAATTTCTTAATGTCACTGCGCGAAAGGGATTGCTGTTTAGCCCCCGTAGTTCCCGCCCCAACGTTTTTAATTGAACGAAGTAAAGAAAGTACATCTTGGTGCTCATCAACATAATCTTTATTAATAAGACGGCTAACCCGCAGCCCAGCCCCAAGAAACGAATTAAGCCACAACCTAGCTTCAGGCAAACGCGTAACCGCAGCAGGTAATTGGGCAACACTTCTCGCTTTATGAAGCTCAGAAAAAGAACCACTCACCATAATGGCAATTTCTGCCATTCCCGATGGCTTAAGTACTCGATAAAGTTCGCTAGCCACTGCTTGCGGGCTGTTACACCACTGCAATGCCATAGAGGAAAATACCGTACTAAAGCAGTTATTTTGAAACGGTAGCGACTGCGCTGAACCCTGCTTGAAATTAATATCAGGGAAGCGGGCCTGTGCGTTGTGTACCATGCCTGGTGCAATATCTACCCCCGTGACGTTTGCGCCACGTTGTTGCAGCGCATCACTATGGGTTCCCGTTGCACAGCCAACATCAAGTACGTCACCATGTAAGGAAATAGGTAAGTTGTTTAACCCTGCCTGCGCAATTTCGGCCTGAATATGCGCTTCGTTATCGTACTTATCTGCGGCTTTTGAAAATTGCTTCGCGACCACCGCCTCGCTTATACCGCTTTCTGATTGTGGGTCTAATAGACCATCAGAGTGACTAGCAGCATGCACTGCAACTGCGCCCTGTTGGTAAAACGGTTGAGAAACCGGCTGTGGCGCTTGTTTAGCCAAGGATTGCGGGCTCATAATGTCGACTCCATCGCTAGGGCAATAGCATCAACAAGTACGTCTATATCTTGCTGGGTATGGGTAGCGCTTAGTGTAATGCGCAATCGGTCTTCCCCTTTTGGTACGGTAGGATAGCGAATAGCAGGTATCCATATGCCTCGGGCTTTTAGCGCATCACTTAATGCTAAAGCGCGCTCAGGGCTGCCTACAATAATAGGTTGTATTGCGCTATGTGAATTAGCCAAGACCAGAGCATGATGGGTATTTGACGAATCTTGGTTCAACGGTTTTTTTATTGTCGAAGCTTTGATTGACGAAGCTTTGGTTGACGAAGCTTTGTTCGATGACGCTTTGAGTGTGTATCCATTTTCGTCTTCGCTGTCATCATTGCTACGACGTGCACTCCCGATTTGGGCACTAAACCGTTCGCGAAAATACGCGACATTGTGATTCAACGCGTCGGTTCGACTCGAATCAGCAGCAATGTGCGTTAACGAATATAATGTTGCTACTGCTTGGGCCGGCGGCATGGCAGTGGAATAGACATAATGCTTGGCAAAGTTGACTAGGTAATCAATGAGCGCTTGGCTTCCAGCTATAAACGCACCGGCGGTTCCCACGGCTTTGCCAAAGGTACCCATCACTATAGGTACGTCGGTTTGAGATAACGCCTGCGCTTCAATGCTTCCCAGTCCGTTTTCACCTAATACGCCCATACCGTGTGCATCGTCTACCATTAGCCATGCTTTGTTTTGCTTTGCTACACCCGCCATATCACGAAGGGGGGCGCTGTCGCCGTCCATACTGAATACACCTTCAGTGACTATTAGCTTGTCACTGTTATTGGTTGTATCCGCCTTGTTCAGTAAATTAGCTAATAAATTGGATAGGTGAGCTAGATCGTTATGCCTAAAGCGACGCAACTTGGCCTTGGTTGCCATAGCGCCTTCAAGGAAGGACGCATGCATAAGCCGATCGGCAAAAATTTCACCGGTATGCTTACTGCCGGCCGCGGCACTTGGGTTTTGATGATTAGCGCCTTGATGATTATCACGACTAAATAGCGCCATGCATAATGCCTGGTTAGCCGCGAAACCCGAATTAAACAATAACGCAGCGTCTCGATTTAAACCGTCAGCGATGTACGCTTCAAGAGCCAAATGTGCTTGGGTATGGCCCGTTACCAACGGCGACGCGCCGCTGCCACCGCCAAATTGCGCCAAGCCTTCTACCCAGCTTTGCAACACACCTTCATGATGGCGCATGCCAAGGTAATCATTGCTAGCAAAATTCAAATAGTGCTCACCATCAATACAGATAATGTTGTCTTTTTCGTACTGCTGGCATACCCGCTTACGCAGGTAACCTAGCTGAGCCCGTTCGGCTAAGCGGGCTTCCAGCCAATCGAAGGCCATTATGCCTCCGCGGGCTGCTGTTTCTGTTTACGCGGTGCACTAGCGTCGTAAAATAAATCGCTAGCATCAGAGCCTTGCTCTTGTTGCTGTGCAATTTTTTCTTCCAACACTTGCTGATGTGCTTCATCAGAAAAATCGCGAGTTCGCTCGGTGTTTATACCCAACTTTTTAAACAAAATAACATCTTCGTGGGTGTCTGGGTTAGACGTAGTCAGCAACTTACAACCATAGAAAATAGAATTAGCACCCGCCATAAAACACAGCGCTTGCATCTGTTCATTCATGGCTTCGCGACCAGCAGATAAACGCACATGAGATTTAGGCATCATGATACGGGCTACTGCGATGGTGCGGATAAACTCGAAATAATCTAAATCTTCTAAACTGGCTAGTGGCGTACCTTTTACTTTAACCAACATGTTAATGGGTACACTTTGAGGTTGTTCCGGCAAGTTCGCTAATTGAATCAATAAGCTGGCTCTGTCGCCTGCAGTTTCGCCCATACCCACAATACCGCCAGAACACACATTCATGCCTGCCGCGCGCACGTTTTCAAGGGTGTTTAGTCTGTCTTGATAGGTACGAGTGGTAATGATATCGCCGTAGTATTCAGGCGAGGTATCAAGGTTATGGTTGTAATAATCTAGACCAGCCTGTTTAAGCGCTACCGCTTGGTCGCGGGTTAACATGCCAAGTGTCATGCAGGTTTCAAGACCAAGTTGTTTAACCTCTTCCACCATTTTTACAATATAAGGCATATCTCTGTCACGTGGGTTACGCCACGCAGCACCCATACAAAAACGAGTAGAGCCTACTTGCTTGGCTTCTTTTGCTCGTTCAATCACTTTTTCGATTTCAAGCAAACGCTCTTTTTCTAAGCCGGTATCGTAACGCGCGCTTTGCGGACAGTATTTACAATCTTCCGGGCATGCACCGGTTTTAATCGACAACAAGGTGCTTACTTGTACTTCGTTTGGATTGAAGTGTTGTCTGTGAACTACCTGCGCTTGAAACAGCAAGTCGTTAAATGGCAAGGCATAAAGCGCCTCTACTTCGGCTTGTGACCAATCGTGACGAATTGTATTATTTTGCGCGTCAGGCGCTGAAGCCAGAGTCATTGACTGTCCTTTACTAATTAAGAATGCTGGCTTAGTCTATGCTTCAAACACGAGTTGTCAACTCTGACCATTTCAAAAGCTTTACTAACGGTTGAATTTTGAACAATATAGATTTTGATAAGAAACACATTTGGCACCCTTATACGTCAGCAACTAACCCCTTGCCTTGCTATGAAGTGGTTGGCGCTAGAGGAGCAGAGCTTACGCTTTCAACGGGCGACGTTTTAGTAGATGGCATGTCGAGTTGGTGGGCGGCCATTCACGGTTACAACCACCCTGTATTAAACCAAGCGGCCCACAGCCAAATAGATGCTTTTTCCCATGTGATGTTTGGCGGCATTACCCACCAGCCAGCGGTCGACCTATGTCGCACGCTTCTAGAAATGGTACCTGATGGACTTGAACGGGTCTTTTTAGCCGACTCCGGCTCGGTCTCGGTAGAAGTGGCTATCAAAATGGCCATTCAATATTGGGCGTGCCAAGGTCGCCCAGAAAAGTCTCGCATTGTAGCACCACGCAATGGTTATCATGGCGATACGTTTGCGGCCATGTCGGTATGCGATCCGGTAAACGGAATGCACAGCTTATTTGAGAGTGTTTTAAGCAAACAGCTATTTGCCCCAGCCCCACAAACCCGTTTCGGCCAGACGTTCAGCGAAGACGACATTTTACCTTTGGCCGAGCTGTTCGAAAACCATCACCATGAAATGGCAGCGCTTATTCTTGAGCCCGTTGTCCAAGGTGCGGGCGGTATGCGTATTTACCACCCTGAATATTTAAAACGCTGCCGCCAACTCTGCGACAACTACGACGTGCTACTTATCTGTGATGAAATCGCTACTGGATTTGGGCGAACAGGCAAGCTATTCGCCTGTGAACATGCAGGCATTTCTCCAGACATTATGTGTTTAGGAAAAGCTATTACTGGCGGTTACATGACCTTAGCGGCCACCTTATGTACTGAAGATATTGCATTAGGTGTTTGCCAAGGCTCACCTGGCGTATTCATGCACGGCCCCACTTATATGGGTAACCCACTTGCCTGTTCCGTAGCTAATGCTAGCTTGTCATTGATAAACGAAAATCACTGGCAGCAACAAATCCCCGCCATTGAGAAACAATTACACACTGAACTGTCAAAATGTGCCAACCTGCCTACGGTAGCCGATGTGAGAGTGCTAGGCGCAATAGGTGTGGTTGAAACCGTTCATCCTGTCAACGTGGCCGATATTCAGCGCCACTTTGTAAAACAAGGTGTGTGGATACGGCCTTTTGGTAAGCTGGTATACATTATGCCTCCATACATCATTAGCCCAGACCAACTCAGCAAACTGACCCATGCTATCTACACCTATTTAAGCGGAAGTATAAGGTGAAAATATAGGGGTGCGATGACTGGTCTACCGTAATTTATACACTGCTTAATCGCTGAAAAATAACTCTAGGTCAGTCATTTATATGTTTGTACGCGTTTTTGATAAAATCGTTTTTGCCACTCTGTTTGTTGCCGCACTGCAGGTGCCTATTTTAGCCGATCACTATCGTCAGTACTTGAGCGGCTATTACGATGCAACCCGCGAAGAAGTGTCTGCCATGTCGGCATTAGCAACGCAGCATGGCTATGCATCAGTGGGGGCAATGTTAAGTGCACTAAGGCAAAACAGTGAAGCCGTGGTAAGAGCAGATGCAGAACGTAAATCGACGCTTTTCACCAAGCTAGACCATATAGAACAAGGGATCAAGAACCTTGAGCACGGCCACTATTATGAAAAAGCTTGGTATATGCTCACACCCTCAAACGCGCCTACACTGCAGAAGGTATTGGGTAATTTCAGCCCATCCGTGCCGCTTACCCCATCATCAATTATTTTCAGCTTTATCACTGCTTTACTGATTAATTTACTATTGTGGGGCCCATACCTTTGCTACTGCCAAGTCAGGCACTTGAAGCACAAGCCACGGCACGCCAGTTATCGTTAACGCTCTTTGGCGCAGCCTATTACGCCCTATATAGCGAGGCAAACAATGTAAAGCCAGAGCAAGGCAACTATGCCCCTCACTTGCACGTCTATTCTCCCTACACTATTCCCCTACCTATTCATCCTAAATGCACTTTGAATAATTTCTATGCAAATTTGGCATTCTCCATGCAGTAAGCTTAATAGGAGTTTTTTGTTTTAGCATAAATAAACCGTGCCAATAACAAAAAAGCGCAATTATTTTAGTTAGTTAAATAGTAAGGAAGAATCATAATGCCTACTGACGCACAATTACTTATTGGGAAAGTGTTGCAAATAAAAGACAAAATCAGTGCAAAACGTCATTGTATCCCTAGCGAGCTACAAACTGAGTGGGACGCACTTGATAAGAAAACAGCCTGCTTCGAAAGCACGGCCATTTTCAAGTCTGCGGTGAAAGGTCAACACACCAGCAAGCAACTTGCCTATTCTGGTTCAGTTAAAGAATTATCAGGTTTAGTTAACCGCCTAAACGCGCTTAATGAAGAAGTAACAATTGCGCAGGTTAGGCATTAATAACTGCGCTGCTATATTCTAGCTCAAGGTGCCTAAATTAAGGCTTTTCACTCTGCCTTAAGTTTGTAGTCCCTAGCGTTATGAAAACAACCGCGCTTTTATTATTGAAGCAATCTTGGCTAATCAGTCATTCCCATCAGCCGCGAAATGCTTTAGAAAGTAGCTTTTTAGATAGCAGCTTTTGTAGACAGTAGCACTAGCGTACGCACTTTGCGTGTACCGTAACTGGCTAAGCGAACAAAGTCGTCTCTTGCCACTGGAATGTGTTGAAATTCAACACGCTGACTTTCGTTTTGACTATTGCCTTCGTCAGCATCGGGGTCGTGCAAATAAAAGCATTGTTCATCGTAACTGGTAATAGCCACCCAATGTGGTGCTTTTTTCTTGTCAAATGCATAGGTGCTTATTAAGCACACCACCGCTTTACCAGCATCTAGCGCTTGTTCTATAGCATCAACACGCCACTCTTCAGTAGCAATAGCCATATTACTTTTTTGCGCTTGAAGCAAAAAGTCAGCTTCTACTTGCCCAACAATATGCTTTTTATGCTCACTTCTTACGCCATCCACAAACAATGGCAAAGGCTGGTTAATCAAAACTTCTGCCGTAAACCCTTCCAATTGTGCCGCTAGCGCCAATCCAATAGGGTGGCAACCGCCATGGCCTGACGTCATAAATATTGTGGTCGCCGTACGCCAAATCGCCAATTCTTTTTGCTGGTTCATTGCAAAACCATTTTGCAATGAACACATGGCCATCATCAATGCCGATGGCCCACAGGTAAACTCAGTCGTTTGCTGATACCAAGGGTATATAGCATGGGACATGGCTTTCGATGACACCAATACCTTTTGCATACGCAAGGCGTTTGAATGATCGTCGTAATAATCAACGTACATACCGAACTGTTTAAAACCTAGCCTTTGGTAAAGTGAAATAGCGCCCTTATTGTCCGCAGACACTTCTAGGCGCATAAAGCGCTTTCCCCTGGCTAACGCCTGCTCCCCTAGCCTTGCTATCAACTTTTCAGCTATTCCGAGGCCACGGGCTTCGGGCAACACCGCGATGGAATACAACCGAGTAAGTTGTGTTCCTCTGCGTAGCAACAGTAATCCATAACCCGCTAGCGAAACCCCTTGCGCGCTATGATGCTCGGCAATATAAAATTCAGCATGTTTGGCTGTAACGTAAAAACGAAAGCGGCGAACATTCAGCTTATCGCTTTTAAAACACGTGTTTTCGATGTGTTGTATTCGTTTCACATCATCTAACGTGGCTTTTCTCAATTGAACATTGTTCACGGCATTCTTTTCAGCTTCATCCCCACCTTTATATTCAGGCGCAAGTTTATTGTATTCAGAAGCAAGTGCACTGTTCATGCTTATCGTCCTCGCCGCTCTAGTCTGTCCGCAAATTCTTGCATAATTAACTCATACAAGGCTTTGCCTAAATACTTATCTTCCACTCCAGCATCTATGCTCGGGTTATCGTTTACTTCAATCACGTATACCTGATTGCCTGAATGCTTGATGTCTACACCGTATAAACCATCACCCACAACCTTTGCTGCTTTAATTGCTGCCTGCAATACCGGCTTAGGTACTTCAAAGGTTGGCATAGTAGTAAAGCCACCGGATGAAAAACGCTCGCCTTGATGGTGATAAATTTGCCAATGATTTCGCGCCATAAAATACTGACACGCGTAAATCGGCTTACCGCCCAACATACCAATACGCCAATCAAACTCGGTAAAAATATATTCTTGAACCAGTACTAAGGCAGATTCTGCTAACATCTCGACTAATCGGGCTTTTAACACATCGCGGTTTTCTGCTTTGTGTACCCCCCTTGAAAACGAGCTTTCTGGCAACTTCAATACCAAAGGTAAGCCGAATTCTTCAATAAGCTTATCGCAGGTTTCATCATCTGAATTCGACACAAAGGTGGCTTTCGGTGCCGGTACTTTTTGATAAGTAAACGCATCTTGTAAAAACACTTTGTTGCAACAGCGCAATATAGACTGGGTATCATCCATCACTATTACCCCTTCTCGCTCAGCCGCTCTGGCTAAACGGTAGGTATGATGGTCTATCGCCGTAGTTTCACGAATAAATAACGCATCATAGTGGCCCAAATCTTCAGGCGACAAACGTGAAACCACATCAGCTCTAAAACCCACCTTCTCAGCCGCTTTTACAAAGTGGCGAATGGCTCTTTCATCGCTAGGAGGCGTCGACTCATCAGGGTTAACTAAAATAGCCATGTCCCAACGAGTGCGCTTACTTACTTTAGAAGCACGCCACTGTTTCGTAGTGTAGTTTTCTAACTGTGCAATACACTGCTGCTGTTGTTTACTGTCTAGCGCGGTAAAGGGCTTCGCAGCAATATCAGCAAAGCCAACCACATTATGTTTACCACTTACTTTTTTACCCTCCTTTTTATCTGCACGGGAATCAGATACCGACAGGGTAAGTAGCAAAATCGGACACGGATATTTTTCAAACGCTTGACGGGCGACACGCTTGAAACGCTGATCTTTAACTTCACCAAAAAGTACTAATAAAGGTGCAGTAGGAATGTCAATTTCATCCACGGGTAACGACAATGCAAAAGGCAGCCTATCCACACTGCGTGCTTCTGCTAGTCGTAGGTCGTTAATGGTGTTTACACCGGGCAATACTAAATGGTTACGTGCCTGCGCTAGCAATGAACAATAGTACCCTTGGCTTAAATAGCGGGTAGTATCACACAGGTTTATCACCCGTATTTTTGGTTCATTAAGTTTCGGAAACTCCGCCAAGTAATCTTGAAAAGTAAGTACCGATAACGCTGTTTCGCTAAATGGCGTAACATCGTCAGCCACAATCAACGTATTGTGCATGTAATTCGCTTCTAAATAATATTAAGTAAGTTACAATTCGAGTGATGCGATATTTGAAAGTAATATTCGCCACCACTCGAGTAAGAATGGCGCTGAGTTTACGCCGAAAGTGAAAATTGCAAAGTGAATTGAGCACGGCTTTTTTTCATCGTTAAGACAACGAAAACTAATCTATCCAGTAGGGTTATTGATGGTGAAGAGCTATCGCCCGTTAGAAGGCGCTAGGCTGTGATTCAAGCTCAGCCGAAATGAGGCGAAAGCCCAAGACAGCTGTCGTTTTCACTTAGCTTTTTTATAAAAAATACTGCGAACAGATTTCAGTAAACAAATAGGAGATTGTATGTTACTAGCCAGTTTAGCCATTCTTATCGGGCTACCGGTTTTGCTATGGAGTGCAGGGAAATTTGTAGGCGGCGCAGCATCCGTCGCCAATCACTTTGGCGTATCTCCACTTCTTATTGGTATGCTCATTATTGGTTTTGGAACGTCAGCCCCTGAAATCATTGTTTCAATCTTCGCGGCCATTCAGGGTAACTCAGGTATTGCGCTAGGTAATGCCTACGGCTCAAACATCGCTAACATACTGCTTATTTTAGGATTAACCGCACTTATCAGCCCTATTGCGGTTAAATCGAACATTATTAAAAAGGAAATTCCCGTACTACTGGGCATTACCTTTTTTGCCTCTTGGCAGGTACTAGACCAAACGGTATCAAAGGATGATGCTTTCTCATTACTAGGCCTGTTTATGTTGCTTATTTCGTGGAGTATTTGGCACGGCATGCAAGGCAGTAAAGATAAACTAGCCGATGAATACAGTGAGGAAATCAATGCAACAGAAGGTACTATTAAAACCCATATTGTATGGCTTATTACCGGCCTATTGCTGCTAGTAGCCAGCTCTCGCATATTAGTGTGGGGAGCTGTTGAAGTGGCCACCTTCTTTGGCGTTAGCGATACCATCATTGGCTTGACGGTTATTGCCATTGGTACGTCTTTGCCCGAACTTGCCTCATCCCTCATTGCAGTGAAAAAAGGGGAGCACGATTTGGCCTTGGGTAATGTTATTGGCTCTAACATGTTCAACACCCTCGCCGTAGTAGGTATTGCAGGTACTATTCAGCCGATGACGGTAAGTGCTGACTTCTTATATCGCGATGTAGTGGTGATGCTAGCAGCCACCGTAGCACTGTTTGTATTTTGCATTGGCTACAAGCGCCAAGGGCGCTTAAATCGAGTAGAAGGGGGCGCATTTGTGGCAGCTTACGCCATTTACACCTATTGGCTTATTAGCATCGCCTTTATGTAGCGGCTCCCATAGTAGTGGCCAGTGTAATAAGGCTAATAACAGCTATGCTGGCCAATACGAATAAATTAAAACCGAATTGATCGCCCTGTCGCCTGCTTCGGCGGGCGCGCATTACAATACTGACCAAGCTTACCAATAAACACACTTGCAGCATGATTTGCATGGCTTTTACATATTCAGCCGACCACCCTGTGTCGCCTTCAATTCCCCAATATTCTTGTACACCACTGATAAAATCGGGGCGCGCAAAGTGAAAAAGAACCAGAGTTACGACTAAGGCTAACCACCCTACTACATTCAGGGCCAGCATCACGCGAAAGAAATTCGTTTCGGTTCTAGGTCTTGAACGTCGCTCTTCAACACCGTACGGATTATATTTATTTCCCATTTGTCACTCTGTTCTCTGGCATCCCGCTTTAGGTTGAGTATACTAGCGTGCTATTGGATTATGCGTTATTAGCGGTATTTATTTTTAGTCCTCTTGTAAACGCCATTCTCGCGTTTTTAAAATGACTAAGTGCTATCTCGCTTTTTCAGGATGAAAATTCTAAAACATGCTGAATTATCGGCAGAAAATCCAAAAGATTGACGTAAAAACCATTATTAGTGCAAATGCACATTGCTGTTGCTTGTGGCCAATGACACAAAACAGCATAAATCAGTGAGACGGAGAAATTAACATGACGCATGCGCCCGTTGTCGACGTACTTAAAGGTAAGTACGCAGTTGGCGAATCGGTAACCGTTAAAGGTTGGGTAAGAACACGCCGCGACTCTAAGGCTGGGTTATCTTTTATAGCACTACACGATGGTAGTTGCTTTGACCCTATTCAAGTGGTGGCACTGAGTTCTCTGTCAAATTACGCTGACGTACAGCGTTTAACAGCAAGTTGCTCACTATCGGTAACGGGTGTGGTAAAAGCATCTCAAGGCCAAGGCCAATCGGTAGAAATTGAAGCAACAGAGGTTGAGGTATTAGGCTGGGTAGAAAACCCTGATACCTACCCAATGTCAGCTAAGCGTCACAGTATCGAGTATTTGAGAGAGTACGCTCACTTGCGCCCTCGTACTAACGTAATTGGTGCGGTAACCCGTGTGCGTAACTGCTTATCACAGGCCATCCATCGCTTTTTCCACGAACGCGGCCACTTTTGGGTGTCAACCCCAATTTTAACCGCAAGTGACACAGAAGGCGCTGGTGAAATGTTCCGCGTATCTACATTAGATATGATGAACTTACCACTAGACGACAAAGGTAACGTTGATTACTCAGAAGATTTCTTCGGTAAAGAAACTTACCTTACCGTTTCGGGTCAGTTGAACGTTGAAACTTACTGTACAGCTATGTCTAAGGTTTATACCTTTGGACCTACTTTCCGCGCAGAAAACTCAAACACATCTCGCCACTTGGCTGAGTTTTGGATGATTGAGCCGGAAGTCGCTTTTGCTGATTTGAGCGATATTGCTCAACTAGCTGAAGATATGCTGAAGTATGTATGTAAAGCCGTACTTGAAGAGCTGCCAGATGACATGAACTTCTTTGCTCAGCGCATTAAAAAAGATGCCGTTGAACGCTTAGAAAAGCTAGTGAGTTCTGACTTTGTTCGCATGGACTACACAGACGCTATCGACATTCTACAAAACTGCAAAAAGACGTTCGAATTCCCTGTTGAATGGGGAATCGATTTGTCTTCTGAGCATGAGCGCTATTTAGCCGAAGAACATGTTGGCGCGCCTATCATTATGCAAAACTATCCTAAGGATATTAAAGCATTCTATATGCGTATTAACGACGACGGTAAAACCGTTGCAGCTATGGACGTACTTGCACCAGGTATTGGTGAAATTATTGGTGGCTCGCAGCGTGAAGAACGCCTGGATGTTTTCGATGCCCGTTTGGAAGAAATGGAATTGTCGAAAGAAGACTACGCTTGGTATCGCGACCTTCGCCGTTACGGCACCGTACCTCATTCTGGTTTCGGACTAGGTTTCGAGCGCTTGGTTGCTTATGTGACTGGTATGCAAAACGTACGTGATGTTATTCCATTCCCACGTACACCAGGTAACGCAAGCTTCTAAATTGCGGTAAATCTTGTTTATGTAAAGCCAGCACCTTGTGCTGGCTTTTTGTTTTCTGCAGTCAGCGTTTCTTACCACTCATCACTTCACGCTATTCTATTAAGGCGTTATTCCATTGCCAATCGCTGCTGAGCGACACGGTATTACCGTATAGGAATAGCCAATATCATCATTTTCTAAAAGGCTGATAGTTAAAATTTCATAGTCGTTCAATTCCACAACTCGTGTACCTTCGGGGTTAGCGCAGCGAGAGAATTCGTCAGCTTCATAATGGAAAATAAACTCAGCAAGCAATTGCATCTGCATAAGTCGAAACTTAGCACTTTGAGCAGCAAGGTCAAAGCTAACCACTTTTTCATCTTCGGTTGAGCCTGGCGAGGTAGCATCTGGTAATGCTTTTGAATCGGCTTCGAGAACTGCAGTAGATTTACGCTCAGCTTCAAATTCCGCCTCAATCAGCCCTTTTAAATTATTAGCAGCGTCAGCCAACCTAACCGTTTTTTTTGCGTTGCCGATTTGGGCATCATTCACACCTTTATCTTCAACTTCTGAGCTAGTCGACACGACTTCAGAGGGCGTGTCTGAGAAAAAGCTCACCACCCCCGATTCCATCGACACTTCTAACACCTTTACCAATATCAATATCGTCCATACGTAGCGGACTAAAGCAGTGGTGAACACAAACCGGTAGTCTGGCGCATGCCATAAGCCATGAACACCAAAAGGCTTTAGCAGCAGTAATGCGATTAAGTACAGCGGCATGACTAATTGAACAAGTACCAGCGCTAAGAGCGTGGTGATAAAAAACCAGCTTGGTAGCATGAGGATAATGGCAAAATTATGACTGTAAGGCAGTGATGCGGCGCTGACACCCGAAACGCTATTCACTAATCCACTTGCCGAAGCCAACGCAAAATTGGCGATTACAGCATAAATGAAAAGGATAAAAGCTTTACCTGGTAAGCTATTCCATACCACCATGAACCTTGGCCAGAATTCATGAAGAATGGCAATCGTCACCAATACGCCAATTACGATGTTAAAGAAAACACCCTGAATATCGAAAAACAGTACACTAAAATACACCAAGGTTGCAGCAGCATAACAACGCTGCGCCAAATTCAGGCTTTTCCAAAACGTTGTTCCCCTTGAAGATCGTTTTAGTAAGCCACGCTCGATTACGCGCTTAAATACCCCAAAGCGGCGCTGGAATTGAATTATTATGCTCATGTAATGTCTTATGTTGTGATTATTTTTAGTTGTACTTCTCAGCGAAGCTTCCCGCTAACCGTGGAATACGCTATTCTGTTAACAATTACAATTCAACGGTTTAACCGTCGTTTTTATAGTTTGGGTTTACATTCCGGCTCTAAGGCTTGGATCTACAGTTCGATGTTTCCATTTAAAATAAGGTAGTCGTTTTCTTACCCCTATGGCTGAAGGTAATAGGTTAACCCTCGTTTGCGAACAATGCCATCATCGCGTTGTATTGCCAGAATTGAATCATCGAGAACGGGCAGTATGCCCTCGATGCCATCATACCTTGCTCACATTTAAGAGAAATGCAAGCGAGCGGCTTTTGGCGTTTTCAATAAGTGCGTTTGTGTTTTTGGCCCTATCCCTACCTTTTAACTTTTTGACTTTTAAATCAAGTGGTCAGAAGCATAGTATCGATCTTCCCGGTGGTCTTTCAGTTTTAATGGAAAATGACTATTTATCGTTGGCTATTATTACCGGATTAGCGACGTTAATTTTACCCGGCATGGTGCTTTTAGGTTTTATTACCCTTGGGTTAGCACATTTAAACAATGCGAGAACACCGTTTATTAAGCGAATATTTTATTGGGTAAGAGCCTTGCTACCGTGGAGTATGGCCGAGATATTCTTAGTTGGAACATTAGTTAGTTTGATAAAAGTCTCCGAACTCGCCGATGTAGCTATTGGTATGTCTTTTTACGCTTTTATTGGTTTTACCGCATTTATGGCTCTTTCTATGTCGAACTTTGACAGTACAGGGTTTGCGTTGTGGCTGCACGAAGGCAAGTTGCCACCACCAAAACCTTTAGAAGAAAAACAAGCCAGTGGCAGTATACAACGCACTTGGGCGCTGCTACTTACATCAACTATTTTGTATATCCCCGCTAACGTATTACCTATCATGCGAACTGAATTTTTTGGTCAAGAAACCCCAAATACCATTATAGGCGGCGTGATCACGCTGTGGGAGGGGGGCTCCTACCCCATCGCCATTATTATTTTAGTGGCCAGCGTAGTGGTACCAGTCGCTAAAATTATCATTCTGTGTTGGTTGAATCTAAGTGTTCAACTGGGCCGAACAGGCTCTACACAATTACGCATTCGCTATTACCGCATCACCGAAGCAATTGGACGCTGGTCTATGATTGATGTTTTCGTTGTCGCGGTATTGGTTGCATTGATTCAAATGGGTAATACACTTTCTATTTTTCCTGGCCCCGCAGCGCTTGCGTTTTGCGCGGTGGTCTTTACTACGATGATAGCCGCGATGACATTTGATTCACGGTTAATTTGGCAGCATTGGAAACAACTACCATGACAGAAGAGGCAAAAGTTACGTCCACAAAATCAATCTCTCGTATATGGATCATTCCCATATTAGTAGTAGTGGTTGGTGGCTGGATGGTTTATCAACAATGGAAAAACCAAGGGCCTCTTATCACCATAGAGTTGCAATCTGCCACTGGCATCGAAGTTAACAAAACCCCAATCAAAGTGCGGGATTTGGATGTGGGGCAAGTGAAAAAAATTACGCTTAAGCCTAACTTGGACGGTGTATTAGTAACTGCGCGCATCGATGCCAATGCATCTCACCTACTTACCGATAAAAGTGAATTTTGGGTGGTGGCCCCGCGAATTAGTTTTTCAGAAGTGTCTGGTCTAAACACCTTACTCTCTGGTAGTTATATCGCCATGGCGGCGAATGACAGCGGTAAAGAACAGCTTAATTTTATCGCCCTCGAGCGCCCTCCTGTAACACCTGCTGGCACACCTGGATTACACGTCATTCTGCAAAGCGATGATGAGTTTGCTTATAAACCAGGTGACCCCATCATTTATAAAGGCTTCAAAGTCGGTGAGTTTGAAGATGCGGTCTTTAATATTGAAGAACGTGTGGTGTACTACGATGCGTTTATTGAAGCCCCCTACCATAAGCTTGTTACCGAAAATACGCGTTTTTGGGATGTGAGCGGCGTAAAGCTTAAGCTTGAATCAAGCGGCGTAAAAATGGAAACCGGCAGTTTAGAAACCCTGTTAGCCAACGGTATTACCTTTGGTGTACCTGAAGGGGTTCAAATTGGTGAGCGAGTGGTAGAGAACGCGTTTTTTACTATTTACGGTGATATTGCTACTGCCTCCAATGCACGGTACAAGCTTGCCGCCGAGTATGTGCTTTTAGTTGATGAAAGTGTTCGTGGGCTTACCGTAGGCGCCCCCGTTGAATACCGAGGAATTGAAATCGGTAATGTAACGGCTATTAACTCGTTTCCTGCCGTGGAAGGCAACATACTTGAACGGGATTATCCCATCCCCGTCATTATTAACATCTACCCTGGAAAAGTCAGACAGCCGGACACAGAAGAAGGGTTGAATGCCATCAAACAAACCATGCGCAATTGGCTTCGTAAAGATTTAAGGGCTACCCTCCGAATGGGTAATGTACTCACCGGTGGTCTTTTTGTAGACTTACAGCACGTTTCAAAACCTGACGACAGTGATGAGATAGCAGTGCTGAACGGTTACGAAGTGATCCCAACTGTATCTAACGAGTTTACGCAAATTACGCAAAAAGCAGATGCGATTTTAGACAAGATAAATCAACTGCCTTTGGATGACATGGTATCAAACGTATTATTGGCCGTAGAAGATATGAAACTGGCTGCGCAGTCTGTTGAAACGGCGAGTGATGACTTTGATTTGCTTATTGAAAATGTAGATACAGAGCTGCTTAACACTAACTTAAATCAAGTATTGATAAGCTTAGACAGCTTGTTAAAAAACTACAGCGAAGGGGGCTTGAGCCAGTCTGAAATCAAAGAAACGGTAGATACTATGCAAGATACTATGCGTAATCTTCAGCCTTTGTTATTAAAGCTGAATCAGTCACCGAATAGCTTAATTTTTACTGATAGCAATAGCTCTGGTATTGAACCAAAAGCGAAAAATTAGCGAAATAGAAACTTATTCAACTAAGAACTAAAATACGTATAAGGCTTCTGGGTTTGCGTGGGCAAGTAAATGCCAACCTAGAAGCGGCTGAGCTAAGCGCTATCTAAGTACTGTAAGGATAATAATGAACACTTTTATTAATAATAGGAATGCGCTGGTTTGCAAAGTTATTAGAGCAAGATTAATTTTCGCTGCTTTTCTTGGCGCTTCATTAGTAGGCTGTGCTTCATCTGGCAGCGCACTGCAATATTACTTGCTACATTCAACGACTTCGTCTTCTGCAACTGAGTATGAAACTGCCCCCCATGGTTTATTAATAAATAAGATTATCCTCCCCGATTATCTGAAACAACGAGGCCTTGTTTATCAAACCAGCTCTACCAGTTTACATATCGCGACTGATCACCTTTGGGCCGAGCCCCTTGATGAGGGTATTACTAAGTCATTAAAAGCATCGTTACGTACCCAAGGTGTAATGTTAGTTACCCATAATGTGAATGCTAAAGAGGTTAATGACTATTTAACCCTACAGATAGATGACTTTATCACTACATGGCAAGGCGATATTATTCTGAGCGGGCAATACGTTGTAAAGCACATAGACGATTCGCAGTCAGCACGGGATTTCGAGTACATACTCCCTCTTGAAGTCGATGGATTCCCTGCAAGTATCGAAGTGATGCGAGAAGCTATTCATGCCTTGGCGGAAAATATAGCTAGCGAAATCACTAAGGGATAACCCTATTTTTATGATTAGTGCCCTTAAAAAGTTTGTAGACCTTGGAACCGATGCATCGCTGTCTGACGATTTAAATCGTCGAATCAGAGTCGTTAACATGTTTTCTGCGGTTGGAATGACCGTGACTTTTTTACTTGGGTTTCGGGCACTGTTTGCACAAGAAGCCTTCTTAACCTGCGTGTTATTTTCTTCCACCATACTGTTTGCAATATCTCACAAGTTACAGGCCATGATAGGGGCAAAGCGAGGCAGTTTCATTTCTGCTACCGTTTTAATTGCCTGCCTCATGTCACTTATGCTCACACTAGTCGTGACTGGCGGTAGCGAAAATACGGGGCCGCTTTGGATATTTACCGTCCCCTCCGTCACCATGTTTTTTACTGGTTTTCGCCGGGGGCTAATGGCGCTAACAGGTTTTGCGGCAGTTATTATTGTCATATTTTTTGCACCCGATAATGCCTTATTGGCGACAGAGTATTCTTTCGAGTTTAAAACTCGCATTGTCTATACTTTCATCACGGTTTCTTTCCTATCCGCATTTTATGAGTATAGCCGTCAACGTAGCTACAATACGGCCATGTATTTGAGCGAACAGTTTGAACGTCAAGCAAGATATGACCCTCTAACTACCCTGCTAAACCGCAGAGGAGGCCAGCAGCAGCTTGAGCAGGAACTCAGCAGAATGCAGAGAAACAAAAAATCGTTTTCTATCGCGCTCGCTGATATCGACCGCTTTAAATCTATAAATGATACCTTCGGACACGATGCGGGTGACGAGGTATTAAAAAAGGTTGCCGGCGTTTTCAACAGCCGCTTGCGCGCACAAGATGGCCTATCGCGATGGGGCGGCGAAGAATTTTTGTTTATTTTTCCAGAAACTAATGAGCAAGATGCGAAGATTGTGACTGAACAAATAAGAGAAAATCTGAGTGCTAAAGCCATTCCGGTTGACGACAAATCTCACCGTGTCACGTCAAGTTTTGGGGTGTGCCAGATTACGCCATCAATGACACTTACTGCTGCGTTAAACTTGGCCGACCAAGCGTTATACCAAGCAAAAAATGACGGTAGAAATAAAGTATGTACTGCAAAAGAGCTTAAGCGTAAAAGTAGTCGCTAGACTTATCAACCAGTGATATCCCCTCCCGAAAATCCTTTTCACGTGCAAGTATTGGTCTCCCCAAGTCTTTACATTTATTGACTCACGTTTAGTTACAATTGATGAATAACTTTGACACAGTTTGACGTTAAACTACGCTCAGGTAATTTTTTCAAATAAGACCCGATTATGAAATGGATGAAATTCATACTTCCCGTTGCCATCCTGGTAGTGAGTTACTTTATAATGAAAGGCATTGAGGCCTCTGCCTCAGATTCAGCCATAACGGAAGCGGTAGACACTCGTCCCACCGTCACTATCGAGCAAATTGATGTCGAGAGTTCTGTCATCACATTATCTTCTTATGGAGAAGTGCAGCCGCTAGAAAGCACTAATCTTGCGGCTCAGGTCTCTGGTGAGGTTGAGTCTTGGAACCCCAAATTTGTAAGTGGCGGACTGGTTCGTCGAGGTGAAGTGTTATTCTCGGTAGAAAAAGACGCCTACGAGGCAGCACTATTACTCGCGCAAGCTAACCTTTCCAGTGCACAAGCACAATTAATTCAAGAGCAAGCACAGGCGGATGTAGCAGCACTAGAAGCCAAATCTATGCCTGATGCTAGGATCACCGACTTGTACCTTAGAAAGCCACAGGTTATGAGTGCACAAGCAGCGGTTAAATCGGCAGAAGCTCAACTCAAAATTGCCAAGCGCGACTTAGATAACTGTGAAGTAACTGCCCCTTATGATGCTCTCATTATTTCAAGAGAGATCAGTACCGGCGATTATGTTACCCAAGGGACTACCGCTGCGGTTATCAATAATATTGAGCAGGCAGAAATCACCTTCCCAATCGCAGGCTTCGACCGGGTATTTTTAGATGAAGACACCCTAGGGAAAAAAGCAATACTTACCCTAGACGATGTAAGCAAAACACAAGTTACCGCCACTATCCACCGCGATACGGGGGTTATCGATAGTGCCACCCGCATGACGCATTTTGTAGCCAGAATTGAAGACCCTTACGCCTTAAATGCAGCCAAACCCATCGTTAAATTCGGCACCTATACCACGATTAGCTTTAAGGGCAAAAGACTAGAAGATGTGTACCGTATTCCTCAAGAATTAGTGACCAACCGCACACTTTGGACAATAGATGAACAAAGTAAGTTAGTCTCGCAAAAAATTCAGGTTATTCGTGAAGATGGCAGCGATTTTCTTATTCAAGGTAATTTCAACCCGAACAAAGTGGTGATGTCTTTACCTGAATACCCTCAAAATGGCATGGAAGTAAAAGTCATCGATAACAGCGCTGATTTTGTGGCGAACAGCGACACCGCGAAATAGGAGCGCCACCATGAATAAAACGAATTCCGAAACTGGCATCATCGCGTGGTTTGCTAATAATGCCGTGGCCGCTAACCTATTAATGATATTTATCATTTTGATGGGCTTAGCCAGTTACTTTACGATACAGCGCCAAATGTTTCCCAACATCGAAATAAACTACATTACGGTGTCGGCACAATATCCTGGGGCATCTCCCCAAGAAATAGAAGAAAGTATTCTTATTAAGGTAGAAGAGGCGCTAAAAGACGTTACCGAGATTAAAAGAACGGTAGCTCGCGCCTTTCGTGATTCTGGAACCGTTACACTTGAAATCGATACCGATGAAGAACTTACCGATGTACTCGATAAAGTGAAACTAAGAGTTGACGGTATTGCTACCTTTCCTGCGGGAATGGAACCGGTAAATATTTCGCAAATTGAGTTTCAACAAGACGTAATTGAAATGCCATTGGTGGGCGACTTACCCCTGCCCGAGCTTAAAGTTATCGCCAAAGAAATTGAAGATGAGCTGCTTCAATTAGGCAACGTGTCCTTAGTAGAAATATCTACGCCCAGTGATGAAATTGCCATTGAAATAAAACCAGAAATGCTGCGTAAATACAGCCTTAGCATTGCCGATGTTAGCCGTGCGATAAGCAACTATTCCACTAATATTTCTGCCGGGCAATTGCGTACCAACGCAGGTATTATTTCTGTTCGGGTAGAAAACCAATATTACAGCGGCACTGAGTTTGCCCAAATTCCAGTTAAGATTGGTACTGCAGGTGCAAAAGTGACTTTAGGTGACATAGCCACAATTAAAGATGGCTTTACCGAAGGCGAACGCTACTTTAAATACAATGGCAAAAACGCCATTTACATGTCGGTAAGTGCGACTAAATCACAAAATACCATCCCCGTTGCTAACACGGTGAAAGCTTACATTGAGCAGAGAAATAAAACCCTTCCAAATGGAGTGAGCTTAGAAATACTGGTAGATATGACCTACTACTTGAATGCTCGCTTGGACATGATGCTAAAAAACCTGTTTCAAGGGTCCATTCTTGTCGCCTTGATGCTAACCCTATTTCTACGTTTCAGGCTAGCCTTGTGGGTAATGGTAGGCTTACCGGTTTGCTTCTTAGGTGCCGTTATGCTGATGCCGATATTTGGCATTAGTATTAATATTCTTTCGCTATTTGCATTCATTATGGTGCTGGGTATTGTGGTAGACGATGCCATTGTCATAGGAGAAAGTGCCTATACGGAAATAGAAAGCAAAGGCGGCGGTATTGATAACGTAGTACGCGGCGCAAAGCGTGTTGCTACGCCAGCCACATTCGGTGTTTTAACAACCATTGCGGTATTTGCTCCGTTTACCCTAAGTAGCGGCCCTGAAGGAGCCTTCTTCTACAATATCGCTATTGTGGTTATCTTTTGCTTAGCGTTCAGCCTGGTTGAATCAAAGCTAATACTACCAGCACATATTGCACATACACACTTTACACCGATTAAAAAAGGAAGCTGGCGGGATAAATTTAACGCTCGATTCTACGGCTTTGTAAACGGCCCTTATAAACGAACGGTAGAGCGTGCGTTAAAGTGGCGTTGGGCGGTATTTTTCCTTTTCTTCGGTATTTTGATGATTAGCGTTGGGCTAATCAATGCAAACTATGTGCGTATGGTACCCAACCCGAAAGTACCTCATGATTTTCCTAGCGTTCGCATTGAAATGAATGAAAACGTGTCGGATGCTGCCACCATCACCGCGTTAAAAACCATAGAACAAACGATCTTAGACGTTGAAGAACAGGTTATTGAAGAGTTTGGCACCGGTATGATCCGCGACAGACTCGCTTTCAACGAAGAACGCACCCAAGGCCAAATTTTGACCCCCTTAGTGCACGAAGACAAGCGCCCTATTGATACCTTCGAGTTAGCAAGACGCTGGCGAGAAGCCATACCAGAAATTCCTGGTATGAAGTCATTCACGGTAATAGATGATGTGAATGGTGGTGGCGATGATGGCGAGTTTGGCTATCTTTTATTTGGCCCTGATATCAACACATTGAACGCTGCAGGTTTGAAGTTTATTGAAATGCTGCAACAACAAGATGGACTATTTGATATTAGTTCAACCATAGATCCTGCCAGCAAAGAAGTGCAATTAGTCATGTTGCCCGTGGCGTACGACTTAGGTTTAACCCTTTCTGACATTGCTTCTCAAGTTGGTGCTAGCTTCTATGGCGGCGAAGCCCAGCGTGTTATTCGTAATGGTGAAGAAGTGAAGGTGATGGTGCGCTATCCCGAACTTACCCGTGAGCGTTTTGCTGATTTGAAATATACCGTTATCAAAACGCCCGAAGGCCGTGACGTAATGCTAGGTGACATCGTGTTGTTGGAAGAAAAGCCTGGCATTAGTTATATTCGCCGTGAAGGTGGTTATCGCAGCGTGTATGTGTGGGGCAACATTGATGAAGAGGCGGTGGAGCCTAATGAAGTAGTAGAACAAATTCGTGAAAAATTACTGCCACAACTTCAAGAAGAATTCCCATCAGTGATGACCGAGCTTGGCGGCGATATAGAAGAACAGCAAGCCCAGCAAAACGAGCAAATTTTGTTTTTCTTAGCCGCGATGATTATGGTTTATATCCTTCTAGCAGTGCCCCTTAAAAGCTATGGGCAGCCGCTTATTATCATGTCTGTCATTCCCTTTAGTTTTACAGGCGCGATATGGGGTCATTTCTTACTGGGCCTCGATTTAAGCATGATGTCTACTTTCGGTCTTATCGCTGCTGCTGGTGTTGTAATAAACGACTCGTTGGTAATGACCGATTTTGTGAACCAACGCCGCGCCCAGGGCTACAGTATTAAAGAAGCGGTAACCGAAGCCGGAAGTGCTCGCTTTCGGGCTATCACTCTGACCTCCATCACTACCTTCGCCGGTGTACTGCCGATTATGTTTGAAAGTAGCCTACAAGCTGCGTTCGTGGTGCCCATGGCGGCCGCTCTTGGTTTTGCTGTACTTTACGCCACACTGGTCACGCTTATTTTAGTACCGTGTTTATATTTAATATTACTCGATTTAACCATTCCGTTTTCATGGATAAAAAACAACGTTTTTCGACAGAAAAGGTCTTTAAACCTTAATGTGAGCAATGGGATTGAACTTGAGAATGAGTAGTCTTTCCTTGCTCATTTTTCAGCCTTCGATTTAGCGACATTTTAAAGTGCAGAATAATGGTATCGTTCACATTACTAACTCATTTATTTAAACGTTATATTTTAGGAAGTTAAATGAAACTTAATCAGGTTACTTTGCCCGTAAAAAATATGAACGATGCGGTTAGTTTTTACTTAAAGCTCGGCTTCACTCAAATTGTCGAAACACCTCACTACGCTAGGTTTTCATGCCCAGACGGCGACTCTACATTTTCTTTATCGCTTGAAAATGAAGAGCTTCAGAATAACTCGGTAATCTATTTTGAACACAAAGACCTAGATGAGCTTTGTAAAAACTTATCACAAAAAGGTATTCAGATTGTGCAACCCCCTACGGAACAAAGTTACCTTTGGAAAGAGGCTATTCTGAAAGACCCTTCAGGTAACAAAATCAAACTCTATTGGGCTGGCGAAAACCGCTTGAACCCACCGTGGAAAGTGGAAATACGCGTATAACAAGCCCATTAAATATCTCGCAGGCTCATTGGGACAAAAACACATAGCTTAGTGACCAAGGAAGAATTTATGTTCAAGAAGTACTTGTTGATCTCTCTGTTGATTTCCACGTCGACATTTGCAAAAACTTTTCAGGCTAAAGATTTTACCATCGAATATGATGAGAATGTTTCCATTTCAATCGTTGAACAACTAGCATCAACGATCAGCGCAAATAGAAACGTTGTAAAAGCTTATCTTAACCAGTCAGTAGAATATCAAGGTACTCCTATTCAGGAAGATGTAATTGTATACATTTCGAAAAAACGCCGGACACCCTATCAGGATTGGAATACGATCCATATTCCAGAAAAAAGGGTGCTATCCGCTTTTTCTAAAGACAAATCAGAAAATAGCGGCATGGCTGTAATTCACGAACTGACACACGTCTATGCAGTCAGTTATTTTCGTAAAAAGAAGAAAAATGGATACGAGGACCGTTTTTTCGATGATGGCTTAGCAGTATTCCTACAACATAGATTTGGTGAGACCCCCGAATACCCTAACTTTGGCCAAGATCTATATAGAGCAGTCGCCGAAACTTCAATAAGTTACGGAGGATTGATTCCTCTAAAAGAAACAGAAAATGTAAGGCATTCAGCAAAAACAGGCAAAGGCAGAAAGCTTGCTTATCTGCAAGAAGGTGCCTTTACACAGTTTTTAATTGAAAACTACGGTTTAGGTCTATACCTAAAAATTTATGCTGGAGAGGATTTGCAATCAGTTACTGGTAAAACGTTTAGTCAACTGGAGAACGAGTGGGCCACATTGATTGGACGTTTCGCGCTCTAGCCAAACGTTGTGGCTACAACGCATATACGCAGGGCCCTAATACGCTTGATATTGAGCCCCACGCAAACGTTAGTCATACATTATACCAATAGACATTATACCGATGGGCAAGCCCCCACATACCAGAGGGTATCGTTGTTAGAGTACAGTGTAACGGTCCCCCACGTAGAACCTAACATTGCGTCATCAGACCCATTTGCAAAATAGTCAGGCGCAAAGAGATTACCGGTGCTGTAAGCCCTACCCGCAACTTTATGATAGTAGTTGCTAGTTGTAAACTCGACACAGGAACTGCTACCACCGTTTCCTCCGCCATTGTTACCCCCTCCAGTACTGCAAGATTGTGCAACCCCGAAGCACGACACATCATTGTCTTGCCAAATACAATTGCCGTCGCTTTGTACTGCTTCAGTGAGTTTGAACGTGTCAGTTCCGTACTCCAAATAGCAGGTGGCGTATTCAGTGTATCCCAAACGACCTGCAGAAATGTGCTCGGATAGTGTTGCGGTAACGCCAGCGTCAATGAAGACATTCAGCTGAGTATTGCTCGACAAGCCAGCCGCATCATTGGCCGTTATCGTGATGTTTTGCTGGCCACCAGGCAGATCACAGGCTGTGGCAGAAAAAGACAAACCTTCGATAGTGGCGCTAATATCGCCGGTTGAATAGCTTACGATGACATTAGTAAGATCTTCATTTTCATCGTAAACATCACCAGACACCGCCGCGCATTGACCCGAAACGTTCGCAATTGCATTGGATATAACCGGAGCAATTGGCGGTGGTGGCGGGCCTACTCGCGCCGTTAGCGTTGTTTCTGCAGACACCGCCCCTTCATTATCCACTGCTGTCACAGAAACCACATACAACGCATCTGCAAGTGCAGCACTGGTGATTAAAAAACGGTCATCAGACTGGGGAATCGCTGTATATTGATAAGCGTTTCCTATATTGTCACTAATAAGTACATTGATTTGATCAACGCTTCCCTCTTCATCAACGGCACTACCTTGCACAATTAACTGCCCACCCGATTCCTGCGCGGTTACACCACTAAGTACGGGCGCTTGATTGCGGTCCACTCGCTTATTATTATCAATGAAGAACTGCCCCAAGTAACTAGCGTAGTTAATACCGCTCCCATTGATATAAGAGCCACTGGCACCGTCCCCACCCGACCATGCATGGTCCACTCCGTTTAGCCACAACATAGATACACGCCCTTCTTGCCAGAGAACTTCTTCAGCAGTGCGACCTGTAGCACCAATAATAGAATTGCCCGCTAGTTCAGAAACACCGTATACATCCGCCATCCCTTCAGCATTTTGCCGGTTGTAACAAGTATCAACGGTGGTATCTGCATCACCATGAGCGATGGAGGCAATTTGATCATCGAAGGATGCGGTATAACTCCCGGCATATTGTTGGCAGCGAGTGGCAACATCAGCGTATTCACAACTACCAATAGCACCGCTTGAACTTGTACCTATACTCGGCCCGGCACTGATTCCCATGCCAGCAAACACATCTGGCGCTAAACAAGCCGTGGTATTAGCAAATGCTGCGCCGGACGACAACCCAGCAATGTACACTTGATCAGCATCGATGCCATAGCTGCTATCAGCGGTTAGTGTGTTAGCCAACGACAGTAAATTAGCGTAATCACCTGCACTACGAGATTTAGCGCCCTGCCAATAGGACCAACAGCTAAATCCAGCTTTATTCATTGCATCGGGCACAGCAATTACCATACCGTAACTTTCAGCTGCTTCCTCAAGATTGGCACTGAGGTAAGCGCTTATCGACTGTGTGCATCCGTGTAATACCACTAATAACGCCCGTCCTTCACCAATAGGCGATTGGGTATCGGGGGTATATATGTGCACATTGTTAAATCCGCCTGCAGCAACGTTTTGTTGCCAACTACCAGCACTCACCCCCAGTGAAGTGAATAAACACACCATACTAGCCAACAAACTATTGCCAATAATGCGTATTAACGTAAATCGTTTACCTAATATCATAATCATGCCCTCTCATTTATTACCCACACACTTTAATTTACATATTATTAACCTTTAATTAGCAAAACAGATGTAGAACTTTCGTACTGAGGCTAGCCGTCGGTCATCGAAAAACCGTCGACCGTAGATTCGGTTTAGATAATAATCAGACGATGAAGTGGTTATTTTTGGGGAAAATTCATGATTAGAGAAATCACAAAATTAGATTTTGAGTCATTTTGGCCAACGTTTTATTCGGTAATTCAAGCCCAAGAAACGTATGCGTTTGATCCCAATATGACGCTGGAAGAGGCATATTCCTTGTGGTGTGAAATACCATTGAACGCGTACGTGTTTGTTGAAAGTAACGCTGTTCTTGGTACTTATTACATTAGGCCAAATGCCATGGGTCCGAGTAGCCATATTTGTAATTGCGGTTATATGGTATCACCTGAAGCTAGGGGTAAAGGCATTGCTCGTCTTATGTGTGAGCACTCACAAAAGAAAGCCATTGAGCTTGGCTTTGATGCTATGCAATATAATAGTGTGGTATCGACTAATAATGTAGCTGTTAGGCTTTGGGAAAAGCTCGGTTATTCCATTATAGGTACAATACCTAAGGCATATAAACACGGTCAATTAGGACTTGTTGATAGCTACATTATGTATAAATGGCTGCGCATATAACAAGACCGCCTTTGATGGGCAGTAATGCGCTGAGTCGATTACAGCGCGATGCCTTGTCAAAACCCGGCATTAGCTCCTCAATCGTACTATTGGGTATAAATGACATCGCTTGGCCGGGTACGCCTTTTGCGCCTGAGACGTCATTACCGAATATAGAGCAACTAACCGCCGGATTTACACAGCTTGTTAAGCAGGCACATATGCAAGGCGTCAGCATGATAGACGCAACAATTCCCCCTTTTCAAGGGACACTTGAGGGCACGCCAATTACCCACTATTACAGCGATGAGAAAAATCAGTTACGCCTTGCCTTAAATGAATGGATAAAAACCAGCCAGGCCTTCGATAACGTAATCGATTTTGACAGTATTTTACGATACGCCAACGCGTTAAACCACATCGCACCTGAATATGACTCTGGTGATTATATTCATCCCGGAGAGGCAGGAAACAAAGAGATGGCTTACGGCTTTGAGCTTAACGTACTGAATAATGCACTCTCCAGAAGCAAAAATAGTCCCCAGAACTGGTGACGTTGGCTCAGAACCAATACTATCGGGCATGCTTGAAAATTCAGATAGAAAAGGGCCTGAAATCAGGCCACACTTTCTAATAACACGTGCTTGAGAACTTTACCTGCGCCATTGCGTGGCAACACGTCAAGTACAACAGTAGATTTGGGTATTTTGTATTTCGCAAGGTGCGACGCTAAGTAGTGATTCAACCCTTCAAGATCAAGGCATTTCACATCAGAATTACACACCACAAATAAACAACCAACTTCTCCCCACTTGTCGTCGGGTACGCCAATCATTGCGCATTCAAATACCTGAGGGTGTTTCAACACCACCGCCTCTACTTCAGCGGGATACACATTTTCACCGCCAGAAATAAACATGTCTTTTTTTCTATCAACAACCCGATAGAAACCTTGCTCATTTTGTCGGGCAATGTCACCTGTTTTAAACCAACCGTCAGCAGTGAAACTATTATTAAACAAAGCCGACTTTCGCCAGTAACCTTTGAATAAGTTAGCTCCTTTTACTTGCACTTCTCCAGGTTCCCCAGCTTTCACTATATTACCTTGTTCGTCTAGCAACCGAATAGTCAATCGTGGGGGGCTCGTACCAACGCATCCTGCACTTTGGTCAATTAAGTTAAGCTGGTGCGGCATTCCCAACAAGGAACCTGTTTCACTCATTCCATAACCATCCACTATGGCAATTCCGTCATTTAACCATCGTCGAATTTGCACTTCTGGGTGAGGAGCCCCACCGGTCAGTAATGCCTTCAAATGCTTCAAGTTAACCGGGTTGAAACTCGCTTCTTGTCGAAGCGCATTGGCCATTTGTGGAATACAAAAGTAGTGAGTAATTCCTAACTCGGAATCGGAAAGCCTTTCTAACGTTCGTTCAGGTATAAAACCGTCTGATATAACTAACCTGCCACCGTTGTAGAGTACCGGCCTGACAGATGCAACCAGTCCGATAACATGAAACATGGGGGATTCAGCCAGAAATACACTGTGTTGGTCCACTTCGTAAAGTAACGTAGAATTAAGTACGGTTTCCATCAAGGTAGCTTCAGTATGGATGGCACCTTTAGGCTGTCCTGTCGTTCCCGAGCTATACAGAATTAAACTCGCAGCATCGTCATCAAACGCGATTAAATCTTCCCCGCTAATAGCCGCAGTATCACTAATAAGGTTGTCGATGGGCTCGAATGCTAAACCAATCTCAGCGGCTTTTTCGTCGCCAAAGACTAATGAAGGTTCGCAGTCATCAAGCAAGCTTTCAATTTCGAACAAGGCAAGACGCCAGTTCAAGGGGACAAAGATAGCCTTACACCGTGCACACGCTAAATGTAGGGCTACCACCTCGGCTCTGTTTTTACTCACACAGGCCACTCTATCCCCTTGCTTTATGCCACGTTGTAGCAAATACGCAGAAAACTTACTGACCAACAGATTATATTCGCTGAAGCTCCAACTACGATCGTAAGTAAGGTCTTGCACCGCTAAGCTGTCTGGTCGAAAATTTGCCTGAAATGTCAGAAAGTCCATCTGTGTCATTCTCCCTTATGCGCCTTGCTTTTCTTTGTCATAGGCACCTAAACCTGGCTTGTAAGTTTTGTCGTCGATAAACTGTTTAATTCCTTCTTTTCGCCCGTCATTATCAAAACTGTTCGCCGCTTCTTGTGCACGAATTAGGTAATCTTCAGCGTTATCATAGGTCATTTCTTTCACGCGGCGTATGGCATCTTTAGTCGCTTTTAGTGCAACAGGGTTTTTCGCGAGTAATACATTACAAACAGCTTCTACACGACTTTTAAGTTCATCAGCGGGCAATGCTTCATTAACTAAGCCCCACTCTACCGCAGTTTTTCCGTCAATGTTTTCACCCATCATGGCGTGATACATAGCTTTACGTAAAGGCATTAAGTCTGCCGCTACTTTGCTAGCCCCGCCGCCAGGCAAAATGCCCCAGTTGATTTCACTTAAACCGAAGGTTGCATCTTCACTAGCAAATGCTAGATCGCAGCCGAACAACGGACCATATCCACCACCAAAACACCAGCCGTTTACCATAGCAACGGTAGGTTTTTGATACCAACGCAAGCTGCGCCACCAGCCATAAGCTTCTCTTTGTGCCTGACGTGTCGCGCCTAAGCCTTTACCTTCATTTTCACGAAAGTACTCTTTAAGATCCATACCCGCAGACCACGACGTTCCTTCACCGGTTAGCACGACTACACCAACATCATCACGAAACTCTAATTCATCCAGTACACGCTGCATCTGACGATTCAACTTTGGACTCATACAGTTTCGCTTCTCAGGACGATTAAATTTCACCCAAGCAATATTATTTTCAACTACGTATGCAACCGTTTCTTGTTCAGTTCTTTCAATGCTCACAACATATTCCTCTTGTGCAAATAAACTAATATCAAATTGCTAGCGGGCTTAATGGTCCGCTAGCATTAAATTGGGTAATGGCTCGGTTGGGTTTCAACCGTGATCCAACGCAACTCGCTAAATTGATCAATCCCAGCTTTACCACCGAATCGTCCGTACCCTGACGCCCCCACCCCGCCAAAAGGCATTTGAGCTTCATCGTGAACGGTCGCGCCATTAACATGGCAAATTCCTGAATTAATTTGACCGGCTACCTTCAGTCCTTTTGCAGTATCCTTAGTGAATACTGCAGCGCTTAAGCCGTAAATTGAATCGTTAGATATTTCGATGGCATCTTGCTCATCGGTTGCCCGTATAATGGCAACAACAGGACCAAAACTTTCTTCACTGTAAATCGCCATGTCTTTGGTTACGCCATCAATAACGGTGGCTTTCATCAAGACTGTGTCGCTGGTGCCACCAACGAGTATTGTTGCGCCTTTCGACACAGCATCTTGTATTAAACTATTGACCTTCAGCACAGTTGCCTTATCTACCACCGCCCCTAAAGGCGTATTACCTTCACGAGGATCGCCGGTAGGCATAGTTTCAACTTTTTGCTTGAACTGAGCTGCAAATTCATCCGCAACGGCATCGACAACCACTAGGCGCTCTGTCGACATACAAATTTGTCCTTGATTCATAAAGGCACCAAACGCCGCGGCCTTAACCGCTTCTTCTAAATCGGCGTCCTCCAGTACAAGCATGGGCGCTTTACCACCTAGCTCAAGTAGACAGGGCTTGAGGTTTTCTGCTGCTCGCTTAGCGATAATGCGACCTACAGTGGTAGAACCGGTAAAGTTAATACGCTTTATCTCTGGGCAATCAATAAGCGTACCGACAACTTCACCTGCGTCTTGAGGTGAATTCGTCACAATATTTACCGTACCATCTGGAAACCCAGCTTCTTCTAGCGCTTCGATAATTAACGAGTGGGTAAGTGGACAAATTTCAGATGCTTTTAAGATAACGGCGTTACCACAAGCCAGCGCGGTAGAAATAGCACGAACACCCAAAATGATTGGTGCATTCCATGGCGCAATGCCTAAAATAACGCCGACAGGCACCCGTTGTGCCAATGCTAGGCACCCAGGTTTATCTGAAGGAATAACTTCCCCACTTATTTGTGTGGTAAGTGAAGATGCTTCTCGCAACATCGACACTGCCAAATTTAAATTAAACATTGCCCACCCTGCGGTAGAGCCGGTTTCATTCATCATGGCATTTACAAATGATTCTTGGCGCGATTCTAATGCGAGTGCCGCTTCATTCAATACCGCCCTGCGGGCATTTGGTCCCATTACAGACCAGAGCTTGAAGCCTTGCTGTGCTTTTTGTGCAATAGCTGCCATGTCACTACTTTGCATCGCTACGGCTTCGCTTGCAGGCTCGCCAGTTAATGGGTTAATTCGCTGAAAATTCATATTTTCTCCGCAATTTGTTATCGTATTTGGCCTAGACTTAAGTCAAATCACTGATTTTTTATTAGTTGATAAGGATTTCTTGTTGCTAGTTCGATGTTGAAAAATACCAATACAAAATATGGAAAGTGCAGCGACGAGGGCTCCCGTCCCCATTGCTATAGACACCCCTTGAAGGCTTACACCTGCAGTAAATAGATAACCTGCAACGATAGGGCTTATTGCTGCTCCGCCTCGCCCAAAACCAATCACGACGCCCGTGCCACTGGCACGCACATCAGAAGGGAAGGATTGAGCCATAAGTGCATATAACCCCACTACACCTGCATTGGTGAAAAAACCCGTTGCTGCTGACACCATCGCTAAGCTACTTAATGACTCATAACCGCGACCAAACACTGACACCATCACGAACGCGATAAGCAGCACGCCAATTAACAATTTATGTAACTTAATTTTGTGGGTTAGTAACCCGAGTAATATGGCACCTATCGCACCACCAACGTTGGCCCAAACTAACACCTGTCCAGCTTGCGCGGGTGCAAAGCCCATATCGACTACAAATTTAGGGATCCACTTTAAAATGAAGTAAAAGGTCATGATTTGGGCGAAATAGGCCAGCATCAATAATAATGTCAGCACCCTTAAATCTTTTGAGAGGAGTATCTTGAAGCTTGATTTTTTAACCGTGAGCACCTTTTCAGGCAGTTGCACAATCCCTTGATGCCCCATTCTGGTCAGCGTGGCGTTAATACGCTGCAGCGCATTAGCTGGCTGTTTATTCGATAAATATTCAACTGACTCAGGTAGAAGCCAAGCGACTATCACTAAAAACATCGCCGTAACACTGCCACCAAAAACAAAGATAGAACGCCAAGTATGGGTCTCTAGTAACACTGACACCACTGACCCGCCAGCAATGGCACCGAGGGGATAACCCGTAGCCATAATAATGACGCACAAATGTCTGAATTTTTGATTAGCAAACTCAGCGACCATAGCGTTGGTGGATGCTAGCATTCCCCCAATACCTAAACCGGTAAGAAAACGGACCATTAAAAGGTGATTAACCGTATCTACCATTGCGGCCAAGAACATACCCGACGTCATCAGTATTAAACAAAACTGGATGGTAGGCTTGCGGCCGAATCTGTCCGCCGCATTACCTAGAATAACTGAACCTAATGCCATACCAAACATTTCCATGGCGAGGACAACACCTAGTTCTGCCCGGTTAATACCCCACTCTGCTGCGATGCCTGGAGATGCAAAACTTATTGCTAACACGTCAAAACCGTCTAAAGCATTGAGCGCGATACAAATTATCACGGCGACTATTTGCAGTTGGCTCATAGGAGAATGATTAAGCATGTTCGCTGGACTTTGACCCATCAAGTGTTATCCGTTTAGTTTCGTTATATTTTATAAAAAGGACTTTTCAGATATTGGCTAAGCGATTGCCTTAGTAAGTGTTACATATCTGTAAATCCAGTCGGATTAGATGATAAAGATGTTAATGTTATGTGTACAAATCTTGAATGGCAGATTACGACTAAATAACATGCATAAAATGACATGGTGAAATTTATATCAATTAATATTGCAAACCTTTCCGCTTGTCATAAAAGGCCTAGCAGAAATAAGGGTAAAGATGAGACTTAATATGGTGCAGTACTTTGGTTATATTTGTCTCGATACTGACGTGGAGATTCACCCGTCCAGCTTTTAAACGCTCGAGTGAAAACGGCCGGGTCTGAATACCCCACCTTTTCTGCCACCTCTTTAATGGGCAAAGAATAAAGCGTTAACAGCGTAATGGCTTTGTCGCGTCGAACAAGATCTTTGATTTGTTGAAATGAAGAGCCTTCTTCTTTCAGGCGACGCATGATGGTACGTGTGGTCATGTACAAACTAGCTGCAACGTCGTCAATCGAGGTATTACCAGCAGTAATCGTTCGATTTATAATACGTTTCACTTCTGTCGACACGCTATAATCAGCCTTATACTGGCGGAATAATTCAAGCGGGCAATTATGCATAAAGGACTTCAATGAAGACTCGTTCTGTTTCACCCCAAGTGACAAATAGTGGCTAGGGAAAACTAAACTCAGCGACGCACATTCGAACCGGTGGATCCCTGGAAATAAATAACTGTATTCTCTTGCGTGCTGTGGACTGGGATAATTGAATCTTGTTTCAATCAAAGGAAGTGCATCAGCGATTAACCATGATGCATAACGGTGCCAAGCTAGCAAACACATTTCAGCAAACAAGTGGCCAAAATCGTCTTCTGGAAAAACATTGTTAAATGACATGACAGTCACTTCAGCACCGACATCTACTGAAATAAATTCGAAACGAGTGACCAAATTATAAAAGCGTGCGCCTAATTCTAACGCCTTTTGTAACGTAGGCTGATTAACGGTTAGCTTACCCATCATGTAGTAGGTACCCAGCTCAAGACGTTGAGGCAGCAGCCCCATACTTTCTTCTTTAGAGCCATCCCAGCAGGCTTTTTGAAAAATAGACAAACTCTCTGTTTTTACGCGTATTTCTGGTTTGTCTATGATGTCTTTAGATATGTTTGCCTGCGCCAATAGCGCATCTGCATCTAAGCCAATTTTTTTAGACAAATGATAAAGCGCACTAATATAGTGATTACAACCCGTTCCATATTCGCTTTTATTTCGCATGTCACTTCCAAAGGTTATTAACCGCGCTATTGAACCACTATATTGCCCGTCTATTACTTTGCACTTGCCGGTTTCGATACTTTACAGACAAACGACGTTGCCTTTGAGGTATCACCGAGCCCATCATAAATAGGAATTTGCGGATAAGGACACAGCGGACGACTGATATCAGGCATGGAATCGCCAGTGGCTAGAATGAATTCAGGTGCTTGGTTATGTTCAACCCAATGCTCTAATTGAGTTAGCATATCGAAGTTATCCAGTGCCTTTTCGCCGCCTCGGCAATGTCCCATGCCTGGTACAAAATAAAACTGTGACCATTGGGAGGCTAATTCAGAATTGCCACTATCTTTGCGCATCTGTTGGTAATACTGCAATGTGTCTTTAGCAGAAAACCAAGGGTCACTCACACCATGAAAAAACATGACTTTATGGCCTTTGTGGGCAAAGCTCGATAAATTAGTGAGTAATGCATTGCCTCCTGCTAAAGGAAAATTCTCAGCCAATGCAAGTTGCTTTTCGAGATTGAAATCTTCTTTTGCATACTGACGGCCTAACGGTCCAGCCTTCGCTTGCAACAACCCAGGTACCGACTTTTCCCCACTAGCGCTAATGCCGGTATCAAAATAAAAACCAGGGTAAATTTGTCTACCACTGTCGTATTTAGGCCCTGCGAAAGCTTCATTCAATGCGGTGGCACTCGATGCATCAATACATGCTTTTGCGTCTGAATTGTTACTACAGATAAGTTTTTCTGGTTTGAAGTCGCACGCTTCCACATTAAAAATTAAACCATCTATAAGCCCGTCTTTATAATCGCATTGCGCCAATACCTCTGTCACAATTGCGTGTTGCTGCGCCTTCGAAAAAGGGGTTGAATTGGGTATACTACTGGCTTGATGCAGGCGCTTGGCCGACCATAGGTCTGCTACCTCTGAGTAATTGGTTTGCCTAGCTGGCGCTCCCACTATCACACCATTGAATAGCTCTGGCTGACGTTGCGCCATGGTGAGCGCTTCACGTCCTCCTGTAGAACAGCCAACAAAATATTTATTGTCAGGCGGCGCTTGGTAAACATCCTCGACAATCTGTAGGGCCAACGCCGTCGATTTTTCAATCGCACCCGAGTAAAAATTTAACAGTGAAAGTTGATCTTCGAAAAAGGTAGTATCGAATCGGTTTTTGCTTTGATGTCCACTGTCGGTAGTGGCTACCGCATAGCCTCTAAATACGGCTGGTGTATCTCCTGCTGCCAGTGCACCCAATGGTTCTCGAATAAAGCCATTTAGACCTCCGCCGCCTTGAAATAAAAACTTTCCATTCCAATCATCTGGAAGCGATAAACCGAAACCAATGGCATACGGCGCGTTATTTACACCCTTTCTTTGTTCAAAATAACCACTTATTTTGCAATAGGGTTTAAACGATTCCCGTTGTAATTGTCGCAGCTTATGTTGCTGTGGAGGAATGCCATCGACATTTTTTACGTACGTAGCCTCTGTAATCTCTAACGCAACCCGACTATTTTTCGTATTGATTAAGGCTGCACAACGCTCTGCGCCAGTTAGAATAGTAGGATCATTTGTAATGCCTTGCGGTTCGATTGATTGCGTTGGTGCACATGCACTTACTATCACGGTCCCCAATAAGGCAGAAGCAACTAGCGTAGGTATATTCACAAAAATCTTCTCATCATAATTTATGGGTCGATATAGCATTTGAGCTATCTGTTGAAGGCGGTTGACCACCCGCTCCATCCTCTTTTTTACCAAATCACGCGGTATCTGAGGCCAAGCAATAAATATGTTAATTGTTTGTATATTATTTAACATGGCACAGAATGACAATTAATGTGACATATCACGCCAAAACCAATTTTATGCACATAAATTGAAAAAGCGTTCTCACCTAAATGCTGTTGTGCTTTTATAAGGTATTAGTACCTCATTGAATATTATTAAACGATTAAAAACGCTGCGTGACATTATTTGACGTATGGATTTACGTAATTACCTATAGTTACAGTAACTTAGTAGGAAATTACTAATATTTATACCTTCCTATTGTAAGCGCTGTTGCTGGTATAAAAGGCGAGCTACGCAGCGCTATACACCGCATTGACCGATTAACTTTCGTCAACGAGAGCCCCTTACACTTTGCATAAAATACTAATTGTCACTAAATGGCAATTATTTAGTCATTTTTTGCCATTTCATTAAATCCGCACGCCATTAACATCTTCACAACAAATTAAACACTTAAGCAACATTCAAATATTTGCCATCAATTCTATAAAACGAGAATACACCGTGAAGTTAGTGCTCTTAGTTTTTTATAGATGTAGACGAAACGATTAGGAAACATAAGCATTACAAGGGGAATGCAATGACTAAAAAGCACACAAAAACAAAACTAGCGGTCTTATTAAATATCTTGTTAACGCCTGCCATGGTGCAGGCACAAGTCCCATCAGATCAAACAGCGGCTGACGAATCAGTTGTTGAAACCATAGAGGTTACCGGCACTCGCATAAAGCGCAAAGACTTGGTCTCCTCCAGTCCAACCATCTCAACTTCTGCTGAAGATTTTGCTGTGTCTGGTGATGCCACTATAGATAACTACCTTCGCCAACTTCCTCAGTTTCAACCAGGGACGGGGAACTTTAGTAATAGTAGCTCCGGCGGAACGGTTGGGCAATCTACGTTAAACCTTAGGGGATTGGGACCTCAGCGCAATCTAGTGCTACTCGATGGTCGACGCTTGCAGTCTTCAAGCGCCAATAGCGCCATCGATATCAACACATTACCTTCAAATGCAATTGGCGGTGTTGAAATTGTCAGCGGAGGTGCATCAGCGACCTATGGTTCTGATGCAATGTCTGGCGTGGTGAACTTTAAAAGTCGTCGAGATCTCGATGGTATTGAAGTTACCGCCAAGTTGACGCAGCCTAAAGATGGTGACGGATTAAGCACACTGTATGGGTTAGCCTATGGCAGTGATTTTGCCGACTCCCATGGTAACGCTTTTATTAGCGCAGAATATGTAGATCGCAAAGGGATATCTATTCAAGAAAGGCCCTTCTTCTTAGAACAGAACCCTAGTGGCTTCACCCCTTATAGCCGCACACTCCCGGATGTAGCCCCTAGCCAAGCTGCCGTTGATGCGTTATTTGCCTCGTATGGTATTTCAGGTGTAAGCAATAGAAGTTTTTTCGGTGTTAATGATGACAATACAATATTTGCCGTTAGTGGCGGCAGAGCGACTAACTATAGAGGACCAACAGACGCGCCTTTCATTAAGACCGATAGTTCGTTTGGTTATCACCCAGGGTATAATAACTATGTTCAAGTACCGTTAGAGCGCACAGCCATTTTTGGTAAAGCGGACTATACCTTAGATAATGAAATTACGGCTTATGGTCATTTTCAATATTCAAACAGTGAAGCCCAAAATATTGGCTCTGAACCAGTTCTTGCTGCACCTTGGAGCGTATTCGTTCCGGTTACTAACCCCTACTTAGCGCAAAATGAAGCGCTCTCTACGTTGCTAGCTTCACGCAACACGCCAGATGCCCCAGTTGAATATCAAGTGCGATTTGGTGCGGCTGGCCCTAGAACTTACAATACTGAGTCTGAGGTATGGCAAGGTTTGGTAGGACTTAGCGGGTATATCGATAGCCGTGATATGTCCTGGAATATTCACGTATCGCAAGGTCGCACAGTTAATAAAGACCAAACGACTTCAGGCTCAGTTAGTTACACCGCAATGCAAGAACTTGTTGATGCGCCAGATGGCGGCGATAGTATTTGTAGCGGTGGGTATCAGGTTTTTAATGGCTTAAGCCAAGTTTCTGACGAGTGTTTAGC
Organism: Alteromonas lipotrueae; assembly: GCF_019249215.1. Lineage (GTDB taxonomy): Bacteria > Pseudomonadota > Gammaproteobacteria > Enterobacterales > Alteromonadaceae > Alteromonas > Alteromonas lipotrueae. The sequence continues at coordinate 52,891 of NZ_JAESDI010000015.1, forward strand.
CTATATTTCCAGAACACCACTTAACACCACCACTTTAGAACAGACCGTTGTAGAAGGTTTGCTTGAAGGGATGTTGATGGAGTTAGATGCTGGTGAAGTGCGCTTCGCATTAGGCGCCCACTATAGAAAAAATTCATACGAATTTAAACCTGATGATGACATTGCCGCGAACCGTTTAGCAAGCCTTTCAGCTTCGCAGTATACGGAAGGTAGTATTGATATTAAGGAGATATCCGCTGAAGTATATGTTCCTTTACTAAGTGGACATGAATTTGCGGAATCACTTAACTTAACACTAGGTTATCGCTTCTCTGAATACAATTTGGCTGGCACCGCAAATACTTACAAGGCAGAGTTAGATTGGCGTCCAATCAGTAATGTGTTATTACGCACAGGCTACCAGAGTGCTTTACGTGCTCCTAACGCTGAAGAGTTCTTCAATGCAGGAACACAACAAGTATCTGGAATTGGCTCGCCGAACAGTGGTAGCGGCGATCCCTGTGACTATCGTCACCCCGGCCTTTCAGGGGAGAATGCCGAAGCAATTGCTAATTTGTGCATAGCAACCGGGCTTAACCCTTCTCTACTGGGGCGCTTTCGTCAGCCTTCAGATGCGTTAGTAACTACTACCTATGGCGATAGAACATTGTCTCCAGAAGAGGCTGACTCTATTACCCTCGGTGCAGTAATAGAGTCACCATTTACCGAAGCGTATTTGAAAGATATGTCCTTAACGGTGGACTTCTACAGTATTGAAATAGATAAAGCAATTGCTGCTATTCCAGCAGATCAATCGCTGGCCAAATGCTACAACTTAGACGGCTCTAACCCTTCATATGACACTGAAAACTTTTTCTGTCAGCAGTTTGAGCGCCAGTCCAGTGGTATCTTTTCGTATGTAAATCAACCTTATTTGAATCTAGGTGGCTATAAGACGAGTGGTCTCGATATTTCTTTTAATTGGTCGTTGCCAGCCAGTTTTATTAGCGACTCAACTACCATTGAAATTATGAGTTTTGCAAACCATTTGAATAAGTTCGAAACCGCTGTATTTGAAGACAGTCCATATCAGGATTTTGCAGGCACAATATCTAATTCAGAAAGCTACCCTGATTGGAAAGTGATGAACAGCATCACCCTAAATCATGATGTATTTTCTCTAACAGCAAGATGGCGCTATACATCAAGTATGGATGATGTAAGCGTGGTTAATAACCCAGAATCTGATACCGCAGGCAGCGATAGCTATAGCTATATTGATTTATCAGGTAGCTACCAAATAACAGAAAACTTGTCTCTTAGAGGCGGGGTGAACAACCTCACAGACAAAGAACCACCTGTCATTGGCGGCTCTGTAGGTGTGACCAACCAGGGCGTATTTGACGCAATTGGTCGCACTATGTATTTACAGGCTTCACTCAAAATTTAGGTCGCTGTGTTAGTAACAGTACAGGGCGCATGCAGCGCCCTTTTTTTATCGGAGAAAGTGCATGAGAACCTTTGCATTATTTTTATCCTTACTATTTTCATTAATAGCTCATTCTTCCCCACACACTGACAACGACCTTCCCCTCATTAAATCACCCTCCCCTTTACCGCAGATCGCCGCCGAACCGGTTTTGGAAATAAACGTATTATTGGGTGACAAAGTCGATGTGGGCAATACCGATGACGGCCATCGCTACATAGTGCCCATAACCGGAGGCAGCTTTCAAGGGAACGATATCCGCGGCCATGTTGTGCCGGGGGGGGCTGATTGGCAAGTTGACCGGCCCGACAAGGTGAAAAACATTGAGGCGCTGTATACGATTAAAACCCATGATGGCACAACTATTATTATTCACAACAAGGGGATAGTGCACCACCTTACCGGAAGTCGTTATGCGTTTACGCGCCCTGTGTTTCACGCCCCAAAGGGTCAATACGACTGGCTAAATACGTCTTTTTTTGTGGGAACCATACAGTCGCGACATAATCCACGGTCAGTAGTAATTAGCGTTTATGAAGTACGCTAATTCCACACCAACCTAAATGTATCTCAACACGCTACACATATAAAAAAGGGCGATGATCAACATCGCCCTTTCTTATACATGAAGATTTAAACAATAATATGCTTATTAAATCGTAGCCAGTCAACCTTCTACAATATCTACAATTGTGGGCCTGAAGACACGAGCGCAGCACCATTTTCCACATCGGTAAACTTTTCGAAGTTCTCGACAAATTGCGTCGCTAAACTTTTTGCTTTGGTTTGCCATTCCTCGGCCTTTGAATAAGTGTGTCGAGGGTCGAGCACTTCAGGGCTAACCCCATCTATCGAACATGGAATTTCTAAATTAAAAATGGGTAAATTTTCGGTAGTATGTTGCTCAATCGAATCATCTAAAATTGCGTCTATAATGGCACGGGTGTCTTTGATTGATATACGCTTGCCGCTCCCATTCCAGCCCGTATTGACTAAATAGGCGCGAGCCCCTGATGCTAACATCCGTTTACGTAACACATTTGCGTATTTTGTCGGGTGCAGACTTAAAAATGCTGCGCCAAAACAACTGGAAAAGGTGGGAGCAGGCTCTGTTATTCCTCGCTCGGTACCGGCTAACTTAGCGGTAAAGCCCGATAAAAAATAATATTCGGCTTGTTCTGGAGTTAACTTAGATACCGATGGGAGTACACCAAATGCATCCGCAGTAAGAAAAATGACTTTATTGGCGTGCCCTGCGCGAGATATAGGTTTAACTATATTGTCGATATGATTTATTGGGTATGACACCCGTGTATTTTCAGTTTTTGCGTTGTCGTCGTAATCTATCTTACCGTCAGCATTTACAACCACGTTTTCTAATAACGCATCTCGCCTTATGGCTTGGTATATATCCGGTTCGTTCTCTTCACTGAGGTTAATCGTTTTGGCGTAACAACCACCTTCAAAGTTAAAGATGCCATTGTCATCCCATCCATGTTCATCATCGCCTATAAGCTCTCTTTTGGGATCAGTAGACAGCGTAGTTTTGCCTGTGCCTGACAATCCAAAGAATATGGCGACATCCCCTTTTTCACCCACGTTAGCACTACAGTGCATAGAGGCAATACCTTTAAGCGGCAAAAAGTAGTTCATCATTGAGAACATCCCTTTTTTCATTTCACCGCCATACCATGTACCGCCAATAATTTGAATTTTCTCAGTAAGGTTAAATGCTACAAAGTTTTCAGAATGTAAACCTTGTTCTTGCCATTTGTTATTCACCACCTTAGCGCCATTCATCACAACAAAATCGGGCTCAAAGTCTTCAAGCTCTTGGTCGCTTGGGCGAATAAACATGTTTTTCACGAAATGAGCTTGCCACGCTACTTCGGTTACAAAGCGCACGCTTAAACGGGTATTGTCGTTAGCACCACAGAAGGCATCAACAACAAATAAACGTTTACCCGACAGTTGCTCGGTAACCAGGCCTTTAAGGTGAGACCAAGTTTCTGGTGTCATGGCTTTGTTGTCGTTCTTACCTTGATCAGACCACCAAATGGTCTCTCGTGTAGTGTCATCTTTAACAATGTACTTATCTCTTGGCGAGCGGCCGGTAAAAACCCCAGTGTCGACTGAAATAGCGCCGGACTCAGTTTGATGACCTTTCTCAAACCCAATTAAAGATGGATTAGTTTCCTCAGTAAACAAGGTTTCATAGCTTGGGTTATAGATTATTTCTGGGTTATCGGTAATGCCTAACGTCGATAAATTGATATCGCTTTTTCCAATGTCGGAATGAGGTTCTTGCAGCACTCGCATAGGGTTATTTCCTTAAGGGTGTAGAGTAGAGATTGATGTTTTTCATTGTTATTTTACGCGCGCCGTTTTATTTATTAGACATTGGCGCGCTGCAACATATGGATTAGGCTAGGCAATAGATTAGCGAAACCACTGTTAAAATTCTTCGGTATCGATTTCCAACTGCGTAGCTGCGGGGTATCGCTTTCCACTAATTTTTTGATGGTCGAATACCCTGTTCAAGGTTTCAATTTCCCTGCCACTCAAGGTTACATTTGACGCCTTAACGTTTTCACGAAGGTGTGGCAGTTTAGTAGTACCAGGAATTAAATGAATATGGCGGCCTTGCTGTAGTAACCACGCCAAACTGACTTGCGCCATTGAGCACTGATGTACCTGACTAATCCCATTTAGCGCGGTCAACAAAGGTAGGTTTTTTTGCATATGTTCGGCTTGAAAACGCGGCATACCTTTGCGAATATCCCCTTCAATTAAGCCACTACTATCCGTCACTTTTCCGCTCAAAAAGCCACGGGCTAACGGCGAAAATGCCACAAAGGCCGTACCTAGTTCAGCACAAGCTTCAAGTACTGAAATTTCTGCATTTCGCGTCCACAACGAGTATTCTGTTTGAAGTGCCGCGATGGGATGCACGGCATGGGCTTTGCGCAAAGTGTGGGACGACACTTCGCTTAGTCCTATCCCTTGGATTTTCCCTTCCTCAACCATTCGTGATAACTCACCAACGCTATCTTCAATTGGTACATTTTTGTCCCAGCGATGAAGGTAATATAAATCGATACTGTCGGTTTTTAAGCTGGTTAGCGTCTTTTCAAGGGTGGCGCGCAACGTGGCCGGACGGCCATCAATTACGCGCTTACCGTCAACGCCCGTCATACCACATTTACTTGCTAAAAAAATACGCTGCCGATGGGGCTTGAGTAACTTCCCCAACAAGGCTTCGTTTTTACCAAAACCATACAATGCCGCGGTATCGAAATGGGTTACGCCAAGCTCTACCGCTTCGGTAATAACTTTCGCCGCATCGGCTTCAGATAAAGGATGACCATAAGCATGGCTTAAGTTCATACAGCCTAAACCGATTTCCGATACGTGTTGTCCCGCAAGTATTCGTTGTTTCACGCCATCCCCCTGTTACATCGTTATGCTGTCACACCAATTGCTGCTCAAGATCGTGCAGTACTTTATAGCAGTTTAATACCTGCCCCACGCTTGAGTTAGGCTCTCGACCTTCTCGAATAGCGGCAAAAAACTCCCTGTCTTGCAATTCAATCCCGTTCATTGAAACGTCTACAGTAGACACATCAATAGTTTCCTCTTTGCCGTTAACCAAGTCATCGTAGCGTGCGATATAAGTGCCATTGTCACAAATATAGCGGAAGAATGTCCCTAGAGGTCCATCATTGTTAAACGACAGCGACAGCGTACAAATTGCGCCATTTTCCGCTTGTAGCTGAATAGACATATCAAGGGCAATACCTAGCTCAGGGTGAATCGGCCCTTGCAAGGCATTCGCCTTTACAATTTTGCTGCCGGCTTGATAGGCAAACAAATCAACGGTATGGGCAGCATGATGCCATAGCAGGTGATCGGTCCAAGAACGAGGCTCCCCTTTCGCATTTATATTTTTACGACGGAAAAAGTAAGTTTGTACATCCATTTGTTGGATGTTCAGTTCATTGGCGGTAATGCGCTTATTTATCCATTGGTGCGAAGGGTTAAAACGACGTGTATGTCCCACCATACAAGTTAACCCCGTTTCCTCTTGCACCTTCATAACAGCTTCAGCATCAAACCAGCTGTCCGCGAGAGGGATCTCTACCTGAACATGCTTACCTGCTTTCATGCATTGAATGGATTGCTCGGCATGTTGTTGGGTAGGCGTACATAAAATAACTGCATCGGCGTCAATGTTAAGTGCTTCAGCTAAGTCAGTAAATACGTGCTCAATGCCATATTCATTTGCAACTTTTTGCGTTTTCTCAACAGAACGGCCTACTAACGCCACCACATCAACACCATCAATATTTTTTATGCCCTCGAGGTGTTTTATTCCGAATGCACCAGGTCCTACTACGATTACTTTCATAATTAATTCCTATTTATTTTCTAATATAAGATGGCCAACGGCCGTATTCGATGCGGGTACATGATAAAAGCGCTTTTTCGTTTCCACCTTGTCGTTTAAGGCGCCACGCATGACCATCCACATGACTAACTCAACCCCTTCTGAACCAGCTTGATTCAAATAGTCAAAATGAGGCATTTGCGCTAAATTCTCCGCATCATCGACAATGCGATCTAAGAAATTGTTATCGAACTCTTGATTGATTAGCCCAGCACGAGGGCCTTGTAGTTGGTGGCTCATTCCACCAGTTCCCCAAATTTGAACATTGAGATCTTCATCAAAACTTTCAACAGCGTTTCGAATGGCTTTACCTAGTGCATAGCATCGCTTACCCGATGGCGCGGGATACAGAACCACATTTACCGCCAAGGGGATAACCTTGCATGGCCACATTTCGGGCTGACCGAACATAAGAGACATAGGTACGGTCAACCCGTGATCTACGTCCATGTCGTTAACGATAGTTAAGTCGAAATCTTGCTGAATAACCGATTGTGCAATATGCGAGGCCATTTCAGGGTGCCCCATTACTGTAGGCACTGGCCGCGGCCCCCACCCTTCATCAGCTGGTGCAAAAGAGGGAGCGCAACCTAACGCAAAGGTAGGGATAACATTCATATCGAATGCAGAGGCATGGTCGTTGTAAACCAGAATGACGACATCTGGCTTGCTCTGTTGTATCCATTCTTTCCCAAAATCATAGCCTGCAAACAAGGGCTTCCAATAAGGATCGTTGGTTTTACCATTATCAATGGCTGCGCCAATAGCGGGAACGTGCGACGTAGCAACGCCGGCGGTAATCTTAGCCATTATTATTTTCCTTATACATATTGCCAGTAGGTGTCCTACCACCGTTTAACATCATTTGTGCATAGTCTGGTTGGCTCATACCAGTCATACTTGCTGCCGCAAACTGAAAGCTGAGCCCGTCACATGAGAATATCTTTGCAAGGAAATAAATATTGCCCCCTGTAGCCATCATTCGGTTGTAATCTCTTGCTAGCACACTTTCCTTTTGTTCTTCGCTCATATCCCATGTATCCAAATACTGACGCTCACAAGCTTTAAACCGTGCGCGGTTTTCTGCTTTCATTAACGACATACAAAATTGGTTGAGGTGATAACCTCGTCTGCCCATTTCTGCATCAAAAATGGTGGTTCCTGGGATTTTTTGATAAGACTTATCTAAAGACATTATTGCTTCCTCAACTCTATTTAACCTGTTCAGGCCAATACAGGCGCATGGGGTTTTCGACAAGTAGCTTTTGCTGTAACGAGTCTGTTGGTGCAATTAAAGGCAGCATATCCACCAGCATGCCGTCATCAGGCGTATGGGTTTTCATATTTGGATGAGGCCAGTCTGTCCCCCACAACACGCGGTCTGAAAATTGCTCTACCACGGTGCGTGCAAAAGGCACTACATCTAAATAATGCTTTGATGGGCCTTCAACAGATAAACGTTCTGGACAACTGACTTTCGACCAAAAGTTTTCATTTTCACGCATTAGCCTCAAGAACAAGGCGAATTCAGGACCATCTAAAGGTTTAGTGACATCAGGTCTGCCCATGTGGTCAACCACTACCGTGGTTGGCAAATTAGTGAAGAACTCATAAAGCTCTGGAAGCTCTTGCCCTTCAAAATAAATGACAATATGCCAATCTAGCTCTTTAATTCTTGCCGCAATGCGCTTTAGGGAATCAAAAGGCAATGCGTCAACAAGGCGCTTCACGAAGTTAAAACGAACACCTCTAACCCCGGCCTGGTGGAGCGCATCAAGTTCAGCATCGGTAACCGTTTCAGTGACAGTAGCCACACCTCTAGCTAGCCCTTCTGATGTATTAAGCGCATCAACCAAAGCGCGATTGTCTGCCCCGTGACAGGTAGCTTGTACCAATATATTTCGACTAAAACCGAGATAATCGCGTAGTGCCCAAAGTTGATGTTTAGAAGCATCACAAGGGGTGTATTTTCGCTGCGGTGCAAACGGAAATTTATCGCCGGGACCAAATACATGGCAGTGGGCATCCACGGCGCCGGCTGGCACCATATATGTAGGTTTTGAAGGTGATGGATGCCAATCTAACCAATCCGCATCTTTGGTAAATGCACTCATAACCCCATCGCCTCTAATTTTTTACCTAGCGCGGGATAAACTCGGCGAGCATTTCCTGAATACACCTTTTGTCTATCTACCTCTGACAACGCTATCGAATCTACATAGCGCTTCGTATCATCAAAATAGTTACCGGTTTCTGGATCAATACCGCGAACGGCACCAATCATTTCAGACCCAAACAAAATGTTGTCGATATCAATCACGTCGAACAACAAATCGATACCTGGCTGGTGATAAACGCAGGTGTCAAAAAAGACATTTTTCATTACATGTTCGCGAAGCGGCGGTTGCTTAAGCATATCGGCCAAGCCTCGATAGCGTCCCCAGTGATAAGGAACTGCGCCGCCCCCATGAGGTATAATGAATCGTAACGTTGGAAAATCTTTGAACAAGTTACCTTCTAAGAACTGCATAAATGCGGTGGTATCAGCATTCATATAGTGGGCACCTGTGGCATGAAAATTGGCGTTACATGAACCTGATACGTGGATCATGGCCGGCACATCAAGCTCTACCATTTTTTCGTAGAATGGATACCAACTTGGGTCAGTTAAAGGCGCAGAATTCCAATGCCCCCCTGATGGGTCTGGATTTAGATTGCATCCAACAAACCCTTTTTCTTTTACACAACGCTCCAGCTCTTGAATCGAATTTTTAATCGGTACACCCACAGACTGGGGTAGCTGACACACACCTATAAAGCGCTCTGGATATAACTCAACTACCCTTGCTATTAGGTCATTACACGCACTGGTCCATTGCTTTGATACGGTCTCATCACCGACATGATGTGCCATTGCTGAAGCACGAGGTGAGAATATGGTCATATCCAAACCACGCTCGTCTAGCAACTTAATTTGGTTTTTCTCGATACTGTCGCGAATTTGATCGTCACTAATATAGGGAACTTCTGGCAAGGCTTTACCTGCCTTAAAAGCAGCTATTTGCGCTTCGCGAAATAGCTGTAGGGGTTCGGGTGCGGTAGTGTAGTGACCGTGGCAATCTATGATCATGTTGTTATCCTAAGTTCACCTGTTGCTTGTTCATCAACATACCAACGACGTAACGGGCAACAGTAAAAGTTAATGGGTTAATTTGTGCTCGTTATTATTCACACGACAGCATTGCCTCGCCGCGCATTAACAAACGCGCAGTGCGTAATAAGGCAGCACGCTTTACATAAAACTGGCTAATATCGTGGCTACCAGAAACTTCCATTTCGACGGTAAACTGGCCTGTCGGATGCTCAACTTCAATAGCCATAGCGCTGTCATCAAAGCTTTTCTCAATTAGCTCGTTTGCTACTGTGCCGCTTAATACACAGGCCGTCGCAACGCTCACTGAGCCCAACACGCCAATTGCATCGTGAACTCGATGAGGAATAAAGGTACGGGTATTGATTAACCCGCCTTGTAACGCAGGTGAAATCAGGCTCATTTTAGGCACCGTTTTGTTACTCACATCACCTAAGTTCATTAGCTTACCGGCCTCTAAACGAATAGCCTCAACGTTAGCTTTTAATGCTTCGTTTGCTTCAAGCTCGCTAGGTAACTCTGCACCGGTTAACCCGAATGACTGTGCGTTAATCAGAACTACTGGCATGCCGTTGTCTATGCATGTTACAGGTACATCTAAAATCACATCTTGGGCGTTTCCGGTGGGGAACATTTTTTTGCAGCTTGAACCCGCAATATTTAAAAAATCGAGAAAGATAGGTGCTGCGCTGCCAGGCACGCCATCTATTTGTGCGTTACCTTGGTAATTAACCATGCCCCCCGGGGTTTCTACTCGCGCAGTAGCATTTGCACCGGTATTAAGCATATGAATTCGCACGTCAGTATGGCTAACGCTGCTAGGTACCAAGCCTTTTTCAATTGCGAAAGGGCCAACTCCAGCCAGAATATTGCCGCAATTTTGCGCCGTACTGACTTGCGCCTTATCTACGACGACTTGCACAAAAAGGTAATCTACATCTACATCGTCGCGCTCTGATTTACTCACAATAGCGACTTTACTGGTAAGGGGATGTGCGCCACCTAAACCATCGATTTGGCGAGGGTCAGGCGACCCCATCAAACGCAATAGAACCTGATCGCGCTCATCAGCGTTTTGAGGTAAATCTTCAGCAAGAAAATATAGCCCCTTGGATGTGCCGCCTCGAAATAGACAGCACGGAACAGCGTGTTGTACCTTGCCGTTCTTATTGGGGTTTACCTGCATTTTCATTTATCTTCATACTTAGCGTAAACTAAGCCTTTATTGGCAAGGCGCTCTCGCATGTTGTAAATGTCTAACCCTAATTCACCGTTTTCAAAACGTATTCTTTTGGCTTCTTCGTTAGACATGCGTTTTTCAACATTCCCCCATACCTCACTGGCCTCTTCCCGTTTAACCACAACGACACCATCTTCATCAGCCACGACCATATCACCAGGGCGAATGTAAGCATTGGCGCAGGTGATCGGCACGTTAACGTTAGCAATGGTTTCTTTCACGCAGCCCTGAGAAAAAATAGTTTTCGACCAAACCGGAAAGTTCATTTCGGTAAGCGTTGCCGTGTCACGCACGCCACCTTCAATAATGAGCCCACGTACACCGCGTGCTTTCAATGACGTAGCCAATAAGTCGCCAAAAAAACCATCGCTACTCGCGCTCGTCGGTTTAACCACTAAAACGTCACCAGGCTGACATTGCTCGACCGCTACATGAATCATCCAGTTATCTCCTGGCGCGACTTCGCACGTCACCGCAGGGCCAGCAATTTTTGCGGGTTTATAGATTGGACGCATGTAATCCGCTAATAAGCCTTTGCGGCCTTGGGCTTCATGCACAGTGGCCACTTCTGCGCCCTGATAATTAGCAACTACCGCCTCGTCTGGACGCGGTATATCTGTATAACAAACCGACATAGTTCACCTCGGTATAGGAGATTTCGAAAACGCTAAATGAGTAAGTCAGCAACATTGGTTTTTAAAGCCACTGGCTATGTCTTATGCCTCACTCACTTAATTGATTAATGTATGCAGTCACACTTTATTAACAAATAAAGAAGGAAACAATTAAGCAAATAAGAACAAACTGTTTCCATATGGAAACAAATAAGGTAAAACGGGTGTCCCCCTCACTGGAGATTGACATGCAATGGAAAATAGATGATTTGCCGCTATTTTTAGCGGCAGTGGAACAGAAAGGCATTTCTCATGCCGCAGATCATTTAGGCTTGTCCAAGTCGTATGTGAGTAAAGCTATTACACGGTTAGAATTGGCGCTAGGTATTCGACTGTTAGAAAGAAACTCTCGAAATGTGAGGCTTACTGAAGATGGTAAAGCATTTTATGAGCAGGGTTTAAATATTATGGAGCAGGTTAAAGAGGCCGATTCACTGGTTTCAGGGTTAACCACGTATCCAAAAGGTAAACTAGTAGCAGCCATGCCAGTGGCGTTTACCAGAGAGTTTTTAGCACCCCGCCTTGGCGAATTTCGACGACGATACCCCGAAATAGAATTAGAGATCATTGTCACCAGCCTACCGGTTGATATCATCCGCGATAACATTGATATCGCGCTTATCGTTGGTACACCACAAAATTCTGAGCTTATTATCCGTAAGCTGAACGATAGTCACCTCATATGCATATCTAGCCCTGAATATGCCGCCGCGAACGATTTATCCCAGCATGAGGAAACACTTCAACAACATGTTCAGTTTTGTGAGACTCGCTATGCTAATCCCCGCTTCCCTATTCGTGTTGATGGCCAAAAACGTCTTGTGGACTTGAAAACCCAGACCATTAAGGTGAACGACCCAATTACAGTTCGAGAAGCCGTTACGGGCGGAAATGGTGTAGCTATTATTCCTATCCAGTACTGTAAGAAACAACTAGAAAGCGGCGAATTAGTGAATGTTTGTACTGACATCGAATTTTACATGAACCGCTCTGTACTGTCTTTGGTATACCCAAGCCGTCGTCTGCTGCCAAGCAAAACACGTGTGTTTTTAGACTTCCTGATCGAAATTGGTAACGAGATGTAGCTCACCGCAACACTAAAATTTGTTCCCTTGTTGACGAAAAGCACTGGCGGTGAGCCCAACGAATTGTTTGAAGAAACGGCTGAAATAGGCTGGGTCATTAAACCCTAGAAAAGCGGAAATTTCGTCAACACTTTGACTGGTGTAAACCAAACGACGTTTGGCCTCAATAATTAAACGCTGATGGATAATGGCCTTGGGCGAATCATTTAACTTTCCTTGGCATAATCGATTGAGGGTAGAAACAGAAACATGTAATTGCTCGGCATAAGTTTTCACCGATAAGTGTTGCCTATAGTGTTGCTCAATTAGATGTCTAAATCCAAGTAGCACTTTTGACTCTCTGCCGCTAGCACCTTCGCTAACGGCGTGAATGTGCTGTTGTCGTTTTATGATAAGTAACAGCATTTGAACCAAATGACTAACCGCAGCCGTTTGGTCCGCTTCACCACTGTTTAGCTCGTCCCTTAACAGTTCTACATAGGTCGTAAATCGCTTAAGTTGTAGCTTGTCTCGAAACTCGATAACTGAGGGAGTCCATAATAGCGCTGGCAATGTTGACTGTTGTTCGCCGATACTCGTGCTCTCTAGAAGGTCTTGATTCAATGAAATAACAAAGCCTTTGGTGTTGGGTTCGAACTTAAATCCATGCACTGCCCCTGCCGGAATCAGTACCAGCCAATTACCACTTAATGTATAACACTTTTCGTCTAACTGTACGTCCCATGTATTATCAAAAGTACAAACGACTTGCGAGAGCTTGTCGTGCCTATGCGGCGCAATTTGCCATTCAAGATCACAACTACGAAATGCAATATCCTCGACATGAGCAAGCCCAACCTCTTTACGGATAAAGGATTCGCCGTATAAATCGTAGAATGGAATAGGGTTAAACATGGCAACAAGCTCATCATTTACGTATTAACACATTAAGTTAACATGATTCAAAAGTACAATAATCAGCTGCATAGTTGAATTACATACTTCCATCAATTGGTGAATGATAACGACACTGAATGAGTTACCACGAGAAGATGATGCAAAATATAAAAACCAAAGTCGCTATTATAGGAGCCGGTCCTTCAGGCTTGTTGTTAGGTCAACTCTTAGCCAAAAAAGGGATTGATAATATTATCATCGAACGCGTATCCCCCGATTATGTATTAGGCCGAATTCGAGCGGGTATACTTGAGCAAGGCTTAGTTGACTTGTTACGAGAAGCAGATGTAAGTGACCGAATGGATGAAGAAGGTCATGTCCATGATGGGTTCGCTATTAGCTACTATGGCACCTCTTATCGCATCGATCTTAATGAGCTCACAGGTGGCAAAACGGTCATGTGTTATGGGCAAACTGAAGTCACGCGCGACTTAATGGTTGCACGAAAAGAGAACGGGGCTTCCACATATTATTCCTCAACGAACGTCGTGTTAAATGATGTTGATAGCGCCTCTCCTTCCGTGACTTTTGAGCACGAGGGAGAAAGCTACCTACTTGACTGCGATTATATTGCAGGCTGCGATGGTTTTCATGGGGTGTCACGCAAAACCATTCCAGAAGAAAAGCGAACTGAGTTCGAACGAGTATATCCTTTTGGTTGGTTAGGTTTATTGAGTGACACCCCTCCCGTCAGCGATGAGCTTATTTATTGTAAAACAGACAGAGGCTTTGCGTTGGCCAGCCAACGCTCTAGCACCCGTTCTCGCTATTACATTCAAGTGCCGCTAACTGACAAAGTTGAAGATTGGAGTGACGATAAGTTTTGGGATGAGTTTAAAAAGCGCCTGCCTGCTGATACCGCGAGGAAACTTGTTACCGGCCCGAGCATAGAAAAAAGTATCGCACCGCTTCGCAGCTTCGTGTGTGAGCCAATGCAGTTAGGTAACTTGTTTTTAGTGGGTGATGCGGCGCACATTGTGCCTCCAACCGGTGCTAAAGGCCTAAATTTGGCTGCTTCTGACGTATCAATTTTGTATCGATTGTTATGTAAAGTTTATAATGATGGCGAGCCAAGCGCAGTACAAGGCTACTCAGAATTGGCGCTTAACCGGGTTTGGCAAGCTGAACGCTTTTCATGGTGGATGAGTAACATGCTGCACGACTTTAAAGACGATGCGGGCACCGCCAATAATTTAGATCAAAAAACCTTTGAGCGCTTTATGAAATCTGAGCTCGACTTCTTTTTGACCAACAAAGCAGGGCAAGAGGTCATTGCGACCCAATATGTTGGGCTTCCCTACCCGCAAGTGTAAAATCAGTATGCAGATACCGCCATGTTGCAAACGGCGGTATCAACACATGTTGCCGTAAATTTATGTCGTGCGGTGAGGTGCATTCACGCCATAACGACACAGTATTAGTGCAGTCACGCCTTTTGCAATTTGCAACTTCCGCGCTTCAGTAAGCGGATCTTCTAACTTAAACAGTTGTGGCCAAAAGCATTGCCCTTTTATAAGGCTATCCATCTCTTCAACCACCTGCTCAATGTCATCAAAAACCATACGGTTGTCTTTTTTGGCGGCTTTTAACCACCTATGCATCGCTTTTTCTTGGGCTTGAAGTTGGGCAACTTCATCTTTCAATCGAGTGGGTTCATAAAAAAAGTGGCCAATAGCAACGCGGGCCAACTCTAAGTGTTCATCCCCGCTCATAAAATTGATGTCAGCCATTATCAGGTCGGTGAGTTGGTCAGCCAACAAGGCCTGGGGATCATAAGGCGCACCTATATCAACAAGGGCTGATTGCCACTGCTCTTTAATTAGGTGCATGACCAGCTCTTCCTTTGCTGAGAAATGATTGTACACTGTTCTTTTAGACACGTTCGCTAGCTCAGCCAGCTTATCCATGCTGGTTCCGTTAACGCCAAATTCCTGAAATGCTTGCTTTGCTGCTTGTATAATGGCATCTCGCTTAACATCACTTCGGGTACGTGTAGTGCTAGTCATAATTTTACTGTCTAAAAATAATATGCGGTCATTTTACACTGCACAGTTTACTTTTCAATGGATGATCTCTAAAATGCACCGCACAGTGTACTTTAATTATAGGTGAGTATAGTCGTCTATACTGTATTCACCACAAATACGGATCGAAAATTTCCTATGTCTATTTCGCGAATTCGTCACCTTGTTGCGTTTACTGCCCTGTCTGTTCTCACCCTTGCTGGTTGTACATCAGAAGATGATACACAAGAGCAAACTGTCGCCCCTCGCTATGTGAAACTCGCTGAGGTGAGCACTGTTCCTGCATTTGACGAATTTACTTTTCCGGCAGTCGTTTCTGCAGTAAAAACGGTAGATCTTAGTTTTGAAGTATCAGGAAGGTTAGTTCAAACCGATTTAACTACAGGTAGCGATATTGAAGAAGGCAAGCTGTTAGCCACAATTGACAGACAACCTTTTGAGCGCCGTGTTGACGAACAGCGCACTCGCTTGGAACAATCCAAACGCGAATTAGATCGTATTGAAAAAATGTATGCGCAGAAACTGGTCGCGCAAAGTACCCTTGATACTGCAAAAACCACCTACGAATTAGCTGAAATAGAGCTAAAAACGGCGAAGCAGGATTTAAGTTACACCCAATTATATGCACCTTTCGATGCCAAGGTGTCTCAGCGTCTTGTTGAAAATAATAGCTTTGTTGCCGCGGGAACACCTATTGCTCGCTTACAAGATGTCTCTAAAATTTACTTCAATATTAACGTGCCTGAAAGGCTACTCACCGCGAACCTAAATCGTGGAATAGAGCAAGCTAGTGCATCCTTAACGACTGAAGAAACCCAGTGGTACCCAGTTAACTATGTAGAGCACAACACTCAGCCCGACCCTGTATCGCAAACTTACGAAGTCGTTTTTGCCATGGAGCCCCGCGCAGATTTACCTCTTACGCCAGGTGCGCGTGCCGTAGTGAAAGTGAGCTTGCAAGGTTCACCATTTCCCGACGGTGTTGTTGTTCCAGTACAATCGTTAGTAGGTGACAAAGCCTCTGGTTTTGGAGTTTGGGTTTATAACGAAAGCAGTAAATTAGTGAACAAAGTTAGCGTTACTGTTGAACACATTCACGAAGATTTCGCGGTATTAAGTGGTTCGTTGGCGCTGGGTGAAAAGGTAGTTGCAGCAGGCGCAACCAAAATGCGAGCTGACATGAAAGTGCTTCCTTACGAGGGAGAGAAGTAAGTTATGGATATCGCTCGTTATTCAATTGATAAACCCGTAAATGTATGGCTAATGGTAGTGATACTACTGTTAGGCGGTATTATCGCAATGACCAATATTGGTCGTTTGGAAGACCCCGAATTCACGATTAAACAGGTGAAGGTTTACACCAGCTACTCTGGCGCCGGCGCAGAGAAAGTGGAACGGGAAATTACCGAACCTCTTGAAATTGCTATCCAGCAAATGCCGCAGCTTAAAAAGCTGACATCAATTTCTTCGCCAGCCTTGTCTGAAATTACCGTTGAAGTTAAAAGCAACTATGACAGTAACGAGCTTCCTCAAATTTGGGATGAACTTAGGAAGCGCTTACGAGATGCCGCTACATCCTTACCGACCGGTGCAAAAGACCCTGTGGTTTTCGATGATTTTGGTGATGTTTACGGGCTATATTACGCCCTAAGCGCCCCCGACTTTACCACCAGTGAGTTACGGGAATTTGCGCGCTTAATTCGAAGAGACCTGTTAACGACAGAAGGCGTTGCGAAGGTCACTGTAAGTGGTGTGCAAACCGAACAGATAGTTGCCTACGTGAATCCTTATCAGCTTGCCGGATTAGGTATATCCTTTCCTGATCTAACCTCGCTGTTTGAAGACAACTTGCGCCCTTTTAACGGCGGCAGAGTATTGGTAGACGAAAAGAATGTGCGGTTAATCGTAGAACGGGCACCAGATAAAATTAAAGAAATATCTAACCTTTCGTTAGTTATTCCTGGTACCAATCGCTCTATTCGCGTTTCCGATGTAGCCACCCTCAAGTTAGAGCCTGCTGATATTCAGTCTCAGCTTATTCGTTATAACGGTGAAGAAGCATTAACTGTGTCGGTTTCAGCGCTGTCTAACGTGAACATTGTTGATGTAGGCACTCGGGTAAATGCTAAAGTTGATCATCTACTTAATACCCTTCCTGTGGGTATTACCCTTACCCCCATTTACGACCAAGCTGCGGTAGTTGACGAATCGGTCGATGGCTTTATTGCAAACCTAGTGATGTCGGTAGTCGTTGTGACCCTGACGCTGTGCCTATTCATGGGTTGGCGCTCTGGCGTAGTAGTGGGCGCGGTGCTATTAGTTACCGTGCTTGGCACTATTCTTATCATGTGGCTAATGGATATTCAGCTTCAGCGTATCTCTCTTGGCGCTATGGTTATCGCCATGGGAATGTTGGTAGATAACGCCATTGTCGTTGCCGAAGGCATGATGCTTCGAATGGCTACCGGCGCGTCGGCCAAAGATGCAGCAAGCTTTATTGTGAAACGAACGCAGTGGCCTTTATTAGGCGCAACAGTAATAGGTATCGCGGCCTTCTCTGGAATTGGTTTATCTGATGATGCCACCGGTGAATTCTTGTATTCCTTATTTGCCGTTGTATTAGTTTCTTTAATGATGAGCTGGGTGCTAGCCGTTACTTTAGTGCCAGTGCTTGGCGAGTTAGTTTTTCGCAAAGGCGTGAAGCAAACCGATGGCGATGAACCTACCCTGCTGCAGCGCTGGTTCACCAAAACACTCACCGGGGCATTGAAATTACGATGGGTGACCATTGCTATGCTAATGGTCATTACCGTAGTAGCTTATGGCAGTTTCGGTATGGTAAAACAAGGCTTTTTCCCACCCTCAAACGCCCCGCTTTTCTTTGTACATTATTGGGGCCCTCAAGACCGTGATATTCGGGCTACCGAAAAAATCATTAAAGAAGCTGAGCAACGTATTTTAGCGCAAGAAAATGTAACGGCAGTCACCACCATTATTGGTCAAGGTGCAGACCGCTTTACGCTAACTTACGCACCCAAAAGTGCCAATGAAAACTACGGCTTTTTCATGGTACGGGTTAATGAGTTAGAGAATATTCCTGCCGTTCAAGAAAAGCTTTCCGGCTTACTCAACAATATCGACCTTGATGCTAACTTCTACCAAGAACGTATGCAGTTTGGCCCAGGTTCTGGCGCTAAACTTGAAGCACGATTCTCAGGCCCTGATGCAGAAGTTTTACGAACCCTCGCCGAAGAAGCGAAAGGCATGATGTTAGCTGACAGCAATATCAAAGATGTTCGACATAACTGGCGTGAAAAAGGTGTCGCCATCAATACCCAGTACGATAATTACAATGCGGGAATTGCAGGCGTGTCTCATTCAGATTTCAGTCAAACCGTGCAATATGCTAGTAGTGGCTTGCGCTTAGGCAGTGTGCAAGACGGAGACTATGCCTACAGTATTGTGGCAAAAATGGGGCATCCCGATGACACTGCCATTCAATCAGTTCGAGAGAGCCAAGTATGGTCGTCTCAGCAACGTCAGTACGTACCTTTTACGCAAGTATCAAGCGGTTTAGATATTGTGACCGAAGAGCTTCGCATTCATAGAAAAGATAGATTGCGTACCATCACGGTAGAAGCTGAGCCTGGCGACAATGAAACTGCCGCGAAAGCATTTGCGCGTATTCGCCCTCAAATTGAAGCGATGGACATTCCTGCCGGTTATGCTCTTGAATGGGGCGGCGAATTTGAAAGCTCTAGCGATGCTCAAGCTGCACTTGGTGCAGGCTTACCTGTGGGTTTCTTAGTGATGTTCATTATCTCTGTACTGTTATTTGGCCACGCTCGTCAGCCGCTAATCATTTGGTTAGTGGTACCTATGGCTATTGTCGGGGTAGTAACAGGCCTTCTGTCTACCAATATGCCATTTGGCTTTATGTCACTTCTTGGGTTTTTAAGTTTATTCGGCATGTTAATTAAAAATGCCATTGTACTTATCGAAGAAATAGACCTACAAATTGAAGAAGGGCTAGAAATCAAAAAAGCGATAGTGGAAGCGACATTAAGCCGTTTACGTCCTGTAACGCTGGCCGCATTAACCACCATTTTAGGTATGGCACCCCTGTTATTCGATGCTTTCTTTGCCGACATGGCAGTTACGATTATGGGCGGATTAACCTTTGCCACCATTCTCACGCTTATCGCCGTACCTGTACTGTATAGCATCTTATTTAGAGTGAGTTATCGAAAAACCAGTTAGTTTACATATGGCAAGCTAACCAACAAAGAAGGTGCGTATAAACGCACCTTCTTTATTCATGTAAACGTCGCTAATTTGTCTTTTCGGCTCCCCCCTTAATTAGCAGATTAACCTTTCTTAGCATTCACCCTCGCTTCCATAAAGCGCATCACATCTCGCCAAGATACTATCCCAATTGGGCATCGTTTCTCATCAATGATGGGGATGCAGGAAATCTTATTTTCATTGAACAAGGAAATTGCGCTAACAATAGAATCGCTAGCAGAAAGGGTTAACACGTTTCGCGTCATAATCTGATGCGCTTTTTTTTCCAGTGTCGCTCGGTCACGAAAACGCTCATTAACCGTATTGGCAAAAGGGCTGGTGGCCTTTAATACGTCGCGGTCTGAAATGATGCCTTGCAGTTGATTCTGATGCACTACCACCAAATGATGAAACCCCGTTTCGGCGAACAAAGTTTGTATCAATTCTAGGCTATCATCCATGTGTACACTGACCACACGCGTTGACATGATATGGGACAAGCTCATGGTATTCCTTTTATGTTAACCTTAGCGATTCTTATATTCCTTTATAAGGGCGCTGCGTTCAATATTGCTGCCCTCAAATTTTGGATCAAAGGCTAACGCAAATTTTGCCAAAGTGTTTACCCGATTCCTCGAAAGCAAACGCATCCGATAGCCTTTCAAGGGCAAATGTAGTATCAACCACAGGTTTAAAATCCAAACACTCCAAGGCACTAACAAAGTCACATTGCTCTTTATTGCTACCCACAATAACCCCAGTTAACCTAATTTGTTTTCGCATAAGAGTAGCCGTTGGAATATCACCTTTAATACCGGTTAATACCCCAATAAGTACAATACTTCCCCCTACTCTACATGCATGAATAGATTGCCCTAATGTGGCAGGGCCGCCCACTTCTACTACGTGATCGACTCCTTTCCCGCCGGTCCACTTGGCAACGGTTTTCCCCCACTTTTCGTCTGTTTTATAATTAACCGTAAAATCTGCACCTAGGGCTTTAGCTTTCTCTAACTTTTCATCAGAGCTTGAGGTTATAGCCACTTTCGCTCCCATTGCTTTGGCTATTTGAAGCGCATATATAGAAACACCACCAGTACCTAACAATAGAACCGTGTCGCCCGCCTTCAAGTTACCTTCCACAACTAAAGCCCGCCATGCGGTCAGCCCTGCCGTAGTGATAGTAGCGGCTTCTTCATGAGACCACCCTGTAGGTGCTTTAGTAAACCACTGCTGCGGTTTTACCACGACTTCTCTGGCGTAGCCGTCAATACCGTCGCCGGGTGTGCGACTAAAATCACCTACTGTAGGTGCGCCACTTAACCAGTCAGGAAAAAAGGTAGAAACCACATGATCTCCTGGGAAAAATTGTGTAACGCCTTCCCCAACTTCTACCACTACGCCAGCGCCGTCAGACATAGGGATGCGGTCGCCCTCAGTGGGAAGAGCGCCCGTCGCTACGCTATAATCATGATAATTTAGAGAGCTAGCGTGGATCCTTACTTTAATTTCATCATTGCCGACGACGGTTGGCTCTGCTTCGTCTGCGCAGTAAAGTGATGCTAAGCCTTCACTGTTGTCTTTCAAACGCATTACTTTCATAAGATTTCCTTCCTGATTAGCAAGTGACAATAGTTGCGAGTATAAAATACCAATAGCGCTAAAAAACTCGCAACGCAACATATGAACATAAGTAAATATGATCTATTGATGAGTATAAAGATAAGGATAGTGACGATTAATTAAAGACGAGAGGAAAAATAAAAGCCCCTTGGCGAGCAAACTGCAAACGCCAAGGGGAAAAGTGCGCAAAGGGAAAGCGCTTAGGGAAAGTAAATAGTACAAATTTAAAAGTTAGCACAAGTCGTTATTTCAAAAACATATTCAAGAGCTTGTTCAAAAACTTATACAAGAACCTGTGCACGAAAATTTAAGAGGCGACATCGATAACAATTTTGCCCATGGCTTTGCCGCTTGCTAAGCGCGCATGAGCATCACCTGCTTGCTCAAGGGTAAACACTTCGCTATCCAAGACGGGGGTTAATGCGCCTACATCAACAATGTCGGTAATAGCGCGTAATATAGCGCCATGACTTTCGCGCTTGTAGTTGTGGATCATAGGGATCAGCATGAATACAACATGCAAACTCAAACCTTTGAAGTGCACTGGGGTTAAATCTGTTTCAATAAACGACACGGTCGTCGCTACTTGACCACATAACTTTGCAGCTTCAAACGAGTTAGGGAGATTACCGCCACCCACAGAGTCATAAATCACATCGAAACCAGCGCCACCAGTATGCTTAGCAACATAATCAGCCACTTTTTCTGAGCGAAAATCAATATAAGTAGCACCGAGTTTCTCAATAAGGGCGGCTTGCTCGTCGGAACCACCTGTAGCAAAAACTGATCCACCAAAGTAACGGGCCATTTGGATAGCAAGGTGACCCACACCGCCAGCGCCGCCATGTACCAACACGGTTTGATCTTTTGCAGTTTGTGCGCGGGTTAGTCCCTCATAAGCGGTGATCCCCACCAAAGGTAAAGCTGCTGCTTCACGCATCGACAACGATTTGGGCTTAGGTGCAATAAGACGAACGTCGGCTAACATTAATTCAGCCAGAGAGCCTTGCAAGTCGGCTAGGCCACCCGCACACCCATAAACTTCATCACCAACGCTAAAATTATCTACGCCTTCACCAACGGCTTCAATCGTACCGGCAAAGTCCATCCCTAATACACCTCCAGGCAGTTCGGGAGCAAATGGTAGGTCTTGACCCATTTCTCGTATCATGGTGTCTACTGTGTTCACGCTGGTTGCGGCAATACGCACAATCACGTGACCAACTTTAAGCTGCGGCGCGTCTACTTCAGCCGCAGTAAATACTTCAGGACCACCAAATTCGTTAATAACCATTGCTTTCATGAGAGTTCACCTCGTTGCGTTAAGTTCGAGGGTTATAATAGACACTAGCCATACATATGATAATTGGGTTATAACCACATACAGTTTTTAGATTTTATTGATAATCAATGATGAACATCGACCACCTTAAGCTTTTTGTACGTATCGCCAATACCAATAACATCAGTGTTGCTGGGCGTGAACTGAATGTTTCACCGGCTGTGGCCAGCGCTCACATTAATAAATTGGAAGAAAATTTGGGCGTGCGACTTATTCACCGAACCACGCGAAAAGTGTCGTTAACCGATGAAGGAAAACTATTTTTACCTCATGCGGAAGAAGTGTTATCGAGTATTGAGGTCGCTCAAGCTGCCGTTGGCGTTGGCTCACAAACGCCACAGGGCACATTGCGAGTAACCGCTCCAGCCTCTTTTGGTCGCCTACACTTAGTACCTGCTATGGAAGAATTCTTAGCATCTTACCCTCAGTTAAATATCGACTTTCGATTCAGCGACAGTATTTTGGATTTGATAGAAGGCGGGTTTGATGTAGCAATTCGTGACGCGGTGCTAAAAGACTCTAATCTACACGCTAGGAAACTGGCTGATGACAAGCGAATTATTGTAGCGTCACCAGACTATATTAAGAAATATGGTGCGCCGAAAACCCCACAAGACATACCTCAACATGCTGCGGTAAATCTTATGGGTTTAGAAACATGGGAATTCAACACACCGCAGGGCGTAGTATCGATAAAACCTAAAACGCGAATTCGTATGGATAATGGTGAAGCGGTGCGCGACGCAGCCATTGGTGGCAATGGCTTAACCCTCACCGCCACGTGGTGTAGCTACCCGTATCTTAAAAGTGGTCAATTGATTCAAGTCTTAAAAGATTATCCATTAACTGCTGAATGTGCACTGTGGGCAGTATATCCAAGCAACCGTTTATTGGCGCCCAAAGTGCGCGCCTTTATCGACTTTTTAAAGGAGCGATACAGTGGTGAACCCTACTGGGATAAGGCGTTGCGAGAAGCGGGTCTTTAATAGAAAAGTCATAAAAAAACCACAGTAAGTAAACTGTGGTTTTTAAATAACTAAATAATCTCTATTAGGTTTTATTGCCTATTCGAAGGCATTAATCTTGGGCTTTAATCACGAAATGCTCTTGCCCAGCATACGTCGTAACGTGCCATCTTTGTCCATAACATGATGCTTTAACGCGCCTGCAATGTGAAGCAGTACAGCACCAATGAGTACATAGCCTAAATAATGATGCACAGTGCCGCCAACTTTCGAAAGCTCATAGTTTATTGGCAATGTTTTTTCAGGATCTTCTACACTGAAATTTTGAGCGAACACCTCTAATCCAAACACAGATAAACCGTGCCCCCCCAGAACCGAGGTCATAAGCCCAGATATCGGCATTAGCAGCGTGCTAAGAATAAGTACCCAATGAATCACTTTAGCTACGCCATGCACTAACGCAGAGTAATCCCCTGCCGCTGTAGGCCAACCATTCTTCATTCGCCACGCCACCCTGGCTAATGCAAGGAATAGCACAATAAAGCCAAAAGATTTATGCCATGAAAATACCCAATAGGCATTTTCCTCTACCATATAGACGCCAGAAGCCAGCATGCCAATAATGATTAAGCCAACAAGCCAATGTAGAAATAAAGTGGTAGGTGAAAACTTTTGATGTGAATCGTACTGCATATTTTCCTCTGGCATCGCGATGGTTAATAATGTGCTTCACTATAGAAGACGTCTGAAATTACGCTCTTATAAATTTCATAGAGCCCTGCTACTTTTTTACCGCAAATGCTATTTACATAATGCGCAACTCGCAAAGTAAAGCTCACGAGCCTTTTTGCTATTCTAAATTAAAAACCCAACTTAGCACGGGAAATTTTGCTTGGGTATAGGGGGAAACGCCTATAAAGCGCCCCCCTCAGGTTGATAACTAGGACCCGTCTCGATTAGAGTAAAAGCGTTAAATGCGTCGCGCATATGTTTTTGTTCTTTCCCAGTCTGACTGATATAAAACTGTCGCGCTTGGCTGTAATGGTCTGCAAAGGTTTCTGAACGGTAGCGTGTTTTACTGCCTTCCATAGGCTCTGCATGTGATTGGAAACCCGTTTCTGGACACGCACGAAGGTTATTTTCATCGGCATCCCACGAATTTGGTTCGTAGTTGGCGCGCCCTTTAGGCTTTTGTATTGCCATATGGCCGCCTTGTTGAAAATGGCGCATTGGGCATTTGAGTGCATTAATAGGAAGCTGCGTAAAGTTCGTGCTACCTAGGCGTTTTAATTACGTATCCAAGTAGGAATATTTTACAGACTCGCAAGGCAAGCGTTAATAAGGATGAGAATAAGGGCGTGATTGAAAAAGAGAAATAGTGCCGAATAGGCAAAACACACCAGGTGACCTGATGTGTTCTACATAAACATGATAATTTTGAAAAATATTAACTTAAGTGGCTGGCGACAATAGCTTCAATCACATTAACCAATTGCTCTCTATTTGCTGGGTTTTCACCAAATGGATGCGCAGGCGCAAACTGATTGTTATCATTATCGAAATATTCACCTTTTACGTTAGCAAACCTATCACTAACGGCAGCTTCCACAAATATCGTCGCACCTATTGCTAAATCACCACCGGCTACACCATAAGCTTCTTTCACCATTTTACTTCCAAGCAAAGATTTAGGGTTAACAGACACAAACAATGGCCCTGTTGCCTCGTATTTTTCGGCAAAAAAGCGCGTCCACATGGTAATAGCAAGCTTGCTTTGTGCGTATGCCATGCCGTCACTCATAGAAGGGCCTTGGCTTAGCAGGTCAAAGTTTACGGGGGCTTGTGCCGCAGATGACACGTTAACTACTCGGCCATCACTTGGCAAAAGTGGCAACAAACGTTTAGTAATGATGAACGGCGCAATCGTATTCACCATGAAGCGTACGTCTAAGCCAGCGCTTGTTTCAATTGAGGGAGAGTGAAACACACCAGCATTATTAATGATAACGTCAATCGCTGAAAAAGCGTCTGCCACATGAGTTGCAAAATTATCTACTGCTTTAAAGTCGCTTAAATCTGCCACGAACCCTGTCACCTTTATTGCAGGGTAATCGGCACCTAACATTTGCTCTACACGCTTTAATTTATCAGCACTTCTTCCGTGAATGATCAAATTATGCCCTTCGTGAGCTAACAATTTGACGGTTTCAAGACCAATGCCGTCGGTCGCGCCTGTCACTAATATTGTTTTCATCCGTTCATTCCCTCTTTTTGCAAAATAGCTTGATGACTAAATTCGTCAGAATGGAAATGCGGTAACACCATTTCCGACAGTTTTTGTAAAGTTTCTTCAACCGGAGTGCGATTAAACCTAAGGTTGAGTGCAACGTGGTTAACGCCACTGTCACGCAATACTAAAAGGTAATCTAATAAACGGTTTATTCCGCAGCGCACACCCAAATGAATTGGTGATACCGGAGAATTATCGTTTGCGTCTATATCAATATAGAGCGGTTGCATCACCGGCTTACTTCGTTTGGTAAAGGTATTCACACGTGAGCGATAACTATCAACCACGTGAGCTTGAATTTTAGGGCTTCTGGGGTACGTAATTAACCCGTCTAGGTGCTCTGCCCCCCAGTTCGGTGATTGTTGAGAGCCCCCTGTGATCATCATTGGAAAGCGTTCACCATGGGGCTTGGGCAGTAAGTCCAAGGTTCCATTCACATGCCCAAAGCTATTGTTAATTTGGCCATACCCTTGCATCATACGTTTTATATATTCCACGCTTTCACGAAAGCGTTCGCCTCGGTCATCAAACCCTAGGTTAATAGCCGGGTATTCTTCAGGTCTGTCTCCAGAGGCCACCCCTAACACTAGACGTCCGCCGCTGAGTACGTCGATACTCGCAGCAGCCTTAGCAACTTGTGCGGCATGGCGCTGAGGAAGTACCAAAGATGCTACGCC
This sequence comes from Alteromonas lipotrueae, assembly GCF_019249215.1. Classification (GTDB taxonomy): domain Bacteria; phylum Pseudomonadota; class Gammaproteobacteria; order Enterobacterales; family Alteromonadaceae; genus Alteromonas; species Alteromonas lipotrueae. The sequence continues at coordinate 79,097 of NZ_JAESDI010000015.1, forward strand.
AAGCGTAATGGCTTTCGTCAGTCCTGCAAGCATGCCTAGATAAACAAAAGGGTCGTATACTTGCCCTGCATCGCCAAATGTTGGCACATTGAATAAAACGTCTCTTATCCACACAGCTTTAAAGCCCAAGCCTTCTGCAAGCTTCACTCTTTCTATATGGTCTTGCATAGTAGGGACAGGCCCATATGGATAAGACTCGATTGGCACAACTAAGCCTATCGACATACGACCATTGTTAAAGACATTGCGAAAGCCGTTGTTAATTTTCGCAAAATTAGGCGCGTTTGACTCGGTACTCATTTATGCTGCTAGGGTCTGAAAAACTGTTGAACCAAGATTACCTTCCTCGAACATGAATGATAATTAAGCATTTTAAGAATTAGTTTCAATAAAAAATTGATAATGTACTAACCAAATGTGATTCACTTATATCTATAACGTAATATTTCTAAAAACCCGCTAGCCAGCGTTTTAAATTGTTTATAGACTGCAGGCATAATAATGAAAATGCGACAGGTATAGGGTTGGCAGGGCGATATCACCGCTAGTTCAACATGAATACACAGTTTAGTTTTATAGGGTTCTCAAGTTAATGTCTCAACAAAAAGTAGGTTTAGTGGGCTGGCGCGGTATGGTTGGCTCAGTGTTAATGCAGCGCATGCAAGAAGAGCAAGATTTCGCGCACATTGAACCCACATTTTTTACCACTTCTCAAAAAGGCCTTCCAGCGCCAGACTTTGCCGGTGCTAACGCAGGTGTACTAGAAGACGCCTTTGATATTCAAGCGTTAGCTAAGCAAGATATTATTATTACCTGCCAAGGCGGTGACTACACCAAAGAAGTGTACTCTTCATTGCGCGATACTGGCTGGAATGGATACTGGATAGACGCAGCGTCAGCGCTTCGCATGAAAGACGATGCGGTCATTATTTTAGACCCTGTAAACCGTAAAGAAATTGACGCTGGCGTAGAAAGCGGCATTCGCACTTTCGTAGGCGGAAACTGCACGGTATCGTTAATGTTGTTAGCACTAGGTGGCTTATTCGAAAAAGACTTGGTTGAGTGGGCTTCACCCATGACATACCAAGCTGCTTCTGGTTCGGGTGCTAAGCATATGCGCGAACTTATTAGCCAAATGGGTGCCATTCACACTAATGTACAAGCAAATTTAGACAATCCAGCGTCGGCGATTTTAGACATCGACAAGCAAGTAGCTGAGTTTATCAGAAGCGAAGATTATCCTTCTGAGCAATTTGGCGTGCCGCTAGCAGGAAGCTTAATTCCTTACATTGATTCACAGCTGCCTTCTGGGCAAAGCCGTGAAGAATGGAAAGCACAAGCTGAAGCCAATAAGATTATGGGTTTAACTGATCAGCCTATTCCTATTGACGGCATTTGTGTGCGTGTAGGCGCTATGCGTTGTCACAGTCAAGCTATTACCATCAAGCTTAAACAAGACCTGCCAGTTGAAGACATTGAGCAAATTCTTGCACAGCACAATGAATGGGTGAAAGTGGTACCAAACGATCGTGATGCCACCATGCAAGAATTAACGCCTGCAAAAGTGACAGGCACATTGTCTATTCCTGTAGGTCGAATTCGTAAACTGACCATGGGGCCAGAATATATTTCAGCCTTCACCGTAGGCGATCAACTGCTATGGGGTGCTGCCGAGCCGCTTAGAAGAATGCTGCGTATTGTTCTTGGTAAGGCTTAGATAAGCCGAATTTAAACATAAACTCGGCTATAACATTTGGAGCTCGGCTTTTTAAGCCGGGCTTTTTTGTATTAAACTACTACCGCCCCCCTTTTTGCTAAGGCTCGATTGGTAATACCTCTCTAGCAAGGCAGTCGTGCTGACGTTCTATTGTTAATGTACTCTTGTTAAAGTACTTTCTCTAACTTCCTATTATTTATGCCCTATTCCTTTTCAGACCAAACCGCGAATTCATTACCCCCAGGCTCAATAAAGTGAAACCGGCAGCCCCCTGGAAATTCAAAAATAGACTTGTTCACATCGCCACCAGCGCCTTCTACCTTGCTTAACGTTTGCTTAATATCAGCACTGTAAAAAACTAATAACGCACCGCCATTTTCTGTAATGCCAGCATGCTTAGCTTTAAAAAAGCCCCCGTCTAATCCTTGGTTAGCAAATGCCGTGTATTCAGGCCCGTAATCGGTAAATGCCCAACCAAATACGGTTTCGAAAAAGCGTTTAGTACTGTTGATATCCAATGTACCGAACTCAACGTAGTTTAGCTTTTCATGTGTTGCCATGGTTTTTCCTCATCTATTCAGGTAGATATGGTGAATACTGTAGTGTTAGCGGCTAATATTCCGTATTATTAACACGTCAATGAATGTCATCTTCAATAATATAAAAGCCACATGGAAGTATTTAATGCAAGCTCCGGATTATTCAAACTACAGCCTTGCCGAACTTGAAGATGTGTTAGCCAACATCGACAAAGAGCAATATCCCGATAGAGTGTCTGCCGTGCTAAAGGAAATAGCCTTAAGACAACCCTTAACAAGTAAAACCGAAACGTCTCAGCATCAAGATAGTTCTCATCCTCAAAATACTGCCAATCACGACCCAGTATTCGCGGAAGATAGATACGATGACGAAGCATTGCATGCAAACTGGCTAATTCGTTTTTGGAAAGGCCAAGTATCGTTACCTATCAGTTATTGGGTGGTTGGCATTTTAATAACACTTGGTGCACTTGCGCTAAGCTCATTTGTTGAACTTAAAATAGAAAGTGCATCATCGCGAGCTGAGCTTGGTATATACATGATGCTTTTGTACGTGGTGTTAACACCCGTGGTTATCTGGCAATCGGTTGGCGTAATTCGCTCTGCCATCCGTCACCCTCATGGCGGTGGCTCTGCTGGTTGGGCAACAATGGCGATAATAATGACAGTAGTAGGAATGATAAATTTCACTGTAGATTTCTATCGGTCAGGGGTACCCATCATTACTGAAAGTATCTCTTTAAGAGGCGCTGAATCCACCTATCCCCCTACCAAGTTTAGAGTTTTAAATAATGGCACCGAGCTAGAACTTTATGGCGGTATAGAAATTGGCTCCGAACTACTACTGCTAGATGTACTGAAACAGAATGAAAACATAACAACAATACACTTACACAGTATTGGCGGAAGACTTATCGGCGCGACTCGTCTAGCTGCTGTAGTCAAAGAATATGGACTTAATACATTTGTGAAAACCTCGTGCTCTTCGGCATGCAGTATTGTGTATTTAGCGGGAAAAGAAAGGCTATTGGGTGAAGACGGCGTCTTGCAGTTTCACGCTCCCGCATTAGGCGGCAAGTCTATGCATGACAACACAGAGTTAAGTTCCGCGTTTGACCAAGCGTATAAAGATGCCGATGTTCCAAATTGGTTTGCGAAAAAAATACGAAATACGCCGAATACTGAACTTTGGGCTCCTTCTCACAAAGAACTTTTACGAGCAGGTATTGTCAGTAAAGTAGTGGACAGTAGCGCCTACGGGTTCAGTGGCTATGAAGACGAAAGCGAAATAAACACGCAAGCAGTAGAATCTGGTTTATTGACTCATCCCTACTTGGTTGCCATGAAAGACAAAGATCCAGATACCTACTATCGAATTGTCGCTATAAATGAAGAGGGTTTACGGGAAGGCGCTTCTATTAATGCTATTGCAACCCGAGCTCGAGCGGTGTTTGAAGCGAGAATTACGCATTATATCGCCCATGGTAGTGATGCCGACATCGTTGATTATTGGCATGTAATGATAAAACAAATGCAAGAACTTCAAGGGCAATATCCCCTTGCCTGCGCCGCATTTGTGTATCCCGAAGAGGTGCCACTAGAACACCATGCTGGGAATGAAGCTCAGCTATCGAGCGAAGTAAAGGCACTTGAGCTTGAGGTTTTAGCAAAGCTTATTGCTCATCAGCAGGTAAGCCCCTCTTTGTATTCTGATGAGGAAAGTGATGACATCATCACGAATTTAGTTAAAGACATGAAGGATAGCAGTAAGGCACATTTTGAGGTGGTAGCAGCACCTAAAGATTTTCTCGAGTCACCAGATATTATGTGTGGCGCTGCCATAGAAATTCAGCAGCGATTTATCGATTTTGAAATCCAAAAGGCGGCTAAATTACTAAGAACTATTAGTGCTCAGTAATTAATTTATATATCAGTAGCTAATAGCTACATCTACAACGGATTTAACGATGAAAAAGTTATGGCTTGTTCTTGGCTTCTTAGTACTGACAGGGTGCTCGTCTAAGCTTGCATACAATAACCTCGATTGGCTTATTTATTGGTACATGGACGATTATGTAGAGCTTAACGATTCACAAGAAGCTATTTTCGATATTAAGCTTGAAGGGTGGATTGATTGGCACAGAGAAGAGCAATTGGCTTTATATTTGGCCCAACTAGAGCAGATTACCGAAGAGATAAAACAAGATAAGTTAAACAAAGCTGTTATTGCCAATCATCTAAATCAGGCTAATGAACACGTAATGACCTTACGTTCAAAACTAGCGCCTGAGTTAGCAGAACTCGCTTCCCGCTTAAGTGACGACCAAGTTATTTATTTGTTTGCTGCCATCCAAAAAGAAAATGACGAAGAGCAAGAAGAGCTTGATGAGTACGACTCAATGTCTGAAAGTGAAAGGCTTGAAAAGTTAATTGAGAATTTTGAGGAAGGTTTTGAAGAAAATTTGGGGGATTTAACTGACGAGCAAAAAACCATGGTGGCGAACGCTGCCCCTCACTTTGCCCGTACCCGTGGAAACTGGCTTGAATACCGATTAGCCATGCAGAATGAAGCGCGCCGATTGTTTGCAAGCAGACAAAACACAGAAGCGTTTCAACAAAAGCTAACCCACCTACTTACTCACCCTGATGACTACCGCACCGAAGAGTACCTAGCACGCAGACAAGCTAATCGAGAAGCATATTTATCGCTAGCCGATGCACTGGTAAAGACAATGACCGCAAAACAGAAGTCACACCTGCTGAAAAAGCTCAACAATATTATTGACGATATTAAAGACCTTCAAGACGATTAAAAGCGATAGGCTAATTAGCTACTATCGCTTGTTGTAAAGTGGCGGCGCTCAACCTCGGCGACCCGTCTCTTGCATTTTCAGCCGCTTTAATGAGTTTTACTATTGCGGTATTGGCGGGGGTACTCACTTGATGCGCTTCACCTAAAGCAACAATTTCGCCATTTAGGTAATCGACCTCTGTTTTTCTATTCAGCGCTAAATCCTCATACATAGATGAGCGTGCCTGAGGGTCAATTTTTAACGTAGCTGCAGCCACCTTTTTAAATAGAAAATTAGGTAAAGACATAATGTAAGGCATAAGCTTAGGGACGACCTTACCTGTTTTAGCTGGTTCAATACCAGCCGCTTTCATTGCGACTAAAGCTTCTTTTAGCACAACCGCCATTACTTTTCGGTATTCGTTGTCGTGCAATTGCTCAAGCAATGGCCTGCCAGAAAGTGCATTAACGGCGTTATTTAAATTCATGAGCAGCTTACCCCACTGCACACTAGATAAATCCTTGTACACATGAACAGGTAAGTCGGCCATGTCAAACAGGGCGACGAGATCTCCCGATTTCCCAGTTTTGTCTTCAACACACAAATTCCCTTCTGTGCCACAATGAAAATGCCCGTCGCCCTGCCCCAGCACGTTAAAGGGAACCATGCCTTTCATGACCGTATGATTCGGTAAGCATTCTGATAGCACTTGACCGTTTCTTACCCCGTTTTGAAAGCTGATGACAACAGGATTATCCTTCAACGAGTCACTATTTTCATATTCCGCAATAAGCGACGCGGCCTCTTGGGTATCACCGCTTTTTACGCACACTAAAATATAATCAGCGCTCGCCATGACCTCGGCATTTTCAGTAAAATTAATGTCTGCCGGTTTAAGTTTTGTATTTCTGCCGCGCCAATCGGTTAACGTTAAGCCGCTATTCGCAATTTGATCTTTAAGTCTTGCACGGCCAATTAAGGTGACATTCGCGCCAATAGACAGCAAACAACCTCCTAAATAACATCCGATACTCCCAGCGCCCAATATGACGATATTCGCTTTGTTTGCTGTCTTTATTTTGCTCATTTTTAACCTGCTGCCGAATTAAATACTAAGATCTAAAAGGTTGTAATCTTTTAGAGCTTTCTTTGTATCATTGTTGTATTCAAACTGGGTATCGGAATTTGCAAATAATGCATAAACATAAGGTGTCTCTTCTGGATACTTTTTCATACGAGCATCAATGGCATAACCTAATACCGCCGTTCGCTTTGCAATATGTTCGTCGTCGAATTCTTGCGAAGCACAATGAATACCCGCTCCACTGACATTCAACACCGAACTCCGGCGATGGAATCCAAAGTTCACTGTAACTCTAGGCTCAAAGCCTGTATTGGCAAAAGAGCCATGTACAATTTGACGGTTACAGATAACTACATCGCCAGCATTACAAATAATAGGGACCGCTTCAGTTAACCGTTCGCTACCCGCCTGCGCCACCATTTCTTTAATATCAAGCTTGCCCTGTTTATGCGTACCAGGTACTACCCACACCCCGTTTACTGCGGTACTTCCGTAAACCTGTGCCATAAAATTAAAACCATGAATGCCTTCATCGAAGTCTGGGCTATTCCAGTGAGTATCACCGTCTTGATGCCAAGATACCGCAGCGCCTAACCCGGGCTCTTTGATAAACAAGCATTCATGAAAAGGCGCAAAGTCTTTACCATTAATAGATTCGGCTACTTTTAACAATTCCGGGTGTGCATAAGCACGTAAGCAAGCGTCAGAATATTCAAGTGAACCGAGTAGCACAAATACCGCTTCCTCTGGGGCATCTTTGGCGGCGCTGGGCTCAAATAATTTCACCTGATGACGCCCATTTGCGATAGGGGTTCCGCCTAAAGGATCGCCAAGTGGTTTTGACCAAATTAATCTAGGCCCTAAAGCATCACTGGCAAGTGCTTTTTCTCCTTGGGCATTTAATTTTTCGCCATTTTTTAATGGAAATTGAGTTTTTAGCCGTTCGATATCTTGCTCTAAATCGGCAAGTTCTTTATCAGAGATTAATCCCTCAAATATATAAAAGCCATATTTTGAGTAAGCATCTTTAATGTGGGTGGCAAGGGAACCATCTGCTTCAAACTTAAGCGAGCCGCGGTTATCCATGGCAAGCGCTTTACGCTGACCTTCCAACAAGTAGCTTTTCATCGCGTTAGCATCTTTACCGTAATGCGCCGCGCAGGCTTCAATTGACTCACTAATATCTACAGGGTGTTTTATGGTTGTCATTTTTGATTTCACAGTTTTTATTAGTGATAAAACTTTACGATCAATAAAATCTGTGGTCAACAAAAATAAAAATGATAAACTGTGTCTTAATGCTGAGCTATCAGTAACAACGTATATAAAGCAAGTCACCTAGGCAGAAAAATAACGATGACACAAAAAGGGTTAGCACGAGGCAGCAGCACTAGAGCAGCCAACGTCAATAAACGCAAACATATTATTTTAGAGCGCGCTGGAGATATTATTGCCACCCAAGGCGTAGATGCGCTTACCATGAGTAAGTTAGCCCTTGCTGCCGACGTGACCGTGCCCACCATTCATAATTTGTTTGGTAAAAAAGCGGATATTTTTGAAAGGCTCGTTATTGAAATGATTGAGCGAGTAGAAAAGGCGCTTGCAGACCTTGTATTATCTGATCCTATCACTGCAAGCGAAGCTTTTATCGATAAACTTATCTCGCTTTTTAGGGCCAATGAGGGGTTGTATAAAGCCGCCTTTGTAGCTGGGGAAAACACGAAAATATTTGATCAAAAACTACCCGGAGGTATTTTTCAGACATCCTTAGATATCTGCTCACAGGTGTGCCAAAAAGGCCGTGAAGATGGCTATTTGTTAGGTAATATCAACACCGAAATTCTGGCTAGACAGGTGTTTGGCTGCCAACGCTTGGCCCGACAAGATTGGGTAAATAGCTATATTGATTTAGACAGATACAGAGCACAAGTGCTTTGCGGTATGTACATCACCTTTATGGCCGATGCCAGGCAAGATTACAAAGAAATGCTTCAGCGACGCGTAGAGCATTTAAGTCAAACTTATTAGCTTGAGCCTAGCAGTCACTCAACAAAATGTAAGAAAGGACCGGGCTGTCCATTACCCAGTCTATCTTGATAGTTCTAGCGTTAAAGAAACGTCATCATTTAACTAGCTGCAGACGTCTCTTTACTTTTTAAATGCGCAATTTCATGTTTAACCGTAAACCCGATTAGCACAATGGCACAAATACACCCACCTGTGAGAAGTATGAACCCGCCATTCCAACCGAAGTAATCGACGGTAAAACCCAAGGCAATATTAGCGATAACAGCACCACCAAGATACCCAAACAGTCCTGTTAACCCGGCTGCCGTGCCAGCGGCTTTCTTCGGCACTAATTCTAGCGCGTATAAACCTATCAACATAACAGGTCCATAGATTAAAAAGCCGATAGCCATTAGCGCAGCCATATCTATGGATGGGTTTCCAGCAGGGTTAAACCAATATACAAGAACGGCGACTAATACGAGCACCATGTACAAAATAGCAGCTGGTGAACGACGGCCTTTAAACCATTTGTCGCTAATGTAACCGCATAACAGCGTACCTGGAATGCCCGCCCACTCATACAACAAGTACGCCCAAGAACTATGCTCGAATGAGAAGTCTTTTACTTCTGACAAGTACGTCGGCGCCCAATCTAAAACGCCATATCGAATGAGATACACAAACGCATTGGCAATAGCAATAAACCACAGGAGTTTGTTGTTCAATACGTAGGTAACAAATATTTCTTTAGCACTGAGTTCTTGCTCATGCTTTTCTTCATAATCGATGGGATAGTCATTACGATGTTCCTCAATAGGCGGCAAACCACAACTTTGCGGTGTATCTCGTAAGGTTAAAAATACAAAACCGGCGATTAATGCAGCGAAGGCTGCGGGTACATAAAAAGCGCTACGCCAATCATTAAACCACGCCATTCCCAAGATAAATAAAGGGCCAATGAGTCCGCCGCCAACGTTATGAGCAATATTCCAAACCGAAACAACTTGTCCTCGTTCATTCCCCGAGTACCAATGTACGATAGTACGGCCACAGGCGGGCCACCCCATACCTTGCACCCAGCCGTTAATAAAAAGCAGCAGAAAAATAATTGCTATGCTCTGGGTTGCCCATGGAACAAAACCAAAAATAAACATGACGAGGGAAGACAGTAATAACCCTGTCATTAAAAAATATCTGGGGTTGCTTCTATCAGAAACATTGCCCATTAAAAATTTACTTAACCCGTAGGCTATAGAGACTGCAGACAGCGCAAAACCTAACTCACCTTTTGTGAAGCCTTGCTCTTCAATTAAATAAGGCATGGCCAGTGAAAAATTCTTTCTTACAAGGTAGTAGCCCGCATAGCCGACAAAGATACTGAGGAATACCTGCCATCTAAGCTTTTTATAAACTGGGTCTATTTCTTGTTCGTTTAACCGAGTTTTATGTACTGCAGGCTTGAAAAAACCAATCATATAAAGTTTCCAACTATCTGGCGATAAACTATTTTTATGGTTGCATTCTGCTTTTAGAAAGTTAAGAAAACAAGCATATATCTTAGTTATCACTCGAAGGTCTGCAATATTGCAGGCTCAGTAGTCATGCTACATAGCGACTTGTGGGCTATCATGGCATTTTTACGAATATTGCACACGCCCCCCGTTACACTAAGACGTTACCAAAAACGACTTCTAAAAAGAACACGAGGAAATGCTTCAGCAAAGAGCAATCAAGTCAAAAACATTAGACTAAAGACTAAATTTTATATGGCGCGCTGGATAATTATCCTAAATTCAAGACATGAGGTTTTATCTCTGCTAATTTGCGAGAAGTGAATTTAGTTCGTTGGTGTTAGTTTAAGCCTAGCAATCACTCAACAAGACGTAAGAAAATACTGTGCTATCCATGATCCGATTTTATCTTAAAGTTCTAGCAATAGTTGGCCTTAGTATATTTAGCCACGTGGTGAATGCCAATGTATTGACTGAACTTGAGTCGTTAGATTCACGGGTTAAAACTGAAACCCCAATGCCTATTGGCGAGGTAATATCGACGCTAGAAACGCGTTTACTCACCCCCGACTTCACCTCGCTTGAAAAAACCAAAATAGCCGTTAGATACGTTCAACTTAAACTCAAGTTACATCACACCGCCCCTGATGATGTTTTGACTATCCTTGAATCTTTAGTCGCTGAAACGGAAGATGGGTTAATCATTAAAACCGGGCTGGCCAGAATGAGTGGTATCAATGCCAATTACGACCGGTCTTATCAGCTATTCGGTGAAGTCATACAATCTCCTGCAGCCAGCCCGTCTGTTAAGGCTATGGCGATTGCGTATCTCATCCTTTCATACAATGAAGGGCAAGTTTTCGCATCAAGCGTCAACTTATTAAACACCCTCAACGAACTGGTTTATGAAAATAACTTCGCTTATGCCACCGCCCTGTACCATTACATGGCCGCAGATTATTATCATTCGGTAAAGTCCTTTGATATTGCCTTTGAGTATTATGAGAAGTCGTTAGCAGAGGCAAAAGCGCTCAATGAATGGCCGCTTGTCAGTGACAACCTGTACGCCATTGGCATTTTGTTTAGAAATATGGGCAACTTCGATAAAGCGATTACCTACTTTGAACTGACCATAGAATCAGACAGAAATATAGACATTAATTACGCAGAATATATTGCCCTGTATGGAATGGCGTCTACCTATTTTCGCACTGACAACATTGAAGAGGCCTTGAAACTGGCTGAAACTGTCACCTCTCACCCGCTTACTACCTCTTTTTACGATAGCGAAATTTATAGATTAAAAGCGAAAGCGCTGATGGAACGCGGACGTTTGAGAGAAGCGAGAGTGGCCCTTGACCAGTCTCGCAGCACCTATGATGACTACCGAGTAGGTGAGAAGACCACGTGGCGAGCAGAACTTGAAAAACTCGCCTCCCAAATTACTGCCAAAGAAGGTGATTTTGAAACGGCGTACAAAGAGTACGAGGTTTACCATAACGAATATCTTGAGGCTAAAAAGTACGAAGATTTAGAGCTATTAGAGAGCGCAAACTTAGTTTACGAAATAGAGCAGCAAAAAGAAAAAACCACATTACTAGAAAAAGAAAACCGTGCTATTTCTGAACTGCTTAACGCTAGGGAAGCTGCTCAGCAAACGCAAAAGCTCTTCACCCGGTGGCTGGTGATTTTTATTGCATTAACACTTGTCACCCTGGTTATTATTTTAATTTTGCTTAAAAAGGCACGTAAGACCAATGCTCTCTACATTTCAGCGAAGGAAAAAGCAGAACTTCATAGCAGGCTTAAAACAGAGTTTATTTCTAACATAAGCCACGAAATTAGAACCCCTCTGAACGCCATCATTGGTTTTGGGCAAGTACTGACTGACAAACTAGAAGATAAACAAACTAAAAAGCTGACCAGCCAAATAGTTAATTCATCTGAAATGCTTCTGCAACTTATTAATGACTTACTGGACTTCTCTAAAATTGAAGCGGGCAAGTTAACTCTAGATTACGGCCCTTATAATTTACGTCAAAGCATACGAAAGCTACTTGATATATTCCACGCTCAAGCAAGTAACAAGGGTTTAACGATTAAACTAAATATCGACAAAAACCTTCCAAAAGAGATGATTTTTGATGAGCTTAGGCTTAAACAAGTACTCGCCAACTTGATTAGCAACGCCATTAAATTTTCAAGTGCTGGGGTTATAGAAATAGGCATTGAGGTTAAACACAAAGACAACACCCACTGCTTGTTCGACGTATGGATTCAGGATAACGGCATCGGTATCAGCAAGTCCCAACAAGAAAACTTGTTTCAGCCCTTCATTCAAGCTGAAAGCTCAACGGCACGAAAGTATGGAGGCTCAGGCCTAGGCTTAAATATTTGCAATAAATTATTAGAGCAAATGAACTCTAAACTTCACGTTGTTAGCGCCATTGGACAAGGTTCACGCTTTTATTTTACGTTGGAATTTTGTCATTCAATAGGTGACGAATACATTCATAACCAAGAAGCCGCGCAATTAATTACCCAGTTCAAAAAGACACGCGTACTATTGGCCGAAGATAACGACATAAACGTTGAAGTTATAACGGCAATGCTAAACGCCACAAATCTACAAATACTCCGTGTTGCCAACGGAAACGACGCTATTCACAAATTATCTCAACAATCGTTTGATGTTATTTTGATGGATATTCAAATGCCAGAGATGGATGGGTACGAGGCCACTCGGGTTATACGCCATCAAATGAACGGTACCTTACCCATTATTGCATTAACAGCAAATGCCATGCAGCAAGATATCGATGCCTGTCTACATGCAGGCATGGACGACCATGTTAGCAAGCCAATAAGAAAAGAAAAGCTGCTTGAAGTGTTAGATAAATACCTTAACCCTTAAAAACGGAGTCATCTCGACTTATACACCCCCTTATTTTCTGTTATGCGCTCCCGAGTATGTCAAAAATAAACTAATACCGAACAAGCGTGCGCGTTTCTATGCTTTGGCGAGGTCTTGTCGTAGCAGTATCACCTTCCATATCTAGTGCACTATGCGCCAAATGCGGTCTTCCACGGTTATCATAAATATTAAATATTATCGCTTCTTCGGGCGTCATATCAGACTGATAGAACCACTCGTGTGTTTTGTTTTCAGCTACCCCTAATATTTGGCCTTTGCGATCAGGGTATTCTAATTCGATGTTCATCCAATCATCTTCTTGCATCGAGCGTGGGCAAATAAACCCTAATGGCGATGACGGTATCTTGTATTCCACTGGGCGCCATACATTCACAAATCCAAAATGCCCTTGCTGAAACTCATGCGCTCTTTGAGCTCCTACAACATCTACCAAACGCTTTTCTACCCCACCTTCACTGTAGTCATTGTGAACATTACGGGCAGGTCTGCGCGTAGCATTAAGGTCGTCAATTCGTACTGTGTGGTCGAAAACAATCACTTCTTTTGCTTTTATCTGCTGCTGTAGAATGGCAGTAAGCTCACTTTCATAGTCGCTCGCCCACGCTTCAGATTCATCAAATGCATGCACCTTTGTCGGTGCATTTATAAAAATGATCCCATCTTCATCGAAGTCCACTGAACGCGTTTTATTTCGAATGTCAGTAACCGGCACCTTGACTGAAACTAATTCCGGCGAAATCAAATTTCCAACAACACCATTAACATCAAAATGAAATGCCTGAACTTCGTTACTTTTCACATGATAGTTTACTGTGGCTATAGCCATATAACGCACTCCTTAAAAAACGGTATAGGGTTCCTCCCCGATGCAAAGGAATATAGTTTTTTAGAGGCGAGAGATAAATGGGATACAGATATAAACAGAATTCTGAAATTGAAGATAATAGCGCTTAATATTGAACCAGGTTTGACGCTCTTCACCTCTTGCAACAAGAAGAACAATGCGGCATCCCACTTCTTTTCCTTCGGTATACCACTTCGCCAGTGCTGATGAAAAATTGGGTGCGTCAGTTTTTCATCAGCACTACATCATCCTAAATAATCTACTTTGCTTAACTTTGAGTGGTGGTTATGTTGGAAAAGACGCAACAAAAATAAATATTCACGTCATTGGTGTGGCACACAGTGATGAAACACTGTGCGATGCCCTGAGCCATGCTTAACAAAAACCTTTAGTGCAAACCAACCATTTAGAGGCACGCAAGGACAGTGTAGCAAGTTATCTAAAATCTGCCGACTCGACACTTTACGAGGTGCAAGGGGTATAAATTTCAGATTGTCTAACTTTCGCTGGAATGCGCTCACAAACATCGACCTGTTATTGGAATCGCTCTCTAGCATCAATACCACTTGCGACAACAAGTGTTGTACTAGTTTTGCTAACGTCTGCTGTTATTAAGTCTAAAAACCCAGAAATGGACAATATATATAGAATAGTACATTATGTAGCATAATATATATCTACTGGGTTGGTTATGGGAATTGTTAAAATATCTGATGCATTGCATGAAGAGGTGCGCAAAACCAGCGCAGTGATGGAACGTTCTATTAATTCGCAAGCAGAATTTTGGATGAAAGTCGGCCGGCTAGCAGAGCAAAATCCCAAATTATCTTACGAACAGATCATTGATTTAGAGATGCGCTCTCAAAACGTATTTTCAGTAAGGTTGGTTAGTGAATAGCCTTATAAAATCGACAAGTGAAATTTCACTCATGCGTGAATCTGGCAAATTACTGGCAAAGGTTTTTAGCGAGTTAGATAGTTTTATTGCCCCAGGTATTACCACCCTTGAAATTGATCGCTTTGTAGAACGGTATATTGTTGATTGCCTTAATGCGAGACCCGCAAGTAAAGGGCAATACGGGTATCAATTTGTGCTTAATAGCTCTGTAAATGATGTGGTTTGCCATGGCGTTCCATCTGCTACCAAAAAGCTCAAGAATGGCGATATCGTCAACATAGACATCACCCTAGAAAAAAATGGTTATATTACAGATAGCAGCAAGATGTACGCTATTGGTACTGTTTCACCTATAGCGAAAAGATTAGTTGATGTGACGTATGAAGCGATGTGGAAAGGTATAGACACCGTTAAGCACGGCACGACAATTGGTGACATTGGCTTTGCTATTCAGCAGCATGCGCATAAACATGGTTACAGTGTTGTTCGCGATTATTGTGGCCATGGTATTGGCAAAGAAATGCACGAAGAGCCAGAAATAGTCCACGTGGGTAGCGCGGGAACTGGGCTTAAATTGGAAGCAGGTATGACATTCACAATAGAGCCCATGGTTAATCAAGGAACGTACAAAACAAAGCTTAAAAAAGACGGCTGGACCGTGGTTACAAGAGATAAGAAGTTATCTGCTCAATGGGAACACACGGTATTGGTAACGGCGACAGGCGCAGAAGTACTAACGTTGAGAGATTCTGAGCCTAGATAAAAACCTAGCTGCTAACGGATAGCGGGAATGTCTCAAAACTCACCCCTTCCTGCCCTGTCTGCATAAAATTGCGAATGTTCGCGTGGTCATCACCATCAGGATTTTTCAAAACGTCATCACGATAAAAACCACCAAACAGTGCCAATGTCTGCGCTTGGTTAAGTTGAAGGTGCTGGCCTAACGCGAGTAACTTGCAAGAACCATTGTTTTGGTTAGCTTCATTAGTTACTTCGCCATTAGTAAAGGCCGTTGGCGTGAAAGTAAATGCATTATCGATAAGGGCAATAACGTCAACAAACTCAACGCTTTCAGGAGAATCATTAAGGTGCTTTGTTAAGGCATCGACATTGTTGTAGCTCATAAGAAATTTCCGTAACGAATTTGAAAAAACGGAAGTTTAAAATCGTATGTATAGGGTTGCAAGCAGGTTTACATGCTTCTGGGATCTATTTAAGGAATAGGCTGTACTAAAAAAGTCGAAAAGAATGAATGCCGATATTGAAAGAAATGATAAATCTAGCGCTGAGTTACCCTGAAAAATAATAGTCAGGAAGTGTATTGCTTAAGCTTGGCCTGACACGTTGACTTGGGTCAACTCGACAGACTGTAATGAACGATCAAGAGACCTGAGCAATGTGCAAAATATGCACTTTCCTATTTGTACAAACATGTCTGCACAAATGACTCATGGGGTCCAAAATAGAACATATGGTCAACAGCCCGTTGATCAATTAAAAGTGCAATAAGCTGTTGCACAAAATGCAGCAGCTAAACAAGCGTCAAATATCCAACAGCTTGTTGGACAATTTATTAAGAACATGATTTCACAAAGTTGGCTGAGTAGATTTAGCAAGATGGATTTGCAGTAGGAGCAAAAAATGCACCTACTTAGCGTCTTTTGTTATCGCAATGATTAGTCGAACAGTGTTTTCAATAATAGGTCATCTGGTATCGTATCTTTGCAGTGTTAATCTCTAAGTGTCTCTAGATCGGCTTTTGGTACATGGCCGATATTCGGCTTCGTGCGATAACCAGTCACTGATCGCAGTCTGATTGAGGGGCTGCTGAAGACAAACAGCAGACCTCCAGAGTTTAGGTTTTTAACTTCCCAGTTGTGCCATAAGGCGGCCGCATGCACTCAGGGTTTAAATGCTTGCTGTATGCAATAAGCAGACAATGGTTTTTTCGTTTTATAGATCTGAAATGAGCAGAGGTAGGTCCGCTATAAATTGAGTAGGTGCTTTTGGTGCCAAAGCGGTCAATAGTGTTAATACATCATCAAAATAAACGACTCAAAAGACTTACTACGCCATTAGCGCCTAGCTGAAGAACATGAGTATATATTTGAGTAGTTTTTACATCAGAATGTCCCAGTTGGGCCTGAACCGTCCGGATATCTGCGCCAGACTGTAGTAAGTGGGTAGCAAATGAGTGCCTTAAAGTATGAGGCGTGATTGGCTTCTTCAAACCCTACACCAATACAGCTTTTTTTACCGCTTTGCGAACGCAAGTAGGATGAAAATGATGTCTTCTTATTTCACCAGTTTCTGGGTCTGCGCTCAGTTTATGAGAGGGAAACAGGAACTGCCAAGCAAGCGATTTATTCGCTGAAGAGTATTTTTAGCAAGTGCATGAGGCATCCAAACACCGGCGTATTGCTCATTCTGTATATCGAGTCTCAGGTATTCATCAACCTGCGCTATTTGATTTCTAAGTAATGGAATAAGCTCCGTTGCCAAAGTAACGACTCGGTGTTTTTGGCCTTTACCATTCCAGACTCTTAAACACTTGCAATCGAAATCAATATCTTGCACGCGCAGTTGCACAGCTTCCATGCTCCTTAGGCCACTGCCATACATCAAGCCAGCAATAAGATAGTAACGTTTATCCAATCTTGACATAAGCAGCTTCACTTCATCTAGCGTCATAACAATGGGTAGTTTGGGTTGGCGTTTACTTCTGGCAAAATTCAAATTGAGAGACAGTTCATTCTTTATAATGTGCTTGTAAAGAAACGATATCGAGTTTAATGCAGTGGCATGCGTGCGCCGTGACACATTTGCATTTAACGCCAAATGTTCAAGGTATTGTTCAACTTCATTATCACCCATTGATGAAGGGTGACGTTTCCCATGAAAGTGAATAAATGCTGAAATCCATTTTAAATATGTAGAGACAGTCCTTGGGGAATACTGTTTTAGCAGCATGTAGTCATTTATGTGATTTAAGAAAGGAGACTTTGTTTTCATGAACTTTTAATATAACTGTATTTATATACAGCTATAGCTAACTTTCCCCTATATTCAAGCAAACGACCCAATTGCGCGTTTGCATCCTAAAATTAAATAGCTTTATTTTCTTGCAGCCATTGTCTGCATCGGCTTTCACAAATTTGGTAATCATGACAATATGGACAAAAACGAGCGGTAGCTCGGTAGAAAAACGCGCAATTTGCGCCTTATTAAATTGTTATAAGACAAAGGAAACTCAGTGAACAAGGTTGTTATCAGTATCCTTTCAATATTACTCCTGCTAACCAACGTGTTTTGGTTGTATCAGAGTTTGGATAACGGTGTCTCTTTAACTTACATGGAAGCAAGCCTAGAAACCCAAACTAAAATATCGGAGCAACTGTTCGTTCTAACAAATGCGCAGCTCATAGGTAAAAGCGTCAACGAAGTTGATAATATTGTTCCACTGGATATTTATGGCTCTCGACCATTCATAAAAGATGATTGCTTATATTATGGTAGCGTATGCCTAATTGTTGGCACCAATGGCACTATTCAGGGTTTTAAGTAACATGTCTTATAACAAAAAAATTAAGCTCGCCCGCTGCGCGGGCTGGGACGCAAACACGCAGGGCGGCTTCGCCATTATGCCCTACGCGTCTGCGCCCCTTATTTAAAAGTTAGGTAACAGATGGATTTGAGTTCAATAGATTTAGCAATAAAGTACCACTCGTTAGAAGACGAAGAATGGGCTAAAAACGGCGGCACTTCAATCATCATCGCTGCTGGTAAGTTTGGTTTTAAAAACAGTGAGTTTAAAACCGCTAAAGAGTTAATAGCACACATTGAGCAACAATCCCCTAAGAACGTATTAGTTCTGTACGACAACGATACCGTTCCAACAGTAATTGTATCTGTAGTAGATCAGTGTAAAAAAGCTAATGTAGGCAAGTTGGTAATAAAGAGCATCGATGGATATGGACGCTAAGTTACCTAACAAAAAAATTAAGTCACTCACTTCGTTCGCTGGGACGCATACACGCAGGGCGGCTGCGCCATTATGCCCTACGTGCCTGCGCCCCTTATTTAAAAGTTAGGCATACACATATGAAACTTAGAGTTCTCGTATCTTTTTTTATTTTTACTAGCTTGAGTTTTTTAGTTGGGTGTCGTGATCAATCAGTAGAATTTCAATCAGCATGTTTCAATAATGAACCGAATCCGAAAAAGGTTGGTGTGTGGATGTACCAGGCTGGAAGTTGGCAAGATGGGAGAAAAGAGAGTTCTGAGTGGTTTGCGCTAGGATACGAATCTGGTGCAGCAACACTACAACGAGAGGAATTGCTATATTGCTTTTTCGTTTTTGGAGATCTTGCCGACGAGATGAGTATTTGTAAAAACGGAGAGTTAAATATTCTGAGTGCAACTGATACAGAACTAAAAGGCAATTATAATCTAAAGTTAGAAAGTGGGTTAGAGCTTAGAGGTGTTTTTAATGCTAGTTACTGTGCGCCTGAATGATAGCGATGCCTAACAAGAAAATTGAAGCGGACATTGCCAAGAGCGGGCAACGCCGCTTAATTTGGTGTTATGCACCTAGGAGACATCGGAAGTGATTTCACACATTACGTTAGGAACTAACGATCTTAATAAAGCTATTGAGTTTTATGACCAAATTCTTGGTCTAATCGGTGCAAAGCAAGTAGCAAAAACAGAAGACGTTGTGTTTTATGCATTTCCAGGCTCTGATACAAAGTTATCCATTACTAAACCACACAATAAAGAAAATGCAACATTCGGTAACGGAACTATGTTGGCTCTCAAAGTTAACAGTAATGAACTTGTTAAAAAGGTCTATCAGCTAGCAATCAGCTTAGGCTCGACTTGCGAAGGCAAGCCTGGCCCTCGAAATGATAATGCTTATTATGCTTGTTACATTAGGGATTTGGATAATAATAAAATCGCTATTTTTCATAGAGATAACAGTGTAAGTGCATAACAAACCACTCAAGGTACTCGCGCTGCTCGCTGGAGAGTTCCCCCTATACGCGGGGCTGCTTCGCCATTATGCCCCACGTATCTGCGCCCCTTAGCTTAAAGTTAGGTGCTACAAGTATGCTCAAACGTATGTTTGATTATTTTAAACTCAAACCTAAAGTACAAAGTGAAATTTCAAACTTTGTTTTTATTGGTATCATACTGGGCATCTTTCCATCGTTTAGCTTTATTGCGTTTGTGACAAAAGAGTTCGGACTTTCACCTGAGATGAATTTACATCAGGTTGAAAGTGGTGGGTTAATAATGACTGGACTTATATTTTTACTTATAGCCACCATGATATTGTTTATACTCTTGGGAGCTATCATTCATGCTGTATATCTAGGGAAGATGCGAATAAGTCCCAGATGTGAGATCATAGCAGTATAGTAAATCGCAACGACCAACACCCATGAGCCAACAGTTAACTTTTGCCGACAGTGAGTTTTCCAGCAAGCGGCGTCAGACCCGTAAACCATTCCGTCAATAAGGATGACGTTAGCCGGTTCAACAGGCTATGAGCCAACAAGATGGTGGCAGAGATACTAGTGAGTTAGGACGTTTGGCTAGACGCTTTAAAAGCAAGTGAATGACGATATTACTCATAATATGAGCCATCGCCATCCTGCTAGAAAGGCCTGCCTTACTGACAATGAGACTCTTATCAGGATGACTAGAATTGAACACAGTTTACTATTCTGAAAACAATTCAAAGATCAAATTCCGAAACCAGACATTGCCCGTGTCCTGATGATAACGGCGATGCCAAAACATATTGATTTGCGCTGGAGGAATATCGACAGGATGGGCTTTCACGATTAAATTCAGATTTTCGGCCGTTTGTAGACCCAGCTTTTCGGTCACGGTGGCAATAAGATCGGTTTTTGCCACAATGTAAGGTGCCGAAATAAAGTGCGGGAGTTTCAATTTACTGACTCGTAATACTCCACTTTTTGCTAATAATTTCTCCACCCTACCATGTCCTGTATCTTGAGCCTCTATTATAATGTGCTCTGATTTAGAGAAGTCTTCTAAGCTTAACTTACCCATCGCACAAGGGTGTCCTTCTCGCATCAAACAAACATAATCTTGATCGAATAAACGACGCTGATAAAAACCCGCTTCCAGTTGTGGTAACAGTCCAATAGCCAGATCCACACTGCCTGTTTCTAGCTCTTCTTTTAGGGAGTGTCCTTGGTCTCTTACCGTGCTGACCGAAATATTAGGGGCGTGCTCAGCAAGGTAGGCCATCAGACGCGGCAACATATAAATCTCCCCTAAATCCGTCATATTGATGCAGAAAGATCGGTCACTCGACAAAGGATCAAAACGCTCCTGATAATTTAATCCGTCTTGCAATGTACTCAACGAATAGCCAATAGATTCCGCAATACTATCTGCAAATGGCGTAGGTCTCATACCTCGCGCCGTCCTTTCAAATAACTCGTCATGCAAGGCCAGCCTTAGCCTCGCAAGCGCATTACTAACCGCAGGTTGTGTCAATCCTAGGTGCTCTGCTACCAAACCAGTTTTCCGTTCTCGGTACATTAGTTGAAAAACAACCAGCAAATTTAAATCAATATCTTGTAGTCGAATCATGGTAGAGATCTCACTGATGTGAATAATTATTATTAGGATTATTTTATATCTGAATATTTCAATAACTTCTATAGTCAATTCCATGCAAAAGCATCGCACATAAATCAAACAATAATAAGAGACCTTTTCACGTCATCACAGTAGCCGTATAAAGATCTCAATAAATAAGAGCGACCATGGAAATACTCATTAAACCTGTCAATAAAACGATCAGTGCCTCACAAGGCAGCACCTTGCTAGAAGCGTTTTTGGAAAATGACATTGCCATTTCCTATAGCTGCCTCTCAGGTCGATGTGGAACCTGCCGCTGTAAAGTTATTGAAGGTTCAGTGAACGGACCAGCGGCTGCAGAAGGACGTTTAGCACAACATGGCCAATTCGTTTTAGCCTGTCAAAGCCGTGTTGAAACGGATTCGATTATTGAAATCCCAGAACCTGATGAAATCGTTACACACCCAACAAAGACGATAAAAGCGGAAATAGTTTCTTTCGATATATTATCGAATGATGTACGTAGATTAAGACTCAAAACCAACAAAACCTTCGAGTTTTCTCCCGGTCAATTCGCCAACCTAACCTTTTGGCGTGAAGACGGTACTCGATCTTACTCTATGGCAGGCACAACGGACGATGATTCGTTAGAGTTCCACATTCGTCTTGTGCCAAATGGTCGAGTGACATCCAAGCTCGATGAACAAATCAAGATTGGCGAATCCATCAAACTCAATGGCCCACTTGGAGCCTCTTATCTTAGACGTAAAAATACCGACCCTATGTTGTGTATTGCTACCGGGACAGGGCTTGCACCTATCCTTTCAATTGTCCGAGGCGCACTAGAATCTGGAATGCAAAATAACATTCAACTGGTGTTTGGCGCGCGCACTGAAGAAGACTTATACGGCTTGGATTATTTGGAAAAATTGGCCTCTGAATACGCCAACTTCCAGTACCTAATTGCCTTAGATCATACAAAACCCAATAGTCCACATTTTCGAGGTCTGGTAATCGAGGCCATCACAGAACGTTTTCCAGAACTTAAAAATTGGCGCATTTATTTAGCGGGAGCACCAGCCATGGTGGAAGCCGCCTCTTTGGTTTGCAGCAAACGCGGAGCCGATATCGATCGTATATATGCCGATGCCTTTTACCCTAGCGGGGTTTAACAGCATTTATCTAATTTTTTGACATAAAAGTAAGGCCTTTACAGGAAACCAGTCATTTCTTTTTAAGGCCAATATTCAACCCATAATAAAGACCAAAAGGGCGAATAAAATGAGTCATGAAAATCCTATTCCAATGGCACCTGTTTGGGAGCATGAAGACACCAGTCGAATTCCCTTTTGGGCTTATACAGACGAAGACATACACAAGCAGGAGCTTGAGAAACTCTTTTATAAAAAACATTGGTGTTATGTCGGATTAGAAGCCGAAATTCCACAACCTGGCGACTTCAAACGCACGGTTATTGGCGAACGTTCCGTCATTATGGTCCGTCATGAAGATAACAGTATTTATGTGGTTGAAAACGTTTGCGCCCATCGGGGCATGCGTTTTTGTCGAGAAAAACATGGCCATGTCAAAAGCTTTACCTGCCCTTATCACCAATGGAATTACGACCTAGAAGGCAAGCTGCAAGGGGTTCCTTTCCGCCGAGGTGTCAAACAAGATGGCAAAGCAAAAGGCGGCATGCCTAAAGATTTCAAAACATCTGATCATGGCTTAACCAAACTATTAGTCGCAACGCGCGGCGGTGTTGTTTTCGCCAGTTTTGACCAAAATGTTGAGTCATTTGAAGATTTTCTTGGCCCCACTATGTTGTCCTACTTTGATCGGATGTTTAATGGTCGCAAGCTCACCTTGTTGGGTTACAACAAACAACGTATTCCAGGCAATTGGAAACTGATGCAGGAAAACATCAAAGACCCTTACCACCCAGGTTTACTGCATACCTGGTTTGTCACTTTTGGCTTATGGCGTGCAGATAACCGCTCTGAGTTAAAAATGGATGAACATTTTCGGCATGCCGCGATGATCTCAACACGAGGCTCAGGCGGTAAAGACACACAAACCACGAATGTTTCCAGTTTTAAAGAGTCCATGCAGCTCAATGACCCTAGCTTCTTAGATGTCGAAGTCGAGCCATGGTGGGATGGCCCGACCGCCGTCATGATGACCCTCTTCCCAAGCGTCATTCTGCAACAGCAGGTTAACAGTGTCAGTACCCGTCATATTCAACCAAACGGCCATGGTTCATTCGACTTTGTTTGGACGCATTTTGGCTACGAAGACGATACCCCCGACATGACCGAGCGTCGTTTGCGCCAAGCGAACCTGTTTGGCCCTGCGGGCTTTGTTTCGGCGGATGACGGTGAAGTTATTGAGTTTTCTCAACAGGGTTTTGAGCAGAAACCTTTCCATCGTTCACTGGCAGAACTGGGCGGGAAAGAAATAGAAGAAACCGATCATATGGTCTCTGAAACCTTAATCCGAGGCATGTACGCCTACTGGCGCAAAGTGATGGGAGTATGACAATGAAAGCCGACAACTACCTAAAACTGACTCAATTTTACCAAAATTACGCCGCTATGGTTGATCAAGAAAATTGGGACGCATGGCTCGACATGTTTAGCGAAGATTGCCTTTACAAGGTTCAAGCCAGAGAAAACTATGAACGCAACTTGCCCATGGCCGCGTTATCACTCACCAGTAAAGGCATGCTGAAAGACCGTATTTACGGTATCACAGAAACCATATTTCACGACCCTTACCACCAGCTGCATCTGGTTTCATCGCCTCTGATATTAAGTGAATCAGATGACGGCATCATTGAATCACAAGCTAATTACACGGTTTTTCGAACCAAGAATAATGGCATTGCTGAAGTCTATAACGTCGGTCGTTATCTGGATCATTTACGCCTAACGGAACAAGGTATTCAGATCAAATCTCGACTCTGCATTTTTGACAACGAGATGATTCTTAATTCTTTGATTTACCCAATTTAATACTCGAAAAAAGAGGTTTCCCATGAGTGACAACTGGATAGAGACCATCAGCATTGACGATGTTCCTGAAGACGATGTCATTGGCGTTACGGTCAATGGTCATCAAATCGCGCTGTATAAAGTCGAGGATGAAATCTTTGCGACAGACAATGTCTGCACACACGGGCATGCCCTATTAAGCGATGGATTTTTAGAAGACGGACAAATCGAATGCCCGCTTCATCAAGGGAGATTCTGTATAAAAACGGGAAAAGCCATGAGCGAACCCTTGACTGAGGATATCAAAGCGTACGCAACTCGAATGGAAGACGGGCAGGTTTTCCTAAAGTTTAGATAAGGTTAATACCTCGTTCGTAGAACCATCGCGAATCACTTAGCCAGCAAACAATAACTATAAATAACCTGGAGAGAACAATGAAAAAAACAATATTATCGCTGATCACTGCGAGCGTTATTACACTAGTCTCTAGCAATATATCGGCACAAATTTTGTCGATCGCGTCACCACCACAAGGTTCTATTTGGAACACCATGAGTAACGGCATAGCCAATGTTGCGCGCTCTAAAGCCAATATCAATTTGGTTGTTCAACCCTATAGTGGTAATCGCGCTATGATGGATGCCGTTAACCAAGGCTTAGCCGAGTTTGCTATTAATGATATCAATGACGCCATTGTCGCGGTACAGGGAAAGGCAGATTATAAAGGTAAACAACGTCGTCATTTAAAAGTAGCACTGCGCATTAGCCCTCAGCCGATTGGCATTTTTGTCAAAAAGCAATCCAAAATTGACCGCATCGAAGACCTAAAAGGGAAACGAGTCGCTTCGGGGTGGAATGCGTTTCCGATTGGCCGCCCGCATATGGAAGCCATGCTGGCGACTGGCGGTTTAACTTGGGAAGATGTAAAAAAAGTTCCTGTCCCTGACCTAATCCGTGCCGCAGACAATCTTTCATCAGGCCGACTGGACGCCACTTATTTTGCCATTGGTGGACCAAAAGTAGCGGAAGTAGATGCTTCCGTAGGCGGTGTGAAATTCTTACCGGTTAACACAGATCCAGCAGCACGCGATGCCATTCTTAAAGTACGTCCAGCCTTTTATTTTTCCGAAGTAAAACCAGCGCCACATCTAGTTGGCATAGACCAACCAATCCAAATGCTGACTTGGGATAACGTTCTAATCGTTAACGATAAAGTATCTGACGAAGATGTTTATCACATGGTAAAAGCCATTCTCGAGAACAAAGACGCTTTAATCAAAATATTCCCAGGTTTTAAAGCACTCGCAGTTAATACCGTGAATAAAAACTATCCGGGGATTCAATATCATCCTGGTGCCATTCGTTACTTATCTGATCAAAAAAACAGCATCAAAACCGTCACCTAATTCGACCCAATCATAGGAAAAAACCATGCAGTTATATAACTTTTTTAACAGTTCAACGTCCTACCGAGTGCGAATTGCACTCGCCTTGAAAGGACTAAGCTACGAGCATCATGGCGTCAACATTCGTATTGGTGAGCAAGCAACCGAGAGCCATATAAAACTCAATCCAGCAAAGGGCGTCCCTGTGCTGATTACGGATGACGGCCAAACACTCACACAATCCATGGCTATTTTGGACTATTTAGAACTCACCTACCCTGACTCGCCGTTACTGCCTAAAGACTCATTAGAACGGGCAAGGGTTTTAGAAATCTGTCACATGATTGCAAGCGACATGCATCCGGTTAATAACCTTCGCATCCTAGGCTATCTCAAGCAGCAACTAGAGGTTACGGATGAACAAAAAACGGTGTGGTATCAACACTGGATTCAAGAAGGGTTCGAAGCACTGGAAAGCCGTTTAAACGAATACGGCTATGGTGATTATTGTTTTGGCGATCAGGCCACATTGGCAGATTGTTGCTTAGTCCCACAAGTGGCCAATGCTCTGCGTTTCGGCTGTGATTTGTCGGCCTTTACGAAAGTCTTAAGCATTTATGAGCACTGCCAACAAAACACGGCTTTTCAACAAGCCGCGCCCAACCAACAGCCCGATTTCATCGTTTAATTTTGTGAAATTGAAAAATAGATAATAAGGAGTTTCCCATGCAATCATTAGGTACTCTTGAGGATTTACCTCAATCCTACCGCGATAAATTAATCGATTTAAACTTGGTGCCACTCTGGCCCAATATGCGTGCCGTTTTGCCTCATAAGGTCCCGAGCCGTAAAACCCAAACGTTAAATTGGCAATTTGACACACTTCGTCCTCTGTTAATCGAAGCAGGGGATTTAACGCCGATGGAAAAAGCCGAACGTCGCGTATTGGTGCTGGCTAATCCAGGACACGGGCTAACCAACATGCAAGCCACTCCCAGTATTTATATGGGGTTGCAGTTAATATTACCGGGCGAAACCGCCCCCAATCACCGCCATACACCCAACGCCGTACGCATTATCATTGAAGGCGAAGGGGCAACCACCATTGTCGACGGCGAGCCTTGCATCATGGAACGAGGTGACTTGATTCTGACGCCATCTGGAAAATGGCACGAGCACCAGCACGACGGCGACGGACCGATTATTTGGTTAGACATACTCGATCTGCCTTTGATGTATCAACTAGAAGGCTCTTGGGCAATTGAGGGAAAAACTCAGACCAAGGTGCTTGAACGGGATAAATCCTTTGCCGAATACAGCGCCGCAGGCGTGGTGCCTGAATTGGATTTTAAAAGAGAGAATACGGATTCGCCGATGCTGCGCTACCCATGGACAAGAACACGGGCTTGTTTGATGGAAATGGCTCAGCACTACAGTGACAGTCCAATCCGCATCGCTTATGTCAATCCAGAAAACGGAGCCAGCTTATTCCCCAGCATTGGCTTTGGCGCCATGATGCTACGCCCTAACGAAACCCTATCTTTGCCTAAACGCACAAGCGCCTGTGTTTTCCATATTGTCGAGGGTCAAGGCACTCTACAAGTGGATTCAAACGACGCTTTGCTATGGACAGAAAAGGACACGCTCAGCGCGCCCGGTTACAGCGAGGTAACGCTCAGCAACACCTCTGCAACTGAGCCTGCGTTCATTATCACTGCCGACGAAGCGCCACTACATCGTTACCTCGGTATTTTTTAACCCTTATCAATACAGCATTTATAAAAGGAAAAAACATGACAAATAAACTCGTATTCCCCGCTAAAGAAACCATTTTGGCGCCCATTGAAGGCTCTGATAGCCTGTTTCCTATCCATCGTATTTTTTGTGTGGGACGAAATTACCATGCTCATGCGGCGGAAATGGGTGCCACCGTTGATAAAAGTGTACAAAGTCCTTTTTACTTTATTAAGGATGCCAGTACTTACGTGGCAACAGGGGCAAGCATTGATTACCCACCCCAAACAGACAACTACCATTATGAAATGGAATTTGTCGTTGCGATTGGTGAAGAAGGCTTCAATGTCAGTGAAGAGAAAGCCGAAAACATCATTTTCGGCTACGCATGCGGTTTGGACATGACCCGTCGAGATCTCCAGTTAAACGCGAGAGAAACAGGCCGTCCTTGGGATCTGGGTAAAGACTTTGAAGAGTCTGCGATTCTGGCCCCCATTGTGCCAATAGGTAAAACAGGTGTGTTAAATGACGGCAAAATCGAATTGGCCGTGAATGGTGACACCAAACAATCTTCGGATATAAATTTGTTAATCTGGAACGTGCGTGAAATTATCGCCGACTTGTCCAAATTTTACCATCTACAACCCGGCGATTTGATTTACACTGGTACGCCAGATGGCGTTGGGCCTGTCGTTTCTGGAGACAAAATAAGCGGAAGTATCGAAGGTATCGGCGATATTCAGCTAACCATCCGTTAATCCCCCCGTCAAAACATCATCAATAAAAGCTCCTAAATTAATGAAACATAGGGAGCTTTTTCTTAAGTGCTGAAAAACGACCATGACGGGGTAGTTTGGACATTCCCTCTTAATTTTTCAATTATCTCTGTAGCCCCTATCAGACTTGACATGCAGAGGACTGTCAATTTTCAATAATTTGATGTGATGGCCTATACTCTCAGTATTTGGGCAAAAATGTCTTTTGAAAAACGACTGAGCATCCTTTACCAATCCGAAATAGACGATCTTTACGGTATTCCCGCGCTTGATGACGAACAAAGACGTCAATATTTCTCGCTGAATAGTATTGAAGGAGATGCAGCTACTCGCATCCGCAATATTTCACATCGATGTTTCTTTGTTGCCTTACTGGGCTACTTCAAAATCAAACCCATCTGTTTAAATGCGTCATTTGGTGATACTGAATCCGATCTTCGTTTTATCGCAAGTGAACATTATGATAAGACAACTTTAAAACGTTTCACGGTGAGTCCTGCGCAAATCTCGCGGTTCTATAAGCGTATATTTGAACTGCTTAACCATCATGAATGGAATAAATCATGGCAATCCCGATTATCCGCGCATGCCAATGAAATTGCGGTTACGTGTATAGAGCCAAGATATTTATTTGATGCATAAATTTGCGCGGTTCCTTCCCTAAAACTGGTTTGTAAAACTGCCTATCCCACTTTTCAATGTCTTGAATAGTGGTATGAAGACCGCCATCACCAACCCAAAAAACGTTAGCCATGTTGTTGATGTATTCACCTGACAGACTAGCGGTAAAAGAAGATTAGAGCGTAATTCTTGCTGAAAATCAGCACGAAGAGGCTGGTATTACGTTGACATCACGGGAGCGTCCATATATGTCTCGATAGTAGCTCGCAGATACTGACAAACCTGAGTTCTGGGTAAGTAATGCCTATCTGTCATCGTAATGTGGTTGCAAAGTAGAATAACCCAAGGCAAAGTTATATTCACAATAAAATCAATTTAGAAGCCGTAGAATGATGGAAAACAAGTCGGCTTTTTTCAGCCTCGATAAATTGCTGTACGTTGATTGCCGCAAATGGCTATTATTTAAAAACTATTAACAGGGGTGAATAAATAGCAGGTTCTGGCCTATTTATCGCACCAATAATCTGCTGAGATAGAGCGCCGTAGTATGCTTAATATCAATTTCCGTTTCTCTCAAGCGCTCGTGATGTTGACGTGTTTGATGTCTTTAGTAGGCTGCATGATGACGTCAAAAGATCCACAGCCAAGTGTCGTATCGTTTGGGCAATCGCATGAAAAAGCGCTGAGTGTCGCCACAAATATTTTACCTAAGTTGCATATTCGCAACGGGCGCAGCGTTTTCTTCGTGGATAATAAGCCTTTTTTGATGCTTTGCGCTCAGACAAATAATTCCAGTAATTATGTGGCCGCACTGCCATCAGTGTGGGAGAGTGTCGAGGCGTTGGGTGCCAATACACTGCAAATCCCCGTTTCATGGGAGCAGATTGAGCCGATTGAAGGTGAATTTGATTTCTCGTTTCTCGATACGTTATTAGAACAGGCACGAACACGAAATGTACGTGTTGTTCCTTTGTGGTTCGGTGCTTTTAAAAATACTTCTCCAAGTTATACTCCTCCTTGGGTTAAGCTAGACAATCAGCGTTTTCCTCGAATGATACGACCTGACGGGGATAATCACTATGCGCTCTCGCCGCACAGTCAGGAATTATTTATGGCTGAACGCAAAGCATTTACGGCGTTTATGCGGCATTTGAAAAAGTATGATCGTCAACACACGGTAATCATGGTGCAAGTAGAAAACGAGGTCGGTGTATATGGCCTCGTTCGCGATCATTCAGCGTTGGCAAATTCAGTGTTTGAAGCGCCGGTTCCGCCTGAACTTGCGAAAAATTTAGGCCTTAAAAACGGTATTTGGCGCGATGCTTTTGGTAAAGACGCCGAAGAAATGTTCACGGCTTATGCGTTTGCTCGTTACGTAGGCCGACTCGCTGAGGCTGGGCGGGAAGTTCTGAATTTACCGATGTATACCAATGCGGCGCTTCGTCATCCCACGGCCAAGCAATCACCGGGGCAATACGCCACTGGTGGGCCAACGTTTAACGTTCTCGACGTGTGGAAGGTAGGCGCGCCTGCAATAGACATGCTAACCCCGGATATCTATTTACCCAAATCTCATGACTACAATGCAGTATTAGACCAGTATGCAAGGATTGATAACCCGCTTTTTGTTTCTGAAACGGGAACTCACGATGCCTATCCTCGTTACTTTTTCGAAGTTTTGGGTCGCGGTGCCATAGGCTTCTCACCTTTTGGTATCGATGATGCTGACTACAAAGTTCACCCTAATGATATAACGGGGTTTAAACCTGACGATATCGAAGGGTTTGCGGCAAACTACGCCCTGATCAAAAATGCTGCCAGTGAGTGGTCACGTCTGGGTTTTGAGAACGGTATCTGGGGTGCAGCACGCGGAGATAACAACGGTTCTCGTCATTTTAATCTTGGGAGTTGGCTTGCCGAGGTTAGCTTCGATGAGTGGCCATTCGGTTATCGGGCCTGGTCCGCGTCAAATGCAACAGGACTCAAGCAGCCGAATGAATTCAAAAATGCCGGTGTCCTTATCGCAAAAATGGATGAGAACGTATTTTTAGTGACCGGGAAAAATGCCCGAATTGAATTTAAGAAAAACAACGAAACACTACCAAACCAACAAGCGATCTTTGTGTCCGTTGAAGAAGTTGAATTTACAGACGCAGAGTGGCTTTTTCAGCGAATGTGGAACGGCGATCAAACGGACTACGGAATCAACTTTACCGATCTGAACAAGACCTTTCGAATTACGCTGGGGAGCTATAATTCGAAAAGTGCTCAACGTTCAAAACCTAAGTCTTATTAAATGCGAATATTGATTGACCCTGTGACCAAATGAAGTAAACATCCACTCGAACGAATATTTGTAAAGACATATATCCGCTTGCGGAGTTATAGAAAAAGGAGAGTCGACAGATGGAGTTAAAGTCAATAGAAGATATCAAAGCTCTTAATTGATATATAAAGATAGAGCAAATTCAAAGAATCGAAAAGAAGTATCATCGACTTGGTTTAGTGCCATATATAACTTTTGGTACGCTATTGGTTTATTTTATTTTTCTTAGCACTTCCGTTTATTGTAAATCAGTCGAAATTCCTCGTAGCGAAACTGTCAGTTTAATTGAAAAATCAACATCTAGAGTTTATCCGCTGTTTATCAAAACGCCACGTTCTTACTCGCCAAATACTGACAAAACATACCCTGTTATTTATTTGACTGATGCCCCATACGCTTTTCAGTTGGCGTCTTGGGCTACACGGTTTCCAATGAACTCTGGCGCTATGAAAAAGGCTATAATTGTTGGTATATCATATTCAAAAGGTGAGTAGAAGTAAAACTAACGCTACCCTTCGTTACAGCTGGCTTTTAGGTTGGTTAGATGTTCATTGCTAAGATGGTTTAAGCATTTTGGTTAATAGGACAGTTGTCATTGTTTGATCTTTTCAAGCCTTTGGTACAGCAATTTTGGAATTCGAGCGCAAGCTGCCCTAGCATGACAGGATTTATTTCTTAGTATCTTATTTTGCTTTTGTCTACGCCCCAAAGTTGAAGTCGCGCTGAACCAGTTTCTCATGCTTGCAGTCGTCACAAACTACACGCAAAAAGCCATGCTCAAGCCGACCACACCTAAGAAACTCTTCAAACTCTTTTTCCACATGGTGTGGTAACGACTTTCCTTGATGTCCAAGCTGCTTCAGAAATTCTGGATAGTGATGTTCGACCAATTGATACAGTATTGTCTGCTCTGGACGATGTCGTTTAAAGGTATGAGAGTGAGTTGCTAGCAATGGCATCCTTGCCATGAATTGGCATCAAAGTGTGTCAATGAATTTCATGTAAATCTACTGATCAATAGGGTGGGAAATGCATTGCGCCAAGGTCCGCTCAACGCACATATTACTGCCGTTCTAATACAAACGTGTGATCGGACGCAACTGGCAAATTTCTGAATTTCGGGTTAGGTAAAAATAGCCTATACCTTAACCCTAAATTGAAACCGCTAAATAATGCCTTTTATTGATGTAGTTAAGTGGCGACGTTTCTCAGTATCGTTTAATGACGCTTGTCCATTGCCGAATATATTGATGCACTGTAACTTCAATTATTCATTGCAGTGTAAAGTCTGATCGATTCAAGTAACCAGATTCATATGTAGTACAATGCCGTCTAAATCAAACGTTTTAAAGGGGCGCCAATGTTAGACGATCAAGAAAATAAAACTGAACAGCCAATTCAAACTATTAGCGACCTTGCAAAATACGTTGATTATTCGTTTCTAGGCAGCCTGGTTGTGGATCCGCACGCGCAAGAAGACGGCAATGAGCATAACCCAAGGCAGGTATTCTCTGGCCATTATGTACCGGTAACGCCCACCCCTATTGAAAACCCCATGTACGTTGTTCATAGCCAAACGTTCTTCGAAGAATTAGGGTTTAATAATAGCCTTGCCCACACGCCTGAATTTATGCGCTTATTTTCTGGCGACATGTCTTCCCTTCCCGCCGAAATAAGGCCTTATGGGTGGGCTACCGGCTACGCTTTGTCAATTTATGGCACCGAATATATTCAGCAATGCCCATTTTCAACGGGCAATGGGTACGGAGATGGACGAGCTCTTTCAGTACTAGAAATTGTTACTAATGGAAAGCGCTTTGAAATGCAGTTAAAGGGCGCAGGAAGAACACCCTACTGCCGAGGTGCAGACGGCAGAGCGGTATTGCGCTCCAGTGTGCGAGAGTTTTTAGTACAAGAGCATATGCACGCATTGGGTATCCCTACTTCTCGCTCTCTCAGTTTATTTATGTCTCAGTCTGAAACTGTCGACAGACCTTGGTATTTAGAGGGCTCTAACTCTCAAGACCCAGAAGTCATGGTGCCAAACCTTGTGGCCATCTCAACTCGCGTTGCTCCTTCTTTTATTCGCGTGGGTCAGCTAGAACTTTTTGGAAGACGGGCAAGAAGCAAC
This sequence comes from Alteromonas lipotrueae, assembly GCF_019249215.1. Lineage (GTDB taxonomy): Bacteria > Pseudomonadota > Gammaproteobacteria > Enterobacterales > Alteromonadaceae > Alteromonas > Alteromonas lipotrueae. The sequence continues at coordinate 112,015 of NZ_JAESDI010000015.1, forward strand.
GAACACCCTACTGCTTTAAATGAGCTTCAGCTTCTGGCAGCACATTTGATTGAACGTGAGTATAAAGGTGATATCGATACAGCCCAACCATTTGAAGCTCAGCTTGTTGCCCTTGCTACTGCCTTTCAAGACCGACTCACATCACTTGTGGCGCATTGGATTCGAGTAGGTTACTGCCAAGGAAACTTCAATAGCGACAACTGCGCGGCAGGAGGCTATACACTAGATTACGGCCCCTTTGGATTTTGTGAGTTGTTCGACCCGGCTTACCAACCATGGACTGGTGGAGGACGTCATTTCTCGTTTTTAAACCAGCCTGTAGCGGCAGAAAAAAACTTTGATATGTTCTGTCGTGCCATCGAGCCCTTGCTCACCAATGCACCAGCTGAACTAGAAGCATTACGTGATGTGAACAGCAATTTTGCCTCGGCCATGCAAGAAAAGATGGACAACATGTGGGCCGCAAAACTCGGGCTTAACGCTTACGATAATGAGCTGCTGCTTCAACTATTACACTTAATGATGCGCACTGGTGTGGACTATAACCACTTTTTCAGAGAGCTATCTAACCATCCTAAGGATGTTGAAGCACTAAAAACAAGTTTTTATACTGAGCTTAAAGAAAGCTTGGTTTTTGAATGGAATGAGTGGCTAAAAAGTTGGCGAGCTCAACTTGAAAAGTCGGGTGATATTAACGAAAGCGTTAAGAAAATGAAGCTTACCAACCCTAAGTTTACATGGCGTGAATGGTTAGTGGTGCCGGCGTATAAAGACGCGGAAGTTGGCAATTTTGATCGCATTCACGCGCTACAAGACGTGCTTACTAAACCCTACGAAGAACAATCAGCGCAAACACAAAGCCATTATTACCGTTTGCGCCCTCCAGAATATTTTAACGCTGGCGGTATTTCCCACTACAGTTGTTCTTCGTAGAAGGTTAGCCCTTTATTAGGGCTAGCCGTTACAGTAAAGCTAGAAACTATAACGAGCAGTTACTTTGCTTCAACAAAGCGCGTTTCTAAATAGCCAATAATCGCTTTAGAGTCATATAACCACTCAACGCTATCTTTATTTTCAATTCGAAGACATGGCGTTTGAATTTTTCCGCCACCTTGTAACAACTCCTCTCTATACGGCGACCCCTCTGATACGTTTCGCTTTTGAATAGGCACATTGTATTTGTACATTGCTCGGCGAGTTTTAATGCAGAAAGGGCAACCAAAGAACTGGTATAAAGCCAAATTTTGGCTTTCTTCAGCCACCTGCACTTGTTTTTCTGGCGAACGTTTTAGTTTAGTGCCACGGGTAATGACATCTATAAAAGCAATGATGGCCCCGAGTAGGTTGCGAATAAGGGTTATAAAGAATTTCATTTTACGGCTCTACTAACGAATGATGAAATAAAAACGTGATTGTACTACTTGATGCCGCCCTTTGATAATTAAGATCATGAAATTTATTCATGTATCGATTGTGTAAATCTGCTTATTCAAAAGACTTTTAATTTTGGTGTATCGATAAGCTGAGTTTGAAACATATTATACCTGCACAACTTACGTCTTTAGATCTTACGCCTTCACGACTAACAAGCTAAACACCAAACAACACGCAGACAGGTGAATAGTAAAAAGGTAGAAAACCTGTGTTAATCTGTAACTGAAGTACAAAGCGATGTTCAAACACAAAGAGAAATTATGAAAAAGCGGTATTGGCTACTTTGTTCGTTACCTCTAGTAGGTTGCTCTACTATCCCACCCGAATTAGGTGTCAGCGGCGAAACCCTAAAAGATTGCCCTATTACTCCTAACTGCCATAGCAGTATGGATAAAAACGCTCAAGATATAGCACCTATTTTATTTAAAGGCTCAAGGGCGCAAGCGAAAGAGAAATTAGTGGGCATTATTAATTCGCTACCTCGAACCACAATAGTTGAGGAGCAAGATAACTACCTAAGAGTAGAATTCAGGTCGCACTTAATTGGTTTTGTTGATGATGTTGAATTTTTGCTTTCACAAAAAGCTGGTGATAGAACGCAGATTGACTTTAGATCGGCATCGCGGCTGGGCATTTCTGATCTTGGCGTAAACAAAGCGCGAATGAAAAAGATTAAAGTTTTGTTCGCACAGTGATACTGAAAACTTTAAACCCCAAATAACTGAGGTTTTTTATGTTTAAAACGAGTGAGGTTTTTATTTCTTAAAGTGTTTACCAATCATAGAATTACAAACACAAAAAAGCCCCGCTCTTCGCAAAGAAAACGGGGCTTTTTTTATTTGGCGGAGAGAGAGGGATTCGAACCCTCGTTAGGTTTAACCCTAAACACACTTTCCAGGCGTGCGCCTTCAGCCACTCAGCCACCTCTCCAAACTTTGTGCTATTTGCGGTGAACGCAAACAACGAAATACTGCTTGGTAATTACCTTACGCGCGGACAATTCACCTTAAGCGCGCGTATAGTAGGTAAAGCGAGTGTCTTAATCAAGACGTTGCGCGAAAAAACACGCTAACTGCTGAATTATTACTCGCCTTTGCCTTATTAAGCGTTACAGGCCGCCTTTCGCTTTCAATTCTTCCGAGAAGTTGAGCATACGGTCGAGTGGGATTAAAGCGCCCTCACGCAGGCTGTCGTCAACGAAAATCTCATGCCCTTCATACGTAGCACCTAATGAGGCTTTTATCGCCTCAAGGCCGTTCATGGCCATCCATGGGCAATGAGCACAGCTCTTACACGTTGCGCCGTTTCCACCAGTAGGAGCTTCAATAAACGTTTTGTTTGGCGTGAGTTGCTGCATTTTATAAAAAATGCCTTTATCGGTTGCCACGATGAAGGTGTCGTTAGCCATAGTTTGCGACGCTTTAATCAGTTGGCTAGTTGAGCCTACTGCGTCAGCCATGTCTACCACACTAGCGGGTGATTCAGGGTGAACCAATACTGCCGCGTTAGGATACAGCGCTTTCATATCAGCCAGCTTCTGCGCTGAGAACTCATCATGAACAATACATTCGCCCTGCCACATCAACATTTCTGCGCCAGTTTGTTTGGCAATGTACGAACCTAGGTGGCGGTCAGGCCCCCAGATGATTTTTTTACCTTGGCTATCTAGGTGCTCAACAATCTCTAGCGCAATACTTGATGTAACCACCCAATCAGCTCTGGCTTTCACGGCAGCCGAAGTATTCGCATAAACCACGACCGTGTGATCGGGGTGAGCATCACAAAACGCACTGAACTCTTCAATGGGGCAACCTATGTCTAAGGAGCAGGTTGCTTCCAGTGTAGGCATAAGTACTGTTTTTTCTGGGCTGAGTATTTTTGCTGTTTCACCCATGAAGCGAACGCCCGCTACGATTAACGTTTGCTCTGCGGCATCACGACCAAAGCGCGCCATTTCTAAAGAATCAGCAACACAACCACCGGTCTCCTCCGCTAATGCCTGAATTTCAGGATCGGTATAGTAATGCGCAACCAACACAGCATTTCGCTGTTTAAGCAAAGATTTAATCTCAGCTTTAAGCGATGCTCTACGGGCATCTGATAATGGCTGCGGTTTAGCGGGAAAAGGATACTCTACCTGTTCCACTCGAAAGGCTACTGACATTGACCTACATCTCGGTTGTGACAAGGGCGTGGATTATACCCAACTGTCATAAAAAATACATACTACTTAGTTAAGGATGATTGACCAATTTTCAACCATACCATCCTAAAAAATTGAATTACAGATAGAATAAATGCTAGTAACGAACTAACGCAAAGCGGCAACCACATTTTTTCGGAATTGTTAGCAGAAGATAGCCTGACAGCGCTGAGTTTATTTTACTTTAATATTGTGTTCTGGAGCAGCCTTAGCACAGACCCGTAATAGGTAGAAGGCATTTTCTGGAGATGACGCTTTGGGGTTGATATTTTTAGTAAAGAAAGCGTGGTAGAAAGCGCTTTAAGAAATGATGGTGGGTCGTGCTGGATTCGAACCAGCGACCAATTGATTAAAAGTCAACTGCTCTACCAGCTGAGCTAACGACCCATCAAATAACACATGTACTACTCACATATTCACACGTGAAGCGGTGAGCAAACAAGCTGTTGGTATTAGCTTGATTTAACTTCGCTTTCAAATGATGGTGGGTCGTGCTGGATTCGAACCAGCGACCAATTGATTAAAAGTCAACTGCTCTACCAGCTGAGCTAAC
>NZ_JAESDI010000016.1 GCF_019249215.1 Alteromonas lipotrueae
ATTGCGCATAATGTATATTAAGTTAAAAGTATTCTTTACTATCTAAAGCCGCGTATTTACTGGGCTTGATAGACTTATGCACAGGCGCAATTATTGCGCCGTACCTGTCATTAATGGGTGATGCTTGTGTGTGTCAATTCTGCTTTTTAGTGCGCTTTTGATTGTGTCGTTTTTTACCTTGGCACTTTGCACTGAAAGCCATACCACATAAGGGTCGAGGGCGCATAGGTCGGCAATTTTTACGCATTGTTCATCGGTAGGGGTGCAATTGCTTTTTTCCCAGTTGCGCCACTGGCCGAACTGAACGGGGTGTATTCCTAACATTTCAGCCGCGCTTTTCGCTGTACGCTTGGGGCTGCGGAATATGCACCAGTGTAGTAGTTCTTCATAATCCATTGTTTTCACCATTTCTTGATTGCTTTGCATGATAGTAAGTCCCTTTGTGAATTGATGCAATAATAACCTATTCAAAATAAATAGCACTCTTTACAATTTTAATCCATGTATTTATTGTGGTCGCACTTCCTTACGAGCAGTAGATAAACATGGATTACTTTTCAAAGCAGTACAAAGCCCTTTTTACTTTGCCTAACGCCGCCTATTCAGAAGTGCTAGCAGGGTTGCAGCCTTTTTTCATCACAGAAGTTAGTCACGGTCTGTCTGTAGCTGATGTGGTGGCAGTAGAGCCAGAGGTGTCAAAAAGCACAAACGATTTGATACGAGAGCAAAAAGCAGCCGGTTATATTGAGTGTGAATTCCTACTTATTACTTCGGTGAAGCCGTTAGGTGATGGTAAGACGGCTCACGGATTTGTAAGGCTTGCCACATTGCCGCGCCCCATTAACAACATTATTGATGCGCTATACAGTGAAAACAACCTGCTTAAGGCTGCATGTAAGCGCGAAGGCTTAAACGCCGATTTAATTGCACTAGGGGTTGAGTCATGAGGCTTGAAATTATTTCACCGAACAATCAAAAGCGCGTCGCATTCATGGCTGAAAGCGCCCTTGGTTCTTATGACCCTATTGTAACGGGTGCACCTTACTACGTGGGTATGTTTTCCGATGCCATTAGACAACGCGGCTTATCAGAGCAAAAAGCCATTGCTAAAAACACCATTAAAAGCGTGCTTAAGGGCAATCGCACCTACCAGATAAAAATTCAGATTGTCGAGTGCTTAATGCTGTTTGCTTACCTGTGCGGTTGGTATGGTGCCGACCTTGCGTTTCAGCAATCGCTTGAAAAAATGCAACTTAAGTCGAGTGCCGCATGAAAGTGGAAGTATGTAGTTTAGGTGTTTTTATTGAAGTACCTAACCTAACAAGCAAGCGCGAAGCGGAACGGGTAGGGTACAAGCTTTTAGCCTTTACCCGTGATTCTGTATTGCCGCGATTCCCTATTCAATATCAAAAGCGCGCCGCCCGCGTTTTTGCTGATATTTATCAAAAAAATCTCGAATCAGGCAAGGGCACGCCCGTTTTTCAGTGTGTCAAAAATGCCAATGCAGCACTAATAAAAAAATCTCATGCGCTTAAAAATGCACTTTGTGCGTGGCGCTTGCCGCTTAATGCGCTTTATGCGACTGAAACGCGAGAGCGAGAAAAGCGGGCGCTATTGCTGGCCGCGCGCCGTATTGCATCCGAGTGTGACGGTGATGCATTAGAAACGTACCGTATAGCGGGCAAGATGTATGCAGCGGCGGGGGTTCAAGTGCCGCCACTGTCAAAAGAGGAAAAAAGCGAGGGCGAGAAATCAAATATTGTCGCCATTGTAAACCGTCTTTTATGTGAAGAATGGGTTGATAAAAAGGTTGAACGCTTAGGGCGTCTTTGTCGTGAAAATGTCGCTATCGCATGGGGCGAAGTGACGCCAAAAACGCCTTACATTAGTAATGGCGGGCTTAAGGCTTATCGCGCACAAGTGGCGGCGGGCGAGCAATTTTTATCAAGTGTTTTACTTGTAAATGACGAACTTGAAGAAACGGTTTTATTGAAAGATGCCGCCGAAAAAGGCGCATCAAATACCCGTATACGGGAAATCGAGTTAAACGTGCGGGTTGATGGGTTAACAGAGTGGGCAGAGCGTAGCGGGCTTGATGCGTACTTTTTGACGATGACAGCACCGAGTAAATACCACTATAACAGCGGTAAAAACTGGTGTGGTGCAATGCCGCGCGATGTGCAAAGTCGCCTTGTCGAAGTGTGGGCACTGGCACGCGCCAAGCTGTCAAAGCATGGCATTTCGTTTCGTGGGTTTCGCGTGGTTGAGCCGCATAAAGATGCGTGCCCGCATTGGCACATGTTGATATTTTTCACGCCAGAACAAAGCGCCGCCGCCCTGAAAGTTATCGGTGACGAATTCTGCAAAGAAGATGCCGACGAATTAAACACGCCTAAAAAGCGCCGCGCCCGCTTTGATGTGGTCAAGCTGGAAAATGCAAAGCACGCCGCGCGCTACGTGGCGAAATACATATCTAAAAACCTAGACGGTGAATCCATGGCGAAGGGGGTGAAATCAAATGACCCGTTCGACAATGAAACCGATTTAGACATAGTGAGCGCCGCCGAGCGCGTGCGGGCGTGGTCAAGCTTTCATGCTATTAGGCAATTTCAATTTTTTGGTATTGAGAGTATTACGGTTTTTCGTGAGATTCGCCGTTTACGCATCACTGAAGCAAGTGAAGAAATACAGCAGCTAATTGACGCAACAGGCGGCACAAAAGACGACGAGAAAGTACCGGACTGGTACGCGTTTGAGAAGTTAGCGCACAAGTGTGAATTGATAAAAGAAACGGATACCGCCCGCTACGGTGAGGAAATGAAGCGCATTAAGGGCATTGTCATTAATGGGGCTGAGTTTGTGACGCGTGTGGGTGTTTGGGTTCAAGAGCAAGTCACGCCAGCGCGCAGCGAGGCGTTAAAAACAGGCGATAGCCTGTTTACTTGGAAGGTTGTCGATAACTGTAACCATGCAATTGAAAATTGCGCAGTAGTGACAGACAACGGGGTAATAATGGCAACCGCCGACGGCATTTTAAAACTGAGAGTTGATGAAGTATGAAAAAAGCTAACGCAATAAACAAATTAAAACACTGCATTAAAGAGCAAATCGAACTTTCACGCCAAGTGGAAAAGGCGAACATGTTATCTATGCGCTCACTACTTGAAAAGAAAGATAAATCGCTTATTGGTGGTTTGCTGGCCGTAGTTGAAGCTTTAGAGGGGGATGAATAGTGGCTAACCCAACAATAGGGCACATTGATTGCCCAATTTGTAAAACCGAAGGCGAGATTAGACGCTATGCAACGGGAACGAGAAAGCTTTACTGGTATTGCCAATGCGGGCAGATTCGACCCACGTCATACGAGGGGCAAAAATTCATTAACGAAAACGCGCGCTTCATTGGCGAGAACGGCCAGCCGTTACGGGCAGTAAAACCCGTTAACGAGACAAAACCCGTTAACGATGTAAAAGACAAGGGGCTTTTGGGGTGGTTCTTAAGTGACGACGACGAAGTGACCGCCTAATTATTTTTTAACACTCCAACGCTGTGAAGCAGGGGAAGTAATGAACGAAGAAATCGAAGCAATCGACGCGGGCGGCGACTCGCCCGTAATGAACGAGCAAGAATGGGCAGGTGTTTATGCCGCCGCCGCCGAACTTGACGAAACCGACGCGCCGTTAACGGGTGAGCAATCCGTTAATGAAGAAAGTGAAATCCCAAGCGGCGCGCTAATGGCTGATGTGGTTCAAGTAACCGCTGATATATTTGCGCCTAACTGGAACATTAAGCGCGAAGAATCCGAGCAGCTAGGCGCGGTCTACGGCGCATTACTTGACAAATATATGCCCAATTCAGGACTTGATAAATACGGTCTTGAATTATCCGCGCTAATGGTAACTGCAATGGTGATTAAATCGCGTGCGGGCGTGCCGTTGAAAAAAGTTCCCGACGAAGAAAAGGAAGGCGGGAAGAAAGGCGAAAAAAACAAGGAAAAACAAAAGGAAAGCGCTCCCGATAGTACAGTGAAAGCCGACAATTCACACCAGATTGCAAGTGTGGTGCTCTAATGAGTCGCGCTAATACGGCACTAAAAGCCGAACACGAATACATTTGCGGTAACTCCGGCACGGGCAAAAGTAGCCATGTAAAAAAAGTCATTGAAAAGGCTAAACGGGTTGTTGTTTATGACCCTGACGACGAATACGGCGACCAGCGCGGTTTTGTTCGCGTTACCAGTGCCAACGACTTGGCAAAAATGCTGCAATCTCACGCCAAAAAGCCGCTAAAAATCACTTATGCGCCAATGCGCTCAACCGTCAAAACCTTTGAATTTTGGGCGCGCTGTGCGTTCTTGTGGGGCGAGTGTGTCGCGGTGGCCGAAGAAATAGCCGACGTTACCAGTGCAGGAAAAGCGCCGCCTAACTGGGGCACGCTCATTCGTCGCGGGCGTAAATACGGCGTGAAAATATTGGCAGTAACACAACGCCCCGCCGAAGCGGATAAAACCATATTGAGTAACGCCGCCATTATTCATTGCTGTGCATTGGGGCGCATGGCTGACCGCAAGGCGATAGCAAGTGAAATGGATTGCGATGTGTCGCTAATCGCTAAGATGATACCGCTAGATTTTATTGTTTATAAACGGGCTGATTTATCGTTACGGGCGGGAAATCTTAAGACGCAACGAACAAAGCTAATCCGTTAACGGGTTTTTAGTAAAGAGTGTTATTTATAAATTGAATAATACTCTTTGTTTTTGTTAAGGTTTAGCCGACTTTAACGAGTTATTACTATTTCTTTTAACCATTCCAACGCTGTGAAGCAGGGGAAATTATGATTACCAAAGCTACTTTAAAAAGTGCATTAGCATCTGTTCTAGTTATCGCCGCAATTAAAAACTTTGCGCCGCTATCTATCAAAAAATATTTGTAAGGGGTCGAGTACATGAAATCACTCGACCAATTGCCAACGATTGCCAACGTTGCAGCGGGTAACACCGTTACAATTAATTTGCCAGTGGGTAACGTATACGAAAAAATCTTTCTGTATTACGAAGGTGTAACAGCGGGTCAGCTGCGCGATATTGAAATTAAATTGAATGACCGTATCGTTTCAGAATATCCCGACGGCAACCGTCTACTGTCAATGGATAAGCACTATAACCGCGCAACCGAAGACGGGTGTATTGTGTTTAACTTTACCCGTGACGAACTCCACAACCTTTCGCAACGTCGCTTTTTCGGCTTAGATACAAGCCCGACACAGGGTATTAGTGTTGCTGCGATTAACATTGATATTGATGCGGGCGCAGTTAATCCAAAGCTTAAAGCATTTGCTGAAAAGTCGATGGCCGTTGCAGGTGCACCAAACTACCTAACAAAAGTGCGTCGTTTCTTCAAAAACGTCGATGCGGCGGGTACGTTTGATATTGATAACATCCCGAAACCTGCGGGCGCGTCTATCGCTGCAATTCATCTGTATATGCATGATGATAACAGTGATGGCGTTTGCGATTTGTCAAAGGCAATGCTTTTGGTGAATAACGTAAATTGGCATGATTTAGACGCGAAAACAGCGGCCAGCATTCAGTCATTCTATGGCCGCACGCCAGAAACGCACGAATCAACCGTTATCGACATGGTGATGGATGGCGATATTCAACAATCATTACCGCTTGATGCAACCATTAACGACATGCGCTTACGCTGCACCGCTGAAAGCGCGGGTCAAATCGAAGTGATGGTTGAGTACGTAGATACATGGGGCGTGGGTCGCTTCTAAGGGGTAGGGTATGCAAAATCAAACAACACTACCAGTAACGCCAACGGCAACCACGTCTGCGGGCGGTTGGTTGCAGCAAGGTAACGCGCTACTTTCAAATGCTATCGGGCTTTGGGGGCAGGTTGAAGCAGTTAAGGCGCAAAAAAGCACCAGCGGCGGCGACCAAGTTGCAAAGCAAACCGCGCCAGAATTGGCAAACGGGGCTGCAATTAAAGTCGATGTAACCGCGACTGACCAACAGGCAGCTAGCGTTACGCCGTCAAACGAAATCAATAAGGGTTTCCTGATGTTTTCGGTGGGCGTGCTAGTTATGGGGCTAGCGATGAAGGCAAAAGGCTTTAAGTAAGGCTTTGCCGCAATTTAAGTGTAAAGCCGCCCGCGTTCGTGTGAGCGGCTTTTTTTTTGGGTAAATATTATGTTTGGACAGTTAACAAGTTTAACGGGGGGCGGCGGGCTTTCAACAAGTACCGCGTCTGATGCAAAAGGCGAAAACGCGTTCGATAACGCCTTTACTTATAAAAGCAATACGGCCAGCGGTGGCGCGGCAAGTGATAACACCGTGTTAATTGTGGCAGCGGTTGCCGTGGCTGCATTCATGTTTATGGGGCGTCGCTAATGGGTTTATTTTCATCTAGCAGCAAAAGCAGCAATACGACAAACAATTATGACAATCGCGTCATAAATGATTATGCCAACGCTAATTGGGATAATTCAATTGATGTGCATGAGGAATCATTAATTGAGGGTGATTTCAACAATAATACGGGCACTATCACCATGGTTGACCCTAACGTCATGGATGCATACGACGGCATGATTGCGGGGATGGGCGCAGCAACGCGCGACAGTCATGCGACGGCAAACTCTGCAATGGGTTACGTGAAAGGCGTGGCGACTGATTCCATGGAATTTGCAAGCGGGCTGTTTAACAACGGCGTAAGCGCAATGCAAGGCGTGACAGGTGATGCGCTAGAATTGGCCGATGGGGTGAACGCTCGAACGCTTGATAGTGCAATGATGGTTCACGATAGCGCACTTACCCAAGTGCAGATGGGCAATGAATTAGCGGTTGCACTATCGGGTAACGCCCGCGCGCAGCAAGCCGACACAAACGCGGCGCTCAATGATGGGTTTGAGCAGATGATGCAATTCACGGAGCAATTTAGTCGCTCTGACGGCGCGGCATTGGCTGAAACCAATATGAAAACCGTGGCGCTCGTCGCCGTGGCGGGCGTAATGGCCGCTTACATGTTTAGAAAAAAGGGGTGATGCATGCTATTTGATATTTTGCTAAAAGCAGGGCGATTTAATGAGGTAACCCGACAAGGCCGACACATTAACATTGTGCTGGCTGCGGGTGAAATGACGGCGCGAATTACCGATTCTAAGGGTAAGGTATTTCAAACCAAGATGGTTAGCGGTATGGCGCTTGAATTGCCGACGTTTGAGCGTGTCGCGCTTAAGTCAGACAACGACCAGCAAACAAAGGTTTGGATTTCCGACGTTCCCCTGGCATATTCACCAGACACCGCGCGCGAGGTGGGGTCAAACGCCCTTATTTCTACCGTGGGGCAAGTGTTTTCAAGTGAAGCAGCCGAGCTACTGCCCGCGCAAGTGGGGCGAAATCGTATTACGCTCACGCCTGAAAAGGACATATTTTTAGGGGGTTCAAACCTTTCAATTCAAAACGGCGTAAAGCTGGCGGCGGGGCAGGTGTTTACCATGGCAACACAGGGCGCAGTGTGGGCACTTGAAACGAGTGGCGATTACCCGCCGACGGTGACAACATCGGCGACAATTGGAGACGTGCAAGCGCCAACAATAGCGCCAACCGCAGGAACTGCCATCGCACCAACAGACAGTAAGCACTTTATAGGTCGCCCGCAAAGCGACGAATTGCTTATGTTTAAGGGTGGCAATTTAAGAAGGGTGAGCGCTGATTTAAGCGCCGATTTGGGGGCGGCTGGGTTTGCGGGGAATCCGATTGATGATATTGGCGCAATAGACCATCGCGGCTTTTACAGTGCGCCCATACGCACAAGTAGTGGTTATGATAAAAACTGGATAACCATTAACCCCGATACGCTAGAAGTTACACAAGATGCAATGGGGAATACTCAAGGTCAGTCTTCGTCATACGCCATCGACGCGCGCGGCACAATTCGCGCCGAGTATCAAAAAACAGTAGGTCTTCAAATATCAGAAAATGGCGCGCCCTTTGCCATGTCGGGTGTGGTGGTTCCTGACGAGGGGTATATCCCTTACGGAATGGCAATTACCGCAGATAATGTCATTTGGTTGTTAACGTCCAACTTTTTATATAAAACAGCGGATAAGGGGCAGACTTGGCAAGGCTATTCAACGCCGGAAACAATCACGTCGGGCGGGCTTATAGTTGACGAACACACAGGTGACTTACTCGTGCTAACGTCGAGCAAGACGCTTTACAGCTTTAACGGCGAACGATTTAGTTCTTACTTAACCTCTGATGGTGATTTTCAGTTGATGCACGGGCTAGGCGGGCGCGTGCTGATTGGATCTACAACAGAGTTGTTTTTCTGCGAAGGCGGAGAGGTGTTTAAGTTTGAAAAAGGGGCGTCTAGCACGTGCCGTTCACTAAACATTACGACGCTAGGCAAGGCTTATGCACGATATGATGATATTTGTATCATTGTTGAAGGTAAAACGGCGAAGGCTGGCGGGCTTAAGGTTGCCATTATGTCGGAAGTTAACTAATGCGCGCCGCGTATTTACTGGGGGCGGCGCTTGGCGTCGCCTTACTAGGGGGATTTATGAAAGCAAGTGATAACAAGCCGCGCGGCATTCGAAACAATAACCCGTTGAATATCCGTGTGGGTAACGATTGGCAAGGCGAGGTGAGCAGTTCAAGCGATAGCGAATTCGAGCAATTCAATACGCCAGAAATGGGCATACGCGCCGCCGCCAAGCTGTTAAAAAATTACCGTGATAAATATCAACTTAAGACAATTGCGCAAATTGTTACGCGATGGGCACCAGACACTGAAAATAAAACAGGCGCGTATATTGCCAGCATTGAAAATCAGACAGGGCTGGGGCGTGATGTGGTGCTGGGCGATGCAGATTATATCGATGTAATTGCCGCCATGATTTACCACGAAAACGGCGAACAGCCATATTCTGAGCAAGTTATTTATAATGGCTTTTCAGCGGGGTTTTACGCATGAAGCAGGTAACGAAATTTTTAACAACGCCAGCCGGACAAATTGCCGTGGTCGCCGTGGTTGCACTGGTCGCGGTTGAGTACGGCCAGAAAAAGGCCAGCAAAGCGGCCAATGCAGTTAATCCGCTAAACAACGATAATGTGTTTGCGTCTGGTGTTGATGGTGTGGGCGCATCGGTAACAGGTGACAGCAATTTTAAACTGGGTTCGTGGATATACGACCTAATACATGGGGAAACAATGCCATGATTCAAATTTTAACGGCCATAGCGCCGATTTTACGTGATTTAGTGAATAACCTTACCAGCGGAACGAAAAAAGCCGCTCAAGGCGTTTCTACGGCCTTAGATGGGCGCGTGGGCTTGGCGCTTATCGGCATGTGGTGTTATCCGTTTATCAGTGTGTTCATTCCGTACCTGCAAGCCTATACCATGCGCGGGTTTGTCGAAGTTAGGCAAATGCCCGATTGGTACATTGATTTTATCATGGTGTTAAGCGGTGCGCTTGTTGGCGTCGCGGGCTATAGGCGGCGACAATGAAAGAAACCTTTGATTTAATTAGCGCCCTACTGGGAACGGGCGCTAATGGGGTGATGTGCATTCTAGGTTATGTCGTGCTTAAGCATGAATTACGCTTAACGAGATTGGAGGGTAAAAACAGTTAAACGAGCGGGCTAGTGTGCCCGCTTTTTCATTTCTTCTCGCCGCTCTTTTTTCAAAAACTTATCCCAAAATATCGAATTTTTCATATCGCTTGTGCTAGGTAGTGCGAAATCAAGCGCCATAAGTTGCCGCGCGCTGACTTCACGCGCCCCGTAAAAGCCATTGAAATGAATTTTATTGCCCACTACGTGAAAGCCTTTCCATTCGTCGTTGTGGGGCAAATAGCCGCGCATGTGGATAGATAGTAGTTTGACCGCCCAATCTGGCAAGGTTTCGTGAACCATCCAGTGCTGAATAGTGCGCTGGCTTACGCAAAAGAAATCAGCCGCGCGCCTTGTGTCAGTATCGCCATTCGGGAAATGAAACGCCGCCCTGAGTGCGTGATGCGGATGCGAATTGAAAATTTTATCCATAAGACTAGCCTTATTTATTTAATTTATACTGCACTGCGCGTTTATCACTTTAATTGATAATGCAGGGGGAGGAATGAGGAAGAAATGAGCGCGGCGCGAGTATACAAAACAGCCGTTTGGAATGTAAAGCAATGTAAAGGCGTCATTTTTCAACTTTTTCATTTTGTTGGCTTTCCTGTACAAACTACTGATTGCGCATAATGTATATTATGTTAAATAAGGCATTGATGTAGCTATGGAGGTAGGCGCGTTTATGTGTCGATGCATTTCTAACTCTGTATCTCGCTGTGGCCAGTCTTAAGGCTGTTCCCTGTCCTAGGGTTAGCCATGCTTTACCGCTGTATTTAAATTAATTAGGCTGAAATGGAAACTCATTTCTTAAGTACAACAATTAGAAGCTTTCTGTGGATTATGCACTCACTGTTAAATTTGTAGCTTGGCAATCATTATTAATAATTTAGTGGCAGCTTTAAAAATACGTTACGTATGTTTATTACTAACGAGACGTTATTAAGCTTGTTGAGTATTTATATGGAAACAAATTAGTTAGTTATTTTATAAATGTGATTGTGTGTCTCAACGAGCCCTTATCGTGTTTATGCATAAATGATAATGTCAGGATTTATTATTAATAATTAGATTTGTTTAACAATACGATATTCATCGTTTGAGCAGCGTTTAATTTAACGCGGTGATTATCTACTACTTCTTATTTACTTTTATTGCCGAGGATAAGACGCCTAACCTTTTTTACAATTTTTATTTTATACTTTGTCTGTTGTAGGAATTTTCTAAGTGATGCTAGTTGAATAGACGCTTAACCTAGTGCTGAGTATGTTAATTGTTTGGAGAGTAAGTTTAGACCCAGTAAAGTTGAAACTTGGGTAATTTGAACGTGCTTCTACGTGAAATCTGAGAACATAACAGAGGTATATGCTGTTAAATTTTACGTAGCGCACGTTTAATATATAGCCGATTAGTAAGGAAAAATTGGATTATTACCAACGCAACTGTATATAAAAACAGTATAAATGTGTAGAATTGGGTTAATACAAGGCTATTCTCGTATTTCACGCATGATAACTGCAATTATCATGCGTGAAATTCCTGTGTTAATTATAATAAAAGCAATGAGTTAGTTAGATGTCGTCTATATTCAAACCTGGTTCAAATACACAACTGTCTATTGTCGATGGTGACACTGCTAGTACAGAACGAGCTGAATATGTTGATGCGTATTTTCGTGACATATTCACAAAGCTACCTCGCAATACCCAACGCGCCTATATCAGTGACTTTAACGACTTTGCCATTTTCTGCCAGTCAGAACGTATCGACAGTTTTAATGATGATTTCTCTCATAATGAATACGCAATTAAACGCTATGTAGAAGAGCTGTGTAAGTCTCCCCTAGCCTACAGAACTATCAAACGCCGTCTGTCAGCGCTGAGTAAATTTTTAGGCATTGCAAAACTTCCTAACCCTATCATCCAATCGGTTTATCTGCGGGATTTCGTTCGTTTGTCACTTATTGAAAATCGTAAGTTCCAACTTAGTCATAACCAAGCCGTTCCGCTTTCTATCGACTTATTGGACGTAATAAACAATAAAATTATTCCAGACACATTATTAGAGATGCGTGATTTAACTATTATGAACTTAATGTTCGATGCACTGTTACGAGCTGATGAGTTAGTACGTGTATGTGCTGAGCATATTAGTAGACGTAATAATGCAATTTTAGTTGTAACATCAAAGTCTGATCAAAGCGGTAAAGGTTCACATCGTTTTATTTCTACTAGCACTATCAACATGGTTGATGAATATATATCAGAGGCTAATTTCGATGCTAAGACACAGAGCGAAAGACTTATCGATGATCCTCGCCGTATAAACAAAGGTATCCTTTTTCGCCGTGTGTCAAACCGTGGGCATGCGTTGCTGCCTTATAACGAACAGCCAAATACACATCATCATTCACCAACACATGAATCTGCAATTCTCGATTATTCGAGTGTTTATCGAATATGGAAACGAGTTGCAGCCCGTGCAGGAATAAAAGAAAACATTACGCCTCATAGTGGCAGAGTTGGTGGCGCAGTTTCACTAGCAGAAAATGGTGCTACCTTGCCTGAACTCCAATTGGCCGGAGGCTGGCAGTCCCCTGAAATGCCTGGTCACTATACTCAACAAGCCAACGTTAAACGCGGTGGAATGGCCAAGCTTTCAGAAAAATTTAAGCGCTAAATTTGGGTTTTGTATTAGCCTTATTGTTCAAATAGGATTTCCCTCGTTATTTTTTCTATTATCACGATTTTTTCCTTTTTGATCCAATCTTTATCTTGTTGATATAAGAGCTTTATTTTTAACTTTTGGTTATGCGTAACTATGCAGGGCTGTATACGCCCTTTATCGCTCCCGTTTTTCTCTCTTTTTTTTTTTGTTTACTTTCAAATTTGAACCCATTTATCGAATGGGTTCGTACCAACTAGCATAGGTATTAAAAAAGGAAATGTTATGTCTAACGGTATTAATGCGTCACACGGTAAAACTATCGCTGAACTCGTCATCCCATCTAAGACCTGGTCTCTCCACCCTGAAAAAAAACCAGCATTCACTGCAATTGATGAAGCTATCGATTACTTTGCTGATAGCAATGAGCCACTTTATATTAAGGTGCCATTTGTAGATGAAGACGATGATGTATTGGTTCATGTTAATTCTAGTGGTGAAGATGTGGTGTTTACTATTTCCGATTTGAATCACGGTGGCGAAAGTCGCGTTGATGCATCACACCTTAAGAACTTAAGCAGTTCGGTGGTAGCGCTAATCGAGCAGTGTTACGACAAAAAGAAAAGCCCTGAAACTATGTAATAGGTTAGCCATCTTTTTGTAGATAAACGTATATCTTCGCAAATTTACGTTTTTAACATTATTACAATAAGATGATTCCCCACGTTACTAACGCCAAAACCAAGCTGATAAATACTGCGGCTGAACCAATGTCTTTGGCCTTCCCTATCAGTTCGTGCATATCAGTACTTACGTGGTCTGATAGTTTTTCCACGGCAGTGTTAAGTAGTTCTGTGATCAGCACGACAAACAGCGAAAAGAGTAACAATACTCTTTCGCTGTTTGTTACTTCTAATACAGACACAATGGGAATGAGTAGCGCCATCGCTACAACTTCTTGTCTCACTGCAGCTTCGCTGGAAAATGCCGCTTTTATTCCTCTAGCGGAATAGATAGTTGCAAAGTACAAACGAGTAAAACCTGATCGCTTTGGTGGCATAACATTACAGTGTTTTAGGTCATAATTCTTAAACACTAACTTATTTAAATGACAGATATGTTACGTATTTTTTTGCACTATCATTAAGCGCACTGACTTTTTTATTGTTTAGATTTTTACTGCCAAAACATCTCTTTTCACACCGTGCAGCACAGCATTCGCTGTAGAGCCTAGAAGAAGCCGAAGACCACTTTGTCCATGTGTCCCTATTACTATCAGATCGGCGTTTAACTTTTCAGCTAAGTGATGTATTTCATCCGCAGGTGAACCAATTTCTACGTTCACATTGCTGTCTGGAATATTGTTGATTGCCGCGATATCTTTCAACTTTGTCATTGCTTGTTCTTGCACGTCTTGTGAATAGTCACGCTCCAAAAACAGTCCGTATGGCTCAACGTTAGTTTGTGGAAATGCCACATAAAGTAAATGAACGTTTTTTGGGTCTGGCGCAACCCGCAACGCTCTCGATAAAATTTGCGAATAGTCTGAAAACACATCTACAGGTACTAAAACAGTATTGTAATCTTCCATTAGTTCATTCCATTAACGGGAGTGGATAATTACAATATAGTTAACTTCCCTTCACATTTCTTTGATTGAAATCAATTCGCCGTTCTAGATTTTCACCATAATAAAGTTTCAGAATAATAAAGTTGGAGTCGTGAACATGGCAAAACTTACTACCGCATTACCATTTTTCGCATTTTTATTGGCGGGATGCGATTTAGGTCCAGATTCCCCTCGGGGTTTTAGCTTACCTGAGGGAAATGCCGATGCTGGCAAAGTTGCATTTCAAAAGTACCAGTGTACAGACTGTCACCAAATAGAAGGCATAACAATGCCAGAAGAGCATGCTTATTTAGTTCCCAAACCTATACCTCTAGGGGGAAGCAGCGGCAGGATCACTACATACGGAGAACTCGTCACCAGTGTGATAAATCCCTCTCATAAGCTAACGCGTAGACAGCCTGTTAGTATGACTTCTGTAGATGGAGATTCTCGCATGCGTAATATGAACAATGTACTTACCGTTCAGGAACTCATTGATTTAGTTGCTTATTTACAACCTAAATATAAAGTAGTGCCCTATCGAACTTCCGAGTATCGTTTGTATCAATTACGCATGCCAGAACAAGATGGCAATTAAGACACTGATTTCGTTTCTTCTTCGATTTCAGCCAATAGGCTGCATGGCATAAAGCTATCAGAATTAGCTTCTTTGACGTGCAGTTTAAATCGCTCGGGAATATCATCACCTAATAATGTACCGGTTTTTACTAGCGGAAATATTTCGTCGTATCGCGCGATACTTGCTTGATCTACACGTCTAAATATATGCGTGCGGTTTAATTCTGTTGTACTTACATGGCCGGTTGAAGACAGCATATCCATTAATGCATGTAAGGTTTTTTTGTGAAAGCGATACACGCGTTCAGATTTATCCGTCACATCTAGCCCTTTAGCCAGTTTTGGATCTTGCGTAGCAACGCCAGTTGGACACTTATTAGTGTTACACGACAATGACTGCACACAACCAAGCGCCAGCATCATACCTCTTGCACTATTACAAATATCTGCACCCAAACTTAAGTTTTTAACCAACTGAAATGCTGAGATAATTTTACCTGAGGCAATAATTTTTATTTGTTTTCTTAAGTCGAAACCAATCAAACAATCATCTACAAATGCCAGTGCTTCTCTAAGTGGGAATCCAATTGAGTTTGTATATTCCAGTGGGGCGGCGCCGGTACCACCCTCACCTCCATCTACCGTGATAAAGTCGGGGGTAATACCAGTTTCTACCATGGCTTTACACATGGCAATAAATTCACTTTTTCTGCCTAACGCTAGTTTAATTCCAATGGGCTTGCCACCACTTAGGTCGCGAAGCTTTTGTATATAATCAATCATCTCTAATGGCGTAGAAAAGGCGCTATGACGTGGTGGTGAATCTACCTGAGTACCTGGCTCTACGCCTCTAATTTTCGCTATTTCAGGTGTATTTTTATAGGCTGGTAATATACCACCATGGCCGGGTTTTGCGCCTTGGCTTAACTTAATTTCAATCATTTTAACTTGCGGCAAACACGCTTTGTCTTTAAACAAATTGGCATCAAACTTCCCGTCTTTGGTCCGGCACCCAAAATAGCCTGTGCCAATTTGCCAAACAATGTCACCACCGTTTTCTTCGTGGTAAGGCGTTAAGCCTCCTTCGCCAGTGTTATGGAAAAAGTTACCCTTCTTTGCGCCCTTGTTAAGCGCCAGAATGGCATTTTTAGACAGGCTACCAAAGCTCATCGCACTAATATTTAGAATGCTCGCATGGTATGGTTGCTTGCAGTCTTTTCCACCTATCGTTACCCTTGGGTCGTGGTTCATTTCATCAATATCACGGGCCGATAATGAATGTCCTATCCATTCATAACCATCGTCGTACGTATTTAACTGGGTGCCAAAAGGAATGGTTTCTCTACTGTTTTTTGCTCGTTGGTATACAATAGAGCGAAACATACGGGATATAGGCGCGCCGCCAGTATCTGATTCTAAAACATACTGCTGTATAAAGGGGCGCAGTGACTCTATGGTCCAGCGAGTTCTGCCAATTAGCGGGAAGTTTTTCAAAATCGCATGTTTGTTCTGGACTGTGTCGACTATCGCTAAAACCAGTAACATCACGGTTAACAATAGAAACCACCACGCTGGATGCCAATAAAAACCTAGCAATAGGTTACAAATAAATAATGCCGTTAAGCTTCCTAAGATTTGATTTCGCATAGCTACTCCACATGTGATTACCAGTTGTTACTGTTCCAACACAATTTCGGGTTTTATTAGGCGGTATATTACGTATTACTATATCTTTAATTGATAAAACCTACAGCGATATAAACGCAACATAATGGTATCTATCTTTTCCCATTCGCTCCGGTTTCATTACATGCTAATCTAAACACCTCTATATACATCAGCGTGTTTTGTATTTTGAGTGATCGCCGCGCTAACTAATGTAAGAATGTAAGGTACGGATGTTATGGCTTAAACGGACGACAGACATTCCTATTTGTACTAATCAATCGAAATGGTGAAAGGTAATTCATGGAGTATGCATTTCTTCTGTTCGCATTTGTTTGCGGCTTAACGGTTAAACTTATCGGGATCCCCCCGTTAGTAGGTTACTTAGTCGCTGGCTTCCTACTAAATTTTTCAGGTTATACACTCACTGATGATCTTACCAAGATAGCCAACTTGGGGATTACCATTATGTTGTTCACTATTGGTTTAAAATTAAACGTTCGCGACCTAAGTAAACGCGAAGTGTGGGCCGGTAGTATTTCGCACACTCTCATTTGGGTGGGCATTGTGACTTGTGGTGTGTATGGCATTGCTGCAGTAGCCAGCCAGTATATAGAAGGGCTAACGTGGCAAAGCGCTACGCTGATTGCTTTTGCGTTAAGCTTCAGCAGTACGGTTTGTGTTATTAAAGTGCTAGAAGAAAGCGGTGAAAGTAAAACCCGTCATGGCCGACTTGCCATTGGTATTTTGGTTATGCAGGATGTGTTTGCTGTTATATTTTTAGTGGCTGCCACAGGCAAACTCCCTTCGGTGTGGGCACTTGGGTTGTTGGCACTTATTCCCGCGATGCCGCTTATTAACCGTGTTATCAATAAGTCAGGTCACGGAGAGTTACTCCCTCTTACTGGGTTCATTCTTGCCTTAGGCGGCTATCACCTATTCGAGCTTGTGAATATAAAAGGCGATTTAGGTGCACTGATATTTGGCATTATGTTAGCGCAACATGAAAAGGCCAGTGAGCTTGCTAAATCGTTACTTAGCTTCAAAGACTTATTCCTGATAGGCTTTTTCCTTACCATCGGGCTGACCGCGCTTCCTGATTTCAACATGATTATTATCGCGTTGGTATTCTGTTTGTTTATCCCTATAAAGGCTGCCCTATTCTTTGGCTTATTTACGTCACTTCGATTACGAGGCCGAACGTCTTATTTAAGTAGCCTTGTGCTGTCTAACTTCAGTGAATTTGGGCTTATTGTAGGCGCGCTTGCGGTATCGCTAGGTTTATTGGCCGAAAGCTGGTTAGTAGTGATTGCACTTTCATTGTCCGTCTCTTTCGTTATTACTAGTGTGCTGTATCGCACCTCGCATTCTCAATATCACAAATATAAAGACACGATTAAACGTTACGAAAAGAACCGCCGGCTTAAAGAAGACATTTATCCTACGTTGCACAAAGCAGAGTTTTTAGTGTTGGGAATGGGACGCGTTGGGCAAGGTGCATTTAATGCGCTTTCTAAACTTGCTGACGTGAGTGTATGGGGTATGGACGCCGATAGAGTGAAAGTAAAACAACTTGCCAGTGAAGGGTTAAACGTTATTTGCGGTGACGGTGAAGATGTAGACTTATGGGACAACCTAGAAATTAAAAACGTTCACTTAATTCTTTTGGCACTCCCTTCTATTCAAGATGCCATTAATATTACCCGTCAACTTAGAAATGCAGGTTATACCGGTAAAGTAGCGGCAATCGCGCGGTATGAGGATGAAGTGAATTACTTACTAGAACAAGGTGTTGATAAAGTATTTAACTTTTTCACTGAAGCGGGTTTAGGTTTTGCGGAAGAAAGTTTAGCCTATGCAAATACGCAACAGGAATAGCTCGCTATTCTTAATGCAAACAAAGGATGAAGTGATAACCATTTCTATTTGTATGCCGTTGTTTTTAAAGTAATTTTTTGACATCTTTACGTTTTCGGTCTACACTAGCGTCATATTGATAATTAAGGTTTTTACTATGCAAGGTGACAAACAAGTCGTCGCGAAGCTGAATGATGTACTCACCAGTGAGTTAACGTCTATAAATCAGTACTTTCTGCATGCACGTATGTTCAAAAATTGGGGCTTACAAGAGCTCAATGAAAAGAACTACAAAAAGTCGATTAAAGACATGAAGCAAGCAGATGAGTTAATTGAGCGCATTCTATTTTTAGAAGGTTTACCTAACCTTCAGGCGTTGGGCAAACTTTATATCGGTGAAGATACTGAGGAAATGCTGAGCTGCGATGCCAGATTCCAAAAAGAACAGTTACCATTATTACGCGAAGCCATCGCGCTGTGCGAAGAGAAGCGGGACTACGTTACACGCGACATCCTAGAATCAATTTTAGAGTACGAAGAAGATCATTTAGATTGGATTGAAACTCAAGAATATCAAATTGGCGCTATGGGTATTGAAAACTACCTTCAGGCGCAAGTAATGGGAGATGACTAATGAAAGGTAATCAGACCATCATTAAAGGTCTAAACGAGCTACTTTCTTATGAACTGGCCGCTATGGATCAATACTTCATTCATTCTCAAATGTATTTAGATTGGGGTCTTACCAAGCTATATGAGCGAATCGACCACGAATTTGACGATGAGCGTGGCCACGCCACTAAACTTATCGAGCGTATGCTGTTTTTAGAAGGCGTTCCAGACATGGTCACGCGGACTGGCTTTAAAGTAGGTTCAGATGTACCTGAAATGCTTGAAAGCGACCTTCGTGTTGAATATGAAGTAGATGCAAAACTTAAAGAAGTTATCGCGCTATGTGAGTCTGAAAAAGACTACGTAACACGTGATATCTTAGTCGTACTACTTGACGATACCGAGCGTGATCACGCGCATTGGTTAGAGCAACAACTTGGCCTAGTGAAACGCCTTGGCTTGGCTAATTACTTACAGTCTCAAATGTAAGTAATACTAAATTTTAGTTTCGAAGTTCAGGTAGCTTGGTGCTGCCTGCCCTTCTATATTTAGCCGCAATTGCCACTTCATAGTCGATTCACTACAACTTCCCAACATAAACCAGCCTGACCATTCCCCATTGTGTTTATTTTCTAGCAACACGGGCACTTTTCCCATGTACATATTTACGCCTTCAATCCACGCGCTTTCTATGTTTGTACCTACAGGTAAATCGAGTACTAAGGTGATAGAGGTTTCAGGTTCTACTTTCTCTGAAAATTCCGCATAGGCATGCTGGCCATGTATTAAAAATTCACAGTGCTCGTTGACAAATGTACAGCTCTCTCCTATTTCCTTTAAGGGGCCCGAAGAAGGCGTGGCGGACATTTGGTATTGATGCACGGTAAATACACATGCTGCAACGACAAAAATACAAAGTGGGGTAAGCCACTTTTGTGAATAAAATGATCTCTTTTTGTTACTGTTATTTAGCATTTCTTAAATTTTGTATATTTCTTCATTGATGGAGATCAAGCTCAGGTAGTTTATGGTATCTTTTTGTAATTAAAAACCTTATCATCCGCGTACCAACTGGCTTGGAGACTATAATTATTACTCTTTCCGAGCTCGGTGTGAAGCGTTATTCCGTTGCTTTCGCATGTCTAGACCGTACTTGAACGGCTGTTGGAGACCATAGTTCATTTGAAGTGGAAGATTCATTAAAATGAGTGAAATAAGCCAAGCACAACCTGACTACAATTATAAAGTAGTTAGGCAATTTACCATTATGACCATAGTCTGGGGTATCATTGGTATGGGCCTAGGGGTATTTATTGCCGCGCAATTATTTGCACCTATGCTTAACTTTGACACACCATGGCTAACGTTTTCGCGTCTGCGTCCTTTGCACACCAATGCCGTTATTTTTGCCTTCGGCGGCTGTGCGTTGTTCGCAACGTCATACTACATCGTTCAGCGTACCTCTCAGGTTAGACTGTTCAGTGATAAACTTGCTGCATTTACGTTTTGGGGCTGGCAAGCCGTTATCGTATTGGCGGTAGTTTCTCTACCTTTAGGTTTAACCAGCTCGAAAGAATACGCTGAACTAGAATGGCCAATCGATATACTGATTACGCTGGTCTGGCTCGCTTATATCATTAACTTCTTCGGAACCCTAGTTATCCGAAAAGTGTCGCATATTTATGTTGCGAACTGGTTCTTAGGGGCGTTCATGCTTACCGTTGCTGTATTGCATATTGGTAATAGCATGGCCATTCCGGTGTCTTTCACTAAGTCTTACTCATTGTATGCAGGCGCAGTAGACGCCATGATGCAGTGGTGGTACGGCCATAACGCAGTAGGTTTCTTCCTAACTGCTGGCTTCTTGGGCATGATGTATTACTTCGTTCCTAAGCAAGCAGGTCGCCCAGTTTACTCGTACAGATTATCTATTGTTCACTTTTGGGCATTGATTTCATTGTACATTTGGGCTGGTCCTCACCACTTACATTATACTGCCCTACCCGATTGGACACAGTCGCTAGGTATGGTTATGTCTATCATTCTATTCGTTCCTTCTTGGGGCGGAATGATTAACGGTATAATGACGCTATCTGGTGCATGGCATAAATTGCGTACTGACCCTGTATTACGTTTCTTAATTGTTTCATTGTCTTTCTATGGTATGTCTACCTTCGAAGGCCCAATGATGGCAATTAAAACAGTTAACGCATTGTCTCACTACACAGACTGGACTATCGGCCACGTACACTCTGGTGCACTAGGTTGGGTAGCCATGGTATCAATTGGTTCTATCTACCACTTAATACCTATCCTGTTTGGTCAGCCGTCGATGTACAGCACACGTCTTGTTAATGTTCATTTCTGGTTAGCAACCATTGGTGTAGTGCTTTATATCGTAGCAATGTGGATGTCAGGTGTTCTTCAAGGGCTAATGTGGCGTGCAGTAAATGCTGACGGTACATTAACGTATAGCTTTGTAGAATCGCTTGAAGCGTCTAAACCTTTCTATGTGGTTCGTTTCATTGGTGGTTGTTTCGTGGTTACTGGCATGCTTATCATGGCCTACAACACATGGAAAACCGTTCGTGCCCCTAAAGGTAGTATCGCTGCTGATGTTACAACTCAGCCAGCGTAATAAGGAGACGACCTAATGAAAAATCCACATGAGTTAATTGAAAAAAATGTCGGCCTGTTAACCGTGCTAATCCTTGTTGCGATTAGCTTCGGTGCCATGGTTCAAATTACGCCGCTGATGTTTCAGCAGCAAACAATGGAACCGGTAACAGGCTTACGTCCTTACACAGCATTAGAATTAGAAGGCCGTGACATCTATATCCGTGAAGGATGTGTTGGTTGTCACAGTCAAATGATTCGTCCGTTCCGTGCCGAAACAGAACGTTACGGTCACTACAGTGTTGCTGGTGAGTCAGTATGGGAACACCCTTTCCTTTGGGGTTCTAAGCGTACTGGTCCTGACCTAGCACGTGTTGGTGGGCGTTACAGTGATGAATGGCATCGTGTTCACCTGCTTAATCCGCGTAACGTGGTACCTGAGTCGAACATGCCTGGGTTCCCATGGCTTGCAGAAAACAAACTTGACGGTAAGTTAACCGCCAAGAAGATGGAAGTTTTCCAAGGCTTTGGCGTACCGTATACCGACGAAGATGTCGCGGGAGCACAAGCGGCAGTACAGGGTAAATCTGAAATGGAAGCCCTTATTGCATACCTACAATCTCTTGGCACACATTTGAAATAATATGGATCAAGGAATAGTAGGTAGCATTTTTACTGTCATCGTCTTTGTTAGTTTCATTGGCATAGTTTGGTGGGCTTTTAGTAGCCGCAACAAGCAAAAGTTTGATGAAGCGGCGAATTTGCCTTTCGCAGACGAAGACAAAGAAAAATCAAAAGAAGATTAGCAGGAGTCTCGAACTTATGAGTATGTTTTGGACAATATGGATTTCAGTGATAACCCTAGGGTTAATCATTGGTTGCTATTTCCTTCTGCGCTGGTGTTTGTCTAACCAAACAGGCGTGCCAGAAGGAGAATCAATGGGGCATGAATTCGACGGCATCGAGGAGTTGAACAACCAGCTACCTCGTTGGTGGACAATCATGTTCTACATGACAATCATTTGGGGTTTTATCTACCTTGCCCTTTATCCTGGATTGGGTTCTTACGAAGGCTTATTTGGCTGGAAGAGTTCAAACCAAGGCATATTGACGCTTGAAGAATCGGCGCAAGCGCGTATCGATGCAAAAGAGCAAGGCAAGTTTGTAGAGTACGATCGTGAGTTGGATTATGCAGCTGAAAAGTTCGACCCAATTTTCGAAGCGTATGCGCAAATTCCTGTTGAGGAGCTAGCAAAGGACCCTGAAGCGAATAAAGTAGGGCAGCGTTTGTTTATGCAAAACTGTTCTCAGTGTCACGGTTCTGATGCTCGCGGTCAAAACGGTGGTTTCCCTAACCTTACTGATAACGATTGGTTATACGGTGGTTCGGGTGCCAAAATTGTTGAAACCTTAACATTAGGCCGCAAAGCCGCTATGCCAGCATGGATAGATGTTATGGGTGAGAAAGGCATCGAAGAAGTGGTTGAATATGCATTAAGTCTTAGCGGACGTGATGTTGACCAGCAACTTGCTGACGCAGGTAAAGTTCGCTTTGCTGCATGCGCTGCCTGTCACGGCATGGACGGTAAAGGTAACCAAGCACTTGGTGCGCCTAACCTGACTGACAACATTTGGTTGTATGGTGGAAGTCATCGTGCGGTTACTGAAACACTAACCTACGGCCGAAATGGTGTTATGCCTTCATTCAAGAAAACCTTGGGTGATGACAAAATCCATGTTGTTGCGTCATACGTATATAGTCTTTCTAACGACTAAATTCGTATAACTAACAATAATGCTAAAAAGCCTCGTTATCACGAGGCTTTTTTTATGAGAAAATAGCCCTATCCGACTGTGTGCTTTAGCTTTTTATCGCGCCGGTTTTCCCGTAGTAAACGAGTTGATGTCATTAATGAATACACCTTGGTATAAACAATTTTGGCCGTGGTTTCTTATCGCAGTTCCTCTTATCACTTTGATAATGGGAGGCGTATTGTTAAAGCTAGCTATTTCAACCGAAGATAGCTTAGTGGTAGACGACTATTACAAAGAAGGTAAAGCCATTAATGCCCGGCTAGATAAAGAAGCCATTGCAAAACGAAAAAATATTACCACTGAGTTAACCATTACTGATGGCAGTATTGCAGTAAAATTCCATTCAGGTATTCCTGCAGAAGGAAACGCGCTTAAATTGAATTTTTATCATGTCACCATAGAAGAGCGTGATACAAGTGTATTATTAAGTCGTGATGCTAATGGTATTTACCGGGGTTTTGTTGAAAAAGACTTAACCGGTAAGTGGCAAGTTTCGCTTTCTCCTATAGATGACAGCTGGAAAGTACAAAATACGCTTCAACTCCCCTATTCTGGCGCTATCAAGTTTAACCCGTAATGAGCGAGAACCTTTGTTTCCATTGCGCGTTACCTAACGATGCAACACACAAATACGAAGCAGTAATATTAGGTGAAACTAGGCAGCTCTGCTGCCCTGGTTGCCAAGCGGTTGCTCAGGCCATCGTTGATAATGGCTTAGAAGATTATTATCAGTTTCGTACTGAGCCTGCCCAAAAGTCAGACGATGGTATATTAGAAAGCCTTTCTGCGCTTAATGTTTATGACGACCCAGCCCTTCAAGAAGAGTTTGTTTTTGACGAAGGACAGCACAAGCAAATACAGCTAACCCTTGAAGGCATAACGTGTGCAGCGTGCGGTTGGCTGATTGAAAAGCAGCTTTCAAAAGTATCCGGCATTGCGCAAGTCGCCGTAAACGTTCAGGAGCGCCGCGCACTAATAACCTGGGAACCCGATGTTATTAAGCTTAGCCAGATACTCACCACACTAAAACGCATAGGTTATGTTGGCTCACCGTTTCACCCTGATGAACATGAAGCGAGCTATAAGCGCGAGCAAAAATCGTTTATTAAAAAGTTAGGCTTGGCAGGCATCATGACCATGCAGGTGATGATGCTAATGGCTGGGCTTTACTTCGATTGGTTTGGTGCCATTGAACAAGAAACCCGTCAATACTTTTATTGGGTTGCACTCACCCTTACCACCCCAGTAGTACTTTATTCAGGAAGCGCGTTCTATTTAGGTGCTTTGAAGGCAATAAGCGCAAAAACCGTGAATATGGATGTGCCTGTCACCCTCGCGGTATTTGGCACCTACTTTGCGGGTTTACGTTCCACTTTGCTAGAGCAAGGTGAAGTGTATTTTGAATCCATATGCATGTTTATCTTTCTACTGCTGTTAAGCCGATTCCTCGAACATAGAAGCAGGCACCGTGCGGCGCAAATTTCAGCCAACATGATGCAGTATATTCCTGTATCTGCCACTAAAATTCAAGATGATGGCAGTATGATTCAATGCCTAGCAAAGCTGCTAGTGCCCGATGATGTTGTATTAATAAAGCCTGGTGAGACCATCCCTGTAGACGGTATCGTGCTAGACGGCACTGCTGCGGTTGATGAGTCTATGTTAACGGGAGAATTTAACCCCGTAAGTAAATCGACCAGCCATGTAGTTTATGGTGGTACAGTAAATCAAGATGGTACACTAACGGTTAAAGTAACCCAAAGCTTAAAGCATGCCTTAGTCAACCAAATAGTACGTTTGCAGGCTAGCGCCATGGCAAGTAAACCAAAAGCCGCGCAAATTGCCGATAACTTTTCCCGTTATTTTGTGTTCTCGGTGTTGTTGATATCGGCTTTAACGTACAGTTATTGGTCGTTTGTGGGCAGTGAAGAAGCGTTTTGGATCACCATCTCGGTATTAGTGGCAACCTGCCCTTGTGCCCTTGGCTTAGCCACACCGTCAGCGTTAACCTGTGCCATGGCAAAGCTAAATCGTCAGGGCATTTTGTTAAAGCGTGCTGATGCGTTAGAGCAACTCAACGATATTGATACTATTGCCCTTGATAAAACCGGCACACTAACCGAAGGCAAGTTCTCGTTGCAACAGCGCTGGTTTGCTAAAGGGGTAGATCCGGTGCAGGTAATGGCGCTCACCGCATTGTTAGAGTCTCGTTCTGAGCACCCTATTGCGCGTGCCTTCGACAGCGATAATGTTAAGTCACAAAATAAAACCCCACCTAATAGCATGAACGGATTTACCGTTACACCAGGTGGTGGCATTAGTGGTGAGATAAACAACGTAGTTTTTACTATGGGCTCAGCCGTATTTTGTAACTTACCAACCACCTCTAAGGTAGACATACCGGCAAATGTGTTTTTGTGTGCCGACGGTGTATTAATGGCGGCGTTTTGCGTCAATGATAGCTTGCGTCAAGATGCCTTAGCGACACTCAACGCACTGAATGCACATCAATTGGTGGTGTTAAGTGGTGATACACAAAATAATGTTAATGCACTTACTGCCAGCTTACCTATCAATTTAGCGAAAGGTGGCCTATCGCCTGAGCAAAAGTATTCTCAGGTGCATACGTTACAAAAGCAAGGCCGCAAAGTCATGATGATGGGCGACGGTATAAACGATGCCCCTGTTCTTGCAAGTGCAGATGTGGCGGTTGCGGTAGGAAACGCCACCGATGTAGCCAAAACAGCGGCAGATGTTATTTTGCTGGGAGACAGCTTGCTGTCGGTACCAACCTTATTTTCAGTGGCTAAACAGGCAAAGCGTAAAATTCAGCAAAACATCGCATGGTCAGTAGGTTACAATATAATCATTCTTCCTTTTGCGGTGTCGGGTTTACTCTCTCCCTGGATGGCCGTGGTTGGCATGTCACTGAGTAGTATTATTGTGGTCACCAATTCAACGAGGTTATTAAGTAAATAACATGAGTATCATTTACGTCTTAATTCCCATCGCTATCATCATTGTTGCGTTGGCGCTGGTTATCTTTTTCTGGGCGGTTAAAACCAATCAGTTTGAAGACCTTGATAGACAGGGCTATAGCATTTTGTTTGATGATGATTTATCAGGTGATGAAAAGAAGCTAGCCGAGCAGCGAAAGCAGTTACAACAACGTAAAGAAACTGATGACAGAGGTTAATATATTCTCTGCCTTTTTCATTGGAATTGCTGGCGGAGTGCATTGTGTTGGCATGTGTGGCGGTATTGTTGCGGCACTACGCACGGTAACGCCAAGTAATGAACCTGCTTTACCCTACACCCTTGCCTATAATTTTGGCCGTATTCTCAGCTACACATTAGCCGGTGCTATTACAGGCGCTGTCGGCCAAATGGCAACCGAATTTGTGCCTATCGCTAAACCCGTTTTATCTTTGATTAGTGGCGTTATGCTGGTGCTTTTAGCGTGTTATTTGGGAAAGTGGTGGCAAGGCTTGAATTATATTGAAGCTATGGGGCGCGGGTTATTTAAAGCTATTCAGCCCTTATCTAAACGATTTCTTCCATTCAAAAGCCCGGTTTATGCACTACCCTATGGTTTCATATGGGGCTGGCTTCCCTGCGGGTTGGTCTATTCCACGTTAACGTGGTCATTAGCATCAGGCTCGGCCGTTGACGGCGCTGCCATTATGCTATTTTTTGGGTTAGGTACTCTGCCCACTTTGCTGGCGGCAAGCGCAGGTAGTCAGTACCTAATAGCCGGTTTCAGGCACCCCGTGGTAAGACAATGCTTATCTGGAATATTGGCTATTTACGCTCTCTTTTTAATTTATGCAGCAATTTCATAAACAAAAGAGTAAGATTATATTAAGTCGACCCTATTTATAGTTTGAACTTATGAGCAAAGGAAGCCAATTCTCAATTCATTGTCAAAATTGCAGTTTCAGCCACTTGTGTTTACCCGTTGCGCTAAACAAGACTGAGATTGAATCTTTAGATGATATTATTGAGCGAAAGAAACCCCTTCACAAGAGTGATTTGCTGGTAAAGTCGGGAGATACATTTAACTCTCTTTACGCAGTACGCACGGGCTCTTTTAAGTCTTTCGTCACCAATTCAGATGGTGAAGAGCAGATTACAGGTTTTCACTTCCCTGGCGATATTATCGGCTTCGATGCATTACGGGAAAACAAGCACCAAAGCTATGCCCAGGCATTAGAAACCGCCATGGTGTGCGAATTACCGTATGAGACGCTTGATGAGATGTCGGTTCAATTTCCGAAGTTAAGACATCAAATAATGAGTTTCATGAGTGCGGAAATTAAACAAGATCATGACCTCATGATGTTGCTTAATAAGCGCTCAGCGGAAGAACGTCTATTGTATTTCCTCTCTCAGCTTTCTCAACGTTTCGAAGAACGTGGATTTTCAAATAAAGAATTTCACCTAACCATGACCCGAAATGAAATTGGGAACTACCTGGGTCTAACTATTGAAACCATTAGCCGCTTATTAAGCCGTTTTCAAAAAGAAAATATTATCCAAGTGGACGGTAAACTCATCACTATTTTAGATTTTGATGAGATGTCACAACGTTTAACGTCTGTGGTTGCACCTAATATCGCCTGTAATAGCTAATCTTCAAAGCTTTTGATCTAAAACAAGTTACGTAATAGCAAATAGGTATTACACTTAAATTGTAGCAACCAAAAATCTAAAAATGTTTGGAGGGGTTATGATTAAGTATGAACGTATTTTAGCGGTCATTGAAGCCGATAGAGATACCCAACCTGCGCTTAGCCGTGCATATGAACTTGCCAAAAAGACAGGTGCCTCTGTCACCGCCATGCTGGTGGTTTACGACTTATCTTACGATATGACAACCATGCTTAGCCCTGATGATCGTGAAGCTATGCGCGATGCGGTCACTAAGGAACATGCGGGTTGGTTACGGAAAATCCTTAGCGATTTAGGGTTTGAAAAAACCGATATTGTTGTTGAGTGGAATAACCGTGCCTTTGAAGCTGTTGTGCATTACGTAATAGATAACAATATAGACTTGGTTGTAAAAGCAACCAAGCGCCATGACGATTTAGCCTCCGTTATTTTTACTCCTACAGACTGGCATCTCCTTAGAAAATGCCCCTCCCCCGTATTGTTGGTTAAAGAACATGAATGGCCTGAAAACGGCGAAATTATTGCGGCGGTAAATGTAGGCAGTGAAGACGACGAACATGCGCTACTCAACGACAAAATCACAGTTATTGCTAACGATTATGCCGCATTACTCAGCGGCAACGTAAATTTGGTTAACAGCTACCCTGCTACACCGCTTAATATTGCTATTGAAGTTCCTGAGTTCGACCCAGACACATACAACAACGCGGTAAAGCATCATCACGAACTCGAGATGAACACACACAGCGAAAAGTATGCTATCGATAGCGAGCGCTGTTATGTGAAAGAGGGGCTTCCTGAAAAAGTCATTCCAAGAATAGCCAAAGATATCGATGCCGAACTTGTGATCATTGGTACCGTTGGCAGAGTAGGTATTTCCGCGGCCCTTATAGGTAACACGGCTGAACATGTTATTGATGAACTTGTGTGTGATGTACTGGCAATAAAACCAGACGGCTTTATTTCGCCCCTTTCACGGTAATTCAAACGTGTTTGTACACAGCCTGTCGGCACTGTTTGCTAGCACCGCTCTATAGTCTTTTGCGCTATTGTTTTTTGCTAGCGGCTAGTGCCGACAAGATACAAAAAATCTTAACCTCGCACATTCAATTTTACCTGATTACTGTATAATGGTTTTTTTCGCAGTAACCAAGCTATTGATATGACCAGTGCAGGCACAAACCGTGCAGACGCCCCGTTAACCGCGTCTCAAAACAAACAAAAATACAGCTTTAACAAGCTACAAAAGCGACTTCGTCGAAATGTAGGCAAAGCGATTGCTGATTTCGGCATGATTGAACATAACGATAAAGTGATGGTGTGTTTGTCCGGAGGAAAAGACAGTTACACCATGCTTGATATTCTTATGTTTTTAAAACGCATCGCGCCAATTCATTTTGACATTATTGCGGTTAACCTAGATCAAAAGCAGCCAGGATTTCCAGAACATGTACTTCCTGAATACCTTGAGAGTGTAGGTGTTGAATACAAAATTGTAGAAGAAGATACTTACTCTATTGTTATGGACAAAGTGCCTGAAGGTAAAACCACGTGTTCGCTTTGTTCACGATTACGTCGGGGCATTTTATACAACACGGCCAAAAAATTAGGCGCCACTAAAATTGCGCTTGGCCACCACCGTGACGACATGCTAGAAACCTTCTTTTTGAACATGTTCCATGGCGGTAAGCTTAAATCAATGCCGCCAAAGCTGGTTAGCGACAATGGTGAACACATTGTGATCAGGCCCCTTGCCTATTGTACCGAGAAAGACATTCAGCGTTATTCTGATGCCGTAGAATTTCCTATTATTCCTTGCAACTTGTGCGGTTCTCAAGAGAATTTACAGCGTCAGAACGTTAAGGCCATGCTACAAGATTGGGATCGTCGTTTTCCTGGACGTATTGAGTCTATGTTTAGTGCGCTTCAAAATGTAGCACCATCGCATTTGGTCGATCAGAATTTGCACGACTTTAAAGGTATATCTACGCAGAACGGCCCAGTTGAAGACGGTGATATTGGTTTCGATCCTCCCACCTTCGCGTCGCCAAGTGAGCCTTCTGACGACACGGTTCACGTTATCAATTTGATGGAATCAAACTAAATGAAAATTGGTCTAGCATTAGGTGCGGGTGCCGCAAGAGGTTGGACCCACATTGGTATTATTCAAGCGTTAGAAAAGCTGGGTATTAAAATTGACGTCGTAGCAGGTTGCTCTATTGGTGCCTATGTCGGTGCAGCCTACGCTAGTGGCAAGTTAGAAGGCCTTAAAGAATGGTCTTGTTCTTTGTCAGATTGGCAGGTACTCGCCTTGATGGGTGTTGGCTTACGCAGAGGCGGCATTGCTAGTGGGCAAAAAGTGTTTGATAAACTTGCCAGTGAATTTTGTGCCCCAACCTACGAAGCAATGGAAAAACCGTTCGCCTCGGTGGCTACCGATTTGTACACGGGCCGTGAAGTGGTTTTCAGTTCGGGCGAAATTGGTAACACCATTCAAGCTTCGTGTGCTATTCCTGCACTATTTGCCCCAGTGGCTCATGGCGACCGTTGGTTAGTTGATGGTGCGGTAGTTAATCCAGTGCCTGTTAATCTATGTCGACAGCTTGGTGCCGATTTTGTGATTGCCGTGAACCTTAATGCTGACTTCAGGCCACTTAGGCTTGAAAAATTACGACTAGATCACGAAGAGAACCAAAGAAAAACCGAAGACTTTTTCACTAAAAGCCAAAATGTGCTTAAGCAATGGTTTTCACCTGACAGTAAAGAAAAAGAAGAAACGGAAACCGACAGCAAGCACACCGAACAAAACGAAGGGGTTGCTAGCGACGCTATTGAGGCCATAGAAGAAACGATTTCTCCACCACCTAATAAAGTCCCCAGAGGTAACCCACCAGGGATTTTAAGTGTAATGAGTAGTTCGCTGGAGATACTTCAAGCGAGGGTGACACGTTCACGTTTAGCGGGCGATCCGCCGGATATTCTTATAGAGCCCCAATTAACGGATGTGGGTATTATGGAATTTCATCGTGCACAAGAGCTATGCGAAAAGGGTGAAGAAACCATCACCCGAATTGCTGAGCAAATTAAGTATCAACTGTTAGCTTGATGCCATAGCGGTAACACGAAGTGGGGCTTTCGGTAAGGTAAGCCCTTTGATTTCGTTGATTTCGCTTTGTTCTAGGTGAAGTATACCGTTGTTGATATGCAGCCCTTCTGGGGTAATATAATCTAAGTTTCTATCATCGAATTGCAACATCAACCCTTTAACGGTTGGCATTAAGAACGATAAAAAGCTGCCCATTTCATTGAAGAACGCTTCATATTGACCATAGATAAAATTCAGCTCTTCTTTTGTATAACTGGCGGTTAAGTATTCACTTTTTGTTTCGAGCTGAACTGACATATCGCACACATTTGCCGCTTCCGTTAAATCTATGCGTATAAATGCATTCGCTAATTTTAGCGCTTTTTCCGTAGGTACCGTGAATCTATACTCATCACTAACCTCCAATGGCATAGTTTGTTTGTCAGTGACAATTTCAGCGTTATTAATTTCACATAACCGCCCTTCACCAACCCTCAGAAAACCAAAAGCGAATTGCAGAGCTTGAGTGTCTTCATTATCAAGTTTTTTTACGTGGCTATAAAAACGGCTATATTCCACATTTACCATTTCGGCGGCAACACTTGAGGTGAGTAATGCGCCAATAAGCGCGCATGCTATACGTTTCATTCAGTTAAGAACTCCTGGTTAAACCGGATCATGGTTTGTAATTCGTCTACATAGGCCGCGCCACGCTCAGAGTAATTCATTAATCCCTCTGCCAAGGCTACACCAGTAATGGGGATTTGATTTGCTCTTAACCGCTCTCTGATTTCTCGCAAATCGGTATAGGCATCGTGTCTATTCAGGTTACGCATATAAGTATAAGTAGCGCGAGAAAGGCTGGAAAATTTCGCGACCTCGTGCGTTGCGCCCGCATTTCGTTTACCAGGTACAAAACCGCAACCTTTTACAAAGCACCAAATACCAAAAAAGTTATAACCTTTTCTAGCAAAACGACTGGTGCCCCATGCCGACTCGTTTGCCGCTTGAACGAGCACGAGTTCAGCAGGCAAAATATCAATTTTGTGAAGCAATGCAAGCAGACGAGACGTTAGCGGTTGTTCCGCCTTTACGCGGTACTCAGTTTGTAGCCACTCAAGGCGGCTAATGTCATCGTCAGTTAGGGACTCTTCGTTCAAAGCCTTACGATACAAAGTTTGTATGTAGTGTCTAAGGGTAAGTAAATACGCATTTTGTTTTTCAACTTCAGGGCGTAAGTAATCAAAAAACGCGCTCTTCTTTTCTTTTATATCAGTATAAGCAGAAAAATCAGGAACAGGTTTTGTCGCTTCAGGTGTTTCTGGAATATCTAAAATATCGGGCTCACGCTTAGTTAATATTAGCGCGTTAATGACTATTACTGCCAATACAGCGATAGTAATTAAAACAATTTTTAGGGTTTCCCGTTTATGCATCGAAGCTCGACTCATTCGTTTTACTTTGAACAGATTCAGATTGGGTAGGTTCGCCCTCTTCACCAATCATCTCTTCATACAACAAGCCTAGCATACTGAAATACAGGGGTAGAACCCAAACAAGGGACAAACCTAATGTAAAGGGAACGGAAATAAACAATATAATGAAAATGGCAAACACACCCGCTAACTGTGCCCAATAAGCATTAAATACACGGCAAGATAAAATTATAGCGCGAAGCGGTGTTAGCGATTTATCGGCAACTAGCATCAGTGAAAAAGAGGTCGCCATCCAAAAGTACACACCAGGGACCACTAACAATACCAAGCCGATTTGCACCACAATGCCATTCACCAATTGAGTAAGGGCTAATGCGAATATTAAAGAGACATAGCTGAAAATAGAAAATACCGTGGTTTTTTGACCTCTGGCATGGCTTACCCCCATCATATACAACCCGCCGATTAGTGGTGCAACTATGAAAATAGCGACAATTTCAATTAACGATTGGTGTTCAAAAATGAAGGTGCCGTCTTCATTAAAAGTGATGAACTTCTGAGCAACAAAACCGAGTACGACAAACGTAAGAAATAGAACCAATGATGCTTGGAATAAGCTTAAAAAATTTGCTTTAGCCAAACCATTAGCGCGAGAAAACAACGATTTAATATCGAAATCATATTGCTTTGAAAGTGTTCTTTCTAGCTTGCTTGATGGCTGGTTATCTTTAAAAGGCATTTTATTATCTGCCACACGTTCCTCTACTGCTGCTATCGAATTTAACCGCCGTATTATACATAAATATGGCGATTAACCCCAATAACCACGTGTTAGTTGATTAAATGTAATGACTCTCGATTTGCTTCTAAGAATAAATATCTGTGCGAAATGCTAGCCCAAGACTAATTTTGCGGCCAAGCCAACCAGTAAAACGCCCATTGCACGGTCAAGCCAGTACCCTTTTTTTCCAATAAGTTGAGCAATTTTACTGGTACTAAGTAGGTAGGATAAGAAGCAGAACCAAAGCCCTGTTGCTATGACTAAGTAAATACCATAACCAAGCTTGATTGAAAAAGGCGTGTCGATATCTATAATAGCGGTGAACAACGATAAGAAGAATAAGGTCGCTTTGGGGTTTAAGCCATTTGTTAAAAAACCAATCCAAAGCGCTTTTTGCGCAGATATTTGCGAGCTAGCTTTTTTATTATTGGCCTCCTTGTTATCAGCTAGCTTAGTTTCATCCAGATTATCTACGCTGTTGCTTACCCCAGACTCGCCGTCTACTCGTGGTTGGCTAGGCCCGCTTTTTAATGCACCATACGCAAGATACAAAAGATAACCCGCCGCAAGATAACTAAAGGTTTGAAACAGCCATGGCGTGGTGGCAATAACTACGCTCAATCCCACTAATGAATACCCAACGTGCAGCAAAATCGCTAGTCCAATTCCAATGCTGGTATAAATAGCAATGCGGCGACCGTAAGCGAGGCTATTTCGAACCACTACCGCAAAATCAGGGCCTGGGCTAGCTACTGCAACAAGGTGTACTAGGGCGATAGTTAAAAATTCATTAAGGTAAGGCATATATTTTTAATATTACTCTGTATTTTAAGTGTTCAGTGTCAGTGGGCTTACATGGTAGTAAAGCGTTTTTAGCCATGAAATCTTCAAGTCATGACTTTAGTTAAAGATCATATTCTTTAATTAACCGTGTTACAAACGCTGGGACTATGTCGGTGGCATTGCCGCTAATAGATTCATCGAACAACCAATTATTCGCACTAGGTTCTAAATTCAATTCTACACATTTTGCGCCAGAATCTTTTGCATTAATCACAAACCCAGCGGCAGGATAAACATTGCCTGAGGTACCGATGGCTACGAAAATATCGGCGTTCGCAATATCTTGCGAAATTTCTTCCATATAAAGGGGCATTTCACCAAACCATACAATGTCTGGTCGTAAGGTTGTGGTATTGCAACACGCACAAGTAGTTTGGCCGTCGAACGCCGTGTTGCATTCAAACGTTTTATTGGTCGTTACACACCGGCTGGACAGTAACTTTCCATGCATGTGCAAAATCTGTTCGCTACCTGCCCGCTCATGCAAGTCGTCCACATTTTGGGTAATTAACGTAAGTTGGCCTTTTAATACCCGTTCAAGTTGCGCTAGCGCTTCATGAGCTGCATTAGGCATAACGCAGGCGTTGGTGAGTTGTAATCTTCGTTCATTGTAAAATCGATATACAAGCTCAGGGTTACGCGCAAAAGCTTCGGGCGTAGCCACGTCTTCCACACTGTGTTCTTCCCATAATCCGTTGTTATCTCGAAATGTTTTTAATCCAGACTCGGCTGAAATTCCTGCACCAGTTAACACGACAACGCGAGGCGGTGTATTCATAAGCTCAATTCCTTTGAAATATATACACGTAACACGACTACCCTAAATTAAACGAAGGTTAATCTTTCACTACTGGAAAAGTGGCGTTTGCTCCCCACTCAGACCAAGAACCATCGTAAATAGCAACATCATTTGCACCGCACATGAGTGCAGCAACGCCAATAATACACGCCGTAACTCCTGAACCGCAGGTACAAATAATGGGCTTCGACAAATCAATGTTGGCTTTTGCAAAAACATCTTTTAATTTTTCAATGCCTAAGAAAAAGCCATTATCTAACAGCGCTGTGAATGGAAGATTGTAAGCGCCGGGCATGTGCCCCGAACGAACCCCAGCACGAGGCTCTTCTACTTGCCCGTAAAACCGCGCTTCACTTCTGGCGTCGACAAGTTGAGCATCGGTTTTAATCGCTTGAATAACCGCTGAACTATTCACGAACCATTTGCTCTGGGCATTACTCTCATACTTAAAGTGTGAGGGAATGCGTTGTTCTGATACTGGTAAGTTTTTTTCTTCCCACGCTACTTGGCCGCCATTTAACAATTTTACGTTCTTATGCCCTATGGCCTTAAGCATCCACCAAACACGGGGGGCGCTGTACATTCCTCGAGTGTCGTAAACCACTAAAGACGAACGTTCGGTCAAACCTTGTCGCCCTAAGTACAAAGCAAAATCAGATTCGGTTGGCATACTATGAGGAAAACCCGTGGTGTGATCACTGCCCTCGCCGTCTAAGTCTATATCCACAGAGTTTGGCAACACCATGGCATCGCGAGAATCAGGCGTTTTGGTAACTGGATCGTCCATAACTGCACGCACTAAAATGATGGGTTCATCTTGCAGTTGCGTGGCAAGCGATTGAACATTAACTAACATCGACATACCACCCTCTCCATTGAAATGCCCACGTAACGCTGTGGGCATTACTGGTTTGATTTATTTACGCTTTACACTCTTAATTTACAAAGCAGCCATTGCTGAATCGTAGTTTGGTTCTTCCGTGGTTTCAGCCACTTGCTCGGTATAAATTACCTTACCGTCGGTATCAATCACAACGACTGTTCGTGATAGCAGACCAGTTAGCGGCATAGAGGTGAACGCTACACCGTAGTCGTCGCCAAAGCTTGTACGGAAAGTAGAACCGGTAACAACATTTTCAATGCCTTCAGCCCCACAAAAGCGGCCAGCTGCAAACGGTAAGTCAGCAGATACACAAATTACTTGTGTATTGTCTAAACCAGCGGCTTGTTCATTGAATTTACGCACTGACGTTGCACACGTACCCGTATCGATAGAAGGGAAAATGTTAAGAATAACGCGTTTACCCTTAAGATCAGCGAGGGTTACTTCACCTAAATCCGCTTTTACTAATGTGAAGTCTGGGGCTTGCTGCCCAACTTCTGGAAGCGAACCTACAGTTGAAACTGAATTACCTTGAAACGTAACTGTTGCCATGTTTTTCTCCTTGGGTTTTGATTGCTTAACCTTATAGTTAAGCGCGAATGCACGCAAGACAAGGGTTACTTAACTTGCGCCTTTGCAAATTCAATTTTGTGACTTAAATGGGGCTTCCCTTTCAAGTATTGATGTCGAAAAATACTGAAATATTTAGCAAGCGCCGTAGCCGCTTCAACCTCACCGGCCAAATCTAACACGTTTATTCCCACCTCTGCAGTGCAATGCTGGAATTCTCGTGTAGATTCACGCAACAAGTAATTCGATGATATTTCAGGGGATACACCCAGCACCGGAAAGTTATCAAGGTAAGGGCTTTTACCAAACATCTTTCGCGCTTCACGCCACGTGCCGTCTAAAAAAATAAACAACGGAATTTTATCTGTTTTATCTTCAGGCTTGGCTATGCAGCGCGCTGGCTCAGCATACTCGTGAGGAAATATGATAATGGGTTGGTATTTAGGGTTGCTTAGTAACGCCAGTAAATCCGGATCGGGCTCTGTTCTGTGCCACACAAACGCGTAATTTTCAGCTACCACATCCGCAATTAATCGGCCTGTGTTGGTGGGCTTGTAGTATTCGCCCTTGTACATGATGAATAACACCGCACAGGATGCTTGTGGTTCTGGCTTATCGGCACAAATACACGCGTTTACAGGCAGCAAACAAATGTCGCAACGGATAACTTTACTACCCCGCGCGTTGAATGCTCGCTTTGCTCGTTTGAGCTCAGACGTTCTAAGCGCCAGAATGGAATTAATATGTGGAAGCACGCGGTAAACTCAATCAGATTAGAGCGATATGGTAGCACAGAGCTATCTTGCTTATTCCTCTTATAACGCGAAAAGCCTATAACTCATATTGCCACTTCATCATTATCTAAGCCTCTAAACAAAGTTCCTAATATTTTGGAATAAATAATTTCTCCTAAAACAATTCACAAAACAGCACATTATGCTGCCAGAAGGTTAACAGAAGGTTGGTAAATTGTGATGAGCCTATGGTTATTGTGAATTTGTAATATTTTAACGAATGCTGTGTACAAGTTTTCCATAACCTAAATAAAATTTTGGAGAATTGAAATGGCTATAGATGTCACCCCCAACACCGTTGCGACTAACGCGCTTCAAGCGCTGGATTTTAGTTCGTTGATAGGTGGACCAATGGACGCAATAATCAAAGCTCAAGCTCTGGCAGCAAAAACTACCTATGAGTTTATAAATGAAGTCTGTTTAACTATTGACCCCGATACGAACGAAAAAAAGCCAGTGAACGTTGTATTTACCTATAACAATAACGGCCAGGAAGCCACATTAACGGTTCCTTTACTTGTTATTTTAACAATTCCTAGCATTGAAGTTTCAGAGTTTACGATTGATTTCATCGCAAACATATCTGCTGGTTCGTCATCTACTGAAGAAACTAGCTCAGACACTGAACTGGGTGTTGATGCATCAGCAGAAGCATCACTGGGTATAGGTCCGTTTAGTATTAAAGTCAAAGCAGAAGCCAACTACTCATCTAAACAGCATTCTAAAGCCGCACAAGAATCAAAATACTCCGTTGAGTATACGATGAATGTAAATGTAAAAGGTGGCCAATCTGGTATGCCTACGGGTCTACAAACAGTGCTTAATATCCTACAAGGCAGTGCAACAACGGTTGGAGTAGATGAGCAGGTATTAATATCCCCTGCAAATTTAAATATCGACAGAACGCAAAGTGGCACTATCCAAGTCACTATGACCGATACCCAAGGTCGTAATGTCAAATCAGGTAAAGTTACCATTACTCCTGTGGGTGAAAATCCTTTCGCGTCCATTACATTAATCAAAGGTAATGAAGAAGAGGATTTACAAACCGAAGTAAATAATTTGGTAAGTGGTAAAAGACTGAATGTAACCAAGGATTTGATAAAAGCATACAGACGCAGAGATACAGGGCCTGAGATTAATGATGCTGCTGCGGTCACAGGTTACACCAACAGGAAAGGCGTGGTTCAGTTCCTTGTTACCTTGGCCGAAAACGCGGTTGATTCCCAGGGAAAAATGAAAATAGAAGCCATGGTACCTATCGCAAATTCTGACAAGACAGAGCAAGAGATAATTGATTACACATACACTGTGGTCACAAACACTGATCCTGTCGTTGATCCTGACGTTGAGGTAAAAGATGACTCACCTCAAGCGGTAAAAAATAGTCCGAAGGGAAAAGCTAAATGATTGAGCTACGGTGAAATATTAAAAAGTTAATTAAGTTTAATTTCCTACTTACTAGGGGGGAGCAATTATGTCGGACATTTTGGAGTCAGTTCTATCGTCTATATTGATAGATATGATCAACGCCCAAAACCAAGCTAATATTCGTTCGGCAGATATTGCCGAAAGCTATGTTGGATTGAATCGTAAACATGAACTACTACAGTACTTTGATGTACCCACAGCGAATATAAAATCTTTTGACTTCGAGCTCAAATTTGCGCTTGAACAAACAGACGCAGTCATTGGTGAAGGTATGAGCAAAGCACTGAGTGACTTAATTCATTCTGAGTTACAGGCGTTTATTCAATCGTCATTACAACATCACCAACTTCCAAATGAAGACGCCGATGCATTAAAAGCATTCATTTCATCAATTTGGAAGCGTGATAAGACAGTCCCCCCTACTTCTTTAAAATTTCAAAGTAACAAAAAGTTAATTGACGATATTCAACAGTTTATTAAGTCGCTAAAACAATTAGTTCATGATTTTGGCGAGTCGAAACCGCTAATAGAAGAAAATGAATCTAATTCAGGTCTTAAAGCGTTGCTTACTATCAATGACCTTAATTCGTATAACAATGACATTCTCTGCTCTATTAACGTGAAAGCAGAAGTCGTCGGTATGAAAGCAGGATATGCAGATAAAAAAGGAGCTGAGGGCGCTGACGAAAATTTAAAACGAAAAATATTCTTAGCAGGAACCTAGTATGAATAATTCTACCGAAAAGACGGTTATGTCGAATCTTTTCACTTTTGAGAAATTAGTTGAATTTCCATTAACATCGATTATTGAGTCGAGTGCAAACGGAAACAATACAACGCTAAATTTCTTGAATGAATATTGTTTCACAAACAAAAATGGAAAACGCGAAGCGGTTAAATTTATCTTTTACTACGATTATGTAAAAGGTGGAGCAGCTCAAACTATGAGGGTTGAAATACCCATCATATCCTTGATCACGATGCCGTATTACACCATTAACTCAGCCCAATTCGAAATGGGTATTAACATTCTAAGTTGGGTCGATGTATCGAGCGAGACTTGGGAGCAAACGGATGAAAGTACAAGCGATAAAAAATTGTTAGCTATGTTAGGTCCATATGAATCTTCGTCACCTAAAGGACCCCCTCAGTCTGCTGAAACAGCGCAGTACAGTAAAGTTAATACAAACATGAAGGTGAAAATGGACGTCGTTTCGTCAGATTTGCCGTCAGGAATATTACAACTACTGAATGTTTCTAGCCAAGGCGTCGAAGGACATGTTGCTTATGACTTAAAAATCAGCCCGAACACTTCCAGGTTACTAATGGATAAGGAGGCAGTACAACTGACGTTAACATTAATGAAAAATAACGATGAGTTTAATGACAGCTTAGCTGAAAGTGATGACATTGATTTAGTGCCACTAACGGTAACGTTAATTCCAAATGATAAAGTGGAATTAGAAAAAGCTTTCGGCAAGTATATCACCGTTGACAGCGGAGACATCGTTGGAAGTAGTTCTATAGAACAAGTGCAAGTTCTCACAAACACGAGTGGAGAAATAAAAGTTACGTTTCACCCTACCCTAAACGAAGCAGCGAACGGATTTATAAATGTATCGAGCCCTTTAACATCTACTATTAAAATTTACTTTAGGATAATAAATCATGATTAATACTCAAAATACAGCACCCGGCATACCCTGTCCCACAGAATCCTGTGACCATAAAATAAAGGTTTCCTTGGAAGACCTACTTTTTCAGAAAGTAGTAAAATGTCCCCACTGCCTAGTGGAGCTAACGATGAATAGGGAAGCGTCTAAAGAAACGATATCTGCCATGGCAGAGCTACACAATGCGTTGGAAAATGCTGAATCGGCCAAAACATTTACGGGTAATTCAG
The DNA here is from genome assembly GCF_019249215.1 of Alteromonas lipotrueae. GTDB lineage: Bacteria > Pseudomonadota > Gammaproteobacteria > Enterobacterales > Alteromonadaceae > Alteromonas > Alteromonas lipotrueae. The sequence goes on from NZ_JAESDI010000016.1 coordinate 40,243, forward strand.
TACGCTACCCTTAGATTAAATGAGTCATTTTCGGGTTTTTCTGAAAACACTATTTTAGACGCAAGAACCGTGCATTAATGTCAGTGTGTAATAATTTGTCGAGTTAGGTAATACCGAAAAATGATTTAGAGACAAAGCTGAAAATTCTTTGGGATTAAACTCTTAAAGAAATGGTGCCCGGGGCCGGACTTGAACCGGCACGTCATTACTGACGAGGGATTTTAAATCCCTTGTGTCTACCAATTTCACCACCCGGGCATCGGGGTAACCTTTCGGTTGGGGTGTCAGGCGTAGAAACCTGTTATCGCATTAAAGCATTATGGAGGCGGAACCCGGAGTCGAACCGAGATCCACGGATTTGCAATCCGCTGCATAGCCATTCTGCCATTCCGCCGTAATACTAGACTTTGGAGCGGGAAACGAGATTCGAACTCGCGACCCCGACCTTGGCAAGGTCGTGCTCTACCAACTGAGCTATTCCCGCATTTAAAGTCTTACATTTCGTTTCGTTGTTGCCGTCTCGAAATGTGCGGTGAATTCTACCTGTAACGCTGAAAGTGTCAATACGAAAAACAAGGAAATATGCATTTTTGTGATCGTTTGCTACATTTTTATTCACATTGCTCAATAGACGATCAAATATTATCTTTTAAGCCCGCACTTAGGTGTGGCCATGCAGCACGTGAGTAAATAATCATTGACCAAATTGACAGCACTGCGGCGATATAAAGTAAAATATGTCCTAGGGTTACCCAATAAAGTGGAATGCCCATAAACGATTCAAGGCCAGATAATAATCCAATAATGGCTAACATTTGCGCAGTCGTTTTTGCTTTGCCAATAAATGATACTTTTACCGCTTCCCTCACACCATTTTGTCCCATCCACTCTCTAAGCGCTGAAACGTAAATTTCTCGCACTAGTAGTGCAATGGCTGGAATGGTTATCCATAAACTAGCATAGCTGTGAGTAATCATTAGCAGTGCCGCCCCAACAATGAGCTTATCGGCAACAGGATCTAGGAAAGCACCAAAAGGTGTAGATTGTTCAAGTTTTCGGGCTAGGTAACCATCGAACCAATCGGTAATAGCTGCAAGCCAAAAAATAAATGCACCGGCTTCGTGGGCCCAACGCCAATCAAGAAAATAAACACCAACAAACACAGGAATAAGGATCACTCTGAATAGAGTAATTAAATTTGGAACCGTCCACATAAATACATCTCAAAATTTTCGCCTATTATAGGCAGGTTTAGCGCAGCTTTTTTTAAGCCTTCAATTTTTAACAGATTACCGCAATTTACGTATTAATGCGCGTATTGGATGAGATTAAAGATGAAGATGATCGTATATGGTGTCAGCTAACTCTTTGCTAATACCTGGTACGCTAGCAATTTCATCCTTACTGGCCTTTTTAAGCCCTTGCAGCCCACCCATATATTTCAACAGTGTTTGGCGACGTTTAGCCCCTACTCCAGGTATGGTTTCTAAACTTGATGTGGTTTTAACCTTTTGACGGCGGTTTCTGTGCCCAGTAATTGCAAAGCGGTGAGATTCATCTCTAATATGCTGAATAAGATGCAATGCGGGTGAGTGGCTGTCCATAGGCACGGTGTCGTGGCTATCGGCCAATATAATAGTTTCTAAACCCGGTTTGCGGGTTGTGCCTTTCGCTACACCCAATAACATTGGCTTTTTATCATGAGGCCAATCTTTAAAGAAAGATTCAGCCTGAGACAACTGCCCTTTACCGCCATCGATAAGCAGCAAATCAGGGATCTTTTGTACTTCTTTAACTGATTTATACCGTCGCTTGAGGGCTTGAGCCATGGCGGCGTAATCATCACCAGGCGTAATGCCTTCAATGTTATAGCGGCGGTAATCGCTTTTAAGTGGGCCTTCACGATTAAACACCACGCAAGATGCTACGGTTTGTTCGCCTGAGGTGTGGCTTATGTCGAAACATTCCATACGCTGCAATGGCGCCTCTAATTCAAGCGCTGTTTCTAAATCGAGATAACGGGCAAATACAGACTTTTGTTCGCCGTACTGGGCCTCTAGTGCGGTTTCAGCATTGGCTTGTGCCAATTCTAGGTAGCGACGTTTCTCTTCACGTGCACCTTTAAAGAAATTCACACGGTATCCGGCTTCACTGCTAAGCAAATCGGCAATCGCTTGCTCATCAGACAGCGCACTAGCAAATACCATTTGCTTAGGAATAAGTTTGTTACCCGCTAAATAAAACTGCAAAAAAAAGGATTCAAATATTTCTTGTTCATCAGCCGTGTTCGGCACCTTTGGAAAAAACGCTTTGCTGCCTAAAAGTTGGCTGTCACGAATAAACATCACCTGAATACACGCCATATTGCCTTTCACCGCAAAGCCAAATATGTCCATTTCATCTTGGGTACCGGCTACCCATTGGCGCTCTTGTACTTTGCGAAGTGTATTAATTTGGTCGCGATAACGCGCGGCAGCTTCAAAGTTTAGCGCTTCGCTGGCTTTTTCCATTTTATCGACCAAGGTACCAATGACTTGTTGGTTTTTACCTTTTAGGAATAGCCTAGCAAGGTCTATTTGCTCGTTATATTCTTCGTCGCTTACATAACCTTCAACACAAGGCGCACTGCAACGCTGCATTTGGTACTGCAAACAAGGGCGACTTCTTGCGCGATAGTAACTGTCTTCACACTGGCGTACAGGAAAAATACGCTGCATAGAACGCAAACTTTCACGAACGGCACCCGCACTAGGATAAGGGCCAAAATATTCGCCCTTTTTCTTTTGCGGGCCACGGTGAAACGATAAACGTGGGTGCTGGTGGTCAGATAGGAATATAAAAGGGTAGGATTTATCGTCACGCATGACCACGTTGTAACGTGGCTTGTACTTCTTGATGAAGTTATTTTCTAGCAAAAACGCTTCTGTTTCACTATTTACAACGGTGACATCCATATTGGCAATTTGCATTACCAATGAGCGTGTTTTTGCATTATCGACATTCATCCGAAAATAGCTAGAAACACGCTTTTTAAGGTTTTTTGCTTTACCTACATAAATGACGTCTTCCTGAGCGTTATACATTCTGTATACGCCCGGTTGAGAAGTTAAATTTTTGAGAAACGCTGCGGAATCAAATGCAGACATGCTGGGCTAAAGCAAATTCGAATCGATGAGTTTGTGGCGAAGCGCTAAGTGGGTTAATTCCACATCAGTGGTTACGCCTAACTTTTCAAACATACGATAACGGTATGTATTGACAGTTTTCGCGTTAATGCTTAACTCATTGGCAATGTCAGGTACGCGTTTGCCCTTGGTGAGGCGAAGCGCAATACTTAACTCTCTATCTGATAAATCATTAAACGGGTTGTCTGAATTCGGGGAAAGCTTATCGATGGCGATACTGTTCGCTACTTCACTATCGATATACTTTTGCCCAGCAACGACTTTATGAATGGCTCGAATAACTTCTTCAGGTTCAGCATCTTTCGTTAAGAAACCAAACGCGCCAGCATTCATAACCTGCATCGGAATGGGGCTTTCTTTGTGCATAGACAAACAAATCACGCGAGTGTTCTCAGACATTCGCACAATGCGTTTAGTTGCTTCTAGCCCGCCAATACCGGGCATATTTACGTCCATGAGTACCACATCTGGGGCATTTTTTCGACATAACTGTACGGCATCTTCGCCATTTTTAGCTTCAGCTATGATTGAAAAATCTACGACATCTTCCAGAATTCGGCGGATCCCTCTTCTGACCAAATCATGGTCATCTGCTAGGATAATTTTTATCACAAGTATCTCACTGACTACGGTTTACTTTCGAACAAAAAAGATCCGTAACCGTGGTGGTTTCCACCAGTTACTTACCAATCATGCGTCTATTTAAGGTAGTCATCTTATCTGACTTCACGTCGTTAACTATTAATTCACCTTTCACAATATGCAAATAGCCAGCTCCCAAGGTTGTTGTAGATTCAACCGCTAAGTCGAAAGCTTCGCCTTGGCTAAGAGCCAGTTTACTAATACGTGCTTCTTGATTAATTTTTAATGCGCCGTTTTGCCCCGACTCACTGACAAGCAACTCTAATCCGTTTTTATCACTAACCGACTTCTGTAAATAAGCTGGCTGAACACCCGTTACGTTAGGCTCAATCCAAATTTGAATAAAATTAACTTCCTCGTGATCAGACGCATTCATTTCAGAATGCCTAATGCCCTTTCCTGCACTCATCACTTGAATATCACCAGCAGGAATAACGTAGTCGTTACCTGTGCTGTCTTTGTGTTTTAGCGCACCGCTTACGACAAAAGAAATGATTTCCATGTCTCGGTGTCCATGGGTTTCAAAGCCTCTACCCGCCTGTACGATATCATCGTTAATGACCCTTAGGGCAGAAAACCCCATATGATTGGCGTCATAATACTGGCCAAATGAAAAACTATGTTTGCTGTTTAGCCAACCAAGATTTACGTTGCCTCGTTCGCTACCTTTTCGGATGTATTGCATCTTTAATTCCTTACATCGACTCTTTTGCGCCAAGCACCACTAGAGCGCTTGTTATCGATAATCAATTTTCAATACTCAATATTGTAGTACCTAAACAGCGGGATAAAATTAGCGAATTTAGCACCATTCATTCGTTTTTTGAGAATGAATGGATGTTGGGCTAGGTCTAGGCTAGGTACTAAATTGGCTTTCCCGATGCAGAGCACGATACAGGAGCCCGAGGTGAAAATTAGTCAGATCTAACGGTAGAAATAGGAAGCACCCAACAAAGGGGGAACGAACTGGATTTAGTAAACACAGCATGAGTGACAATTAGCGGAAGACTAGCACTAAGCTAAAGGCTATAACTTAATCGGAAAATAATCTCAGTAACGCCGTTTTTATCGCACTAGGGTGACATGCCAAATTAAGGCGCAAATAACCTGGGGCGTTAAAACTTGACCCATCAACACCAATAACCCCACGCTTGCAGGTTTCAACGAACATGTTTTGTGGAAAGCGTTGATTCAAATTCAACCATAAAAAGTAACCAGCCTCACCCAAAGTAAAAGATGTGGTTGGGCTCAGTACGTTCATAAGCGCTTTGGCGTATTGCCTGTTAAACGCAATAGCCTTCAACACTAACGCCAACCAGTCATCTGCTTTTTCGTAGGCCGCAATCAGTGCAACTTTAGCTACGGGGGATGCCTCAAGATGGCAGCTGTCTATTTCCATTGCAAACTTAGTGCGTAGTTCATCATTTACAATAATGGCATACGATGCAGCGGGTATAGCCGATAAATTAAATGCTTTTGCGGCACTGTTTATTCGTATAATTGTGTCTTGCACAAATGGGATATCTATCGCAAAAGGTTTTATAGCGCTTGGAGCATTATGCTTGGTGTTAGTTTTGGTGTTGCTCGAAGCATTCACAGTAGCATCGGCATCAATAAAACCAAATTCACTGTGCACTTCATCAAGGATAAGGGTGATATTGTGGGTTTCACAAAAACGGGCAATATCAAGTTGGTATGACTCGCTTAGCACTGTGCCTGTGGGGTTATTCGGGTGGCAAAGCACAAAGGCAGTACAATCTGCATCTAATAACGCGGTTGTATTTTTTTCTAAACCTGTTTCAACACCGGTTCCCTTATAACTAATATCGTCAATACTCACATCAACGAGGTTTAGGCCTTGCGCCGCCATTCTTTCTCGAAGAGGGCCATAGGTAGGTGAAAGCACCATGACCTTATCACCTTTTGTGGTGCACACCTTCAACGCAGTATCTACTGCAGCCATCACACTTGCCGTACTCACTACCGAATTGGAAGCAATGACCGCACCTTGTTTAGCGTAACGGGCTGCCACAACATCACCAATATCACATGACTGATACCCATAATGCGAAGACACAAATGCCGATATAGCATGGGCAATGTGCTTAGATGGCGCAGTGTCCATGTCGGCTATCCACATACTTACTGCGTGTTCTGGTGCATGCGGGAAGCGAGTAGAAAGCGACGAAAACTTCAGGCGGTTTCTTGCGTGAGCCTCGCCATAGTCGGCGTTGTCATTGTCATCAGTGTCACCTAAAGACAAGGGTGTATGCCAAAGCGATGAAAATTCACTACATTGCTCAGAAAATAAATTGTCGATATCGGCAACCTGTTTTCTCAAAGCAGCGTTTATATCTACGCTGCAGCCCGCTATTTGATCGGCGCCTGCTAAAGCGCTTTGCTTAGCCGCTTTCATTCATTACCTTTTTGGCAAAGAACACAACGCGTAAACACTGTATACACAATACTATCGCTTCTTAAACACGTTAAATTCAGACAGCGTATGCTGGAATTTACGCTTTGTTTCACGAATAACAAAAGGAATTTCAGTTGGCGCCCCTACTCGCTCGAAATTTTCTTTAAGCGTGGCTTCCAGCGCTTCTGTCGACGTTAACGTTTCACCGTTCTCGTCTTTGAAACCCCCTAACCATTCGCTACGCTCTGTATATTCTTCCAACCACGTAAACGGTGAGGCTATTACCAGTATGCCGCCTGCATTAAGCCTTGCAGTAACATCGTTCAACACTTTCTTAGGGCTGTACACTCTATCAAGCAAGTTACCCATAAAGATCAAATCGTAGCCTGTAAATTGCGGCTTCAAGTTACAGGCGTCACCTTGGGCAAAATGGACTTTATCTGCACATTCCGCTAAGCCCATGTTGCTTAGCTTACGGGCTTTAAACGACGTTAATTCGCCCTCTTCAATAAGGTTATAACGAATTTCACCTCGTTCCTGCATAGCAACAGCGGTTTTAATAAACCGTGCAGAGAAATCGATGCCATCAACCTGGTCAAAATAGGTGGCTAATTCAAACGATGAGCGCCCTACTGCACAGCCTAAGTCTAACGCTTTTCCGCCTTTGTTTTGAGGCATGTGGCTTAAACAAAAATGAGCACTTGCTTTAGCGAAGTTTTCAACATTAAAGTAAGTGTCACCGTAATGGAACTCACTGTATTGTGATACCTGTGTATCGCTTTCGTAATCCAAATCATTTACCTGTATAGGTAGTGCAGCTTCTACATAGCGAAAGCCTGCGTGTTGAAAAAAGTGACGGCGAAACGCATAACGGCTTTGTGCCATAGCCTCGTTCCCCGTAGATATCCAGCTTCCACCTTTAATAAGATTATGCTTGTTGTCAAAGGTAGGCGTGGTGAAATCATCGTACAGCGGATGCACTTTAAACCCATCAAAGGGGTAAATTGGCGTTTCCGTCCATTGCCATACGTTACCTACTACATCGTAAAAATCACCGGCTTGGTTAACATCTACCGGTTCACTAGACGCGTACTTGTTCAACGCAACATTGTAGCCGCTTGAATAAATATTATCGGTAACGCCCGCGAACTCACGTAAACGTAGCCACTCATCTTCAGTAGGTAGTCGAATTAGCGTGCCGGATTGCTCACTTTTATAATTACAGAAGGCTTTCGCTTCGTGGTAATTCACATCTACAGGCCAACTCAGTGGTAATGGAAATGCTTCCAACATACTGCGATACAAATAACCGCTATCAGCCTTTACCCAAAAAGTCGGGTGAGCTGCTTTTGTGTACTCGCGCCACTTATTGCCTTCCTCTTCCCAGTAATCTGAGCTCTCATATCCGCCTGCTTCTATAAACGTTAAAAACTCACCATTACTCACAGCGAATTGACTGGCTTTGAATTCGGCTACACTAGCTTGATGGTGGCCATATTCGTTATCCCACCCATACAAGGCATCGTTCCATTGTTTGTTACATATAACATCGCCACTTGGCACGTCAATTAATGTATTGATAGGAGCACTAGATGAAACGTTACATCTGGGCCAATTTTTGTTATCGGTCTTAACCTGGCTAATGGGCAGTTGACGAATAAGGACTGAGGACGTTTCTAAATGAATGCGTTCATGTTCAATTCCCATCACCAGCGGCCACATTGGGCTTTCCCAATTGATAGGCATACTAAAATCGAGGGTTTCAATTACCGATAACACGAGATCGCGCACTTGGCGGCGATACTGACGCACTTCATCAACAGACGGCCATACGTAGTTCTCGTCGTTAAGATCATCCCAACTCATTTCGTCTACACCGATAGCAAATAACGACTCGAATCTCGGGTTGATACGCTCAGAAATGATTTTAGCCAAAATAAGCTTATTGATAAAAAAAGTCGCGGTATGGCCAAAATAAAAGATAAGTGGATGGCGAAGCTTTTCAGCACGCTGGAAATAGGCATCATCGCTTGCTAGGCAAGTAAATAGGCTTTCATAGGTATCAAACGAATCCGTAAAATACGCTTTTATTTCCTGACGTTTTTGCTCAACACTGCCCTGACTCAAATTGAGCGTACTCATAGCCTGCATATCAATCCTCTATATTTATTCTTTTTCGTCAGTGGGTGTAACGAGCTGTCGTTGCGTTTCACTTACACTTTCGTTTTAAGCATTAGCACTGTAATGAGTAATAACCTCTATATCACTTACTATACACCTTAATTGCAATTGGACATTAGAGTGAAGCCCTAATCACACATCTGTGAACTAGTGTCTTTAAACAAGTGTACCTATGTACAATAGCGATAATATAGAAAACTAATGGTTAATCGTTTTTAGCAAAAATTTATGACCAACATGCGACTGTCGCGAGTGCCTTTCTTCTATCTCTCACTCATTTTTACTAACGCCGCTTAGTCGAAAATATTAGTTATTATGAATGTAATCATTTTATAAGAGCTTATTACAAATTATAGACAGAGGAAGATCAGAAAAACTTTCAATGAGTTGCAGTACTTTTTCACCGCTATCTTTCGTTTGTTTGTCCGTTTATCATTGCGGCATTGCTACTTAGTGGCTAGAACAACTTCTAGCCTTAATAAAAGTTTTAGAATTGTGAATTTTATTTAATTAAACCTGCCCGAAAATATACGCTGCTTATTCCCGTTTGCTGTGGTGCTAATACACTTTATTTCAGGCATAAAAAAACCCGCAACAGTGTGCGGGTTTTCAAAACTTGGCGGAGAGGGAGGGATTCGAACCCCCGGAAGGTTTGACCCTTCGCCTGATTTCAAGTCAGGTGCATTAAACCGAGCTCTGCCACCTCTCCAAGTGCTGTGTATCTTAATGATTTAGCTGAAAGTGTAAAGCACTAACTTAAACTTTTATGTTCAACCGATTAATTGATAAACAAAGTGCTTGTATTTTGGTTAATTTGTTTAAGTTAAGTGCATGTCCGTGGATGTTTCGCTTAGTTTTTCCAAACAAACATACTTGCTGGCTTCGTCAGTAACGTTAATGATATTGCTTTGTCTACCGTCCTTTCATTTGCACCGTAACAAACATGAAGAGGGAGTAAATGTTCTTCTCTAGGGTGAGCAAATATTCCGTGGGGTGAACTTTTCCACTCAATGAGTTTTTGACTCCGTTCTAATTCATTCATTGCTTCAAACTTCATTGTTTCTTGTAGCCATTGATTGAATTCTTGTGCTTTTTTATTTGCCGACGCTGAACTATCAAAAAAGCCACGCATGTTATGAAAAGACGAACCCGAGCCCAACAGTAAAACATGCTTGTCGTTACAATTAGCCTGTAAAATGTGTCTCAATGCCCTTCCTAACGCTATATGCTTTGCCGCATCCAAGTCTGATGTTAAGGATACTTGAATACATGGAATGTCTGCTTCTGGGTACATGATAGTGAGAGGAACAAACATCCCATGATCAAACCCGCGATTTTGGTTAGCCGTTGCATCAACTCCCTGTGCTTGCAAACCCGCCACAATAGATGCAGATAAATCGGGGATACCAAGGGCTGGATATTGCAATGTATAAGCCCGCTCAGGAAAGCCGTAGTAATCATAAATCAAGCTTGGTTTGTTACCGGCAGTCACTTGGGTGTTATTTTCCTCCCAATGCGCACTAACCACCACAATGACATCAGGCCTTCGCATATCTCGCGATAAGGTTTTAAGTACCTCAATCATTTCTTTATGGTTTGCGCCCCCTTTGCCGTCTTCATCTGTACCGCGTTCTAGAAGTGGCAGCGGTCCACCACCATGTGAAATGTAAGCCGTTGTAATACTCATCAGTGTTTTTCCCGATATAACTGTTAAATCGATGACGCAGACTCATTAAAGCTATAGGCAGCCTTCATTCGTGCCTGTCTTTCACAAAATCAGCCTTTTATAAAGCCACCGTATTAACCAAGTAATTTATTGCTGATAACAGCATCAAATGAAAACTTTCCGGCGCCCTGAATAGACAGTGCAACCGTGGCAGCAAGTAGGGCTAAGGCAAATTCGTAACCGTTGTTGCTCATGAATAATCCGTTACCCGCATGCACACTAAAAATAGCGACTAACATGGTGAACGCACTTAGTGCGGCAGCGGGACGTGTAAGAAACCCAAGTATTAGCGCTATTCCCCCAAAAAACTCTGCACTACCAGCGAGTAATGCCATGATAAGCCCAGGAGCTAACCCTATACTCTCCATCCATTGTCCAGTCCCCTCAAGACCGTATCCGCCAAACCATGCAAATAGCTTTTGCCCACCATGTGCAGCTAAAATAATTCCGAGGGGCACACGTAGCACTAAATTCGCTACACTATTGTTGCTAGAAAATACGGTTGTTAAAAAATGCTTATTCATAGTTACACCTTAATATTTAGTCACGGCAACCACACTGCCGTGCAGAAAGCCTTTAGTTAGTTGTTAGTCCTTTGTCTGTGACGAAGAACTAACTGCATGGGTCTAGAATAGTTGTCAACATAAATTGAATAAAGCGGCATAGTATTGAATAATTAACAACGTTTTGTTGACAATATGGTTGATAATAGAGAAATGGATAGGATCGCACTGCTTAAAACGTTTGTGGTGGTTGCTAATGAAGGCAGTTTTACTCGCGCTGCGGATAGGCTAAACACTTCAAACCAGCTTATAAGTAAATATGTGGCTCAACTTGAAAAGCACTTAGACGTACGTTTATTCAACCGCACTACCCGAAAGATTCACCTGACAGAAGCAGGGCAACAGTGTTTACTGCATGCCAATAACATATTGGAAAGTGTTAACGATATGGAGGGACAGCTGGGCCTACTTAACACGCAAGCCAAAGGTGTACTACGCGTAAGTGCCCCTGTATCCTTTTCTACCTTACATCTTTCTTCATCACTCGCGGCGTTCCAACATGCTCATCCCAGCGTTTCTGTAAACTTACAACTGAATGATCGCAAAGTAGATGTGGTAGATGAAGGTCTGGATGTTGCGATTCGGGCTGGCTATTTAGCTAACTCTGCCCTCGTTGCAAAAAAGATCACCACACTTAACTTAGCCCTTTGTGCAGCACCGGCCTATTTAGAAAAATATGGAACGCCTGCACATCCATCAGAGTTGAATCCAGAGCATTACCTAGAATATTCGTATGTAAATTATGATAGTGACGGGTCTGAGTTAATGAAGGCGCTTAAAACTAATGCGCAAAAAGTAACACCAAAACTTATTGCGAACAATGGAGAGGTACTGACTAATGTGGCAATACACGGTGATGGTTATGTACTACAACCTACTTTTATTACCGGTGACGCGCTCAGACGGGGTGAATTGTTATCAATATTAGAAGACTATGTCCCACAAGCTATTTCGTTATATGCGGTATACCCACACCGTAAACTGGTTTCCAATAAGCTCCGCGTTTTTATCGACTTTTTGTGTGCGTACTTTGAAGATACTCCTTACTGGGACAAGCTCTTAAATGAGCCCATACCAAAAAATTAATGCAGGGGCCGCTATAAACACAGCCCCTACCCTTAATATTATAAAAACGTTTTAGTACTTACACCCTGAAGGTCTCAATGATGGCAGGCACCCCTGGGAACATACCAATCAGAGCCATAACCGTACATAGCACAATAAAGGTAATGCCCGGTATTAACCACCTACCCGCTTTGCCAAGTTCACCAGCCCGTTCTTTACAACCAACTAACCCTAAGTTATCGAGAAGCATAGTGAACGACCAACCAAACACAGGGTTAACCAGTACTGATGAAATTACCACTAGGGCCGCAGATTGTGTTGTTTTACCTTCTCGTGTCATTTGCATACCGGCTTCCATCAGCGGTAAAAACACACCGACTATGAGTGCAACACATAACACGGGAGGCCAAATAGCAAGGTCCATTGGATAACCCCAAATGGCAGCAACTACACACAATATGCCAGTTACTATCGCTCCGCCTGGAATAGGTCTACGAGCAATTGAAGCTGGTATTATGTAGGTTCCCCACGATGAAGCAATATTCCCCCCACCAAGTAAACTTCCCACTGCTTGGCGGCTAGATGCTGCAATCATGGTATCGTCGATATTCATGTGCGCTTTCTCACTGTGCTTCGGATAGCTCAGCTTCTGGAAAACCTGATGCCCAAGAAAATCTGGAGACCACATAGACACCGCTAATACAGCAAATGGCAGTACCGCAATAAAATGAGACCAATCAGGTAACCCCAGTTGCCAACCTGTACTTTCACCCCACCAATAGGCTGGGTTTAAGTTTGGCATACCCGGTGAGGTAGTAAATTCAAATGGCGCGCCTAGAGCAAAAGCAATAACCGCTGCCATGACTGCACCTAAAGGAATAGCCAACCAACGCTTTTGAATATGCTCCAACCATGCATACATTAAAATGGTGGCAACAATAACCACAAAGGCTAAATAGGCCATGTCGAAACTCTCTGCCCACGCAAACAGCTTTTTAACTTGCCCAGTAATACCAATAAATCCTAAATACAGTAAAAGGCCGCCACAAACCCCATTACTGGTTAGCTTTGCTAGTACACTGCCGCCTTTGGTTATCCCCAACAAAAAGCCAAAAAAGCCAATTAACAGCCCTAACGCCATAGGATGACCGCCCGACGCAACAATCAGTGGTACCAAAGGCAGTAAAGGGCCATGAGTACCCGCTAAGTTCGCTGAAGGGTTGAAAAAACCGGATATCAACACAACAAAAAGCACTGCAGCAATGAGAAGTTCAAACCGGACGTTTTCTACAACGAATTCAGGTGATAACCCTAATGGCGCAGCAAACGCTCCTACAACGGCGGCAACCATTACAATTTTACCTATCGTTGCCGCCATGCCAGGCACACAGTCTTCCCACTCTATACGATAGTCTCTACCTGGTAGGTTGAATCGCCAGCGCTTTGGCGCAATGATTTGTAATTCGTGGTTGAGGTAATCTTCTCTTGATTTAAATGTATTACTTGGCTTGTGAAGTTTTTGATAAGAATCGCTTTCTTGAGACACTTTACACCTTACGATTGCTGGAAGAATCGCAAGGCTATACCTGTTAATAGCCTGTAACAATGCGACTGTGGTCTTACACGTAAACTGATTTCGCATTTATTTTATGTATAAAAAACCCGCAACAATGTGCGGGTTCTCAGAACTTGGCGTAGAGGGAGGGATTCATTCGCGCCGTCCATGGCGCTCACACTACGGGCAGCCTTCAGCTGTGCAAAATGGCTATCCTGCCATTTTGTCGAAAAACGGGGGGTCTCACCCTCCCTCTCATGTAAGCTTTAACTTTTCTTTTAACCATAAAAAAACCCGCAACAGTGTGCGGGATTTCAAAACTTGGCGGAGAGGGAGGGATTCGAACCCCCGGAAGGTTTGACCCTTCGCCTGATTTCAAGTCAGGTGCATTAAACCGAGCTCTGCCACCTCTCCAAGTGCTGCGTATCTTAATGATATTTTTCTGCGTGTAAAGTGCAAATCTAAATAAAGTGTGCCAAGTGGCGAATAGATAAACAAAATGAAAAGCAAAGGCCTTATTTCGTACAAAATGCACTTGTTTTGCGCCATTTAGCTAATAACCACGCTAAGTGAATCTGCAAAGCTTCACATTTTTGTAGGCAGTTATTTTCAGCACCTTATAAAGGGATTAACCTTGCTTCCACTTCAACTTGTTCAACATGGCAAAGCCCCTCGGCAACTTCAACATCATAAGCATACCAGTACTCATAGCCCTCTTTTTGCACGGTAATGTTATAATAGCCTTGTCGCTCAAGTGCGCCTAACAACATCGCAGTAGAATCGCAATCAGAGGATTCTGGATTGGTTAGCTCTTCCTCGTAGCTTGACTCTTGTAGTATGGCAGTGGCGCCACAAGAAATAGGTGCTTCGGTTACATCATCAATAACGGTTATAGCGATGCCTGGAATAACTTCAGTGGTACAAACAACGCCATCGTCGTTATCTGAATTACACCCTGCCAACAAGATAATGGGTAACATAGCTAAAAAGCGCTTCATAAATTCATCCTTAAACAAGTATTAGGCTTTCGAAAGTATTTTCTGTATGTAAATCAAAGACTGAATACAAAACATACATCGAATAAATGATAAAATCATGTGATTTATTTCAAGCATAAAAAAAACCGCAACAGTGTGCGGGTTTCTAGAACTTGGCACAGAGGGAGGGATTCATTCGCGCCGTCCATGGCGCTCACCCTGCGGCTGTGCAAAATGGCTATCCTGCCATTTTGTCGAACAACGGTGGTTTGACCCCTCGCGCGAATTAAGCTTTCTCCTAAATATTCACTGGCACCAGAAATAGCAATTTTTTCACCTTACATTGACCATACAAGCACTACTATAAAAAGTTCTGATTAAAAAAACTCCTTATATTAAAGGATGTTTTGCTAATATTGCATCGTTGAAAACAACCTCATCAACTGGTGAGGTTTTATTGATGGCAAAAGAAAAATGAGAAAAAAACAATTTCATGGCGCTATCGCTTCTTTTATTTGCGCTACAAGCTTTATTCTTGGCTTGTGCCTCATATTTATCATTGCGCCCGACTTTAATGATGGCCCCGATCAACGCTTGCGTACCCTTAATAACTTTAGTGAATTAATGCAGGTTTGGTATTTCTTAGTTTATGTCGTATTTGGGATAAGCGTTTTAGTGCTTAGCGTTTCATTATTAGAAAATCAAACGCGAGAGCACAGTGTACTTCAGCAAATTACGATGCTAATGAGCTATCTTTGGTCATGTTACATATTCGCCAGCGGACTTATCGCTATTCTATCGATCGAGTTTCTATTTAGTGAAAATTATAAGCTGGGAACGGCTGTAGTTGATTTGTGGCGAGAGATATATGCGATACAAATGGGCTTAGGAGAAGGCTCTGAATGGGTAGGAGCAACCTGGGTCATGTTGATTAATACTTGTTTACTGAAAGAGGAAAGATTAAGTAAAAATCTTGTTCTCTTTGGTTATATTATAAGTTTTTTCGGTTTTTCGACGCTTATACCAAGTCTTAAGGAAATTGGCGCAGTATTTGGGTTATTGCAGATAATTTGGTTCATACTTGTAGGTTCGATGTTGCTGCATGAGAGGCGCGAGTTACAACAACATGTAACCATCGACATTTAACATGTTTAGAAATTAGCTCTAAGCCAGGCAGTCGCTTTCTCAATGGCTTGAGGATTAGATAATATGCTCATGTGATCAGCATGGTTTATTAATTCAACAGAGCCTAAAGCACTATTTTCACGAATAAAACTCGGGTACGCGCTGGCCAAAAACACTTCATCTTCTTGTCCTATAATCGCTATTAATGGCTGAGGTATATTGAGCAATGCTTTATCGGTAGTGTCCGGCCTAATAGGTTGAGCAGACATGATTGAAGAATAACTATAGGCCATCATCTGTGGTGGAAAATTAAAATACATAATAGCTAATGAGTCTAAATGATTAATTCCTATAGTGTTTAACATCAATAGCCCTATCATTCTCGTCGTATTGAATAAAATTGGCGAATTGCCCGCCATATCTCCACTCGCTTTACGCTGTGTAGGACCTTCGCCAAAATTGGGAGCAAACAATAAGTATCCGTCAACGTCTGGTTTATTATCTTTCAACGCGTAACGCATAGTAATACCGCCCCCCATTGAGTGACCACCAATAATAATATGACGATATAGACCTTTTGAGGACACGTTAGTTTTTGACGTTAAGTGCAGAAGAATATCTTCTAAATCATCCTCATATTGACCAATGTAAGCAACATCGAAATTGTCTCCTTGAGAAAATCCGTGTCCCCTCAGGTCGGGTAATAATATTTGAGCCCCTGTTGCCTCATGCAATTGCGTTGCAGTATTAATTAATGTTTGATGTGTGGTTGCTATTCCATGTATAAACACGATAACGCGCTGAGAATCAGGCCCAATCTTACGTACATAGAGTGACTTACCATCTCTTGCGGTTACTGTCATATGTTGCCCATTAATATTCAATGGTCCATTATGATTTGAATTATTTACATCATGGTGAATCAGGCTGAACGGAAACTTAGTTGGCCAAAATATCAAGCTAAAACTGATGGTCAAATAACTAAGTAAGATACAGCTAAAAATAATGCTACTTTTTACAATTTTTTTCGACAGTGTTGATGTGTTGTTTACCGTCATGACTGCTCCTATTTGAATGAATGTTGATTACGCAAAGAGGCCTAGATCAAAATATTCATTAGGAGTTTAAGTAGAAATAGGTGAAGCAAAGGTAAAACTTTAAACCGAAAGGGCTAAGTAATGGTTGATATAGTGACTCTGTAGATACGGTTTTCTTGCTCAATCATGACGCTCCACCCCATTTCTTCAACGATACGTTTCACAAGGTATTGTCCGTGCCCTAAACCTTGATAATAGGGGCGTTCTTGTGTGGCTTCCAGTGAATTTTCAAAAATGAGTTCGTGCCCAGAAGAACGGATTGTCATAGCTTTACCATTTCCATGGTAAACCCCGTTGTTTACAAGATTTTGGCAGAGCAAACCCAACAATAGCTCATTACCAATGGCCCGCATTGTAGGACAAACTGTAATGAGAGCATCAAAAGGAAAGTCGGGGTATAGATGATAAACCTTCAGTACAGTTTTCTCGATAATCGGTAAAACGCTAAATTCTGTAAACTCCAAATTTTCTTGCCTGGCTAGTGCCAAAAGTATTTCAACGGTCTGTTCAAGTTCATTGGCAGATTGTTTTAATAGATTGTGCTCAGCGTGGCTACCCACCTTTGCATTATTAAGTGTTAATGTATTTTTAATTAAAGTAATGGGAGTACGTAACTCATGACTAACGTCGCGAGTAAAATTTCGTTCCCGTTCCAATAATATTTGAATTTCGTCATAAGACTCTGCAAGCGCTTTGGCAAGTTTTCCAATTTCATCTGATCTATCTAAACCAAACATAGATGCTACAGCGACATTTCTTTCAGATTTAAAGTCAGCATTACTGCCTCTTTTTTCAACACTTTTGGTCAATTGCTCTATAGGGCGCGACAGCCATTTAGACAGGTACCAGGCGCTCAATAAACATAGAATAAATGCACTTCCAGAAATACTATAAAGAAACAAAGATTTATATTGGCTTAGATGTTGATTCGCAGAAAAAGAATTTATGTTCATCAGTAGCAGTTGGGGGCTTTGCTCAATCACAAATATTCTGAAAACAAACTGTTGATTGTCTTTTGTTTCAAAACTCCCGCTACGCGCATTGCCAACTGCCGTAATTATCTCATTGGGAACCGACTCCATATTGGTATATAAAACGGAGTTTAGTATTGTCGGTATTAATAACGGGTTGGTGATTGCTGTCAAGCGATGCTCCTCTTGTGCGAGCACAGATTGATAGGCGTTAGCTTCGGCGATTTCTATTAATATAGTTGAGAAGCGTATAAAAAAAATACAGATGACTAATGATAAACAAGTAAAAGCAACCATTAGTCTATTTTGTAAGCTTGTAAACCTAATCATCTATACCCTTTAACTGATAGCCAATATTGCTGATTGTGTGGAGGATAGGTTTTCCCGTTACTTGTTCAGTTGCTTTTCTTAGTGCATAAATGTGTGATTTCAGCGCATTGCTTTCAGGGGGTTCATCACCCCAAACGTGCTCAATCAATTCTGAGCGGCTGACAGGGTAAGGCATTTCACTCAATAGCTTATGTAATAGCTTAAAACCCACCTTTGTTACTTTTATATTTTCACTACTCCATACCACCTCAAACGACCTAGTGTCCAGAGATAACGCCCCATGGGAGACAACGGTATTTTGATGCAACTCAGACCTTCTTGACATCGCCTCGCATCGCAAAACCAGCTCTCTTAAATCAAAAGGCTTAGTAAGATAATCATCAGCGCCTTTACCAAAGCCTTTGACCTTATCCTCAAAAGCATCCCTAGCAGTAAGCATCAATATTGGTATGTTGGCGTTAGCGTGACGCTTAACTTCTTCACATACTCGTAAGCCGTCAATATCAGGTAAATTTAAGTCTAAAATAACAACGTCAAACGTATGCTCTAATGCTAGTTTTACTCCTAACTTACCGGTTGACGCATAATCTACGTCCCACTCGTGTCCTTGAAGAAAAGTGATAATTTGATTCGCTATTGCTTGGTTGTCTTCAACAAGAAGCACGCGTAATTTGCGCTTCATACAACTCTCCCTTTGCATAAAAACTGTGGCAAAGCTGATTAAATCAACTTTATTCACCTGAAATCGTACTGAATAGCTTACTTATTGAAAGTGATGTGAAGGTGAAATTTATTCTTATACAACATTTCACTCCAAATTTACTTAAGAGTACTGATGATTGTTAGTTCATTCAATAAACGAGGTAATAACGTGCATCAAATGGAAAGAAACATGAATCGAAAAAATTTATTCTGGCTGAGAGATATTAGCATCTGCCTTAAAAGTAGAAAGCACGACATTATTTTGCTTTTTTCACTGTTTCTTCTGAGTACAACTCAATCCTTTGCACAATATGAACCTGTTGAACAGGTTCAGTTTAACAACCAGATAAAACTTGAATTAGTTGATGAATTGATAGATAAAATTAGTCATAACTACGTAGAAATTGATAAAATTGAAATTATTATCAATGAGTTAGAAAGTGTTAAACATGATAAAGCGTTCGCGAACGTAAAATACCGGCAGGATTTTACAACGTTTATAAATAAAGTCCTTCAAAAAAATGACCAGCATTTTTCTGTCTCAAGCAACCCTGAAATTAGTGGGTTACAAAAAAAAGAAACATGGTTTGAAAAGCTAGCGAGGCTCGATTTCGGTTTTGAACGTGTTGAAGTCTCTGAAGAAAATATAGGTTTCCTAAGTTTTTGGGGGTTTGCTGACCTCAACGAGACTTCAAAAGAAGTGATTTCAAATCACATGCAAGCAATTGAAAATGTAGATGGCCTTATCATTGATTTACGAGAGAATGGTGGTGGCAGCGCGCAAACTGTTCAGTACATATCAAGCTTTTTTTTGGAGGCTCGACAGCACCTAAATACCTTTTACTCGAGAGCTTCTGATAGCTTCGAAGAATTTTATACAGATCCTGCCATTGATTTCCCTCATTTAAGTCAAATCCCAATAGTCATAATTATTGGGCCAAATACGTTTTCAGCTGCCGAAGAGTTTGCTTATAACTTCAAACATATGTCTCGTGCGTTGGTCATTGGAAAACCCAGTAAAGGAGGCGCCAATCCTTGGCATTACTTTGAGCTCAAGTATGGACTGCGAATTGCCATACCAACGGCAAAAGCCATCAACCCTATTACCCAAACAAATTGGGAAGGTATTGGTGTAGAGCCACATCTATATACAGAGCCTGAAGATGCAGAACAGAAAGCCACTGCGCTATTAGTCACGAAGTTGCACGGTAAAAAGAAAGGTTACTAATCACAATAATTGACCTCAAATTGACTTCTCTTTCAACAAAATAACACTTTTTAAAGGAATCAGTATGTTTAAAAAGATTGGTCTTATAATCCTTACTCTGGTTATTGGCATATCTGGCTTTATTGTGTGGTTTTTTAGTCTTCTTGGAAACGAGCTAAAAGCTGACTTTAGCCAACAACAACCGCAAGATATTCGCTATATATCCGAGGGCGTTAACGATAGTCGCGGACGTATTCTAGCAGTGCTGACTAGTGAAGAGACATTAGGTGCGACGGGGAAAACTACAGGTTATGAACTTACTGAACTTGCGCGGGCGTTCTACGTTTTCCAAGCTAATGGGTTCAGCGTTGATATAGCCAGTGTTCAGGGTGGCGAACCCCCAATGGTGATAGACACCGATGATATGGGCAAGTTTGACTATGCTTTTTTGAATGATGATGAAGCAATGCATAAAGTAAAAAATTCTTTTGCTATTGAAAGCGCAAACTTAGCAAACTACGACGGTATATACTTCGTTGGCGGTAAGGGTGCAATGTTCGACTTCTCAAATAACGCAGGTATCAAGGCTGCCGTGTCTCATTTTTGGCAAACGAAAAAAGTTATTGTTGCCGTATGTCATGGACCAGCAGCGTTCGTTGATGTTGTTTCCGACACGGGTCAATATTTTCTTGAAAACAAAAGAGTTTCCGCTTTTACAAATTCCGAAGAGCTGTTTTTAATACCCAATGCTAAAAATATTTTCCCCTTTTTATTAGAAACAAAATTGAGTGAACAAGGTGCCACTTTTATCGCCGGTGAAAATTATCTTAATCAAGTCAGTGTTCACGACAACTTAATTACTGGACAAAACCCTTGGTCTGTTTGGGAAGTCGCTGAAGAGACGGTTAAGGCATTGGGTTACAAGCCATTGCCTAGAGTAAAAACGGCGGAAGAAAATAGTATTCAGATTTTGACAATTTTTGTTAATCAAGGCCAAGAGGACGCTCTTAGACGCATAAGCGAGATTAACCAAAACCCGAGCGCAAACATAAGTAGGCTTACCATTGCTACCCACGCTCTTGTCGCTGGTATTAAAGGGGAGCTTTATAAGTCGTCTCAATTGCTGACGCTTTTAAACGCAGTTGAGTAACGCGAATAATGAAATCAAACCTATTTATTACGTTAATCGATTATCCAAATAGACAATTCACTATACGCCCCTACTCCGGTATAAGATTTTAAACGCACTATAACTCAGCGGGTCTTGACCTTAGAAAGTTGCGAGGAGGCAACCTTATAGTTCGTTGCGTGTGTCCAAAGCGTCGAGGGCAAATTGCTGCTTTATTAGCTGGTGATGTTGTGAGTTCAAATAATAACAAACGTACAGACTCAATTTCAGAGGAGGATTGGCTTTTAATGGCAAGCGCGCCTAGTGACTTTGTATTATGTTTTACAAACGGCATGTGTAAAAATTTTCCAAAGGAAGAGATAAAAGGATACTCGTTGCCGTAATTAATTGCTCACAACCGCGACCATACCGAGAATCTACAACTATTTTTTAGATCAAAAAAAGCCCAACTTCTTTTTTATTGCGAAGTCGGGCTTCAGTATATTAATTTGGGCGTAATTACTTGATTAGAATTCGTATCTTATACTCATGTTTACGATTTCTTGGTCAGAGTACTTCGTATATTCAATGCCCCCTACCCCCCCCAAAAGGTCGTATAGAGCACCAAACCTATATGCTTTTTGGTCGGCGTCACCATCCCAATTTTGTACTTCGAAACCACCAAAGATCTCTAAGTTTTCGGTTAATTGGTAGCGAACGTTTGTAGCGGCACTAAAAAAGTCTGTTTCAGCGCTTGCAGAATCATTATTACGGGTGCCCGTCATATCAAAATTACCCAAGCCCAGTCTGTAATCAAGTGTCAGTTTGGGTGAAAAATTATGGATGTATCCCCCCGAGAACTGCCGTTGCACTACATCAAGCTTGAACCCATCATGAGAATCTGAAGAATCGGTATGCTTGTATTCAACAAAAAAGCCATACCCCAGCTCACCACTTACTCTGAGTTCATATCCATTTAGATTAAATGATTCAAGATCGGCTATTTCTGTTTTTACAAAGCCAGCCTGCAGGAAACTATAAGAAGGTTGAGCCGCATGTGCGAAACCGCAAAACGATAAGCACAAGGTAGGGAGAATAAGTTTATACATGTTTGTCCTTTATAAGTTTATCTAAACGACCTAAAGGCTAGCAACTCGATGGTGAATTGAAGGTGAAGGCACTATCGACAAAAAAACCAAGTCAAACTTTATTATCCATATTCGTTCACCCTTATTTCACTTTGCATATCTTAGTATTCGCTTACTACGAAACGGTACATTACTTATGAGGATATAAAATATGACAGGCAGAAAAATGTTACAAAAAACGTTGATCGCAAGTGTTGTGTGTTTAGGTTTAGCTGCTTGCGGATCAAGTAGCAATTCAACTGCGCCAATTATCCCAAGCCCACAACCTGCGCCAAACGTTGATTATCAGGAAATGCTACAAGCGGCAGTAAATTCTGGTGTGCCCGGGGTAGTAATGGCAATTGAAAGCCCCGAAATAGACTTTATTGGGGCAGCTGGGGTTGCCGATATTGACACTCAAGCACCTATGCAAACGTATCATCAAATGCCAACAGGCAGTTCAGGCAAAAAAGCCACGGCCTTATTAGTTGCTATGCTGCACGAAGAAGGCATGCTGGATATGGACGATCCAATATCAACATGGTTGCCCACGACTATTTTGTCTCGTATTGAAAATAGCGAGAGCATGACCCTCCGTCAGTTGTTAAACCACACTGCTGGTGTTTGGGATTACTTAGGTGACGGTAGTTCTGACGAATGGTTTGAAGCTATTATTGATGATCCGACATCAGTGAAAACTGATATTTTTGCTTTGCAGTTTGCACTTGATCAGCCCGCATACTTTGCGCCTGGCGAGGCCTTTAACTATTCCAATACTGGCTATTTATTAGCAGGTCTAATTCTTGATGAGGTACTAGGCGAGCATCACCATACCGCCATGCGCGAGCGTTTATTTATAGGTTTGGGAATGAACAATACTTATTATAATGGCCTTGAAAAGGACATGGGCAGCATTATTTCTGGGTACGCAGAATTTGATGATGAAATTGAAAACACGAAGTTCATTTACGAAAACATCGGTGTTGCCGATGCGCCATTAGTGTCTACAGTAGAAGATATGTCACTTTTATTGCGTGCCATCGTGAGTGAAAACTCAAACCTAGATTCCGCAATAACTGAACACTTATTTGCCAGTAACCGTCTTGTTCAGGTTAACAGTGAAACGCAATACGGCTTGGGGATATTTTATCAAAACATAAATGGTAAAGACGTATATCACCATGGTGGCGGCGACCCCGGTTATATTACTGAAAACTATTATGTGGCAGACAGCGATCTCACGTTAACCGTATTTTTTAACTGCAGTGGCTATGAAGATTGCCAAGCTCCGGCGGCAAACTTTATGAATAGTGTACTTGTAACTATTTTCGAGGTTAACTAGAAAGGCTAGCTAGCCTTTTCGTCGAAAGCGGGGGCTCCTCCCCGCGTTATCACATCAGTCTTTCTTTTAACCATAAAAAAACCCGCAACAGTGTGCGGGTTTCTAGAACTTGGCGGAGAGGGAGGGATTCGAACCCCCGGAAGGTTTGACCCTTCGCCTGATTTCAAGTCAGGTGCATTAAACCGAGCTCTGCCACCTCTCCAAGTGCTGCGTATCTTAATGATATTTTTATGACTGTAAAGTAAAAATTAAAAAAAATAAGTTAAGTGATGGCATTTCAAACAATTAGTGCGCTAATTGCGCGGTTGACACGTAATTCATACTTACTAACACTATTTTCATTTGAAACTACTTGAAAATGGGAACTAAAACCCATACAACATACACTAATAGTTAGTTTACCATTTTGGTTAAAGACAAAGTCCTTTTGGAGGAAACAATGGATCAACGTTCGATGTATTCAAGTGCATCTCAACCATCAGTGTTGCAAACGAACAAGGTTTTGCGCAACACCTATATGCTGCTTGCGATGACACTAGCGTTTAGTGCGGTTTGTGCCGGTGTTGCTATGGCTGTAGGTATTTCTCCTATGATGTCACTAGGCATGACCATTGGTGCATTCGTCACTTTATTTGTTGTACAAAAGAAAGCTGAATCAGCTTCAGGTATTTATTGGGTATTTTTGTTCACCGGTTTAATGGGTGCTTCATTAGGTTACACGCTTAACTTTTATTTAGGTGTAGCAGGCCCAGGCTTAATCATGGAAGCGTTAGGTGCTACAGCGTTAGTATTCTTCGCTCTTTCTGGTTATGCACTTACTACCAAAAAAGATTTCTCGTTTATGGGCGGTTTCTTGGTTGTAGGTTTAGTTGTTGTGATTGTAGCGGCGATTGCGAATATGTTTTTCGCAGTACCTGCGGTAAGCTTGGCCATTAGCGCAGCTATCGTATTTATTATGTCTGGTTTCATCTTGTTTGATACAAGCCGTATCATCAACGGTGGCGAGACAAACTACATCCGCGCAACGGTTTCTTTATACTTGAACATTTATAACTTGTTCACGTCTATGCTTCACCTTCTAGGTGCATTTGGCGGCGACGACTAAGTTCAACGTAAGCGTTTAAATAAACACCCCGTTACTGGGGTGTTTTTGTTTCTACGGCGCAGTTTTTATTACTAGAATAAACCTTAGATTTATCACTAAATTAATCACCAACCATATTGTAGAGTCATGGCACACTATTCAATTTTAATAACAAGTTCTCCTTATGAAGGTCAACATGCACAGCGTGCGGTTTCCTTTATCAATAGTGCTATTGCACAGGGGCATACTGTTAATAACGTCTTCTTCTATGGCCAAGGTGTGCATCATGCTAATGGCTTCATGGTAGAAGTAGGTGATGAGTTTTATCCACTGGCCGCGTGGAAAGCGCTTAAAAACGATCATGACATTACGCTGCTCCTTTGTATTACTGCCGCTGTTAAACGCGGCGTATTAGGCGAGCAGGAAGCTGCTAGCGCCGGGGTATCAGGTGCTAATGTGGCAGAGGGTTTTGAACAGGCTGGTTTAGGTGAATTTTTTACCGCGCTTCACGACTGCGATAAGGTGGTACAATTTTAATGGCTACTTTACTGATTCGATTTACGCAACCCCCTTATCAATCTAGCACCAGCCAAGATGGGCTAGACTTTGCACTCGCTGCCACCAACTATGGCCATGAGATCATTGTGCTGTTCGAACAACAAGGTGTATTGCAGCTAACTAAAACTGAATCTGTTCGCGGAACAAAAAACCACAGTAAACGGTTAGGCTCCCTGCCCTTTTTCGATATTGAAGAATGTTACGTCTGCGAAGAAAGTTTAAGGCAGTCGCCTCTAGCTAACCAAAAACATGAGTTAATAGCGCAACTAGATGCTTCACTGTTATCAATTGATGAAAAGCTAGCACTGTGCGCGCGTGTAGACCATGTGGTGACCTTCTAATGCTCTTTATTGTAAAATCTTACCCGCTAAATGCTGTAGCGATTAAAACACTTCAGCAGGCGCTTAAAAGTGCTGATTCTGCCAACGCCCTTGTGCTAATAGACGACGGTGTGTATTACGCCCAACATTCTGATGACGGTTTGTTTTGCGGATTTGCGAATTTAGTTTCAGCGAGCTTAGGCTTAGCGAACACAATAAATGCCCGTGAAGATTTGCGCAGGGAGACAACAAGTATGTTCGCCTTACAAGAAGATATGGCGCTACGTGGGGTAAGTCGTTGGGTAAATGAAGGTGATAATAAAGTATCTGTCACGCCGATATCGTCCGATGAGTTAGTAACCCTTACAGATACTTTTTATCCTGTGGTGTACTTATAAGTTACTTCTTAAGGTCGTTGTTCAAGCACTTAACTTAAATAAGGCGTTTAAACCTTTATCATTCATATTTGTACCTTTAAGCATCCACGTCTTTGCGCAGCAGTAAAACCTAACACTGACACGTACAATGCCCAATGCGTCAATTACAGAGCATTATTAATGACCCAAGAACAGTTTCATTTTGAATTTAACGGCACAGCCATCCCTACTGACAAAGCAGGTTATCTGCTTGATCATACCTTGTGGAGTGAAGATATGGTGCCAACCCTAGCAGAAAACGAAAACATTACACTCAGTGAGCCTCATTGGGAAGTTATTCGCTTTGTACGTCACTTTTATGAAGAGTTTGAAACTAGCCCTGCTATCCGTGCGCTAGTGAAAGCGATGGCAGCTAAATATGGGCCAGAAAAAGGTAATAGCCGTTATTTACAACGTTTGTTCCCTAAAGGGCCAGCCAAGCAAGCTACCAAACTTGCTGGGTTACCTAAGCCTGCAAAGTGCTTGTAAAACCAGTTTAAGCTAGCGCAAACGATTAGGCACTCATTAAGGTTAAAGAGGAGCAACACATGGATCTTATTTTCTTCGATTTAGACGGGACGCTGTTAAATAGCGAATCACAAATTTCAAGCTTTACCCGTGAGACCTTAGCTCTGCTGAAACAGAACGGTATTGCATATACAGTAGCGACGGGCAGAACCATGCTATCCGCTAACAGCATTATTGCAGAAGATAACTTTCTGCTGCCCCATATTTATAATAACGGTGTGGCTATATGGGACCCAACAGCCAATGCATTAACCCTCGAAAACCTAGTCAATACTAATGAGCTTGAATTCATTATTCATCTTGCGCATCAAAATGATATCACCCCTTTTGTTAACGTTATTGATGGCACATCTCATGTTGTTTATCACCCCACGGCAAAACACCCAATAGAACAAAATTTACTAGACAAATATTTTAAAAAGACAAACGCAATACTTCGCCCGATAAGCCAACTTTCCCTTTCCGCTAAAATAACCAACATCAGTATGATTGGCGACAATACAACAGTTAGGAATATGTGGAAAACCATTAACGACGTTGAAAACCTTATTGCGTATTCAGGGCCCGCAATAGAGGGAAATTCTTTTAGTTGGATGGATATTCACCACCGTGCAGCAAGTAAAGGTAGTGCGGTCATGAATTTGAAACAACAACTGGGTGCTACCAATGTTATTTGTTTTGGCGACAGCGACAACGATTTAAGCATGTTTGAATTGGCTAATGAATGTTACGCCCCCGACAACGCTAAGACTGTTATCAAAAACGCAGCCAGTGAAGTGATTGGACATCATAATGAAGACGGTGTAGCGCGCTTTCTCAGGCAGCGATTTTCACTTTAATTAACAAGTACTACACGGTAATACCAATGTACGAAGCCATTTGCCTTTAGCTATTTATATCCCACATACAAATAAGCTCGCAGATAGAACATCTACGAGCTTATAATAGTCATTAAATATGAAATGTAGGTGTCGGCTCTAGACCTTAAAGGCTATGCCTCAAAGTGCATGCCTCAAAGCGCATGCCTTAAAGGCTTACGCTTTTATCACTTCTACACCATTCATATAAGGAACAAGGGCTTTAGGTACCGTTACACTTCCGTCAGCTTGTTGGTAGTTTTCT
Source organism: Alteromonas lipotrueae (assembly GCF_019249215.1). GTDB lineage: Bacteria > Pseudomonadota > Gammaproteobacteria > Enterobacterales > Alteromonadaceae > Alteromonas > Alteromonas lipotrueae. The sequence continues at coordinate 67,590 of NZ_JAESDI010000016.1, forward strand.
AAAATAGCTACCAACGTGCGGCCAACCGCTAAACCAGAACCATTCAATGTATGAAGCAACTCAGGCTTGTTCGTTTCTGGATTTCTGAAGCGGGCTTGCATACGTCTGGCCTGAAAATCTACCATGTTTGAACATGATGAAATTTCACGATACGTATTTTGCGCTGGCAACCATACTTCTAAATCGTAGGTTTTACATGCGCCGAAGCCCATGTCACCAGTACAAAGCAACACTTTACGGTATGGCAATTCAAGCTTCTGTAAAATAGTTTCTGCGTGCTGAGTAAGTTCCTCTAATGCATCGAAACTATCTTCAGGCTTCACTAGCTGTACAAGCTCAACTTTGTCGAACTGATGCTGACGAATCAAACCACGGGTATCACGGCCATACGAGCCTGCTTCTGAACGAAAACAAGGGGTATGCGCGGTCATTTTAATCGGTAGCGATTTCTCGTCTAGAATTTCATCACGGGCAATATTCGTTAACGGCACTTCTGCCGTTGGAATAAGTGAAAGCCCTTGGCCTTCTTCTGTTGCCGGTTGAGTATGGAATAAGTCTTCACCGAATTTAGGTAATTGCCCTGTGCCATACAGGCTGTCGGCGTTTACCAAAAACGGTACGTACATTTCATCGTAACCATGTTCGGTGGTGTGAACATCCAACATGAACTGGGCAATGGCACGGTTTAAGCGAGCCATATCACGGCGCATCACTACGAAGCGGCTGCCTGTCAATTTAGTCGCCGTAGCGAAATCTAAGCTGTTATTTAGCCCTTCACCAATATCAACGTGATCTTTCACGTCAAAATCAAAAGTACGTGGCTCACCCCAACGTGAAATCTCTACGTTGTCGTCTTCGTCTTTACCTTCAGGTACCGACTCATGCGGTAAGTTAGGAATGCCTTGGGTAAAGGCCGTGATTTCATCAAGCAATACCGTTAACTCAGCTTTAGCCGCATCTAAGTCATCGCCTAATTTGCCCACTTCTGTCAACAAAGGCGCAATATCTTCGCCTTGTGACTTTGCTTTACCAATGGACTTACTTCGAACATTACGTTCGTTCTGCAGATCCTGTGTTTTGGACTGAAGTGTTTTTCTTTTTTCTTCTAGCGAGTTAAATGTTGCTACATCGAGGTTATAACCACGGGCAGCCAAACGCTTGGCAGTTTCTTCTATATCGCCTCGTAAACACTTTGGATCTAACATGTGTTCCTACTTATCCTTTCATGAGTTCAATAGCTAGCCAACCTGCTAATAAGCAAGCGCCAACGTTAAGAAATATGTTAGCAATGGCTTTTAACCACAGCTCGTTTTCTAATAATGTGAGCGTTTCCACAGAGAATGTTGAAAATGTAGTAAACGCGCCCAACAACCCTACCCCAATTAATGCACGAAAGGGAGAGTCGGTTAATTCGTTGCGCTCAATAAAGCCGTATAGCGTAACTAAAGCAAATGAGCCTACAACGTTCACCGCTAGTGTACCAAAGGGCATACTTTTTCCAAACCAAGAATCTATGGTTGTGGTGCAAAAATAACGCAAGCAAGCCCCAAACGCCCCGCCCGCTGCAATATAGCAGTATAAAATAACGCCTTGAGGCACAATATTCACCGTTTTTGATTATTACGCGCATGTTGCGCGTGTTTGTTAAGCTTGTCTAAATAGTCACGTTTTGCTTTAAGGGCTTTTTCTAAACCGCGCTCGTTAGGTTCGTATAAACGAGTGCCTGCAATGCTATCGGGCAAGTAAACCTCTCCTGCGGCAAAAGCATTAGGTTCGTTATGGGCATACCGATAGCCGTCGCCATGGCCTAAGTCTTTCATTAAGTCAGTTGGCGCATTACGTAAATGCATGGGCACAGGCGCATCAGAGGTTTTTCTTGCTAATGCTTTCGCTTGGCTAAATGCCATATAAACGGCATTACTCTTTGCCGCTAAGGCACAATAAACAGCAGCTTGCGCTATTGCACGTTCACCTTCAGCAGGCCCTACGCGATGAAAGGTATCCCAGGCGTTTATGCTTAACTGCATGGCTCTAGGGTCGGCATTGCCTATATCTTCCGAAGCTATGGCCAGTAATCGTCTAGCGACATACAGCGCGTCGCCACCACCGTCTAATATACGTGCGTACCAATATAACGCAGCATCAGGGTCTGAACCCCGTACCGACTTATGAAACGCCGATATTAAGTCATAAAATGTATCACCTTTATTGTCGTAGCTGGCAATTTTTTCGCCTACGGCTTGTTCAATATCGGCAATAGAAATAACACTGTTCTCGGTAAAGTCGGCTGCTAGCTCTAAATACGTTAGTAACCTTCGACCATCGCCGCCGCACAACCCTAGTAATGCGTTACTGGCATCTTCCTCAATACTTAACCTGCGTGAACCTAACCCTTTTTCTTCATCAGTTAGCGCGCGTTGCATTAATTCAGCGAGCGCCTCTTGTTCTAACGCTTTAAGTACGTAAACCCGAACACGAGAAAGCAATGCATTATTTAATTCAAATGAGGGGTTTTCAGTGGTGGCACCAATAAAAGTGACGGTGCCAGATTCTACAAAGGGTAAAAACGCATCTTGCTGGCTTTTGTTGAATCTATGTACCTCGTCCACAAACAGCAAGGTACGTTGGTTATAGCGAGAGTTTTCTTTTGCGGTATCCATTGCAGCACGAATATCTTTAACACCAGAAGTTACCGCTGAAATGCGAATAACCGAAGCATTGGTATAGGTGGCAATAAGCTCGGCTAACGTCGTTTTACCCGTACCTGGCGGGCCCCATAAAATCATAGAATGGCAATGGCCTGCTTCTAACATTTTACGTAATGGTTTGTTGGTGCCTAGTAGGTGCGACTGGCCGGCATACTCATCTATAGTCACCGGCCGCATTTTAGCTGCTAATGGCGCAAAAGGTTCAAGCGGTTCTTTGTTATCGTTAATCATCTATTCTTTGCTATCGCTGATCATCAATAATATAGCTTTGCGGCACGTCTACAGAGAATAGGTTATCTTTAGCAGTATCAATAGCAAAATCTAAGTCTTGGTTGCTAAACACTAACGCACTGGTTTGGTCTTGTGCATCAAGCATATCTAGCGTCGACAGAATACCGTCGCTGTTGAACCCTAATGTCAGTGACTTTATTTGGCCATCTGTCGATTTAGGCACAATTTGGTATTGCTCTAACGTTGAACTGGCCTTCGCGTCATCAAGCTTACTGATCACAAAGCTATTCCAAGTTTCATCGTCGTTAGCCGTTAATAAAACAATAGGATTGTCTTTAATCGCTTGGTCTTGCGAAATAATAGTCACCTGCTCAACGAAGGTATCGATATTCCAAACCGCTTCACCATCGGCAATCAGCAAGGTTTCATCAGGAAAGGTGGTTTCCCAGCGAAGTTTATTGGGGCGCATCATGGTTAGGGTACCTTGGGCTTCATGCACAATATTACCTTGGGCATCCGTTACCGTTTGGTTAAAAGCAGCTTGGTATTGCTGTAATCCATGTAAGCGTTTTTTTAAAAGTACATTTGCATCATCGGCTTTTGAAATTTGTTCAGCACTGTGAGAGGTAAATTCAGGCTTTGTTGCAGATTCAACCACCACTGCGGCCTCACCACTGATATCATTAATTGCCTCTACCGGCATTGCAGATAAGCTTAACGGCGCCGTTAGCGCCATTGCCATCATAATAGGTACTACTTTGTTCATTCTTTTTAATCCTTAGGCGCTGGCGGAGCTAATACTTCGCGGTTACCGTTGTGACCCTGTGCACTTACGACGCCACTAGATTCCATTTGTTCCACTAATCGTGCGGCGCGATTGTAACCAATTCTGAATTTGCGTTGCACACTAGAAACACTTGCCCTTCTTGTTTCGGTAACAAAGGCGACGGCTTCATCATAAAATGCATCAAATTCTTGCTCTTCACCTTCGGCTTGTTCACCGGGTAAAAGTACCTCGGCGGACGCTTCACCATTTAATATTTCATCAATATATTTAGGCGCACCTCGACGCTTCCAATCTGCCACAACAGCATGAACTTCATGGTCGTCTACAAACGCGCCGTGCACACGTGTAGGTACTGGGCTACCTGGTGGCAAGTACAACATATCACCCATACCTAGCAGTGCTTCAGCACCTTGCTGGTCTAAAATAGTTCGTGAATCAATTTTACTGGAAACTTGGAATGCAATACGCGTTGGAATATTCGCTTTAATCAGGCCGGTAATAACATCTACCGAAGGTCGCTGCGTAGCCAAAACTAAATGAATACCAGCTGCTCGGGCTTTTTGCGCAATACGAGCAATAAGCTCTTCCACCTTTTTACCTACAATCATCATCATGTCGGCGAATTCATCTACCACAACCACAATAGCAGGCAGCTTTTCTAAATCAGGCGCATGGGGCTCCATGCTTTCTTCACTCTTCCACAACGGATCTTGAATAGGCGTACCAGCAGCAATCGCTTCTTCCACTTTTGCGTTGTAGCCTTTTAGGTTTCTTACCCCTAAGGCACTCATCAAGCGATAACGACGCTCCATCTCGCCTACACACCAACGAAGGGCGTTGGCCGCTTCTTTCATGTCGGTTACCACTTCGGCAAGCAGATGCGGAATGCCTTCATATACCGATAGCTCAAGCATTTTCGGGTCTATCATGATCATACGTACATCTTCTGGCGTGCTCTTATAAAGCAAGCTTAAGATCATAACGTTAACCCCAACCGATTTACCTGACCCCGTTGTACCTGCCACCAACAAATGAGGCATTTTAGCCAAATCTACTATCACAGGCTTACCGGAAATATCTGCACCTAACACCATGGTAAGCGGTGAACTATTGCGCTGGAATGCATCGCCGCCAATCACTTCACTTAAACGCACCATTTCACGTTTTTTGTTTGGAAGCTCTAAGCCTATAACAGATTTACCTGGAATAACTTCTACTACACGCACCGATATGGCCGACATGGCGCGTGCTAAATCTTTAGATAGCCCCGTAATTTTGCTTACCTTCACCCCAGGCGCTAAATCTAGCTCGAAACGCGTAATTACAGGGCCGGGATAAACACCCACTACCGTGGCTTCAATATTAAAGTCAGCCAGTTTCTCTTCAACTAGCCTTGAAATACCGTCTATCTCTTCCTGAGTGAGAGGGTTTTCGTGTTTATCTGCACGCTCAAGCAAGTCGAACGAAGGCATAGCCGTAATAGGTTCGCTCCCCTCCCCTTCATGACGAGTAATGGATTTTGCTCCCATCGCCACTGGTGTAAAGGGTTGATGTACTGGCTTAGGCGCTGGCTGTGGTGCTGGTGCTGATTCGGGAGCAGGCGCAGGCTGCGCGTCTAATGGCTCTGCATTAACAGGCTCAGCAGTGTGTTGTGCCTCAGTCGCTTGCGCTTCATCTAACGTATCGGTTTGCGATATATCGAAGGTTGGCTCAATCATTTCATCAGACTGCGACTGAGTATCTTGGCGATTAACTGCAGCTTCGTCATTACTAGAAGGCTTGGCTTCTTTCACTTTATTGCGCACTGCTTCACGCATACCAGATAAAGAAAAACTCGACTTAGGTTTGCTTTCGGTATCTGAAGGAGCATGACGCTGATTTTCAAAAGGCGGAACATCGTCATCATCAAACACATCATCAGGAACACCAAATGAAGGTTCACTTCGCTCTGCCTGAGGTGGCGGCGTATAGACAGGTTCAGGTGTTTCTGCGGGCTCTGCACGCATGCTGGTTATGTCTAATTCATCATTTTCAGACTTTGCACTACGAGAAGGAAGCGCAAGCCTTGGCATATCGAGCGCAAGTGCCTGTTGGGGTAAAGAGACACATTTGCGCCCAAACCAAAGCGTCATTTCACCAAGTCTGTCTACAATACTTAACCAGCTAATACCCGTGAGTAAAGTAAAGCCAGTACAGAAAAAACACAAAAGCAATAAAATAGTGCCTGCGGTATTAAAGTACGGCACAAGGGCTGAACTAATAACATCGCCAACAAAGCCGCCGGCAGAAAAGTTGTATATGTCGTCAAAATTTATACTGGCAATTCCCGTGGCACCCAGTGCCATCAATAAACCACCAATAATTCGTAAACCAATTGTGAGGTAATCGAACTCTTCCAAGGCTTTTATGTGCTGGAATAAGAACCAACCTAAAAAGGCGGCACCAAAAGGCAGTAGGTAAGCTAAAAAGCCAAAAGAGAAAAGTAATAAATCGGCACTCCACGCGCCGGTAGACCCTACCCAGTTATGTACGTCTAATTGCAAGCCGGCTTGGCTCCAGCCAGGGTCACCCGGATGAAAAGATACTAATGCCAGCAATAAGAAAAAGGCGAAGACACAGGCTATTATCATGCCGGCTTCCCAAATTCGCTGAATCCCTGTTAATTGCGTCATAACCCTAAGTCACTTATTAAACTAAATTGATGTTTCGATGTTGTGATAATTCTATCGATAAAGAAGAATACAAATGCAGTGCCAATATTATCGTAATGTTTTCAATAAGTAATTTATTAATAAGGTGTATTACAAATCGGTTTACGTACACCCACTATTGCGAGTCAAATTTACACTAACAATAACCACTGTGTTTTTGCACAGCCTATCACAAATGCCCATAATTGAGCCATGCTTTCATTACTTCAAATTAATCCGAAGTGATGTTGTACTTTTCACTTCTTCCATGACTACATAGGTTCGTGACTCACTCACACCTGGAAGGCGCAGTAAGGTGTCGCCCAATAATCTACGGTAACTCGACATGTCTGCAACCCGTGCTTTTAGCAAGAAATCAAAATCCCCAGAGACAAGATGGCATTCTTGAATATCGTCATGGAGCCTAACTGCCGCAGAAAATTCTGCGAAGATATCTACTGACGTCTTCGTTAACGTTATTTCTACAAAAACGAGCATGGCCGCACCCAGCTTTTCTGGATCAACCACGGCATGGTAGCCTTTTATATAGCCTTGGCTCTCTAACCGCTTAACTCGCTCTAAACAAGGACTAGGGCTCAAGCCCACGTCTTTCGCCAATTCCACGTTTGATATTCGCCCGTTTTTTTGTAGCGAAATCAGTATATTCCTGTCTATTCGGTCAAGGTGTTTTGGAGTTTTTACCAGCATATTTTATTCCGACTTAATCACGCTATGCCAGATTATATGCTGCAACTGATATTTTTTCAGCACATAGTTCGTTTTTATCTCACGTATACTGAATCAAATAATAATCGGCAAGTGAGCCACTAGGCTAATCAATTAGAGGAAAAGTTATGTTAATCGGTGTACCAAAAGAAATTAAGAACCATGAATATCGCGTTGGCTTAACGCCTGCGGCAGTAAAAGAGTTTACCAGTCATGGTCATTCAGTGTTAGTTGAGACGCTAGCCGGTGATGCAATTGGTTTTACCGATGAAATGTACGTTGAAGCTGGTGCTTCTATCGCATCAACTGCTGAGCAAGTTTTTGCTGAAGCAGAAATGATTATTAAAGTGAAAGAGCCTCAAACGAATGAATGTAAAATGCTTCGTAAAGGCCAGACCCTTTACACTTACCTTCATTTGGCACCTGATCCTACGCAAACAGAGCTCCTTATTGCTTCTGGCGCAACCTGCATCGCTTACGAAACCGTAACCGACGACCGTGGAGGTTTGCCATTATTAGCGCCAATGAGCGAAGTGGCTGGCCGCATGTCAGTTCAAGCCGGTGCACATTATTTAGAAAAAGCACACGGCGGCAGCGGTACGCTATTGGGCGGCGTTCCTGGCGTAGCTCCGGGTAAAGTGCTTATTATTGGTGGCGGTGTTGTAGGTACGCAAGCAGCTAAAATGGCTTTAGGCCTAGGCGCTGACGTCACTATTCTAGATCGTTCACTTCCTCGCCTTCGTCAGTTAGATGACATTTTTAACGGCCAAGTTAAAACGGTTTACTCAACGGTTGATGCTATAGAGCATTATTCTTCAAAAGCTGATCTTGTTGTTGGCGCTGTACTAATTCCTGGCGCTGCAGCACCTAAGCTGCTTAACCGCGAACAAATTGCGGCCATGAAGCCAGGCTCTGTATTGGTAGACGTTGCTATTGACCAAGGTGGTTGTTTTGAAACTTCTAAAGCCACTACACACCAAGACCCTGTATACATCATTGAAGACGTTGTGCATTACTGTGTTGCGAATATGCCGGGTGGAGTTGCACGTACTTCAACGATGGCCCTTAACAATGCGACGCTACCGTTTGGTTTAGCATTGGCGAATAAAGGCCCTGCTAAAGCTATGCTTGAAGATAAGCATTTATTGAACGGTCTTAACGTTCATGAAGGCAAAGTAACCTATAAAGCAGTCGTTGATGCATTAGGTGAAAAGTTAGGTTTAACTTACACACCTGCACAAGAAGCACTTAACGCGTAAGCGCGCATAAGTAAATGTTTGGCTTACTAGTACTTATATAAGTACTAGTAAATAAAAACGCCCAGTAAGTGGTTAGCATATTGAATGCGACACTACTGGGCGTTCTTTTGTGTGTATTCTTTTGTTATTTTTTGTTTAAAGTTAGCTAGTCGGCAACTAGCTAATAGAGGCGTTTACCTGCTTCAATACATCCATAGGGTCGCTAGCTTGCGTAATAGGTCGTCCCATTACTAAATAACTTACCCCACTGTCGATTGCTTCTGATGGCGTCATTACACGCTTTTGATCGCCCGCATCACTCCCCTTAGGGCGAATACCCGGAGTCACCAACAAAAAGTCGTCGCCAATTTCATTACGTAGCATCGCGGCTTCTTTAGCAGAACACACTACACCATCTAAGCCCGCTTGGGCAGTTAACGACGCTAGGCGCAACACTTGTTGCTCGGGTGTTACATTATCAATCACGCCGCTTAGCTGCGATTGATCCATACTGGTGAGTACAGTAACCGCAATTAATTTGGTTTCAGGACGGCTACTTTGCGCAATGCCTTCTTTGGCAGCCTGCATCATTGGAAGTCCACCGCTGGCGTGCACGTTTACCATCCACACGCCAAGTTCAGCGGCTGCTTTGCATGCTTTACCCACTGTGTTGGGGATATCGTGAAATTTCAAATCAAGAAAAACGTCAAAGCCTTTCGCCACTAAAGATTTTACAAACTCAGGGCCAAATAAGGTGAACATTTCTTTGCCCACTTTAACTTTACACAGGCTGGGATCTAATTGGTCAACAAACGAAAGTGCTTGTTCTTGGTTGTCATAGTCGAGTGCAACAATAACGCGAGGTTCTTGCATGGTAAAGTTATTCTCCGTCTAGCCCTTTTATCGGTTTTACTACGCCCCATTTTTTACATGAAGGACATAGCCAGTAGAGTTTACGCCCCGAAAACCCGCAGCTATGGCAGCGGTATTTAGGGCGTTGCAACATTTGCTTTTCTACTAATTCTTTTAATATACGTAAGCTCTCTGCTGAGGTTTTATCGTCTAATTGGTCGATATACAAACCCATTAAGGTTTTGAAACCACGCATGGTTGGGCGTTTACGTAGTTGTTCTAATAGATAATCCGCCGCTTGCGTGGTATCGCCTTTTTTCAACAATACATCAACCATAGCAAGGTACGAGGTTGCACATTCTTGCCAATGGGCTTCTAAGCTCTCGGCGAAATTATCCCAATCTCCGGTTTCTTCCGCAATTTTTTCTAAACTAGGTACCGCTTCACTGAACCAATTAATGTCACGCTCTGCCACTTGCACAAAATACGCCCGTGCGTCGCTGTAACGTTGTTGTTGAAGTGCAAGCTGCCCAAGCATTAACCAAGGTCTTACGGCATGCTCATCGGCGTTAACGGCCTTTTGAAGCAAGGACAACGCAGAGCCCTGATCATCGTCTTTTAGCTTCGCTACGGCATGTTCACAATAAAAATGCGCTAAACGTTCACACACATCATCGTTGTCGCCATGACATTCCACCATGCGCTCAGCAAGTTCAATGGCTCTGTCCCATTCTTTGGTGGTTTGGTAAATACTAAATAACTGTGTTTGCGCAACCAAATAGTGCTTATCACTATTGAGTAGTTGAAGAAAGGCGTTTTCAGCCCGTTCTAAGAAACCAGCGTGAGTGTAATCATGCCCAAGTTCTTTTAACGCGCTTTCACGTTGCGTAGGTTGCAGCTCGTCACGGCTTACTAGGTTTTGGTGAACCTTTATGGCTCTGTCTATTTCGCCGCGGTGGCGAAAGAAGCTGCCCATCGCAATGTGAGTTTCAACCGTATCGCTGTTCACATTAATCATTTTGATTAAGGTGTCTACCGCTTTATCTGGTTGATCGGAAAGGAGGAAATTTAAGCCTTTATAATAATGCTTAGACAGAATACTAGACTGTTTACGTTGTGCTTGGCGAACACTGTTACGGCCCATAATCCATCCGTAACCTGCTGCAACAGGCAAAAGTAAAAACAGCAGTTCGAGCATATTAGTGTTCTTTTTTCAGGCTATTGATTTTTGAATTCGCCGACAACAACTGTACGCGTAAACGCAACCAGCTTGCTGACATAATAAGTATCCCTACTAACACACCCAAAGAAAGCGCAATAGCAATAAGGGTGGAAACCCGCATGTTAGCTTGAGCAATAAGATAGTTAACGGTGATATAGGCTTCGTTTTGTGTGCCAATGACAAACGCAAATGTCAGTAATACCAAAATGGCGAGTATTGTGAGGATCCCTTTCAAGACCAAACCCTTCTTGTACGTAATTAATAAAGAATAGCAAAATGCAGCAAGAGATAACACCAAAACCCAAGGTTTTAGTTGTGCTTACTTAGCGTTAGGCGGTGGCTTCATCTTCTGATAAAGGGCGCTCTTGCTTTGCAATTAATTTGGCCATAACCAAGTCGTGATGCAATGCAGACATATTAGTCACAAAAATACAGTGTGTATAGCCAGCTTGCATGGTTTCTAATTTATCGTACATTGCCTTATCAAGTTTAGACAGCTGTGCTAAGCGCTTCTTTGTCAGCGGTGTAGTGGCGCCATAACAGCGTATAGCCGTTACATTAGTGGCACTCACTTGCACTTTATCTTCTTCTAGCTGATTTTGAATTTGTGTGCGTAATTTAGAATAAAGAAAATCGCTTTCTTTTATGTATACCAAGCGATTGTCGCTTTTACGTACACAATGCACCACAAGATTGTTTTCAACATCGCCTTTAAACATGGCATCAAGCATCATAGATTTAGGCTTAGCCACCGCTTTATCGGCAAAAAAACCATGTAATGGAATAATGTTGGCGGTACGTGAAAATGGGTATAAATCGTCAGATGAATCGCTTTGATAAACGGTTTTAAGTCTATCCAGAATATGCCTGTTCATTACGCAAAGTACAGCGAGCGAAGGCATATGACGTACTGCTAGCTCCCAAATAAATCGATGGGTTGAGCGTTGAATACGCGCTATATCTCTAATTTTGAAATACGCGGAATTTTCCTCAACCATGGCATCAACACTTGCCCCAGCTTTAGATTTTTTTACATCTTCTAAGCATAGGCGTACAACGCCTGACGAAGCGTCATAGTGAACAACCTTATATTTCTCGTTTTTAATTTTAAGGTCTGGTACCGATACCCGCACTTCATTTTGCAGTTCAGTGCCTGGTGCAACCATTATCTTCATACCACTGGCAGATAAATCGGCAACACGTACATTAATTGAAGATAACAGCCCTACTTTTATCATGGCGACTTTATCGATGATATACCGGGTCTCAGAACGCCTATCAAGATCATCTTCCATCACAAAATCAATGGACCAGTTGTCGCCCGAAGCCCGCAGCGTTTTCGATAAGGGTTTAAAATCACACTTTTCGCTTAGGGTTAAATTAGTAAGGTACATAGAGATATCTCGGCAGTACATTACGTGGCTTAACGCAGCAAGATGCTCAAACTCTTTGCTAGGGATATCATGAATAGCGAATGCTTTTACTTTGTCTTCACGGCTTAAATCTTCTAAGCGACACTGCGTACAAGTAAACTCCCCACTTTTAACCAGTAGATAAACGATAGCATTGAGCTGACCAAGTTCTACAAGTTGGCGATGGGTTGCAGTGATGGTAATTGCACCATTTTTAGTTTTAATGATGCCATGAAAGACAAAAGCTTCATTGTACTTTTTTAATTCTTGAACCAGATTTTCAAAATGCGCTTTGTCTTGCAGACTCGCCAGTAATTTTTCTGAATTGTTATTATCCACATTCGCTTTAGTAAATAGCGCAATAATTGGCTTAAGGGATTTTTGATGGGCAGAAAGAAATACTGGCAACCACGGGCTATTTTCTAAAATACGATCTCGTTCGAGGTCTTGCATTGCCCTTTCAATTTCTAAGTCTCGCTGCAAAGGCTGTTTATACGACGTGCCTTTAATGTACCGCTTTAAACTATTCAGTAACGTCAGATCTGTTTCTGAAGACATAATGAAAAACGATTCATACTTACCAAGGTGTTTATTGTACTTTATCGCATCCAGCTCATAGGTAATTTCAGTCGGCTCGGTGGTTAAGCCCATCACTTCTGGTATAACGAAGGTAACAATATCACCAGTGGTCGCATTAGGCGGTCGTTTTGTTTCTACAGCAATACCTGTAAAAGAAAGGGAGCTAACCGTACAGTGCCTGCCCTTTTCAAAATCTACGGAAGACACGGTGAAGTTGGGTCTTACAGCAATGTCATCACCAAAATCTATATCAGTAAATGACTGGCTTTCTACATTAAATGCTTCAACAATTTTTTTAAATTGATCGCGCTTAATTTGTGTTTGATAAAAATCGGAGTTCATCACCGATTCAAACACACCTACGGTATATCGTTCTTGATATAAGGCAGTTTCATTTTGAAGGATTTTAGCGCCCACTTTGTCTAAACGCATGGGGATGCCAAAATGTTTGAACTTCATGACAGGGAATTTTGCGAACGCAGAATTGTCCGCAGATGCATCAGTTAAAGACGTAAGCCTAACGACTTCCTCTTTAATGATTTTGCGGATATTGCCTGGGAGCCGCTTTGAAAATTTATTAATACCTTCCAATAAGCGATTATCTTGCTCATAAGGAATTAAGGCACGAATAAGCGGCTGATACTGCTTTATGATTTGTTGTTCTTCGCCGGCCGACATTGGTACACCATGCACCGTATTTAATTAACTACAATCTATTCAGATTTGAAAATAAAACCTGCATCCAGATATAAATTTAAACTTAAGTAACGAATATACCAAATTTTTTTTCAATAGATATAAAAAAACCGCAACATGTGCGGTTTTTTTTATTTAAGCTATGGAGGCGTCTACTCTTTCTCGAAGCTCTTTTCCTGGCTTAAAGTGAGGGACATATTTTCCATCTAACTCTACTGTTTCGCCAGTTTTTGGGTTACGTCCCACGCGCGGAGCGCGGTAATGTAATGAAAAACTGCCGAAGCCTCGAATTTCAATCCTGTCACCTTTTTGAAGGGTCTGGGCCATCTGTTCGAGAAGTTCTTTAATTGCCAGTTCAAGATCTTTCGCAGGAATTTGACGCGCTTGATCCGCGAGCCGTTCAATTAATTCAGACTTGGTCATACCAACCTCGTTTCAATATTATCGTTAAACAGCTACTGCGAACAAGGGAGTGCAAGACACTCCCACATATAGCTTATTATTCGCCTTTAGCAGCTTTAAATGCTTCTGCCATTGCGCTAGCAAAACCAGCATCTTCTTGCTGATTAACCTTGTCGATAGCTTCTTTTTCGTCAGCCTGATCTTTTGCTTTCACAGATAGGTTAACGGTGCGGTTTTTACGGTCAACGCCCATAAATTTCGCTTCGATGCTGTCGCCAACGTTAGCAGCTTCAGTTGCGTCTTCAATACGGTCAACAGATAAATCTGCAACGCGAATGTAGCCATCAACTTCTTCAGAAAGGTTAACTGTAACGCCTTTAGCGTCAACTTCAGTAACCGTACCTACAACGATAGCACCTTTCTTGTTATCTGTCAGATACTTGTTGAAAGGGTCTTCTTCGATTTGCTTAACGCCAAGAGAGATACGCTCACGCTCAGGGTCAACTTGAAGAACAACAGCTGAGATTTCGTCGCCTTTCTTATAGTCACGAACAGCGTCTTCACCAGACTTGTTCCAGCTAATGTCAGAAAGGTGAACTAGACCGTCGATGCCGCCGTCAAGGCCGATGAAGATACCGAAGTCAGTGATTGACTTGATCTTACCAGACACTTTGTCACCTTTTTCGTGTGACTTAGCGAAAGTTTCCCAAGGGTTGTCGATGCACTGTTTAAGGCCTAGAGAAATACGACGACGTTCTTCGTCGATTTCAAGAACCATAACGTCAACTGTGTCACCTAGGTTAACAACCTTAGATGGGTGGATGTTCTTGTTAGTCCAATCCATTTCAGAAACGTGTACAAGACCTTCAACGCCGTCTTCGATTTCAACGAAGCAGCCGTAATCGGTAAGATTCGTAACCTGACCAGAGATCTTAGTACCTTCTGGGTAACGTGAAGCAATTTCTTGCCATGGATCGTTGCCCATTTGCTTCATGCCAAGAGAAACACGTTGCTTCTCTTTATCGAACTTAAGTACTTTAACGTTGATTTCGTCACCAACATTTACGATTTCACTTGGGTGCTTAACGCGCTTCCAAGCCATATCGGTAATGTGTAGTAGACCGTCTACGCCACCAAGGTCAACGAATGCTCCGTAATCAGTAAGGTTCTTAACGATACCTTTGATTTCGTGGCCTTCTTCAAGGTTAGCAAGAAGAGATTCGCGCTCTGCGCTGCTTTCTGCTTCAATAACGGCACGACGTGAAACAACAACGTTGTTACGCTTAGCGTCAAGTTTGATAACTTTAAATTCTAGCTCTTTGCCTTCAAGGTGAGTTGTGTCACGTACTGGACGTACATCAACCAATGAACCAGGAAGGAAAGCGCGCACTGTGTTAACTTCAACAGTGAAACCGCCTTTAACTTTACCGTTGATAATACCTTTAATGGTAACTTTATCATCGTAAGCTTTTTCCAGCTCAACCCACGCTTCGTGACGCTTCGCTTTTTCGCGAGAAAGGATTGTTTCACCGAAACCATCTTCTACTGCGTCTAGAGCTACATCTACTTCGTCACCGATAGCGATTTCAAGCTCGCCTTCAGCGTTTTTAAATTGGTCAGCTGGGATAGCACTTTCTGATTTCAAGCCTGCATCAACAAGAACGATGTCTTTGTCGATAGAAACTACAGTACCTTTTACAATTGAACCTGGACGTGTTTCTAGTTCTTGTAAGCTTTCTTCAAAAAGTTGTGCAAAATTTTCAGTCATAAGGTTTAAATTAACTTTAAGTTGATATCCACGCTTCAAATCCGGATAACGTGGGGTTATTAGTAAAAGCCGCCACTCCCTGTGGTAGCACTGCTTTGAATATCTTAAAAACTCACCTTACTTAAAGGCGCGAATTGATGATATCCATCGCTTTTTCAAAGACTTGGTCTATATCCAAGTCCGTTGAGTCTATAATTACCGCATCTTGAGCCGGTACCAATGGCGCCACTGAACGTTGTGTATCTCGCTCATCTCTGGCCTTGATATCGGTTAAAAGGCGCGCAATATTAACATCCATACCTTTAGCTTTCAACTGGCTATAGCGACGTTCAGCACGGGCTTCGGCGCTAGCGGTAAGAAATATCTTCACTTTTGCGTCGGGGAAAACCACTGTACCCATGTCTCGACCGTCGGCGACAAGGCCAGGATCTTGTTGAAAAGCACGTTGACGTCGAAGCAAAGCTTCACGAACGCGAGGTAACGCGGCAACCTTCGATGCAACACTACCCACTTCTTCAGTACGAATGTCGTCAGTTACGTCTTCACCTTCCAAAATGACACGTGTGGTGTCTTTGTCAGTTTCAAAACTTACATCAAGACCCGTTGCTAACGGAACAACACATTCTTCATCGTCGCACGGTAAGTCGTGGTGTAGAGCTGCGACAGCCAGAACACGATAAATCGCGCCGCTATCTAAAAAGTGCCATCCAAGCTTCTTTGCGAGTAAGCTACTTAACGTTCCCTTACCTGCACCGCTGGGACCGTCAACCGTGACTACGGGTGTAGAATGCATACCTGCTCCAGAATTTATAAAATACGTAAAAATCGCGCGCAATTATACGCGTTAAGTAGAGATAAGCAATGCCATCGAGCGTTGATGGCATTGTACATAAGGCTAAATTTCGTTTTAAAAATAATACGCTATAAACGAAATAAGGTCTTTTTTCAGACTAAGAATAGAGTGTGGCAAACCGTGTGAAGTAATCAGGGAAGGTTTTGCGGGTACAACCTGGGTCGTTAATGGTTACCGGCGTATCACTGAGTGCTACTAACGAAAAGCACATGGCAATGCGATGATCGTTATAGGTATCAATGGCAGCATGCTTTAACGTATCCGTTGGCCATACTTTAATATAGTCATGCCCTTCTTCTACTTCTGCACCCAACTTTCTAAGCTCAGTGGCCATGGCGTTTAAACGGTCAGTCTCTTTTACTCGCCAGTTGTAGATGTTAGTAATACTGGTTGGCCCTTGTGCAAATAGCGCAGTAGTGGCAATGGTCATGGCCGCATCAGGAATATGGTTCATATCCATGTCTACACCCTTAAGTGGAGCCCCTGTTACTTCCACATATTCATCATGCCAAGTGATTTTAGCGCCCATGGCTTCAAGCACATCGGCAAAGCGAATATCACCTTGGATGCTATTTTTACCAATTCCGGTTACGCGTACCGTTCCGCCTTTAATGGCGCCGGCTGCAAGGAAGTAAGAAGCCGATGAAGCATCACCTTCCACCATAAATTTACCTGGCGAACGATATGATTGCCCTGCACTAATGGTGAATGTTTGATAGTTATCATTGTTCACTTCAACACCAAACTTCGCCATGGTATCTAGGGTAATATCGATATACGGTTTTGACACTAATTCGCCTTTAATACGAATGGTCACTTCACCAGTAAACAACGGTGCAGACATTAATAGTGCAGTCAAAAATTGACTCGACACACTACCGTCTACTTCCATTTCACCGCCGGATAACGTCTTACCCTTAATTTGTAGCGGAGGAAAACCGTCGTTTTTAAGGTATTCAATTTCCGCGTTACCCATGCGTAATGCATCAACCAAATCGCCTATAGGGCGCTCTTCCATGCGCGGCTCACCGGTAAGTACGACTTCTACCTTACTTGCAGCGAGTGCAGCGCATAGTGGGCGCATTGCCGTACCTGCATTACCTAAGAAAAGTTCTAATGGCTCGGCAACTGAAAACGCCCCGCCGTTACCCACTACTTTACAGCGAGTTTTATCTTCACTAAGTGAATAAGTAACGCCAAGTTTGGTTAGCGCATTTAGCATATGCTCAATATCTTCACTATCAAGCAAGTTTGTTAGTTCGGTTTCGCCTTCAGCTAATGCAGCAAGCAGTAATGCTCGGTTCGACAGGCTTTTAGACCCAGGAACGTTTACTTCCCCTGATACTTTGCTAATAGGTTCTAATGTTAACTGTTCCATGACTACCCGTTTACTCGTTCAAATTCACGCATAAATTCTACTAACGCCATCACCCCTTCAACGGGCATAGCGTTATAAATGCTGGCACGCATTCCGCCTACAGAGCGATGACCTTTTAATGCCATTAAACCAGCATCTTGTGCTTGGCTTAAAAATAGTGCATCTAATTCTGGGTTAGCCAACTGAAACGGCACATTCATTTTAGAACGATTGTCTGGGTGTACTTGGCTACCATAAAAATCAGAAGTGTCGATTGCAGAATACAACAATGATGCTTTTTCGCTGTTGCGTTTTGCCATAGCATCAACGCCGCCCATCTCTTTGAGCCACTCAAACACTAACCCCGCCAAATACCACGAGAACGTGGGCGGCGTGTTATACATAGAATCAGCTTTAGCGGCTAATGCGTAGTCGAAAATTGACGGTGTTTCTTTGCGGGCTTTGCCCACTAAGTCTTCACGAACAATCACTACCGACAAACCACTTGGGCCTATATTTTTCTGCGCACCGGCGTAAATAAGACCGTGTTTAGCAACATCAACAGGCTGAGACAAAATAGTAGAAGACATATCAGAAACCAGCGGTACATCGCCAGACTCTGGTAACCAATCGTAGGCGATACCGTCAACGGTTTCATTCGGGCAGAAATGATAATACGCTGCAGATTGATCTACATTGGCCAGTGAGGGTTGCGGCATGTAATGCAAACCCTCTTTTTTAGAAAGCTCGCCTACCACTACAGCATTATTGTATTTCGCAGCTTCACTCACCGCACCATCAGACCAAGACCCACTGACTAAGTGAAGACTGGTGTCTGAAGCAGACGATAAATTAAGGGGAACCGCTGCAAATTGACCACGTCCACCGCCATGGGTGAAAAGAACATGATAATTTTTAGGAACCGAGAGTAATTCGCGCAAATCTTGTTCAGCTTTGGCTGCTATCTCGATGAAATCTTTTCCGCGGTGACTGACTTCCATTACCGAGCAACCTGAGTCGCGCCAGTTAGTAAATTCAGCTTGTGCTTTTTGCATTACGGCTTCAGGCAACTTTGCCGGGCCAGCGCTAAAATTGAAAACCTCTTTCATTGCGTTTTTCAACACCTATAAAATAACAAGCGGCCTAAGCCGCTTGTAATAAAGAACACCGATAACTGCCCGCTTTTAAATTAAGCGGGCAATACCCTACTCTTCTGTCGTTGAGCTGTCGCCGTCTTGTGCAGCGTTTTCTTCTTGCTCAATAGGTTCTTCTATAGCGATTGGATTGCCATCTTCATCTAACTCTAGCAATTCTTCTACTACTTCTTCTATACGTTGTAAGCCAACAACGTGTTCGTTCTCAACAGTACGGATTAAGCGAACACCTTGGGTATTTCTACCTACCACTGATACTTCACCAACGCGGGTACGTACTAAAGTACCTTGGTCAGAAATAAGCATGATTTCATTGGCTTCATCAACTTGAACCGCGCCAACCACTTTACCATTACGCTCAGAAACCTTAATCGATACTACACCTTGTGTAGCACGGCTCTTCGCTGGGTAATCTTCTAGCGGTGTACGTTTACCAAAACCGTTCTCTGTGGCAGTAAGGATAGGACCATCACCACGAGGTACAATTAGGGACACAACGCGTTGGTCGTCTTGTAATCTGATACCACGAACACCGGTAGCGGTACGACCCATTGGACGTAGTGCTAATAGTTCTTCGCCAGTTTCAGGATCTAATTTAACGTTACCTGTTTCGCTGTCACGCAGTTTTTCGTTAAAGCGAACCACTTTACCCGCGTCTGAGAACAACATAATGTCGTCATCACCATGGGTAATGTCAACACCAATTAGTTCATCACCTTCGTTCAAGTTAACAGCAATGATACCACTTGAACGTGGCCGTGAATAAAGGCTTAAATCGGTTTTCTTCACCGTACCGTTAGCCGTCGCCATTAATACAAACTTACCTTCTTCAAATTCTTTGATAGGTAGAATTGCAGTAATACGCTCGTTATCTTCTAAAGGAAGAATGTTCACAATTGGACGACCACGCGCGTTACGGCTCGCTAACGGCAATTGATACACTTTCAACCAGTACAAACGGCCACGGGTTGAGAAGCAAAGTATGTGGTCATGAGTATTCGCAACGAGTAGCTTCTCTATGAAATCTTCATTCTTCATCTTGGTAGCGGATTTACCACGGCCACCACGACGCTGAGATTCATAATCATTAAGTTTTTGATACTTCACATAGCCTTCACGAGACAAGGTAACTACAACGTCTTCTTGTTCGATTAAGTCTTCAATATCAATATCGTGACTAGCAGCAGTAATTTCAGTACGGCGCGCGTCACCAAATTCGTCACGAATTTTCTCAAGTTCTTCTTCAATCACTTCCATTAATCGCTCTGGGCTATTAAGGATGTGAAGTAGTTCAGCGATAACGTCTAGAAGCTGTTTATATTCTTCAAGAATTTTTTCGTGCTCAAGACCAGTTAGTCTGTGCAAGCGAAGGTCTAGAATAGCTTGTGCTTGTTGTTCGGTAAGGAAGTATTGTCCGTCACGAATACCAAATTCAGGCATTAACCAATCTGGGCGTGCAGCATCATCACCAGCACGTTCAAGCATTTGCGAAACATCGCCTAAATCCCACCCTTGTGCGACTAATGCTTTTTTCGCATCAGCAGGGCCAGGTGAGGCTTTAATTAGCTCAATAATTGGGTCGATGTTGGCTAGCGCAATGGCTAAACCTTCAAGGATGTGTGCACGGTCACGAGCTTTACGTAGTTCAAATACCGTTCTGCGGGTAACGACTTCACGGCGATGCAGAATAAAGGCTTCTAAGGTCTCTTTTAAGTTAAAGACTTTAGGCTGGCCGTTATCTAACGCAACCATGTTAATACCGAATACCGTTTGTAACTGCGTATTGGCATATAAATGGTTAAGCAGTACTTCTGCTGATTCGTTACGTTTTACTTCAACAACAATACGCATACCGTCTTTATCAGACTCGTCACGTAGTGCAGAAATACCTTCGATACGTTTTTCTTTAACTAGCTCAGCAATTTTTTCAATAAGGCGAGCTTTGTTAACCTGGTACGGAATTTCATTAATGATAATGGTTTCTTTACCGTTATCTTCCGTTTCAATTTCCGCTTTGGCGCGCATGTATATTTTGCCGCGACCGGTACGGTAAGCGTCATCAATACCTTTACGACCACTGATCATAGCGGCAGTAGGGAAATCAGGACCAGGGATATGAAGCATTAAGTCATCAATCGTAATTGATGGGTCTTTAATAAGGGCAATACAGCCGTTGATAACTTCAGTTAAGTTATGTGGCGGAATGTTAGTTGCCATACCTACCGCGATACCAGAAGAACCGTTTACCAGTAAGTTAGGAACCTTAGTAGGTAACACTTCTGGAATGTGTTCAGTGCCATCGTAGTTAGGTACGAAGTCGACGGTTTCTTTATCGAGGTCGGCAAGAAGTTCGTGGGCAATTTTTGCCATACGTATTTCGGTGTAACGCATCGCAGCGGCTGAATCGCCATCTACCGAACCAAAGTTACCTTGGCCGTCTACCAACATATAGCGAAGTGAGAATGGCTGGGCCATACGTACAATAGTATCGTATACCGCAGAATCACCATGTGGGTGATACTTACCAATTACATCACCTACCACACGGGCAGATTTCTTGTATGGTTTGTTGAAGTCGTTTTTCAGTTCGTTCATTGCGAACAGCACACGGCGGTGTACAGGCTTCAAACCATCTCTCACGTCAGGCAATGCTCGCCCGACAATAACGCTCATCGCGTAATCGAGATAGGAGTTCTTTAACTCTTCCTCAATATTAACGGGGAGGATTTCGTTAGCGTTATCAGACATAAACTGCTTAATCCCTTTTTTTCGGTTTGTTCTGCATTATCTATCTAGCTCAATCTACACAATATAGAGAAGCAAACGATAGATTTGCATTGTTATTATGGGCTCATAATCTTGCTTCGAGTGTAACACTTGATGACACATTTATGTAGCGCTTAATTGCCCTTCCTTACGTACTCGTTAACAAGCGATTATTTTTCGTTCAAGCAGGCACTCGAAACTGCATTCAAGTGCCAAAAACGATGCCTTAACGCTGGTTTTGCGTTATGTTATTGCTCTTATATAGGCAGTGTTTAATTAATCGCAGATATCTTCTATCTGTCGAGCGGCATCAGTCATGTGCGTTCTTTTGCAAAATCGGTATATAAAAATCGATGCTATAAATTAGTGCAAAACAATAAGCAGGCGCAGAAAGGAAAAAATATAAATGACAAACGTTGATGAGCAGGAAATTGATAAGTTTTCAGAGTTAGCCTCACGGTGGTGGGATCCTGAAAGTGAGTTCAAACCCCTACATTTAATTAACCCACTTCGTTTAGATTTTATTAACCAACACAGCAATGGCTTGTTTAACAAGAAAGTGGTCGATATTGGTTGTGGTGGCGGCATATTGGCTGAGTCTATGGCGAAAGCCGGTGCTGAAGTTGTTGGGCTCGATATGGCAAGTGCGTCTTTAGAAATTGCCAAGCTTCACGGTTTAGAGTCGGGCATCAATGTTGACTACCACTGTGTTACCGCTGAATCCTTCGCAGACAGTCATGCAGGCGAGTTCGATGTAGTGACTTGTATGGAAATGCTTGAACATGTTCCCGACCCTGCTTCGGTAGTGCGGGCTTGCGCTAAATTAGTTAAGCCTGGTGGCCATGTTTTCTTCTCTACATTAAACCGAAATATAAAGTCTTATTTGATGGGGATCGTTGGGGCTGAGTATTTATTAAAGCTGGTGCCAAAAGGCACTCACGATCATTCTCGATTCATTAAACCTTCTGAACTTATGCAGATGACAGATGATGCCGGTTTGCTACCACGAGATATGACCGGCTTACATATGGACCCTGTTTCCCAGGGCTTTTATCTTTCTGACCGCAATGTAGACGTTAACTACCTACTATATACGGTGTCGCAAGATTAATTAGCACTACATATTGGGGCTTGATGATAATTTCAACACCACATATCGTGTTTAGGTGTTAAGTACGATATTAAGTTAAATTATTTTAAGCCTCGATCATTTTTTCGAATAGTACTTGCAATCAGTATATTTAAGGCTTGTAGAAAGCTAAAAAGTTAGTCACTACTAACCTAAAATCCGTGCCAGTTTAAGTGGTCGTTTAAGCACCAGATATTGGGTTGCATTGTGAGGCAAACCTCACTATCTTGTGTTTAATCCAACGCGGGATCCCAAAGCGAATTTTTGGAAATTATTGAGATCGACAACGATCCTTTTACTGCGTTTATTCGGATGATCAGACAAAACATACTATTAAAGAAAAGCATTCAGCGGCATCTCTCAAACTTATGCGCTAATAAGTTTAGGGTTGGTCGTGGTTAGTTGTGTATTTCGCGCAAATGGTCTTACGCAGATGTATTACTTCGCAGCGAAACAACTAACTTAAAAAGAATACACATTATAACAGGGTGATATACCCACGCCTCGCGCGCTAACAGACAACGGCCAGAGTAACATGAATAATAGTTTATCCGTCACCAAGCGAAATGGTGAGCAAGAATCCATCGACCTAGAAAAAATTCATAAGGTGGTGACATGGGCTGCAAAAGGACTTGAAAACGTCTCAGTTTCACAAGTTGAAATTAAAGCTCAAATCCAGTTTTTCGACGGTATCAATACCAGCGAAATCCATGAAACCCTTATCAAATCAGCTGCAGACTTAATTTCTACCGACGCGCCTGATTACCAATACTTGGCAGCTCGCCTTGCTATTTTCCACCTTCGCAAGAAAGCCTACGGTCAGTTCGAGCCCCCTGCACTGTTTGACCATGTCACTAACATGGTTGAGATGGGCAAATACGATAAGCATTTAATTGAAGATTATACTGCTGAAGAATTTGCCGAGATGGATACTTATATCGATCATTGGCGCGACATGAACTTCAGCTACGCCGCCGTTAAGCAGCTTGAAGGTAAGTACCTGGTTCAAAACCGTGTAACCGGTGAAATTTACGAAAGTGCCCAGTTCTTATACATCTTGGTAGCAGCGTGTCTGTTCGCTAACTACCCGAAAGATACCCGTATGAGCTACATTCGTCGTTTCTACGATGCCGCTTCTACGTTTAAGTTATCACTACCTACGCCAATTATGTCTGGCGTACGTACCCCTACTCGTCAATTTAGCTCGTGTGTACTAATTGAAACTGGCGATAGCCTTGATTCAATTAACGCTACCGCTAGCGCTATCGTTAAATACGTAAGCCAGCGAGCAGGTATCGGTGTGAATGCTGGCCGTATTCGCGCACTAGGTAGCCCTATTCGTGGTGGAGAAGCTTTCCACACAGGTTGTATTCCTTTCTACAAGTACTTCCAAACAGCCGTTAAAAGCTGTTCGCAAGGCGGTGTTCGTGGTGGCGCAGCTACTTTGTTCTACCCACTATGGCATATGGAAGTTGAATCGTTATTAGTGCTTAAGAACAACCGTGGTGTAGAAGAAAACCGCGTTCGTCACTTAGACTACGGCGTACAGTTCAACAAACTCATGTATCAACGCATGATGAAAGATGACTATATTTCATTATTTAGCCCATCTGACGTACCTGGCCTTTACGATGCGTTCTTTGCCGATCAAGAAAAGTTCGAGCGTTTGTATGTGCAATACGAAAACGACGACAACATTCGTAAAAAGCGCATTAAAGCTATGGAGCTGTTCAGCTTGTTCATGCAAGAGCGTGCAAGCACAGGTCGTATTTACCTTCAAAACGTTGACCACTGTAACACGCACAGCCCGTTCAACCCTGAAGTGGCACCTGTACGTCAAAGTAACCTTTGTCTTGAAATTGCATTGCCTACTAAGCCTTTGCAGCACGTTAACGACGAAGAAGGTGAAATTGCCCTTTGTACGCTATCTGCCTTCAACTTAGGGGCCATTAAGTCACTAGACGAATTTGAAGAATTATCAGACCTAGCAGTACGTGCACTTGATAATCTACTCGATTACCAAGACTACCCAGTACCAGCGGCATACAATGCCACTATGGGTCGCAGAACCTTAGGTGTGGGTGTTATTAACTTCGCTTACTACTTAGCTAAACATGGTGTGAAGTATTCAGACCATAGCGCGAATGGCCTAGTTCACCGCACGTTTGAAGCTATGCAGTATTACCTACTGAAAGCATCGAACAACCTAGCGAAAGAAAAAGGCGCGTGTCCTAAGTTTAACGAGACGACTTATTCGCAAGGCATCATGCCTATCGATAGCTACAAGAAAGATCTTGATGGCGTATGTAACGAGCCACTTCATTACGATTGGGATGCCCTTCGTGAAGAAATCAAGACTCACGGTTTACGTAACTCTACTTTGTCTGCGTTAATGCCTTCTGAGACATCTTCTCAAATTTCAAACGCAACCAACGGTATTGAGCCGCCACGTGGCTTTATTAGTATTAAATCAAGTAAAGACGGCGTACTTAAGCAAGTAGTACCTGAGTACGAGCGCTTAAGAGATCAGTACGAATTGTTGTGGGATATTCCTTCTAACGATGGTTACTTGCAGCTAGTCGGTATTATGCAGAAGTTTATCGACCAAACTATCTCTGCTAACACCAACTACGATCCTAGCCGTTATGACGGTAACAAGGTTCCGATGAAGCTGTTACTGAAAGACCTATTAACAACGTACAAGCTGGGTGTGAAAACCCTGTACTACCACAACACACGCGATGGTGCGACAGACGCTTCAGCATTAGATGTTAAAGCCAATGAGCCGTTACCTCGTCAAGAAGAAGTGGTTATAGAAGAAGACGATGATTGTGCAGGCGGTGCGTGCAAAATTTAGCACGCGCCCGCTTTTGCGAAATCGGTATCGCAGCAAGAACATAAATAATAAAACGCGTTTATCATTAAGTTTTTAGTTAGGCACTCATGAAATATACTACGTTTAATCAGCAAAGTACCAACCCATTGGTTGAACCTATGTTCTTCGGTAACCCGGTGAATGTAGCCCGTTACGACCAACAAAAGCATGCCATTTTCGAAAAGCTTATTGAAAAGCAAATTAGCTTTTTCTGGCGCCCTGAGGAAGTAGATGTATCTCGCGATCGTGTTGATTTTCAAAAATTAACCGACCCTGAAAAGCACATCTTTATTTCAAACTTGAAATACCAAACCCTATTAGACTCGGTTCAAGGCCGCAGCCCTAATATTGCCTTTCTACCTATCATCTCATTGCCTGAGCTTGAGACCTGGGTGGAAACATGGTCTTTCTTTGAAACCATCCACTCTCGCTCTTACACGCACATTTTGCGTAACTTGTTTTCAGATCCTAGCGATATTTTTGAAGACATTGTGGTTAACGATGAAATTAAGCGCCGTGCCGCCGACATTTCGAAGTACTACGACGACCTTATTTTTGCCACTCAATTATGGCAAACACAAGGTGAAGGTGTGCACACTGTTGATGGCGTGCCACATACCATCAACATGTACGAGTTAAAGAAGAAGCTTTTCTTGTGTATGAACTCAGTGAATGCTTTAGAAGCCATTCGTTTCTACGTGTCGTTTGCCTGTACGTTTGCCTTTGCGGAACGTAAGTTGATGGAAGGTAATTCTAAAATTATCCGCCTGATTGCCCGTGATGAAAACCTACATTTGTCTTCTACCCAACACATTTTGAACTTGTGGGCACGAAGCAAAGACGACCCTGAAATGGCGCAAATTGCACAAGATTGCAAAGAAGAAGCTCGCGCTATCTTCATGAATGCCGTTCAGCAAGAAAAAGAATGGGCTGATTACCTTTTCCAGAATGGCTCTATGATTGGCCTTAACAAAGAAATCCTTTGTTCTTACGTTGAATATATTGCCAATCAACGTATGACGGCTATTGGCCTAGATGCACCATTTGAAATCAGCAGTAACCCTCTGCCGTGGATGAATAACTACCTTAACTCTGACAACGTTCAGGTAGCGCCACAAGAGTCTGAAATTAGTTCTTACTTGGTAGGTCAAATTGACTCTGCGGTTAGTGAAGACGATTTTGCTGATTTCGAATTGTAGCGCTAAGCTGATTTTGAGCGCTAGCGCTAACAGAGCACACTACAAAAACGCTAAGAAGTAGCGCCAAAAAATAATGAGCACAGCTGATAAAACACTCCGCATCGACGTTGTTGATGTGGGGTGTATTTCATCCCCCCCTGATACTACGCTTCTTACCGCCCTTGAAGCCGCTAACATCAATATTCACTACCATTGCCGTGAAGGTTTTTGCGGTGCGTGTAGAACTAAGCTGATTGAAGGCGAAGTAGAATATACTACCGATCCCCTCGCCTTTATTGATGATGACGAAATTCTTCCGTGCTGCTGCGTAGCCTTATGTCCGCTTAAAATCAAAGTGCCTTTATAAATCGAGCCCCGCTATGAATCGAGTACCGTTATAAATCAAGCCCGCTAGAATTTACCTACCGCTTAAGCCCAACCTTAATGACTGTTCGCTAAGGTAAGTTCAAAGCTAAAACACGTGCCCTTCCCTAATTGACTCTCTACTCTCAAATCGGAATTAAGCAGTGCCATTAGCTTTTTGCAAATAGCCAAACCTAAACCTGCATGGCTACACGTATCTTTTTCTGTATTACTGGCCTGATACCTAGCATCAAAAATGTACGCTATTTCTTTATCACTAATTCCAATACCGGTATCACGAATATCTACTCTAAGCTTATCGTTATGTAACACCACAGCAAGGTCTATGCTGCCATTTTCCGGGGTATGGCGAATAGCATTGGCAATAAGGTTCGTAAGCACGCGCTCAAGCTTGCCAATATCAGCAAACACGTAGTATTCAAAGTGATCGGGAATAACTTTAATAGCGATATTTTTCTGTTTCGCATCAAGCTCGAACTTTGCGGCCACATCATGCAGTAATTCACCTAACGGAAAAGACTCTTGATGCAAGGTAACTTGCCCGCCTTCTAAATACGCAAGCTCAAATATTTGGTCGATAAGATGCTTTAAGTTTTTCGCGTTTTTAAGCGACACATCCACAAAATGTCTTCTATCTTCTTTAGATAAACTGTCTTCATTCAGCGCTAATGTTTCAATGTAACCTTGTAGGCTAGCCAAAGGAGTACGCAGGTCGTGTGATAAGTCGGCAAGCAGTACACGCCGCTGGCTATCAATTTTATTAAGCTGTTCGAACTGATTGTCTATATGGGTAAGCATATCGGTAAACGCACAGCCTAAGCGGTCTATTTCGTTGGCGCTGTTTCTGTTCCATGTAGCCAAATTAGGGGGTAGTTTTTCACGATGAAAATCGGCTTCTCGTACGCGATCCATATCATCGCTTAAGCGTCTTAATGGCGTGGTGAAATATTTAAACAACACAAGTAACGCTAGCAAAAGCAAAAACAAACCAACAAACATAAATAATGCGACTTCGCGCATGCTCTGGCTATTTTGTAAATTCGCGATAATGGAGTCGTAACGCTCACCACCAATAATCACATACAAATAGCCTTGCAGTTGTTCGTTGTTATAAACCGGTGCCGCAGAAAATATTTTTTGCAGGCCAATGTTTCTTGGGTCGTCACCTTCAATGGGAAAGCCGCGATCGGTATTAATAAGCTGTTTTATAGGGGCGATATCCACCGCATCGGCTTTCACTTTTCCAGGCTCGGCCGAATACGTAAGAATGGTGCCTTCAGGGTCTAAATAATAGAACTCAAAACTTGGGCCCAAAATCATTAGCGTATGGAAAAGGTTTCCAAGGGCCTCGTAGTCGTACACCCCTTCCTTCAGTAACGGGTTATCACTAACAAGATGTTCCGCTAAGCCAATATGCAGTTTTTGTTCTGCTTCTTGTTGTGTGCGTTTTTGTAATAAATTCGTGGAGTAAAAACAGGCAATCATCACCACCATAAATACGCCAACCAAGCACACGGCAAGGCGAGGATAAAAGCCAAATTTCATGGGCTATACTCCTTGAGGATTAAATTTGTACCCTACACCCCATACGGTTTGTACAATTTGGGGCGCGGTGGCGTCGTTTTCTAACTTCGAACGCAGCCGGTTAATATGTGAATTCACCGTATGCTCGTAGCCACTATGGTGGTAGCCCCACACCGATTCTAATAATTGGCTGCGACTAAATACCTGCCCGGGGTGACTGGCCAAGTGATGAAGCAATTCAAATTCAGTGGCGGTTAGTACCAATTCTTCTTCAGATAAAAATACCTGATGATTTCGCTGGTCGATAACAAGGCGACCTAGTTTTAACGGTGTATCTGCTTGTTGTTGCGTAGTTTGAGTTTGCTGCACCACATGATATTTTCGAAGCTGAGAACGCACCCTTGCTTGCAGTTCTCTTACGCTAAATGGCTTTGTCATGTAATCGTCGGCGCCAAGCTCTAACCCTAATACTCTGTCGGTTTCAGAGGTTTTCGAGGTAAGCATAATAATGCTTTGCATAGGCAAGGCATCTCGCACCTTGCGGCATATATCTAAGCCGCTCATGCTAGGTAGCATCACATCCAAAATTACAATGGCAAATTCATCAGACAACGCGCATTCCAGTGCTACTTTTCCATCAGTTTGATGTTCTATTTCAACACCCAGTTCTAACAGATTAACCCGCATTAAATTTGCGATATCTTGGTCGTCTTCAACAATTAATATTTTGTCGGTCATTTTTGGGAAAACCACAGTTCAAAAACTAATAGAACGATGGAAAAGCGTTAATCTTTCACAAGATTAACGCTTTTTATTTACTTGCCCGTTAAATTAGCGGCTGAATTGGCCGTTCTTCTAGCGATAGAGGCATTGTTTTTCATTACTCTGTTCGCGTAATTTGTATACGAATAACCGGGTTATCGAACTTATGTTCAACCGTTAACGCCGAGGTTGAAAGCCCGTCATCTGAGCTCACCACACCTGGGTGCATTGAGATAAACCCTGTGTCGTCACGACTTGGGCTAAAGCCTTCACCATTGGCTGCTGGGCCTGGCACGGTTGCTGCACTTTCAGTGTTTGCTTCCGTACCTGCATCATAAGCTGGGCTAACAGTAGTATAGGTAGCACCTACTTCAAGGTTGGCTAGGCTCCAACTGTTAATACCGGTAAAGGCATCGTTGGTATTTCCCAGCATGGCGGCAATCGTTAGGTTGGCGTCGGTGATATCGTTAATGGTGACACTAATCGTTTGTGAATCGCCTGGGGTAATTGGGCCAACACCGCCACCACTTGCATCACCTAGCATTAGAAAGTCGGCAGAATCACCTTGTTCAGCAATACGCTCTAACTCCACCGATGCAACTGCACCTACTTCCCATAACGTACCTTCGCTATGCAGCACTACCGCAGGCGGCGATACTGGCTGACCATTGGTTAAATTAGTTACGGTTACGTCGTACGATACCGGCACTGGATCGGGAACTTCAGCTGGTACTTCTACTTCTACAATTACTTCACGGGTATCGTCATCACCACACGCCGCAAGCAAAAAGGGTAACGTAAGTACCAATGCTTTTTTATAATGTTTGGCTAAATATTGCATAACAGCCTCCTTATCGTACGGTTACTGTTACTTTAGCTACTGGGTTCAACCAACGATGAACGGCGTTGTCTACATCACTTGCACCTTCCGTTAACGAGTCGTCGCCAATGTTTCCGCGGTGAATATGTACGGTAGTGTTAGTATCTGCGCCTGCTACACCAGTTCCGCCGTTACCAAGTAATGGGTCTAGTGGAGGTGGTACTGGCATACCCGCCATACCTGGTTCGCCGCTACCACGTAATTCGTCGTTAGCTTCTGTTCCCGCATCATAGGCATTAATGAAAACCGTATAGGTGCCAGCTTCTGTTGGAATTTCCCAGTTATCTAACCCGATAAAACCATCGTTAGAAGGAAGGATCATCGCTACAACCGACAATACAACATTGTCGTCTGCGGTCATTAAGTCGGCTGACGTAGACATGGTGGGCGCTAACAGCCCGCCTGCAGGGTTGGCGATAACGTCTGCACCAATAGCAGTGCCAATGGTAGCAATACCGTCTAAACTGCCGCCTTCGGCCATCATTTGAATTTCAGTGCTGGCAGCCTCACCCACTTCAAACAAGCTAGCATCAGCGGTGTGCGCCACAGCGGCAATAGGTGTGAAGTACAACCCGTGAGTTAAGTTCTGAATTTCTACCGTTATATCTGCAGCGAAACTTTGTTGGCTTGCAAACGCAAGCAATGCCGCTGCAGAAATTTTATTAAATCGCTTCATGATGTTTCCTTAGTAATGAATGAGTGAGTGTTAACGCCCTATCAATACTGAAAGAAAGATGTCACGAAAGTATCCAGAAATTGGGACAAAACTGTACTGATGACATAACAGGTTTGTAAAGTTGGCTCGATAAATGTGTTCGATAAGGTAACGAGTCCACTGTAACCAGAGGTGAATCATGGGTTTGGTGGCCATGATGATCGTATTTACCGCAATAGCTAATGGGTGTTCTATGCACTCGATTACTCATAGAGTGAGCCAGTAAATGTATTCGCCGCATGCCCAAATTATTAGACATTGCATACTTACGCCGCCACACATCAAATTTTGACAGCATTCTGGTGAAAACACTTCCACTAAAATGAGCAGCTTTCTTCATCAATATGCTTTACGTAAATTTTTCCAAGATGACTTAAATAGAATCTTCAGCTGCATGAACTGCCTTAATTGGAACAAACGGAATCAAAACCCCCTTCAAAAATAGGTTTGTTTTTTGGTAAATAAGCCTGAATACTCTTTACTTTATAGAAATTTATCATGTGGCAAATAGGCTCTCCATAATGTTTCATAACCTTCCATTATCAAGTGCAGGAAAGTGAGGTTTAGAAATGAAGTAAGCCCTTAGGTATCAGCCCATGCACGGAATGCGAGTCAATTATCTCTTTCGTTAAAAATGACCAATCACCTTGCCTATAAATATAAAAAAAGTAGCACCTATTAACAGGCAAATTGATAAGGCCAACGCATTAAAAAAAACTTTTTTGACTCCAAGTTCATTAATGTTCGTAAATTCATAAGGATAGAATTCTGACCATTTACCATGCAGAATGGTGTATAGGGCGTAGCTTAACGGAAAGATTAGCCAATACCCTACCAATGAGTATTCGAGTTGTTGCTTTTCTGAAAATAACAACCAATACGTTAATGTAGCAAGCGGCGTGATAGCGTGAACAAACAAATCAGCAATACGCTCGAAGAATGACAGTTTAAGCCATCCATAGATAAGGTAATTAGCGATACCTACCGTAAAGATGTAAAACGTAATGGCAGCGGCGATATTGGCATTAAGCGCGAAGGTACTGACTGCCTGTGAGGAAGAAAAAGTAATAACTCCAGACCATAACAAGACAAGAACGTTTGAGAGCGTAGTGTAATAGCTAAAAAATTTCCAAACCGTGACAGCTAAGCTATCTTCTCCTCTTTTAGCGATTTCTCTGATGAGACTTAAAGTTAAAGCTAAAGCCGTACTTAAAAAAAGCAAGATACTCATTTCGAATCCTTGGGAAGAAAGAAGGTTCCCCCCACCTCACCACGAGATAAATAATAGTTAGTAACGTTGAGCGAATGTTCAGAATAAATAACACGGCTGCTTATTAATCACACTGGCTTGTTTTTCTAAAAGCGCATGCCAGATACTATCCCATGCTCATAAAAAAGACTATTCGCCACCTCCGCCGCAGCCGCCATCCCCACAACCACCTTCCCCCCAATAACAACACTTTCACCACCGATGGTTGAGCGACGAGAATAATCTAATAGTGATTCGAAATTAAATCGAGGCCAATTTCCAAAACACGTTTTAGATACGTCTAAGCGCAGATCATTATAAGTTGACGCTAAACCCAATTTTTCGAACTCAGCCTGCGAGCAAAACATGGCAAAAGCATATTCTACATTGTGTTTAGTCTTGAGCTCACTATCAAAAATACGCTTCACTTCTTCAGTAGAATAAAATGTTTGCTTTTCAAACGCACTCACCAATGCTGGGGGCAATACGCTAGCAATTCTGTGAATTGGATTTTTATCAAACATATCTATTATTTAGTACACTCCATTTTGTCATTTTGTCATTTTGTCATTTGATGCTTTGCACAGCAGAATTTATTCATGGGTCAGGTTGTGCTATCGAGTAGCCTCACCACGAATGCTTATAAAATCAAAATTTTAAGCTGTGATTTTTGTTTTGGGCTAAGGTCATTAACTGACTTCAATGCATTTTTAAGGGCTGACTCGGCTTCTTCTGTCATTTTAAAATCCATATAGGCCTTAATTAAGGCTGAATGTGCATCTACTGAATGAGGATAGTTTTTTCGATTCCACTCCAATAATTCCAACACATCATCATGACGGTTCAAGTATTGCAACCACTGGGCGTAACCATTGACTTTATCTTCTGGAATTTTTAAGTGTGTTTTGAGAAGTGTTGAGCGACTGGCAAATTTTGACTGTAAATCAGCCAACGTTTTAGGCTCACCCTCTGGAATAGGCCATTCGGAAAACAAGTATTTTAATCCGGCATATTGCCCTTTGAGCACGGTTGTATTATGCGTTTCATCACTAAAAGTCTGAGATGTGGCTACCAGCTTCTCAGATGGATAACTAACAAGTAGATCGATAAACTGTTGATACGGATCTGTCATGGTTGGCTCTTCGTTAGCTATCGACATATACAAACGTCCTTGTAACTTTTTGTCTTTTAGAGCTTGCTCGGCTAACCCAAGCAATTGCCGATTATTCCAGTATAAAGATGGGCTGATGGCGATAATGCCATTAAATAAGTCTGGCCGCTTTACCATTGCATTGATAGCAAACTGCCCGCCATGAGAAGTTCCAGATAGAATTTGATAGTCCAGAATGCGGTACTGCTGTTTCACATAAGGAATGACTTCTTTCTCTACAAAGTCTAAAAATCTGTCTGCGTTTTCCAGTTGATTAAGACTTTGCTTATCTGAAGGTGTTATCGTCAGATCTCTAATACGTGTTTTAGCTGGGTTTACAATACCCACTACAATCATTTGCGGTATCTGCTCAAACTTTGCTAGATAGTCTATTGTGCCAACAGTATGTGATCCCTGAATGTCACCATCGGTCAGGTATAATACGGGGTAATGATTTTGACTAAATTTATACCCCGCCGGCAGGTAAACCACTAAATCACGCTTTTCACCAAGTACACTACTATCAATCGTCAATTCTTGTAATGTCGGTAGCTTCGATATAGCCCAGCTATTACTGTGGCTTCCCAGTATAAGCAGCAGTATTCCGTAAATTAATTTTTTCAATCATTTTCCTTAATTTTATTACACTACTCACCATTAGAGTGGGAAACGACAACAACCCAACACGAGTGTTGTTAATTAATTTATTTTAGATAAATTTCGCATAATGTTGATAAAGACTCTTAACTTGCATTACCCCAAACAAACTCTACAGTTTCAAGAATTTTGAAACAACTAATTCGGGGGAATCGCCCGCCGAAGGCCGAAACAAATTTGATTGCTTTGTTATGCAGACACCGGTCATGCAGCCAATTTCCAAACTGCAACTCCAAGCATGGCAAGTAACACCACGCAACCAACCATGAAGAGCCGCAACCGCATTGGCACATAGTTGGACCCCACGTGGACCCAGGCATGCGCGTATCGACTCACAACAAACATATAAGCCAGAACGACGGCCACAATACCGGCGGCATTTATACTGTAGAGAACAACGCATAAAACGTAGAAAAGGATCGGGACTTCAAATTGGTTGGCAATGTTGTTGGAAACCTTGACGACCTCTTCAGGCCATACCCGATTATCTAACGCCGCTTGCTGACGATTAACCTTGCCAGCTTTCACTACCTTGGCCTTTCTTGCTCCCAGAATGATAAAAAGTACTAGGGTAAGAAAAACCTGAGCCAATACAGGCCAAAAGATATGACTAGAATTCATTCGTAACTCCTTATGTAACCAGTTTGTTATGCGTACATCACTGCAAATACGCTAGGGTAAATTGTCGCAATACGTAGGCTAAAATTGGAACGAAGGGACAGAGCCATCGTGTGAATGTCCCATTGAGCTTGCGAGCAATATAATGTCATTGTTGTATGCCCTTACCGCGCTGATATTGATATAACCCTGATAAAGCATTGTATAAGCCCGCAACCATTGTGAAATCGTGAGAAACATCGTCAAACTCGTTTAGCTTTAACTTTAAGTCGATGGAATGGTTTTTCATTAGTGTAGCTGCAAACGAGTTATACACTGATTTCATTTCACCGTTTTCACTTCCAATATTCATATAAAGGTAATTTTCGCTGCCTCCGTTTGAGAGCACGTAATTTTGAGCCGATTTAGCCGTCTCTCTTGCTCCCCACCAGACAGCAGGACTGAAGGCTAGATGAGACTGAAAAAGTTTTGGGCGTGAATGAAAGCTATGGATAACTAGCAGTCCAGCAACAGAGTGGCCAGCGATGGAATTAAATTCACTTGTGCGATATTTTTTGTTGATGCGCGGCATAAGCTCTTTTTCTAAGAAATCTAAAAATTGGTCCCCGCCACCTCCTTTTCCAACAGGGCCTCGTGGATCCATGTTTACGGTTGGTGCGAAATCATCCAGCCGATCCTCTACATCGATACTTACAATAATATGCTCATAAGACCCCTTTGATAAATGGAGTCTTTGAAGCATGCCATTTAGCATATTCTGATTCGAGGTGCCGTCTAGTAAGTAAATAACAGGGTATTCTTTTGATGTCTCAGTTTCGTATGACTGAGGAACAATAACGTTCACTTTGTGAGTTTGGGCATCTGCGGTAAAGCAAAAGAAAATTGAAAGTAACAGGTAATAGGTTTTCAAATTTTAAACTCCTTTTTCGAAGAACTAAGAAACTTAACCAGACAGGCATAATTCGAAACCACCAAAACTGTCCCTTAGTACACTTTCTTTAATCTGAATGGCTAACTTTAACCACGCAGTTTGAAACCTGCTTTAAGCAGGCCGCTGGCAAAGTGATTCACCTTGAGCAATACGCACACAACCAACATCAGCAACGGGTTGAAGGTCGACAAAGTGCAATGCGATTGCTGGGATAGCGTTGCATCTAAATAGCAAATCTCGCAAAAGCAGATTTACCTTTCCAATTATGCCTGTCTTGTTTAGTCGCTTAATATAACTAGAAAATACGAGCGCTTTACAGCGAGCAGTTTTCCGTTGATGTTTTTGTTATAACCCGAATTAGCCGAGGACAACGACTGTGCCAATGACACCAATTATTATTCCTATTACGAATCCAAATAATCCGCAGATTTGGCCTCTTTTATCAAATAAAGAATTACCTATAGTTTCTTCTAGTAATAATCTATCTGAATCTTCCTTAACTTTTTTCTCTACTATAGTTTCAATATACTCAATTTTCTTTGATTCGGCAGGCGTGTCAGAATTTGCTTTTACACGTAAGTTCATTGCGACTTGCTCTGAAACAACCTGCTCCCCTTGAGATATATTGAAACCCTCTACGACACCCGCTGATGGTGATACTACCTCTAGAACTACTTTTTCTGTTTCGATATCAAACAACGCTTGATCGTATTCAACTTCTTGACCTTCATTAACATAAATTCGAATGATATTTGCGGAATTAGTTGATTCTGGTAATTGAGGTATTTTAATTTCAGTATTCACTTACCTTCCTTGGGATTGGTCTTACCCACTAAGTTTGGGTAAGTCCTATTTATAACGCCTTACTAATAGGCGAAAAATGCTTGGTTAAAATTAGCGACGAAGGAGCACAAGCCAACTGTTTTTTGTCCTTGTTTAATTTCTTGTTATGTAGCCAACTTCCACATACTAACAATTTCTTCATACTTTCCGTCGACTAACTCTTCATCATCGGGACACGAAAGTAAAACAACTTGAAGGGCATTGTACGAGTTTGGAAACTTTGAAAGTTTAACCATAATCTCCAGCGCCTCGTTGTCTGTTAGTTCACCTTTATTAATATATGTGAGTGAGGCAGGTTCAACGATTTCTTGTACAGGGCTAGAAAATGACTCTTTCCAATAGTTGTACATTTCTAAATGCATAGATTCTTCAATCTTTTCTGAAGCTGGCACGCGACATATTTCGTGCAATACCAGAAAGGGCGCGTCATCACCAATCTCGATAGATTGTTGAATAATTCGTTTCCACTCATTTTCATCATGATAAGGAAAGTTGCAATCAATACTGTAATAAAATTCTTCGTAGGTCATACAAACACCGAACTATCCTTGGCTACATAGACACAATGACTCCCTGTGAAATGTTAGCCTCCGCATTTTCGTGGGTTAACTTTTCAGCCAAAGCCATAATTAGTTTGTTCAATACTAAATCAATTTGGAGGCTAGCATGAACAAACATAGCATGATTTTTAT
>NZ_JAESDI010000017.1 GCF_019249215.1 Alteromonas lipotrueae
ATATTAATAACGCAATATCAAGTTACGAGAACCAACTTAATCGTGCTATAAATAAATCGATTGAAGTAATACTCATGTTAATTGGGGGTATTTCTTTGGTAGATATTACCAATAATTTTGTCGCCGCCTCACACTCTGTGAAGCACGATTCAACGTGGGGTATCTACGATATATTCTCGCTAATGTCATCTGAAAACACGGTTAACTTAGCCTTAATAGCGGTGCTATTAATGGCCTTACTATTTGCGAAGAACAAATGAACAAGCGTACTAAATTTACGATTATATTGACACCAGGTTCACACGCTTACGAGCCAGTGAAACACGCGTTAAACGAATATTTATCTACCTATTATGGTGGATGCACACACATTGATTGTGAAGGTTCATGGCGCGAAGATGCCTGCGAATTCAAGCCTCGCTACGACGCCAGTTTGATCACAGAAAAATCACTCTGTGTGTGGTGCGCGGTAATGCCAGATAAAGCAGAGCGCTTTGTGGATGAGCTTCGTGCCTTCCTCACTATATTGAAAAAACAGCAAAGCGCAGAATTTAGCTTTATTCATATAGAAAGCCAGACGGTGGCCGCCCACCATCAACTTATAGACTAATACGAGGCTTAAGGATTTAGCGTAGCACCTTGTAAGCGGGGCTGAGAAGAGTCGTTTAAATATCTACGCCATACCAACGCGCGGTATTGTTTGCCATTAGGCTACACTTTGCGTCAAGGGTAAAATTTGCCAGCATTTTTTCGTATTGTTGCCACAGTGTTTGATAACTGTGGCGCCAGTTAGAAAGTGGGAAGTTACTTGCTAACATTACTCGCGACACACCAAATATAGCGACTGTTTCCACGACCACATTTTGCGCACTGCGCCAATGCCAATCTCTGCACTGCATTTCCCATCCCGAAAGCTTTACCGCCACGCGAGAACACTGAGCAAGTGCTTTCATATTAATACGCCACTGCTTAACGTAGGCAGCTGTAACGGCAGAACTTATTAGTGCCGCACCTGTGTGATTAATAATAACTTGCAGTGTCGGTCGTGCTTCTAATAGCCTAAGTAATGCATTGACCCCCTTGCTGTCACCCACATCCAATTGGGCATCGAAAGACAACCCATATTCGCTACAACGCTTCAGCGCATGTTTTGTTTTAGGGTGGGTTAATATAGAGGCGGCTTGTTCATCTAAAATATGGCGAAGCCCCGCCACTGAAAAGAACCCTGCTAATATTTCTATATGAGACAAGGTACTTTCACTACACAAATCGATACTTGCAACGCTTTTAAAAGGTAGTTGAGCACGCTGTTCTAAATAACGGATTTCGCGCCAAGGGCGTTGATTATCGAACCCTGCCTCAATATGCACATAACCAGCAAGAGTGTGACCGCTGGAAAGTGTTAA
This sequence comes from Alteromonas lipotrueae, assembly GCF_019249215.1. Taxonomy (GTDB): domain Bacteria; phylum Pseudomonadota; class Gammaproteobacteria; order Enterobacterales; family Alteromonadaceae; genus Alteromonas; species Alteromonas lipotrueae. The sequence continues at coordinate 1,407 of NZ_JAESDI010000017.1, forward strand.
ACTTCTCTCACCGCACGCCAACGCAATGGCTTGCTTATCCTGCCAATACGGCGGGTTTTGCGGCTTCAGCCAGTGATAATCACCCGCCTCTTGGGCAAAGAAATGTAGATGACCATCGACGATATTCACTTGGCGGTATAACCGCCATCAACAGCGTGTAAGCTGCCAGTAATAAAGTTCGCTTTTTCACTGCAAAGAAAGTACACCAGTTCAGACACATCTTCGGGTTGGCCAATTCGGCCAATGGGTTGCTCGGCGGCCTCTTGGGCTACGACTGCGGTTTTATCAGCACCTGATGCTGCAACGTACTTGTCAATGGCGTGGTGAAACAAGGGCGTTTCAATCGTGCCAGGGCATACTGCGTTGGCTCTGATATTAAAAGGGGCATAATCCAGTGCTGTGGTTTTTGCCATAGACGCTAAGGCAGACTTTGTTAACCCATAGGCAAAAGAGTTTTGTTTACCCACAAAACACTGATCTGAACCCATCATCACAATAGCCCCGCTTTTTTGTGCTTTCATGATAGGTAATGACGCTTTAATTGCGCCGTACGCCCCCTTAATATTTAGGCTCATCACCTTATCAAGCAATGCTTCATCGGTGTCTTCAATGGTTGCCGACACGTGCATGCCTGCGTTACAGACCAACGCATCTATACGGCCATATTTCACCGCGATATTATCAATAGCATGACGCACCTGTTCCACATTACTGACATCACAAGCCACCCATTCAGCGTTAGTTGGTGTGTCGTCAAAATCTCTTACATCTAGGTTTATCACTCGGTAGTCATTTTCACTGAATGTATGACAAACCGCTAACCCTATTCCTAAGCTACCGCCGGTAACGACACAAACTGATTTTCCGTGGCTCATGAGTACTCAACTTCTTAATACATGGAATTAACTATAGTTATAGGATGCCAGCGAGCTATCGAAAAGCAAGCTTTGGCAAAGATTATGATGGCCCTGTGATATAAATTTAAAGGCGTTGAGTGGTTATTGTACAAATACAGCGATATTATTTTTCATTAACTTTCCCTTAACGGGCTACTCTGTCTATGCTATTTGTGTCTATAATGTGGCAAAATTAAAACACTTGTTTGAAAAGGGAGTCTTCCATGCCTCTGTACCACGCCCCTACTACCGATTTTCAGTTCTTACTTAAGGACTGGTTAGGCCTAGATGCCCACTATGAAAAGTTGGGTATCAGCGATTTTGATAGCGAACTGGCTAACGAGATTATTGCACAAGGCGCTAAATTCGCCATTGATGTTGTTGCACCATTAAACCGTGAAGGTGATGAAGAAGGCTGTAAGCTGGAAGACGGAAAAATCACCACACCGAAGGGTTTTGCCGACGCTTATCAGGAGTATGTAGCCAATGGCTGGAACGCCATGCTAGGCACAGCTGAATATGATGGCCAAGAACTTCCCTACACCATGGCAGTGCCTGTGCATGAAATGCTAAATGCCGCAAACCTAAGCTGGCGTTTAACGACTATGCTGACAGAAAGTGCCACATTAGCGGTGACTAAACATGCTAGCAAGGAATTAAAAGACAAGTATCTCGCTAAACTCATCAGCGGCGAGTGGACAGGTACGATGAACTTAACCGAACCGCATGCTGGCACCGACCTTAGCTTACTTAGCACTAAGGCTGAACCACAAGGTGACGGAAGTTATAAAGTGACAGGTAATAAAATATTTATTACTGCTGGCGATCAAGACTGGAGCAGCAATGTTATTCATTTGGTACTTGCTCGCTTACCCGATGCGCCTAAAGGCGTGAAAGGCATTAGCTTGTTTTTAGTGCCCAAGTTAATGCTTGATGATAATAACGAGCCAAGTACTGCGAACTCGTTATCTGTGGGAAGTATCGAACATAAGATGGGTATCAAGGCGAGCCCGACCTGCGTGATGAATTTCGATGAGGCTACAGGCTGGCTAGTGGGTGAAGAAAACCAAGGCTTAGCCTGTATGTTCACTATGATGAACGACGCACGCTTCCAAGTTGGCTTACAAGGTCTGGGAGCTGCAGAAGCTTCTTACCAAGGTGCGTTAACGTATGCCCGTGAGCGAGTTCAATCTCGTGCGCCGCAAGGCATTCAAAACCCTGACGGAAAAGCCGATCCTATTGTATTTCAGCCTGATGTAGCCCGTATGCTACTCACGCAAAAATCACAAATTGAAGGTAGCCGCGCACTCTCTTTGCTTTACGCAAAGTACATGGACATAGAAAAACTAGGCACTGACGAGGAAAAAGAAAATGCAGATAAAGTGTTGCAGTTTCTTACACCAATTTGCAAAGCCTACATGACAGATATGGGCCTTGAAACTACTAGCATTGGGGTGCAAGTATTTGGTGGTCATGGGTTTATTCGTGAGTGGGGCATGGAGCAATTGATGCGTGATGTACGTATCGCTATGCTGTATGAAGGCACTAACGGTATTCAGGCATTAGATTTAATTGGTCGAAAATTAACCCGCGATGGCGGGCAAATGATGGAAGCAACTTACGGGGCGTTTGCACAGTTGGTTGCTGATATTAGCGATGCTGAAAACAAAGGGCTGGCGCAAGGTCTACTTGACGATTGGCGTGCATCATCGGCTGACTGCCTAGGTATGGATGGCACTACTGCAGCAGCGGCAGCAGCAGATTACTTAGCCTATTCTGCCTACTCGCTAATTGGTGTGCTGTGGTACAGCATGGCAGATAAAGCGGCGAGTACAGATAACGCGGTGCTAGCTTCTTCTAAGCAGAAAACCCGTGACTTCTATATGCAGCGAATATTGCCGCGTCGCAATGCACATAAGCAAGCATACTCAGCAGGCTATGAAAGCACACTGGCTATATCTGGCAGTGAATTCGATTACATTTAACTATAATCGTTAAGTAAAAAAAAACCGCCGATAAAGGCGGTTTTTTATTATCTTATCAATACAACAACAGCAAACTAAAACCCGTTAAGCTCTGGTGTTGTTGCTGCTCATTGGCACCATCACAAACGATGAGCAGCGGTGTTAATCGTGACTCACTATGCTTTGTGCAAACGTATCGTTAAACCAATCTTCAATCATGTTCTTCTCGTAAACCAGATTATCGGTGCTCAGCCTACGATTAACAGTATTCATGAACATCATATCTTTAATCTTAACGTCTTCGCTTTTAAGCACGGTGTTATCACTGCCAGAAAGTACATATGAAAACGACATTCTGGGAATGTCTATTTCCTTAATGATCCTTACATCAGTAGCAGACTGCCCCATACCAACAAAAGATGCAGGCCAGACCTGACCGGCTAAATCTAAGTCTGTTACGGTAATTAACAGCTTTTGATCTTCGGGAAGTTTTTCAGCGAGTTCAATAAAAAATTCATCGAGCTCTTTAAAAGTACGCTCTCTAAAGTGCACGCGAGATTCATTCGACGGCTTAACATCTCGGTAAGACTTTGGTTCTTTCCAAGTTACTTCAACCTGTGCTGCTTGCAACACACCAGACATACCCACGCTGGCGAGCAATACCGCACATAAACTTAACTTAGCTATTTTCATGTAACCCCCTACCTTGTTTTTAGAAACCCGGTATTAGTCAGCTACAAAGACTGAGTAAGCGGGTAACGGCGCTTAGTGAAGCATGGTTTCAACCATAGCAATGCTACTACTTTTATCACAACTATATGCTCAATAATAGCACAGGTAGCTGAACGTAAAGTGAATGGCTTTATCTATATACACGGTCAAAATGGGAAGAATTAGAGGACACAAGAAGCCAAGAAAAGAAACAAAGCGTTTATCGCTAATTATTTATCGGGTTCGAGTAACTTTGATTGCTCTATCAGTGTACATAACTGCTTGCGGTTGTCGCGACTAAAGTTAGGGTTTATATCGGTGGTTTCGCAATAAGCGCTATGAAAGCGCGTTACCGTTGAACGACTTGCCAGTATTCTTCGAAGGTAGTTCGCTTCGAATTCTTTTAAAGGAGCCAGCTGCGCCGCGGCCTGATTTCTTAACGTATCCAACTCTCGTTGTTCAGGTAACTCAGAAATAGAAACAAACCAACCTGAGACGGTACTTTGTATATCTGAAAAAAAGTACTGAACAAAAGGCGAGCGCAGCACAATCACCAATAATACAATTTCAGCACAGATGACAAAGAAACGAAGCATTTAAAATTATTCCACTACTACACTTAATTTAAACAACGCAGCTATCGTTAGTTATTTTTAATAAACACTTTCATCAAAAAAATCAAAAAGATAATTACTTGTATAATTTTCATTCGGTATTAAAAACTATTATCGCTATAAGAGTCAACTAGCATTAAGTAAAGGCATACCGATAAAATATAATTTCTGAACTTTCAGTATTGACTGAAAGATAAATAAAGATGATCATTGATCTATGTTAAACACGCTGAATTTTCAGCTGTTATAATGCGCCGCGCAATACAAGAAGTTGGCTAAGGTTTTGAAAAAATGAACGAACAGATTCCGGTTAAAAACGTTACCCCAGTAAAGGTGCACAAACCCGCATCATCCACTGAAGGGAAACGATACGATTCGCGCAGTCGCATTTATGTTCGTGCGGTTAAAGGCCCTCTTGAAACATTCAGGCGTTTCTTTGGTTTGTTTTTCCTCGCCTTATTTGCCGCTATTCCGTGGATTAAATTCAATGGTCAGCAAGCGGTGTTACTCGATATTGTAGAGCAGCGCTTTTCTATATTTGGGTTAACCTTATGGCCGCAAGATTTAACCTTACTTGCTTATATTTTTATCGTGGGTGCATTCGCGCTTTTTTTCGTGACGACCTTTGCAGGCAGAGTGTGGTGTGGTTTCATGTGCCCTCAAACCACCTGGGTATATATCTACACGTGGTTTGAAGAAAAAATAGAAGGCCCAAGAAATAAACGCATAAAGCTAGATGCGCGAAAAATGGACGCGGATAAGTTTATTCGCAAAATCCTCAAACATACGGCCTGGGTGGCAGTTGCCTTGCTTACCGCACTCACCTTTGTGGGATATTTCACCCCAATCGGCGCGCTCTTTATTGATTTTTTCACCTTCAACACGGGTTTCTGGGCAGCGTTTTCAGTGGTCTTTTTCGCGGTATGCACATATGCCAATGCGGGATATATGCGTGAAATCATGTGTACCCATATTTGCCCTTACGCGCGTTTTCAATCTGCCATGTTCGACAAAGACACCTTTACCGTTTCATACGATGCGAAACGGGGCGAACAACGAGGTCCGCGTCCGCGTAAATTAAGCCATGAACAGGTTCACGAAAAAGGCTTGGGCGACTGTATTGACTGTAATTTATGCGTACAGGTTTGTCCTACCGGTATTGATATTCGTAACGGCTTACAATATGAGTGTATTAACTGCGGCGCGTGTGTAGATGCGTGTAACGGCGTAATGGATAAAATGGGTTACCCCAAAGGGCTAATAAGCTTTACGTCGGAAGAAGAGCTGGCGGGGGGTAAAACACACATTGTACGGCCTAAGCTTATCGGCTACCTTATCGTTCTTATTGTCATGACAGGGTTATTGGTTGCTGACATTGTGACCCGCGTGCCTCTGGAAATTGACATTATTCGCGACCGTAATTCGTTATATCGCGAAACCAATGAAGGGTTAATTGAGAATGTTTATACCGTTAAAGTACTCAACAAATCTCAACAAACTCAGACCTATACCATTTCGGTTCAAGGGCTGCCTGAATACACCTTTATTGGTAATAAAGAAGTGACGGTACAAGGTGGTGAGGTTTATAGCACACCGATTTCGGTTGCAACCGACCCGTATAATCTGGAAGATGTGGTAACAGACATTCAATTCACCGTTACCACTACCACCGATTCAGGTGAAAGTGTAACGGTTAATGAGCCAACCAAATTCCTTTATCGATGAAAGATTTTTCGTTTTCTGGATTAGATCCAGACACTATATTAGATGCCCTGGAAACTCAGGGCATTTTTCTTCAAAGCGGCTTACTTGCTCTCAATAGTTACGAGAACCGGGTTTACCAATTTCAAGCCGATGACAACAAGCGTTACGTGGTTAAGTTTTACCGCCCCGCCCGTTGGACAGACGCGCAAATTATAGAAGAACACAGTTTTGCCCAAGAACTTGCTGATAGCGAGATTCCGATTGTGGCGCCATTAGCGCTAAATGGAAAAAGCCTTCACCATCATGGAGATTACCGCTTTACGGTTTTCCCTTCTGTAGGTGGGCGCCAGTTTGAGAACGATAATTTAGATCAACTTGAATGGATGGGACGCTTTATTGGCCGTATTCACCGCGTATCTCAAGCGAAAACTTTTAAGCAACGCCCAGATATCGACACGCAAAGCTATTTAGATGAACCTAGACAGGTTTTAGAAAATAGTACCTTGTTGCCCGATCACCTCAAAACGGCCTTCTTTGCTATTTTGAACCCCGTTATAACTGCGGCTTCCTCATCATATAAAGCCACCGACGTTATTCGGCTACACGGCGACTGCCACCCTGGAAATATTCTCTGGCGTGATGGCCCTACCTTTGTTGATTTAGATGATTGTCGAATGGGCCCCGCCATTCAAGATTTGTGGATGATGTTAAGCGGTGATCGCCAGCAGCAGTTATTACAACTTGATACATTGGTTGAGGCTTATGAAGAATTTCAGCCGTTTAATACTAATCAACTTGCGTTAATTGAACCCCTTCGCGCCATGCGTATGGTGCACTATATGGCATGGCTGTCTCGCCGCTGGGAAGATCCAGCCTTCCCTCGCGCTTTTCCGTGGTTTGCCGACGATAAATACTGGGAAGGTCAAATTCTTGCGTTAAAAGAACAGCTTTCTGCCATGCAGGAACCGCCTCTTAAAATCGGGTATTAGATCGCAAAACCTGAACACACTCGCTATTTATTAGGCACTTAAGCTATACTCCTTCGCGCTTAGGTGCCCATCAATGGGTTAAACGGGAAATCAGTGAAATCTGATGCTGCCCCCGCAACGGTAAACTCAGTGTGAACACACACATTCTCCTAAACACGCCACTGTGTCATCGCTATTTATATCGCGACATGGGAAGGCCGAGAAACCATACATTGTATTGGTGAGTGAGCCCGGATACCGGCCTAGCTTCACGGCAGTTAATCTGCTTACATTCACCCTTGTACTCGGGCGGAGTACATAGCGAGAAATACAATGAAATTTCAAACACACTTTACCTGCACTGCAGTTTATGCTGCCGTGGCAACACTGCTGTCTGCACCCGTTTTAGCGCAAACTCCTGATACCATTGAAACACTTACCGTTACTGGCACCCGTTTACCTGTACAAATAGCCAAGCTACCTGCATCGGTAAGCGTACTAACCGAGCAAGATATTCAAGCCTCAGGCGCAGTACAACTTACCGATTTAATTCGCGGCTTACCAGGTGTGAGCCTTTCTCAATCAGGTAGCCCAGGCGGCCTTACCGAACTTCGTGTTCGAGGCAGCGAAAGTAATCACTTACTGGTGCTTATTGATGGCGTGGTGTCTAACGACATTGGCCAAGGAAGCTTGATAGATTTGGCCCACTTGACCTCAGCGAACGTGGTACGTATAGAACTACTGCGTGGCCCGCAAAGTGCCTTATGGGGCAGTGGTGCGATTGGTGGCGTATTGAGTATCACCACCAAAGCAGGTGAAGGAACCAGCACAAAACCCAGTGTTAATTTAAGTGCAGGAATAGGCACACAAGGTACTTACCACGGCAGCATAAATGCCGCCACCAAAAATGGCGATGTGGCAGTGCGCACCTACGCCAATTACCTAAAAACAGATGGCGATAACATCTCACGCATTGGTAATGAAGATGATGGTTATGACAACATGACCGCAGGCATCAACATCGATTACGCATTGGCAGATGCACACACATTGAGCGCGAAATTCCGCAGCACCCAATACGAAAATGATTACGATGGTACTGACTATGTTACCACCGGATTGCCTGCAGATGCCGACAATGTGACTGATGGTAGCCAACTGAGCACTAAGCTAGCATGGCGCTTCGCACCAGATGCATCGGCTTATGCATCTACTGTGTCTTTCGATTACCGAAAAGATGATAATGAAAATACCACATCGGGTGCCGATGCGGGTGGCACGACTGGCGAGCGACTAGCACTTAACTGGACAAGCTTTTATCGCTTCGACAATTGGCAAGTGGCAGGTGGTGCTGAATACTTACAACGTTTGTTTGAACAACGTGGCCCTGTGGTGTTTGGCGATCCTAATCAAAAGCAACATGACAATACCACCAGCCTATTTGGTGAAGCTACAGGTGACCTTGTTGAGAATGTTTTCGCAACCTTAAGCGCACGATTCGATAACAACAGTGAATTTGATGACGCCGTTAGTTATCGCGCGGGCCTTACATGGCAAGTATCAAAAAGCTATGCGCTATTTTCTAGCTACGGCAAGGCCATTAAAACCCCAACCTTTACTGAGCGATTTGGCTATTTCCCAGATAGCTTTATTGGCAACCCAGACTTAACGCCTGAAGAGAGTGAAGAATGGGAAGTTGGCGTAAAAGCACATTGGAATTCGGTTTCGGCACAAGTAAGCGGTTATAGTGCCCAACTTGAAGATGAGATTAATGGCTTCGTTTTTGACACCACTCAAGGCGTGTATACCGCTGCGAATACAGACGGTGAAAGTAGCCGTGACGGCGTAGACGTTGAAGTAACGTGGCTTAGCGATTTAGCGAAGGTATCGGCGTCGTATAGCTATTTAGACGCCGAGCAAAACGATAATGGTATTGCTAACACCGAGCTTCGACGTGCACGACACCAAGGCGCATTATCGGCATTGTCTGATTTAGGTACCGAGAAATTTAGCCTTTATGCAAGACTGGCCTATACCGGAACACATTACGATACTTATTTCCCACCCTACCCAGCTAATGCAGAAACTTTGGGGCTGTCAGCTTACACACTAGCGTCAGTTAACCTTGGTTATAATATTTCTGAAAAGTGGGCGTTATCATTAAAAGTAAATAACCTTTTTGATAATGACTACGAGGATATCGTAGGCTATGCAGGCCAAGAACGTCGTGCATTGTTATCGGTGAGCTACAACCACCAGTAACTCCGAATATGTCGCTTTATAGACTCAAATAGCGATACTTCATTCGCTTCTTCTTTAAGAAGAAGCGAAACTTTCTGGTCTTATATCATCCATTCGTTGCATTTTTCCGCTCGCTTGTCGCGTAAACTAGTGCCCAATAAAAGCCTGTGGTAACCTCAACACTGATAGATAGATTTGAAATCAAAGGATTCAATTACATGAAGAAGTTTGTAGTATTGTTTGTAATGGCAATGCTTTTGCCATTAACCGCATGCGCCCAAGAAGGCGCAGCAAAGTGGAAAGAAGGTACCCATTACACGGTATTAGATGAAGAAGCGACCAAAAAGCCAGTTATCACGGAATACTTCTCTTTCTGGTGCCCACATTGCTTCCAATTTGAGCCAATCGTAAAACAAATTAAAGAGAAAAAAGGCGAGAACACTAAGTTCGAAAAAGTGCATGTTAACTTTATGCGCTTTACAGGCCCTGATGTTCAAGATGCCGCCACCCATGCCATGTTGATTGCCCGCGCAATGAAACAGGAAGATGCGATGAACACGGCTATATTCAACTACATTCATAAGCAACGCGCAACCATTACCAACCTTAAAGATTTGCGAAACATCTTTGTGGTAAACGGTGTTGATGGCGCTGAGTTTGATAAGTTAGCCACCAGCTTTGGTGTAAACAACATGATTCGTAAGAACCAGCAGCTTATCGACAAGAACCGAGATTACTTATCAGGCGTACCAAGCTTCGTTATTAATGGTAAATATCAGCCTACATTTACTGCTGAAATGACATTTGATGATATTGCTGATTTGATTGTTTGGTTATCTGAACAAAAGTAATTGCTAGGATTATTGAAGTAGGCCCCAATATGCCTATTTCAGTACAAGATTAAATGGGCCGTAGCGGTTAACGCTAAGGCCCATTTTCATTTTTCAATGCGAAAAAAAGCCGGAGCTATTCATGTCGTTTCTACCCGAAGATTTCAGTGCCTTTATTTGCGAATTAGACCAACTAAAAAGCGTTAAACGCCAAATAACCTTGCCTTGTGATGGCGATCGTCAGGAAAACTCTGCCGAGCACAGTTGGCATGTTGCATTGATGGCCAGTACCTTGGCACATTATTCCGAGAAGCCAATAGATGTCGCTCGGGTTATACGTATGATTTTAATTCATGATGTAGTGGAAATTGATGCAGGCGATTTGTTTGCCTTCAACGAGGACTCAGAACACGACGCGCAAGCACAAAAAGAGCTTGATGCGGCGAAGCGTATTTTTGGATTACTGCCCAGTACCTACGCCGATGAATTACTGTCATTATGGCTAGAGTTTGAAGAAGCGAAAACCCCTGATGCCGAGTTTGCCAAGGCGATGGACCGGGTGCTTCCTGTGTTTCAAAACATGCAAAACCAAGGTGGTAGTTGGAATAAACATGCTGTTACCAGAGATAAGATAGAAAAGCGTAACTTACATTTGAAGCATTGTGCGCCTAAGTTATGGGATTACGTCACTCGTCAATTAGATACCGCGGTACAAAATAATTGGCTACTTCCAGCACAAAGCTAAAACGGTAAAACGCGCTGACGTTCACACTTATAAGCGACAAAAAAGGCGCTAGAGAATCTGTTCTCTAGCACCTTTTTTATGAGCTTTTTTGGTGCAACCTGTTGGCAACGCTTAGTTGATGTCGCTTTTTATAAAATCTCCATCAAACACCCTTTGAGCTCGATTAAAAACGCGTACTTGCCCACATCCACAACTTGTTGGCATCTACCTTAGTGTCACCCGCAGAGTAGCTACCATACTTCACCGCGAGAGTGACTTTATCCATCACTTTAGTCACGTACTGCACGTTAATCTCGCTACCTAAATCATCCACTTCTGCGGAAGCTTCATCGGCACTAAAATCATGGTAGGCCAACAACCATTTACCACCGGCTAATTTTCCGGATACCGAAAAAGTAATATCTTGAAGTCCCTGTGCAGGCGTACCTAAGAATTGATCAGTCCAACCGTTAAATTTATGCAGGGTGGCCAGTGGCGTGGCAAAGCCGTATGCACCATCGTCAGAACCCAGCAATTCATAGTCAACCTTTGCGGTAATGCCTGAAAAAGTAGCAGCAAGGTTGGCATTAATATAACTAGCATCATAATCGGTAGCGGTGTCGCCTGAACCTGACTCGCTGCTTTGCGTAGCAAATTCAGCGCCGTATGCCCAGTTCACCGTCTCACCTTTCATACTGCCGTTATAGCGAATACCGTAGGTATCAAGCGCATTATCGGTGTCATTGTCAATTTCTAACAAATAGCCATAAGCGGTAAATTTTCCTACCGCTGTTTTGAAACTTGCGTTAAATAAATGGTCTTTTGAATCAAAGTCGGCGGCTTCTGCGAATATTCGATTTCGCTGGGTGAGGTATCCATAAAAGAAATTCACTTTCTCGTTAAGCGCATAGGTAGCAGTAACACCATCAAAGGTCTGCCTATCTTGACGCCATCCCACATGCCCAACGAATCTGTGATTATCGAGGGCAATCACTTGTCTGCCCCCTTTGAGTGTTAGCTTTTCATTCTTATACTGAATAAAGGCTTGATCCACTTCTGTGGTTTCAGGATCTGCAATCACTGAATACTCACCTACTTTATAGCCAGTAGGGCCTACTGTATAATCGCCCTGCCCCATAACAATACGGCTATCTTCCACTTCTGCGGTAAAGGAAAACCCGTTCAACGTTCCGGATTTAAAACCTAGGCGAGTACGAAGTGTTAATGCGCTAGCATCATCAAGTGCATTATCCTGGTCGACTGATTCATAACGTAAGTTCAAGTCTGCCCATGCAGACGCTTCACTAAGTACATCATGCCAGCTCTGCGCCATTGATGGCGCACTAAAACACGCCAACATAGCACTTGTCAGTGCTGCTTGAGCAAAGCGCTTTTGTACCGGTTTAAGTCTATATGACGGTGCTTCTGTCAGCGATGCTGATGCTTTTATATCTTGCGTATTCATGTGCGTTCCCTTGTTATTAACGATGTTAACGTTTGTTGGTTAGCGTTCTTATTGACGATTTTTAGTTAAGGGGCTCCCTCCCAGTAAAAAATGGGATAAGCACCTAAGGGTTTAAATAAGTTTTAGCGACTTATGTTGTCGCGCTTTGAATTAGCGTTAGACGCCTAACTCAAGCTGCGTCGGATTTACTGTTCGCTTTTTTTGCAGAACCACCTCCAGCTTGGTTAGATTTGATATGGGAAGACACTGGCTCAATTTTTTTTTGCTTATCGTACAAAAAGGTCAGCACTTCATGCCGATAGTGGTTGTACTGAGGGTTGTCAGCAAGTTTAAGTCTGTCTCGGGGTCTGGGCAGCTCAATATCAAGTATTTCACCTATAGTCGCTGCTGGGCCGTTATTCATCATCACTATTCTATCGGAAAGCAATACTGCTTCATCGACATCATGCGTGATCATAATCACTGTATTACCTAAATCTGCATGGATTTCCATCAATGAATCTTGCAAGTGCGCGCGCGTTAGCGCATCTAGTGCCCCAAAGGGCTCATCCATGAGTAAGACTTTAGGCTCCATGGCTAACGCGCGAGCAATACCAACACGTTGCTTCATACCCCCAGATATTTCACTGGGTAATTTATCAAGAGCGTGGGTCATATGCACAAGTTCTAGGTTATGCATGATCCAATCTCGCATTTCCTTTTTAGACTTACCACGCATGGTGTGCTTTACCGCCAGTTCCACGTTTTTATAAACGCTCAACCAGGGCAATAACGAGTGATTCTGAAAAACAACCGCACGTTCTGGCCCGGGGCTTTTTACTTCAGCACCGTCGAGTATGACGCCGCCCGTGGTGGCTTGGTGTAAACCCGCCACAATATTTAGCACGGTTGATTTACCACAGCCCGAGTGACCGATTAATGAAACAAACTCACCTTTCGAAATTTTAAGGTTTACATCAGTAAGTGCCGTAAACGGGCCTTTCGGTGTAGGGAAATCGATGCCTACTTGTTCTAATTCCAAGTGTTTAGCTTGCATGTTCTTTCTCCTTAATTACCGTAATAAGCTGGTTTTGTCCCAGCTCACTGCACGTTGAACCGACAACATTATTCTGTCTAGTATGAAACCAATGGCACCTATAGTGAGCACCGCTACCATGATGCGTGCTAAAGATTCTGAACTACCATTTTGAAATTCATCCCAAACAAATTTGCCAAGGCCTGGGTTTTGCGCCAGCATTTCTGCCGCAATCAATACCATCCACCCGATGCCAAGGGAGAGTCTTAACCCTGTGAATATCATAGGGATGGAAGAAGGTAGTATAATTTTTGTTAAATGAGAGGTAGGCGTTAAACGCAGTACCTTGCTCACGTTAATTAGATCCTTATCGATAGCAGACACCCCAACCGCCGTGTTAATTAACGTAGGCCAAAGGCAGCATAAGGATACCGTGAGTGCCGAGGTAACAAATGATTTTGAAAACATAGGATCATCGCTAACGTACAGCGCGCTCACTACCATAGTGACCAATGGCAACCATGCTAAAGGTGACACGGGTTTAAACAATTGAATCAGCGGATTGATAGCTGCATAAGCTGATTTACTTAGCCCACATAAAATACCGACAGGGACGGCAATCACTGAGGCAATGAGAAACCCCACCATGACGGTATAAAGACTTGTCCATATTTGATCAAAGAAGGTCGGTGAACCGGTGAACTCGCGAGTTTTTGGTTCGTAAGTTGGGTCTTGTGCAACCCGCGCGGCGTTGCGCTCTTCTTGTCTTGTGTAAAACGCGTCAGCTTTATCTCGCTGAGCACTGTGCTCAGTAATAAGCGAGCCTGCCTGCTCCCACACTTGAGCAGGGCCAGGAAATTGCCCGAGTGAGGTATCAATACTTTTTGCCACACCATTCCAAATAGCGAGGAACATCAAAAGGCCAATGAGAGGCAGTAGTAAAGCGGGCGCTCGACTATAAACCGCCCCCATGGTGCCGCTCATTGGTGATTTGGCTGGCGAAAAGCTTAATATATTTGCCATCTTACTCATGTTGTTCTCCGCTAATTGTGTATGACAGTGAAACTGTTAAAGAACAGTTTCACCCTTTAGCCCAATACCAAACTGTTCAAGGTAAGCATTTGGCTTGCTACCGTCGTAGGTAACGCCATCGATAAATTCAGATTGAGGTGGTTTGAAACCAGTTTCAGTGGCAAACGCAGGGAAGTCCGTTGCTTTTGCTTTTCCTTCGGCAATAAGCGCTTTTGCCGCCATCGCGTAAACCTCAGGCTTGTACACTTTGCGTGCCGTTTCTTTATACCAATCGTCTGGTTTAGGCTCTGAAATTTGTCCCCAGCGGCGCATTTGCGTTAAATACCAAATCGCGTCACTGTAAAATGGATAAGTAGCGTTATAGCGGAAGAATACGTTGAAGTCTGGTACTTCACGCTTATCGCCTTTTTCGTATTCGAAGGTGCCTGTCATGCTGTTAGCCAATACATCTTCATCAGCGCCAACATAGTTACTTTTCGCTAAGATTTTTACTGCTTCTGGGCGGTTAGCATTGTCATTTTCGTCTAACCACATGGCGGCGCGAATTAACGCTTTTACTACACGAATGTGGGTATTAGGATACTTTTCAGCCCATGCTTGGCTCACACCAAATACTTTTTCTGGGTTATTTTTCCAAATTTCGTAATCAGTAATAACCGGAACACCAATGCCTTTAAATACCGCCTGCTGGTTCCAAGGTTCGCCTACACAGTACCCATAGATAGTGCCCGCTTCCATCGTAGCTGGCATTTGAGGAGGTGGTGTAACTGATAGCAAAGCTTCAGCATCAATTTGGCCAGCATTATCGCCTTTGTGAGGTGCATAGTAGCCTGGGTGAATACCACCGGCAGCAAGCCAGTATCGAAGTTCGTAATTATGCGTCGATACGGGGAATACCATACCCATGTTAAATGGCTTACCTGCATCACGATATTCATCAACCACTGGCTTTAAGTAATCAGCTTTGATTGGGTGAACAGGCTTGCCATCTTCTACCGGAATATGGGCTTTCATTTTTTCCCATATTTCGTTTGAAACAGTGATGCCATTCCCATTTAAATCCATACTAAACGCCGTCACAACATGTGCTTCAGTACCAAAACCAATGGTTGCGCCAAGCGGTTGCCCTGCCAGCATGTGAGCACCATCAAGTTGGCCGTCGATGGTACGATCAAGCAATACTTTCCAATTTGCCTGGGCTTCTAAGGTTACATATAAACCTTCGTCTTCAAAAAAACCTTTTTCATAAGCGATGGCCAATGGCGCCATGTCGGTCAGTTTAATAAAACCAAATTTTAATTCTTCTTTTTCTGGCCAACCCACTTTTTCATCGCTTTGTGCGCTAGCGAGTGGCGCGCCTAAGGTGAAGGAAAGGGCAATCGCAGCGGTTATGCCTGCTGCCATTTTTTTCTTTATTTGTTTGAGCACTGAAACGTTTTTAAACTTGGTCATTTATGTTTCCTTTAGCCAAAAAAAAACCCACCAGCGTAGACGAATAAACGTCGCGCTTGGTGGGCTTCGATGCCAGGCCTGTAATCATTAATTAATGAGATACAGGCGAACTTATTGTTTGGGTGTTGGTTGTTGCTACCAGTACTTAATGTACTTTTTTGTTTTGGTGTCGCTTAATAGTGTAACTACGCCTGATAAAGCAGAGTTCGTGCCAGAACCCTAACCCATTGAATTTACAGGATTTAACAAAATCGCAAATGGTAATCATTCTTTTACATGAACAATAACAGTGCGTTTATTGCACTAGAAGTGTTCGATGCACGGCGGTGACGAGAATAGAAAGGCGAAGGAGACGCCACGTTCTCCCTCAATGCTTTATTTGTAGTTTAAGGTTACAGCCGTTGGGTGAATTGACCAATGGCGTTTACGACTTCTGTGGAGCCATTTTGAATTTCGTTCATAACTTTGCCTGACTCTGTTGAATACTCAAGCGCTTCTCTTGCTTTTTCCTGCCCCGCCTCAATGAGCTGCACCGCATTTTCAGTGAGCTTTCTGTTTTCATTTACTACACTTACAATTTCTTCGGTGGCAGTACTGGTTCTTGACGCAAGTTGACGCACTTCATCCGCAACAACGGCAAAGCCTCTTCCTTGGTCACCCGCTCTGGCCGCTTCAATTGCCGCATTCAGCGCCAGTAGGTTGGTTTGATCGGCAATGCCACTGATGCTTTTAACTAAATCGGCCACTTTTTGCGACTGCTCATCGAGTTCACGAATACCCTCGCTTGCCGTCCCCATCTGCGAAGTGAGTTCCCCCATAATACGCACCATGCTACCCACAACCTCTTTACCTTTCTGGGCTTGCTCTCCTGTACCTTCCGATATATTAAAGGCAACATTAGCGGCTTCGGAAATAGCAAACTCCCGTTGCATTTGTTCGGTAATAACGGTGGCAAACTTAACCACTTTGTAAAGTACGCCTTTGTCGTTTCGTATGGGGTTGTAAGATGCCTCTAACCACACTTCATTACCGCGACTATCCACTCGCTTAAAGCGGCTTGAAAACATTTTCCCCTGCGCAAGGTCGCTCCAAAATTGTCGGTATTCTGGTGTGTCAACTTCATCTGCAGGACAAAATATTTTATGGTGCTTACCGACTATTTGCTCTGATGAATAGCCCATAGAAGATAGAAAGTTATCGTTGGCTTTAAGAATAATACCCGTTAGGTCAAACTCAATCACTGCAGTGGAGCGATGCAAGGCCTCAAGCATGTCTCTCATTTCACGGCTTTTATTGATATTTGAGGTTTGCTCTGCCATATACAAGGCAAGCCGTTCGACCGCCCCGCGGTCGTTAAGAATGGGGTGCAGTATGCCTCTAAACCAACGGTCCTCGCTGTTAGCATTAGCAAGATTAATCGCACCATGCCAATGCTGAGCTTGCTTTATCGCAGAAATAAACTCTTTCGTGGCGGCTTGACTCATTACTCCCTGAGGAATGAGACTATCCATAGTTTTTCCATCAAGTGCATTGGATGAAAAATCCATTACATCTGAAAAGCTGTCGTTGACTCGATTGATTCTTCCGCTTCTATCTAATTCGATGTAGAGCATTTCAGCTCTGAGTTCACTTTCCACCGTATGAAATGATTCAACATCTTTGCGTAAGCGCTCCACTTCTTCTAACAATTGCTTATTCTTAAAAAACATCCCGTACTCCTCGACATTCGGATATAGCATCTCGCTCACATAAACTTCTCATAACGCTCATGAGAGCGAGCGAGGATACAAAGTCGTTATTGCTTAAATTGGTTGATCTAAAGATAGCAGAGGATTTACAAGTTACTTAATTATTAGAATAATTTGGAAATGATTTGATTCTTAGACAACAGCATTAACCCCAAATGGCCTAATGCTGAGTGAAGGGTAACGCGGTTTTATCTCGTTGTACCCACAGATTTGTGGCAAGGCCTCTCGCTTCATCTACGTCACAACCTTCAAGTAAAATAAGGTAGCTCACCAAGGTAGCGTGAATAGCTTGTTCACCATAAAGATGCGAAGTATCGCCCCGCCAAACCGCAAGCATATCGCTCACGTTCATTTGCGTATCTTTAAGAGCCATTTTTTCTGTTAACTCAGGAAGTATGATTTCTTCGGTACTTCCATTGCGCGTGACATAGAGTTCGGTTTTTCGTTCACTGTTTACTTCCGGATCTCCCCCATCGCCACGAAAGCACAGCGCTTCGAACGCGGGAAAACTTTCATTCACACGACAATGTTTATGATCAAGGTGCATGTGATAAACCCCCTGCACACAAAAAGGGGCCGACGTCGGGTTCAGCAAGCGCGCCAAGGTATTTGCGCATGAGCGTAACCCAAATACTTCACGTAATTTTATGATGGTATTGAGCGCTGGCAATAAATGCGACAAATCGAGATAAGTGGCACCAAATTCACGCATTTGGCGAGAGGCATCGGCAATACTGTTTACTTCTACAAGCCCCAATGCAGGTAACGCTTTGCTAGCATATAACCGACCCGAACCTGGCTCATGGGCGCCGTGCAGCATAATGGTATAATTATTTTTAGCCAGCACCGCGCACGATAATAGATACCAAGGTAACTGGCGGCGCTTACCGGCATAACAGCCCACATCTAATGTGGGTGTTAAGTTAGCAAGTTCAGGCTCCAGTAATTCACGGCATGCATCAATAAACCCAATGACTTCTTCTGGGGTTTCTTCTCGCGTACGCAAGAGCATTAAAAATGCACCACGTTGATCGCCGGTAACTTGATTAGACAGTACCATTTTCATAGACTCGTAAGCTTCTTGGCGGGTAAGACTGCGCCCACCTTTTTGGCCCTTGCCGATGATTTTTATATAGTTGCTAAATTGCTGAGACATGCTGCTTATTGTGTAAAAGTGATGTATTGACGAGTTGTCGTGACTCTATCACTTTTCCAAAAATAAGTAACGTAGGGCCGCTAACATTGGCGTTAGAGACTATACTACCAATGGTACTCACAGTACCTTCTATCACCCGCTGTTGCGGACTTGTCGCATTTTCTACTGCGGCTACAGGCCAATCATCGGCAATGCCGTGTTTTACCAAAGCATCACATAGCAAAGACAAACGACTCAACCCCATGTAAACCACCACGGTTTGAGAGGCAACACTTTTAGCCAATTGGGTCATATCTGGCCATGTTTCAGGGTTTTGAAAATGTGCAGTAATAAAGCTCACTGCCTGCGCACAGCGCCTATCAGTAAGTGGGATCCCCGTATAAGCAGACATGCCTGAAGCCGCCGTAATGCCAGGTACAATAGCAAAAGGAATGCTCGCTTCTGTCAGCGCTATGGTTTCTTCGCAGGTTCTAGCAAACAATGCAGGGTCGCCACCTTTAAGTCGCACTACACAATGACCTGCCTTCGCTAGCTCAACCACCTTCGCGCTAATCTCTTGCTGCTTCATACTGTGCTGACCACAGCGTTTACCCACATATTCACGTTTCACATGACGGGGAATTTCCGCAATAACATCTTTGCCCACTAATGCATCAAACAACACTATATCAGCTTGTTTGATTAATCTAAGCGCCTTAAGGGTGAGTAATTCAACATCGCCTGGGCCAGCCCCAACAATGTACACTTTGCCTTCTTTCTTGCTACGTGGCGCGCTTTTTCCGTTGCCTAACCATCCACTTAAAAAACCTGATGTGGAGTAGCTAGCAGGTTGCGATAATGCATTGCGAAACAACAGCCCAAAGGTGTTAACTAAAGTGTTCATGATAACCTCTCCAGAGCAAAGTTCGTCGTCGCTCTTGTGATAATAGCTATTGTAGGAGTCACGTTTATGCAAGATGCTTTGCTAGTAACATTGCCAGTAGCATTCTCGATAGTATCCTGTGTAGCCTTCTTATCAGCTACGCGCTTGGTGTTAACTTTCACGAGCGACGTCTTCTACTGGGGTGGCATATTCGTTAATTAATGTTGCTAAAGCCGGTTTGCAGGAACCGCAATTTGTGCCGCACTTTAACGAATCGCCCAATGCAGAAACTGATGAGCACCCTGCTGCTACCGCTTTATTAATGGTTTTTTCCCTCACAGAAAAACAACTACACACCACAGGGCCATTTAAAAATTCTTCGTCGACTTCACAGCGTAAAAAATTAGCGAGTTTTTCAGCGCTGAAACGTTGCTTCAATGCGCTGTCTACCCATGAATTTGGTACATCATACTTTGGCTTCGTACTGGGGCTGTGCGCACCAAAAAACGCCATAAAACAAAACGAATCTTGATAAGTACAAATAAGCACTTGGCTGTCGGCGGTTTTGTGTTGATAGCACACCCAAGTTTTAGGTAGTTTTTCTAGCAACCCTTTGATTACCGCTTGCGATTCAAGTTGGCTGGCAATGGATACGCCCAGCCCATTATCGATTAAATATTTAGCCCAGTAGCCGTTATTACTTTCCACTACCTCGCTCAGCACTTTTACGATATCCAATTCGCCATTTGCCACTTGAATGTCATCACTAATATAGAGCTTTCCGTAGCTTGAAAAGTTATGGGGCGTAATGGATACCGCACCATGTTTTAGTTCTGGCTGCCCTGAAATAGGATCGGTTGCCGGCGCATAAAGTTTTGCCAGCTTGCTGTGCGAACCCCACTCCCCTGACCAATGAATAGGAACGAACACATCGCCTTGGCGCTGACGTTTATCGATTTGCACAGGGAAAATACAGGGTGTTTCGCCGCTCACTTTACTGCTGAGAGAAACATAGTCATTTGCGGCCACACACAATGCTTTGGCATCTTCGGGATGAATATAAATATTGGCGTGCGCAGTATGGGCATGAAGTAAAGGCGCCTTGCCTGTTCGAGTCATGGTGTGCCACTGGTCACGCATTCGCCCGCTATTAAGCACAAACGGAAATTCACGCGAGGTAACTTGAATAGGAAGAGAAAACTGCACGGCGACAAAATTTGCTTTGCCCGATGGGGTAAAAAACACTTTGTTATAAAAGGGGCGAACAGCTGAAAGCGTTTTATCGCTATTGGTATTAAGTGGCCATTGTACAGGCGCCATTGCATCATATTGAGCCTGAGATTTCCCGGTTAAGGGGGAAAGGTTGAGCAATCGCGTGCCGTCGTTTTTGTATGCCGTTAACCGGGCGTGTTCATCAAATATTTCGCTAGGGTGAGAGTAGGCAAATGCGCTGGCAAAGCCCATTTTATTAGCTACATCACACATAATTTGCCAATCGTGTTTGGCTTCGCCTGGAGGCGGCATAATGCCTCGTTGACGGGAAATTCTGCGCTCGGAATTAGTGACGGTACCGTCTTTTTCAGACCACCCGGTTGCAGGCAGTGCAATATCAGCAAAGGCAAGGGTATCGTTACTTTGTACAATATCTGATACCACCACCATGTCGCACTTTTTCAGCGCCGATTCAACTTGCTCCCGATAGGGCATACTCACCACAGGATTTGTGCCCATTATCCACACAAACTTGATTTG
Source organism: Alteromonas lipotrueae (assembly GCF_019249215.1). Lineage (GTDB taxonomy): Bacteria > Pseudomonadota > Gammaproteobacteria > Enterobacterales > Alteromonadaceae > Alteromonas > Alteromonas lipotrueae. The sequence goes on from NZ_JAESDI010000017.1 coordinate 22,541, forward strand.
TCCCGCATCCATAGCTGAAAACAAGTCTACTGCTTTTAATCCGCCGCACTCTGGCATAGCCGGAGACTGCCAAAACGCTTTTACATTTTCACGGTGGTTGGGGTTTTCAATATCACAGTGGGCCGCCAGCATATTGGCTAAACCACCCACTTCCCTGCCCCCCATGGCATTGGGCTGACCGGTTATAGAAAAAGGGCCGCAACCTGGCTTGCCAATAAAATCCAATGCCAAGTGACAATTAATAATGGCGTTAGCTTTATCTACCCCAGCTGAAGATTGGTTAACACCCATGGAATAGAAAGTAACTGCAGTGTCAGCATTGATAAACCAATCATAAAAAGTGGTTAAATCCGCCTCATTTAAACCGCACAGACTAGCCACGTCTTTTGCATCAATGGCGTTGGCACTGCTGACGGCTTCATCTAGCCCTTGGGTAAATGCGCTAACGGCAATCTTATCTATTGCCCCATTGTTGTGAGCAAATTGAAGTAACCCATTAAATAACGCAACGTCACTGCCTGCTTTTAGCGGTAAATGTAAGTCTGCGATAGTGCAGGTCTCAGTTTCTCTGGGGTCAATCACCACCACTTTCATGTTTGGATTGCGCAGCTTAGCCCTCTGAATACGCTGGAATAGCACAGGGTGCGCCCACGCAGCGTTGCTGCCTGTGAGCACCAATAATGAGGTACATTCCAAATCGGTGTAATCGCAAGGCACCACATCTTCACCAAACGCACGTTTATAACCGGCAACGGCAGATGACATACAAAGCCTTGAGTTCGTGTCTATATTGGCGCTGCCAATAAACCCTTTCATGAGCTTATTAGCAACATAATAATCTTCAGTGAGTAATTGCCCTGAAACATAAAACGCAACGGCATCCGGCCCATGTTCAGCAATAGTCTGGGTGATTTTATCAGCCACCGCGCGGGTAGCCGTGTCCCAATCTACCTTCGCACCTGCCATGGTTGGATGAAGCAAACGGCCGCTAAGATCGTTTGTTTCGAGCAGGTTTGTGCCTTTTACACACAGACGACCATAATTGGCCGGATGCTCGGGCGTACCAGTAACCTTGTCCAGGGAGGTAATACGCCCGCTAACGTTGCAACTGATATCTACACCACAACCCACACCACAATAAGGACAGGTGGTTTGCTTTTGCCGTAGTCGTGGTTCCAGCATAGTGGTTTTTGGTGTAGCCATATTCATGGATAAACTCTCTTAATAAACAAAACAACATAGAAAAGTGGGTTAGACAGCAACGAGTATTCGCTCACCTTCCACTTTCACGTCATACGCCACTACGCTTACGTCATCACGTTCAATACACTTGCCTGTGGCCAACACGTAGTGCTCTTTATAAAGAGGCGATGCCACCACAATATCATCCGCTATGGAGCCTATAAGGCCACGATATAGCACGTTTGCTTTGCCGATGGGGTCCCAGTTGCTAATGGCGTAAAGAAACTGCTCGCCACCTCTCATCACACTAAACAGTGCCACTTGCTGACCTTCAATAAGTGCACAAACACCGCTGTTTGTTACCACGTCATCAATGCCACACACGTCATGCCAAAGGGGCGCCACTTCTGTATTTGCTGTCATCAGTTTGTTCCTTATTAAATTACGTCAACCGCAATGAGGTTGTCGGCACCTTTAGATTTCTCTAATTCAGTGGCAGGCCTAACTTGACCTCGCTCAGAGACAAACTGAATGTTTGTGTCGGTGCCATCTGTGTTAACGAATTGACGGAAACGTTTACGCGATGCTTCGCTTTCAAGCGTGGTTTTCCACTCACACTGATAAGCACCAACAACGGTTTCCATTTGAGCTTCTAAATCAGCGTTAATGTTAAGCGAGTCATTCATAACAACATCTTGCAGGTAAGCCAAACCACCTTCTAAGTTATCCATCCATACCGATGTACGTTGCAATCTGTCGGCGGTGCGTACATAAAACATCAAGACCCGGTCGATGTACTTAACCAGCGTTTCGGTATCTAAATCGGTGGCGAATAAATCGGCATGACGAGGCTTCATACCGCCGTTTCCGCATACATATAAATTCCAGCCATTTTCGGTGGCAATAACACCAATATCTTTACTTTGGGCTTCTGCACATTCCCGCGTACAGCCGGACACGCCGAATTTAATTTTGTGCGGCGCGCGTAAGCCCTTGTAACGGTTTTCTAAATCGATGGCGGTTTTCACCGAATCTTGAACGCCGTAGCGACACCAAGTGCTACCTACACACGACTTCACCGTACGAAGGGCTTTAGCGTATGCATGCCCAGTTTCGAAGCCGCCTTTGACAAGGGCTTCCCAAATATCAGGAAGTTGATCGACCCGTGCGCCAAATAAATCAATTCGCTGACCACCGGTGATTTTGGTATACAGGCTGTATTTCTTGGCAACTTCGCCTAATAAAATTAGCTTTTCTGGCGTAATTTCTCCCCCCGCCACGCGAGGAACCACAGAATAAGTACCGTCTTTTTGCATATTACCAAGATAAATATCGTTGGTATCTTGCAGGGGTAAATGCTCTTGTTTAAGTACGTAATCGTTATACACAGACGCTAAAATAGAGCCTGCTGCTGGCTTACATATTTCACAGCCAAGACCAGTTCCATGCTTGTCGAGTAATTCGTCAAACGAAGTGATGCCGTTCACTTTTACAATATGAAATAGCTCTTGGCGGGTATGATTGAAATGCTCACAAATGGCTTTCGAGACTTCTACCCCTCGCTTTTCAAGCTCACTATCAACCACATTTTTAAGCAAAGCAGTACACCCACCACAACCGGTGCTGGCTTTCGTACAGCTTTTAACTTCGCCAAGGCTGCAACAGCCCTCGTCAATAGCCGATACAATGTCGTTTTTTGCCACGTTGTGACAGGAGCAAATTGTGGCGGTGTCCGGTAATGCATCAGCCCCTAACGCTGGCGCAGCACCTGAACTTGGCAGAATAAGCGTTTCAGGGTTTTCTGGTAAATCAATGCCGTTTAAGGCGTACTGCAATAAGGTGTCGTAGTCGCTGGTATCACCGACTAACACCGCACCCAATACTTTCTGCTGGCTTTCATCTACCACCAACTTCTTGTACACGCCTTCAGGCTGGTTAAAATAGGTGTAGCTTTGTGCGCCAGTAGTACGTTCGTGTGCATCGCCAATAGAACCTACTTCCACACCCATCAACTTAAGCTTAGTACTCATGTCGGCGCCAGTGAATACAGTATCACCACCAGTTAACGCACTTACCGCTGCGCGAGCCATGGTGTAACCTGGCGCAACTAAACCAAATATGCGGTTTTGCCAAAGCGCACATTCGCCCACGGCAAAAATGTCAGGATCGGAAGTTAAGCAGTTGTCATCGACAACAATACCCCCACGCTCCCCAAGCGCTAGCATGGATTTTCTGGCCAGTTGATCTGATGGACGAATACCCGCTGAAAACAGCACCATATCGGTCTCAAGAAAAGTGCCGTCGGCAAATACCATGCGATAACGTGCTTGCTCCCCAGCTTCGATAACCTGTGTTGCTTTTTGGGTATGAACGGTTACCCCTAACGACTCAATTTTACTGCGAAGTACGTCGCCCCCCGTTTCGTCTAACTGCACGGCCATCAGCTGAGGCGCAAATTCCACCACATGGGTTTCAAGTCCGGCTTCTTTCAACGCGTTTGCCGCCTCAAGGCCCAATAAGCCGCCCCCCACTACCACACCGACTTTGCTTTCTCGAGCAGAGTTTTCAATGGCAATCAGGTCATCAATAGTGCGATACACTAAACAATGTTCTTGATTGTTTCCGGGGATAGGCGGGACAAACGGGTAAGAGCCGGTGGCAAGTACCAATTTATCGTAGGGAAATACCTGACCATCTTCGGTTAACGCCTTTTTTTCGTCGCGCAGCAAGTCAGTTACTATGGCGTTCGTTACCACATTAACGCCCCAATCACGATATACATCAGCGGTTGTCAGCGCTAAGTCATCTGCGCTAGCGCCACTAAAGTAAGAGGATAAATGTACTCTATCGTAGGCCAGTCTCGACTCACCACACAACACGGTGATATCAACGTTATCGCTACTTTGATGAAGCTGTTCAACAAAATGGTGCCCTACCATTCCGTTACCAACGACGAGAATTCGCGTTTTAGATGCCAAAGATGTCATGGTCTCTCCCTTTATTCGGGACAAAAAAAAGCCCGCATCAACTTTCGTTGTTGCGGGCTTCATTGCCTATCAAGCGCTACGAGTTTTCATAGCTATCAAATTTTTCTGAGCTAGGTTGCTCTAAACATACACACACAATTTTTCACACTACAAAGTATATCCAATATTAGTGCCATGTCATTACCAGCCTGTTTTATATAGATTTATTAAAAAACCGGCTTTTCGAGCCACCTTATTTTGCACCAAATAAAAGCATTTGCGATATCATTTGGTGCACTCACATTGCTCTACCTTACTCTCCAGCCCTGGCAAGCACCTGAGCATTCACACCAAGGCGATTGCCACCAACTGTTAAGCCAGCTTATCGGTAGCAACACGATAACGAGGATCTTCATTCACGTTAATTTCTACGAACTTGTCAGCTTTACGCAGTAAGTTGCGACACTCGTCACTGATATGGCGAATATGCAGCTTCTTGCCTTGCTGTTCGTATTTATCAGCTAACGTATCTAAGGCATCAATACCTGATGAATCCCAAATTCGCGATTCTTTAAAGTCGATAACCACGTGCTCAGGATCATTGGCAATATCAAACAAGTCTTTGAAGTGGGTCACTGAACCGAAGAACAATGGTCCTTCTAATTCATACACTTTCCAATCATCGCTATCAATGTGGCTCTTAATTTCGATATGACGAGCGTGCTTCCACGCAAATACCAAGGCAGACACAATTACACCCACCACAACCGCAATCGCAAGGTCAGCAATGACCGTTACTGCGGTCACTAAGAACAGAACAAAAGCGTCCTCTTTATTTACACCACGAATAATGCGGAACGATGCCCATTCAAAGGTAGCAATAACCACCACGAACATAACGCCAACCAATGCCGCTAGCGGGATCATTTCAATTAATGGCGCAGCAAAAAGAATAAAGGCAAGAAGCACCAATGCTGCAGTAATACCTGATAAACGTCCACGACCACCAGAGTTGATGTTAATCATGCTTTGACCAATCATGGCACAACCGCCCATGCCGCCAAAGAAGCCATTTACAGTATTAGCCACACCTTGACCCACACATTCTTTGTTGCCACGGCCACGGGTATCTGTCATTTCATCAATAAGCGATAATGTAAGGAGTGACTCAATCAAACCAACCAGACACAGAATGATTGAAGTAGGCAGAACAATCATCACAGTTTCCCAGGTAAACGGCACCATAGGGATAGCAAAAGTAGGTAGTTCACCGGCAAGGGTAGCGCTAGCTTTCTGTGCTTCAGGTAGCAAATCACGCACGAAATCGATAACCGTACGGGCTTCTAAATCTAGCCCGTGCACCATAGCCGTTACGGTAACAATAGCCACTAAAGACGCTGGTACCGCAGTGGTTAACTTAGGCAGTAAGTAGATAATCGCCATAGTAAGCGCAACCAACCCAAGCATCCCGTACAACATGGTTCCTTGCATCCACTCCAACTGACCGAGGGCATTCACTACTTTAAATTGACCTAATTGGGCAAGAAAAATAACAATTGCTAAGCCGTTTACAAACCCGAGCATTACCGGGTAAGGCACCAGTCGAATAAATTTCCCGAGCTTGAACACCCCGCAGAGTATTTGCAGTAAACCGGCTAAAATAACAGCGGCAAACAGATATTGAACGCCATGCTGTGCCACTAATGCCACCATGACCACGGCCATGGCACCTGTCGCACCAGAAATCATTCCCGGACGTCCGCCAATGGCCGACGTGATAAGTCCCATCATAAATGCGGCGTACAACCCAATCATGGGCTCAACGCCAGCAACAAATGCAAAAGCAACCGCTTCTGGTACCAGTGCAAGTGCAACGGTAATACCAGAAAGCACGTCATTTTTTACATTACTATCTCGATTAGTAATTAAATCAAACATGTTTTCTCAGGAGTCTAGAGGTTTTAGGAGTCGTGCGTTGCCAGATTAGCTGTGGATGCTGTAAATCACTGTCATGCACAAATTTTGCGTGCGATTCTACCACTAATAATGCTGAAAATCTTTTAATAGAATGTTAATCGTACAGAGGATTTTAAGCTGACAAGGCTGACTTTCCATGGCATCGTAATAAGCTTAGTTTTTGCCGAGCAATTGATTTGCCATTGATTCGTCATTGGCGCTCTCAGTTGTATTCACACTGACTGTTTCAATCTACGTTGCTGATCCTTTTGTTGGCGGCGAGGTGTATTTGACCAACCGATAAGGAGTGGAAGTGGTCCCTTATTTACTCACAATTTTATGCGTGCTGGTGGCCGGCGCTATTCATTGGGCGTTTCCAAAAACCTTTTGGAAATCTACGTTAATGTCTACTGCAGTCATTTTACTGTTTTCTATTGCCGCATTATTTATCTTCAAAGCATCCGGCATGTTAATGACTGAAACCGGTGAAGATCCTGACTTTTCAGGAAAGTTATTGATGATTACTGCTTTGATGTCTTTCTTCGGCCTTCTTATTTCTATTTTTGTTGGCTGGTTTCTCCGAGTAGTAAGGGCGTAATACCAAATATTGAAGTAGGTGCAAGGCTAAGATCATCTCAACTTGCACCATTATTGAGCATCTATGATGAGACGCTCAGTATTGCTGATTAATATTTGCTGGAAAATCCCCCAACATTGAATCAAACGAAAAAATTATCCGCATAAAAACAGCAACTTAAATCAACTTCATCAAGAGTGGTTCGTTAAGGCATAGGCATTGCTTTTGTTAGAAGCTAAGTCCGCTAAACTCCTAGATGTATCATGCAAACAGACCATGAAATAACGGCCACTACGCATTATAGCGATGCCACTAAGCGTTTCTTGCTTGCCGCTAAACGAGCTGAAATTACTGTGCTTGAGCAGCTATCCAGCAACTGCCGCATTGTTATTTCCGTTCGAAACATGGTGCATGCCCTACAGCGGGAGCGTGGTGCCACCAACATTTATTTAGCGTCTAAAGGCGAAAGATTTTCGCAGCAACGTGCTACCCATATTGAAGCCAGCTGTGAAGCCGAATCTATGTTGCGCAGCCAACTTAAATCATTGTATTTAACCGAAAGTCATGACACCGCAAACCCTCGCTTATTAAGCAGCATTACGTTAGCGCTTCAAGGTATTGACTACCTCCCGGTTCTTCGTGAACAAGCGAAAAAACTCACACTGTCTCCGTTAGACTCCACCCGCGCTTATTGCCGCTTAGTGGCAGGGCTACTTACGGTAATTTTTGAAGCGGCAGACATTGCCAGCGATCCAGTAATTACCCGCCTTTTAGTTGCACTATTTAATTTCATGCAGGGTAAAGAGTATGCAGGGCAAGAACGTGCATGGGGGGCTATTGGCTTTGCAGAGACGCATTTTGATAAACGCCTGTGCGACAAGCTCAGCGCACTACAGCACGCTCAGCAACATCACTTTACCGTGTTCAATGAATTCGCACGGACTTGCCATAAAGACGCCTACGAGCTTTTAGATGACAGCCCTGCCGCACATGATATTAATCAATTACGGAAAATGATTGCACAGCTTGCTGATGGTAGCCCCATTGCGGCTGAAATTAGTGAAGTGTGGTTCGATGTAGCCACGCGGCGTATTGATGCAATGCAAGAAATTGAAAATAAGCTGACCGACAGCTTAACGAAAGAAGCGCAAACCAAAGTAAGTAACGCCCATCATGAAATGAAAAACCATCAGCGGTTAATTGAAAGCTTTACCGATGAACACGCACAAGATGGCTCCCCCCTCACTATGCTGTTCGACCCTAGCATGCCAGGTTTGGTGGAAGACAGTGAGCTCGCGTTGCTACAGACTGATATGACTGGCTCGAGTAAAAATGCTGATATTAGCGAACAGACACAAACCTTGTCTGCACATCGCTCATTTTACGATTTATTGAGAGGGCAAGCACAGTATATTGAAGACATGAGTCGTGAGTTAGAAGAAGCTAAACGCGCCATTACCGAGCACAAGCTGGTGGATAGAGCCAAACTCATTCTGATGCAGCAATTTCAACTAAATGAAAATGATGCGTATCGAAAACTACAAAAGCAGGCCATGAATGAGCATAAAAAGCTGACCGACATAGCCGCGACCGTGGTTGAAATATCAAATAGCGCTAACCAACGCTGAATCTAAAGTAAGTTGCGGCCACGTTACTAGCCAGTTTTTCGTTTTCACCCGCTGGGTAAATACATCGCCTCTAGGATGGCGGGGGTTTATCGAAATCGTACCGGCAAAATTACTTGATAGCCCATAGGGTGCAAGCATATCAAACTTATCGCCCTCTTTATTTGGGCAAAGCCTAATAGCCACACAGGTTTCTTGTTCTATCCAATAGCTAATCGCTTCTTCACAGTCTTTATACGCGTTGTGACCGTGGTGCACATGCATACGAGCCTGATTCTTCACTTGCCAGTGGGCTGAAGGTACCTGCGCAGACAACGCATTTTCTATGTGGAGCTCTGATTCTTTTGAAGTATCTGATGGGTTGAAGTAGATAACATCGATGTCATTTAACGGCGTTGGTTTCTTATAGCCGTGACTATCATCCCATATAGCATTACGCAGAAACCCCGCCGCTAAATAACCTTGGGGTAACTGTAGCGATTTTAATGCAGCCAAGCATTGCATCCGGTATAAGTCGTGAGACATCATACGGATAACGGCTTGCTTAGCGTGTTCTGGGTTTTCTCTAGGATCGCATATGTTCACAACTTGTACCTAGTTTGGTCTTCGTATTGTGGCCGCCCTAATTTCCCCTAGCAGTTTGGCCTTCCACGTCTAGAAAACTAAGGGTTATTTCGAATGCGCAGATTTCTTTGCCATTTAATCACATAAAAACTAAACGCGGCAATGGTTCCGCCACCGAGCCACCCAGCAATGACATCGGTAGGCCAATGCACGCCTAGCTGTACTCGACTCAGGCCAATAACAAATACCAATAGTGTAGTCAGAGAATATACCCATATTTTCAATTTAACTTTTGTAATAGAAAAGCAAAAAAGCCTAGCAATACAGAAGTAAACAAGGGTAGACATCATGGCATGTGCAGATGGAAAGCTTTGCGTTAATACGGTAACTTGATGGCCAGACAGCGGCGGCCTAGGGCGGTCTATACCGACTTTAAGTACAAAGGTAATCACCAATCCTGCAGCTACCGCTATTAATAGCGTAAATGCTTTATTGGGATGCCCGGTTAATTTCAAAAAACCGGCTACGGCAAGTGAAAAAAAGATAAGTACTTCGTTACTGCCAAGCGCAGTGAAATTTTCAAAGAAGCGTTGAATCACCCCGGGCATATCGTCCCACACCAGCATCTGAATGACGGCGTTATCGAAAGGCGCTAGAACCTGCATAGAAGCAAATAGCATTAGCAGCAAAAAGCCCCCCCCTAATAACACCACCTGCACCGTGGGTGTTTTTACTATCTGCAAATACGCGTTTACCGAACTTCTTACTTCCATGTTACCAAGCGCTCCTGTTGGGGCTATAGAAAATTAAAATAAATACTCAATTGAAAAACGAAACGAATATAAAAACGCGTTACGACTTACTGCCACCTAAACAGACTGGCGAAGTGAGCGCTTCGCCACCTCGCGCCACCCACTCTGTTGGGGTATAAGTATGTAATGCTAGCGCATGCACAGGCCCTTTCAAGGCTTCATCGACCAACGTATTAATTTCACGATGACGGGCAATTAAACGTTTGCCTTCAAAGGCATCCGTGACCACGGTTACCTTGAAATGGCTTTGCGCACCGTCTGGAACGTTGTGCATAAAGCTCTCGTCTTCCACGTTCAACAACGCTGGCGAAAGCGCGCGTGTTAGGGTCGATTCTATAAATTCTTTAACATTCATATGAAAACTACTTGGTTGTAATTAAGTGCCGGAAAGTAAGGTTAATTCTACCACCGATATGTTTAGTCGTCTTAGCAATACCGTGCAGATATTGCGATTGAGTGGTTTCCCCCATGACTAATAGACTACCGTGCTCTAATATTTGGGTAAAACGGGCACCGGTTTCTTTGTGTTTAAACACAAAAGGGCGAGACTCACCAAAAGTGACCGACGCTACCACGGGATTAGGTCCGAGTTCAGGCTCATCATCAGCATGCATACTCATACTGTCTTGCCCATGTCGATACCAATTTGCCAACACACTGTTGAAAGGAATATGACAAACCTCAATGCATTTATCTCGAATGACCGCTAATTCAGGGGTCCAAGGTTGTGGTGCAAGCTTAATACCCGAATATTTATAAAGACATTCAGGATCACCGTGCCAAGCCTGTAACCTAGGCACATCGAGGTATTTTCCATACATACGAATGGTATCTTGTCGCCACGGCAAAGTGCTTTCAAACACACCTTGGTAGTCATTCGCTTGCTCTGAGCTAAGCCATTGCGGATAATAGCGCACCTCAGCTTCTGGCAACGGTAGCGTAATGGGTGAGTTTTTCGCTGCTTTCGCGTCAGTAAAAAGTGGTAATTGCATAACCCCCCGATAACTTTAGACAAGAAAATAATGAATACAGAATTTTCAATGGCAGAGCGCCAGTTTACCTTAATACGCTACCCTGAAAAACATCAGCACAAAAGCCTACAAGCGTGGGATAGTGCCGATGAGCTGCTTATTGAGCATGTAGAAGCGCACCTTGATGCGCTTGTTGAAGCCCTAAATAAAGCCCAAGACGAAAACCAACCTGAAACGTCATCTACCTTGGGCCCCATACTCATTTTTAATGACGACTTTGGTACCCTTGGATGTTGGTTTACGCAGTATAGTCCTATTTGGATTTCAGATTCGTATATTAGCTTGCGATCATTACAAGAAAACCTTAGGCGTAACCATTTAAAACCGGTTATTGATGAGGAAGGTGCGCTAACGTCACCCGTAACCAGTTTAACCAGTGTTGAAAGTCTTACTTTCATGCCAGAGAGTGCCCCAAGCGTTATCATGCTTAAAGTGCCGCGCACGCTAGCGTTACTTGAACAACAGCTTATCGATATTAAACGTTATGCAGCGCCTGGTACGCATATTGTGGCGGCAGGTAAAATAAAAGCCGTGACCAAGTCGGTATCCGCCTTGTTCGAGAAAATCATTGGCCCTGCTAAAACATCCTTGGCAAAGAAAAAGTCGAGATTGGTTTTTAGTACCCTTGATGAAAGTATTGCCCCCATCCCTTCGCCTTATCCTGAAATATGGAAATGTAAGGGCGCCACAGGCCAAACTTTTACACTTAAAAATCACGCGAATGTATTTTCTCGTCAGTCATTAGATATTGGTGCCCGTTTAATGCTTGAGCATATGACGGTAAGTGCTAACGAAACCGTGGTCGATTTAGGCTGCGGCAATGGAATATTAGGCGTAAACGCTTTAGCCTTAGCAGGCGACTGCAAGGTAATATTCATTGATGAGTCTTTTATGGCAGTGGAAAGTGCACGATTAAATGTACTTGAGAATTTTCCAGACAAGATTGATCAATGTGAGTTTATGGCCAGTAACTGCCTTGAGAGCTTGCTAGAGCAGCAACAATCGCCTTGGGTAACTAAGATATTGTGTAACCCCCCTTTCCATCAACAAAATGCCATTACCGACCATATTGCATGGCAAATGTTTAACGATTCGAAACACGCGTTAGTAAAAGGTGGCCAGTTAGTGGTGGTTGGAAACAGGCATCTTGAACATCACGTTAAACTTAAACGCATGTTTGGTGGTTCAGACGTACTGGCAAGCGACAAAAAATTTGTTATTTTGGGCACCGCTAAACGATAAGGAATGCACATGTTAAAACCGCTTATAACGGCCTTAATCTTCTCAGCTTTCGTTTTTACGTCTGCAGCAATTAGCCCTAATGCATTGGCGGCTAAAAAAGATGATGGCTCACAAATTCAGCCTGATAACTATTACCCAAGAGTTAAAATTGAAACCACCATGGGTGATATTGTGGTGGAATTAGACCGTCGCCGCGCGCCCATTACCGTGAATAACTTTTTACGTTATGTAGACAAGCGCAGTTATGAAAACACCATTTTTCATCGTATTGTGCCGGGGTTTGTGGTGCAAGGCGGAGGCTATACCACCGATTTTGAAGGTAAGTCTAACTACCCTGAAATATTCAATGAGTCGGGAAATGGGCTAACCAATGACTTACACACCATCGCTATGGCTCGGCAAGATGATCCGCATACTGCAAATCGTCAGTTTTTCTTTAACGTTAATGACAACGAAACGCTAAACCCAGGGCGAGACTGGGGCTATGCGGTGTTTGGCATGATTGTAGAAGGTGAAGATATTGTAGATGCGATGTCTGAAGTAGAAACCGAGTATTCGCTAATGCTAAACACCAACAATGTACCTATTGAACCTATCATCATTAAAAAGGTTACGGTGCTTCCACCGTTCTAACGGCTAGCGAAATCACTGTTGCGCCAGAATAGGGTTTGAACCGGTGTGGACTTATCAATAAAGTAAGGGCCGCGTTTTTCAAACCCTAGCTGGTGTAATAGATGTTGAGAACGTGCGTTTTCGGGGTGGGTAGAGGCGGTAATGAAATGCATATCTTCTTCCATGTCCACCCAATCAATAACCGCTTTAGCTGCTTCTATCGCAATTCCCTGTTTACGCGCACTCGGTAGCAGTGCAAAGCCTAAATCAGGGCAGCTGAAAACAAAGCGATTAATAAGCCCACAAACACCATAAGGCGCGTTGGTTTTCTTATTTCTTATTGCCAATAAGCCATATCCCCACTCATTAACCTGCGCGTTAACCCGGTCAATATAATCAGCGGCATCTTCAACGCTCGCCACCCCACGATGACCAATAAACTGCTTCCATAACGGGTCTTGGTGCATTTCAACTATCCACAGTTTATCTGCTTGCGTCAGTGGGCTTAATTCCAACCGTTCAGTTAGTAACAACATGAATGAGTACGCCTCTGTGTGGGTTGTTTTACCTTTTTTAGCAGCGTGTCTATTTGCGTTAAATGTTGCTTAGAAATAGCGGCGGCTCTTGGGTAAACAGGATTTGATCTGTCATCAATACTAGGGTGATTCCACCCATGGGTGTGTTCAATAAAAGCGGTAGCTTCACTTATTCCACCATGCTCTAAACAGCCCACAAGACAGGTATCAATGTAGGTTTGTGAAACAGGAAAGTCGGTGCTGGGGTGATGACAAAGTAAGGTTTCACATAACCAGAGTTGATGATGGCTTAACGCATCGCGAAGCGCAGGGGTGAAAGAAGGTTGATTGCACAAGGAGGAACTTACATGTTCGATTGCACTGGCTGGTACTTCGACAAAGCGGTAGTTTTTTTCTCGCGCGCGTAATGAAGGGTTTACTTCGGCGGGAATAAGCTGTGCATTTAATTGAGATGCTTTATCGGCAACGGCGCCTACATAGGTTTGCTTTTCTTGCAGACTACGGGTAACCCATGCGCGCTTAAAACCTGAAACACGCACGGGTAAACCTTGAGTATATATTTGGGAGTGACGCTCTCGGGAATCTCGACTAAGCAAACTGCCGTAACCTAGCACAATATGCTTACTTTTTTGGCTAGCTAAGGTAGCTAACCAACTGTCTTTCACTGATTCTTTCACCGATTCTGCCTTTACGTCTACCAAGCGCACCCCGTTTTCGCTGCAATATTAGAACAGCGCACGTACTCCTAGCGTAAGATTACGGCCAGGTAGTGGCGCCTGATCTTTCAAAAATGATGTATGAACGCGAGCCTCTTCGTCTGTTAAATTGTTTCCTTTTGCATAAACAATCCACTCAACGCCTTGGCCGCCAAATTCGTACTGAACACTAGCATCTAACAAGGTATAACCATCGGTTTGTGTCTCGTAAGACGCAACGTCGTCTTGGTCATCATACCAAGTTACGCCAACATCAGCACTTAGCCCATTGCTCACATAACTGATGTTACCACCAAATCGCATAGGTGGCGTTCGAGGCAGGTTATCATCATCAATTTCTGCGTTAATGTAATCGCTAAATACCGTCACGCGTACTTGCGCGTTTATATCGTAGTAGGCTTCGGCTTCTAAGCCCCAGATATCCGCATCAGCTTGCTGGAAGTAGTAGATAGGTGTGCCTTCTTCTTCATGGCCTTCCTCATCTTCTTCCTCGTGATCTTCGTGCTCTTCAGTTATTGCCAATAACCCAGTATTCGTTTGATAAATATAATCATCCGCTTGGTTATAAAACAATGAAACCGTATAACCCCAATCGCCGGTGAATTTACGGAAAGTAACATCGATATTAGTGCTAACTTCTTTTTCTACGTCTTTTAAGCCTTCTTCAATATGACCGTCTTCATCTAAGTCAAAAACCAAACCTAGCTCGTAGCTTTGTGTGGCCAAATGCTGACCTGCAGAAAACAGCTCTTGTTGGCTAGGCGCACGCTCACTACGTGAAAGTGTAGTGGCAATTGAGCGACCTTCTGCATATTCCCAGTTTAAACCAGCAGATAAAGACGTACTGGTGAAGTCATACTTATTGAAGCTATAAGACGTGACTTGCTCTTCATGTTCTTCGTGATCCTCTTCTTCATCAGCATGGGTCACTTCAAGAGATAATTCACTGTCATCGGCATCGTATTCGGTGTATTCAACACGACCACCTAATTCGAAGGTCACATCACCCACGACTTTTTGCTCTACAAGGTAGACAGCATAGTTAGAAGAGGTATTTGCAGGGGTAAAGGCTTCTTCACCCTCTGCTTCATAATCACTGTGTTGGAATTGAACACCTAGCACACCATGCCAGCCATCCACTTCTTCGTGCGACACTGAAGCGCGAATATCGCTAGATTTGTTAGTGAAGATAGTCCCTTGCTCGCCATCTTCAATTTCAACATGTTCGTAATCGGTATAAGCCGCGGCAAACTTCGCATTGGTTAACCCTCTGATAGGTGAATGCCATTCGCCTGCCGCTTGATAACGTGTCATGTCTACGTCAATCAATACGCCTTCTTCTTCGTGCAACTCTTCATCATGATCTTCTTCATCGTGAGCTTCGTCGTCATGATCTTCATCATCGTGCTCTTCTTCATGTTCGTGACTGTGACCAGGCACGCCATAACGGTTATCAAGTTGCTCTACCGCAAAGCCAAAGTAACCTTCCTCACCAATATAAGACAAGCCAGCCGTTATATCGCTGGTTTCCATCGCAGTGCTTTCTAATACACCGTATGCTTCGTCTTCATCAGGCTCTACTGAGGCATAACCAGGAATATCAGTGTCATCTGTGTTACGAGAGTAACCATCGATATGCCATGCAAAGTTACCGCTGCCACCAGTGACATCACCGCGAGCGTATTTACCGTTATCTACTGTGCTGTAGCTAACTTCAGCCTCGCCTTCAACACCGTCCATTTGATGTTGCACAATACGCTTATCAACAATATTAACCACACCGCCAATGGCGCCGCTTCCATATTGTAATGTTGCAGGACCACGAAGCACTTCTACTTGTGTGGCACTTGCCAGGTTGCTCGTGACGTTATGGTCAGGGCCAACACGAGATACATCAGAAACATCTAACCCGTTTTGAACAATTTTAACCCGTGGGCCATCGTTACCACGAATAATTGGGCTACTTGAAACTGGGCCAAAGTACGTGCTTTGTACCCCAGGCGTATTCTTTAAGGTTTCGCCTAATGTAGGCGCTTCAATACGTCTAAGGCGCTCTGCTCCAATCACGGTAACGGGCGTAACAGACTCAAGCACTGAAGATTGTAATGCAGTAGCCGTCACAACAATATTTTCAACTGACGAAGGGATAAGTGAAAAATCAACGGTTTTGTCACCCACGATTTCACCAAGGTCGTTGTCACCATGAATATATTGGCTTGAAAATACGTGAAGATGTACATGAGTTTGCTTAACATCGCTAAAACGGTAAACACCATTTTCATCGGTGGTAACGACTCGGCGAGTACCTTCAATGCTAACCTCGGCACCTTCAACGGGCTGACCTGATACATCGGTAACTTTACCGCTAATAACAGTCGCAAAGGATGGAGACGAAAGTAGACCTGCTATCGTAAGACTTAGCAGTGAACGCATTTTCATAACGGTTTCCCTAACAAATTTTTATTCATTTTGACCATTTGCATGGTCACTTTTGTGATGTTATAACATTTTGTGGGTTAGGGCGTTTATTGTCAATGGCAACTTGTCTATGATTTAACTTCATTCAACGACAACGTTTATTATGTAAATAAGTAATTGATTAGTGTACGCAGCGCTCTGGGTTAAGCGGGTACTGATAAGATCTTGAATCAATAATATCTGAGACTGAAAATAAAAATTTACGCCCTACTCACTGGAAAGTTAAGCACCTCTTTAATATGCGACGCGCCTAATTTAAGCATTAACAACCGATCTATACCTAACGCTACCCCTGCGCAGTGTGGCAAGCCGCTTTTCAGCGCAGACAGAAATCGTGTATCAATGGGCTTTGTAGGCTGGCCATTGCTGCGACGCTTTTGATTGTCGTGCTCGAAGCGTTGCTTTTGTTCCGAAGCCTCGTTTAATTCATGAAAGCCATTCGCCAACTCTGCCCCTTTAAAATACACTTCGAATCTGTCGGCAGTACGTGAGTCTTGTTTATTGATACGGGCAAGAGATGCTTGTGAAGCAGGAAACCCAAACACAAAACATGGCCGTTCTTGGCCAATAACCGGTTCAATCGCCGTTGAAAACAGCAGTTGTAGTTTACTGTCTTTATCAAGCTGTTCAGGGCTTGAAATATCGATAGTGCAGTCAGCCATTTTAGCCAGAAGCATCTCATCTGTAGCGGTTAGCGGGTCAATACCCAACTGAAATTTAAACACATCTTGATAACTGATCATCTCGCCGGTATCTGTGCCTAGCGTTTGTATTAATAACGCATCAACTTCCTGCATTAGGGCATGATGGTCGAAGCCCGGTCGATACCATTCCAGCATAGTGAATTCAGGGTTATGCCAGCGCCCTTCCCCTTCGTGTCGAAATGCTTTGCAGATTTGATAAATAGCACCACTTTGGTCACACAATAGGCGCTTCATAGCAAATTCAGGTGAAGTCTGCAGGTAAAGGTCTACCGGTGCGCCATCCTGCGAATGATTGAACTTTGTAAGGAATGCATCGAGATGTTCATCGGTTACCGTGCCGCTGGACAATAATGGCGTTTCTACTTCTAGCACATCTCGGGTATAGAAAAAGTGTCTTATGCTACGCAGTAAATTGGCTCGCGCAATTCGAGAATCATGTGATGAGGTAGGGTGCCAGTCGTTCATGAACAGAGGTGTCTTTGCTTATTAATAAGGATGATGACAAATATGATAAACAGCTTTGGGGCTATCGATTAGCAAGCTTTATTTGGCGAATAACGCATAGGAAAAAATGCGTAACAGTAAGCGAGTTACCGATGCCAAATACGGCATCGGCTAACTGCAGTTGTTTCTTATTTCTAACTTACTTTTGTTACTTACTTTTGCGCGCGAGACGCATACTCACCAGAGCGAGTATCTACTTTAATCACTTCACCTGTTTGCACAAACAAAGGAACACGTACTACTGCGCCCGTTGTTAGTGTAGCTGGCTTACCACCTGTACCCGCTGTATCGCCTTTAAGGCCTGGGTCAGTTTCAGTAATTTCAAGTTCAACGAAGTTGGGTGGCGTTACTGTAATTGGCGTACCGTTCCACAAGGTGATAACGCACACATCGTTTTCTACCAACCACTTAACACTATCGCCTACTGCTTTTTCGTCAGCCGCGATTTGTTCGAATGTTTCGTTGTTCATAAAGTGGTAGAATTCGCCGTCGGTGTACAAGTAAGCAAGCTCAGTGTCTAAAACATCTGCGCCTTCTACTGACTCACCAGAGCGGAAGGTTTTTTCTAAAACCTTACCTGAAATAAGTTTACGAATTTTAACGCGGTTAAATGCCTGACCCTTGCCCGGCTTCACGTATTCGTTTTCTAAAATGTTACAAGGTTCACCGTCCAGCATGATTTTCAGGCCGGCTTTGAACTCGTTAGTGCTGTAATTAGCCATAATTCCTCTGTCTAAACATAAGGTACAAAAAATTTCGTGGAACAAATAATACCTAAAAAAGCGATTTCTGTAGAGCATAACTGGCAAAAAGAATTAGCTAATAGCTTTACCAGCCCTGAAAAGCTGTTGTCTTTTTTAGATTTACCTAGCAAAGATTACGAACAAGACAGTAAAGCACGACGCCTTTTTCCTATGCGTGTTCCTCGGCACTTTGCCTCGTTAATGGAAAAAGCAAACCCGAACGACCCGCTTTTTCTGCAAGTGATGCCGCTTAAACAAGAGTTTAGTATTGAACCGGGTTACACGAAAGACCCATTAGAAGAACACGACACTGCTGGTAAAGGTTTGCTACATAAGTACGACTCTCGCGTATTATTAATGGTACGTACTGGGTGTGCGGTTAATTGCCGTTATTGCTTTCGCAGACACTTTCCTTATGCCGATAACGCGGTAAATAATACCCAGTGGCAAGAGGCATTAGAATACATTGCGGGCAACCCAGCGATTAACGAAGTGATTTTTTCGGGCGGCGATCCGCTAATGGCAAAAGATGATCACCTAGCCGCATTAGCAAAAGAAATCGCCGCAATACCTCATATTAAACGACTTCGTATTCACACCCGTTTACCGGTTGTACTACCCGAACGCCTCGATAATGCTTTTTTTGACTGGTTTACTCAGCTGCCTATTCAAAAAATACTCGTGTTGCATGTTAACCATGCGAATGAAGTATCACCAGCACTTAAGAGCCGCTTAGAGAAATTGCGCACTCACGGTGTTACCCTGTTAAACCAATCGGTGTTACTAAAAGATGTGAATGACTCAGCAGATGCACTGTGTGAATTAAGTGAGCGTTTATTTGATGCGGGGGTTCTGCCCTACTATTTGCATGTACTTGATAAAGTACAAGGGGCAAGTCATTTCTATGTAAGTGACGACATGGCAAGACAGATTATGCAAGAAGCGATAAAGCGCCTACCAGGCTTCCTTGTGCCTAAACTCGTTAGAGAGATAGGCGCTCAGCCTGGCAAAACGCCTATCGACTTACATTTACATCCCTGACCTTAAGCGAAAGTATCTATATTTGCGCCTACCGCTGGGTTAGAAGATGTTGATTTTGGTACGTCAGCTGAATTTTCTAATAGCTGAAGCGCCGCTTTTCCTTCTTGCTCTTGTTGCCCTTTGGCCAACTTAAGCGAAGCGAGTTCAAGTGACGCACCGGACGTTCCAGAGGCACTAGCACCTTGTAGATCCATACCGTTTTCCTTTGTTGCTTGAAGCAAAGTAAAAAAATAGGCAAAATTGCCCACCTTCGAGGTTATCGGCTCAGTATGCTGAAACTTTAATCTAATTTTACACTGCTTTTTAGGCAAAATTTGTGAGACGTCTTTTTGAGGCGCTTTTTGAGGATATATATGCAAGCTATTCACCAGCAACTTCAGGATACTATCCAGACCCTTTACCGAAAGGCGGTAGATGCGGATCAGGCATTGGATCGTTTGCAAAAAGACAGTCAAGGCAAGTTTGCCGCCATATTTGCTGAAGATAGTCCGTTCACCACACAAGCAAAACGCTTTGGCCCTTATGTAGAAGAGATTGCGTTAGATTGGCAAGCTTTGAAAGACATGACAGAGGAAGAAGCAAAAGCAGCTCTGCCCGCACTGATTAAAAAGATTGAATTGGCACTCACTACCGTATCTCAATTTCAGCAGTCGCTAGCAAGTAAATAGACGAGCATTTCAATGCTGAAAATACCGATGCTGTCTTGGCTCACATCTAAACTAGCATGGTTGTTTTTAGGTTTGGGGGCTAGCGCAAGCTATTAGTGTTCCCCGACCTCACCCGCTTCAATTTGATTTATTAAATTCCCTTCAGCATGCGCCTTCTGATACATAGGCACTTGTTTGATAAGGCGCTTAATCTCAGCCACTTCATTTAAATAAGCTTCACTGTCTACACGTCCATACTTCTCGGTAAACGCTTGCTTACTTAATCCTTCAGGAAAGGCTTTTATCGCTGGAACAATATCGGAATCAGATTGGATTCGTGCCACAGCATTTTGCGTACTTTCGGCATGCTCAGGCATGGTCGCCACTCGGGCAAATTGTGAGCCCGACATGTCGGCACCTAAATCCACAAAACTGTAGCCTGAACCACCTGTGCCTCTGTCCATTAACTCTTTAAATTCACCAATTGCCCACGACATGTCTTGCTCGGCAAGTAACTCTAGGGCGGCGGAAATAATGAAATGACGGGCTAAGTCGTTACGCTCTAGTAAAATAGCAGGGGCACGAGGCTTTAATGCTTTTGTCGGATCGGGCTGTAAGTCGCCCACTAAGCTACCAATACGATAATGCCCCACATACGCTGCAAGAGCCAAAATCACCGCTTTGTTATGTAGAGCAGCCTGTTGTGCAGAATTACTCTGCTCTCTTGCACGGGCCATGCCTTCCCGTAAGTACTCAATAAGAGGCACTGGCTGCTTTGATAGCGCTAAATCTCGCCCTGAGATGTAACGCAAATAATAAGCCGCAAGGGTTTGAAGCTCTGTTTCTTCTTCTACGCCCATATTGTTAGAAACCACGGTAAGCTCTTCTAACAAAGAGGCCAGTGGCGCAGTATGTAAAGACACCTCACCGCGGCGCATCGTCACTTTTTCAACCCGCGTCAGGGCAATAGTGGCAATTTCAGACTTTGTCCAATAATTTATACCCTTTTCAGCAAATGCTAGCATGAGAGGCCCAGACAAAGACAAATCGCCCACACTAATATAATCAATTTGCAGGCTGTCGCCGGGTAAAATCAATGCTGATACATTGAAATATAAATCAACACTACTGGGTGAAAAGGTAAAGGTAATAGTACTGCCCACTTCGGTAACGTTCACTACGCCACTAAAATTAGGCACGGCTCGCTGCAATACGCCTACTAAGCTTTCAATTTGGGTTTCTGTCAAATGAATAACGTGGTTAGAACTGCGCTCAGTGAACGCATTTTGTAACTGAGACAGTAAGTCGTTCACGCTATCTGCGCCATCTAATTGGTTTGGTGCACTAGCCACCACTAACGGCGAGCGCTGAACCACAGCAACGCTCACCCCTATCAATATGATAAAAGTAACCACGAATACAGTAACGATAACACCAAGAACCCAACGACCCACACTTCTCATGATTTAATCACTTCCCCAAACACCATGAATACATACAACCGTGACATTACCAGCACGCTACGTTGTGAAGAATAGAAATAGTAGCTAAATCTAGTGTTTATGACTAGCGACCTGTGATCTCTTGTTCCACCCATAATTGTAAGCTTTCGTAACGGGAAGTGGCGTTGGTAAAATCGTGGGTAGCCGATTGCGTAGTAGGAATAACTACACACGCTAATTCAGCCGACAACGCCGACTGCATGCCAGTGTGAGTATCTTCAATGGCAATACACTGGGCTGGGGATACACCTAACTTCTCCATTGCTAACTGGTAGCAATCGGGTGCAGGTTTACTGTGAGTAACATCTTCTACCGCCACCACACATGAAATGTAGTTAGCTAGGCCATAATCAGTCAATGTTTTTTCAACTGATAATGTACTTCCCCCCGTTACTATCCCTATGGTGTACCCTGCATTTGCGCACGCCTTGATGGTTTCAGCAGCGTGTGGCATAAGTGGGAAAGCTTGCTGAGAAAGATACGCTTCAATTTTTTCGTGTTTCTTTTTGGCCAATTGCTCAGGGGTTTCGTCTAATGAGAAATGCTCAACGACATCTTTGGCATTTTGCTTAACCGGTATACCCGCCATTGCTTTGCAGTAAAATTCATCTGTTAGCTCTGCACCATAACTGGCCACTATTTCTTGCCACAGTGCAAAGTGGACGTGTTCTGAATTAATCAAGGTACCATCGTGATCAAACAATAGCGTGGTAGTGTTATTGGAAACGGAAGAATTTGCCATCGGTTCACCTCGAATATGAACAAATATTAAAACGACTTTTCGACTTCTTGCGTGAAAGATTGTTGAAAAATGTAGTGGTAACTGTACTTGAAAAAAAGAACCTCCAATCAGGAGGTTCTAGATAGATTGTCAGACTAAATACCTAACGTGTTAGCGTTCGGATTAACGATGCCCGCAGTTTTTTGGAAAACAAAATATCTCGTTTAGTCCACGGTAAGCTTTGCTCACCATCAACTTCACTCCACCGCTCAAAAGACGCACGTGGCGATAGCATGCCTTGTTCGTTAACGCCTTTTTCCGGTTTACCAGCCCAGTGTGTTATTTGCGCTTCGGGCTGTCTAAAAATATACAATCGTGCTTTGGCTAATTCGTAGTTCATACGAATTAGCATCACGCCTCTTACATTTTCTGGGTCTAATGTCTCTAGCCCTGTGTACTGGCGAATATCTTGTGTATGCAGAATCACATCAGAGGTGTCTGACTGAAAGACTTTATCGATACGCTTTAGTTGTCTTTTATCATAACCATCATCGTTACTGAAAAACCACTCCCCATTAATAAAAATGGCCGCCCCGCATGCGGTGAAATCTCGCTTTACGTCTTCTAGGAAAGCTTGGGTTGCTTGGGCATCTTTCAAGCGAAGCTTATGCGTAATGGCGCCAACCTTCTCGTCCAAAGATGTCAGTAATTGCAGGCGCTTTTTCGATTTGTGCGTGGAGTACACCATAGAAAAATACTTAACCAGCATTTCAGCTTGATGGCGCAATTGCGCATCAATGTGCGATTCGGTGCTATTGTGACAGGACACTATGCCCCACAGCTTACCGGTTTGAATGATAGGAATAGAAAATGACGTAGCCACCCCCATATTTTGCATGTATTCGCCATGAATTGGCGACACACTTCGTAAGTCTGAGTAAGTTAAGTTTAGCGGTTGTTCTGCTTGATTCAGAAAGTGAGCTGGCGGTGTAACACTGCTAGCAATATATCGTGACGGATTCTCATAATACATTTGACGGGCAATAGCAGGTATGTCCGATGCTGGAAATTTTAGTCCGAGATACTTCGCTGCCCCTTCAATCACCTTTTCGGCCACGACTTCGCCGCTCCAAAGCTCATTAAAGCGATAAAGCAGTATACGCTCACAGGGCAAAAACTCATCAAGGGTTGAGATAAGTTGCTCCCAAAAATCTTTATCTTCCCAATGCTGTTCGATAGTCGGAAGTATTGAGGATCTTAATTGTAAGTACTGACGCTGAGAGACGTTGGTAATACTAGATTCTATCTCAATTAAAATACCTTCGTCGCTACGATGGCTTCTAAAATTCATCACATCATCGTTGACGGGCTCGTTAAAGGCATAAGCTCTGTCGCCAGGCTTTGACCCTAAGTTATACAGTAAACTTAACGGCAACCAGTCGAGTGATTTTACCGGGCAGCCCACCAGTTCAGAGGGCGAAAGTTGAATGAAACGGGCCAAATTACTGCTAGCCGCAGTTACCTGTAGGGATTCACTATCGATAAAAAACGCACCACCAAATTGCTGTACCTTGCCACTTAAGTGCAAAGCCTCTTTTTCGCAATTTTCAACCAAGGTGTCCATCTCAGCATCGTGTTTATTTAGGGTAATCGTATCAGTGTTCATAATCTTGTTAGCTAATTTTTTTATTAAGCTCTAAGCAAGTAAGCATAGGTGAAAGAACCAGCCCCTGTACCACATCGCACCCGATATCTCGTAAGTATTCGAGTTGTTGTTGAGTTTCAACTTTATCCGCGATGATTTTAAGGCCTAGGGCTTTTCCTGCATTAACCAATGCTTGGATGAGTTTGTATGTGTCTTTGTTGTCGCTAGCGTCGGCCATTAATCGGCTGGAAAGCTTAATTTCACTCGCACCGCTTCGCTGAAGCTGAGATATCGCACTGTTGTACAGACCATAGTCATCTATACTGATCATACTGCCCATGGCGGCCAAAGTCTTCAACCGATGGAAAATTCGCTCTTCACCACTTTCAATATCTTTTTCTGATACTTCGAATTTAAATAGGCCTGCGGTTAGTTCATAACGCTCAAGTACTGCCACAAAGTTTTTAATAAAATCAGATGTAACCAACTGCGCTCCAGATAAATTAATCGCTATGGCGGGCAGTTTACTACCAAGCTGAATATATTGAGCAATTTCTCGCGCTACCAACTCAACCGCATGAAAGCCAATTGTTTCAATCAGTTTTCCACGCTCGGCAATATTAATAAATGACTCAGCATTGAGTACTTCACCGTCGCTATTTTTATAGCGCAACAATGCCTCGGCGCCAACTATGACGTTCGAAGTAGACTCGTACTGTGGCTGGTACACCATAGAAAACTGTTTACCTTCTAGCGCCACTTTAAGCTGTTTCTCAACTTCTAACCGCGCCAATGCCTGTTCTTTCATCTTAGCAGTAAAGTACTGATATTGGTTGCGACCAGAAGATTTTGCTAAATACATGGCTTCATCTGCGTGCTGCAAGAGTACTTCTGAGCTGATCCCATCAGCAGGGTAAACGGCGATACCAATGCTCGCAGAAACTGAAATAGAATGGGTAGATACATCAAACTCGTTTTGAACCTGACTGATAATACGCTTTGCAATATCATCAACCTCGTCAATATGAGATGCCGATATTAGGGCTACAAACTCATCGCCACCTATTCGTGCCAACATATCTGTGTCGCGAATACATTGTTGCAGACGCTTCGTGACTTGCTTGAGTAGCAAATCGCCTACCTTATGGCCCAAGTTATCGTTAACCGGCTTAAAGTTATCTAAATCAACAAAGAGTACACCGCATAATTGTTTGCTTCGCTTCGCCCCACTAATCATTAATTCCAGGCGTTCAAGCAACACGGTTCTATTGGGTAGCCCTGTAAGCTCGTCATGGGTAGCGAGATATTCAATACGGCGCTGCATATTCTTTATTTCGTCAATATTACTATAGGCCGCCACGTAGTTAACAATATCGCCATTGGCACCTTTCACCGCATTAACCGTTAACCACATTTTTACGTGGCTACCATTTTTAACTTTGTTAATGACCTCACCTTGCCAAAACCCTCGTTCATTCAACGAGGCTTTCATTGCTACAAAGAAATCTTCGGAGTGCTCCCCTGATTCCAGCATTTTTGGCGTTTTGCCAGTTAACTCTTGCTGAGAAAAGCCCGTCAACTCAGCAAACGTTTCGTTAGTGGTAAGAATGCGCTGGTTTGCATCGGTGACAAGAATCGCTTCACTGGTACGTTCAAATATCTTGCCGGCTAAACGTAATTGTTCATTGGCATGTAGCTCTTTTGAAATATCAGTTGCTTGTGTGCAAATTGATTTAATCGTGCCTTCGGCATCAAAAATAGGGAATCGCACACTTTTTATAATAACTTTACCGGCCCGTAAGGTGAACTCATCAAGGGTTTCTACCGGAGACAAGTTACGCATAGTATCTAAGTCTTTTTCACGGAACTGACGAGCCGTATCTCGCTCAAAGATTTGAAGGTCGGTTTTGCCAATCACATCCTCTGCGGTTACGCCAAAGACGTCCTCAAACCGCGAGTTAACAAACTCATATCGGCCCGCATTATCTTTAAGTGCAATTAACGCCAATGAGTTATTCATGATAGATAGAAGCTGCTCTTGGCTTTTTTCAATTCGCTCGTGGGCAATAACCAACTCTGAATTATCAATAATAACTAAAATAGCCCCAGTGATGCGGTCTCGGTTGTTTAGAATTGGCGTAATGAACACATTGTAAGTTTCTTGGCTAGATGGCTTGATCACCATGCTGGTATTTACCCCATTGCGCAGGGTTTTACTTAAACGCTTTTCAATGTCTTCAAAATAGTCAGGGAAATTTAGCGAGTACATCGGCTTTTTAAACGAACCGTTATTCAAGTGAAAACGGCGATTGGCGGCGTCATTAGTTCGGCTTAAACAGGTATCAGTATCAAATACCAAAATTGGAAAATCTAACGTGTTGTAAACGCTCATCAATTCACTGTTTATCGCCCCTAAATCAGCAGACTTACGCATGCTTTCTTCATTGACGCTAATGAGTTCTTCGTTGGTAGCCTGAAGCTCTTCATTAGTAGCTTCAAGTTCTTCGTTATTCGCTTGTAGCTCTTCATTAGCAGCCTGCACTTCTTCATTAAGTGCCTGCATTTCTTCTGCAGAGGCAGCCATTTCTTCGGTAAGCGTTTGTAGTTGCTCACGGGCCGCAATCAACTCAGCCACATCAGCCTCATTGTTTGCCACTGCCTCTTTAGGCTCGACATCAATAATAGTGTCGTCTTCGTAAAAATTAACCAAGTAATGCTGAGGACTTTGATTTTCCAGAGGCAGTACCCGTAACTTCCACAGTTGACTGTCATCGTCAGCCAATCGCTTAGCTCGGCTTGTCGCTATTTCACCTGTTCGACTTGCCTTATTTACGCAAGAGATTAAGTCTGCGGCAAAAGGCGCAGCAATCAGTTTCGATAAGTTAAGATCGGGCACCCCAGATGGAAAAGTAATAAAGCGTTGTAAGTTGCCATGCGAGTGCAAAATGGCAAATCTTTCACTTATTAGTAAACTTGGGCCAAAACTATCTAGAACGGAACGAGTGAAAATATTTTCGTAGCTGTTAGTGATAGCCGTTTTCGTTTTGGTGATATCTACATGGCTTTTTAACATTTTCGGGAGTGCGGGAGGCTTAGACGCCTCGCTTACTTTAAAAACTCTACTGCGCCTATCAAGGGCAACAAACATATCTTCTGTTGAGCCAATCGATTCAGACTTACCTAGAAATAGAATACCTTCTTTGGTTAGCGAGTAGCGAAACAGCGATAAAACCCGCTGCTGCAATTCGCTGTTAAAGTAGATAAGTACATTTCTAAACGACACCATATCAAGGTGTAAGAACGGCGGATCGCGAGTGATGTCCTGACGAGAAAAGGTGATCACATCACGCAGTCGCTTTTGCGGATAATATGCATTGTCTGCATATCGAAAGTATTTGTCGGTTAAATCCGATGAAAGGCTCGCTATGGCTTGAACAGAATAAGCACCTTTACGAGCAACTGAGAGCGCATTTTCGTCGATATCAGTCGCAAAAACCTGTAAGTTGGCATCAATACCCTGCTTCTCAATAGCTTCTAGAAACAAGATGGCTAATGAATATGCCTCTTCCCCTGTAGCACATCCTGCTACCCATAACCGAATAGCGTCGCCACTGTTTTTACGCTCTACAATACTCTCAATATGTGTATTGATAGCTTTAAATGCCGTGTTATCCCTGAAAAAGTCGGTAACTGAAATCAGTAGCTCTTTCGACAACGCAATGACTTCGTCAGCGTTATTATCTAAATAAGCCAGATAAGACGGCAAATCTTCAGTTTGTGTGGCAATTAAACGGCGGTTCACTCTGCGCAATAAGGTCGACTGTTTATAAAAACTGAAGTCTATTTTTGTAGCCGTTCTTATCTTTCCGTAGAGCTCACTCATTAATTCACTTCGAGTGTCTTCCTGCACAGCTAAGAAATTGCGTGCTATGTTCTGAGAAATATGTGCTATTTCTTGCCCCATTTCTTGGGGCTCAAGAATTGAATCCACAGCCACATTTTCGAGAGCTGCTTTGGGCATGCCATCATACTTTGCTGAGGCAGGGTCTTGTACAAAGGCAAATCCACCCACGCTTTTAATAGCTTTCAGCCCTCTGGCACCATCGCTGCCAGTACCCGATAAGATAACGCCAATTGCGTGATCGCCAATTTCATCAGCTAATGATTCAAACAAGAGGTTTACGGAGGGCTTAGGAGATAGTTCATCCGGTGATTTATCGAGGTGTAAATACCCCTCTTTGTATTTAAGGTGGTAACCCGGTGGGCCCACATAAATGGTGTTTGCTTTAATTTTGCAATGCGGCGTAGCCTCAACCACAGGGTATTCAGTTTCTCGCGCCAATATTTCCGTCATTTGGCTTTTATGGGTAGGAGATAAATGCTGAGCAATAATAAAAGACGCATTGATGGCTTTTGGTAATTCGCTTACCAAGTTGATTAATGCTTCTATTCCACCCGCTGAAGAGCCTACGCCAACAATAAAAGGAGCTATCTCAGGCTTAGTCACCCGCGATGACGGTAAAGATTCCATACTACATTTAGCTCCGTTTGAGTTAACTGAATGCCAATGCGAACACTCAGTAATTGCGGCATCTTCACCGCATCTAATACGCTTACTATACCAGTAACTAGCACTCCAGAAATATACTAAAGTCTAATATTATTACGTTAAATAAAACGTGTTATGCGCCTAAAAGGTTCAAAAACCCCAATGTTGATGCTGAAAACTAACGTAAAAATCACGATAACTCGCTGGTCTTAGATAAATAATTTATCAATATTATTTGATAACTATTTCATCACGTTAAATATAGTTTTGAAATCGAGGCGCTAAACAGGAAGATATTAGTGAAGGGGAGCAGCAAAGAAGCTTGAAAGTAATGGGTAAATGCATACTTATTGATAGGCGAATTGCTTGAGGAATTAATACGTGAACAACGAAGGGTATTGGACAGAGTAAAGCCATATCGATACCGATATGGCTAACAGGCAAGTAAGAGTTAAACCCCGACTTCCGCCATGTTTCCTTTACTTTCAAGCCAGACTTTTCTGTCGCCAGAACGCTTTTTAGCTAACAGCATGTCCATCAACTCTAGCATTTCTGCCGAGTCTTCTATAGTGAGTTGAACCAACCGACGGGTATTAGGATCCATCGTAGTTTCACGAAGCTGCAACGGGTTCATTTCACCTAGCCCTTTAAAGCGTTGAACGTTTACTTTACCGCGTTTCTTCTCGGCTTCTATACGATCTAGTATGCCTTGTTTTTCACCTTCATCGAGGGCGTAATATACTTCTTTGCCCACATCGATACGAAATAGAGGCGGCATGGCTACATAAACATGGCCTTGGTCGACTAGCGTTCTAAAGTGCTTCACAAACAACGCACACAGCAAGGTAGCAATATGCAGTCCGTCGGAGTCGGCATCCGCTAATATACAAATTTTACCGTACCGTAAGCCAGATAAATCGGTAGAATCTGGATCGATACCTAACGCTACTGATATATCGTGAATTTCTTGTGATGCTAATACCTGTGAAGAGTCTACTTCCCAGCTATTTAGGATTTTACCGCGAAGGGGCATGATAGCTTGGAATTCTCGGTCTCTAGCTTGCTTGGCAGAACCACCTGCTGAATCTCCTTCCACTAGGAAAAGCTCAGAGTAGGAAATGTCTTGAGAGGAACAATCGGTTAATTTACCTGGCAGTGCTGGCCCTTGGGTGACCTTTTTACGCGCCACTTTTTTGTTTTGGCGTAAACGGCGTTGTGCATTGTTAATACACATATCTGCCAAGGCTTCTGCCACTTCGGTATGCTGGTTTAACCACAAGCTAAACGCGTCTTTTACCACGCCAGATACAAAGGCAGACGCTTGGCGTGACGATAAGCGCTCTTTGGTTTGCCCTGCAAATTGTGGGTCTTGCATTTTGGTAGATAAAATATAAGCACATCGGTCCCAGATATCATCCGGTGACAGCTTCACCCCACGAGGCATTAAGTTTCTAAATTCACAAAACTCGCGCATAGACTCTAACAAGCCTTGGCGCATACCATTTACATGGGTACCGCCTTGGGCAGTAGGGATAAGGTTAACGTAACTTTCGGTGGTTAACTCTCCGCCTTCAGGCAGCCACATTACCGCCCAATCAGCGCCTTCGGTGTTACCTTTAAAGCTACCTACAAAAGGTACATCGGTAGGAAGTGTTTCGTATTCTTGTACCGCTTGATACAAGTAATCTTGCAAACCATCTTCGTAGTACCATTCTTGTGAATCTTTGGCGATTTTATTGTCAAAACGAATACGTAAACCTGGACTTAGTACGGCCTTTGCACGAAGATTATGAATAAGACGGCTGGCTGAGAATTTTGCTGAATCGAAGTATTGCGGATCGGGCCAAAAATGTACCCGGGTACCAGTGTTACGTTTGCCACACGTATCTATTACCGCGAGTTCTTCAATTTTATCGCCATTGGCAAAGGCAATTTGATACACGTTACTGTCACGACGAATAGTGACTTCTACCCGTGTGGAGAGGGCGTTAACCACTGAAATGCCCACACCGTGTAACCCCCCAGAAAACGCATAGTTTTTGTTGGAGAATTTCCCCCCAGCATGTAGCTTACTTAAAATAAGTTCTACACCAGAGATTTTCTCTTCTGGGTGGATATCCACCGGCATACCTCGGCCATCATCAATGACTTCAAGAGATTGGTCTTCATGCAAGATAACCTTAATGTTGGATGCATGACCTGCTAAGGCTTCATCCACACTGTTATCGATAACCTCTTGGCCCAAATGGTTGGGTCGAGTGGTATCGGTATACATGCCTGGGCGGCGCTTAACCGGATCGAGACCGTTTAAGACTTCAATTGCATCAGAGTTATATTGATTTGACATAGTTATGGTTATTATTTAAGCCAGCAACAAGGGTTAACGTACGCAGAAGACAACTGCAACGCAAGATAAATTGATGTTACCAAGGCTAGCCTACCCTCGCAATGAAAAGGCGAAAGTCAGCAAGCTTGGTTGGTACGATATGAAGCTAATACTGCTAAAATTAATACTACAAGTAGTAACGCAACAACGAGCAGCAAGATTTCGTTAACGGCTTCTAATCGTTAAGTAGAAAGTCGGCAATAGCGGGCAAGTGATTTTCAAAGCCAATAAAGCTGTGATCGCCGCCTTCCTCAACGACTAGCGTGCTCGATGCGTATTTTGTTTCTGCTAAACGATAATCTAAGGTTTCGTCCTCAGTTTGCAATAGCACCTTGTACGCAGGTCCATGCTGCAATTCTTTAGCATCTAGCTTTTCTATTACATCAATATCGCTTTCAACGATGTGGAATACTTCACCTGTGTACGGGTTGGTATGCTCACCAATAAAACCTTGCAGTAATTCATAAGGTTTTACAGCAGGGTTTATCAATACTGCTTTGCCCGAGAACTTTTCAATCAAAAACGTAGATAAATAACCGCCCATAGAACTGCCAATAACACGCAGCCCATCATTAATTAACGCGGGGTTACTTTTTATCAGTGCCATTAACTGGCTTTCTACTTGGCTTGGGTAATTCGAAAGCGCGGGAATATGCAAGGTAACATCGGGATGATGCTGCTTGAAATAGGCTTTGGTGGCCTGCGCTTTTACAGACTTTGGTGAGCTTAAAAAGCCATGAAGATATAACACGTGTTTCATATTGTTTTTATTCTCTTTATGTCGCAGGTTAACGTTCCATCGCCGTGTAACCTAATGAGTTGATAACCGGGCTGTTCATTACTTACCGCAAATTCAGGCGTCATTTCCCACTGCCAACAACTCGCAGGGCAGCCCATCACTGGTACCGGATTATTTGTACCAAGCGTATAACGAAGGGGGGAATGAACATGGCCATGAATAATCGCCGCTAATGAAATGCCCTCCTCTACCCAGTTTAAAAACTCACCGGCGTTAGACACGTCGTGTTTATCCATCCAACTCTCTGATGGCGAAGCATGGTGGTGCATAGCAAGTAAATGATGGCGATGAGAATTTTCAGCTACCTGCTTGCCTATAGCCTTAAGCTCATGAATATCTACTTGCCCCCTTGCACCTTCAAAACGTGTATCTAGGCCGTGAATTTGCCAACCATTTAATTCAACAGGCACGCCAGCAACAAGGAGGTAAGCAGATAATGTATCAAAGTGAGGGTTATTATCATGATTGCCCGCAATCACATAAACCGGTGTTGTGACGTGGTTTTCCATCAAGGTAGTAAAATGCTGATAGCTTGCTAAGGAATCATCGCCGCTAATATCACCGGTTACGATTACCGCGCTAATATTTTCGCAGTGCTCGAAAGCTTCAATCAATATTTGTTTTAAGCTGTAATAAGGGTTAATTGCGCCGTAGCCTTGGCGAGTGGTATCACCAAATAAATGGCAGTCGCTAATATGCAGCAGGGTACTCACGCTAGCGAGGTTACCTTAGGACGCAATTTGCGGCAAAAATCTAACCACTCAGCAAGGAAGATATTCACCATTTGCTTTTCATTGCGCTGGCGCATTTTTAAGTTAGGGTATTCGTAAGAGGGTTGTAGAGCCCCCGTATTTTGGCTATTTATGACTTCGGCCATTCGGGCATCGTGGTACAAACGTACCGTCATTGATGGCGTTAAATAACTGGGCATATCGTCGGACGTTTGTTTAAGGCTTAACGTACTGGTGTAACGTGCAGACTCAATAATCTTAATTTCGTACGTAAGCGTGTCGCCCACGGTAAATACGTAGTTAAGTTCCTCGGTATCACAATCTGGCAAAATACGAAGAATGTGCGCGTAGTTTAGCTCGCACAATGCCTGCATTGTGGGTAGATGAGGGACGTATTTTCTGTGGGTACGTTGTGTCACGATATCTTCCATTGCTCCATTAGCGTGGATTTGTTCATAAAGAACCATTGTAGCGCAATTACTGCGGCAGCGTTGTCTATATGGCCGTTTTCCAGCCATTCAAGGGCTGTTGCTTCAGGCACTCTATGAACTTTAATATCTTCCGATTCGGTTTCTAATCCGTGAATGCCGTGGGCTTTTTCTGCATTGGTTTTTGCAATAAAGATGTGAATACGTTCGGTCGTGCCCCCAGGGCTAGATAAATAACTCATTGCTTTAGTGAGATTTTCAAGCTCAATACCGGCCTCTTCCATTGACTCTCTATGACATACGTCTACTTCGGTTTCCCCTTCGTCAATCATGCCCGCAATTATTTCTATCAACCAAGGGGTTGAAGATGTCGCCAACGCCCCTATTCTAAATTGCTCAATAAGCACAAATTCTTTCAATACAGGATCGTAGGGCAATACGCCTACAGCATGACCGCGTTCAAATAACTCTCGTTTCACTGTACCGCTATGGGTGCCGTCGAAGCATTTGTGCGTAAACAGATATTCTTGCATGGTAAAAAAACCACGATAAACCGGTTTTACACTCGTGATTTCAACGTCGTTTGAGGTAAATGAAAGGATTTTCTTGCTCATCTGCAGACACTTTTGGTTTGAAACGATTTATCATGCATAGTACATAGACATACAACTTTTGTATACGCGCCCTAACCGCGGACGAAAGCATAAAAAGTTAACACCGAATTTTCTGAGATAAATGTGAATACTTGTCGATGAACAAGGTCGATCACATATTCTGTTACAGTTAAAGCAATACTGTTACGACTGTACTGTTTCGGTTTACGAATAAAATTTATACACTTCACATATTATTTATAATTATTAGCAGTCACTTAGACTCATCTAGACATAACAGGAAGACGTAAGCATGAATCGAAAACTTCTGTCGCTGGCAATCGGTTTCTCAGTAACAACCGGTGCCCTTGCCGATGATCTGACGCAAGTGTATCAACAAGCACTGGCCAATGACCCTTTGGTAAACCAAGCGAAAGCGCAGCGTGATGCTGCATTTGAAGGGATCAGCATTAGTCGTGCAAACCTTCTTCCTCAAATTTCTGGCTCCGTGTCATACACCACCTCTACCACAGAGAGTGCACAGACATTAGGTACTAACGCAGACGACCTACAAGTAGTCACCTTTGAGACAGACAATGACAATATCGATTACGGTATTTCGTTGTCTATGTCGTTGTACGACCACGCAAACTGGGTTGGCTTAGATCGTGCCGAAAAAGTGGCAGAACAAAGCGATGCGCAATTAGCCGCTAGCATGCAAGACCTAATTGTACGTACGGTTACTGCTTATTTTGATGTATTGCGTGCACGAGACAGTGTTGAATTTGTTAATGCAGAAAAACGTGCCATTGAACGTCAGTTAGAACAAACTCGTCAGCGCTTTGAAGTTGGTCTAACTGCTATTACCGATGTTCACGAAGCACAAGCTAATTATGATAGTACTGTCGCCCAAGAGATTCAGGCTGAAAACCAGCTAGAATTTGCCCTTGAAGCGTTACGAGTGATCACCGGCAAATACCACGACCGCTTGTTTGGCTTAGATAAAGAAACGTTCTCTGCCACTATGCCAGTGCCTGCGAAAGTCGATAACTGGTTAGAAACAGCGCAAGATAAAAACTTAGCATTGTTGGTTGACCGTTTAGCGATGGATATTGCTAAAGAAGATATCGCGGCTGCCCGTTCAGGCCACTTACCGACCCTTGATTTATCGGCAAGCGTTGGTCGCTCGAAAAATGACGTAGACTCGCAAGTTATTCAGTACGAAACGCCTTACCTTGATAGCCAGTCAATTGGCCTATCAGTGTCAGTACCTATTTACTCTGGCCACCGTGTAAGCTCGCAAACTGACCAAGCGAAATACCTTTACGTCTCTGCCAGCCAAGCGGCTGAACAAACGTATCGTGAAACCGTACAGTCTATTCGCAGCTCGTTTAATAACGTAAAAGCGTCAATATCAACCATTCGCGCCCTTGAACAGTCTGTGGTTTCAGCTAACAGTGCATTAAAAGCAACTGAAGCGGGTTTTGATGTAGGAACGCGTACTATTGTAGATGTACTTGATAGCACCCGTAATTTGTTTGATGCACGCAACAACTTATCTGGCGCGCGCTACGACTTTATTCAATCGGTTGTTACCTTAAAGCAAGCGGCTGGTACCTTAACCGGTGAAGATGTGGCGATTATCAACCGCGGCTTAAAGCCCTTGGAAGACACTGAATAGTCATCGGCAACACAAACTGAATAAAACTTGGCGATTTAACCAGTGTGATTAAAGAAGGCGGCATTAGCCGCCTTCTTTGTAAATGATATAATGTCAGAACATAATGGCAGGCACTTTAAGCCGGTAATACAATTTTACTTGCATCAAGCACAATGCATCGTCCATGATGTTGCCCCTTTTTTTTATTATCCCTAAATAAGCCTATTTATCGTAAATGATTGGCAGCGCTTATTTGTTTGTAATGTGAGCAAAGAAAAACATGCAAGCTTCTGAGTTACAAAGTCGATTTGAACGCATTCGCGCTAATAAATGGTTTGAAGCCTTTGTGGTTAGCGTTATCGTCATCTCAGCGTTATTAGTTGGCGCCAAAACCTATGAACTGCCCGCCGGTTTTGGCAGTGTTACCCTGCTACTAGATTGGTTTATCAGCGCATTTTTCTTAACTGAAATTACTATTCGCTTTTTAGCCGAACGACGAAAACGAGATTTCTTTAAAAGCTTCTGGAATCTTTTCGATACCTTAATTGTCATCATTAGCCTTATTCCTGCTGATGATGCTGAACTTGCCTTGATTGCACGATTAGTTAGGGTATTTAGAGTGCTGCGGATGATTTCTATCATTCCAGAACTTCGCATACTGTTAGTATCGCTGGTAAAAGCATTACCTCAACTGGGCTACGTTATGTTGCTCATGTTTATCATTTTCTACATATACGCCGCGGTTGGCAGCACTTTGTTTGGCGATATCAACCCAACGCTTTGGGGCGACATCACTATTTCGTTGCTTACGCTGTTCAGGGTAATGACGTTCGAAGATTGGACCGATGTTATGTACGAAACCATGGAGGTTTATCCGCTAAGCTGGGTGTATTACTTAACCTTTATCTTCTTTACTGCGTTCGCCTTTTTGAACATGGTGATTGGTATTGTGGTAAACGTGATGGAGCGTGAGAACGAAAAAGCCAGGGAAGAAAAGGAAGCACTGCTAAGAGCAGAATTAGAAGCTGAAGGCCATTGTGAACCTACACTACAAGACGTAATGGCAGAGCTCACCGCTATTAAGGCCAAACTCGAACCAAGTTCGAAAAACAATAACCTGTAGTAATAATTAACAGCCAATAAAAAAGCGCCCAGGGAAGATATAACCTAGGCGCTTTTTTCGTTTTTATTAGCTTAGCTTTAGTTTGGCTATTAGCTTTTATGGTAACGAAAACCCTTTTATAACCCGAAGCGCGCTTTTAGCGTTTCTATACGCTTAAGTGATACTTCTTTTTCGAACGCTCTACTTGCTAGGCGGCGTTTAGCTAACGCACTTTTATCCATCTGCAATAACAGCTCTACGTGATTAAGATAAACCTCTTCGTTCGATATAGGCCGAGTTGCAATATCTGAATACAGCGTAAGGGCGGCTTCTTTATCACCTTTGGCAATCAGTATTTGTGCGAGCGTATCTACTGAATCTGCATTTTCAGGTTGTAAAGATACGGCCTTTCTCGCCATGGCTTCAGCTTTATCTAAGTTTCCATTTTGAAAACTTAAAAACGCTAAGTTATTCAACACCACAAAATTATCTGGGGTTTTAGTCAAAATAGTTTCGTAGGTTGCTATAGCTTTTTGCTTGTCGATACCAATTTGGCGTTCAGCTAATAGCATGGCACTGCGTACATCGTTTGGCGTGTTATCCACATGCTTTTCAAGAAATGAAAATGCTTCGGCTTGCTTACCTGTCATTTCATAAATGGCTACCATCAACAAGGCCATGTCTGAGTTAGGCGTAGCATCATAAGCCACCTCTGCATGTTCCAATGCTTGTTCTGGTTGTTTATCGATAACATATAGTCTTGCAAGAATACCGCGTACGAATGGCAGTGCTTGTACCTCATCAGAGGTATTATTGATAACCTCCCATGCCGGTTTACTTTGCCCCATCATGGCATGGAAATACGCTTTTAATAGACTAATCTGGGCATCCGGACGTTTCGCCAATACTTTTTCAGTAAGCGCTAAACCGTCGCGGTAGTTGTTCTGAGAATCTAGGATAAGCAGCATGCCCAATACCGCGTTTTTATCTTGGGGGTAAAACTCAACCCAACGTTCAAACAACGCTTTAGCTTTTCCAACTTCGTTTGCACGAATCAGCCCTTGGCCTTTTAAATTCCAAAACGCCATTGGGGTGCTTTCATCACCATCCACAGAGGCTAGCAAGCTATTGTTCTTGGCTACTTCACCCATTCTCGAATAAATACGCGCCAATAATAAACGCAAATCAATATTGTCTGATTGCTTTGTAAGTTGCTTCTCTAAGTAATCAACCACTACCGCATCATTTTTATCTCGTGCTTCTAGGGCATACCACATCGTTAACGCTTGCACGTCAGAAGCGTTGTCTTTTATATGAGACTTCACAAGCGTGATAGCATCTGCAAACTGCTTCTGGGCAATTAATAACTTAACTTTTGCATACGCGACTTCTTTTTCAACGCCGTCTAGTTTTTCGGCACTATTAAGTAACTCATCCGCGCTAGAAAACTCTTCTTGAACAATTGCAATGCTGGCTAGATAAACCAACGGCAAGGCGTTGTTTGGCGCTTGGTCACGCCATTCGTTGGCAGCAACTTTGGCTTTTTCAAGCTCCCCAGTAGCGATGTAAGCGCGCAGCAAAGTATTTTGAGAGGCTGTAGATTCTGGTGCTCGTTGAACCGCTTCTTCAATATTTACCAACCCGGTCACATCGTTTAATGAAAGTTGTAGCACGCCTAAACGGGCGAGGTCTTCTGGAGAGGTATCCACAACCGCTTCGGTTTTTTCAACCATTTGTTTAGCACCAAGCACGTTACCTTCACGAAGTAATTGATACCCCGCTTTTGAAAATAACGCTGCGTCTGTGGTCGTACCGCCTTCTACTCGGTTTAATACGGCAAGGGCTTCGTCATTTTCACCCAGTTGCAACATGCTGTCTGCCAGCATTCTTAAGCCTGGGTGATTTTCAGGTAACCGTGATGCCACCATAGTAAGGTGTCGTTGGGCCGCTTCAAAATCTTGAATTTGATATGCGCTGAAACCGGCAACCAATCGCACCACTTGATCGTTACGACCATTTTGCACTGCGGTTTCCAAATGCGCTAAGGCTTTTGCATGATTACCATTAGCTGATTCAATAATGCCTTTAAACGTATTAAGCAATGGATGGGCTTCATTCAGCGTTAATAGTTCATCCACCACTGGCTCAGCACGTGCTAAATCGCGTTGCTCTATTAGCAAAGCAGCGTAAGCGAATTTACTGGTCACGTCTTTAGGAAAGGCTTTAGTGTAATCTTCGTAAACATCAATGGCCTCTGTTTGCTTTTGTTCTAGCAGATAAAGGCGGGCAAGCTGTAGTAAAACATCTTTGTTGCTTGGTGCTTGCTCTCGTAGTGTTTCCGTGGCGATAAGTGCTTGTGCATAGTCTTCTACAAGCACAAATTGGTAACTTTCGATTAAGCCCTTATACACAGACTGGGTATCGAGGGTAAGCAAATCACCGAGTAGCGCTTCTGCCTCTGTCAGTTTTTCCAACTGCACTAAGGCTTGAAGTTTATAAAAACCCACTTCGGCAGATTCTACGGCGGTCATGCCCTCTGCGCGGTAATCAACTTCCCCTAATGCGTTTTCCGCTCCCGATTGTTGATAGGCCACAGAGAGTAAAGGAATGACATCACTGGCTGGGTGTCCTAGCTCTAACGCTTTATTTAATTCTTTTTCAGCTGACACATAATTATCATTTTGAAGGTATAATTTACCTAACTCAAAACGGGGTACCGCTGCATCAGGATCTACCTGAATGGCATTTTTGTATTCAACGATTGCAGCAGCATTATTTTGATTTTGTGCATAAGCACGAGCGTCCTCTAGGTGAGCATCTATCGACTTATCACCGCATCCACCTAACAGACTGCTCAAAAGCAGGACAGCAATGGTAGATCGCTTAAAAATCTGCTGTGGGTAATTCTTATTCATTGTCGTTCCTTTGCCCTACATCATTTGAATTTCGAGGTATACCCGAAGTTTACACTATCAATTGTGCATTTTTTCGTCATTATTGTGCAATTTCGTGGCAACCTGACCATTATTCGAATATAATAACGTTTTTTGCAATACCGCGAGCACACTCCGACGTTTGAAGGCGTCCTACAGTATGCCGCACCCTCCTTACTTAAAGCATCAGGACCCTTAATGACAACAACTGTCGACATGACATTTAAAGATCTAAAACTACCAGAACCTATCTTACAAGCCCTTGAAAAAGTTGGCTACGAGAAACCGTCACCTATTCAAGCCGAGAGTATTCCATTACTGCTTGAAGGTCACGACTTACTCGGTCAGGCCCAGACAGGGACAGGAAAAACCGCAGCGTTTGCCCTTCCAATGTTGGCAAATATCGATCCTGAGCAACGTAAGCCGCAATTACTGGTACTAGCACCTACTCGCGAATTAGCGATTCAGGTAGCAGAAGCGTTCCAAGTGTACGCTAGTTTCAGCCATAAAATTAAAGTACTGCCTGTTTACGGCGGTCAATCTTACGACAACCAAATTCGCCAGCTTAAGCGCGGCGTTCAAGTTGTAGTAGGAACACCAGGTCGTGTTATCGACCATATCAAACGCAAAACGTTGGATTTAAGTGAACTTAAATTCCTCGTACTTGATGAAGCCGACGAAATGCTACGCATGGGCTTTATTGATGACGTTGAGCTTATTTTGAGCCACGCGCCAGCTGAACGCCAAACGGCGTTGTTCTCGGCAACCATGCCAGGTCCAATCAAGAAGATTACTCAGCGTTATCTTAAAGATCCTAAGCACGTAAAAATTGCGTCTAAGGTAAGTACTGCAAGTACTATTCGTCAACGTTACTGCCAAGTAGCGCCTCATC
This sequence comes from Alteromonas lipotrueae, assembly GCF_019249215.1. Taxonomy (GTDB): domain Bacteria; phylum Pseudomonadota; class Gammaproteobacteria; order Enterobacterales; family Alteromonadaceae; genus Alteromonas; species Alteromonas lipotrueae. The sequence continues at coordinate 62,418 of NZ_JAESDI010000017.1, forward strand.
ATAAGCTTGAAGCACTTACACGTATCATGGAAGTAGAGCGTTTTGACGGCATGATTATTTTCGTGCGTACTAAGACAGCTACTGTTGAACTTGCTGATAAACTTTCTGCACGTGGATACGATGTTGAACCGCTAAATGGTGACATTCCTCAGAACGCTCGTGAGCGCACTGTTGATAAACTTAAGCAAGGTAACATCGATATTTTAGTGGCAACTGATGTTGTTGCACGTGGTCTTGATGTTGAACGTGTTAGCCACGTTATCAACTACGACGTACCTTACGATAGTGAATCTTATGTTCACCGTATTGGTCGTACAGGCCGTGCAGGTCGTACTGGTGATGCAATCCTTTTCATCTCGCATCGTGAAAAGCGTATGCTTTTCTCTATCGAGAAAACGACTAAGCAGCCAATTGAAGCTATGCCAATTCCTTCAATTAGTGAAATCAACGAAACGCGTTTAAGCCGTTTCAAGCAATCTGTTATTGAAGCTACGCAAGATGACAGCATTGAAACACTTATTCCATTAGTTGAGATGATTAAAGAAGAAGCTGAGGCTTCTCCTGAAGTGCTAATGGCAGCATTGCTTAAGATTGCACAAGGTGATGAGCCGCTTATCTTAAAAGAAAGCGACCGCCCTGACCTTCACAGCAAGCCACCTCGTGACAGCCGTGAACCTCGTGGAGACCGCAGAGATGGTGGCCGTGACGGTCGTGAACGTAAGCCTAGAGCACCTCGCACTGGTCGTAAGCCAGAAGCAGGTATGCAGCGCTTCCGTATCGACGTAGGTCATACACACGGTGCTAAGCCTGGTAATATCGTTGGCGCAATCGCAAACGAAGGTAACATGGATTCTAAGCACATTGGTGCTATCGAAATTTATGATAACTTCAGTACTGTTGATTTGCCGGAAGGCATGCCAAAAGAGACTAAAGACAAGCTTCAAGGTACTCGCGTAGCGGGTCAGCGTTTGTCTATTCGCGAATGGTCAGACACACCACCAGCAAAGCGTGAACGAGGCGACAACCGCGGTGAAAACCGTAGCCGTGATAATCGCGCACGTCGCAAGTCGTAAGAACGAAAAACAAGTAAATTTCACCTTTATATAACATTAGTGAATATAAAGGCTGATTTCGTTGTTTATAAATAAAAAGAATTAGCGCAAAATAGCGTTAGTTCTTTTTTTTTATGTGCCCCTTAATGGATTACTTTCCCCTATTTTTAGATGCTCGCTCTCTTCGCTGTTTAATTGTTGGCGCTGGAGAAGTCGCTGCCCGCAAACTTGAGCTCATCATGAAAACTCCTGCCACCATCACTGTGGTGGCGCCGTGGGCTTGCGACACCGTAAAACGTTTGGCTAAAAACGAGAAAGTAACGCTTATTGAACGGGAATTTATCGACAGCGATTTAACCGATAAAGACATGGTTTTTATCGCCACCGATAAATCTGAAACCAATCAAGCTATTCACGATTTAGCGCGCGAACAAAAAGTGCTCGTAAATGTGGTTGATAACACGCCACTTTGCCAATTCATCACCCCTTCTATTGTAGACCGTTCCCCTATCATAATTGCTATGAGCAGTGGCGGCGTAGCCCCCGTATTATTGCGCTATTTACGCCAAAAACTAGAAACCGTATTGCCCGCTAATTTAAGTAAACTAGGTGCCTTCTCTGAAAAATTCAGAGAAAAAGTAAAGCAATCTTTGAATGGTGTTACTGCTCGGCGATATTTCTGGGAAGACGTGTTAGACGGTGATATAGCTGAAATGGTTGAAAAAGGCCAAGACAGTAAAGCCGATGCGGCGTTTGAGACTGCGCTAACGGCAGCGGCTGAAAATAACCAAGTTCAAGGTCAAGTTTATTTAGTTGGCGCAGGCCCTGGCGATCCTGATTTATTAACCTTTCGCGCATTGCGCCTAATGCAAAAAGCCGATGTGGTGGTTTACGATAGATTGGTGTCGCCACAGATTTTAGAACTCGTTCGCCGCGATGCCGAAAAGATTTACGTTGGTAAAGCGAAGAGCAACCATAGCTTGCCGCAAGATGACATAAACCAGTTAATGGTTGATGAAGCGAAAAAAGGTAACCGAGTGGTGCGCTTAAAAGGCGGAGACCCGTTTATTTTTGGTCGTGGCGGCGAAGAAATTCAAACCCTTATTCAACATGGAATAGAGTTTCAAGTTGTACCAGGTATTACCGCAGCTAATGGCGCTTCAAGCTATGCAGGCATTCCTCTAACCCATAGAGATCATGCTCAATCTGTGGTGTTTGCTACAGGCCACTTAAAAGACGGTACGATTGATTTGAATTGGCAGTCGTTAGCGCATAAAAACCAAACCATCGTGTTTTATATGGGATTAACTGGCTTACCCATTATCTGTGAAAAACTGATTGAAAATGGCCTTACCCCAGATACGCCAATTGCCCTTATTCAGTCGGCTACCACTGAAAACCAAGTAGTGGTGACAGGCACGCTAAGCGATATTACGCAAAACCCTGCTACGTCAGAATTAAAACCACCAACGTTAATCATCGTAGGCACTGTGGTGAGTTTACATAAACAGCTGAATTGGTTTGGGGACTAAACCAGCTAGCTAGCCAAAGTAGCAATGAAACGTCTTAACGATTTTGTTGCAATTTGCTCATCCATACGCATACTGAAATAATCGGTTGACCACAAATTGGCATTAGCAAATTGGTAGTAGCATTAAGCTGTACGTTTCCAATAAAGACGCAAATAAATAATGCTAGTAAGCAAGCACAATTGCTGACTAGGACTGTTCTCACTTCATTTATATTGCCACTACTTTTCATTTTGCTTATGCTTTGTATTTACCCTATTAATACTTACGCGTCACAACTCTCTTTTCAGAAATCGGTTTCGCCTAGTGATATTCAATTTACGTATCGCTGGTTAGATGCTGACGGGGCCGAGCAAAACGTTGAATTTTCGTTGCCGAGCGAAGCATTACATGTAGCCCCTACCACACAGGCTAACTATAAACCTGACATAGCTCAGCGGTACGTGACTGTCTCATTGATGAAAGAGGCAAAAAAGATAAATCCCCGCGAGGCGATTGTTTCAGTAAAGCAAAAAAACGATGACATCACCATTAGTGTTAAATCGACCAAGCCCAACATGAGCGACCAGATACTTAGCCAATTAAAAGACGTGCAACGAACTGCCTATAACGACTACCTCGAAAAACACTACTACACTCGATTCACTACATTATTTAACGAGCAAGCGGTTAAACCCGACCATCTTCGCTATATTGCACAAACCTACGAAGCAATGCGACCTATCTCAGAAGCGTTTTACGACAAAATCGGTCGAGTGGAAAATAACCGTGCATACTTAACATTATTACTTGGATGGATACAAACTATCCCTTACGACACACTGGAAGACCGAGTGGCTAGTAATGGTTCGGGTTTCGCGCCACCTCTAGGGCTATTGACGCAAAATAGGGGAGACTGTGACAGCAAAGCTGTACTCACTGGCGCGTTAGTGCGCGCATTTCTGCCAACCGCTCATATAGTCATGATATTTTTACCTCACCATGCCTTGTTAGGTGTAGATATTAATGCCATCAACAGCGATGAAAAATTAGAGATTGAAGGTAAAACTTACGTGCTATTTGATCCAACAGGCCCCGCACTTATTCGCTTTGGTGATATTTCTGATGATACTAAACGCTATATATCCACCGGCCGCTATCAAGTTGAACATATTGACTAGTATCGGGTAAAAATCATCCTCATTAAATGCAAAAAGGCGCACTCTCGGTAGAATACAGAATGCTACTGTAACAAGACAGGCACCTTAAGAAATGGAAAAGTGGCATGCTTGACGACTCTGAACTAGGTTATTGATGCAGATAAATTTATCTGTTTTGGAGATTGTCATTAAATGTGGATGTGAGCGTAAGTCTAATTTTAACTTAACGGTATTTATTCCTTCACTCGCGTGAAGTGGCAATAGATCTAGCTGTTCAGGCGCAACGCTATCCCAGTAACCGCCTAGCACTTTGTCGCCCCTGAACCCGTTGCTGATATTGATTGTGGGCATACTGTTCAAGGTGTATCACTTTGCCAGCGGCATGTTTAAAGCAGGTTTCAAATTGCGTGGTTAAAATTAGCCATTGTTCGTGTTCAATATTGAGGCGCTCTAGGATGGTAGGCAGGCTGTGTTCGACTATCCCACGTTTGTTTGGGTGGATATACCGGCTAGTTATGTCGACAAGCTGAAGGTAATCTGGGAGGGTAAAAGGTAAACCCTGGAATATATTTTGTTTCGGGCTCCCCGCAAAAGGCATGAGTCGTTTGGGCGTTTTACCTACCCTGGCGGCGTTAATACGATATTGGATACTCGTATGAGCAGAGGTCTCTGGCGTTTTCGCTATCTTTGCCCGTACTGGGTTTAAATCGACATAGGCCATACAAGCTGCAAGGGCCGATTCATCTAATAGCGCTTGAGACTTAAATCGCCCCTCCCAAAAATGCCCGGTGCAGTCATCTTCTTTATTGGCAGCTCTGGCAATATACTCATTGAGAGCACGCATAAACCAACTGATATCAATCAGCCGCTTGCGCCAGACTACTGCTGTTTCCTCTACCGTTTTAATCTGTGTTTCGTGCAAGTCTTTACATAACTCTGGGGATAGGTAGCGCTGTGTGAGCAAGGTGCCTTTATACAACTTGTGCCAACGTTGAATTATTTCTTCTGTGGTAAATGCATCCGCCTTATCTTTAGCAACATGCAGCACCACGTGCGTATGATTGCTCATCACCGCATAGGCGCATACATCAATAGCAAACACTTCACTTAGGGTATGAATTCGGTCTTCCACCCATTGACGACGATGCTCAAAGCTTTTGCCGTCTTGTTCACCACATAAGAATGCGCGGCGTACACAGCGAGAAACGCAGTGATAATATGGCGTATCCAATAAACTAATTTGCGACTTTCTGGCTTTTGGCATCAGGACTTTCTAACGTTGGTTTACTCCTTTAACAGTGTGAATAACTAACCAAATTAAAGAAAGTGTACTGAGGTACAGTTTTGATACCGCGTGTTATGCCTGTCTCATTAATTACTTCTCATTAATTAATTGTGCCTGTCTTAATTAGTTATTATCTCAATTAAAAAGTGTGCAGCGAACAGCTTATACTGACTATCTTGATAAACACTATTACACCCGCTTCACCACGCTTTTTAACCAGCAAGCGGTAAAGCCTGATCACCTTCGTTATGTTGCACAAACTTTTGAATCACTTAGGCCTATCTCGGAAGCGTTTTACGACAAAGTAGATCGTATTGAAAATAACCGTGCTTACTTACAGTTGATGACTAGCTGGGTACAAAGTATTCCTTATGATTCGCTAGAAGACAGAGTCGCGAGTAATGGTTCTGGGTTTGCGCCTCCACTAGGGTTACTTATGCAAAATAGAGGGGACTGCGACAGTAAGGCGGTTCTAACTGGCGCGCTGGTACGTGCCTTTCTTCCTTCCACCAGAATCATTATGGTTTTTCTTCCCCATCATGCGTTATTAGGGGGAGCTATAAATGCCGTTCCTGAAGACGAGAAATTAGAGGTTGAGGGTGAGACTTATGTACTGTTTGACCCAACAGGCCCAGCCCTTATCCCCTTTGGCGATATTTCAGATGACACGAAACGCTACATCTCTACCGGCCGTTATCAAGTGGAACATATTGACTAAAACGACAAGGGGCAGCAAAGTGTTGTGTATCAAGGCCGCTGGAAACTGCTAATAGAGCCCGGTTGGTATTTACAAACGCTAGAAGCGCTGGGTATTGCATACGAGCTATACGATTTAGATGCCGATCCTGCAGAAACGACTAATTTAGCGAAGTCACACCCGAAACTCGTCAAGAAGCTGGTAGCAATGAGCGAGCGGTGGAAAGCTGAAAACAGCATTGTCGATTATTCGAAAATTATTACCCTTAAACCCAAGGATCCGTATTAGTCCTTACTCACTTTCATTATCCATTTACATACTATTTTAAGCGGTGCCGAGTATACAATGCTCGGCGCTTTTTCCCATCTACTAGCAAGCTTACTGATTTAATAAGCAAGCCTGCTCTTGTCAATACGCCCACCTAAGAAATAGTAGTGGAGTGGCATATCACTGTTCAGAATCAAATGTATGCCTAAGGTTAACAATTGCCATCACACGACGTAATTACAGAGCTTTATACCTTTGAAGCGCCCTTAAACGGCGAGATTAAAACTGAAAATGTTTCGGCCAATATACAAAGCTCACCATCCGGGTCTGGAAGTGCACTACGATTAAACTTTAAAGGCGATGTGGCCGAAGCCTCGGTTAAGCTGATTCCAGAGAAAAACTGGGATTGGAGCAAACATGAAGAAATTAATTTAGCGTTTGATGCGATAAACACAGAAGATGAGTCTATACAGCTTTATATTGGGGTAAAAGCCGAAAACGGTGATGAAGCTAGTCACAGCGTGATTATTCCCGCGCATTCAGAATCTACTTACTATTTCGTACTAAAAGGCAAGGTGCTAGATACCGACCTAGGCTACAAACGCTCGCGCATGGAAGCGTGGCAGAGCGACGAACAAATGGCGCATTTTCGAATAGGTACTATCACACCTGACTTAAGTTCGGTGAAAGAACTGCGCCTATTCACCCGAGATAATATGGTTAGCAAACAGCTTCTTGTGGATAACATCAGATTACGAGAGAACCCTGAATACACTAACGATTATCGGAAAAATATTGTCGATAAATTTGGCCAAAGTGCTAAACACGACTTTCCCCTAAAGGTTCACTCTGAAGCTGAGTTAAAAGAGAAAGCGAATGCCGAGTTAAGCCGGCTTAACGCGTCAAGCCCCCTGCCCGACCGTTCAAGATTTGGTGGCTGGAAGGATGGCCCTAAATTAGAAGCCACTGGGTATTTTCGCACCCATGAAATGAAGGGTAAATGGTGGTTAGTCGATCCAGATGGCTACCTGTTCTTTTCTAACGGATTGTCAAACGTTCGTATGGCCAATCTAACCACGCTTACTGGCATAGATTTTAAAGATGAATCGGTACGCTATGTTGACCCTGAAGCCGTTACCCCAGAAGACTCTATGGGTATTGTAGAAGTTTCAGATGAGGTAAGGGACACCCGTTTTGTGGCATCTGATGTACGCCATGATATGTTTGAATGGCTTCCGAACTATGATGATGAACTTGCCGATCACTATAGTTATCGGCGCTCAGTACATCACGGGCCATTAACCTCAGGAGAAACTTTTAGTTTTTACCGGGCTAACTTAGAGCGCAGATACGGCGAACCGAGCCCGAAGGCATACGAAGAAAAGTGGCAACAAGTTACCCTAGACCGATTCCAAGATTGGGGGTTCACCTCAATGGGCAACTGGGTAGACCCTGCTTTTTACCCCAATCAGCAAGTACCCTATTTCGCAAATGGCTGGATAATTGGCGACTTTAAAACCTTAAGCTCTAAACATGATGTATGGGGCTCTATGCCAGATTCATTTGATCCTGAGTTTGTGCGCAGAGCAAATGTGACAATTACTCAAATTGCTGATGAAATTCAGTCATCGCCGTGGTGTATTGGTGTATTTGTTGACAATGAGAAAAGCTGGGGTCGTACAGAGGGAAGCCTTGAACATCGTTATGGGCTTATCTTGGATGCACTTTCTAAACCTATTGAAACAAGCCCCGCGAAAGCCGCATTTGTTAAAGCGTTAAAGCAAAAGTATGCTTCAATAAGTGAATTAAATAACGGTTGGCAAACCTCATTTACGAATTGGCAAGACCTGGATAATAGCTGGCAACCAGAGCACGACACTTCATCGCTTGAGCAGGATTTGTCGATGATGCTCGAAATGCTATCCGACCAATATTTTAAGTTTGTACATAGCGCACTTGAAAAGGCTTTACCTAATCATTTGTACATGGGCGCGCGTATGGCAAGCTGGGGCATGCCTGATGAAACCATTACTGCGGCAGTACGTTATAGCGATGTTTTAAGTTTCAATATTTACAAAGAGGGTGTACAACCTTCTCAATGGAGCTTTATAAAAGACATAGACTTACCCAGCATTATTGGTGAATTCCATATTGGAACGAATACTGATTCGGGTTTATATCACCCAGGCTTAGTTGCCGCGGCAGATCAAAAAGATAGAGCAAAAATGTATCAGCAATATATGCAATCTGTAGCAGACCACCCTAACATGGTGGGCGCACATTGGTTCCAATATGTCGACTCACCGATTACTGGCAGGGCTTTCGATGGCGAAAACTATAACGTAGGCTTTGTTTCGGTAACCGATATACCTTATAAAGAATTGGTGGACAGTGCCAGGGAATTTAATAGAACCCTATATCCAGAAAGATTCAACCAAGAGTAAAGTACCTTTTACCTGGTAAGAGAATATACGGCAAACGACATATTTCGTTTGCCGTTTTTATTTGGCTTTCTGAAAATACATTAACGCTTTAGCATCATTCATTTTCTGGGCAAAATTAACCCCTAATTGCCGTAATTGCGGATGGTAGTGATAGCGGCCTAACGCTAGTTTTAGCTCACGCAGCGCTTTGTCGGTTTGCCCCACACCGTCTAAAACTAAAAAGTAGACGTATACATATTGCACGTTGTCAGGCGCCAATTTAACGGCTCGCCTAAATGCTTCAATAGAATCTGGTTTTCTCTGTGCACGAATTAGATACATACCATGTGCATAGTGCATAACAGCTGATGTAGGGTTAGCTTTTAGCCCTGCATTTAGCGTCATCCTTTCATTTTCAACCTGCCCTGCTTGGCGATATACATCGGCTAAGTTAACGTAATTAGGTGCAAAGAAAGGGTCTACGTCGATGCCATGTTGCAAGCTATTCAGCGCCTCTTTTGTACGACCTAATTGTAAGTAAACCATACTTTGGTTAAGCGCCGATTCTCCGCGCCACATGGACACTTCGTTAAACTTCAACAAGAGTTCCAACGCAGGCTTAAAGGCAGCATTGTTATTCAAACCAGCATCTAATAAGTGGTTGGCAGCCCTAAGACGTACCGCCTTAAAACGGTCTTCTAGTAGTGTTTGATAAGATTTCAGCCGCTCCGGAACAGACAGCATATTTCCAATACCAGCTACCGCCAAGCGAATAAGATCGTGCTCTGATTGCACCCAGCCTTTTACATCGTTATCGGAAAGTTGAGCAACACTATTGGGTAACATGGCTATTGCGCTGGCTCGCACAATAACACTAAGTTCCGTATTGTTGATGAGTGCAAAATGACGGGCAACCGGTAAGGTACCGTTATGCATAAGGGCTAGGAAATCATCTTGTGAGGTATCAGGTAACGCATCGCCTTGGCGCCATTGATTAATAATATCGGCAGCCCAGTTGGAAGATTGCATTTCATGACAACCAGTACACACATTAGGCGTGTCATACTTCGCGCTTAAATCAGGCCTTGGCACCTTAAAACTGTGATCTCTGCGGGCATCAACGCCCATGTAAGTTGTTTCGGGCATATGGCAACTTACACACTGCCCAGCCGTTGAACTAACATCATGGCGAAGGTGAGATTGTTGCTGGTAAACCTCGTTACTGTGGCATTGCAAACATAACCCATTGCCCTGTACTTTTATTTTCATCGTATGTTTGTCGTGGCAGTCCAGGCAATTCACACCAGCGGCATACATTTTACTTTGTAAGAACGAGCCATAGACATACACCTCTTCTTTAATCTGGCCATCAGCATGGTACATCGGCGGCGCTAACAGCGAGGGAACAAACTGGTCTAAAAAGGCTGCATTCGGATCTATCCCGTCGGTAATAGGGGAGCGTAGAGAATGGCAAGCAAAGCACGTTTCCATGAACTGGTTATCTCTGGACTCTCCATGCCAAGAGGCAATCTTTGCTCCATCGTCTAAAAGCCACCGGCCTATGGCTTTTTGCTCGTCAGAAGAAAGAGCTAATTTGCCGTGCGACGACTGCCCAGTTAACTGCGACGCTGAAGAGGCGGTGTCGGCGTGATGAGTCATTTCGCCGTGGCAAGACTGACAGCCTACGTTAATATTGTCCCAGGTAGTGTCGAACTGCTTCGTTTCAACAGAATAATTACGGGTTAAGCCGTCTGAATGACAATCTGCGCACATACCGTTCCAGTTTTGCAACGGTTGACGCCAATGCAAGCGGTCAGCAGGTTGAATATCTTCCTGAGAATACATAGGGTACCACCGTTGCCCCCCTTCTTCTTTAGACCGAGCATCCCACGCGAACGGGAACACTTGTAGCTTTCCCGCACTACCTTCAATCAAATATTGTTGTAGCGGATAGTGCCCAAAAGTGTACTTTACTTGGTAATCAGTAGTACTGTCGGCCTCTGTGAAGTTAATCCAAAAATCTTGCCCTTTCTGATAAAACCGAGCCTGTTGGGTATAGTGCGCGACTGCTGTACCCGAAAAATCACCCAGCACCGTGTTTGCCGCTACCACATCCATCGCTTTTGCATGATCAGATTGCTGCCAGTTAGAGACCGCTTGTTGGTGACAACTAACACAGTTCGTATTTGCCTTTACTGTAAAGGAAAAAAACAAAAGTAGACTCGCCATAAATAGGCAGGTAAAGGTTAAATACTTCATTAATGCTCAACGGTCATTACAGTGATAATAAATTCAAATAGCGCAGCGTTCTAAGCATACGATGGTGTAAAGAGGAATGCTCGCCCTCATTTACTCTGATACCAATTTCCACGTTCTTACCCAGTCAACTTTCATGGTATTACGGCTATCGTCCAGTAACTCCTCTTTTTCTGGTAACCCACAAACCCACGGGCTATCTTGAGTCCAAAGATCCCAAATTAACTCTTGCTCAAGGGTAAACGGTTGACGAGAAACGACGCTACCGGCGGGTTCACCATTAAGATAAAACTGTACAGTGTGGGCATCTTTCCACCATGCCCCGAATACATGATAGTCTTCGTTCCATGCAACGTCTTTGCGGGTATTCCCTTTAGATAGTTTTTTAGTGCTCCAAGGGCCTTTTTTGCGTTCTGTGTTGCCCTCTTTAACGATAAAATACTGGGAATTCATTTGCCATGGATATTCAGTATTTTCACCACACGCAGGTTTAGAGTTTATTTCAATAATATCAATTTCATCTCGATCATTTGCATCGCCATTATTTAACCAGAAGGTGTTGTAAGCGGGTAGATGTGCTACTTTCAAGCGTGTTTCTGTGTACATGGGAAAGCTAATTCTTGCTTTAGAATGCACCCGAGAAGTTTTAAACCAACTATCGTCAGAAGACGCATCCAAAGTCGCTTTTATCCAAAGATACCCGTCCTTCACCCCCGAATTTGTATCAACCATATTTACCGGGGTGTCAGAATAATATTTACAGCGCCAACTTCGCCTTAGGCAATGGGGCTATGGATATTAGTGAGCTTGAATACGGATTCATTGATGGCGGAGTAGGATTTGAATATTTACCTGTTTTTAGTGCGAACGAGTTTCTTGATTTAGTTCGCGAACAATCCCTATACAACGAAGCCAATGTGACAAAAGATGGGATAACTGAAGAAACAACTTCGGCATACCTTTCTTTTGATTTTGTTACAGATTTCAACAATATGCCTATTAATGCCAATTTTGGCGTAAGGTACGAAGAGACTGACGTTGAATCCTACTCTATCCAACGCCCTGTGATAGGCTTCAATTGGATAACACCGATACAGCTTGATAAACTCTTCGCCGAGGAAGAAGTCACTGAAATACTCGAAGGCGATTATGAACAGTTTTTACCTAATTTAGACATAAGCTTGGAAATTACTGATGACTTGGTAACAAGGTTTTCTTACAGTAAAACAATAGCTAGAAGTAGCATTGGCGCTATGTTCCCCGCTACCAGCTTAAATCTACATCGCGCCGGCGGCCCTTTTAGAGCTTCTCAAGGTAACCCTAATTTACTTCCGTTTGAATCTCAGAACATCGATTTATCGCTAGAGTATTACTATGACGATGGTAGCTATATTTCCTTAGGCCACTTCCGAAAGCAAGTTGATAACTTTATTTCAACAGGTCAAATAGAGAGCGAGTTAATAGGTCCTAATGGCCCACTAACAGACCCCAGCATTAACCCTAGAGGAAATTGTCCAGACGGCTCGGTAACAAATCCAGTCGCTGACTGCCTATCGCAACCAGGCGACCCTATCATCGAATGGGAAATTACCACACCGCAAAACCTAGACGCCACCCGCGTGTACGGCTGGGAATTCAACGTTCAACATCTGTTTGGCGAAACTGGGTTTGGCACTATTGTCAATTACACCATGGTGAACAGTGCTGATGAATACGATGTGTACTCGCTAGAAAATGATTTTGCATTAACAGGTTTAAGCGACTCGGCCAACCTAGTCGTTTTTTATGAAAAAGATGAGTATCAAGTTAGGGCAGCATATAACTGGCGCGATGAGTTTTTACTTTCAGGCGGTTTAGAGCCTACCTTTACCGAGTCGTACAGCCAACTTGATATCTCTGCTAGCTATGAAATAAATGATCATATTTCTGTATTCCTCGACGGTATCAACATTACGGATGAAAGCACCCGACGCCATGGTCGTTTCAGCAATCAACTTATTGATTATGAAACATACGGGCCGCGCTACAATGTCGGCTTCAGAGGGAAGTTTTAAAACGGTACCCATAACGTTAAAAGCTGGTTTGCCTTGGGGGAATTTCCCTCCAAGGCACACCATTAGTAACACATTATAAATTCTCTTCCGCAAAGCTGGCTAAGCGGCTTCGTACTACACCATCTAAGTTTAAGGTTGCACTGCCCGAGAAGTCTTTAAACTTCTCTACTAAGTAGGTTAGTCCTGAAGTCACAGCGCTTAAGTAATTACTGTCTATTTGGGCCAAGTTTCCGCCCACAATAATCTTAGTACCTTCACCGCATCGGGTGATGATGGTTTTAAGCTGTGATGCCGTTAAATTCTGCGATTCATCTAAAATAACAATAGAGTTTTGAATGCTTCGCCCCCGCATAAAGTTAACCGACTTATACTGAATGTTGGCTTTTTCCATGATGTAGTTCATAGAGCCTTTCACGTTTTCATCGTGTTTATGCAGCACTTCTAACGAATCAGTAATGGCTGCTAACCATGGCAACATTTTCTCTTCTTCGGTTCCCGGTAAGAAACCAATCGACTCCGCTATTTCTGGGGTGCTACGTGTTACGATTATCTTATCGTACATGTTGCGCTCTACCACCATTTCAAGGGCGGCGGCTAGGGCCAATAGGGTTTTACCGCTACCGGCAGGGCCGGTAAGGATCACTAAGTCGATGTGTGGGTCAAGTAACGCATGAAGCGCCATGGCTTGGCCAATATTCTTTGGCGTGATTCCCCACGCATGACGGCCCATTAAGCGCTCATAGCCTAAATCAAGCACCTCAAGAGAGTCGCCGTTAATAGCTTCAACCAGTCCAGCAAAGTCGTTGCTTTCATCGAGTAAAAACTCGTTTATATAAGCTTCTGGCAGCATCGCTTTGGGAATGGTATGAATGGTATCGCGACCTTCGGTGCGACTGTCTACGCTTTTCACCTTGTCCCAGAAGTTCCCCTCAAAGCGATGGAACCCCCGAGAGAGATATTTAATATCACTAATAAGTTGGTCGGTGCGATAATCTTCAACATGCGCAAGACCTGCGCCTTTCGCTTTAAGACGCATGTTGAGGTCTTTAGTGACTAACACCACTTGTTGCGGTGCATTCGCTTTTTGTAAATGCAAGGCCACATTAATGATGCGGTTGTCGTTCTCATTACTGGTGAACACTTGCTGGGATTGGGCCATGCTCAAATCAGTATAAATTGACAAAGATCCCGTCGGCGCTGTTTCGCCTGCGCCCATTCCAACCATAGACACACCGGCCACCATATTTTCAGGTGACGCATCGTGCAGTAAGTCTTCCATTGCACGAATAGATACTCGCGCATCTCGGGCAACGTCTTTCTTACTGTCTTTGATGTAATCTAGCTCTTCAAGCACGGTCATTGGTACAACAACATCGTGTTCTTTAAAGGAGAGAAATGCGTGAGGTTCGTGCAGCAGAATATTGGTATCGAGGACGTATATTTTTGTATCAGTGGAATTTTTTCTTGGCATCCTTTACTCCGGTAAATAAGGCCAGGCACACACAACAAATTAGCGTGCTAGGAACAGTTCCGCTGAAGGAGAAGAAGTTGTCGCTCGAACAGGACTTCCACTCCTTGTCGCGTCGACCGAAAAGTGGCAGCAACCTAAACACCGCCACTTCACACGCTTGCCCAACAAACAATCACAAGCGCTAAATCCACCATAATCCAGATTTTCATTATTAGCACTGTTTTTCTGCGAAATAATTTTTGTTCTTCGTTCATTACCCTCAAATAGCCGTCCTCCAACCACATTTCACTCACCAAGATTAAAACGCACAAATGGGCTAGTATTAATGACTTATTAATACACAATGCGTACAATACCGCCCCCGCAAAAAAGGTTGGTGATTTATGAGTTCAGGAAATCCGTTTTCCATTGGTCAGCGTTGGTTAAGTAATACTGAAACCGAATTAGGTTTAGGCGCTGTTATTAGTGTTGATTTTCGCTCAGTTGAGTTATTTTTCCCTGCCACGGGAGAAGCGCGAATGTATACAAAGCAAGACGCACCACTGACCCGTTTGGTATTCGATATTGGCGAAACCGTGAAAAGCCAAGACGGCTGGCAAATGACCATCTCTGAAATTGAAGAAAGTCAGGGCGTTTGCATTTATTTCGGCATTCGCGAAGACACCAAAGCACAAGTTCGTCTTTCTGAAACCTTACTTGATCACCACATTCGATTAAACCAACCTGAAAGGCGATTATTCAGTGAACAACTCGACCACCCTAAGTGGTTCGACTTGCGCCTAAACGCACTAAATCATCAATATGACTATTTACGCTCTAGCACACTTGGTTTAGCCGGCGCACGTATTTCCCTTATTCCCCACCAGCTACACATTGCCTCTGAAGTGGGTAGCCGTCATGCTCCGCGTGTTTTACTTGCCGATGAAGTTGGCTTAGGTAAAACCATTGAAGCTGCGCTTATTATCCATCAGCAGCTTCGTACCGGTCGTGCGCAGCGAGTGCTAATTTTAGTGCCAGATTCATTGGTGCATCAGTGGCTGGTTGAAATGCTACGCCGAATTAACCTGCCTTTCGCAATTTTTGATGAAAGCCGATGCGAAGCCTTAGATGATGACGGTGAAACTAACCCCTTTGATAACGACCAGTTAGTGCTATGTAGCATCGATTTTTTGAGTCAGAGCGAAAAGCGTCAACAACAGATTCAAGCGGCATCGTGGGATTTAATGGTGGTTGATGAAGCCCATCACCTTGCGTGGTCTGCCGATGCGCCCTCTGCTGAGTACACTTGCGTAGAAGCGTTAGCCAATGAAACGCCAGGGGTATTGCTGCTTACTGCAACCCCAGACCAACTCGGCCATGAAAGCCACTTTGCTCGTTTGCGTTTACTCGACCCAGCTCGTTTTCATAGCTACGAAGCCTTTTTAAATGAAGAGTCGCGTTACAGTCAGCTTGCAGACGCCGTAGCCCCTTTACTTTCAGACACCACGCCGGACGAAAAACAACGCACCAAGCTAATCGACTTCGCCCCGGATGTGATGGAAAATGCCGGTGATTTAGCACAACCTGAAGCACGCAGAGAGCTGGTTCATCAGCTTATCGATTGCCACGGTACGGGCAGAATGCTGTTTAGAAACCGCAGAGCCAATATTGAAGGCTTCCCTGACCGCGTATTACTTGGCTACCAACTTGAACTACCCGAGGTATATGAAAGTGCGGTAACCGGCGGTGATTTAACCCATGCGTTATACCCTGAACGTATGCCAAGCGTGGTAAATAGCTGGATGGATGAAGATCCTCGCGTAGGCTGGTTGCTCGATTTCATGCAATCGGTTAAACCAGAAAAAATCTTACTTATTTGTGCCAGTGCGCGCACCGCACAAGAACTCGGTGAAGTCATTCGCACCCAAACCGGTGTACGTCATAGCGTATTCCACGAAGGCATGACCATTGTTGAGCGCGACAAAGCCGCTCACTATTTTTCTGATGAAGAAGACGGCGCGCAAATCTTATTGTGTAGTGAAATTGGCAGTGAAGGTCGTAACTTCCAGTTTGCCCATCACTTGGTGTTGTTCGATTTACCCGTTACACCAGATTTACTGGAGCAACGAATTGGTCGCTTAGATCGTATTGGTCAAACTCAAACCGTTGAAATTCATGTGCCTTATTTAAAAAACACGGCTCAGCATGTGTTGGTGGATTGGTATCATGAAGGGCTGAATGCGTTTGAGAAAACCTGCCCGACAGGCTCAGGCGTGTTTGACGACGTAAAAACCTTGTTGATTGGCGCGTGTTTGCACCCACACGACCTTCATACTCGCGACGAACTGATTAACTTAAGTACCACATTAAATAGCCAGCTAGTGGCACAGCTAGAAGCCGGTCGTGACCGTTTGTTAGAGCTTAATGCGTCTGGTGAAGGCCGTGTTGAACAGTTACTTGAAGACATCATATTGCTTGATAACTCGCAAGATTTATCCCGCTTTATGGGCCGACTGTTTGATGCTATTGGTGTTCAGCAAGAAGAAAAAGGCAGCGATTGCTTTATTCTAATGCCAACCGAATCTATGGTTAGCCAATTACCAGGGCTCGACCCTGAAGGCATGACGGTAACCTATAAACGCCGCGTGGCGACCACCTTAGAAAATGTACAGTTTTTAAGTTGGGATCATCCTCTTGTACATACCGCTATCGATTTAGTGCTTAGTGATGTGCACGGTAAGAGCAGCATTGGCTTTATTGCCGACCCTGACCTTCCCAAAGGCGCTTACTGGTTAGAGGCCCTATTTGTATTAGATGCTAACGCTCCTAAAGCACTTCAGCTTGGCCGTTTCTTACCGCAAACGCCACTGCGTATTTGTTTAGATGCGCAAGGCAATCAAGTAGATTTAACCTTTGATGTAAAACGTAAGGTAAACCGAAAAATTTCGCATCAGCTTATAAAAGCACTGCATCAACCGCTTACCTTAGCCATTGAGAACAGTAGAAAGCTGGCGCATCAACAAGCGAATCAAAAGCTACACGATGCACTGCAAAACATGCACAAAACCCTAAACAGTGAAATTCAGCGTTTAGTCGATTTGCAAAAGCGTAACCCATCAGTGCGTGACAGTGAAATTGAGTTTATTGAAAACCAAATGAATGCGTTAGACAAAGTAATACAAGGCGCTGACGTACAGTTTGATGCATTACGTTTAGTGGTGAACAACCCTTAATGGCTAATCCTGCATTTGTTTACAACCCGCCGCAACAGCCTTATTTAACTATTCTCTACCAAGATGATGACATCTTGGTAGCGAATAAGCCCAGTGGCTTGTTAAGCGTGCCAGGTAAAGCAGAAGAACATAGAGACTCGCTCATAAGCAGAGTAAATACCGTGTTCCCTACGGCCACTGTGGTGCATAGGCTTGATATGGCAACATCGGGCATTATGGTGATGGCGCTAAACAAAGAAAGCCATCGGCGTATTTCAAAGCAATTTGAATTACGCCAAACCAAGAAGCGCTATTTCGCTCGTGTTTTTGGCAAGGTTAAAAGCAACCAAGGGGAAGTGAACTTACCCCTTATTTGTGATTGGCCTAATCGCCCAAAGCAAATGGTGGATTATGAGCGAGGGAAAAAAGCCCTGACCCATTATGAAGTGGTTGATGTAACACCTAACGAATCACACGAAACGGTTAATTCAAAAATGGGGGAAAGCCCTGTTACTAGCCAGGCTCTTAGCCCCATAGAGGACGAGAAAAGCGAGACCCTCATTGCCTTATACCCCGTTACAGGGCGCTCTCACCAACTTCGAGTCCATATGCTTGAGTTAGGCCATCCTATCTTAGGTGATAGGCTTTATGCTCATGAAGAAGCACTAGGTATGGCTGAACGATTACAACTGCATGCAGAAAGCTTGAGCTTTGCGCATCCTGTATCTGAAAACTGGCTAACGTTTCAAACGCCTATTCCATTTACTGCTTATGCGCACTACTCTCCCGCCCCTCTGTCTCTTGATTGAGGCTTTGGGGCCGCTTGGTACCAACCTGTTTCACCCGCATTCATAAATGCGGTCAATTAATAGGCGCTAAAAATACTCTTGGTTCGAACTGAAGTTTTCACAGGTTTAGCCGATAATATGACTGTTGAATGCTTTATTGGTACGCCATGTTACGTTTATCTCGTTTTCTCCTGGTGGGTTGCAGCTTATTTTCTTTTTTGCTGTGTTCTGTGCCTTATGCAAAAGGGCAAAGCTTGTATGAGGATATTACCCACGCTTTTTTACCCGATGACATTACCTATGTAATGGCTGGGGAAATCCGCGTGCCTATTTTTGAGAGCCCCTCAGCATTACCTATTTCACGCGGCGCCGCCATTATTTTAGCTGATGCCTCGCCTAGCGGTCTTTCCATAGGGGATGCACGTCACTTAGCCAGTTTACTTAATGCCAAAGGGTGGCATGCGGTGGTTAGCCCAGTTTCCTTCACATTAGAAGCAGACCCTGACCTTCCCGTCGATGAAGCCATTCACCCGAAATCTGACAGTCGACTTCAGCGACAGAGTTACGTGTCGTCCAGCCAACACTTGACTATATTAATCAATGCACTTAATACTCACCTTGAAAGTCATCAAGGCTTTAGAATGAACATTGCCTACGGTATGCAAGCAGCACAGTTGCTGGATTTAGGATCTAAAGGCATGATTCCATCACCAGACTCCTTGGTCGCCATCGCCCCCTTTTGGCCCAACGCCGATATAAACCGCGGTGTACCTGAATTTATTGCCGGAACAGAATTTCCAGTGCTGGACCTATCAATTAACGACACCAACACATGGGCGTCGCAAACAGAAGCGAAACGAAAGCAACTTGCCACCACCTCCCTCAAACTTCACTACAGACAACAGTCATTCCACACGCAAAATTCAACCTTTGGTCTAATAGACAATGAGAATAGTGCTAAAATTCAGTTGATTGCTGGCAGTATTCTTGGATGGACTCAACATTTAGGCTGGTAATTAGAATCTAAACCAACTAGTCTAATTTATATCTTAAAACAGTATCCTACCTCTTTTGCCTTGGGCTTCACGAGGTATCACTGGGTGTTCTGAACTATAATTCATTTTAATCTTTATTAACGGCGGCTGTGTGTCTATGACTGTTCAAACATTCGTAAACAAAAAGGCCAAGCAGCTGTGTTTTTATCTGAGGTCATTTTGGCAAGGAGAGCTTCCGGTCGAGGAAATCGAACTATTCTTTTGGGATAGTATGGAAGAGTGGGGCCAGATAGAGTACACATTTACCCAACCTTACACGTATAAGGAAAGGGTTTTTTGGCATTTGCTCCATCAAGTCCACTTTTGGCAAGAAGATAAGTTACGTTCAGATAAATATCTCGTCGATGAGTTAATGAACTGTATATTGTTCTTAGAAGGTAAAGGGCACTGCCCCATCGACTGTGTAGGTATCCGCCCCTAGCGGCGTTCTTTATTCGTTAATTTATCAGTGATTCAACCCTTTATTGCTCGTTTTCATTGAAACTCAAGCGTGATCATGGCTCAATACGAATGGATCACGCTTTGGCCATGGAACGCATTTGTTAGACTCTCTGAAAACTTATTACGACCGACGTTACCTCAGTATTTTTCTATTTGGCATTACCAGTGGTTTTCCATGGATTATGATTGGCTCAGTGCTATCGGCCTGGCTAAAAGATGAAGGCCTATCTCGGTCAGCCATTGGCTTGTTTGGTGCTATCTTTGCGGTCTATTCATTCAATTTTCTTTGGTCTCCTTTAATTGACCGCGTAAAACCTCGAATTCTTGGTCAGCGTCGAGGCTGGATTTTCATCATGCAAGGCGGCATAGCCCTGTGTTGTGCGTTAATGACACAATTATCAGCCAATAGTCACTTGTTTTATTTGGCAGTGGTGGGTTTACTCATCGCCATTTTTTCTTCTACTCAAGATATTGCGATAGATGGCTATCGAATTGATGTTATTGAAGAAAATGACAATGATGGTTTATCTGCTGCATCTTCCGTTGCCACCGCAGGATGGTGGACGGGCTATGGTGGACTTGGCGCCATTCCGTTTTTTATTGCGGACAATAGCAGCTGGTACTGGCCTGACATTTACGGTTTACTCGCCCTTTTCATGCTTGTGCTTATGGTTACCACGGTGTTTGCCAAAGAGCCAGACATAGATCGGGACCTATTGCGTAGCAAAGCGGTAGGGAGCCCAGCACAAAGCAATACAGGCGCAACGTCTTCTAAAATAGCGCTTTGGTTTAAAGAAACCTTAGTGGCCCCTTTTTCCGAGTTTTTCACACGCAATGGCGTAAAACTCGCTTTGTCGTTTTTACTGTTTATATTCTTGTTTAAAATTGGGGAAGCCTTCTTAGGAAGAATGAGTATCGTTTTTTACAAAGAAATTGGTTTTTCCAATAGCGATATCGGCACTTACTCAAAGCTGCTCAACTGGTGGGTAACCATTATCTTTTCTCTGATAGGTGGGTTGGTCAATATTCGCTATGGTATTTACAAAGGCCTAATGACTGCCGGCATTGCTATGGCGGCTTCCAACCTTATGTTCTCACTTATTGCCACTACAGGGCCTGACGTTACGCTTCTGGCCGCTGCGGTCATTATCGACGGTTTTACGGCTGCTTGGAGCACCGTGGCCATGGTCGCTTTTATTTCCCTTTTGTGTAATCGCGCCTTCAGTGCCACGCAATATGCCCTTATGGCATCGTTGAGCGTAGCGGGAAGAACCTTGGTGGCCTCTAGTAGTGGATTTGTAGTTGATTTCCTTGATGGTAACTGGAGCCAGTTCTTTGTTATTACTGCACTTATGGTTATACCTAGCTTGCTGTTCCTACACAATATTCGGCATAAAATTACACATTTGGAGAAATCTAAAACTTCTGAGTAATAACGTTGCAATAACTCATTTCCCATCTAAAGTTAAACCATTGTGCATATAAGCAATGATGAGGAGATGGATTCGTAAGATGATGACCTAAACGAGTCTTACAATAAGCTTTCACTTAATTGCAATATAGCCTATTAAGACGTAATAGCGGCCTTAGAGAAGTCCAGTAAAAGCCAATAAATGGGTATAAGAAGACCAAGAGTAAGCGTAGTAGCATGGAGTCGCTATGAGCAAGAATGAAGTACCGTTCAACGAAGCAAAGCATTGGAATCTATACATCGCTACAGGGTTCGCTGTAGTTATATTGTGTTTTTTTGCCTATCTATATCACTTTTTACACACCCATTACACGTTGTCGCAATCGCTAAATGCGAGCAATTCACTGCATCATGCACTCATTGAAATAGAAAGACGCATTGAGACACTTACTGCTCCACAACCTTCAGATGAAATAGCCGCTATCCAGAGGGAATTAATGCCCCTTGCCGTTGAAGCAAAGTACCATTTTCAACATGCTTTTTTAATCGACGATGCACATTTCGATGACTTTACTACGCAAGCGCTAAGCCTAGAAACCTTTATCAGGGAGCAACAAAGAAGCACGTCGCTTACCCTTTCCGAACAGGTTAAAGTCACCCTTAATTTACTACGCACCATTGTTGATTTACCCCCTAATGAAGTCGCGAACTATCTATCCCGCCCGCTTAGGCTTTCGCCACTCATCAAAGATATTCGGCTAGAAGAACAAATCACCTTAAATCGGCTAAGTCACAGTGCTCAGAATCTGAAGGTCAGCCTGTTCGTAACTACCGCCATGTTGGCACTTTCTCTTATGGCGCTGTGGTTATTTGTGTCCTCAAAAATTAACCGAAATAGAACTCCCTTGCCTAAGAGCGAAGCGCGTGTTTCTTCGAAACATCGAGAAGCCGAAGCCTTACTTGAGAATGAAAAGCGCGATTTTCTAAACTTAATGAGCCACGAGTTTAGAGGGCCAATTAGTGCCATTATTACTGCGCTAGAACTTATTCCTAACATGAAACAGCAGCAAGGAAAGCT
Source organism: Alteromonas lipotrueae (assembly GCF_019249215.1). Classification (GTDB taxonomy): domain Bacteria; phylum Pseudomonadota; class Gammaproteobacteria; order Enterobacterales; family Alteromonadaceae; genus Alteromonas; species Alteromonas lipotrueae. The sequence continues at coordinate 84,555 of NZ_JAESDI010000017.1, forward strand.
TATTCAACAAGCTGAGCAATCATGCTATCGGCTATTGAATTTAACAAACAACTTACTCGATATCTTGTCGATTGGCAGCGAACAAGATAAACACATCGATCGTGTTGACCTCATCAGCTTGCTCGACGAATGCATCGCCCCTTACTCCGTTCAGGTCAGAGGTAAAAAAGTCGAATTCACGATGCATTGCAATCATAGCGTGCCGCGTTTTATCGAAGGAGATGCCACTAACTTATCTAAAGTCATCCGTAACACGTTAGACAATGCCGTTAAGTTTACACCCAATGGCATTATCCACGTAGATATCACAACCCGGATTAAAAACAAAAAAGTATTTTTGGTCATAAAAGTTAAAGACTCAGGACTAGGCATTGCAGATGACATAAAGCCTAAAATTTTTGAGCGCTTTTTCCGTGGGGAACAGCCGCTAGATCACAGGTTCCCGGGTGCTGGCATTGGGCTCACCATCGTACAAAAAAGCATTGTTCAACTCGGTGGCAGCCTTTCGTTTACTAGCCAAGAGGGCATTGGCACTGAATTTGTTGCTAATATTCCTATTACGCCTTTGCCAGATAACGCCCCCCCACAACCTAATACCAGCAATGCACGCTTCGCCATTGTTGATGATTTAGAAATTTCTCGACTGCATATTCAAAACATTATTACGAGCGAAGGATTTTCCGCGCGTTGTTTTGCTTCAGGTTCAGACCTACTAAGCCTGCATGATGAGTTACTTCAATACACCGCCATTTTCGCCGACCTTTACATGCCGGGTATCGATGGCCTAGAGCTTACTCGAACTCTTCATGCTATTTACGGAAAACGTACGCCACCTATTGTGGTGTTATCGGCTACACCGGATATTGCCAACGTTATTGCAAACAGTCAGCTTGAAGTATGGCAATCTTTTGTTAAGCCTGTAGATAAGAACCGTATTGTGGATACCCTTCACCACTTAGCGAAGCCTAACAAATCCGCCTATCAGCCAGTCAATCATGCCAAAATACTGGTGGTAGAAGATGAGCCGATAAACGCACAAATGCTGGAAAACATGCTGATATGCATGGGACACTCACCTAAGACAGTAAGCAATGGTAACGACGCCATCATTCTGGCCCGTGAAGAGTCTTACGACGCTATTTTGTTAGATATTAACTTGCCTGATATAAGCGGTTTAGAGGTGGCAAAGATTATCAAAGAGAAAAAGCCGAATATCCCCATTGTTGCTATTACGTCTAACGCACATAAAGACGATAGAAAGGCCTCTGAGCTTGCTGGTATTCGCTACCATTTGGTCAAGCCTGTTACCTTTCAAGAGTTGAAAAATACCTTAGGATTAACCCTGCTGAAATTATAAAGAGTAGACGCAGGGTTGTTGCGATAAACTTAGTACCAACTTAGCGTGAAGCGACCGGAAATGACGACGTAAATAGTAGCGTTAAACTTCAGCTAGCGGGCTAATACAGTATTTGTTTCGCCCACTTTCTTTAGCTTCGTAAAGCGCCTGATCGGCTTTTTCAAGCCAAGCCATGGAGCTTTTACTGTGAGGGTCGAACTCAGCTAAACCTAAACTCACCGTAAAAGTAATCTCTTCACCATCATGCTCTACCACCATACGCTCAGTTAAACGACGAATACGCTCAGCCACTATGACGGCTTTTTCAACTGAGGAATCAGTAAGAATAACGGCAAATTCTTCGCCGCCATAACGGCCCGCTAAATCAGTTTCCCTGACACAGCGCTTAATAAGGGCGGAAAGCATTTGAATAACTTTATCCCCTGCTTGATGACCATAAGTATCGTTCACTTTTTTAAAGTGATCGATATCTAACATCATAGCGGTGCTCGCCTTATCTTGGCGCTTTGCTAACTTATAAGATTGCTCCAAACGTTCCTGCCAGTATCGACGGTTGAATAACCCAGTTAAGCCATCAATTCGACTGGCTGTTTTTAACTCTTCATTCAGTCTTTCCATACCAATTTTGCTAAGCGCTTGGTCTGTTACGTCATAAACTACGATACAGAACTTCTCCACTTCACCGGATTCAGAAACTAAGGGAAACATAGTCACATTCTGATACATGTAACTGGCTTGGCAAGTAATAGGTCTATTACCGCCAAATTTAAATAAGTATTGGCGCTGTTCCCAAATAATGAATACGGGGCTTTTCAGATTAAAAACAGGGCCTGATTTAAGCCTTAACCATTTTTCATCAATCTCAGAAAAATGCCTAAACAACGAGGAGCCTTTAATATC